>CAWCRR010000036.1:0-349386 GCA_963797825.1 uncultured Verrucomicrobiae bacterium
GTCCAAACCAGGTGATAGGTTCCATCCGGCCCACGTTTTTGCAGGCTTGGGTCCCGGAACACCTTGTTCGTACCCACGTTCGCCTCCAGAAATGTTCCCGGCACGTTCGTCCAGTGAAAACCGTCAAAGCTGTAGAGGAAGCGGAGATATTTCTGGTCGGCATCGTGGAATGAAGTAAACAAAAAAACCTGGTCATCTCCGGCCGCCTGAGCGCGCACCGGACAGAACATGGCGATCAACATAAACATCGCCAGCCAAGCCAGCCACGGAAGGTTCGCCGTCTTCATTGGGTTTCTCCGTTCCATTGGAATGTCCCGCCTTTCTTTAAGGTGATCTCACGCGTCGTTTCTCCATAACTGATTTTGCACGGCGCGCCAAGCAGGCTGTGGATTGTGGCCGAAACCAATTTTCCGTTTTGCCATTGTTCGTCCACTTCAAACCCGTCGCGCGCCGCCGTCCTTGACACTGCCATTGGAAGCCATTCGGACGGCAACGCCGGGAGCAGTTCGATTTCACCGTCCTGTGATCGCAATAGCATTTCGCAGATGCCTGCGGTCATGCCGAAGTTACCGTCGATTTGCATGGGCGGATGCAGCCCGAAAAGGTTCGGGCAGGTGTTCCGGTCATAGAACAGTTGTTGCAACATGCGGTGCGCGTCTTCGGCATCATCCAATCGCGCATACAGGGCAGTGCGCCATGCAAATGACCACTCTCGAACGTCGCTGTCTGGCGAGATTCCGCGGGCATTGAGTGTCACCTTGGCCGCCGCCGCCAGGATGGGGTCCTTTGCAGGCTGATCTGGTCGCCGGGATAAAGTCGAACAGGTGCGAAGTGTGCCGATGATGGTCGTTCGGCGTGTCCAACTCCGGATATTTTGGACTGTGCTGCTCGTGCATCCACTCGAGCAATTGCCCCCAACTGCCGATCCCCGGTGTCGCCAGCCGGTCACGCATTCCGGCGATCTTGTCGCGGTAACTCTTGTCCACACCGAGCGCGTCGGCGGCCTGGACATAATGGTTGAACAGGTCCCACACGATTTCCTGGCTGTAACTGACACCGTCCTCGACCGGACCATGCTCCGGAGACCACGCATGCGGCACGACCAGCCTGCCGTCCGGCAACTGCTTCAGGTGGTCTTCCCAAAATTGGCAGACCTCTTTCAAGTAGGGATAAGCCGTTCGCGCGAGAAATTTCTTGTCGCCGGTGAAGGCGTAGTGTTCCCAGAAATGCCATGCGTACCATGCATTGGCCGTATCGTCCCATTTCCAGCCCATCCCGCCGTAAATATTATGCGAAGTGCGGATGGCAAAACCGCGTCTGGCAAACTGTCCATCCGGCGTCTTGAATTCTGCGTCCGATTGCGTCGCTTTGCGCCAGGCCGGCAATTGGCTGTCCACCAGGTCAAAGAAAGGAACCGCGCATTCCGACAGGTTCGCCGGTTCGGCGAGCCAGTAATTCATCTGGATATTGATGTTCGCGTGATAATCCGAGTGCCAGGGCGGATTATTGCTGTCGTTCCAAAGGCCCTGCAAATTGGCGGGCAAACCGCCCAGCCGTGAGCACGAAATCAAAAGATAACGGCCATACTGGAACAACAACTCCTCCAGTTGCGGGTCCACTGTTTCAGCCGCCTGGACTTTGCGCTCGTTCGTCGGCAGTCCGCTTTGTTCGGGAGACGATGGCCCCAGGTCAAGCGTGACCCGGTCGAATAGCGAATGAAAATCCTTCTCATGAGCGGCCTTCAGCGCCCCGTAACCTTTCGCCGCGGCCTTCCTGGTTTTCTTCGCAATCAGTGAGCGCGGGTCTTTGCCGTGAAAATGCTTCGCGTAATTGAACGTGTAATCTGTGCCGGCACCGATGATTAGTGTCAGGCTGTCGCAATTCGTGAACTCATACGTTGAACCGTTCGCCTGTGCTGAGCCGCCACTGGCAACGACCGCCAGTTGCGCATATATTTTAACCCGTTGGTCAGCGTTCCCGAAAACGAAAGTCCGTTCTTTTCCGCCATTGTTTCCGCACCGTGGGAATCGTTCAATTCAATGCTGCCGCTATAACTGCCGGGGTGGTCCGCCGTGAGATGCGCCACGAGCACTCCATCGGGATGGCTGCAAAAGTATTCCCGCGAGTATTTTATTCCGTTGACCACATAGGTCACGTGCGCCAGCGACTCACCGATGTCCAGGTCGCGGTAGTAGTTGGAAACCGTTTCCTGGTCCGGCAAATTGACAATGAGTTCTCCCAACATTTGATACGCGCCCATCGTATTATAATCGCCCGATGGATTTTCATCCCCAGTCCAGAGGCTGTCATCGTCCAGGACAATCCGTTCCCGCCCCGGCCCGCCAGCGATCAGTCCGCCCATCTGCCCATTGCCGATGGGCAGTGCCTGGTTGATGAAGGGCGATGCTTTCCCCCCCCAAGGCTAAGAGTGGGCGCGCTTTTGTTTGTAACCGTCACTGGCATCGGCACCAGGCCGGCTGGTTGCTGGTACCAAAGAACCAGTTGGCTGGCAAACACAGTGGACTTTACGGCAAACAAAATTGCCACGATGATGATGACTCTCTTCATCTTTCGGACCCTGTTGACGCGCCATCGGCGACCGGCAGCCAGACCGACATTTCGGACGGACCGCGATTTTGCCAGACGCTATAGGGAATGAATTTTACTTTGATCGGCTTAAAACTATCAGATTGAAATTGACGATACAATTTGCTGTTCCAGCCCGGTTCCAGCCGTGCCAGCGCCGTGCCTTGGAGGACCACGATGCCATCCAGCAGGTGCTGGATGGCATCGTGTCCTCCAAGGCACGGCGCTGGCACGGCTGGAACCGGGCTGGAACAGCGAAGTTATCGTCAATTTCAATCTGATAGTTTTAAGCCGATCAAAGTAAAATTCATTCCCTATAGCGTCTGGCAAAATCGCGGTCCGTCCGAAATGTCGGTCTGGCTGCCCGGTCGCCGATGGCGCGTCAACAGGATCCGAAAGATGAAGAGAGTCATCGTCATCGTGGCAATTTTGTTGCATAAAGTCCGCTGTGTTTGCCAGCCAACTGGTTCTTTGGTACCAGCAACCAGCCGGCCTGGTGCCGATGCCAGTGACGGTTACAAACAAAAGCGCGCCCACTCTTAGCCTTGGGGGGGGGAAAGCATCGCCCTTCATCAACCAGGCACTGCCCATCGGCAATGGGCAGATGGGCGGACTGATCGCTGGCGGGCCGGGGCGGGAACGGATTGTCCTGGACGATGACAGCCTCTGGACTGGGGATGAAAATCCATCGGGCGATTATAATACGATGGGCGCGTATCAAATGTTGGGAGAACTCATTGTCAATTTGCCGGACCAGGAAACGGTTTCCAACTATTACCGCGACCTGGACATCGGTGAGTCGCTGGCGCACGTGACCTATGTGGTCAACGGAATAAAATACTCGCGGGAATACTTTTGCAGCCATCCCGATGGAGTGCTCGTGGCGCATCTCACGGCGGACCACCCCGGCAGTTATAGCGGCAGCATTGAATTGAACGATTCCCACGGTGCGGAAACAATGGCGGAAAAGAACGGACTTTCGTTTTCGGGAACGCTGACCAACGGGTTAAAATATACTGCGCAACTGGCGGTCGTTGCCAGTGGCGGCTCAGCACAGGCGAACGGTTCAACGTATGAGTTCACGAATTGCGACAGCCTGACACTAATCATCGGTGCCGGCACAGATTACACGTTCAATTACGCGAAGCATTTTCACGGCAAAGACCCGCGCTCACTGATTGCGAAGAAAACCAGGAAGGCCGCGGCGAAAGGTTACGGGGCGCTGAAGGCCGCTCATGAGAAGGATTTTCATTCGCTATTCGACCGGGTCACGCTTGACCTGGGGCCATCGTCTCCCGAACAAAGCGGACTGCCGACGAACGAGCGCAAAGTCCAGGCGGCTGAAACAGTGGACCCGCAACTGGAGGAGTTGTTGTTCCAGTATGGCCGTTATCTTTTGATTTCGTGCTCACTGCCGGGCGGTTTGCCCGCCAATTTGCAGGGCCTTTGGAACGACAGCAATAATCCGCCCTGGCACTCGGATTATCACGCGAACATCAATATCCAGATGAATTACTGGCTCGCCGAACCGGCGAACCTGTCGGAATGCGCGGTTCCTTTCTTTGACCTGGTGGACAGCCAATTGCCGGCCTGGCGCAAAGCGACGCAATCGGACGCAGAATTCAAGACGCCGGATGGACAGTTTGCCAGACGCGGTTTTGCCATCCGCACTTCGCATAATATTTACGGCGGGATGGGCTGGAAATGGGACGATACGGCCAATGCATGGTACGCATGGCATTTCTGGGAACACTACGCCTTCACCGGCGACAAGAAATTTCTCGCGCGAACGGCTTATCCCTACTTGAAAGAGGTCTGCCAATTTTGGGAAGACCACCTGAAGCAGTTGCCGGACGGCAGGCTGGTCGTGCCGCATGCGTGGTCTCCGGAGCATGGTCCGGTCGAGGACGGTGTCAGTTACAGCCAGGAAATCGTGTGGGACCTGTTCAACCATTATGTCCAGGCCGCCGACGCGCTCGGTGTGGACAAGAGTTACCGCGACAAGATCGCCGGAATGCGTGACCGGCTGGCGACACCGGGGATCGGCAGTTGGGGGCAATTGCTCGAGTGGATGCACGAGCAGCACAATCCAAAATATCCGGAGTTGGACACGCCGAACGACCATCATCGGCACACTTCGCACCTGTTCGCAGTCTATCCCGGCGACCAGATCAGCCTGCAAAGGACCCCATCCCTGGCGGCGGCGGCCAAGGTGACACTCAATGCCCGCGGAATCTCGCCAGACAGCGACGTTCGAGAGTGGTCATTTGCATGGCGCACTGCCCTGTATGCGCGATTGGATGATGCCGAAGACGCGCACCGCATGTTGCAACAACTGTTCTATGACCGGAACACCTGCCCGAACCTTTTCGGGCTGCATCCGCCCATGCAAATCGACGGTAACTTCGGGATCACCGCAGGCATCTGCGAAATGCTATTGCGATCACAGGACGGTGAAATCGAACTGCTCCCGGCGTTGCCGTCCGAATGGCCGAACGGCAGTGTGAAAGGACTGCGGGCGCGCGACGGGTTTGAAGTGGACGAACAATGGCAAAACGGAAAATTGGTTTCGGCCACAATCCACAGCCTGCTTGGCGCGCCGTGCAAAATCAGTTATGGAGAAACGACGCGTGAGATCACCTTAAAGAAAGGCGGGACATTCCAATGGAACGGAGAAACCCAATGAAGACGGCGAACCTTCCGTGGCTGGCTTGGCTGGCGATGTTTATGTTGATCGCCATGTTCTGTCCGGTGCGCGCTCAGGCGGCCGGAGATGACCAGGTTTTTTTGTTTACTTCATTCCACGATGCCGACCAGAAATATCTCCGCTTCCTCTACAGCTTTGACGGTTTTCACTGGACGAACGTGCCGGGAACATTTCTGGAGGCGAACGTGGGTACGAACAAGGTGTTCCGGGACCCAAGCCTGCAACGCGGGCCGGATGGAACCTATCACCTGGTTTGGACGTGCGCCTGGCACGGCGACCGCGGTTTCGGTTGTGCCAGTTCAAAAGACCTGATCCATTGGTCGGACCAACAATTTGTCCCGGTGATGACCAATGAACCAACGACCGTGAATGTGTGGGCGCCGGAACTTTTTTATGACACCAACCGGCAGGATTTTATCATCACCTGGGCCTCGACCATCCCCGGGCGGTTTCCAGACAAAATTGAGCCGCACAATAACAACAACCGCTTGTATTACACGACGACGCGCGATTTCGTTGATTTCACGCCGGAGAAATTATTTTTCGATCCGGGTTTCAACGTGATTGATCCGTTTATCTTGAAAGATGGCAACCGCTATGTTTTGGTCTGCAAGGACAATTCGCGTACGAACATGCAACTGCGGGTGGCATTCGCAGGATCGCCGCTTGGACCGTGGGGAAAAATCTCAAAACCGTTTACAGACAGATTTTCGGAAGGTCCTTGTGCCTTGAAAATCGGCGATGATTGGGTGATCTATTATGACGCCTATCGCAAAAAAATCTACGGGGCGGCCCGAACGCGCGATTTCAAGACGTTCGAGGACATCACCAGCGAAGTTTCTTTCCCGGTGGGCCATAAGCACGGCACCGCGCTAAGGGTGCCGCGTGAAATTTTAGAAGGCCTTCTGGCCGCCAACAAACCTGATCTTTAAAATCATGGGAAGAATCTTATTCCTGAAAGGCAAAGCGGCAGTCGCGCCATAAGCCATGGCGATCTTGCGTCACATCGCCAATCTTTGGACGTTCATGGGTCATCCTTCGACGAAGCGCGAGTGGTCGCTTGATAAAAAATTGCGCGCGATCAAGGCGTCCGGCTTCGACGGGGTTTGCTGGGCGGGCAGCCGGGAGTTGCACGAGGGCTGTAAACGGCACGACCTGATCTTTGTGGGCGGCATGTCGTCTGGAAAGGCAAAGGAATTTCCCCGCCTGCTTGCGGACCTGAAAAAATTTGGCGCGAAGCACGTCAATGTGCAATTGGGCGGCGACGAAGTGCTAACGCCGGAATCATTGAAATTGGCGCTGGCGTTGAATCGCGAAGGGAAACGCCTGGGACTGGAACCAGCCGTCGAATCGCATCGCGGCACTTGCACGGAAACGCCCGAGAAAACGTATCAACTGGCAGACGCCTACCAAAAAGCGACAGGAGAATTGCTGCCGATTTCATGGGACTTCTCACATTTCGCCGTCGTGAAGCATCTGGCGCCTGAGAATTTTGTAAAACGACTGCTAATACGTCCTGACTTGATGCAGCGCGCCCAACAATTTCATTTTCGCCCGTTCAATGGACACCATATACAGGTGCCAATTACGGATGGGAAGGGAAAGCCGACACCGGAATTCAAAGACTGGCTTCCGTTTGCCGAAGCATTGTTGAAATGCTGGCTGGCAGGAAACAAAAATTCGGACCGGGAAATCTTCATCTGCCCGGAGCTTGGCCCGGTCGAAGGAGGTTATGCGCTCTCCGCCTTTCCAAACAGTTGGGACGACGCCAAAATCGTTCGCGGGGAGATTGCACGGCTGTGGAAGAAGGTCATTCGGCGAGGCGTTTAGAGCAATTTGCGATATTTCCCCGGAGAACGACCCGTGACACGTTTGAAGATCCGGTGAAATTGGGCATAGCTTCCGAAACCGGCGTCGAGCGCGGAATCCAGCATGGTGCGCCGCTGGCCCGCGCCGTAAAGCTGGAGAAATTTTTCGATGCGTTGGCGGTTGCGAAAATCCACGAGGGCAATGCCGGTTTGTTGCTTGAACAAACGGCTTAAACGATGCGCGCTCAAACCGGCCCGGCGCGCCAGCTCATCCAGGCCCAGGGTGGTGCTTTCATTGCGGATGAGCCGCGCGGCACGTTCAACGGCGGGATGTACATCGGTAACACTCGCGACCGGCGGCGTGCTCGAAGTGCTGCCAGGCGGCGAGCAGGGCATAATCCAATCCGGCATTGAACAGGCCGGCGCCATTCGGCCAAGCGACAATTTCTGCGAACAATTCCTCAAGGCGGGTCAGTTCGATTTGCGGGAGGCGGCGGCAGTATTCGCCCGCCGGGTTGGCCTGCCGCAAAACTTTTGTGTTCGCATCCGTGGCCGCCCGGCGGACCGCCTGCGGCTTGAAAACACCGATCCACATCTCCAAATCGAGGGTCTGCTCAATCAACACATGTTCCTGGGCTGGAAACAGCCAAAGGAGATCGCCACGCCGGATCTCATATTTGCGGTTTTCGAGCAGATACAATCCGTTCCCCTGCGTAACGAGATTGAATTCCAATTCGGCGTGATGGTGCATCGCATGAATGCGACCGTGGTTGCGGTAATACCAGAGATTACCGCCCAATTCCTTTGGCAGTTCGAGGCGTTGGCGCATGCGACAAAAAATGATAACAAATCGATGCAAAATGAGAAGTATTTTGCCGGGACAAAATGTAAGCTGGCCGCATGAAAAGGATTGTTCCCAGCGATCAACGCGAACTTTACAAAAATGAAGGCTACATGATTTTGCCGGGCGTCATTCCGCCCGACATGCTCGAAATGTTGCGGGAGGAATGCTCCTACTACCTCGGCTACTACGACTCGATCATGGACGCCAAAGGCGTGCAGACCGAAGGCATCACCCATCGCGGCAAACGTTATTTCATCAACAACCGTTATCGCCTGAGCAATCGGCTGTGGCAATTCATCTTCAGCGACCTGATGGCGCAGGTGGCGGAAGCGACCGTGGGGCCAGAAGCGCAATTGTTTCACGAGCAATGGGTTGTCAAAGGCGCGGAGCAGGGGATGAAATTTTCCTGGCATCAGGACAGCGGCTATGTGAAATGGTATGACCCCACGACCAATCACAAGCCTTACGTCACCTGCTGGTGTACGCTCGACGCGGTGAACGAGGAGAACGGCACGGTTTATATTTTGCCGCACTCGCGCGCCGGCACCCGCGACAAAATCATTGACCATTTCAAAGAGGAAGGCTCGAACGACCTGATCGGCTACACCGGCAGCGACCCCGGCGACCCGTTGATCGTCCCGGCGGGCAGCATCGTGGCGTTCGACAGCTACGTTTTTCATCGCAGCGGGCCGAACAAGACCAACCGGATGCGCCGCGTTTATCTGCCGCAATACAGCGGCGCGCCCATCAAACGTCCCGACGGCAAACCATGGGCGATGGCCACGCCGTTTCTCCAGGACGGCAAGAATATTTACGACCGGGCGGACGACTCAGCGGAGAAATTCGGGCCGTTTCCCGACAAAATGAAAGAAGCTTGATTCTATTGAAACACCGGCTAGGACGCCGTTTTTCCTTCTCCTCTTAACGGGGAGAAGGATCAAGGATGAGGGGTGAGACAACCGAGAGCCATCCTCCCCGATCATCCGGCAAAAAACATTTGCTGGCGTGGAATTTCCCGAATGAGATAATGATTTGCCTCAATCCGTGAAGCAAACGTATCCAACTTTCAACAGGCCGGCGCGCGCCTCGATCTGGCGCTTGAAAGAACAAACCGTCTGGGTCGAGCCGTGGGGCAAAGATTCCATCCGCGTCCGCGCCACCACCCTTCCAGAAATGCCGCTGCGCGACTGGAGCTTGCTGCCGCCGAAAAAAATCTTCCGCCAAAATTTCTGTCCAAGAAGACTCCGCGCGGCTTGGTGAATGGAAAATTGACCGCGACCGTTGATGCAGGGTCCGGGCGCATCCGCTTCTTCAAATCAGGAAGCAGCGAACCGCTTGTCGAAGAAATTTTTGCGCGCACAAATTATCCGCCATCGCGCACATTCAAATCGGCCGGCGGCGATCTGTTTCATTGCGAGGCGAGTTTCACCGCGTTTGACGATGAACGCATTTACGGGCTCGGCCAGCGGCGTCACGGTTTGCTCGACCAAAAGGGCTGCGTGCTCGAGCTTACCCATCGCAATTCGCAGATCTCCATCCCGTTCCTGGTCTCCAGCCGCGGTTACGGATTTGCTCTGGCACAATCCCGGCATGGGCCGCGTCGAACTGGGCCGCACGCAGACCCGTTGGGTCGCCGATGCTTCGCGCCTGATTGATTATGTTGTCACGACCGGCGAGAGTTATGCGGGCATCATGGAACGCTACGCCGATCTGACGGGCCACGCGCCGGTGCTGCCAAAATTGGCCGCCGGGTTCTGGCAATGCAAACTGCGCTACAAAACGCAGGAGGAATTGCTCGCCGTCGCGCGCGAACACAAACGCCGCGGCCTGCCGATGTCCGTGATCGTGATCGATTATCTGAACTGGACGAAGATGGGCGAATGGAAATTTGATCCGGATTGCTGGCCGGATCCGTCTGCGATGGTGCGTGAATTGGAAAAGCTCGGCATCAAAGTCATGGTCTCGGTCTGGCCGACGGTGAATCCGGACAGCGAAAATTATCGCCGAACTGGAACGGCGCAATCTTCTCGTCCGCACCGAGCGCGGGATGAACAGCTTCATCAAGTTCACCGATACGAACGCGAAACATACCGTCATTTCCACTTTGCTCGACACGACGCATCCCGAAGCGCGAAAATTTCTTTGGAGCAAAGTGCGGGACAATTATTTACGTCATGGCATCAAGGTTTGGTGGCTCGATGCCATCGAACCCGAAATGGTGGTCTACGACCACGACAACGTCCGTTACCATGCGGGCAACGGCCTCGAAGTGGGATGCCTTTATCCGATGTTCCAGCAACAGGCCTTCTACGAAGGAATGAAATCGGCTGGCGAAAAAGACATCATCACCCTGGGGCGCGCGGGTTTTGCCGGGAGCCAAAGATATGGCGCGGCGATCTGGTCGGGCGACATCCATTCCACGTGGGAGGACTTGCGGCAACAGGTGCGCGCCGGGTTAAATATTGGCATGAGCGGCATTCCGTGGTGGACTACGGACATCGGCGGATTTTTTGGCGGCGAAATCGACACGCCGTATTTTCAGGAGTTGATCGTGCGCTGGTTTCAATATGGCGCGTTCTGTCCGCTTGTTCCGCCTGCACGGCTGGCGCAACAGTTCGCTCGCGCATCCCGAATCGAGCAATCCAACGCGCGGGGGGCCGAACGAAGTCTGGTCTTTCGGCGAACGCGCTTACGGGATCATCCGTGAAATGCTCTTTCTCCGTGAACGACTTCAGCCTTATATCATGGAGCAGATGAAGCCCGCCTCTCGCCGAGGCACTCCGCCCATGCGCCCCCTGTTCTTTGATTACCCCGGCGACAATCGGTGTCAGACGATCGATGACCAGTTCCTGTTCGGGCCGGATATATTGGTCGCGCCCGTTTTGGCTTCGAGTGCGAAGAAGAGAAACGTTTATCTGCCCGCGGGCGAAAATTGGATGGACGCGTGGACCGGGAAAAAATTCAAAGGCGGGCAAACTATCGCCGCCCCCGCGCCATTGGAGACGATTCCGGTGTTTTTGCGGGCCGTGCCGGCTGCGCGCCTCATGCCGCTATTCCGCCGAAAACGCAAATGACCCCGCTTTGACGCATGGCCGTTGAAACCAAAACGTCGTACACAAAGCGTTTCAGTTACGCGGCCAGCGATACCGCGGGGCAGTTGGTGTTTTGCGTCATCTCGTTTTACCTGCTGAAGTTTTACACAGACGTTTTCGGGATTTCGGCTGCGACGGCGGGCACGATCTTGCTCATCGCCCGTTGCGTGGATGCGGTCGATGCGCCGGTCTGGGGGATCATTTTCGACAAGACCCACAGCCGATGGGGCAAGAGCCGTCCCTGGTTTTTGTGGCTGTGTTTGCCCTTCGCTATTTTCGGCGTGTTGACCTTCCTGACGCCCAACCTCGGGTATAGTGGAAAAGTCTGTTACGCGACGGCGACGTATATTATATGCAGTGTCTTGTACACCGGTATCAATACTCCGGTCACCTCCATCCTGTCGGGACTTACGTCCAATCCGCGCGAACGGGTGACCCTGACGTGTTTCCGGATGTTCGGATCGAAGCTGGGCGTGCTGTTCGTGAATCTTACCGCGCTGAGTCTTGTGCATTATTTTGGCCATGGCAACGACCGGAAAGGTTTCGCGATCGTCATGCCTCTTTATGCCACCGGGACGGTCTTATTGTTCCTGCTCGCCTTTTGGAACCTCGAAGAAATGAAAGAAGTGGTCGAGGAAGAAAAACAATCGCTCTCCATCGCGGACAGTTTTCGGGCGCTGAAAGGGAACTGGCCCTGGCTCATCATTTTCTGCAGCAGCCTGTTTTTCTGGATTGCCTTCATCGCGCGCGTCAGCGTGGCCCCCTTTTTTTTCCAATATGAGTTGCATCGCAAAGACCTGATCTCCCTGGCGAACAGTCTGGATTTCATCTCCCTGGGCACAGCCTTTGCCATGCCGTTTTTTTGCAAGTGGACTTCCAAGCGAAACGTTTGGATCGTGGGCTTGCTCGGAATGGTTCTTGGCCAATTGATCGTTTTTCTGGGCGTGAAAAATAGCCTGTCCGTGCCGTGTATCATGGCGGGATGGGCGTTCGGCTTTTTGATGAGTGGCATGGCGATGGCCATGCCCTTTTCCGTGCTGTCCGACAGCGTGGATTACGGCGAATGGAAAACGGGAGTTCGCGCCGCAGGATTTCTCACCGCCATCGGCGCGGCGTTTTGCCTGAAGGCCGGCAGTGGACTGGGCGCAGCTTTGCCCGCCTGGGTCATGAGCGCCTACGGCTACGTGCCGAATGCGGAACAATCGGCGAGATCGCTTCAGGGGATCGAGATCGGAATAATCTGGTTGCCGGTCATTTTCTTTGCGCTGGCGGTGATACCGGTCATGTTTTATCTGCGGTTCGAATCGCTTGAGCCTAAGATCCACGCCGAACTGCACCAACGCCGTCAAGCCAAAGCGCCTGTGCCCGCCTGACACGGTAAACGCCGCATTCGCTGGCCGGATGCTGCTGCACGTCAGCGCCGCATCTTTGGCGACAGGGTTCTTCCAAACCTGGTGCTCTTGGCGCGCGAACTGGAACGCTACTAACGCGCCATGAGCGCTTACGCAGACACGAGTCTGCTCATCTCGTATTACGTCCTTGATTCCAACAGCGTGAGCGCTCGCGGTGCAATTAACGCCATGACTAATCCTTTGCTATTTACGGGCCTCCACCGCCTGGCCTTGAAGCTGCCACCGGTGAACCCTTAACCAGTAATCCAATGAGATAATTCGTATCAAGGTGAATCATGCGGGATGCCGGCCCATTTCTTCCCGTTTTTCTTCGATTCTGTATATCCCCTTAATCATGGCTTTGCAATTCTTTCCATTTTTCGCTTTCCGCCCTGCCGCGCCGTAGCCAGGCGAAGGCCGGTCAGCCTTTTGAAACGTGTTTGTCTTTGAATTCTGGCTGGCATTTACCGACTCGGCGATCGCGGCTTGCGACTCCGGCATCCATCTGTCACATTAAGCACATGACGGCGAAAATACTCGAACACGAGTTGAAAACCCTTCCAGAGGCGGAACGCGCGCAAATAATTCGCGCAGCGTTGCAGGAGTTGTCTCCCACCGCCATCAAGGGGCTGGAACGCCAGTTGCGCAGGCTGGCCCATCCCGAGGTTCCTGAAGACGTTTGGACAGGCTTTGAGGAAGCCGAAGAAGGCCGGGGAATCGAAATTCGAGACGAGCACTTCGACCAACCGCCGGCCTAATGGCTTATCGCTACATCGCCCAACCCCAGTTCTGGCGTAATTTCAAAAAATTGCCGCGTGAACAATGGGATTCGGTGCGCCGGACCTGGCAAATCTTCAAGGTGGATCCGTTTGATACGCGGTTGGGAACCCATAAAATTCACGGCCTTTCTGCCATCTTCAACCGAACCGTCTATGCGGTGGTGGTTGAGGGAGATTTGCGGATAATCTTCTACATCGAAGGCAATACCGTCGTAACCACCAACGTCGGCTCGCATGACCTATACCGTCATTAGTTAATCTGCCAATGGGCGCTTATTTCGGCCATTCGCCGTTGACGATGAGCTTCAATTCCAGTTTCGAGGGATCCAATACGACGTGCTTGATGCGTTTGCGCTCCCAGGTATAGGTGATGTGGACGAGGCCATCACGGGTTTGGATCACTGCGGGATAGGAAAAACCGTTGGGCGCGTCAGGATCATTTTCCAGGACCAATGCGGCGAACCAATTCGTTCCATCGGGTGAAATCGCAACGTTCAACGGGCTGCGGCCTTTGTTACGGGAGCCGCCTCGAATGTTATGGTTGTACACCATGAGTTGTCGGCCATCGCTTAAGGTCACAGCGTCGATACCCGAGTCTGGATTCGGCAAATCTGTCAGGGTCATCTCCCCCCAGGTTTTACCATCATCCGATGAGTTGATCTTAAAAATTTTGTCATTGTCCGTCCGTCCGACCGATTCCAGCGAGCCGTCTTTGAGGAACATGATCGTGGGCTGGATTGCGCCAATCTTCTTTGGGTCATTGACGGGAATCGTGGCTATCCACGTTTTGCCGTAATCATCGGTCCGCTCAAAGTGGACTCTTCGTCCGCCATTTTCGGTGCTGCTGCCGCAGAGAATGCTGCCGTCTGGCAATTGCACGGGCTTGTCCTTGATCGGGCCAAGGATTCCGTCGGGCAACCTGCGGGGTTTCGACCAGGTTTTGCCGTCGTCCTTCGAAGTCATCATCATGCCCCACCATGCCGAAGGCGCCGGACCGACTTTGTAAAACAAGAGCAGCGGACCATTGTTCGCCTCGAACAAAACCGGATTCCACGTCGGAAAACGATTGGTCGCAAAACCCGTGCCGTCGGCAACCGCAACGGGCGCAGTCCAAATTCCATCCAAATTCCTTGAAACATAAATGCAAACGTCCGGGTTGCGCTCGGCCGTGCCGCCAAACCACGCCGCCACCAAACCGGATTTCGTTTCCGCGATCGTTGAGGCGTGGCACGACGGAAACGGCGCTTTGAGGTAAATAAATTCGGATTTTACGATGGCGTCTTGGCTTAACGCCTCCGCGCGGCAAAACAGAATCGGGGCAAGAAAGCCCAACAAGATTAACGGATACCGGTTAAAATTCATTCTATTTGCTGGTGAAATGGTATTTACCGCTGCCAACTTCATAAACGGCGAAGCCATCTTCAAAACGGATCGGCTTCATCTCCCCGGCCTGGACATTTTCGATGCTGCTTGCCGGGACATAGACTGTGGCGGTGGTATTCACGGGAATTTCGATGCGCCAATCAAAGTCCTCTCCGTCGCGGTGCCATTCGCTGGCGATTAAACCATAAGGCGACCGATGCGTCGCTTTTACATAAGTCAAATCCCCCACCGGCATCGGATGCATGATGATATGCTTGAAGCCCGGCGCGGCTGGGTCGGATTTGATGCCGGCCAGGTCTTCGTAAAACCAAATCACCAGGTCGCCGACCAGCATGACATGGTTCCCGGAATTCATGGCGGGATCGGCAGTGTTGCCGTTCCACAATTCCCAGATGGTCGTCGCGCCATGTTCGATCATATATCCCCAACTCGGATAATCTTTCTGCGAGGCAATGGTGTAGGCGAGGTCCGCGCGCCCATTTTCGGTAAGCACACGCATCAGGTATTGTCCGCCGACCAGGCCGGTGCCAATGTGGCCGTGCGTGTCGTTCTGGATCTTGTCCACCAGGTGATCAAAGATTTTTTGATGCATATCGTCCGGCGCCAGCCCGAACGCCAGCGGCAGGACGCATGAGGTCTGGGTCCCGTTGCTGTACTGGCCCTGGTCACGGTCGAAAAATTTATTGTTGAACGCGGTCTTCAATTGTTCCGCCAGCGCATGGAACTGCCGCGCATCATCGTCTTTGCCGAGCATCGCCGCGTAATTTTCCATCAACTTGCAGTCGCGATAGAAATAGGATGTGGCAATCAATGTTTTATCCGTGATGCGATTGGTGTCTTGCGAATGGATCAACGTCAGGTCCTCAGGTGGGACGCACCAATCGCCATATTGATCGCGCGAAATGATGCCGTTGGTGACGAACTTGCCCATGAAATCCATCCATTTTTTCGCGCTGTCATAATGGCGGGCGATGATCTCGGTATCATCGTACTGCTCGTGCAGCATCTCAGGAATTATGACACTGCTACTCGGCCAACTGACGTTGTCGCTATAGATGGGCCAGTATGACGGGGCCACATCCGGCACGCTGCCGCTGGGGCGCTGTGCGTCGGCCATGTCCTGCAGCCATTTTGCGTACAGGTCCGAGTTGTCAAAGAGGAAAGTCTCGCCGCGGGATTCGTCTGAGCGGTCGCCGAGCCAGCCCTGGCGCTCGTCGCGCTGCGGACAATCCGTGGGGATGCTGCGATAATTTCCACGCACACCCCACACGACGGCCCGGTAAATCTTATTGATCAAAGGATTGGACGTCTCGAAATCACCGTTGGTAGACAGGTCATCATTGACCACGCAGCCCTGGAGGTCGCCCAAGCCGGGTGTGCCGGGATAGCCGGTCACTTCCACGTAGCGGAAGCCGTGTGTGATAAAGCGCGGCTGCCAGGTCTCCGTGCCCTGACCTTTGAGTGTATAAGTGTCCGTGGCCTTCGCGCTCCGCAGGTTGGCCAGATACAGTTCGCCATCCGGCTTCAAGGTTTCCGCGTGGCGCAGCATGACTGCGGTTCCCGCCGGGCCGGAAACTTTCAGGCGGCACCAGCCGACCATGTTTTGTCCCATGTCATAAATGAAAACACCTGGGGAAATCTCGCGGACGGAAACCGGCTTGAGCGTTCCGGTGACGCGGATCGGTTCCTGCATTTGCGCGGAAATGTTATCGCACGGCGCGGAAACGAACTCCGGCTCCTGCCAGCCGGTATCGTTGAAGCCGGCCTGGTCCCACCCGGAAAATTCCTTGCGGGCATCGTAGCTCTCACCGTCATAATCGTTGTTGGCGGTGATGGGGCCGTCGAGCGAGAGTTTCCATGATCCGTCGCTGACGATTTCGTCACTCGACCCATCGGTATAATCGATGTGCAGGTTGAACAGCAATTTCGGCCAACCAAAGCTTACCGTGCCCGAATCGACATGGCTGCGGTCGGCATAAAAACGTCCATTGCCCAGGATCACGCCAAGGGCATTCGCGCCTCGCCGCAGGTCTTTTGTGACGTTATACGTGACATAGAAGGCGCGAACGTTGTATTGCGCAAACGCAGGCGAGAGGACGGCATCACCCACTTTGGCGCCGTTCAGATAAAGTTCGGACAAACCCAGCCCGGAAAACGAAACAGTCGCGCGCGCGATTTGTTTTTGCACGGAAAACTCTTTGCGCAGGTAACGGGCGGGTTGGACGCGCGATTCGGAAATTCGCACGTTGCCCCACGGCTTCATCCCCACGGGGCCAAGTTTTTTCGCCGCGACCCAATCCAAATCATCAAACCCGGGTTTGTTCCAGCCGTCGGTCTCGGTATCGGAGACTTTCCAGGATTCATCCGTGGGAATGACCATCGGCGGGCCTTGATCAAATTCGATGGTCAACAAACCAACAATCCCCGGCTCATCGCTGCCCCAATGAGAGCCGGTAAACGCAAAAACATTCGTCGCGCCTGGTTCCAGGCGTCCGGTGACGTCGTCGTCCCTAACAACGTGGTAATCGTTGCGCGCCCCCAGATCAAATCCGTTGAACCAACCGCGACATTCCTTATCACCCGTATAAACCCATTTCGCGCGGATAATCCGGCGGTCAGACGGAAGAACGACGACTTTCCGGAAATAACAATAATTTGTTCCCGAAGTGGGCGGTGTTGGCGATGTCTGGGACGAAGACCAAATCCAACTGGTGCCCGCCAGATAATTTGTAACTCCCTCGCCATCCAAGCCGATCCATTTTGCCGCGCCCCAATCGCCGGGCGCCAGAATGCCCATCGTCCAAAACGCGGGTTTGCTCCAGGAGGACGCCTTTCCCGCCGAATCCCAGACACGGACCTTCCAAAAACACTCCTCCCGTGACACCAGCGGTTTTCCGTTGTACGCCACCTGGATGGATTGATCGGAAGAGATTTTCCCGCTGCTCCACAAATCGCCGATGCCCTTATCCAGATTTTTTTTAGACGACGCCACGAGAATTTCGCAGGCGGTCTGCATCTGATCGTGTCCTCCAGATTCCAGGACCCAGCTTAACCGGGGTTGCGTCGCATCAATGCCCAGCGGATTGTTGAGATCTTCGCATTGCAACTGGCCTACCGAGACCGACGCGCGGGCGCAAGCGACCGCGAAAAAGCATAAGAGCAAGGTTGTTGCGCATTTGACACGAAGAATTATTTTCATGGAACTTGCGGCAGAGTTTAGTTTACACGCCAGGATTTGACGAGTTGAGACTGTTCAAAAATTGCCAAAATTTTTGCTAAAAATGTATTCTAAATTTCATCGGGAAATCAATTCGACCACCGCGGCCGTGGCGGGGGGCATCGTGAGTAAGTACCGGCTTTCCGATGAACTTGTCAAATGGGTCCATTTTCCTTTCCACCGGCCATCGTCCATGATCCCGGCGCCGCCGAGCGTCAGGCCGTCCTTGGCGGAAACATCTCCGCCAGGTACTATGAGAAAAATGATCCTCGCGCGGGATCTGTCAATACCCGGATACAACGTGATTTCGGCCATACGTCCGTTCGTGCCATGCTCGCGATTGATGAGGGTGACATATAACTCTTTGCCGGATGAAGCGGCGTAGACCGCGAGGTTCACATTGTCGGGGTTTGTCACTGTCGTTGGAGCGAGACGTCCTTGGGCGCCGAGGGTAAACATCTTTTCGGCATAGCCGATGGGATGGATGTTGTAGCCCGCCGGGGAAGTCCAGAAGGTGGCGTAACGGCAGGGCGCATTTTCGTCGCGCGCGGCCACAGTGTCACCGGTATGGAAATTAACACCGCTGGCGCCATTTTGCGCCCACCACCAGAGGTAATCCAGCGCCCAGAGTGCCGAGGCATAGGTATCGCTCACATCCCTGGCGCCGCCGTCATAAAAGCTGTTGGCTTCCTCAAGACGATACGGAAGCCCGTTCGACAGGATGGCCGGGACAAAGTCGCCGGCGAATTTCAAATAGTGTGCATCGATATCAGGAGAAAGAATTTTATCGCGGGCCGCCGCCGGGTCTTTGACCTTGCGCGCATCGCCGCCGGGATAGTCATGTTGCGTAACGATTCGGACCCTGCCGGATTGGGCCAATCCATTGGCAAATTGTGCCGACCAGGACTGATGACCAGGCGAAACGCCAGGTCCCGAAAATTTTACTTCCGGCACGTTGGAAATGATGCACGGCTCAAACTGTTTCCATTTACTAAAAAATGCCGTGTAATTGGTGAAATATACATTGGGTTCGTTGCCAATGGCGAAACAGGCCAATTGATCTGGATAGCGGTGCATGATGTAGCGCGCCATTTCGGCATCGGCATTGGGGTCGCCCTGGTTGAGGCGGAGCGTGTAAATGACTTTAACGCCCGCGGTTTTGGCGAACTCGAACAAGCTGTCCACATCAGCTTTGCCGGGTATCGGCAACGTCAGACGATCCGCGGTATTGCCACCAATGCGAAGGCTTTTGATGCCGAGAACCTTGAACGTGGCTATCAATCGGCGATTTGCGGGGCTGAAAAAATGAATCCCATTTGTCGCAGGCAGCACGCGCTGCATCTCAAAACTCAATCCAAGATAATCCGGCGCAATTTCCGCGCCGACGCCCGAAGGGTTGATTACGATACTCACCGGAGATTGTGCCAGGCCGGAGATGGCCGCCAATTTGAGGATGCACCCTGCCAGGATAATCAATCTTTTCGCACAAAACGAGTAGCGCTGGATCACGATAGCAGATTAAGGCGGCTGTCCCGCCCTGTCACTCTAATTGACACCAAGCTGAGCCACGCCGGGCCTGCGAATTGAATGGTTGAAACGGCGCTTAATGCTTATTAAAATAGTCGCATAGTCCAGTGGCAGAATTGGCAAACCCGCCGCCGGCGCACTTGGCTTGCACTCATATGAATAGTGAACATCCCTTGACCCAGGCCATCATTGATGGCCGGCGCAAGGACGTGCCGCCGCTGGTGCAACAATGTCTGGATGCCGGCGAAACCGCCGGGGCCATCGTGGAAAACCGCCTCGTGCCCGGAATGGCCGTGGTTGGCGAGAAATTCAAGTGCAACGAAATCTTCGTTCCGGAAATGCTCATCTCCGCCCGTGCCATGAAGGAGGCCTTGAAAATTTTGGAACCCATCCTGTGCGCCGCGGGCATCAAGCCGGAGCACAACGCCATCATCGGCACCGTCGAAGGCGATTTGCACGACATCGGCAAGAACCTCGTCGCCATGATGTGGAAGGGCGCCAATATCGAGGTGATCGACCTTGGCGTCAACGTGCCGCCCGCGAAATTTGTTGAGGCCCTCAAACAATACCAACCCAAGTTGGTCGGCCTTTCGGCATTGCTCACCACGACGATGCCCGCCATGCGCAACACGGTGAAGGCGATCCGTGATGCGGGGCTGCCAGTGAAGGTGGTGGTCGGCGGCGCGCCCATCACGCGGAAATACGCGCAAGAGATCGGGGCGGACGGTTATTCGCCAGACGCCGGCAGCGCGGCAGACACCGCCTTGGCCCTGGTCCAGGGCAAACTTTGATCCCGCATGAATAAAATCGTTTACCTGTTTCTCTCCCGGATATGAACCCATCCAGCAACCCCATCGCTTGGAAAAGCAATTGGGAAGAAACCAGGCGAAGGTTTATCAAGTGGTGGAATCGCGACGGATTGTTGATCGGGATGTGGGGGGCGCCGGAAATCGGGCGGGTGGTGCATGAACCGGTGGCCGCCCCCGTGCGCCCGGCCACTCTCGAAGAACGTTATTGCAACGCCGCTTTTCGCGCCGCGGACAATCATTTCCATCTCTCCCGTTCTGTTTTCCCGCTCGATGTCCTGCCAACCGCAACCGTGGACATCGGGCCGGGATCGCTGGCGGCTTTTTTGGGTTCGCAACCGGGTTTTGCGGAGGACACGGTTTGGTATCATCAATGCTTTGAGGAGGAATTGAATCCGGAAACCTTGCCTCCGCTGCGCTTCGAGGCCTCGAATCACTGGTGGCAGATCGTGGAAGCCATTGTGCGCCGGAGCGTGGAGATGGCGCGTGGCAAATATCTGGTGGGCTGTCCCGACTTGATCGAGAACATGGATATCCTGTCGTCCTTGCGCGGCGCGCAGACACTGTGCATCGACATGCTGGAACGTCCCGAATGGATCGAACAAAAAATCAGGGAAATCAACGACGTTTGGTTCGATGCCTACCAGCGCATTTATGACTTCATCAAATTGGAGGACGGCAGTTCGGCTTTTGGCGCATTTTACATCTGGGGCCCTGGCAAAGTGGCCAAGGTACAATGCGATACCTCGGCGATGTTCTCACCGCGGATGTATCGCCGGTTCGTAGTTCCCTCGCTCACCAGGCAATGCCAGTGGCTGGATCATTCACTCTATCACCTCGACGGCACCCAGGCGATCCAGCATCTCGACGCCCTCCTGGAAATCGAGCCGCTGGACGCCATCGAGTGGACCTCGCAGGCCGGCATCGAGACCGGAGGCAACCAGCGCTGGCACGAAATGTATCGCCGCATCGTCTCCGCCGGAAAATCTGTTCAAATCGTCAATGTGGAGCCGCGCGAAGTGGTCCCATTGCTCGACGCCGTCGGCAACAAGGGCGTCTATATGCTCATCCAATTCAAAGACGAACGCGAGGCTGAGCAGGTGCTAAAACTGGCGGAGGGATATTACAAATAAAACATGGATTTTCAGTTTCAACTCCGCCCTTGTGCCGTCAGCTTTTGTTGCGTTTGAACTAAAAGCCTATCGCCGCGCCGCCATCCACCGGCAGGACGACGCCAGTAACAAATTTGGCGGCGGGACTGCATAGGTAAACCGCCGTCCAGCCGATGTCATCCGGTTCGCCAAATTTATTCATCGGTGTGCGCGAGATGATTTTCGCTTTGCGCGCCGGATCACCGCTCAAGGCCTGATTGAGCATATCCGAGGCGATCCAGCCGGGCGCAATGGCGTTGACGCGCACGCCATGTTGTCCCCACTCGGAAGCGAGCGAGCGGACGATGCCGACGTAAGCCGACTTCGCCGCGGAATATGCGACGATCATGGGCATGCCAATAAAAGCCGCCATCGACGCGGTGAAGAGAATGCAGCCGGACTTACGCCCAACCATTCGGCGGCCCGCTTCGCGGGTGAGCGCGAACGCCCCGAAGACATGGGTCTGGATGACATTGGCAAATTCCGCATCGCTCGTCTCCGTGGCGATTTTCTTGAGATGCACCCCGGCGTTGTTGATCAAGATCGTAATCGGCCCGGCGAGTTTCTCGGCGTGGTTGACGAGGGCGGGTGCGGTTTCAAGTTTAGTCA
The DNA here is from genome assembly GCA_963797825.1 of uncultured Verrucomicrobiae bacterium. GTDB lineage: Bacteria > Verrucomicrobiota > Verrucomicrobiia > Limisphaerales > UBA11358 > UBA11358. Next base: position 21,901 of record CAWCRR010000036.1, read on the forward strand.
CGTCCCCGGCGAGAGTGAAGGCGTTTTGGCCAAGTGCGGCGCAGGCTTTTTTCAATTCATCCTTGCGGCGCCCAACTAGAACGACCCTGGCGCCGGCCGCGACGAGGCAACTGGCCATGCCGAACCCCAGCCCGGTGGCGCCGCCCGTGATGAGCGCGACCTGGCCGGTGAGATCAAAGGCGGAGTTTGGTTTTACCTGTTTCATGCGCGGCAGCCCTCCGAAAGGGATGGTGTGTTTTGATGTTTATACATGATGAAATATTCGCGGTGGCCGAGGCTTTCGGGCTTGCTGGGTTCTCCCGCTGCGACGCGGACGATCAACTCCGCCAGTTCGCGGCCCGCCTCCGCCAGGGTTAATTCACCGGACAAAATCCGGCCGGCATCGAAATCCATGTCTTCCTGCATCGCGCGGAAGGTGGCGCTATTACCAGTGACTTTCACGAGCGGCGCCACGGGGCTGCCGATCACGCTGCCACGCCCGGTGACGAACAAAACAATCTGCGCCCCGGCGCTGATCAAATCCATGATGCCTTCGGTATCATTCGGGTTGGTGTAACCGAACTGCATGTAATGATCGTCCGGGACGCTGTCCTGTATCCACAACCCCGGCCCGCGCGGTTGTTCGGCCACGCGAATAACGCCTTGAATCGAACGCGTGCCGCTCTTGGCAAAGGCGCCGAGACTTTTCTCCTCGATCGTCGTGAGGCCACCCGCAAAATTCCCCGGAGAAACCGACCATTGCCGGACGGCGCGGCAATAGCGCTCGGCCTTGTCGTAGGCGGCGGCAAGCTGTTGCTCTGCGCCGGCATTCGCGGCGCGCGCCAGCATATGGCTGCGCAAACCGATCATCTCCACGGTCTCTTCAAAAATCGCGCGTCCCCCGGCGTCCACGAGCAAATCAAAAAACGCGCCAACGGTTGGATTGCCCGCGAGGCCGGAGGTTCCGTCCGAACCGCCGCATTCGCAGCCGATTGCCAGGTCGGCCATGGTCATCGGCACGCGCGAGGTTTCCCGGCCAATTTTTTCACGCAGGCGGGCGATGATTTCTTTTCCCCTGACCACGGATGATTTTGTTCCGCCGGCTTGCTGGATGAAAAACCATTCCGCCGGACGACCGGAAGCGCGGACCACTTCGGCGAGTTTTTCCGGCTGCGTGTATTCGCAACCCAGGCCCACGGCGAAAACCGCGCCGACGTTCGGATGCCGCGCGAGGGCGAGCATGAGCCGAATGGCGTAGGCGTTGTCGTAGCAGCCGGGAAAGCCGATGACGTGAACGTCGTTCTCGCCCGCCGCGATGGCATGGGCCACGTGCTGTGCGCACTCGACCGTATAAATGATCAGGACAAGATTGCGGATGCCTTTGCGTCCGTCAGGACGCAGATAACCCGGCCAGCTCTTTTGGATTTCAGACATACGCAGAGCGGGTGTCGGTCGGAGCGCCGGAATGAAGGTCGAGCGTGGCGGAACGCTCGTCCAGGTCGCTGGCGAGATTTTGGAGATGAACCCACGCGCCGCGCGCGATGGTTTGGGTCGCATGGCCGATGCGGACGCCAAATTTGATGACGGGTTCATCCGCCGCGATGTCGCGCAAGGCGATTTTGTGTCCGCGCGAAATGTTTTCCACGGCCGTCACTTCACCCCGCGATGCGCCGATGATCTCGACGGCCCCGGCCGGCGCATCGTCAATGAGGGTGGCGACATTATCCTGAGCGTGGATTTGAAAGGCGCGAGGCATCACTTGACCTTCGTGATTTTGTGTTCAACGCAGGTATTGTCAATCGCATCCCAGTCCAGTTCCACGCCGATGCCGGGCTTTTGCGGGACGTGCGCGATGCCGTTTTTATCGATCGGATATTTGTCCTTCATCGGAAAGCGGAACGGCTCTTCCGGCACGAGCAACTCGAAGTATTCGCAATTCTTGATGGCGCAACTGACGTGCAAATTCGCCACGTCCATGAAACCCATCGTCGTGCAGTGGATTTCGCAACGCAGCCCATGCGCCTCGGCCAGATGCGCGATCTTCAGCGCGCCCGTCACGCCGGGTTTCCAAGAAACATCGGCGCGCACGATGTCCACGGCGCCCAACACAATCGCCTGCGCCACGCCCCACGGACCCCCGCGCGTCGTTTCCGTCGCGGCGATGGGAATGTCCAGCGCCGCGGAAAGCTTTGCGTATTTCTGCAATTCAAAATCGCGGAACGGCTCTTCAAACCAGTGATAATATAATTTTTCCAGGTCGCGACCGACGCGGATCGCTTCTTCGAGCGAATAATCGGCGACCGGATCGCTCATCAAAACGTAATCCGGCCCGGCGGCTTCGCGGAGCGCGCGATGGATTTCCATGTCCGCGCGCCAGGGGCCGGGCGGATGGACTTTATAGGCCGGAAAGCCGCGCTTTTTATACGCGCGCATTTCTTTGAGATAATCTTCGGTGTCCGGCATGAACAAACTGCTGGCGTAGGTCGGCAGGCTCGTGCGGCATTCGCCGATAAATTGGTAGAGCGGCAGGCCGGCGGCTTGCGCCGCGATGTCCCAAAGCGCCACGTCCACCGGACCGGGCAGATATACCGGGAAAAAAGTGATGTGCCGGTCAATCGTCCAAAGCTCATGATAAATCGCCTCGCGTTCGCTGACGCGGCGGCCCAGCACGACGGGCGCGATGGTTTCCTGGAGATAAGCCTGCGTGACCACGCTGGAGCGCGCGGCGATCGCAGTTGCCTGGCCATAAATTCCCGAGTCGGTGTGCAAACGCAGGACCACCACGTCCCAATTCATCGGGCTGCGTCCCATGCGCGCGGAATCGAACAGCTTTTCTTTGCGTTGACAGCGCCAGGTTTCAAAGGCCGTAACCACAGGATTGGGATTTTTAGTGCTCATAAAATTCCGTACTTCTTGAACGCGGCTGTGCTGCTCATGCCCGCTTCAATTTCTTTGCGCACCAGTTTCTCTCCACGGGCCTTGGCCAGCGCGCGTTGGATGACTTCGCCTTCCACTTGTTTCGGCACAACGACCACGCCATCAAGATCGCCAAACACCAAATCACCCGGCTGCGCTGTGACCTGGCCGATCTCGATCTGGCAGCGATAGTCCGCCACCTGGGTGCGCACGGACGAATCCTGCGCAAAACGTCCGCGCGAAAAGACCGGCCAGTTTTGCTCCAACATTTTTGGCGTGTCGCGATGAAAACCGTTGATCACCGCGCCGGCCGCGCCACGTTTTTTGGCCGTGGCCGTGAGGATTTCGCCCCAGTAGGCGCAGCGCATCTCGCCGCCGCTGCAAAGATAGATTTCGCCGGGCTGCAACTGGTCGAGCGCCTCGGTGAGCAGGCCGAAAGGTTTTTTCTGTTTGCCGAAGACATCAATCATCACCACCGGCATTGCGCGCCCGGCCAGCTTCATTTCCTCTCCCGCGGGTTGAATCGGCTGCGGTAGAAACTGGTGGGCAAAGCCCAACTCGTCGAGGATGTCCCCGACCACCGGCGTGTAGAGTTCGCGCGTGCAGAGCAGGAACAGTTCAGGATCGGATTTCCATTCAGCAGGCATAACATCAGCCACTTTAATTGGCCGCGGGTATTTTCATTGGTTCCAGGCGCGGATTCAAGACCTGAATGGCCAGGAGCGCCGGCAGGAATTTCAAAGCTTGCCGGATAAATCGGATCGGCTCAATTTTGCGAAGGGTATTGGCATTATTCAAATATGTTTCGGCGGGTTTTGCATGACCCGCCCGTCGGGATTTGGGCAAAATCCTTGCCAACCTGAATGAATCAATTGCGGGCCTAAGACCCTGCTGTCCTCTTGCCGTGAACACACGTTTCCCCGGAACGGTTCAGCGTTGCAACCGGGTTTCGTTGCGTCTTGGATGGCCAAACGGCTCCGACTGTGAAATGACCGGTATTTTCCCAAGCCCCACCTTGTCAATTTACGCAAGTTATTTGGCGGATTTCAGATAATACTTTTGAAGGTGGTTATTATAAAATAGATGCTTCCGCTCATCATGCTAAAAGCCAAAACCGTATCGTCAATGAAATGAAGCAGCCAGGTAAAAATGGAAAACATACCGGGGTAATCGTGCCGATGGTGACGCCGATCACCAGTGACGGCAAATTGGACGAAGGCGCATTGGACCGGCTGGTGGATTCGCTGTTGGACGGCGGGGTGCATGGACTTTTTCTGATGGGCACGACGGGCGAAGGCACGTCCATCCCGCGAGATTACCGGTTGCGGCTGGCGCGGCAAGTGGTAGCGCGGGTGAAGGGCCGCGCGCTCCTTTTCGCGGGTGTGGGAGATTCGCACCCTGAGGAAATCGCCGCGGGAAACGATTTTTTGAAGGCGGGCGTGGACGCAGTGGTATCGCGTCCGCCGGCGGGCATTACCCCCGAGGTGATGCTGGCGTGGTATCGGGCGCTCCTGGACGGATTGAACGGGCCGGTGTTGCTGTACAACATGCCGATGACGCAAAAGGTATCCATTCCGCTTGATCTGATCGAAAAATTGTGGGACCACCCGAAGCTTGTGGGGATCAAGGACTCGGAGAACAACCCGGCCCGGCACGAAGAGCTGCTGAAACGGTTCGGCGGGCGGAAGCATTTCTCGATCTTCATCGGCGTGGGGGCTTTGATGGAACAGGGGCTGAGGCAGGGCGCGGACGGAATCGTTCCCAGCGTGGGTAACCTGATTCCGGAGACGTGCGGGCAACTGTTTGCGACGGCATGCCGGGGCGACTGGGCGGAGGCGCAGAATCTATTTTCGCGGATGAATACGGTGGCGGCGCTGTACCAAAAAGGAAGGACGCTGGACGAATCGCTGTCGGTGCTGAAAGCTGCTCTGTCCATGCGCGGAATCTGCACGCCGCATGTTTTTCCCCCGCTCAAGCCACTGAAGGGGCCGCAACTTGAAAAGCTGCGGGGAGAGATGGAGCGGATGCATCTGCTGAACGGAAAATGAAAAGAGCGCGACCCATCCCGAGTTTAACGAGGAGTAATCCGGTGGGCATCGGGCCGGAGCTTTGCCTGTGGGCGCGGGCGATGGCGGAGAGCGAGGATCACGGCGCCATCAGTTTTTATTTTAAAAAATGATGATGAAAGCAAAGTCTTTATTTTTTGCACTGATCACAGCCGTTCTGGGTTTATTTCCTGCGCACGGGGCAGGCCATGGGCCGCTGGTCTTGTGGTTTGCCCAACCGGCGGGGAAATGGACGGAGGCGCTGCCGATCGGCAACGGGAGGATGGGGGCGATGGTTTTTGGCGGGATCTCCCAGGAGCGGATCCAGTTCAACGAAGACACATTGTGGACCGGCCAGCCGCATGATTATGTGCGCGCGGGAGCGAGCAAGGAGCTGCCGGTACTCCGGCAGTTGGTGTTTGATGGCCAGGCAAGGGAGGCGGAAAAATTGGCGAAGACAAATTTCCTGAGCGATCCGAATCGGCAGAAGGCCTACCAGCCGTTCGGGAACCTGCATCTCGATTTTGGGGGGCAGACGAATGGGGAGGATTACCGGCGCGAGTTGGACCTGGACTCGGCGATGGCTCGAGTGACGTACCACGCGAACGGGGTGAAGTATACGCGGGAGGCGTTCGCAAGTTATCCGGATGACGTGATTGTTTTGCATCTCACGGCGGACAAGCCGGGCAGCATCATGTTCATTTTGAGGATGGACAGTCCGCAGACGAATTCGGAGACGATGGCGATTGCGGCGGACACGCTGGCATTGAAGGGACAAGTGGAGACGGGCGGGTTGAGGTTTGAATCGCGAGTGCGGGCGACGAGCGATGGGGGAACGGTGACAACGAACGGGGATTCGATCAGAGTCGAAAACGCCAACTCGGCTACCCTCTATCTGGTCGCCGCAACGAGTTTTAAGAATTTTCAGGACATCAGCGGCGATCCGGACAAACGGTGTGCGCAAATGATGGATCATGTCCAAATCTCCAGCTATGAGCAATTGCTGGCGCGGCACGAAGCGGACTACCACAGCCTTTTCGGGCGCGTGACATTGGACTTGGGCAGAAGCGACCGGGCGGGTTTGCCGACGGACCAGCGGGTGCAAATGGTCAAGACCAGCGGATTGGACGGGGATCCTTCACTGGCGACGCTATATTTTCAATACGGCCGTTATTTGTTGATTTCGAGCAGCCGCCCGGGCGGACAACCGGCCAATCTCCAGGGGATCTGGAACGACGAATTGAACCCGCCGTGGGAATGCAAATGGACGGTGAACATCAATTGCGAGATGAATTATTGGCCCGCAGAGGTCGCGAACCTGAGCGAATGCACGGGGCCGCTGTTCGATATGATCGACGATTTAGCGGTCAGCGGGCATCGCACGGCGGAGGAACAGTATGGGTGTGGCGGCTGGGTGGTGAACCATAACACGGATTTGTGGCGCGGGACGGCGCCGATCAATGGTTTTGATGGCATCTGGCCGACGGGCGGCGCGTGGTTATGCACTCATTTGTGGGAACATTATCTTTTTACGGGCGACACGCAGTTTTTGGCGCGGGCGTACCCGGATATGAAGTCGGCCTCGCAATTTTTCGTGGATTACCTGATCAAAGATCCGAAGACAGGCTGGCTGGTGACGTCGCCCTCCTTCTCGCCGGAAGAAGGCGACATGTGCTACGGGCCGACGATGGACAATCAATTAATCCGGGCGTTGATGGAAGAGACGACAGCCGCCGCTAAAATCCTGGGCAAGGACAAAGCATTCGCGGCCCAACTGGCGAAGGTGCGGGAACAGTTACCACCCAATCAGATTGGGCATTACGGCCAACTCCAGGAGTGGATTGATGACATTGACAAGCCAAATAATAATCACAGGCATATGTCGCCGTTGTGGGCGTTGTACCCGGGTGACGACATATCACCGGCGGACCCGAAGATTTGGGATGGCGCGAAGCTATTGCTTAAATGGCGCGGGGACGGGAGCACGGGATGGAGCTATGCATGGCGCATTCCGCTATGGGCGCGTGTGGGCGATGGAGAGTATGCCTACCGGCAGCTCAATCTGCTTTTGCAGAAAAGGACGCTGTCAAACTTGTTTGACCTGTGCGGGCCATTCCAGATTGACGGGAATTTTGGCGCGCCGGCGGGGATGGTGGAGATGCTTTTGCAGAGCCAATGGACGGAACCGGCTGGAGGCGCAAAGGACGATTCGGGAGTCCGGATACTAGAACTATTGCCGGCGCTCCCGAAGGAATGGCCGAACGGCTCGGTGACCGGTATTTGTGCGCGCGACGGGTTTGAGGTGGATTTGACCTGGAGTCATGGCGCGCTAACGCGAGCCGTTGTTCGCTCAAAACTAGGCAAGCCTTGCGTGTTGCGTTATGCCGGGCGTGAAGTGGAATTGACCACCCAACAGGGCGAAGAATTTGTGTTTGATGGGCAATTACAGGAAATGAAATGAGAATCAAGTTTCGACTGCGCCTTTTCAAGAAACCGCATAAGCGATTGGCGGACTTTGTAGGGTATGGCTTTACAATAATCACACCTGGCCGGAGAAGGCCATTATCACTTTTGGCAAGTGTTTTGCCATTTTTCGCATTTCATGTTCCCACGAAGATGATATAGATAAAGGCTGTTCCAACACACGTTTATGCTCACGTCGATTAGCGGGCCGTTGTCAGTGCCTTCGGCGCAGACTGTCGGAGGCATTGAAAAGAGCCGCCGGAAAGATTCCTCGCCTATTTTGGGTTTTACCCTGATTGAACTACTGGTAGTGATCGCAATTATCGCAATATTGGCGGCGATGTTGTTGCCGGTGTTGGGCAAGGCCAAGGAGCGGGCGCGCGCCATACGGTGTTTGAGCAACACCCGGCAGTTGATGATTGGCTGGACGATGTATCCGACTGATAATGGAGACAGAGTTATGAACAACGGGAATGGAAGCCCGAACTGGGTGGGTGGCGTCGCATTGGACTGGGGTACGAGTACGGGTAACACCAACACCGCCCCCTTTTTGGATCCGCAGCAGTCGTTGATGGCGAATTATTGCCCTTCAATCAACGTCTATAAATGTCCGAGCGACACGATTCCATCCGCGAACGGAGACCGGGTGCGCAGCTATTCGATGAACGGCGCCCTTGGTAATCATACGCCAGCCGTGCAGGGGGATAATCCGGCGCCACCAGGGCGAATTTATTATGGCGGGGGATCGCCGGCGCCCTACGGCAACGGGGTGCTCAAATGGGGCAATCTTAGCTCGCCGGGGCCGGTGAACATTTTTGTGCTTTTGGACGAGCACGCGGACAGTTTGTGCTACGGGGGCGATGCGACGTTTGCTTTTGATCCGGGTGGTTCGCCTGCGGGCGGAGAATATTGGCGCGACCTGCCGGCCAGCTATCATGATGGGGGATGTTGTTTTTCATTTGCGGACGGGCACTCGGAGATTCATACATGGAGCAACAGAAGTCATCCTCCAGCGCCAACCCATATTCCAGCGCAAACTGTTTATCCGGTGATCATTAACTCACCGAGTCCGTTTTGGAAAGCCAAGATGTTTGACTCCATCGATTATGAATGGATGCAGGACCGGATGCCATACGTAGGCAAATGATTTTTCTGATGAAGACATGACTATGATTTTTTCAATTTTGACGCGCCAGGGAGATCCGCAGCAATGAGATAGAAGACCGCTAACTGAAAACCGCTGAAACTATAAAGCAAATGAAAATACGGCAAACCATCAATAAAATAAATCCATCCCTAAACGAAACTCTCATTAGGGCAACGACACGAAAACCGGCAGGATGTTTTTTCCTGTCGATTTTTTTATTAATGACACTTAGCCATTCGGCCCTGGCGCAATCGGCAGCCGCGGTGCGGTTCACCTTTGTGCAAGACCGGATCACCGTGCCGCTAAATTCGTCAAACGTGACGTCGATCACCAATACCCTGCAACTGGTCGATGCCGCGTCCAATGCCAATTTTACGGTGACAGGCCTGCCAACGGGCGCCACAGCGGTGCTTACGGACACCAACGGCAATGCGCTGCTTTCGACCACTGATAGCACCAACCTGGTGTTGACGCTCGACACGACGAATGTGGCTGAGGGCGTATATAACTTTGCGATTAACGTGTCGGGCATAGACACGAACGGGTTGTCGTACATGGAGAATGTGCCGTATGTCCTGCAGGTGGCTTATGAATGGAACGGGACCCTGAACAACACACTCAACTGGTCGAGCGTGGCCAGTTGGCTGGGCGGCGGTGTGCCGACGAACGTGGATGATGTAGTCTTCACCGATACGGGCGCGCAGACGAATGGTTTTGCCGGGACAACGGGCATTCCTTTCACGAACAGCATCGTGGACACCAATTTCACGATCGCCTCATTGCGGTTCGCGCAGACCGGCGTGACGAATTCGTTTGCGACCAATCCGCCGCCGGTTTTCCATCACGTGCATATCGCGGCGGGCAAGACGTTGACGATCACCGGAACAAATGGGCTGAGTCTGATGAGGGACGCGTTCGACGATGCGAGCGCCGGGCTGAACTCGATGACGGTCAATATTTCCGGAGACGCCGGGGCGAAGCTGGTCATGAGCAATCTCAATGCGAATGCGACGGTATTTGTCGGTGGGGGCCTGATTCCCACGCTGAACGTGTCAAACCTGCCGAGTCTGAGCATCACCGCGAATCGCATCGGCATTGGCGATTATCTGTTATATCCCAACTATCGCGGCATCAATACGGCATTGAATGAAGGGCGCGACACCAACACGTATTCGGGCCGCCCCCGTCAATTGAGCGGAAATGTTTATCTGGCGGTGACGAACATATTCACGTCGTACTATGTGGACCCGAACAATTACACGAACGTATATACCCGGAGCTATCCGTTCACTTTGTACAACAACGAACAAAGCGGCGTGGGGAGCAGCCAGTCGCAATTGTTCCTGTTGGGCCAGACAAACCGGTTTTTAATGGACGCCATCTGTTTCTACGGGGCGAGCGGCAATGGCACGACGTCCTTTGGCATGACCAACGGCGGCGCACTGTTCCGCAATACCAACGGCACCAGTATCATGTCTGTCTTTACGGTGGCAGACGATGGCGGCACCAACGAAGCGGCCAGCAACATCAAAGGCAATGTGGACTTTTCCGCGAACAATGGGTTGGTGGACGCGCAGGTGGACCGACTGTATGTGGCCCGGGACCGCGTGATGATCAATACGAACCAGACGCCCAACGTCCAGGGGAGCCTGACGATTGGCCGCGGCAATTTTATCGCCAACACAGCCATACTGGGTTACCAGGAGCACACTAAGCCGGACTGGACTTTGATTGGCGGTGGACAGGCCTATCTGAATTATTGCCGGGGCAGTCTGGTGGTCACCAATGGCGGCACATTCAAAGTCAATGGCACGCTGACACTGGGTTATACGGCGGACACGAACAGCTCGGGGGATGCGCAACAATACAATACGTACGGCCAGGTCACTATTTATAGCAACAGCACGGTGGCGGCGAGTACTGTGGTGGTGGACGGCAACCTGAATTACTATGATGGTTCGAACCTGAGGAACAACAACGTGACGATCAACCAGGGTGGCGTTATGATTGTTACCAACACAATGGGCGGAAACAATTATACCGGGAGTTCATCACCCAACTTTGCCAACCAGGGATTGCCGGGATTGCCTTTGGATAACCTGACGATGAGTCCTGGGTCCGTACTGACTTTATTCGTCAATCCGGCCAGGACGAATGTTTATGTGAGAAATTTCACAAGTACTGGCACGACTCCGGGCACGATCCGGATCACTTCGCTTACCGGTGTGGCCAGCTATCCGGCCACGATTCCATTGATCGCTTTTTCATCAGCGACGCCGTTTTTGGCGGCGGACATGTCGCCGGTCGCCGGGAGCAATCCGGGGGTGCAAGGTTATATTCTGACTGATGGAAACGGTAAGACGATCAATCTGTTCCTGACGACCAATGCGCCGAATAATCTCATCTGGCGCGGAACGATCAACAACAACTGGGACCTGACGACGCGCAATTGGATAACGTCGCCGGGCGGTGTCCAGACGAACTTCTCGATGGGTGACATCGTTACTTTCGATGACAGTTCCACCATTACGAATATCAACGTCGCCACGGTAGTGGTTCCGAACCAGGGGACCAATAGCGGTATGACGATCAGCAACTCGGTCAACATTTACACGTTTACGGGCGGCGGCGCCATCGCGGGGACAGCCAAGCTGTTGAAAGAAGGCACCAACGATGTGATCTTCCAAACTTCAGAGGCTGGTCCGTTCACGGTCACGGCTGGACAGGTGGACGTGAACAACAATGGCGTGTTGGGCAGCACGACCTTGTCCTCCAATCTCGTGCTGAATATCAATAACGGCGGCACCGTGAATGGATTGAACGCCTCCAGTTGCGCGGTGGACGTGGCTTATGGTGGCACGCTTAACGGATTGATCATTTTAAATGCCGGTTACCTCGTGAACGACGGGACCATCAATATCCCGACGGGTTCGGCAATGTCTCAAACCAATGGCTGCATGGTGACAAATAACGCGGACGGGTTAATTACCATGGGTAGCAGCAGCCCGGAATATACTGAATACGCCGGAAGCACGTTCGCGAATTTTGGCTTAATCGCGGCCTCTGGCGGCAGGATGCTGGTGTTCGGCCTGGTCTATGGCAACGGCACGTTCTATGATCCCGTCAATGGCCCCACCAGTTCGTCGCTGGCGCGGTTTGTGGGCCAGGACACTTCGGCCAACGTGATATCGCCCGGTGCCACACCCAACAATTCCATCGATAACATGAATATATATGGACGCCTTGACTTTACGACGGACAATAATCCGGCCAATACATCGCCAACTTTCCTTGTGGAAGTGGATCAGGCGCATAGTACTTATGACACGCTGTCAGTCACCCACTGGAACAATATCGGTTGTATTTGGGACATCACCAATCTCAATGGCTCGTTCTCCTCAGGCCAAAGCTTCACGATCCTGGTCAATGCAAATGGCGCGGGACAGACCAATAGCGTGGATACCCCCACGATCTTCCCATTGATGGAACCATACATCCCCGGTCCAGGATTGGAATGGAACCTGACCGGCATCCAGCCGTTCGGGACGGTGGGCATCACCAATTGCTCGATGATTTGGTCTGGTGGAAGCACCTCGAGTTGGGACACCAACGGCACGGCGGGCAATTGGCAGAGCAGTGCGCTTTATAGCGACAACCGTGGCGCCGTGTTTGATGATACCGCCAGCGGCACGACATCGATCGCGATCAATACGGCAGTGGCTCCGGCGGGCATTAATGTCGTCACTATGACGAACATCATTGTTGGCACGAGCACGAACATTGTCATCACCACAAATACGCCGGCGTTCATGCCGGGCATCGTGGTAAGCAACTCGATCCATGACTATACGATGACCGGCCCGGGCAAGATCACGGGCATGACGAGCATATATAAGGCAGGCACGGGAACGTTGACCATGCTGGCCTCCAATGATTTCACCGGAGGCTTGGTCCTCACCGGTGGAACGTTCGCGATGACGAATGTCACAGCGATGGGTATTTCTGGCGCGCAAAGGGAAGCTTACGATCAGGTGATTGTTGACAATACCGACGTGAAATACTACGGAGTGCCCAACGCGAACTTTGGCCGGTTCATCACCCTCAACCCTGACGGCGGCACGTTTGAAGTTTCCTCTAACGGCAGCGAATTGACGCTCAGTTCCTCCGTTGTGGGCAGCGGTTCGCTGACCAAAACGGGAGCCGGCACACTGGTCCTGAGTCAGACCCCCGATACCTATGCCGGTGGCACCGTAGTCAACCAGGGTATTCTGCGCCTGTCTGCGGCTGCAGCCGGTACGGGTGGCATCAATTTGAATGCGAACGCCACGCTGCAATTGTTGAATTCCTTGACGATCACCAATAACATGACGGTGACCGGCGCGGGCATCGGCGTCACCATGCAGGGAGTCGCCACGGACGTGTGGAGCGGGACATGGAGCGGCAACGGCAATGTGACATTCGCCAATACGAACGCCAACAACCTATTTGTGTTCACCGAGAGCATCTCCGGCCTGAGCGGCAGCATCGCGCTGGGTACCAGCCCCGGCTCATTCCGGTTCAACAACAAGACGAACAACAATGATTGCACCGGCAGCGCTTCCGCGAGCTTCGACCTGGGAACTGGCGGCGCGACGATATATAACTTAAGCGGCGCCGGATTGACCTACGACCTGGGCGCGCTCTCGGGCGGGGCCGGTACGACCCTCTCAGGCGCCATCACCAACTCAGGCGGCGTGAGCGGTTCCACCTATCGCATCGGCGCCAATGGCACGACGACGACGTTCGCGGGCAAGATCCAGGACGGCTCGGCCGGCACGGTGGCGGTGACGAAGGTTGGCAGCGGCACGCTATACCTCGACGGCAACAATACTTATTCCGGGGTGACGACGGTCAGCGCAGGCACTTTGGGCGGAGTGGGCAGTCTCGCCGGCAACCTGGTGGTTCAGTCCACCGGCACAGTGGATCCCGGTGATACCATCGGCACCTTCACTGTTGGAGGCACTGCAAACCTCGCTGGTACTGTCGCGATGGAAATCAACCAAACCAACGCCGCGACCAATGACATGCTGTCGGTTGCGGGCGCCATCACCGCCAGCGGCACTCTGAATGTCAGTAATACCGGCCCGAGCATCATCAACGGCAGCGTCTTCCACTTATTCAATAAGGCGGTCACTGGCCTGACCGTAAACCTGCCTCCGAAGGACCCAACCGGTACGACCAACTATACCTGGGCTAATAACGTCGCCACAGATGGATCCGTCCAATTGACCGCTGGCGGAATTGTTACCATCAACCCGAACCCGACCAATATTGTGTTCAGCGTCACTGGCAATGCGTTAACGCTGAGTTGGCCTGCCGATCATACAGGGTGGACGCTGCAGGCGCAGACGAACCCATTGATTATCGGCCTGAGCAACGATTGGTTTAATGTTGCGGGATCGGCGACAACGAATGTATACAATGCGATAATCGATCCGAACAATGGCGATGTCTTCTATCGGTTGTTATATCAGCCATAATTGAAGCAAATTACCATTTGGATATTACAGAGCCGGGGTTAAGCATAACTTGGCCCCGGCTTTTGACTCTTAAAGAGAATTTGAGGAGAAAATTGTGAGACTATGCAACCGCTGGTAAGGATCTGGTTATCCATTTTCCGCGTGAAAGTTTTCAAGATGGTAAGAGCGAACATCCAATGTGATTATTAGAAATGAAAAAAAACATCCTCCTGGCAAGCATCCTTTCACTGACAGCCGTGTCCATAAGCGCCCGCGAAAGCTGGCCGGTGCCGGACGATGCCATCAAGGCGCGCGACGCCGCGTGGAATCAATACGAGCAACAGGTGATCTCCAACGATGCGCCGGTCATCGCCGCGTGGGCGAAGAAAGGCAAGCCGTTCATTCCCTGGGCATCAAAGCCGGGTGATTTGCCGCAGGCCAAAGTGCCGGCGTTCCCCGGGGCGGAAGGCGGCGGGGAATTTTCCTTCGGCGGACGCGGCGGAAAAGTGTTCGTGGTGACAAACCTCGCCGACAGCGGGCCAGGGACGTTGCGGGAGGCCTGCGAATCCGCCGGGCCGCGGATCGTGGTCTTCAACGTTGCGGGCATCATTCATCTCCAAAAGCCGATCTTCATCGAAGCCCCCTACATCACCATTGACGGGCATACCGCGCCCGGCGATGGCGTTTGCATCGCGGATAACGGCATTGATGACAACGCCCACGACGTCGTCATTCGGTACCTCCGGCTCCGCCGCGGCAACCTGGATATTTTCAACCGTCATGGCACGCACTACGGCAGCCCCATTGGCAATATCATTCTCGACCACATTTCCTCAAGTTGGGGTTCTGACCAGAACATCGACACCTACCGCCACATGTATGCGCCGACGAACGGCGGACCGGATCTCAAGCTCCCCGCTGTCAATGTGACGATCCAATGGACGATTTCCAGCGAAGCGCTGAACACCTACAACCATGCTTTCGGCGGGGACTGGGGCGGACGCAATACCGGTTTTCACCACAATCTCTTCGCCTGCAATACCGGCCGCAATCCGAGCGTGGCGATGACCTATGATTTCAATTTCGTGAACAACGTGCTGTTCAACTGGCGGCATCGCTCGGTGGATGGCGGTGATTCCAACAGTGTTTTCAACATCATCAACAACTACTACAAACCCGGCCCCGCCACCCTGGACAGCCCCGTGCGCTATCGCATTCTGGAACCTGCGCAAAGCTGGACCAAAGCCAATCCGATTGGCCACTGGGGCAAGGCTTATGTCAACGGCAACATTGTTGAAGGAAACGACGCGGTCACCAAAGACAATTGGAATGGCGGCGTGCAATTCAACAAATCGCCCGATCCCGATGCCAGTGGCGGCATCGCCAGGGGAGCAATGACGAATGACACGGAAATCGATAAAATCATCGCCGCCGTGCGGGTGGACGAACCGTTTCCGATGCCGACGATGACCATCACTTCGGCCAAAGAGGCTTACGATGCGGTCTTGAATGACGCGGGCGACACTTTGCCGCGTCGCGATGCCGTGGACACGCGCGTCATCGAAGAAGTGCGCACCGGCAAGGTTTGGAGCGAAGGCAAGGAAATCACCCCGCCGCCGATGAAAGGCCTCGCCAAAAACAATATCGGCAAGGCTGGAGACGGCATCATCACTGACCCGGCGCAAGTCGGGGGATATCCTGATTATCAAGGCGAACCGATCAAGGACCTCTGCGCCGATGGAATTCCTTTGTCCTGGAAAAAGAAATACGGCCTGGATGTAAACGATTCCTCGCTCGCGCAAAAAGATTTGGAGGGAGATGGATACACGGTGATGGACAAATATTTGGACGGGCTTGACCCAACGAAGAAAATCGACTGGACGGACCCGAAGAGCCGGGTCAACACCTTGCAGTGAACCCCGGCGTAAAAACCATCTCCTATGCCTGGGTTGTCGTCGGGTTGCTCTGGCCGGTCGCCCTGTTGAACTATCTGGACCGCCAGATGCTATCCACCATCCGCTCCTCGATCCGCGCGGACATTCCGGACATCGCCAGCGACGAAGATTTCGGAAAGTTCATGGCGAACTTTTTCAGGGTGCTGTTCGGGCATGGGTGTTGGCTGATGGCAGCAAGATCGCGCGCACGAACGATTTGGAAGAACTGACAGGAAAAATTCAGTGAGAATAAAACTGACATCGGCTCTTTTGATGACAGCTCTGGCATTCAACGCCATGGGCAAGGGACCGCCTCCAATCATTTCGGTCGGCCCGGACGGCCATTTGGTGTATGATGTTGACAAAGAAGGCAACCGCGTTCCTGATTTTTCGACGTGTGGTTATGCCGGCGGCGACCGGCCCATTCCTGATGCGCCGGTGCGCGTAGTAATCTCGCCTGTTTCGGGTGATGAGACAAAGCGCATTCAAAAAGCGATCGATTATGTCGCCGCCCTGCCAGTGGACACCAATGGCTTGCGCGGCGCGGTTTTGCTCCTGGCAGGAAGGCACGAAGTTTTGGGTCAGTTGGAGATGACCCATTCGGGTGTGGTTTTACGTGGTGAAGGCAGTGGAACGAACGGAACGATTTTAGTGGCCGCCGGAACGGGACGACGGACGCTCATTCGTGTGGCAGGAGAGAAGGGACCAGACATTGATTCAGATTCGCAGTGGCAAATCGTGACGAATTATGTGCCAGTGGGTGCGACAAGCCTCCAATTACAGGATGCGGGAGGGCTGAAAAAGGGAGATACAATTTTCATCACGCGACCCGGCACAAAAGAATGGATCAGCGCGCTGGGCATGACGGATTTTGGCGGAGGCCTCAGCGATTGGCGGTTGGTATGGCGTCCGAACAGTTATAACATCGTCTGGGACAGGACCATTGAAAAGGTCGAAAACAATTGGGTAACAATCGATTCGCCGATCACGACCGCAATCGATAACAACTTCGGCGGCTGCACGGTGCAAACTTATTCGTGGCCGGGGCGGCTCGAGAATGTGGGCATCGAAAACCTGCGGATGGAATCCGCTTTCAACGCGCAAAAGCCGAAAGACGAGGATCATTCGTGGTTCGCGGTCACGATGGAGAACACCGCGAATGCCTGGGTGCGGCAGGTGGTGTTCGAGCATTTTGCCGGTTCAGCGGTGGCGATCTACGAAAGCTGCAAGTCGGTCACCGTAGAGGATTGCTCGTCGCTCGCACCGGTATCGGAAGACGGCGGCGGACGCCGCAACACGTTTTTCACGATGGGACAACAGACATTGTTCCTGCGTTGCACTGCAGAACATGGCCGTCATGATTTTTCCGCGGGCCACTGCGCCGCCGGGCCGAATGCGTTTGTGGATTGCGAAGCCGACCAACCAACTGCGGACAGCGGGGCGATCGAAGGATGGGCGAGCGGGACGCTTTTCGATTGTGTGCGGATCGACGGCAACCGGCTGGACCTGATGAACCGCGGCGGCGATGACGAGGGCGCGGGCTGGTCGGCGGCGAATTCCGTCCTGTGGAATTGCGTCGCTGCAAAGATCGCATGTGAAAATCCGCCGGGAGCGCAGAACTGGGCGTTCGGTTCCTGGGGAGAGTTCGAGGGCAACGGGATCTGGCGGCACTCGAACGAATCAGTGAGGCCGGACAGCCTTTTTGCCGCGCAGTGTACGGATCGGCTTGGCGCGGATGCCACCAAACAACTTTTGTCGGAAGAAACAATTTCTATTGATACGGCTAACGCAAAATTCGCCGATGACATTCCAGACGCACGTGCCGCGGGCCGAAGCCCGAAGTGGGCCATCTCGATTACCAACGGCTGGCTGGTTTGCGGTGGCCAATTGCTCACCGGCGGGATTCAGCCGGTCAATTGGTGGCGTGGAAATATGCGCCCGGCGGAAGCGCCCACATACGGGGTGAATTTGACGCGTTTTGCGCCAGGACGCAACGGCCCAGGTTTCACTGACAACTTGGGAGACGTCGTCGTGGGAATGATTCTGAAAAACATGGCCGCCCTCGACCATCATTACGGACTTTGGTATGACCGCCGGCGTGAAGACCATGAGCGGGTGCGCCGGATGACGGGCGACGTCTGGCCGCCATTTTACGAGCAGCCGTTCGCGCGGAGCGGCGACGGCACGGCGTGGGATGGATTGAGCCAGTATGACCTCACAAAATACAACCTGTGGTATTGGTCGCGTCTGGCGGACTTCGCAAAACTCTGCGATCAAAACGGGCTGGTGTTGTTCAACGAGAATTATTTTCAACACAATGTGCTGGAGGACGGCGCGCATTGGGTGGACAGTCCGTGGCGTTCGAAGAACAATATCAATAATACCGGCTTTGAGGAGCCGCCGTTCGAGGTAGGCAAACGGATCGAGATGGCCCCGCAATTTTACGATGTCACCAACCCGGTCCGCCGCAAGCTGCATCAGGATTACATTCGCCAGAACCTGGACGACTTCACGAATGAAGCGAATGTCATCCAGTTCATCAGCGGCGAGTTTACCGGACCCTTGGCATTCGAGCAGTTCTGGCTGGATACCATCGGCGATTGGGAACGGATCACGAACCATCATGAACTGATCGCCCTATGCGCAACCAAAGATGTGCAGGACGCCATCCTGGCAGATGCAAAACGGCGGGCCGTGGTGGATGTGATCTGTTTCCGTTATTGGTGGCAGACGAGCAAAGGATTATTCGCCCCGAACGGCGGTGAGAATCAGTCGCCTCGGCAATTCGAACGGCAATGGAAGGGCGGCGCGCCGACGGATGAAGATTTGGCGGCGATGGTAGTGGAGTATCGCGGGAAGTTTCCGGATAAGGCAATCCTTGCCTTTGGGGAGGACGTCAGTTTTCACGGCGGCTGGGCCTTTGCCTGTGCGGGCGGGTCAATGCCGGTGCTGCCGAAGGGCACTGACTCGGAATTGCTTGCCGCCATCCCGCGGATGCAACCGTGGCTGGCTGACAATGCCAATCGAATCTGGGCATTGCGCGGGCCAGAAGGCCAAATGCTCGTCTATTCCGGTGGGGATGCGCCCGTGAATCTCTCCGGTATAAAAGGTTCATTCCAGCTTCATGTGGTGGATATGAATACCGGCATGGTGGATTCGGTGTCGCAAACCATCCAGGGCGGCGGGCCAGTGACATTGCCGCGGGGTGTCCTTTGGCTGACGAACAAAACCTGACTCAACATTATGAAAAAAATCCTCTTCTTGACGATGATCTTGTTCCTGGCAGTCCCTGCG
The DNA here is from genome assembly GCA_963797825.1 of uncultured Verrucomicrobiae bacterium. Lineage (GTDB taxonomy): Bacteria > Verrucomicrobiota > Verrucomicrobiia > Limisphaerales > UBA11358 > UBA11358. The sequence goes on from CAWCRR010000036.1 coordinate 41,177, forward strand.
TTTGCCGCCGATGACCCCTCCACGGACACCAATAGCGCGGCGTTGCGAGCCGAAGCAAGTTATACGAGAGGCATTGAAACCCGTACGGCGAAAATTTTGGACGCGCTGGCTTTGACGGACACAAACCAAATCGCGCGCGTCCACGCCATCATTCTCGCGCAGTGGCGCGCATTGCGGGCGTGGCACGATGAAAATGATCCAAAGATCAAAGCAGCCGGGACGGACACCAATGCCGTGGCGCGGATCCAATCAACATTGAAAGATTTGCACAATGGGTACCTCGAGAGGCTTTCTGATAATTTGACCCCGGCGCAAGTCGAGACGGTGAAGGACAAGATGACTTCCGGCGTGGTCCAGGCGACGTATAATGCCTACCTCGAAATCGTTCCAAACTTGACGGAAATGGACAAAGCGAAGATTTTGGAGCTGCTCAAGGAAGGCCGCGAAGAAGCGATGGATGGCGGAAACACCAAGGAGAAGGCCGCCATCATTAAAAAGTATAAAGGCCGGATTAATATCTACCTGAACGCGCACGGCCATAATGTGAGCCAGGCGTACAAGGATTGGGGAGCCGCGCAGAAAGCGAAGGCCAGGGCCGATGCTGCCGCGGCCACGAATGCCCCCGCCAATTGAGCCATGTGGTTTTGCATCGCGTCACCAATCTTTGGACGTTCATGAGGTGCGAGTCCCGAACACGGATGAGAAAGAAAAACCGTTCCTGATAATCGCATTATATAAGTAGGCAACCGATGGCATGACAAAAAGTCACCCGCTGGAAGGTTAAGATGAGCTTTTTAGCGTTCAAGCCCTTGCGGTGGTGGAGAATGGGTCTATCCCCGCCACTGCCCGGATGGTAAGGTGAACCATAATCTGCTTTGATTTGGGATTTCAAAACTTGCCGGATGTTCAGAATATCGGCTAAAGTGGTGTCTGGCAGTCAGCGTGACCCGTCGACAGACGCGTTGATTCTGCCGGTTCACGGGTTTGCCAGAGTAGCTCAGGGGTAGAGCAGAGGACTCATAAGCCTTTGGTCGCAGGTTCAATTCCTGCCTCTGGCACCACTTTTGGACGGAAAATTATGGCGTGTTGAAAATCAGAATATGTGGATAAAGAGTCTTTCAATACAGAACCCTCATGGTTTTGCTGATTTGGGCGAAACGCAATTCACAAAGGGAAAAAATGTTTTTATCGGCGCAAATAATTCTGGCAAGTCCACCATACCGTATCACCCGTCATGAAATCAAAAAATGCCATTCAGGATGCTGTTGTCGCGCTCGCGGCAATGAAATACCGGCTGTTTTGGAAAAGCGGCTCGGATATCAGCACACAAACCAAGTCATCAATTAAAGTCGGCTGCGAGTGGCAGATTGCGGTAAATGACAACTTCAAGGAGCGGTTTTCACTGGAGTATCCGGTGGGGGAAGGATTCAAAGAAAAAATTGACATGGTTGATTTGCAGGATGCCGTCGCCTACGAAATGAAAGTCTCGGAAAATAACACGCATTTTGAGTTTTACCGCAACATCTTCAAAGTGGCGGTGCATAACGCGCATAATCCGCGCTGGAAAATCAAAAAACTCGTTTTTATCACGCCTGACGCCGGCGCAGCCAAACTCAACACAGATTTTGGTAATGCCGTGCGCGCCCTTGCCGGGGAAAAACATTCAATCGAAGTCGAAATCTGCGGGATATAACGTCCGCCCGTGAGGTCGCAATCCAAACTGAACCGTGATGAGGCGAACCATGAACCAGGCAACTCTCAAGACAATTCCGTTCGGCGTCATTGGCAGGCAGGGCAAGTGTCAGCGGAATTTTCAGCAGAATGTTAAGTTTTGAAATGTGCGAGTAGCATGTTGTACGCTTGCTTTGCTTGGAAAATATGGCAAAAATGCTCTTGGAATAGGCTTTTGAGAAACAAAAGCCTGCCTCTGGCACCACCCTTAATTCTTCTGGTTTTCGCGGACCAATTCCTCCGGCGTAACCACCACGTCCAATTTTTCCGTGTGCCGGATGACAGTGAGTAATGACGGGACGCCGATCGCTTGGGCAACGAGGTGCCGATGCAATTCATCGATCCCCAAAACCGTTTCGCCGCCGAATGCGACGATGACATCGCCTTCGCGCAAACCGGCGCGGCTCGCCGGGCTGTGAAGCTCCACGCCTGCGACAAGTACCCCTTGCTCCGCCGGCAAACGATGGAATCGGACGACCCGCCGGTGAATCGGAACGTTCTGGCCGATGACCCCGATCCAACTGCGGCGGATGCGGCCTTCCTTGATCAGCCACGCCGTCACGAATTCAGCCGTGTTGCTGGCAATCGCAAAACAAATCCCCTGCGCGGGAAGAATGATCGCCGTGTTCACGCCGATGACCTCGCCCCGCGAATTGACCAGCGGGCCACCCGAGTTGCCGGGGTTCAGCGCCGCATCGGTCTGTATGACATTGTCGATCAGCCGTCCGGAATTTGAGCGCATGGAGCGGCCCAATGCGCTGACCACACCGGCGGTCACCGTGCGCTGAAACCCAAACGGGCTGCCGATCGCGACGGCAATCTGCCCGACGCGCACGGAGTTTGAATCGTTCAGATGCGCATGGGCCAGTTGCGAGGCATTGATGCGGATGACCGCCAGGTCTGTCTCGGGGTCTTCGCCAATCAGATTTGCGCGATGCACCTGTCCATCCGCCAACGCTACTTCCAGGTTGTCCGCGCCATGGACGACGTGGCTGTTGGTCAGGATGAAGCCGTCCGGCGCGATGACAAATCCTGAGCCGCTGCCGCCGGATTCTGCTCCGGCCCGTTCGCGGTTCGCCTTGTGGACGCGGATGTTCACCACTGCGGGGCCGATCTTCTCGACCACGCGGGTGACAGTCCGGGAATAGCTGTCCAGCAATTCATCATCGTTTGGCGCTGGCTGGACCGTCGTTTCAGCAACGACGATATCGGCTTCGCTGAACGTGCGGATCAACTCCGCCGTTCGGCGTCCCTGGAGTGTGTTCGGAATTTTCATATGCTTGCTCCTTGATGGTTCATACGGGTACGGCGAGCTTCTCCAATTTGGAGATGATCTGCCGTTTACCGATGACGCCAACCGTTTGGTCTTTTAATTCGCCGCCCGCAAAATAGAGCAGCGTTGGAATGGATTGGATTCCAAACCGCGCGGCCAGCGCGGGATTATTGTCCACGTTTACCTTGGCGATTTTCACGCCGGACTGTTCGCCGGCGATTTCCTCGAGCACGGGCGCGAGCATTTTGCACGGCCCGCACCATTCGGCCCAGAAGTCCACCAACACGGGCTGGCTGGACTGGAGGACTTCGCTCTCGAAGTTCGTTTCGTTGATTTCAATGGTCTGTTTCATATTCTCGTAGTGTTTGTTGGTTCATGCCTTGCCGCCGAACGTGCAATGGTCATCCACGTCGAGCAGATCGAACCATGTATTGATGTCCTCGCGTGCCGGGTTGAACTTTTTCACGGCGTCGGCAAAGTCCGTCAGGGTTTCGACGTCACTGTCTGGCCCGCGGCGCAAATGGTATTCGCTCCATGCCGCGATTTCCCACGGCTGGCGTTGATGCTTCGCCTTTGAGTGAATCCACGTCAACAGCTCCAGGTCGCCGCCGCCTTTGGCCAGTTCATCTCTCAACGCGTCGGGATCAATCCCGACAAAATTGAAAAAATGGCGGTCCATCGCTTTGGCTCCATAACGGAACTCGCCGATCTTGCCGGCGACCGACGCGCGTCCTTTATCCAGGATGCGCGGCAGCAAAACATAACCGCCCAGCCTCACACGCGGGCTGCGCGGCGGACGTTGGGTCAGGTCAGGAAAAGAATTCGTTTCGCTCATAATAAGTTTATTTATGTTTGTGTTTTTTTGTTCAGCGGAATCCGCCTGAGATGTAGAACGTTTCGCCGGTGATCCATGACGAATCTGCTGACGCCAGGAAGGCGACGGCGGGCGCGATGTCCTGCGGCTGGCCAAGCCGTCCCAAAGGCGTGGCCGCTTTGGTCGTCTTTTGCATGTCACTGCCTTCAATGCCTGCATTGTGCGTGCCCTCGGTTTCCACCATGCCGGGGTTGACTGAATTCACCCGGATATTGCGCGGGCCGAGTTCCTTGGCCAGCGAGCGCGTCGCGGCATCCACCGCCCCTTTGGTCGCGCTATAAACCGCGCCGCCGGGAATGCCGAACGTGCTGACAATGGAACTGGTATTGATCACGCTGCCGCCCGCCGGCCCAAAGTATTTCAACGCTTCCTGTGTGGTGAGGATCAATCCAAGCACGTTCAGGTTGAATTGCTTGTGGAAATGATCTTCCGTGATCTGCTCAAGAGGGCCGAACTCATAGATGCCCGCGTTGTTGACGAGGATATCCACCGCGCCAAATGCCTTTTTAGTCTCGGCGAAAAGGCGCTCAATGTCGGCCTTTTTCGCCACATCGCCCTGGACAGCGACTGCCCTGCCGCCCCTGCCGGTAATGTCGTTGACGACCTTGTCCGCGCCCGATTTGCTGGACGCATAATTGACGACGACAGACGCGCCGTCGGATGCCAATTGTTTGGCGATTGCCGCGCCGATGCCTTTGGAAGCGCCGGTTACCACGGCAACCTTGCCTGCGAGTTTTTGTGTATTATTGCTCATAACTTTTCTTTCTCCTTGGTAGTTTATGTTTTCTTATTGTAACTAATTCAGTAACAGTAAAAGTCAAATTTTTTTTACGCTTTTTTCATCTCGGACACGATCTGGGCCAGGCTGGTTTCCGCCAGGCCTTTCTCCATCGCTTTTTGGGTCTTTGCCAGCGCCTTTTCCAGCGCCGCCTTGATGTGACAGCTCACCTGGCACGATTTTTGTTCGGAATAATGGTGGATGGAAAAGGCCTTGGGCGCATCCACCGCCTGATAAATATCCAGCAACGAGATGTCTTTTGCATCTTTTGCGAGCCAGCAGGCCCCTGCCTTGCCGGTCGCCGTCTCGGCCAGCCCCGCTTTGGACAACTTGGCCAGGACCCGCCGCACGAAGCTGGGACTGGTGTTCACGCTCGCCGCCAGGTGCCCGGACGTCACGCCGCCCGTGTCACATCCGCAGGCCAGCCCGGCCAGGATATGAACCGCGATTGAGAACTGTGTGTTCATTGCCATAACTGTTACTATAATAATCACAATTTAGGATTTCGCAAGTATTATTTTACAGCCAGCCGGTCGTAGGGCAGGCCTCCGTCCCTCTTTGCGGGTTGTCGCGGCTTCGGTACTGGCAACTTTGTCAGAGATCGAATTGGATGAATTGCTTGCCGACTATGCAAACGAACGCACAATTTCCGGATTTCGCATCTTGCAGGTGCAATCATGGGAGAAAAGATGAGACCATGAATAGGCTATTTTCGCGTTTCTATTTTGCCATGTGAATTCTACCAATGCGGTGCTAAAAATTGGAATTTTAGAGCCGACTCACATCGGCTGCTACGAAGGATTTACAAGTAGGGTCTGGTCTCCGGGATTTGGGACCTTAGCGAGCGCGCAGACGCCAGCCTATTCTTTGCCCCATATCACTTTCACGTGCGCGATGCCGCATTTGACGGCCTCGACCGGCAGGGAGGGACTCAATTCAAAAACCTTGATATGGCCGGGTTTTACCGAGGGTTTGAGCGCGGCGAAGTCAACGACGCCGGTGCCGGGCGCGGCATGGTCGCGCGCGGGAAATTGCACGTCGTGGACGTGAAAACCGGCAAGGCGTTCGCGTAACGATTCGAGATGCAACACATGGTGGATAAAGCCGAGGTTCTCCTTGATCTGGGCATGCCCGCAATCATGCCAGTAGCAGAGGTTGGGGCTGGCCAGTTCCCGGAACATGAATTGAAAATCGCTCTCAATGGGAAGTTCTTCGAGGGCCTGGCGGTTTTCGCAACCCAGTTTTAGGCCGCGTTTTTCCGCTTCAGGCAGGATTTTCCGAAGGGTTTCTTTCATGCGCTCAAAAAACTTTTCCTTTTTGGCATCGCGCGCTTTGGCGGCGTCAGCGCATAGTTTTTCGTATTTCGGAGAATCTTTTCCAACGCGCTCGAGCATTTTACACAGCTTGTCGGTGTAATCTTTCATTTCGATGCTGCCGAGGTGTAGCACGACGAGCGGAGCCTTGACGCGTTGGGCCAGTTCAAACGTTTTGAGGGTGTGCTTCACGGCCAGCTCGCGATGACGGGCGCGTTCGTCGGAAAACTCGTACAGGTTGGGCGCGGCGTGGTTGACGCCCAGCGGCAACGGACAAAAATTGTGCAGGCTGGAAATTTTGATTTCGCCCGCGTCCACGGCGTCGAGGATGCCCGGCACGAGGCTGATGCGGATACCGTGGCTCAGCTCGGCGTATTCGAAGCCGAGTCCGCGGATCTCGCGCAACATTTCCCGGCCATCGGAATGGCGATGGGAATTCCAGCAGGTGGAGAAGGAATACATGGGTGGTGCGACAGGCGGTTAAAGCAAAAATCGTTAAATCGCGGACCAGCCAACGACTTAACGATCAAGCGATAACGCAATGGTTAAATCACATGTCCGCGTAACGAGCGGTAAGCATCGCGGAAAAGCGGGCGACTTTTTGTTTACGCCGGCGCTTTTCACTCGGCTTTTCGAAATGCCGGTGACTGCGCACGACTTTGAGCGTGCCCTCGCGGTCGACTTTTTTCTTCAGCCGCCGCAACGCACGATCCACAGGTTCGCCTTTTTTAAGTTTAATTTCTGTCAACGCAACTCACATCCTTTCCACGCGGGCCAATCCCGCAGAATGTAAACGAACGGATAGGCTATATTTTAAGGGCTGGATGTCAATGTCCAAAAATCAGGCGAATGGGACGCTCATTATGAAAGCAACTTCCAATCATGGGCCGCAGATTCAAATTCGCGCTGACGCGTGGCTTCGCAGCCAGCGGCATCAAGAACATATAAGGGCGGCGCGCTCGCAGACTCGCGCTTGCCCTGGGCTACTGTCGTTTGCCCTTTCAGGGCACTCAGTAAGCGGCTACCGCATCATTTTAATTGGAAAGGATTTCTGCAACATTACACGAGCCTTTGTATTTATGAGGGTTTTCCCGGCATTTTCTTTGGCTTTTGTTTGAAGGCAAATTATTCTACTCCTAATGAAACCACGGGCAGCACAGCGAACGATGACCGCCGCCGAGGCCGAGTTGCAAAAACGCATCCGGGACCTCATCCAATTCAAAGGCGGAGGACACAACGAGGACGAGGTGGCAGATATCGTCGAAAATGCGTTGAAGCTGCTCACCGACGTGAGCGATACCGGCGACGTGCGCATCATCAAATCGGCGCTGCGCGAGTTGCGCTACGCCTTCCGCCTCTTCGCGCCCTATCTCGGCAAACGCAAGGTGACGATCTTTGGATCGGCGCGCACTTTGCCGGATGCCCCGGAATACAAACAAGCCGTGGAATTTGGCCGGAAAATTTCCGAGGCGGGTTTCATGGTCATCACCGGGGCGGGCAACGGCATCATGCACGCCGGGCATGAAGGCGCCGGGCCGGAAAAAAGTTTTGGCGTGAACATCCGCCTGCCATGGGAACAAGCCGCCAATCCGGTCATCGCCGAAAACAAAAAATTGGTCACTTTCAAATATTTTTTCACGCGCAAATTGATTTTCATCCGGCATTCCGACGCCATCGTGCTTTTCCCCGGCGGGTTCGGGACGTTCGACGAAGGCTTTGAAGCGCTTACCCTGATGCAGACCGGCAAAAGCCAGCTCATGCCCCTGGTCCTGATCGACAAGCCGGGCGGCATATTTTGGAAAACCTGGGACCTCAATATCCGCGGCCATCTATTGCGTGACAAATTGATTTCGCCGGATGACCTGAGCCTTTACCAGATCACCGACAGCACTGACGAAGCCGTGAAGATCATCACGCGGTTTTATCGGAATTATCATTCGACCCGCTTTGTGAGGGAGCAACTCGTCATCCGGCTGAAGACCGCGCCGGGCAAATCCGCGCTCGCGGCGATGAACGAGGATTTTTCCGACATCATCACCGGCGGCGGGATTCAAATCATCAAGGCCACCCCGGAAGAAATCGAGAACAACGACAACCTGGATTTGGCGCGGATCGCCTTCAATTTCAACCGGCGCGATTACGGGCGGCTGCGGCAACTGATTGATGCGGTGAATGGGGTTTAGTATATCATTCGACCCATGCCAACGATTCTCGAAAAAGATGGTTATCGGTTTTTCTTTTATAGCAACGAACACCGCCCGGTCCACGTTCACGTCCGCTATGGGGACGGTGAAGCAGTGTTCAACATTGAAGACGAGATCGAATTGCGTGAATCAAAGGGCCTCAAACTTCGCGAATTAGCCAAAGCTGAAAAACTTGCGGAAGAAAATAGAACGTTGATAATAGAGAAGTGGCATGAACACCTTAACTGACACAGCCGTCGCCGCCGTTCACAAAAACGGTTTCATCGTTATTCGCATGGAAAGTGGAAAGGAAATTAGTTTCCTGGTTGCGGAAAATCCGCGGCTGGCGCACGGCACGCATGGCCAATTGAACCACATCGAAATTTCGCCGTTTGGGTTGCATTGGCCCGAATTGGATGAAGACCTGTCTTTTCGCGGGTTGCTCGAAGGAGATTATGGTCAATTCCAGAAGATCCGCGTCTGATTCCCGTGAATTTACCCACGCCCGTCAGCATAAAAATCATCGCTGACTACGGCGATTGGATGGCAGAATACAAAGCTTTGCGTGAAAGCGCGGGGATTCTCGATTTGAGTTTTCGTTCGCGCATCTGCGTCGTGGGAAACGACCGCGTCCGGTTTTTGCACGGGCAGGTCACCAACGATATCAAGAAGCTGCGCCCCGGCGAAGGTTGTTACGCGGCCATCGTCACGGCCAAAGGGAAAATGGAAAGCGACGCGAACATTTTCAATCTGCCGGATGAATTGCTCTTGGATTTTGAGCCGGGATTGACGGAAAAAATCTCTGCGCGCCTCGAAAAATTCATCGTTGCCGACGACGTGCAAATCGTGGATGCCACGCCGCATTATGGCTTATTGAGCGCGCAAGGACCGAAGGCCGGAGAGGCCATCCGCAGTCTGGATTTGTTTTCGGAGATTCCCGGCAAGCCGTTCGCCTCGGTGAAAATCTCTGACGCCAATCTTGGGGAGATTTATTTGGCAAACCATCCGCGACTCTTAAATTTCAGTAGCAGCCGAGGTAACGAGGCTCAAATTAAAGTGAAATCAGAGACTCCTGACGTCGCCTCCTGCTACCATCAGACAGGCTTCGACTTGTTCGTTCCCAACGAATCCATCGCGGCAGTCATGAACAGATTGATCGTCGCCGCCGAAAAAGTCGGAGGGCGAGCCGCCGGTTGGACGGCGGTTGAGACCGCGCGCATTGAGGCGGGCTTCCCGCGTTTTGGCGCGGACATGGACGAAACCAATCTGCCTCTCGAATGCGGAATCGAAAGCCGCGCCGTGAGTTACAATAAAGGTTGTTACATCGGCCAGGAAGTGATCAATCGCATCCACAGCATCGGCCACGTGAACAAGGAGTTGCGGGGATTGCGCCTGGCAGATGACCTGAAGACGCTGCCCGCGCGTGGCGATAAATTGTTTCACAACGGCAAGGAAGTTGGTTATGTGACTAGCGCGGTGAAATCTCCGGCAGTTAACGTCAATATCGCGCTCGGCTATGTCCGCCGCGAGGCAATTGAGATTGGAAATAAACTTACGTTACGGACGCTGGACGGAGAGAGCACCGCGGAGATAGTCTTATTGCCGTTTGTGAAATAAGCACCCGGGGGGTTTGCGTTAAAGGAAAGAGAGATGCGGTATTGGTTTAAGTTTGCCCCGACCTCCCCTCACCCCCAGGGAGAGGGAAAAGCGACAGGTCACATGAACGCATAATGCTTATCCCTCAAACTGTCTCAGCAATCAAATCATAGTCCGTGTGGCCGATGACTTTGACGTTGGCGAATTGGCCAAACGGCAATTTCCCGCGAATATAAACGCGCCCGTCAATGTCCGGCGCGTCAGCCTCACCGCGGGCCACCAGATAGTTTTGAATTTTAAGTTTTGAGTTTTGAGTTTCCAGCTCGCGCACAAAACCATGCTCCCAGGAACTGAGGTTCGCTGATCGGATTTGTTTTGCGTCGGCCGTGCCTTCGACGAGGACTCGTATCTCCCGCCCGACAAAAGACGCGGAGATTTCGCGGGCGATCTTATGCTGTTCGGCCATGGCGCGTTCCCGGCGCGATTGTTTCACCCGGTCGGAAATCTGCCCGGTCATGGCGCCCGCGCGCGTTCCGTCTTCTTTGGAGTAGGCGAAAATCCCCAGGCGCTCGAACCGCGTTTCGCGGAGGAAATCCAGCAACGTCTCGAAGCTTTTTTCCGTCTCGCCGGGAAAACCGACGATGAAGGTGGTCCGCAAGGCGATTCCCGGAACCCCGGCGCGGATTTTGCGGATCAAGTCCACGATATATTGCTGCGAGGTCTCGCGGCGCATCCGTTCCAGCATGTTTTCGTGAATGTGCTGGAGGGGCATGTCCACATAGCGCGCGACCTTCCGGCAAGCCGAAATCGTTCCGATCAATTCATCCGTCCAATGGGCGGGATGTGTATAGAGCAGGCGAATCCAAAAATCGCCTTCAAGCGAATCCAGTTCGCGCAGCAGGGAGCAGATCGTCGTTGCGCCGGCCTCGAGGGCCTTGGCCGCCGCCTTGAATCGCTCTGGCGAGGAAATTGCGCGGCTGTGGTTTGGGCGCAAATCGAGTCCGTAATAAGTCGAATCCTGCGAGATCAAGTTGATCTCCTTGACACCGTCGGCGATGAGCGCTTTGGCCTCGGCCACAATGTCCTGTTGCAGCCGGCTGCGATGCGAACCGCGCATCCGGGGAATAATGCAGAAGCTGCACGGATGATTGCACCCCTCGGCGATCTTGAGATAGGCGAAATGACGCGGCGTCAGGCGAAAACGCGGCGTCCCAAAATCAGGAATGAACGTGGGACGCGGATGGACTTCCAGCAATGGCTCCGAAATTGCGAGGACTGAAGTGACAACGGTTTTTGTTTTTCCAAATTTTTCGGTGCCGCGAATCGCCTCCGCTTTTTCATGCCCGGAGACTGATTTCGTTTTTTCAATCTCACCCAGTCGTCCGGCGATTTTTTTCTTACGGCTTTCAGTTCCAGTGTGCCCGGCCTTGTCCAATCGCCCGGCACGATGAACGAGAGCTTGTTTCACGATGTCCGAGACCTGGGCGACCTGGTCGATGCCCATGAAGGCGTCCACTTCGGGCAGCAATTTGGGAAGTTCCTCGCGGAAACGCTGGGGCAGGCAGCCTGAAACAATCAGGCTTTGCCCGCGATTTTTCGCCTCGCGGATTTCCGCCGACTCGAGAATCGCGTTCACGCTTTCTTCCTGCGCCGAATCGATGAAGGAGCAGGTATTGACGATGACCGCGTCCGCCTGGGCGGGGTCATTGGTGATTTCGACGCCGCTTTTAAGAAGAGAGCCTAGCATGATTTCGGCGTCCACGAGGTTCTTGGCGCAACCGAGTGAAATGAGGCCGACGCGCACGGGGCGTTCGGCTTCGGGTTGCGCATCGTCTCTGGTTTCACGCGAGGGCGCGTGAAACGGCACGCGAGGCGCGTGCGCTCCCCTGTCTTTATCCCTGGAAATTCTTTTGGTCACGTGCGTTTCCCTATCTGCTCATGGAATTAGTCGCGGCATTGGTATTCGTCAAAACCGGGGCGACATCGTTGGTGGAAATCTGGAACGGCGCGGCGGAATTAGTTTCCGGCGGCATCCTCAATTGGGTCCGGACGATGGCGCGCGCGGCATAGGGCAGGTAGTTATTTTGCGGGTCCAGCAACTGGTCGAGAACAAGGTGCTGCAGGTCTTTCATCGGCGGCAGGGCGACGCGCGGCTGGCTGTCACCCATTTGCCTTTGATACCGATCATAAATTTTTTGCGCCAGCAATTGAAACCCCTCGTAACGATCCTGGTCGCCGAGGGCCAGGTTGTAGTAGGATCTCTGGAGGAATCCTTCGATCGCCGAGGTGGTGTCGTCCAGGGAGGTCCCCGCGGCGTCTTCCGACACGTCGCGAAAGATATATTCATCCAGGGTCAATGTTTTCGGCAATGATTTGGGGTCATTATCCAAAATCGGTTTATCCGGATAATGATCCTGCAGGTATTTGAACCATTTGGCGGCCTGGGCAGTGCGCAGGTCCATATAAAGATATTCCACCGCCGTGCGCAGAAAATTCCGGTGCGCGATCAAAATGCCGTTTTTTTGATTGGGGTCGGTTTCTTCGGCATACATTTGCAAGTAGGCATCGTTGGCCCTGTCCATCAAATCCAGGTTGGGCGCCAGCTCAACACGCTGCGTGAACGGATTGGAAATGATGCGCCCATGCCGAAAGGCCTGGAGCAGGGATTGATAAATGACGCGGCGCAATTGGATCAAATCGGACTGGGTGACTCGATTCGGATGTTTCCTGGCATCTTCCAACCCCTGGCACGCCCAGTAAATGGCGTGCGCTTCGGGCAACCGCCAATCGAGCGGCCCCCATTCTTCATTCACTTTCTCCGCGAAGGCCGGGTCGATCTTATATTTTTCCATGAGAATGGCCGCGTTGGTATTTCCGGGCTGAAGCAGCGCGGCGCAATTCGTCCCCCGCGGCCCAAAAAACGGCGTCATTTCTCGCGCCCATTGTTGCTTGTAATAGTTGTTCGCGTCGTCCAGATAATCCCCCATTTTCATCTGGTAAAACCAGGCCAGCTCACGATGGAGCGTCACGTTGTCGGGATTGTATTGCAACGCATGATCGCGAAGCAGGGAGATGCCGTTTTGGACCCACCGCCAGCGGTCTCCAAAATCCTTGAACTTGACCGAGATGTTGAACGCCATGTTCCAGGCCTGAAAGATCCAGACTTCCGAAAAACGAGGTTCCAGGTCGGTGATCCAATTCGCCAATTGCGCGGCCTCAAAGAATTTGTCGTCCTGCTGGAGGTCATTGGCCCGGATCCAGAGATAATTCGAGATCAAGCCGCGAAATCCGCCGAGGGCCACGGTGGTGAACGCCAGCAACGGCGGCGCATTTTGCAGCGGCTCGGCCACAGTCATTCCCAGCCTGTCCCGGTCCACGTTGAGTGAATTTTGGATGCGTCCCGAAGCGAACAGCAAGGCCGCCGCAAGCCCGACAAAGAGAATTTTTTTCAACCGCGGCTTCATTGGTTTCCCTGGGCCGTGGCCAGCTCACGCCGGTTGAATAAGACGATTCCGATGACGATAAAAATTCCTCCCATGAACAGAACGATATGCGTGAACGCCAAACCGAGGTCGGTCCAGGAAATGGCACGCCCGACGCTTAACAAATCAATCGGCGAAATCTCGGTGGTGAAATGGACGACCATCAGGATGGCCTTGAAGAGCGGAATCAAAACCACGTCCACTGCTGAATGACCGGGGATGCCCTTTTCATCGTTGCCAACGGCGACCGACCCGCTGCCCACGGCATCGCCAAGGGCGCCGGACGAAAAGACCATCACCATCATCGCCAGGGAAAAGAAAGCGGCGACCGGGAAGGACAGGAAGCTCGCCGCCGCCAATCCCAGCGCGGCCAGCAACGCCAGCCAGCACAGGATGATTCCCAGGCCGCGCGCAAAATTCAGGGCAAATCCGCCTTCGGGATATAACACTTCCATGCCGTCATCGAGCGGAAAGAGCAGGGCGGTGGTATTCGGATTGAGAAAGACAATCGTCAACACATTGTTCTTGTCGATCAGATTGGGGGGAACTTGAAATTCATGGAAGGTTTCCGGGGCCAGGCTCATGAGCTGACTTTGCCAGACATTGGTTCCGTTCTGGTTTCCCACCTGCCAGAGGCCCATGAACGTGCCGGTGGTGCTATGGTCTGCGGTGTCAAATTTGATGCGCAATTGCAACGGCTGGCCGCGCACATAATTTTTGACCCTGCTCAAATCAATCTGCCATGTGCGCGTGTAGCCGGGTGGGACAAGCTGATAATCCGCCATTACCTGTTGGAGAATTTCATTGCGGACGAGGTCTTTTTCCGCGTTCGACAGCTCGTGCATTTGGGAATTTTGCTCCAGGCGCGCCTGGTAAATCCGGTCCGCATCCGCCTTAATTTGCGCCGCATCACTCACTGGTTTCGCTGAACCGCGCGCGACCAATACCTGCGCCCGCAGGATTTGCTGCTCCGCCGGCGGCAATTTTGTGGCCCGCCACTGCAACAACCCGTAAATACAGGCCCCCGCCAAAACCAACAAGACGGCGTTCAACGAAACGATGCCGAGCCATTTGCCGAGCCAAATCTGCCAGCGCGCGATGGGCTTGGTGGCCACGACCTGGATCTGGCATTCCTCAATGTCACGCGCGAGCGAGCCGCAGGAAAGCCACAAGGTCGAAAGACCCAGCAGACACGCCGTGACGGTCATGGTATAGGTCAAAATGATCTGCGTGAACCCGCGCGCCGTGCCGTCGTCCTTGATGACCAGCGGCAAACCGACCACCGCCAATACCAGCAATGCCGCAATGACCAGGAAAAGCTTGAACCGCAAGGCGGCCTTCCACGTCAATCCGGCTATGGCGAGAATTCGTTGCATGACGGGCGAAATTATTTCTTGTCCCCAAGCAGCGACGATAATTTTTCATCCGCCTTGGACAAATCTTCCGGCTTCGCCACCGGCGCCGGTTCGGATTTTTGCGCCGGCGCGGCGGGAACCGGCTGGGAGAGCGCCGCCAACTTCGTTTCGTCCAATTTTACTTCGGCCGCGGCGGGAGTTTTCGATTCTGCCTTGGGCTGGGCCTGCGGCAAGGCGAGCTTTTCCAAAATTTTGTCTCCGGCGGGGCTTCTTCGATGCCCCCGCGCAAATAGGCCGCCACGCGCGCGCCGGATTGCGCGCCGCTGGTCTCATGCGCCGCCTCCCGCGCCTTGGCCACGATATCCAGAAAATAACTTTCCAGGTTCTGCGTCGGATTATCCACGCGCACCTCACCGGTGGTAATGTCACGGCGGATAATTTCCAAAACTTTTTCCAAAGTCGGACGCGGCAGGATTGGCGTCGTGATGCGCAATGTGTCGGGCCGCACCAGCAATTCCTTCAAAGCGCCGGCGGCCCGGATCTTTCCGCCGAACAGGATCACCACCCGGTCGCAAACTTCCTCGACGTCCGACAGCAGATGGCTGCTCAAGATCACCGTCTTGCCGCGGCGTGCCAGCGCGAGGATCAAATCTTTGACTTCGCGGCAACCGATCGGGTCCAGGCCGGCGGTCGGCTCATCCAAAATCACCAGGTCGGGATCATTGATCAGCGCCTGGGCCAGGCCGATGCGGCGTTGCATGCCTTTGGAAAACTCGCCCACCGGACGGGTCTGCGTCAAACCGAGGCCGACCATTTCGAGCAACTGCGCCGTCCGGTTTTCGCGTTCAGCCTTGCTCAAATGGAAAAGATTTCCAAAGAAATCCAGCGTCTCCCGCGAATTTAGATACCGGTACAGATACGATTCCTCGGGCAGGTAGCCGATGCGCGCCTTCGTCCGCACGTGACGGGGTGAATGCCCAAAAACCTCAAGGTGGCCCCTGGTGGGATTCAACAGGCCGAGCAGCAATTTGACCGTGGTGGATTTGCCCGAGCCATTCGGCCCGAGCAGCCCGAAAACTTCACCGCGCCGGACTTCAAAATCAATGTTGTCCACCGCGCGGGCCTTCGGGCGGTTCCAAAAATCCCTGAAAACCTTGGTCAGCCCGCGGACGGTGACGACGGTTTCGGCGGATTTTTGGTCTCCGGTTTGCGGTGGCGGATTTAGTTCGGCTACGGGCATGGTTCTTTCAATTTTGCTTTTGTGTCAACTGTTTTGAGACAGTGGTCAGGCCGGTTTTGTCCAATCTTTTTGGCGATACTTTTGCTCGTTCACTTGGCCAGCACGCTCAAGAGATTGCGGTTCTCGCGAAAGACAACGTCGCAGGCTTCTTCGAACGACAGCTTCTTTCCGAGCCACTGTTTTGCGTTTGTGCCCCGGTCGCCAGCCACTTTTTTGGCCAATAAAACAAAAAGTTCCCGCTGCTCCTTTTCGGGCAGTTCTTCAATTTGTTGCATGATTTCAGTGGCGCTCATCAAGAAATTTTCCCTTCATACAAATCGGCCATTGGGAACACGAGGTCGAAATCGTTCCAATGGAGGAAACCGTTCTCGACAGTAAACTTACGGAAGCGCTTCCGGTCGTGATACGCCTGCATCGCCGGATGGCGCGACTGGCTCAAGAACGGCGCGAAGTCCACCAAACTTTCGTGGCCATCGTCGAAACCCAAACGCAACTTGTAAGGCGGCACATATTCCGCCGATTCAATGCGGACAACTTTCGGCATCCGCGATTTCTTCTTTTCCAATGTGATCATTTTAATAAGATCGAATAAATAAATAATGATGTGGTTTCTCTCATTAACACCCGGCTTCAGCCGGGTGCGCAGCCTTCAAACGTGCGAGCCGTTTCAACGGCTTCCAGGCGCCGGGAAAACCGTTGAAACGGTTTTTACCGTCCCGACCTGTAATCACCGGGCTAAAGCCCGGTGTTAATAAAATCGAGTTACCCATGTCTGTTTTCACGCCATCTTCGGCGTCAATTGCCCCGAAACGCGGCGCGGCGCGGCGGTTTCGTCCTGGAAATGTTCCAATTCCTCGCCTTTCCGGACCAGGCGCGCGCTGTTGAAAACGACAATGAGCGAGCCGCAAACGTGCAATATCGACGCAACAATCGGCCCGATATAACCGGTGGTCGTCAAGGTCCAGCCGGCCAGGATGAAAATGACGCCGAATGCAAAATTTTGATTGATGACCGTGCGCGTGCTGCGCGAGAGTTTCACCAAAAATGGCAACCGGCGAAGATCGTTGTTCATGAGGGCGATGGTCGCGGTATGGATGGCCACTTCGCTCCCCGCCGCGCCCATGGCGATGCCGATGTCTCCCGCCGCCAGGGCAGGCGCGTCGTTCACGCCGTCGCCAACCACCGCAACCCTGTATCCTTTCGCTTTAACCGCACGGACAAATTCAACTTTGTTTTGCGGCAGGCATTCACCCTTGGCTTCTTCGCAACCGATTTCGGCCGCCACTCGCGAGGCCACCACCTGCCGATCGCCGGAAATCATCGCGATCCGGCGGACCCCGTTCAGCTTCAGTTCGGCCAACGACTCCCCGGCCTCGGCGCGGGTCTTGTCCTGCAAACCGACCCAGCCGACGCAATGGCCGTTACGCGCGACAAAAATCAAACTCCAGCCTTCCGTCTCATTGAGATCAACCGATTTTTCAAAGTGCGAGTCAACGCCGTTGTCCTTGAGCCATTGCGCGCGGCCCACCAGCACCGTCGCGTCGCCAACCTTCGCTTTCACGCCGCGACCGGGTGTCTCCGTAAAATCCTTCGGCTCGGCCAGCGGAACGCCCGCTTCGCCCGCGAGATTCGCCAGCGCTTTAGCGGTGGGATGGTTGCTGTATTTCTCGGCGGACGCGGCCAGCAATAGCAATTCCGCCGGCTTCACCTCGCCCAGAGGCGACAAGCGGCTGACCGCGAGCTGGCCGGTGGTGAGCGTACCGGTTTTGTCGAAGATGAAGGCGTTGATCTTGGCGGCCAATTCGATGTCCGCCACGTTCTTGATCAGGATTCCCAGGCGCGCCGCCGCCGAGAGCGCGGCGACCATCGCCGTGGGCGTGGCCAAAATGAATGCGCACGGACAGGAAATGACAAATAGTCCGATGACCCGGTTCAAATCATGGGTGAAGGTCCAGACCAATGCGCCGATGACCAGCACGAGCGGCGTATAAAAGCCCATGTATTGATCAACGATCTTCATGATGGGCAACTTCGTCTTTTCCGCGGCCAATATCAGTTCGCGCACCCGGCCAATCGTCGTGTCTTCGCCCGCGCGGCTGACCTTGATCTCCAGCACGCCCGTGAGATTTTGCGTGCCGGCAAAAACTTCCTCGCCCGCCTTTTTATCCGACGGCAGCGATTCCCCGGTGATCGTGGCCTCATTGAATGACCCTTGACCGCTGACAATGACGCCGTCGGCGGCCACGTTGTCGCCGGGCCGGATGCGGATGACGTCGCCGACGTGCAATTCACTGGCCGCGACTTCCTCTTCATTGCCGTCTTTCAAGATGCGCCGCGCCCTGGTGGGCGTGAGTTTGATAAGCGATTCGATGGAAGCCCGGGCGCCCTCGGCGGTGCGCGTCTCGATCAATTCGCCGGTGAGCATGAAAAAGGCGACGATGCCGGCGACCTTGTAATTGCCCGAGGCGAACGCCGCGAGCACGGCGATGGCGACCAGTTCGTTGATGCTCAACCGTCCCAGGCGCAAATCCTTGATGGCCGTCACGACGATCGGATAAATCAAAATGATCGAGCCAATCATCGCGCTGGCGCTGGCCACCGTGGAACCGTTGTCGAAGATCCAGTCCGCGATAAACCCGTTGAGGACAAAAACGATGCCCAGCACCGCCTGCCATAAATGTACCGAGGAATGCTCGTGGTCATGGCCGCAGCCGCAATTTGGCCCGTGCTCATGCTCGTGCTGGCTTAAAAGTGATGTCACTTGCATAAAATCGACTCTCTTTATTGAGTTTCCCCTTCCGCCGGCGGCGCCGGCGGCTCGGGATTTAATTGTAACCTAAGTTCGCTGCGTTTGCCATTGCCACTCTCCGGAATAAACCATTTGTCCCCCACATTCGTCAGTACTTCCGCCATCACGAGGTTGACCTGCTGTTGCGCGAACAACGCCGCATTGGTCCGGTACTGCGGCAACAAATCGTTGAACCGCTTGGCATCCGCCTTGACGAGGGTGACATAATTCGCGCTGTCCACCGTGGCCCGGGTGGTCATCGCCGCGGCCTGCGCCCCGGCCTGGAGCAGCATGTTAGTCGCGTCACTTTGCGCGGCGGTGATGGCGTTGGCGCTGGTTTCGCGCGCATCCGTGACCGCCTTAAACACATCAGTCAATTGCCGCGGCGGAATGCTTACCACTTCGCATCCATCCACCATGATCCCGAGTTGTTCCTGGTCGGCCAGGTCGGTGACCCGCTTTTGGACGGCTTCCTTGAATTCAGTCTGCCGATCCAGAAGAATGTCGTCGGCGTTAAAACTGGCGGCAGCGTAGAGGAGGGAATTATTCAGCGCATTCACCACCATCACCTGGGCATTGGAAAAACCAAAGGTGTAGGCGATCGGGTCCTTCACGTGATAATATAGAGTCGCGCGCGAATGGACAATATCATGGTCGGCAGTGATGAGGTAACCATCCACGGCGGGGTTAAGCGTGGGTCCCGACGGCAATTCTTCGCCGCTCAACTCCTGTTCCGGCGTCGTGGCATACCAGCCGACGGTCGTTTGGACGTTTTGTTGCGCCGCGATGGGGATGCGGACGATTTCGTCGATCGGATACGGAAACGACCAATGCCAGCCTGGCCCGAGCAATGCCTTGTCCCCTTCGCCCACCGGTTTGCCGAAGCGCAAGATGACCGCCTTCTCCGACGCGCCTACGGTGAAAAACCCCGAGCAGACAAAGGCTACCACCATCAGCAACATCACCACTTTGACGATGAAGAAACTGCTGCGGAGCGCCTCGGCCAGCGCCTGCGTGCCGGCATCCTGCATCTCCGGAGCGGCGTGCTCCTGCCCATGGCCGTGCTCGTGCTCGTGCTCGTGATGTTCGTGATCGCTCATGGATTGGGGACGGAATTCGTGGGTAAATTCTGGAACAGATCAAACGGCGGTATGCCCTCGTCAAAAATCAGCGTGGACTTTTGGTTCAGCGACTGTCTGATGGCGTCAATCCGCAACAGAAAACCAGCCAATTGCGGATTCTGTTCAAACGTCGGCAGCGTCTTGGCGGCCTCCGCTTCGCCCAGGGCACGCGTGCGGATGGCCTCGGCGTTCGCATCGGCGATGGTTTTGACCGCCTCGTTGTCAGCTACCGACCGGATTTTCATTGCTTCCGCCGCGCCGTGCGCCTGCAATTGGCTGATCAAATTTTGGCGGTTGGCTTTCATCCGGTCAAAGACCGCCTGGGACACGCTTTCGGGCAATTCAATCTTCTTTAGCCCGAGAAATTCCAGTTGCATGCCATAATTGTTGGCGTTCAGGTCTGCCTGCACCGTCTGCAACATTTCACTTTCAATCTCGTCAAATTTTAACTGGGCGGGGTCGGCATTCACAAACGCGGAAAGCGTGTTGCTGGCGACGACCGCGTTTTTGGCGTTTCGCACCATGTTCTCCAACATCGTCTGCGCCGTCGCCACGCTGCCACTGGGAAATTTCGGATAGAACGCCGCCGCATCCGAGATCTTCCATCCGGCATAGACGGTCACGATCAAATTATTGTTGTCCGCGGTCAGGCTTTCACTGAAGCGGTCTTCAAAATTCTGGATGCGATTGTCGAATTTATAAACACGCTGGATGGGCCAGGGCCATTTCAAATACAGCCCCGGTTCATCTATATTCCGCACCGGCTTGCCAAAGGTGGTCACCACCGCGATTTCCGTCCGGCGCACCTGGAAGGTGAACAGCAGCAAAAGAAAAATAACGACGAGAATTACGCCGATCACAAGGGTCATTACGTTGCGTTTCATAAAATCATTCGTTGACGGGAACATTCTCCAGGTCCGTGCGGATTTTCTGCTCCAAATCCAGCCAATACTGGTCCTGCATGTTGGTCTCCAAGAGGACGTATTTGCGCGCATTCCGCGTGGCATTCGCAAAGGTCTGGAAATAGACCCGTTGCTCGTACACCGAGGGCGACGCTTCAAATTCAGGAATTTGATTGGAGAAAAGCGCCGCCTGGGCCAGCGCCGCGGTCTCCAGTTGCAGTCGAGTGGCCTGCGCGGTCTGGTTGGTCGCAAACGCCTCCGCCTCGGTCAAAATCGTGTTGGTGGTCGCATAGGCGGTGGCGTATTCGTTCGAGGCCACCCGCTCCTCGGCGGCACTGATCACCTGCTCATAGGAACTCGCGACGGGAGTGGGCGGATGAATGTCCTGCAACCCCACGAAAACAACCTTCGCGCCGAGCCGCCGTTCGATGGCTGAAGCCTGGATCGTGTCGCGCAGTTCACCCGCCGCTTCCAGCCTTCCCGTGCCCATTACATCATCTAAATCCTTGCCTGCCAGGTAACGGACGACCGCCCGTGTGGCCAATTCCTCCAGGAGGTTCGTGGGATTGCTGTTTTGATAGGCCCAATCCATCACGTTCGTGATCTGATACTGCACCGGAATACTGATGGTGATCAAATTGACCGGCGGAGTTTTCACCGTATCGTTCGTGTCGGCATTTTCGTCCTGGGCGGTTTCCAGCGCCCGGTTCCCCACCAGAAAATTTTCTTCCTTGTTATGGGCTACTGTCCAGAGCAGCACGTTTTGTTCGTTGGTTTCCGGCGTGTAACCGACGTACAACGATTGGATCTGGTCGGTGCGATAGCGGTAAACCTTGTCGATCGGCCATGGCAATTTAAAGTGCCCGCCTGCCTGAAGGATGGTGACGGGATTTCCAAAATGCTCCACCACGGCCTGCTCCCCGGCGTCCACGAATACGACGCACGTTGATAAGAAAAGGACCACCATTTGCGCCAGGACGAACATCGCGAGATTTTTTTCGAGCAACTGGTAGAACCAGGTCTCGGAGACTTTGAATCCGAATTGATAATCCAGCGCCTGCGCCGCCGTGGTGAACAGGCTTTCCGGCTGGCCCAGCAACCCGATCAGCCGGCTGTCATAGAGCGGCCGGGTGATTTTTCCTTTGACGCGCGGGCGATAGATCTCCAGCAGCAATGTCACAAGCATTTCCGCCGCCATCAAGCCGTACAGGATGCAAAGCGCCCGCGCCATCCAGAAATCCGCCCGCGGGAATTCGGTTTTGTCACCCGCGATGGCCACGGCCGTGAACGCGCAAAGGTAAGCGGCCGCCAGGATAAAGCCCGAGCCCGGCCTCAGCAGCCGGTGATTTTCCAATCGCGCGATCGTCGCGGAAAACCGGCCCAGTAAAAACAGCAACAACGCCAGGATGGCAAACAATGCCACCGCCGGCATTGCTTTGTCGGGCGAAAGGGCCATCGTGGTGACCGCGGACCAATGCCAAAGGACAAATCCACCGCCCGCTTCAAGAATGAACAGCAACACCGCGAATCCCGGCACAAAAAATCTCTCGAACTGCTCCTTGGAACGGCGCGCGGGAAACAATTCCGATTCCTTCGAATCAAACAAACCCGCTTCGCCCTTGGCCCGCGCCATTTCCTCGACCTCCAGCCGTTCCAACCGCTCGTTTTCCTCCAGCCGCATCTGGAACCAACTGATGAAGGCGATGAGCACCGCCAACCCCAGAAAGACCAGCGCCACCTCGCCCGCCAGTGTACCGGAATAAACAGTGACCGCAAACGCGGCGAGGAAGACCGCCACCACCGCGAGCAGATTCACCACCGCATTCTTTTGTACGCTCTTATCCATTTTATCAATTTTGCAAAATTTAAAATTAATTAATTTTAACTGATTTTAACAGTCAAACCGCCAGTTCAGTTCAATTCCCGTTCTTCAAACAGCGCCGTTCCAATGGCCAGGGCCGCGCCCGAATAGCACACGGCATAAGCCAGCGCCTTGCCGACGTACGCCCATTGAAAAGTGTTCTTCCCCGATTCAATTGCGTCGGCGAGCCAAAAAAGTTGCCAGTTTGGGATGACACTGTAAAGCGTTGATGCCCACAGTTCGCCATGCGAGGCGCGCACGCCAAAAAAGTAATCCGACATCAGGCCGATCAAAAAAAGGGCCGAACAGATGGCCAGCGTCGGGATCGTGTCCAGCCGGGTGGAACACGCCAGCGCCAGCGCCGCCAGGATGCAAAGCGCGAACAGAACCAGGATTCCCGCCGGCAACAGGTTCCAATTCACCCGTCCAACCGTCCCCAGGCTTTCCATCTGCGAGGTGTATTGGAAAACGATGAAGGCCGCGATGGTGCATAATACCAGCATCGCAAAAACCGTGTCGCTCACAAAAGTCCGGCGCAGGAAAAAATTGCTGAAACCGCCCACCGCATAGGACAGGGCGATTCCCCCTCCAAAAATCTCAATGGCCTTCAGGTCCGTCGAGCCATAGGCATCAAACGCCATTTTACTGGCCAGCAAAACGCCCAACATATTGATATAGGTCAAAACGGCGAGCGCGCCCGCCAGCCCGGCGAATTTTGCCAGCAAAAATTGCGCGCGTCCCACGGGCTTGGACAAGACAGCCAGCGCCGTGCCGCTTCGGATTTCCCGCGCCAGCGACGACGACGCGCTCAACACCGCGCCAAACAATCCCGAGAGCAACATCACCGCCAGGGTGGAATTGGCCACCAGCTTCGGTTCATCCCCGAAGGCAAAGTAATAGGGCACCGCCAGGAAGATCTCGAACAGCACGGAACCCGTCATCAACAGCAGAAAAATCGGCTGCCGGATTAATTCCATGAAGGCATTGCCTGCGATGGTTAAAAATTGTCGCACGAATTGGAACGCGAAGAATACCATCTTTTTGCGGCCAAAATCAAACGGATTAATTCCTGTCGCGTAATGAATTGGAGCAGATTTGGCTGTTTTTGTTCAAAATCAACTCATCGCGCGCGCAATTGAATTCCACCAGACGTCGTGCAACTCGGTCAGCGGCACGGAAAATTCGGTGGCACAAGTCTTGATAGTTAGATGGTCGCCGCTGACTTTTCCGATCTTTACCGCCGGGACACCGAGTAATTTCGCGCGCTCAACCACTTTCATGGCGTCCATCGCCGCGCAGGTGATCACGATGCGGGAGTGCGCCTCACCGAACAGCAAGGAGTCCAGACGCACGTCCTTAAACTGCGACAAATCAATCTCCACGCCGATCAACCGCGGTGTTTCGCGCGCCACCAGTTGTGAGATGCAGCTTTCCGCCAGGCAAACCGCCAGCCCCCCCTCACTGCAGTCGTGGGCGCTCTTGATGAGGCCCGATTGGATCAATCCCAACAGCGTGGTGTGCAAGGTCCTGGCCGTTTCCAAATCACACGGAGGCGGTGAGCCGGTTTTTTTGCCGTGAATGACCTGCAAATAAGCCGACCCGCCGAGACCAAGAATCGGATCATTTTTGTCCGCGATTTCGCCAAGCAAAATGATGGCGTCGCCCTCGTCTTTGAACCATTGCGTGGTGACGTGCTCCGGCCTTTCGATTAACCCCACGACAGCAACCGTGGGCGTGGGATCGATCGGGCCGGCTGGACTTTGATTGTAGAGCGAACAATTGCCGCCGGTTACGGGCGCATTGAACGCCCGGCAGGCTTCGGCCAGTCCACGGACCGACTCCTTCAACTGCCAGAACAATTCAGGCTTCATCGGGCTGGCAAAATTCAAGTTATCCGTCACGCCTAACGGCACTGCTCCGCTGCATGCGAGGTTGCGGCAGGCTTCGGTCACGGCGGCTTTTCCACCTTCATAGGGGTCCAGATAAACATAAGCGCCATTGCAATCCACCGTCATTGCGATGAGCTTTTCCGGAAGTTTTTCATCCGGCGCATCCGGCAATGAATCTGATTTGATGCGGATAACGGCGGCATCGCTGCCGGGGCAAACCACCGAGCCATCGCGCACCATGTGGTCGTACTGCCGATAGACCCAGTTCTTGGAGGCAATGCTCGGCCATGCCAGCAATTTTCGCAAATCTTCAGCGGGATTTTTGGTGTCGGCAATCGCATCCAGGCGAAAGGCGTGGACGTCTTTCAAATACTCAGGCTCGCTGGATTCCCGCTGATAGATTGGCGATTCATCGGCGATTTTTTTTGCCGGGATGTCCGCCACGATTTTGCCGTGTTGTTTCACGACCATGCGCCCGGTGTCGGTCACGAAACCGATCTCCGCCCAGGGCAGGTCCCATTTGTCAAAAATCCTCATCACTTCCTCTTCACGGCCCTTGTGAACGATGATCAGCATGCGCTCCTGTGATTCGCTCAGCATGATTTCGTAACTGCTCATGCCGGGCGCGCGTTGCGGGACTTTATCCAATTCAATCTCGATCCCCGTGCCCGCGCGCGAAGCCGTTTCGCAAGTGGAACAGGTCAACCCGGCCGCGCCCATGTCCTGGATCCCGCGACCGCGCCGGTGGCGAGCAATTCCAGGCACGCTTCGCAGACCAATTTTTCCATGAACGGATCGCCCACCTGAACCGCGCCGCGTTGTTGTTCGGCGGATTCCTCCGTCAAATCCTGCGAGGCAAAGGCCGCTCCAGCCAAACCATCGCGGCCCGTTGCAGGACCGACATAAAAAACTGGATTCCCAATGCCTTTGGCCGCGCCGCGCGCGATCTGTTCGTGGCGCAAGACGCCGAGGCAAAAAGCGTTCACCAGCGGGTTGCCCTCGTAGGACTTATCGAAATAAACCTCGCCCGCGATGGTCGGAATGCCGAAACAATTCCCGTAATGCGCGATGCCATTGACGACACCGGCGAAAAGACGTTTGTTATTTCCGATTTCCGATTTCCGATTTCCGATTTCCGATTTTTCTTCCGTGATCGGCCCAAATCGCAATGAATTGATCGCGCAAACGGGCCTGGCTCCCATTGTAAAAATATCGCGCACAATGCCGCCAACGCCCGTCGCGGCGCCCTGGAATGGCTCAACGGCACTGGGATGGTTGTGCGATTCGATCTTGAAGGCGATGGCCAGGCCGTCGCCGATGTCGAGGATGCCGGCATTTTCTTCACCCGCGCCCACGAGAATTTTTGGCGACTTGGTTGGAAAAGTCTTGAGCAATGGCCTTGTGTTCTTGTAGCTGCAATGCTCGCTCCACATCACGGAAAAAATTCCCAACTCCGTGTAACTGGGCACGCGGCCGAGAAGATCGAGGATCTTTTGGTACTCGTCCGGCGTCAGATTGTGTTTGGCGACGAGTTCGGGAGTGATGGCGGGTTCGGTCATTGTAAAATTTTACGCCGCCTTTGCCGCAGCTTTATCCTGAAACGCAACGATCACGCTTTCAAAGATCAGCCGGCCATCTGCGCTGCCCAAAATATCTTCGCTGGCACGGTCCGGATGCGGCATCAGGCCAGCGACATTGCGGCGCTCATTACAAATACCCGCAATGTTCATCAACGAACCGTTGGGATTTGCCTTATCCGTCAGATTTCCGTTCGCATCGCAGTATTGCCAGAGAATCTGATTATTGGCCTTTAATTTTTCGAGCGTGGCCTCGTCGGCAAAATAGCAGCCTTCGCCGTGGGCGATGGGAATCTTCAAAATCTTATCGCATGGGATGTTACTCGTGAAGGGTGTCTCAAAATTTCCCGTCTTCAAAAAAACCTGTTCGCAATGGAATTGCAAATCGCGGTTGCGGATGAGCGCGCCGGGCAGCAGGCCCGCCTCGCACAAAATCTGGAAGCCGTTGCAGACGCCCAGGACAAGCCCGCCGTCATCGGCAAATTTCTGGACTGCCTGCATGATGGGACTGAACCGTGCGATCGCGCCGGTGCGCAGATAGTCGCCATAGCTGAATCCGCCCGGGATGATGACGGCGTCGGCGTTGCCCAGCGAAGTTTCCTTGTGCCAGAGGAGGCTTGCGGAATGGGCAAGCACACGGACGGCATGGACGCAATCCTGGTCGCAATTGCTGGCGGGGAACTGGAGGACGGCGAAGTTCATTCGATCTCCAGTTTAAAATCTTCGATCACGGGATTGCTCAGGAATTTGTGGGCGGCTTCGTTCAACTGTCGGCGCACGGTTTCCTTGTCCCCATCGATTTCGATCTCCAGGTATTTTCCCACGTGCACGGCCTTGATGCCGCGATACCCCATCTGTTCGAGCGCGGTCTGGACAGTTTTGCCCTGGGGATCCACGACGGCCTTTTTGGGAGTGACGATGATTTTTGCTTTCATTTCGCGCACGGGGATTGTGGAAAATTTTTACCGTCGAAGCGAGAATATTTTGGACTCGAAGAGCATTGCATCGTCAAAAGTCTCATAATCGTTAAACTTCAATTCGCTTCAATTCGCTTCAATTCGCGTCGCATGATTTTGTTGTTACGTTTAATTAAACGTAACTTCGCGTAACTTCGCGTAACTTCGCGTAACGCAAACCACGAAACACACGAAATGATACGAAAAGAAGGGGGTAGAGTCTCGTTTCCTCCACCCTCGGCAGTGCTGCTACGGAGGACGGGCCGGTTTCGACAACGATATGTTTGCACATTATGCATGTTGGCATCATAGCATGAAATAAAAGAAGCGTAATGTTGCCCAGAAACATAAAGTGCCTTGCGCTGAGAGCGCCCGGCGAGGGCACTGGGCCTTACGGGTCGGCTAAATTCCGGGGAAATTCTGCAAGCCGCGTGCCCTCGCGCGGCGTTTGGGGGATTCTTCAACAGGTGGTCAGGGCGTTTTCAGGATGCGCGACACGTCTGTGCCCAGTCGCTCGTAATGGCGGAGATTCCAGGTGTAAAGAGTTTTGGCTTTGGATTTGAGGGCGCAGCTTGCCAGCAGCGCGTCATAAACGGCCCCACCTATAATGCCCATGGCGGAAAATTGCTGGAGCATATCGGCGTATTCTTCGGCGGTCAGCGCCACGGTGGTGAGGCGTTCTTGGATGTCCGCAATGAACAACATGGCTTGGTCGCTGCTGACACGATGTTTGCCCGGCATACGGGTCAACGTCGCATAGACCTCGACCAGGCTATGTGCGCCACAGCAAATATCGTCTTTTTCAAAGCGGGTAAATACATCAAGGCTGGCGGCATGATGCAGATGGTCGCCGTAAAACACCGGCACCAGCACCGAGGTGTCAAGAAATGCCCTCATCATGTCTTGCCAAGAATTTCCTTTTCGCGCCGCTGGCGGATGTCATCCAGTACGTCGTTGGTCACAGATGCCGTCAACGGCTGGCCGACGCGGAATACCCACACGCCTTTCTCCTTGGTCAGGGGAGTGATGGTGCGCACGGGGCGCAGGGTGATCTTTTCATCAGCACTTTCCAGTTCCAAGGTGTCGCCGGGAGAAAGATCCAGTGCCGTGCGGATGGGCTTGGGAAGCACCACCCGTCCTGCTTTGTCTATGGTCAACCGTGTAGTCATAATGGCATTTTAAATTGGTTTATGCCATTTTGCAATGGTAAATTTCAGTGGCCTTTCCTCGGGGCATCCCTGCTGGCGTGTCCAGAGCGGCAGCTTTCTCCTGACATTCCTCTCCAAGAACTGGTCGCGTCCGACCGGACAGAGGTGGATGCCGCAGATCAAATTCGCGCTGTTATCTCACCCCTCACCCTGACCCTCTCCCCGTTGAGGGGAGAGGGAACAGGGAGAGGACGTTTTACCGTCAATTGGAGGCCAGAGAGCGTTCGACAGGTTCAAAGGATTCAATGCGCGATTTCAAAATCGTGGAAACTCCCCGTAATCCCTCATTGAAATTCTTGACGGGTTGCGCCATTGTTTCAGGATGAACGGCCAACAAGTTGAGGAGCAGGTTTGTAACATCAGCAGCGAGCGCAAATTGACGGAGCCATGCTCCATCATCATTTTTGGCGCGAGCGGCGATTTGACGGCGCGCAAATTGATCCCGGCGCTTTATCACCTGTGCAAAGAACACCAGATGCCGCCGGATTTCCGCGTCGTGGGTTTTGCCCGGCGTGAAAAGACGAATGAATCCTGGCGGGCGGAATTGCGCGCGGCACTGGACCAGTTTTCCCGGACCAAGCCCGTGGACGACAAAGTCTGGGCGGATTTTTCGAAAAACATCCATTATTGCCAGGGCGACCTGACCGATGATGCCGGTTATAAAAAACTGGAAGAAATATTGACCTCGTTCGGCAGCGGGCCGTTGCGGGAAAACCTGCTTTTTTATCTCGCCACCCAGCCCAGCCAATTCGCCGAGGTCATCGAACAGATCCATCGCGCCGGTTTATTGAACAAAGACGGGAAAGCCTGGCAACGGCTGGTTGTGGAGAAGCCATTCGGCCACGACCTGGCATCCGCGCGCGCACTTAATGCCGAATTGACGCGGTACGCCCATGAGCAACAGGTTTGCCGCATCGACCATTATCTGGGCAAGGAAACCGTCCAAAATATTTTGATGTTCCGCTTCTCGAACTCGATTTTCGAGCGGTTATGGAACCGGGAATCGGTGGACCACGTGCAGATCACCGTGAGCGAGAAGATCGGCGTGGGCGACCGCGGCGGATATTACGAGGAAGCCGGCGCGCTGCGCGACATGGTGCAAAACCACATGTTGCAGGTGCTCGCCCTGTGCGCGATGGAACCGCCCGTATCGCTGGAAGCCGAGGCGGTGCGCGATGAAAAAGTCAAATTGCTGAAATCCATCCGTCATTTGTCTCATGAAGACGTGGCCCGGCAAATCGTGCGCGGCCAATATTTCGCCGGCGTCGTCAATGGCGAGCCGCGGCCCGGTTACCGGCAGGAGATTAAAGTGAAAACAGATTCCAATGTGGAAACTTACGTGGCGCTTAAATTGTTCATCGACAATTGGCGTTGGAGCGGTGTGCCGTTTTATTTGCGCACGGGAAAAAATCTCCCGATGAGCGCCAGCGAAGTGCGCATCCAGTTCCGTCCCACACCCAATGTCTTGTTCGCCGCGCAATGTGGAAACCACCTGGATCCCAATGCCATTGCTCTCCGACTCCAACCGAATGAAGGGATTTATCTTCGTTTTAACGGCAAAGTTCCCGGAATGAGCCTCGGCGTGAGGCCCGTGCGCATGAACTTTAGCTACGATTCGGAATTTGGCGCTTATACGCCGGAAGCCTATGAGCGGCTGTTGCTGGAAGCCATCGCGGGGGATGCGACGCTGTTCATCCGCCGCGATGAAGTGGAGACCGCGTGGCAGATCGTGGATTCCGTCCGCGCCGGCTGGGAGGGCAAGCCGCTTACGAACCGCGAATTTTATTCCGCCGGAACCTGGGGGCCAATCGCCGCTGACGATTTGCTCTCCCAAAGCGGGCACGTCTGGCACGAGCCGCAAGTGATAAAGTAAACGGCAGGCATATGACAAATAGTATGCCGCAGATTAGACTCGCGCTATCGCGCGGCTTCGGCGCTTCCGCCTTCGCCTGGCTACGGCGGGACAGGCGCAGACTCGCTTGCCCTGGGCTATTATCGAGCGCCCTCTCCATGAACCTCGGGGGGGACCCTCACCTCACCCTAACCCTCTCCCCTCCCATCAGAATGGGAGCGGAGAGGGGACAGGAAGAGGACACCAACTGTTGTTCAATGCCAAGCACGATGCGGCAAGGTTCATGGTCCCAATGCAGGCGAAAAATCGGGAGGGGGCTCTCCATGAACCTCAGGACAAAGAGAAAAAATCTGCCGCATGAGTTTGCCCCGACCTCCCCTCACCCTAACCCTCTCCCCCAGGGAGAGGGAAAAGGGAGAGGACGTATATCGTTATTTGAAGGCCAGAAAGAATACGGCAAGTTTATGGCCCGATGCGCGATTTCACGACGGTGGAAAGGACGTATTCAATCCTATGAAAAATTTTGAGTTGATTTCATTCGCTAATGCCGATGCACTGGCCCATGCCGTTGCGGGGAAATGGCTGGAGGAGATCGAATTAGCAGATCGCGCCGGCAAAAATCATTGTGTCGCTCTCTCCGGCGGACGCATCACCCAAAAATTCTTTGCCTCGACTGTGGAACAGGCCCGGGCGCGCCGGATTTCTTTTGCGCGCGTCCATTTTTTTTGGGCCGACGAACGCTGCGTTCCGCCCGGCGACCCTGAGAGCAATTTTAAAATGGCCAACGAACTTTTATTCACGCCATTGAGAATTCCGCCCGGCCAAATCCACCGTATCCCGGGCGAGGCAACTCCCGAAGTCGCGGTGCGAACCGCGGAACTAGAATTGGGCCAATTTGCTTCAAAAAAGGACAACCAACCTATAATCGACCTGATTTTTTTGGGGATGGGCGAAGACGGACACGTCGCCTCACTCTTTCAAAATGCACTCTCCGGGCCATTAAACGATGCGAAATGCAAAGATTCGTACATCTTTGTGGGCGATTCGCCCAAACCGCCGCCACGTCGCATATCATTGACATTCAATGTTATAGCGGCAGCCAGCGAAGTTTGGGTGCTCGCCTCCGGCTCCGGCAAAGAAACTGCTTTAAACGAATCGTTAGTGGGGAAAAGGCCGTTAGGAAGGGTC
Source organism: uncultured Verrucomicrobiae bacterium (assembly GCA_963797825.1). Lineage (GTDB taxonomy): Bacteria > Verrucomicrobiota > Verrucomicrobiia > Limisphaerales > UBA11358 > UBA11358. Next base: position 72,344 of record CAWCRR010000036.1, read on the forward strand.
ATTCAATTAAGATCGATAACAAAAATTTTTAGTGATAGCCAAGGAGTGACGTAGAAATTGGTTGCGAATTAGCAGAGTGGGGAGGCGGATAGGGTATAGACCCTATACAACAGCGGAGAAGATTCTTGTAGAATCTTTGAACAGATAGGAACGCGATTGGGTCTGATTTACAAATGAATGATTTCGCTGTTCGTTTAGGGTTGGCAGAGAGGTTTTGCTCGCGACGCGGCTCGAACAGCGACCCCCAAGTTGGTCGCGTCGCCCTTCTGAGCGCCTAGGTGAAGGCGTATAAACCTCGTCACCGTGAGAGGCCGGACGCAAGTCCGGCCTTTCGTTTTTTCAACGCATTTTCAAACGTAACAGATTTCGCATTGTCAAAGCCTTCGGAATGGATACCCTTATAAACGCATGAAACATCAGCTCGATTTCGAAAAACCGATCATCGAACTGCAAAACAAACTGGAAGAGCTCCGTCTTCATCCTGAAAAGCATTCGCTGGGAATCAGTTTTGAAGAGGAAATCCAGTTGATTGAAAAGAAGCTCACCGAGACGCGCCGGCACATTTATTCAAACCTTACGCCCTGGCAACGGGTCCAACTGGCGCGCCATCCCAAGCGCCCGTACAGCCTTGATCACATCAAACATGCCTTTACGGACTTTCATGAACTGCACGGCGACCGTCTCTTCGCCGATGACCGGGCCATGGTCGGCGGATTTGCCAAACTCGGCAACCATCGGGTGGTCGTCATCGGGACGCAAAAAGGACGCGATACCAAGGAAAACATCCTGCGTAATTTTGGTTCTGCTCATCCCGAAGGTTATCGCAAGGCATTGCGCCTGATGCGGCTCGCTAACAAATTCAAATTGCCGGTCATCACCATGATTGATACGGCCGGCGCCTATCCCGGCATCGCCGCCGAAGAGCGCCATATTGCCGAAGCCATCGCGGTGAACCTGCGTGAAATGACCCTCCTCGAAGTGCCGATCATCGCCACGGTCATCGGCGAGGGCGGTTCGGGCGGCGCGCTGGGCATCGGCGTGGCCGACCGCGTCTTGATGCTGGAGAATGCCTACTATTCCGTCATCAGCCCGGAAGGGTGCGCGGCGATTTTATGGAAAGACCGTGCCGCGGCCTCCAAGGCGGCCGCCGCGCTGAAAATCACGGCCAAGGATCTTTTGGCGCTTAAACTGGTGGATGAAATAGTGGCCGAGCCGCTCGGCGGCGCGCATACGGATGTGGCGGCGACGGCTGAAAGCCTGAAGACCCATCTGCTGAAGCATCTCGAACAAATCGCCGCGCTGACCGTTGCCGACCGGTTAAAACACCGCTATGAAAAGTTTCGCGCCCACGGGCATTTTTTCGAACAGGTGAATGCCGAGGCCAATGGAGTGCCGCAAGCGGCGGCGTGAAGAAAAGCGGAAAGGGAGAAAGCGGAAAGCGGAAACCGATTAGTTCCACGACAGATTTTCCGGCATCTGCGAAAGCAGTTTATTTCGCCAGCCGCCTTTGCTTTTGAGGATCCTTTGCCAAAGGTTTTCCGGCGGCGTATCGAACACCAATTCCAGCGAGGCGGGAAACGTCAGCCATGATTTGCGTTTCATCTCATCTTCCAACTGGCCGGGCGACCAGCCGGCATACCCCGCGAACATCTTCACTTTTTTGACCGCCGAATACGACTCTCCGATCTCGACCAAATCGTCCAGCGAATGGCCAAGGTTCAGGTTGGGAAAAACATTCGCGTCGGGAATAAAATTGTCCGAATGCAAAAAACTCAGCGCGGTGGGCTGGACGGGGCCGCCCAGATACAGCGGAGATTCTTTGAGGGCGTCTGGAAGATCGGCCACGATGACTTCCCCGACTTTGTTGCCGGCGGACCGGTTGAGGACCAGGCCAAAGGCGCCTTCGGCATTGTGCTCGCAAATCAATAGAACAGTCCGTTGAAAAAATGAGCCGCTCAGTTGCCCGCTGTCGAGCAGCAACTGGCCTTTGAGAAATTTAGGCGTGGTCGGCACAGCCATTTGCCCAAATGTTCCTCATTTTTCCTTTTTTGGCAACTGGTCTCGTTTTAAGGCAGTGTAATTTGGTTTTTTACAATGCTTATGAATAAAATCTCTCAGTGCCTGTGGATTAGTCTGAGACCAAACTGCCCCGCAGCCGAGACATGCATAACTTTCCTGATTTAGAGTCGTGCCCGGCATAATGGTCAATGCGAATAAATGGCGTCCCTCTGGTTCAAAAACCATAGCCCAAAAGTGCTGGCCGCTGGACATTAAAACTCTCCCTTTGGCAATCTCAGTTCCACCACATTTGAGGCATTTTGTCATTTCCAAATCGTTACTATTCATTGTTAGCTCGCTTTCTTGATTTGATACGACACGCGACCTTGAATGAGTGATATGATTTCATTAACACCGGGCTTCAGCTCGGTGATCACAGGCCAGAACGACAACAACCGTTTCAACGGTTTTCCCCGCACCGGCAAGCCGTTGAAACGGCTATCACGCGCGGAGGCCCTTACACCCGGCTGAAGCCGGGTGTTAATGAGAGCCACTGAATCGTTATCCATTTTACTGGTCCCAAAGATGCACTTCCTCCTGCTTGCTTGTGCCGATGTACTCGATACGAATAAAATTTGTCTGGATTTCAACGCAACGGATGGCCGTTTGCCGCCCGCCGATGTTCACGGTAAATTGATCGTTTGGAAAAACGGATTTGCCATTGATAATGGCCACCGGCGGACTTCCCCATAAAATTCCTTGAAGCTCGACTGACGACGCGGTTTTAATTGGAGCGGCGGCAACGGTGGCGTAAAGCGCAGGCGACGGTGTAGCCGCCACCGAACCCGACGGCATTTTGACATCGCGAATCTCATCCAGATGGCCGTCTTCCAGCCGGGAAGTTTCACCATATTTCATCCAATCCAGGATTTGGTCGAAGCCATATTGTTGCTCCCCGGCGATGAACAACTGGACCTGCCCGCGAGTATAATGATTGCGCAAGATGAATTGTTTTTGTCCCTCCTGCCCCTGCGAATCCATCAGCAAGTAGGCAACCATCTCGCAAAAGCCCTCCTCGGCGTCGCGCGCAATCAGGGCGTGCCGTTCAGGCGAAACGTTTTCACCCACCCACGCGTGGGAAAATTCATGGGCGGCCGTCGCTTTCAATTCAATCAGCGGCAAGCCGGTGAGCAGCCGCATTTCATAATGTTTTTTGCCGCCATCCATCACGGGCTGGATGCAGCCGAGCAGATTCGGGCTTTCAAAACTGTTCCCGACCGGTTGAAACATCGAATCCACGTCAACGCGGTCGATGACGTTCACGTTGACATTGGTAGGAAACGAGGTGTAGCGGGAAAACAAACTGTCCAATTCGTCCCGCACCTCTCCGACCGTCTGCCGGGCGGTCTCGGCATCCATAACGGCAGTCAAGGAATCGCGCGCGCACAGCCAGCGGCCGTCGGAGAGTTGTTCGCCGCCATCCTTGACCGGCAGGCCGCAAATAAAGCAGCGCGGCAATTTGATGCAACTGGAACAGACGTTTTTTTGCTGGCCGGTGACCTGGTCGGTCACCAGGTAAAACTGGCCGTTGATCGGCTTGCCGCAAATATCACAAACCGTCTGCGCAAATGCCGGCGCGCCGGGAAAGACCGCCAGCATGAGGCAGAAAAAGTATTTTCCGACACCTTGCATGGTTTGACTATTGCAAAAAATGGGGACGGGGAAAGAAAAAAACGCACAGAGCAGTACTTGAACCGCAAATGGACGGGAATTAACGCTAATGAAGAAGCGCGTACTGGATCACGCTCTCTCGATAACCTCAAGGCAAAGAGAGGAGGAATTTTCTGTATAAATTTGCCCCGACCGCCCCTCACCCTAACCCTCTCCCCTGGGGAGAGGGAACAGGGAGAGGACGCTTTACCGTGGTTTGAAGGCAGATGGCGGACGACAGGCTCATGGGTTCGATGCGTGAAATTTTTAGGGGAATTCTCTCCCCGAGGGGGAGAGGGATTGAAGGTCACCGGCGTTTTTTAAAATGGTGGCGGGGTGATTGCTTGCGGTTTTTCGAGGGCGAGGATGAGAATGAGGATGAGGACGAGGGCAGATTTTCCGCGAGTTGGAAGTCCACCTGCTTCTTGAAGCTGTCCACTTTGGCGACCTGCACGCGCACTTTGTCGCCCAACCGGATCATCCGGCGTGTCCGCCGTCCGATGAGATGCCCGCGCGATTCGTCGAAGACATAAAAATCGTCCTCGATCGTGGACAGCGGCACCAGCCCGCTCATCGCCAGGCCCGGCACATCCACGAAAAATCCGAAGTTACGCACGTCCACGACGAGCGCCGGATAGATCTCCGGTTCTCCCGATCTTAACTGCGCTTTCAGGAATGCATAAAGTTTCACGTCCTTGCTGTCGCGCTCGGCATCGGCGGAATTGCGCTCGGTCCCGGAAATATGTTCGGCAATCACTTTCATCCCTGACGGGCCGCTCCCGGGCGAACTGGCGCCATCGGGAAACAAAGCGCGATGGACGACGAGGTCGGCGTAGCGGCGGATGGGAGAGGTGAAATGGGTGTACCTGGCTTTGGCCAATCCGTAGTGGCCGAGCGGTTCGACCGCGTAGCGCGCGCGCATGAGTGACCGTAGAAAACCAATTTTGAGCGCCGGGCCGATGCTGATGGTCCCAAGTTTTTCCAGAAGCTTTTGCACTTCGATCCGTTTGGACAGATTCCCGACGGGCACATGATGGCTCAACATGTCCTGGCGATATTCGTTCAGCCGCCGCGGATCGGGTTCTTCATGCACACGATAGATCGCGGGGATGTTCCGGTTCATCAACCGGCCGGCCACCGCTTCGTTCGCCAGCAGCATGTATTCCTCGATCAACTGGTGCGAAACATCGTTCTCGATGCGCTCGATGTGCGAGATGCGCCCGTGGTCGTCGAGGCGGATCTTCATCTCCGGAAATTCCAAATCAAGCGAGCCGGCCTTGAACCGCAGCCGCCGGATGCGTTGCGCCAGGGCGTTCGCGTCATGCAACATCTGTTCAATGCCGCCGGCGGGCGGGTGTTGCAGGACAGCCAGGACCTCTTTATAGGTGAACCGCCGTTGGGAATGGATGACGGCGGAATAAAATTTCGCGTCCAGCACGTGGCCGTCGTCCGCCATCAAAAATTCCACGCATTTGGTCAGGCGGTCGGTATCGGGTTTCAGCGAGCAAAGCTCGTTGCTCAACGCCTCGGGCAGCATCGGGATGACGCGGTCCACCAGATAAGTTGAATTACCGCGCCGGCGCGCCTCGTCGTCAAGGGCGGTGCCGGGTTTCACGTAATGAGAGACGTCGGCGATGTGGACCCACAGTTTCCATTGCGCCGGCGAAATCCGTTGCAGACAGATCGCGTCGTCAAAATCCCTGGCATCATCGGGGTCAATGGTGACGACTGGATGAGAACGGCAATCTTCGCGCCCGGCGAGTTCGTGCGGCTGGACTTCATGGCCGATGGCGCGGGCTTCGGCCAGGACATTTTTTGGAAAGTGAAGCGGCAGATCGTATTGGCGCAGCACGGAGAGCATGTCCACGCCTTCTTCATCCGGCGAGCCGAGGACTTCAACGATTTCACCTTCGGGATTGGTGTGGGGCGATTCCCATTCGCGCAATTCGACGACGACCTTGTCGCCGACGTTCGCGGGACGGCCAACATCGCGCGGCGGCGGCACGTAGATATCGTGCGGCATGCGCGGGTCATCGGGAACGACGTAAAGAAATCGAGGACTGCGTTGCAGGGTGCCGACGAGTTGCGCGCGCGCGCGTTCGAGGATGCGGATGACCACGCCGGTTTCCTGATCGAGGCCTTGATCGGGACGAATTTTCCGCCGGACATCGCGCCGGACGAGGACGCGGTCTTCGTGCAAGGCGGTGAACGTGGCGCCTTGGGGGACCATGATTTCCTTCAGCGACGGGTCGTCCGGTTGCAGGAAACCTTTGCCCTGCCGGTTGATGCGGAGACGGCCTGGAACCAGATCGGCTTCGCGCGCGAGGATGTAGCGGTTGCCTTTGGTGCGGACGATGCGGCCGGATCGTTCGAGGACGCGAAGGACGCGCTGCAATTCCTGCTGGTGATCGGGCGAGAGGCGCAGGTGGCGGAGCAGTTCGGGTACATTGGCCGGAGCGTAATCGCGCCGGGCCAGTAATTTTAGAATCTCCTCTTGCACGGGGAAAGTGTGTCTTTTTTTAGAAAAATTGAAAGCCTGGCGTTCCGGAAGGCAAGGCAGACGTCAGAATGTATAATGGAGAATAAATTTGATTCAACCTTTTCAAGGTTGATGCCCAAGGGGAAGCGCAACCCGGCGTAGCTCGTTCCTCACCAACGCCGGGCTGAGTGATTTAATCCCCTTCGGGATTACATTTTTAGGGGAAATACTGAAGTCGTGCCGTCCCTACCGGGACTCATCCCTTTTTGTCGTCAATACCCGCCGTTGAAACGGCGGGCTATTGTCGGTCGCGCCGTTTGGCGCTAAACAAATTAGAGCGATTTGACTTTTTTGACGATGGCCGCGGCGTCGATCTCGAAGTGTGCCAGCAATTCAGCCGCCTTGCCGGAGCGGGGCAGGCTGTTGACGGCGAGTTTATGGACTTTGACGCCTTCCACACTCAATTCGCCAGCCACCGCGTCGCCCAATCCGCCTTCGGGATAATGGTCTTCAACGGTGATGACGGTGTTGTTGGTCTTGCGGGCCGCCTCAAGGATCTCTTTTTTGCCGAGGGGCTTGATGCTGTAAGCGTCAATGACGGTAATGTTGATGCCCTCGGCCTTCAACGTGTCAGCGGCCTTGAGCGCTTCGAAGAGCGTTACGCCCGCGGCCACGACGGTGGCTTTGTCGCCGGTGCGCAGAACTTTCGCACCGCCGATGGGAAACGTTTCGTCGTTATTATAAATGACCGGGGTCTTGGGACGGCCGGTGCGGATAAAATAAATCCCTTTTCCGAGCGCGGCCTGCTCGATGAGTTTTTCAGTGGCGACGGCGTCGCTCGGATACAAAACGGTGCTGCCCGCAATCGCGCGGAAGGCGGCAAGGTCCTCGAGGGCCATCTGGGAAGGGCCGTCTTCGCCAATGCTGACGCCGACGTGCGAGCCGACGAGTTTTAGATTCGCCTGGGAAATTCCGGCGACGCGGACCTGGTCGAAGCCCGCCCGAGGAAACAGGCGAAGGTGGAGACAAAGGGCACTTTGCCGCGGGCGCCGAATCCGTTGCCGACGCCGATCATGTTCTGCTCGGCGATAAAGCCTTCGATGGAGCGATTGGGGAATTTCTTGAAAAATTTGTCGGCGTAGGTGGAATTTTTCGTGTCGCCATCGATGGCAACGATGCGGGCATCGGCCTCGCCCATGCGCAGGAGCGCGGTGCCGTAGGCTTCGCGGGTGGCCACACTGTCGCCGAGCTTGTAAGTGAGCGCGGGATAAGATGCCGGGGCGGAATTATTCGGCTCGGGGAGTTGGTTGGGTTTGGCGATCTCGACGCCTATGCCGGTCTTACTGCTGGGCTGCAATTCCGAGACCGCCTTGGCGGCCTCTTCCTTGTTCAAGGGTTTGCCATGCCAGCCGTCTTTGTCCTGCAGGAAAGATACGCCGGCGCCTTTGTAGGTCTTGGCGATGATGGCCAGCGGCTTGTCATCCAGGCCGATGCCGTTGAGCACTTCGATGATTTCCTCGATGTCATGGCCGTCAATCGTTTCCACGCGCCAGCCAAAGGCGTTGAATCGGTTGGCATAAACTTCAATGTGATGGCCGAACGCGGTTTCCTGGCTTTGGCCCAGGCGATTGGCGTCCACGATGGCGATGAGGTTGTTCAGCTTGTTGACGCCGGCCAGCGAGGCGGCTTCCCAGACGGAACCTTCGGCGATCTCGCCGTCGCCAAGCAAAACATAAGTGTTGTAATCGAGTTTATCGAGCCGCGCTGCGAGCGCCATGCCGACGCCCACGCTCAGGCCCTGGCCGAGGGACCCGGTGGCCACGTCCACGAACGGCAGTCGCGGGGTGGGATGCCCTTCCAGGTCGCACCCGAAGGTGCGCAGTTTTAAAATCTCGCCCGCGGGAATAAATCCATTCTCGGTCCAGGCGGCATAAAGAAGCGGCGCGGCATGACCTTTGGAAAGGATGAAGCGGTCATTGTTATAGTAGTGCGGATTTTTCGCATCATACTTCATGAACCCAAAGAACAGGGCGGCCACAATGTCGGCGGCCGAGCAGCAGGAAGTGGGATGGCCGCTGTTGGCGGCGGTGGTGGCATTGATGGAATGAATCCGCAATTGGTTTGCGATGCCCTTCAGTAATTCGATGTCCGTGTCAATCATTGAGCGGACAATTTACCCAAGAAACGAGGAAAGCCAAGAATGAATTTCACTCTTATTGAACCCCCTACTGGGACTGGGCCGGCAAAGGTCCGTGAACGGAGCACGAGGGCGGAGTGCCAATGGCGCCAATGGTATATACGCCGCCGGAGGGACAGACCGGAAAGACGCCGCCGGTGATAAAGGGCAGGATGTCCTGTTCGGTGGGGACTGAGCCGGTGGGCTTGCCATTTTCCAACGCCCATTCATTTTTGGCCGCGTCAATCTGCCGCAAATTATTCATGCAGGCATCGCGCTCGTTGTTGGCCTGCGTTTGCTCGTTCTGGTATTGGATCTGTTGCAACTGATCCTGTTGCTGCTGGGCGGCCAACTGGGCGGAGGTCAATTGCTGGGACAACTGCTGGCTGGCGTCATTCAGCGTGGAATTCTGTTTTTGGAGGTCCGATAGTTTTCTCGTAAGGCTTTTATTCTCGGCATTGAGCCGCATGTTGTCCATCGCCTCCGAATTGGCCGTGGCCTGGAGTTGCGACAGTTGCGCCTTGGCCTGGTCGGCGTCGTGCTGCGCCGCGTCCATTTTGCTGAGCGCGTCGTGTTTTTGCTGGTTGGCCACAAAAAGAAACAGCTCGCTGACCAGCAACGCCGCGATGCACAGCCCGAGAAACAGGTCTTTTAGTTTCATGGCTGCTTGTTTTTCGCCCTTTCCAGCGCCGCCGTCAAACACCAAATGCGGAAATTTTCAAGAAAACGCCTCCACCCTCGACACCCAGGCAAGCGTTTTCGGGCATGTGCTCATGGATGAAGCAGGCAATCAACTTCGCCCTAAAGGACGATTTGCCACATCCGTAAAATTCGTCATATATGACGAATTACTTGACATTTATGGTTTAATTCGCCATAAATGGCGTGTTATGAAGATAACCAAACAAGCCACGGATGATGTGGTTCTTGGCGAGCTAGGCGGGCGGCTGGCCAAAATCCGGCTGGACCGGAACTTGACGCAAGCTCAATTGGCGGAGCAGGCCGGCGTTTCGAAACGAACGGTGGAGCGGCTGGAATCGGGTGCAGTGGCAACACAATTGTCGGGTTTCATCCGGGTTTGCCGTGTACTCGATATAGTCGAGCGCTTCGATTTGCTTATCCCGGAACCGGTGCCCAGTCCCGTTGCCCAACTGAAGCTACACGGGAAGAAACGTCAGCGCGCTTCCACCGTCAAGGCAGCCAAATCTTCAGCCAAAAAATGGCAATGGGGAGATGAATCATGACGCTGGCCGAAGTTAAACTGTGGGGGCGAACGATTGGCGCTGTCTCATTGGAAGACGGGAACAGCTACGCGGCGTTCCAATATGACCCCGCATTTGCGCAAAGCGGAATCGGAGTTTCGCCCTTAACCATGCCCTTGAGTGATCAGGTGTATGTTTTCCCGGATTTGCCGCAAAGAACTTTTCATGGCTTGCCCGGTTTGTTGGCCGACTCGTTGCCGGACCGATTCGGTAATGCCTTGATTGATGCCTGGCTGGCAACGCAGGGGCGGACACCCGAAAGCTTCAATGCCGTGGAACGGCTTTGCCACACCGGCGCGCGTGGCATGGGTGCGTTGGAATTCATGCCGGCGATCGGTCCAAAGCCGCAGCGGGCGAAGAAGATTGAAATTGATGCTTTGGTCAAACTGGCATCAGAAGTTTTAAGCCACCGCAAAAATCTGAAAACTACCTTTGCCAGTGAAAGCCGAAAAAATGCTTTGAATGATATTTTACGTGTTGGCACTTCCGCGGGTGGCGCGCGGGCAAAGGCAGTCATTGCCTGGAATCGTGAAACCAACGAAGTGCGTTCGGGACAAATTGAAGCAGGAAAGGGGTTCGATTATTGGCTGCTAAAATTTGACGGCGTAGCGGGTAACAAAGACAAGGAACTCGAAGACCCGAAGGGCTACGGAGCGATTGAATATGCATATTACCTGATGGCGAAGGCAGCGGGCATTGACATGAGCGAATGCCGCCTTCTGGAGGAAAGCGGGCGGCGGCATTTCATGACCAGGCGTTTTGACCGGCTCGCGGGCGGCGAGAAATTGCATATGCAATCACTATGCGCATTGGCGCATTTCGATTTCAATGATGCGGGAGCGTATGCCTATGAGCAGGCATTGTTGGTTATTCGTCAGTTGAATCTGCCGATGGAAGCGGTGGAAGAACAGTTCCGACGGATGACGTTCAACATCATCGCGCGCAACCAGGACGATCACGTCAAGAATATCGCTTTCCTGATGGACAAGGCCGGTCGCTGGTCGCTCGCGCCCGCCTTCGACGTGACTTACAGCTACAATCCAGATGGCGATTGGACTGCTCGCCACCAGATGACTATGAATGGCAAGCGGGATGGATTCACGCTGGCTGACTTTCGCGCCTATGCTAAAAGCGCCTCAATGAAACGTGGTCGCGCCGAAGCCATCGTCGAGGAGGTTCGCGCCGCTGTAGCAAAATGGCCGGATTACGCGGAACAGGCACAAGTGATGAACACTTGGCGCAAGCAGGTCCAGCAAAATTTACGGCTGGATTTGGCGCGAGCATAAATAATTGCCCTGATTTACTAGAACGACCTTTCACTGACAGTCATACGGACATTTTGTCCGACATTTTGTCTGAAAACGCCGTTGACAACCCGGTGCCAAAGTGGCACCATATAGGCATGGAACATGTAATGGAAGAGCCTCGCAAGAGGATTACGGCTCGCGTTTCTGACAGTGTGCGAGACACGCTGGAACAGGCGGCGGAGCTTTTGGGCGCGACGGTCAATCAGTTCGTCGTGCAAACCGCCTATGTGGAAGCGCAGCGCGTGATTGAACGCGAGTCGGTCATCCGACTTTCGCAGAAAGACGCGCATAAGGTGCTTGCCCTGCTGGACAACCCGCCCAAACCCAATAAGCGTCTCAAGGACGCGGTAAAAGCGTTCAAAGGCACGGTGCGTGCATAAAATTGAACTGCTGGCGAAGTCTCACGACCGGGACGGATTCGACTGCGGCAGTGAACCTCTCAATCTGTTTCTCAAGCAAACTGCACGTCAACACGCGGAGCGCGGAATCTCGCGCACGTTTGTTTTGGTGGATGAGGATGCTGCCGCGCCAAAACCCATTCTCGGCTTTTTCTCGCTCAACATCTGCCAGATAAAATCAGAGTCGCTTACGCCAGGAGAGGCAAAAAAACTGCCGCGTGATGTGTCAGGCGTCCGGTTGGGCCGGTTGGCCGTTGCCAAAGCGTGCCAACGGCAAGGCATCGGGAAAACATTGCTGGTGGCGGCAATGGGGAAGTTTACGGAGATTTTCAACACGGCAGGCGGGATTGGTCTTTTCGTGGATGCGAAAGATCAGGACGCCAAACGCAATTATGAGCAATTTGGTTTTGTCGCTATGCCGTCCAACGAACTTGAATTATTCCTGCCTGTAAAAACCATCCACGATGCACTAGAGCAGTATTCCTGACCGCATGTGTCCAGAGGCAAAGCCTCTGGCGGCTCCTTGATGCACACGCATCAAAACTTGGAGGCGAGGGTCGGAGTCGGACCTGCGAATCTGTTTTCTCAAAATTCGCAAAAGCACCCTTGAAAAATTCCACAAAATGTGGAAGCTACTTTGATGCGCCTCGTGGTGGTTTCCAATCGTTTGCCGTTCACCGTGACTCTTGTCAAAGGAGCGCCTGAATTCAAACCCAGTGCCGGTGGTCTCACCACCGGGCTTTGGAGCTACCTGGAATCCAAGGGCCAAAGCGGCGCGCAAAAGTCTGATTTTTTATGGATGGGCTGGCCCGGCGCAAGCATTCCGCCCGAACATGAAGCTGCCGTGCGCAGTTACGGCGACAAACAATTCAAGTCCAGCCCCGTGTTTTTGCCCGAGGAAAGCATGGACCGGTTTTATCTCGGCTTTTGCAACAAGACCCTCTGGCCCCTGTTCCATTATTTTCCCTCGCTGACGCAATATGAGGAAGCATACTGGCAGGAATACCAAAACGTGAATCGCGCCTTCGGCGAGGCCGTGGTGAAAGCCTTGCAGCCAGACGATGTCCTGTGGATTCACGATTATCACCTGATGCTGCTGCCCAGGCTGGTGCGGGAAAAATTCCCCGAAATGCCCATCGGTTTCTTCCTGCATACCCCGTTTCCTTCATGGGAAATTTTCCGGATGCTGCCGCGCGCGTGGCGCGAGGAGATCATCGAGGGATTGCTGGGCGCCAGCCTGATCGGTTTTCACACCCACGATTATGTCCGGTATTTCCTCACTTCCGTGCTGCGCACCGCCGGATATGACCATCATCTCGGCAGCCTCACCTTGCGCGACCGGGTCGTAAAAGCCGAAACCTTCCCGATGGGCATCGAATTCAACCGCTTCGCCGAGGCCGCCGCTTCCGCGGCGACGGAATCGCGCATGGCGGAATTGCGAGCGAAATGCATCGGCCAGAAGGTGATTTTTTCCGTGGATCGGCTTGATTACACCAAAGGCCTCATCAACCGGCTGCGCGGTTACGAATTGTTCCTCAAAAACAATCCGCAGTGGCACGGCAAAGTCGTTTTCATCATCTCCGTCGCTCCCTCGCGGATCGGCGTGGACAGTTACCAGGCCATGAAATTGGAACTCGAGCAGACCGTCGGCCGGATCGTCGGCGACTTCGGCAACGTCCATTGGACGCCGCTCGTCTATCAGTTCCGCAACCTGACATTCGATGAGGTCGTGCCGCTTTACCGTTTATGCGACGTGGCGCTGATCACGCCCCTGCGCGACGGCATGAACCTGGTGGCAAAGGAGTTCGTCGCCTCGCGTCCCGACCAAACCGGCGTGTTGATCCTGAGCGAAATGGCCGGGGCCGCCAAGGAAATGGGCGAGGCCCTCATCATCAATCCGTTTCACCGGGAAGATTTTGCGAAGGCGCTCGAGCTGGCGCTGGTCATGCCGGTCGAGGAGCAGGTCAGGCGCAACCAGTTGATGCAGGAACGGCTGCGGCGATACAATGTCGTCCGCTGGGCCGATGACTTTGTCCAGGTCCTCTTGTCCACCCAAACGACCGAGGCGGTCCGGCGCGCGCGCGCTTTGACCGGCAAGACACTCGCCACGCTCCTGCGGCATTATCGCACGACCTCGAAACGCGCTCTCCTGCTGGATTATGACGGCACTCTTGTGTCCTTCGCGAACGAACCGCGGTTGGCGCGGCCCGACGCTGAATTGATCGAGACCCTGACCGCGCTCGGTTCCGATCCTGCGAATCAAGTGACCATCATCAGCGGCCGGCCCAAACAAACGCTGGAAGATTGGTTCGGCAAACTTCCCGTTTCCCTCATCGCCGAGCATGGCGTCTGGCTGCGGCGGCAAGGCGACGGCTGGCGGATGATCAAAAACATGACCGCGGACTGGAAAGAGCAAGTGCGGCCGATCCTCCAGCTCTTCGTGGACCGCCTGCCCGGCGCGTCGCTCGAGGAAAAGGAATATTCGCTCGCCTGGCATTACCGCCGCGCCGATCCCGACCAGGCGTCCCTCCGCGCCAAGGAATTGCTCGACGACCTCGCCGGATTCACCCGCAACATCGATGTCCAGGTCTTCGAAGGCAACAAAGTCATCGAAGTGCGCAATTCCGGAGTCAACAAAGGCATCGCCGCGCAGGAATGGCTGTCGGGCCGGCCGCCGGACTTCATCCTGGGCATTGGCGACGACAAAACCGACGAGGACATGTTCCGCGCGTTGCCGGAAACCGCTTTTTCGGTGCGCGTGGGCATGGCGAATACCACCGCCCGTTATTACCTGGCCAACCATACCGCCGTCCGGCTGGTGCTCCGGGAATTGCTCGACGGCTCACAGTCCGGAAAGATTTGATTGGAATCCCGCGCCAAACCGATTACTTATTTTGCGCTGAAATGAAACTGACCGACCTGCGGGGCATCCTGCAATACATTCCGCAATTCCGCGAGAAGACCTTTGTCCTCGCGGTGGACGGCGCCATTGTCACGGACGAAAACTTCGCGACCTTGCTGCTGGACGTTGCCGTGTTGCGCTCGCTAAACATCCGCGTCGTATTGGTCCACGGCGCGTCCGCGCAAATCCAGGCCCTCGCCGGCGAACAAAAAATCACTCCCTCCAATCTCGACGGTTCCGGGGTGACGGATGCCGCCACGCTCAAGCTCGCCCTCACCGCGGCGAACCGCCTGACGCACGAGATCCTCGAAGGCCTTTCGGCGAACGACCTGCGCGCCGCCAGCACCAATGTCGTCATCGCGCACCCCCTGGGCATCATCCAGGGCGTGGACCATCTGTTCACCGGCAAGGTCGAACGCGTGGACACCGAATTGCTCCAGACGTTGTTGAACCAGGACATAATTCCCGTCATTCCCCCTCTCGGTTTTGACGGCGATGGCCGGACCTACCGCGTCAATTCCGACGGTGTCGCGGTAGCGGTGGCCGATGCGTTAAAAGCCATCAAATTGATTTTTATCACCGCGCAGGATGGCATTCTCGTGCAGAGCCGGCTCATCCGGCAAATGCCGCTCGCCGACCTGGAATCCGTTCTGGCTCTCCAGAAAAATGAAATCGCGCCGGAACAGATTTCCAAGGCGATCCATGCGGTGGCCGCCTGCAAAGCCGGTGTGCCTCGCGTCCACATCATCAATGGCCGCGTGGAGGAGGGTTTGCTGGCCGAGGTTTTTTCCAACGAAGGCATTGGCACGCTGATTTACGCGAACGATTACCAGCAAATCCGCCGGGCCATGAAAAAAGACATCCGGGCCATCCAGGTGTTGACGAAAACCGCGGTCGAGTCGGATGAATTGGTGAAGCGGACACGGGCGATGATCGAAAAAAATCTCGCCGATTATTTCATCTTCGAGATCGATAAAAATCCGGTCGCCTGCGTGGCCCTGCACGTCTATCCCGAACAAAAAAAAGGCGAACTGGCATGTCTTTACGTCAGTCCATTGCACGAGAACCGGGGCATCGGTAAAAAACTGATCCAATATATCGAAACCAAGGCGCGGGAATCGGGTCTGAATGAACTCATCACGCTCTCGACCCAGGCTTTCACCTATTTTCAATCCAAAGGCGGTTTTGCCGAAGGGACACCCGACGATTTGCCGCCCGGCCGCCGCGAAAAATATGAGCAGAGCGGCAGAAATTCCAAGGTGCTCGTGAAGAAATTGAAATGAAACTGACCGATGAGACTTTATCTTGATGTCTGCTGCTTGAACCGTCGTCGTCATAGCAGCCTGAACATGCTTTGTTACGTCTGCCCCTTGCTTTCGCAAGGAGAATAGCGTCCATGTCTTAAAAAAGGATTTGGGGGCGAGAAATTCTCAGGCATGAATAGTGATGGCAGAGGCATTCAACTCAATGAAATCATGCTTTGCAAATGCGGCTACCAGACTGGCCAGGTTTGCAGCCATAAGGTGGGATAAGGCGTCATTGGAAATGTTGCCAGTGGAAATCAGGAGCAGCTTTGGCGGCGCACCATGCAAAAGAAATTTCGTCACAAAATCACTGTCTTTGGTAACCACCACACGGCCTTCTCTGGCTGCCAAAGCAGTGATCTCACCATCAGGCGTTCGGTTTCCGAGTGGCAAATCCAACGTGTGGGTAACGTTCATGCCCGGCTGCTGCCAATTCACCGGCGAGGCGGCGCGGCAGTTGCGCGTCCACGATGAATTTCATGCCGCCACGGGTTCCACGCGGTTAATGCGGGTGAGACGCGCTCCGTAGGCGCAGGCGGCGCGCAAATCATCCGCCTCCAAGTCGGGATAATCGGCCAGAATCTGTTCAGCGGTCATGCCGCTGCTCAACAATTCAAGCAGAAATTCCACTGGATAACGCAGACCACGAATGCACGGTTTTCCGTGGCAAATGTTCGGATCAACCGTAATTCGTGAAAGCAGATTATCGTTCGTCATGCCGGGAACTTACACCCGTAACGCGCTGTTGCCAAGAGCGCGTCCAAAGGTGGTTCGCTTGCTCTGTCGAAATAATCCAGCCGCCCTCAAAGCCGAGGCGCAGGTGCTTGGCGAACAACATTCTGCGATGAGCATTGAATTGCGAACTTCCTCGGATTTTCACGACAGATTTCTCGTCGTTGACCAAGCAGCCTGCATACATATAGGTGCATCAATCAATCATGCAGGATCGAGAGCCTTTATGATTAGTGCCGTTGAGGATGAGACCAATCGAGACGTGCTTATCAAGGCAATAAATGAGGCTTGGAGAACAGGAGTCCCAGTGTGAACAATGGTTGTGACATCCAAACCACATGCTTCACCCTGCTAAAGCAGGAGATTAATGAAGAGCATCATCAATGTGAGCGTAGGCCATCTACAGAACCTTTCCTATTTTGATATGCGCCCGTCATCAATCTGCTCTGAAAGTTAAGATTGAAAATCCGGCCAGATGGCTTATACAAGAAACAATGGATGAAAACTGAAGCTTTCAATCCCGCTGAATTACGAACCGCCGGCTGCAAGGCGCTGGCCCACGCATTGGGTCCGCTGGGCATGGCCAGATTTTTGCGCCAATTCGAGCAGGGCAATGGCGACTACACGCGTGACCGCAAAAAATGGCTGCGCGAACCTCTTCAAACCGTCTCTCGTCGCATTCGTAACCGGAAGAAACCCCGCAACGGGAACTAAAATCCTTTTTGTAAATGCAAACGTTGCCAGCCATTACAGAAGTGGTTTTATCAGCATTTTCTTCAGCTTGCAAAAAACACGGCGTCGCTCCGACGCAATTTGTCTTGGTTGTGAATATCGCCGGCCAAATCGTTTCGCTTTTTGAGCACAGCAACCTCGTAAAAAAATTCCCCTGCTCTACATCCCGTTTCGGCATAGGCCAGGTTGCAGGTTCGAATCGCACGCCGTTGGGATTGCATCGCATCGCGGAAAAAATCGGCGCCGGTGCGCCGGTCGGAACGGTCTTCGAGTCGCGCCGGCCCATCGGCCTCACTTCCTTGCCGGGTCTTGCCGACGCCAAGATCACCACCCGCATCTTATGGCTGGAAGGTCTCGAACCGGGATTCAACCGGGGCGGCAACGTGGATTCGCATGCGCGTTACATCTATATCCATGGCACGGCAGACCAATCGAGCATCGGCAAACCTGCTTCTTGTGGCTGTATTCACCTGGCCGATGCCGACATCGTGCCGCTCTTCGAACTGCTGCCGGAAGGGACCCTGGTGTGGATTACTGAAAATTAAGCCGGAATAAAAAAAGATTCGGGCGACAGTCGCCAAGGAGGTGGGGATGAAGAATCCCGCTGAAAAAACGACTGTCCGCCCGAATCGAATCTACAAAAACCTACTCAAAACTAACCTTATCATTATGATGATAAAGAGCTATCACTTACCGTATTAACCCTGCGCCACTATCCTTCAAATGTGGAAATGCTGCTCTCCATCGGTTGTCATTCACTTTGTAAAAATTGCCGCCTGAATTAAGGGTCATATGTGATTCGATTGCTGCCGGGCCTTTTTGAAATTGAACTCGACACGCCAACCAGGGGGACAGTCAGCGGGATTCTACCCGGCGCCGCATTCGCAATTATTCAGTCATTATGGTTTCGTCATTAGCCGCATTGCCGGCTAATTATTCGGATCCACAATATGGATATCAATCCCCGGCGCATGGTGCAGGAAAAATTCCAACACATTCGGACGATTGAATTGCCACCACTTCCGTTCCGTGGTGCCGATCAAAACCAGGTGGATGTCGTTCTCCCGGCAAAATTTCAACAACGCCTGGCAGACATTTTCGCTCTCCAAAACCGTGACGCTCCCGCCCAATTCGGTGGCCAGTTGGACGTTCGCCATGAATTTTCGCTGCACATCCGCCGGAATGCGCATGGGGTCTTCCTTCTTGCGCCGCACATAGACCGCGATCCATTCGCGATTCAACCGTCCTGCCAGCCGTGACGCCGAGCGCATCAATCGCGCCGTTGTCTCCGGGTTCGTGCTGAAGAACACCGCGATCTTTTCGCTGACATCCGGTTTTTGGGCAGCGCCCGTACGCGGACGGCGGTCCAGCGCCGCGGCGGTTTCGCGCAAGGCCAGTTCCCGCAGCGTGTTGAGGTTGTCCTCCGTGAAAAAATTCTCCAGTGCGGCCATGGCGCGGTCTCCGGCATAAACTTTTCCCTGCCGCAACCGTTCGCGCAATTCCTCCGCGGTCAGGTCCACGTTCACGATCTGGTCCGCCTCCAGTACAAAACGGTCCGGCACCCGCTCCCGCACGTCCACGCCCGTCGCCCGCAGGATCGTGTCGTGCAGGCTCTCGAGATGCTGGATATTCATCGCCGTGATGATGTTTATGCCCGCCAGCAACAGATCGTGGATCTCCAGATAGCGCTTGGGATATTGCGAGCCTTCGACATTCGAATACGGCAGCTCGTCGATGACGCACACCGTCGGATACCGTTTGAAGATGGCCTCCGTATCGAGCACTTCCACGGTCGTGTCCCCGTGCGGGACGACTTTTCGGGGAACGATTTCCAGGCCTTCGAGCAGCGCCTCGGTTTCCACGCGACCATGAGTTTCCACCCAGCCGATGACCACGTCCACCCCGGCTTTTTTCAGCCGGTGCGCCTCTTCGAGCATGGCATAGGTCTTGCCGACGCCCGCCGCATGGCCGAGATAAATCTTGAGCTTTCCCAGGCGGCTCTTCTCGATCAGCCGCAGGAAATCTTCCGGCTTGGGTCGCACAGGCTCATTCACTCCCGCCAAGAAAACTATTTTTGAGCGAGCGGGTCGAGTGCGAAGTTCAACTTGCCTGCTAACCTCTTTGTTTTAGGCTCAATCGAGAAAGGCGATATTGCTTGGCGACACCTCGATCATTTTCTCAGTCAAGTCAGGGTGGACATTCCGCCCGGGTGACCATGCGTCTGCTCCTCAATGGCTTTTCGATTCCAGTCAGGCAAATGGGCCCCGACTTTCTCTTGCTTAATTCCCCTGTCAACCATCCTCCAACGGATGCCAGTTTGATTCTCAAGGTGGACCAAAGTGAACGCTGCTGGAATGTGCATTTGCCGGAAGGCATTTCCACCGCCTCGCGCCGGGTGGCCATCGCCACCCAAGGCAATTGATCGATCCGCCAGGCCATCAACGGCTGGTGGCGTCGAAGCATCAAAGATCCGGTCTGAATCACTTCCGTTTAGATTAGTTGGCTGCCATTTGGAAACAAATCGAATTCCATCCTCTCACCTTCTTTTTTCAATCCGCGTCCATCCGTGGTTAATATTTTCTTGGCGTCTTTGCCCCTTTGCGCCTTTGCGTTAAAAAATTCGCCAGCTATTTCCCCGCTAAACCATCCAACTCGAAGTTCAACGTCATCACATTCACTCGCGGCACACCGAAGATGCCCAGGTCGCGGCCTTCGGTGTTTTCATGGACCAATTTCTCCACCTGGTCCACGGTCATCCCGCGCACTTTGGCCACGCGCGCAATCTGATTTTCGGCATTGGCCAGGCTAATATCAGGGTCCAACCCGCTGGCGGATTCGGTCACAGCGTCAGCGGGCACGGGCGCGTTTGTGGCCATGCCATTATCAGCGCGATAGGCCGCGATATTTCCCGTGATGTTCGCAACCAGATTGGATGACGTCGGGCCGAGATTGCTGCCGCCGGAACTCGTCGGATCGTAGCCATTCGCTCCCGCCGCCGACGGACGGGGATGAAAATATTTGTCGCTGGTAAAATTCTGGCAGAGCAATGACGAGCCGCGTACCTCGCCGGATTTGTCATACATCAAACTGCCGTTGGCCTGGTGCGGAAACATCAATTGTCCCAGGCCATAAACGACGAGCGGATAAATGCAGCAGCCCACGATGGCAAAGACAATGGTTGCCATGATCGAACGGCCGAATTCAGCAAGGATGGTTTTCATAAATTATGCCAGGTGCATTCCCGCAACAATGAGGTCGATGATTTTAATACCGATGAACGGCAGGATGATGCCCCACACACCGTAAATCAGCAGGTTGCGGCGCAGGATTTCCGCCGCGCCGAGCGGGCGGAACTTCACGCCGCGCAACGCCAGTGGAATCAAGGCGATGATGATGAGCGCATTGAAGATCACCGCGCTCAAAATCGCGCTGTCCGGGCTGTGCAATTTCATGATGTTCAGCGGCGCGATGACCGGGAACGTAACCATCAGCATCGCAGGGATGATCGCAAAATATTTGGCAATGTCATTGGCGATGCTGAAGGTCGTCAGCGAACCGCGCGTGATCAACAATTGTTTCCCGATCTCGATGATCTCGAGCAGCTTCGTCGGATTGCTGTCCAGGTCCACCATGTTGCCGGCCTCCTTGGCGGCTTGCGTGCCAGTGTTCATCGCCACGCCGACGTCAGCCTGGGCAAGAGCGGGCGCGTCATTGGTGCCGTCGCCGATCATGGCGATCATCCGTCCGCCCTGCTGTTCCTGGCGGATGAGCGCCAGTTTGTCCTCCGGTTTGGCTTCGGCGAGAAAATCATCCACGCCCGCCTCGCGCGCGATGGCGGCGGCGGTCAACTGGTTGTCGCCGGTGATCATCACCGTGCGGATGCCCATGGCGCGAAAACGTTTGAACCGATCGGACAGCCCGCCCTTGACGATGTCCTTCAGATGCACCACTCCCATCACACGTTCGCGCGTGGCCACCACCAGCGGCGTGCCGCCGGACATGGAAATGTTCTCGACCAATTGCTCGATTTGCTTCGGCAACCCGCCGCTGACGAAATCACGGATGGCGTTGGCCGCGCCTTTGCGGATTTGTTGACCCTCAAAATCCACGCCGCTCATCCGCGTTTGCGCCGTGAAGGGGATAAATTGCGCGCCGGGCATCTCATGGATGGTCCGCGCGCGGATGCCAAATTGTTTCGCCAGCACCACGATGCTGCGGCCTTCGGGCGTTTCATCGGCCAGCGACGCCAGTTGCGCGGCGTCGGCCACGTCCTTTTCCAACACGCCGGACGTCGGCATGAACGCCACCGCCTGGCGGTTACCGAGCGTGATGGTGCCGGTTTTATCCAGCAGCAAAACATCCACGTCCCCCGCCGCCTCGACCGCGCGCCCGCTCATCGCCAACACATTCTTCTGCAACAACCGGTCCATGCCCGCGATGCCGATGGCGCTCAACAAGCCGCCGATGGTGGTCGGGATGAGGCAGACCAACAGCGCGATCAAAACCGAATTCGAAAAATGCGTTCCCGCATAAATGCCGTAGGGTTTCAAGGTCACGACCGCCAGCAGAAATACTACCGTCAGCGCCGAGAGGAGGATGGTCAGCGCGATTTCATTCGGCGTCTTCTGCCGGCTTGCGCCTTCCACCAGGGAAATCATCCGGTCCAAAAACCCTTCACCGGGATTGGCGGTGATTTCGATCTGTATTTCATCAGACAGCACCCGCGTGCCGCCCGTGACGGCGCTTCGGTCGCCGCCCGCTTCGCGGATGACCGGGGCCGATTCGCCGGTGATGGCCGATTCATCCACCGTGGCCGCGCCGGAAATGATTTCTCCGTCGGCGGGGATGATTTCGTTGGCCCGGACCAGGACGACGTCGCCCTTGCGGAGCGAATCGGCATCCACGCTCTCCATTTTTCCATTCGCGATCTTGTTCGCGCTCGTGCGTGTGCGGGTCGAGCGCAAGGCCTTGGCCTGCGCCTTGCCGCGTCCTTCGGCGACCGCCTCGGCGAAATTCGCGAACAGCACCGTGAACCAAAGCCAGATCGCGATCTGCGCGACGAACAGCACCTGGTCATGTGGCGACCGGAAAATCTCCACCGTGCTGATGGCTGCGCCGACCATCGTCACAAACATCACCGGGTTCTTCACCATCAGGCGCGGGTTCAATTTGATGAACGCATCGCCGATGGCCGGCCAAAGAATTTTCGAGTCAAAAATGGAAACAGATTTAGTTGCCATAAATTAAAACAGGTGTCCTTGCAGCATCAGAAAATGTTCAACGATTGGGCCGAGCGCGAGCGCCGGTAAAAAGGTCAGCGCCCCCACCAGGATCACCGTTCCCACCAGCAAAATGACAAAGGTGATTCCGCTCACCGGAAATGTTCCGGCGCTGGCCGGAACGAGCTTTTTCCGCGCTAGCGAACCGGCCAGTGCCAGCAACGGGATAATCATCCCGAAGCGGCCCAACATCATATCGAAGCCGAGCGTGGTGTCATACCAGGGCGAGTTGGCATTGAGGCCCGCGAAAGCGCTGCCGTTGTTTCCCGCGCCCGACGTATAGGCATAAAGCATCTCGCTGAAACCATGCGGCCCCTGGTTGTTCAATCCGGCCTTGCCCCAATCGCTCACGCACGCCCACGCGGTGAATCCCAGGATGAGGAAGGCCAAAATCACAAACGCCAGCAGCACCATTTTTACATCGTACGCTTCCAGCTTCTTTCCCAGATATTCCGGTGTGCGCCCGACCATCAGCCCCGCGATAAACACGGCGATAATGACGAAAATCAACATCCCGTAGAGTCCCGCGCCCACTCCGCCGAAAATGACTTCGCCGGTCTGGATATTGAACATCGGCACCAGCCCGCCCAGCGGCGTGAACGAATCATGCATTGAATTCACCGCGCCGCAGGAGGCATCGGTCGTTACCGTTGCGAACAATGCCGAATCAAAAATGCCGAAACGCACTTCCTTGCCCTCCATGTTTCCGTCCGCTACTGCCACGCCAAGATTCTGGTGGATGGGATTTCCGCGCGCCTCCGACCACCAGCACAGCATGACGCCGGCGAAAAACATGATGAACATCGCGTACCACACCGCCCAGCCGTGCTTTTGATTTTTTGTTTCACGGCCCAGGTGATACGTCATCGCGCTGCCGATGCACAGCAGCGCCAGCATCTGGAAAAAGTTGGAGAGCGGCGTGGGATTCTCGAAGGGATGCGCCGCATTCGCATTGGTATAACCGCCGCCGTTCGTGCCCAGCATCTTGATGGCGACCTGTGAGGCCATCGGTCCCTGCACAATGGTTTGCGTGCTGACTACCTGATTGGTCATCACGGCACTGCCAGCGCTGTTGGTGATGCCGTTTCCGTTGGCATCGGTCATCTGGATGGAGATGGTCTGCGGCTCGATCAGCGCCGCCGTCGTGTAAGGCTTGAAATTCTGGATCATCCCCTGCGAAATGAGAAAGAGCGCGAACACGACGCAGATGGGCAGCAGCAGATAATAGGTGATGCGCGTCATATCCACCCAAAAATTGCCGATGGTCTGGGACGTTTGCCGCGCCAGGCCGCGCACCAGCGCCGCGGCCACCGCAATACCGGCGGCGGCGGACATAAAGTTGTGGATCACCAGCGCGACCATCTGCGAGAAATACGACATCGTGGATTCGCCGCCGTAACTCTGCCAGTTGGTATTGGTCAAAAAGCTGATCGCCGTGTTAAAAGCCAGGTGTGGCGCCAACGGACCAAAATGCTGCGGGTTCAACGGCAGATGCTCTTGGACGCGCAGGATGACATACGTGAACAGGCAGCCCACGAAACTAAACGTCAGCAACGCAAAGGCGTACTGCTTCCAGGTGTGCTCCTTTGCCGGGTCAACCCCCAGCAAGCGATACGTCAATTTCTCTGCCGGGCGAACCACCGGGTCAATCCAGGTGCGGCGGCCGGGATTTAAAACGCAATTAATGTAAAGACCGAGCGGCTTGGTGACCAACACCAGCGCCGCGATATATACCGCCAATTCCAGCCATTGATGGGCGTTCATAGATTTTTGGATTAAAATTTCTCCGGCCGCACCATGGCAAAAATCAAATACGCGCACAGGGCGACCGAAATGATTCCAAGAATTAGATTTTCCATAAATGAATCAGAGCTTCTCACACCCCACGGCATAAAGCCCCAAGGCCATGAAAACTCCAAGCATTAGACCGACATAGATTGCGTCCAACATAATAATCCTCCGCGGCGTCATGCCACAGGCATGGACACACCGCAACTATTTTCATATTGGGTGAACTTGATGGCCGCGAACTTCGCGGTTCAGAGGCTCGCCCTTCCAAATGCCTGCGAGATTAGCTGTCGGGCTTGGCCTTGAAAGTGGCCTTGAAACCGGTTACCCGGCCTCGTTCGCCCCGTCCTCAAATCACTTCGAGGAGTTTGGGTCTCCCGCGTCCGTCTTCAGGAAGGAAGCCGGACTTCGGCTGCTACGCGCGTACTAAATCATAAGTTCCAAACTTTGTCAAGTTCCCCTCAAAAACCCCGTAAAATAGGGGGAGCGCACGCGCCTCGCGTGCCGTTTCATGCGCCCCCGCGTGAAACATCTTCGCCTTGCATCAGCCAGGAAAATTAACGCAAAGCCTGTTGGTAGGGCGCTCTCCGTGCGCGCCGTCATGAACAATCAGGGTATCACAAAAAATTGTTGTAGCACCCGCCTCAGGCCGGCGGCCGTTATCGCCGGCGTGTAAATTCTTCATCGCCGCCATTGCCGCCGGTCCGACCGCTGATGCATCGGCCGCCCGCCGTGATGATGCGGGCTGGATTGGCCGGGCCGCTGCGGCTGCCGCTGATTTTGCCCGTGCGCGGGGCGACGATCCTGTTCCATCGCATGGAACACCGGCGCTGCCTGCGAATAATTAAATCCTTCCGCCTTCTTGCGCACCAGCCCCCGGCCGATGAACCGTTCCAGAATGCGCAACTCGCCATAATCCTCCCGCGTCACAAAACTGATCGCGTCGCCCACCGCATGGGCGCGGCCCGTGCGCCCGATGCGATGCACGTAATCCTCCGGGTGCATCGGAAAATCATAATTCACCACGTGCGAGATGCCGTCCACGTCGATCCCGCGCGCGGCGATGTCCGTCGCCACCAACACGCGCACCGTGCCGCACTTGAAATCCTTCAATGCCCGCAGCCGTTGGTTTTGCGAGCGGTTCGAGTGCAGCGTAGCCGTGCGTACGCCCGCATGCTCCAATTGCCCGGCAATCCGGTCCGCGTTGTGTTTCATGCGCGAGAACACCAGCACCATGTCCATTTGCGGGTCGCGAAGCAGGTGCAGCAACAGTGCCGTCTTCAAATGCTTGGGCACCTCATAGACAAGTTGGGTAACGGTTTCGGCGGGATTCGCACGACGACCGATCTGCACCATTTTGGGCGAGCGCTGAAAATCATGCGTGAGCACTTCAATTTCCTTCGACAACGTCGCGGAAAACATCAGCGTCTGCCGTTGCTTGGGCAATTGATGCACGATCCGCTTGATGTCCGGCAGAAAACCCATGTCCAGCATCCGGTCGGCCTCATCCAGCACGAGAAATTTTAATTGCGAGAAATCCGCGCATCGTTGGCCCATCAGGTCCAGCAGCCGCCCCGCACACGCGATGACCACGTCCGCCCCGTTGCGCAACGCCTGCATTTGCGGCCGTTCGCTCACGCCGCCGAAAACTGTGGCGACCGTCAATGGCAAATGCCTGGCGTAAGCTTTGACGTTTTCCTCAATCTGGACGACGAGTTCGCGTGTCGGTGCGATCACCAGGACCTTCGTGCAACGGCGACCGGGCGGCAGCCCAGCGAGCTTGGTGAGGATGGGCAATGTGAACGCCGCCGTCTTGCCCGTGCCCGTCTGCGCGATGCCGATGACGTCCTGCCCGGCGATGATGGGCGGGATGGTGGCGGCCTGGATGGGCGTCGGTTCGGTGTAACCCGCGTCCTGTACCGCCCGTAAAATTTTGGCCTCAAGGCCAAGTGCTGTAAATGGCATAGTGGGATAGCATAGCAGGCATTTGGCCAATGACACGAACAAACTTAGCCCTATTCCCTCGCCGTCTGCAGTGGCAAAGCTGAAATCGGCACCCGTTCGTTGGTCTTGGAAAAATAATCTGCGGACCATTCGTTGTCGAACAACACAACGGGATTTTTACCCACGTCGTAGGCGATGCGCGAACCGGTCGGCAGCACCAGGGCATCGAGGTCATCTTCCTTCATGTCCGCCGGCAGCCAGCGGACGACCTTCCATGGCGCGGCTTCGAGGCGCGACACCGCGCCGTATTCGCTTTCCAGCCGGAATTGCACCACCTCAAATTGCAGCGGGCCTACGGCGGCGAGCAGCGGCGCTTTCACCGATGAATTGCGCAGGTACAGCGCCTGGATGACGCCTTCCTGCATCAATTGCTCCAACCCCTGGCGGAATTGTTTGTACTTGGCCGTGTTCGGATTGTGCAGGTAGCTGAAGGCCTCCGGCGTGAACCGCGGGATCTCCTTGTAAATGATTTTAGGATCGGTCGTAAGCGTGTCGCCGATGCCGAAACTGTCGTGACCGACCAGGCCGATGACATCGCCGGGAAATGCGTCATCCACCGTCTCGCGTTCATTACCGAACAACTTGTGCGAATTGGAGAGGCGCACCCGCTTCTCTGAACGCGAGTGATGCACCGTCATGTCGCGTTCAAATTTGCCGGAGCAAACGCGGACGAAAGCGATGCGGTCGCGATGTTTGGGATCGAGGTTGGCCTGGATCTTGAAGATGAAACCGGAGAAATGCGGGTTTTCTGGCGAGATCTCGATGCCGCCCATTACGCGCGGCCGGGGCGGCGGCGAATGTTTCAGGAAACCGTCGAGCAGGAGTTGCACGCCGAAATTATTGCTGGCGCTGCCGAAGAACACCGGCGTGGTTTTTTCCGCAAGCACCGCGGCGTCATCCCAGGCGTGCCCGGCGTGTTCGAGCATTTCGAGTTCCTCGACCGTCCGGTGATACGTCGCGTCATCCAATCGGCCTCGGACCAGCGGATCGTCGATTCCGCCGACCTCCTCCGGCGCGCGATACTGGCCGCCCACCGTGCGCTCGAACAGGTGCATCAATTTCGTCTGCCGGTCATAGACGCCCTGGAACTCGAAACCGTTGCCGATGGGCCAGTTCACCGGGAAAGCGCCGATGCCCAGCACGCGTTCCAACTCGTCCAGCAACGCCAGCGGGTCTTTCATCGGGCGATCGCACTTGTTCATGAACGTGAAGATCGGCACGCCGCGCTGGCGGCAGACTTCGAACAGCTTGCGCGTCTGCGGCTCGATGCCCTTGGCCGAATCGATCACCATTACCACCGAATCCACGGCCGTGAGCACGCGATAAGTGTCCTCGGAAAAATCCTTGTGGCCGGGCGTGTCCAGCAGGTTGAGGCGATGGCCGTTATAATCGAATTGCAGCACCGTGGAACTGATGGAGATGCCGCGCTTTTTTTCCAGTTCCATCCAGTCAGACGTGGTGGCGCGCTGATTTTTGCGGGCGGTCACCGAGCCGGCGAGCTGCACGGCGCCGCCATAAAGCAGAAGCTTTTCCGTCAACGTGGTCTTACCCGCGTCCGGATGCGAGATGATGGCGAACGTGCGCCGTTTCTGGATTTCTTCCGTGATGGTCACAAAGGCCGGTTATCGTAACAGAGAATCAGGCAAAGACAATTTTCGTTGTCGTTTCTTTTTCATCCCACCCGCGCGTGGGTTCGGCGGTGACGGAGGAAACATCCTTGATGGAAATCTGCCGCCCGCGAGTGCGAGGATTCTTCACTTCGACCTGTGCTGGATCGCAGGTTTGCTGACTGATTTTCTGGTGCGGCGCGGGCTTGTAGCGCACATAAAGCGTTTGCGGCGTGTCCGGCGCGAAATACAGGATACGCGATTTGTCCGGAATGCAGGAATAAACCTTATTCAGGATGGAGCCGCCGAAGGTGAACCGTTTTAGATAACTCGCGTCGCGATCGGTGTAGGCGCAGGTGAACACGCGTTCCCGGTCGGGAAGGCCGCAATAGAACATTTCCTGGCCGACGAATAATTTCTCGGGCAATTCGGTGACCTTGTAGGTGCCGTCGCGGAACACGAGCAGGATCTTATCGAACTTCGTGCACTCCACCTTGAATTCCTCGCCGCTCACTTTGTAACCCACATAGCCGCTTTCGCGATCATAACTGACTTTGAAGGCTTTGAACGCCACGGCCTTGGCGTCCACTTCCTCGTGCCGCGAGGACTTGGTGGTCAGCCGCGGATATTGTTTGCCGTATTTTTCCAGCAACCCTTCCAGGTGGCCGACGACATACTTTGTCAGGTTTTTGAGATGCTTGCGGACATCCTCGAGTTCCGCCTTTGTCTTTTCCATCTCTTCGCGATGCTTGTTGATGTCAAACAGCGAGATGCGCCGGATGCGGACCTGCAACAGTTTGTCCACGTCCGCGTCCACCAGTTCGCGCACCAACTGTCGCTTGAAGGGTTTGAATCCGTCATAAACCGCCGCGATGACTGCCTCATTGGTTTTGCATTTCTCGATTGCCTTGTAAATCCGCTCCTCGATGAAAATCCGTTCGAGTGTGCGATAATGCAATTCGTCGAGCAGTTGTTTCCCGCGCAACTCCAGCTCGCGCTTGAGGATGGCAACGAGTTGTTCGGTGCTTTCGCGAAGCACCTCGCTCACGGTCAACTCCACCGGGCGATTGTTTTTTATGACCACGATGCGGCTGGCGATGCTCGTCTCGCAATCGGTGAACGCGTAAAGGGCATCCGCCATTTTTTCCGCGTCCACCCCGGGCGGGCATTTGATCTCGATCTCGACGTTTTCGGACGTGAAATCGTTGATCGATTTCACCTTGAGTTTGCCTTTTCGCGTGGCGTCTTCGATCGAAGCGATCAGCGAGTCGGTCGAGGTCGCCGGGGGGATTTCGGTGATGACCACCGTGGATTCGTCCCTCACCTTGATGCGGGCGCGGACTTTGACGGAGCCTTTGCCGTCCTGATAATCGCGCGCGTCCATCAGTCCGCCCGTCGGAAAATCCGGCAGGCATTTGAATGGCTGCTTCTTGAGGATGGCGATCTGCGCTTCGAGCAATTCTGGAAAATTGTGGGGCAAAATCCGCGCGGCCAGGCCGACCGCGATGCCTTCAGTGCCGAGCATGAGAGTCAGTGGCAGTTTGCATGGAAGGGCGACTGGCTCCCGGTTGCGGCCATCGTAGCTGGGTACAAAATCGGTGATCTCGTCATTGATCAACTCGGTGCGCGCCAGCTCGGTCAGCCGGCATTCGATGTAACGGGGCGCGGCGGCGGGATCGCCGGTGAAGATGTTGCCGAAATTTCCCTGGCCCTCGATGAGATAACGTTTGTTGGCCAACACAACGAGCGCGTCGCCGATGGACGCGTCGCCGTGCGGGTGATATTGCATCGTATGACCGACGACATTGGCGACTTTGATGAACCGTCCGTCGTCCTTCTCGTGCAACGCCCAGAGGATGCGCCGCTGGACCGGCTTCAAACCGTCGGCGAGATTCGGGATCGCGCGGTCGCGAATGACATAGCTCGCGTATTCGAGAAAGCCGCGATCCACACGAGTATGCAGGCCAATGCCGAGTTTCTTCGGGTCAAATAGCTTGTGAATGGCGGGTTCAACGGTCTCGGCGACGACATGATTCGCGCCGATGCCGCCGGTGTCGATGGATTTCTTCTTCGCCGGATTTGTTTCCGCCGGGGCTGGTTGCGTCGCATCCAGGGGCAATTGAGGCTCGTTGGAATTCTTTTTAGGTTTTGCTGACATGTCGCGTGAAAATCTGGTTTATTCCTCCACCGGCACCACGAGGCTGTCCATGATGTAATCCTTCCGTTCCGGGGTGTTTTTGCCCATATAGAAATCCAGGATCGGAGTGGACTCGGCGCGCGGAGCGTACTCAACCTTGCTCAAGCGCATCTGTTTGCCGATGAATTGGGCGAATTCCTTCGGGCTGATTTCGCCCAGGCCTTTGAACCGCGTTATCTCTGGTTTTCCCCCCAACTCCGCGATGGCCTTTTCGCGTTCGGCTTCGCTGTAACAGTAAATGGTTTTCTCCTTGTTCCGGACGCGGAACAACGGCGTCTCCAAAACATAGACGTGGCCGTCATGGACCAGTTGCTCGAAGAACTTGAAGAAATAAGTGATCATCAGGTTGCGGATGTGCATGCCGTCCACGTCCGCATCGGTCGCGAGGATGACTTTCTCATAGCGCAGACTCTCGATGGTGTCCTCCACGCTCAACGCCTGCATGAGATTATACATCTCATCGTTTTTATACATCACATCGCGCTTAAGGTCCCAGACGTTCAACGGCTTGCCCTTGAGCACGAACACCGCCTGGTTATTCACGTCCCGGCAGCTCGTGATGGAGCCGGCGGCGGACTGGCCCTCGCAGATGAATACCATCGAGCCCCCGCCTTTGCCCTTTTTCTTGTCAAAGTGATGCTTGCAATCCTTGAGCTGCGGAATGCGGAGCGTGATCGCCTTGGCGCGCTCGCGCGCGAGCTTTTTCACGTCCTGCAACTCCTTCCGCAACTGCTGGGTGTCCTTGACTTTGGCGATGATGGTTTCGGCGATCTGCTTGTTGCGCTGGAAAAAGTGCAGCAACTCCTCGCGCACGCTGTTCACCAGGTCGGTGCGGATTTCCGTATTGCCCAATTTGTTCTTGGTTTGCGATTCGAACACCGGGTCTTTCAAGCGGATCGAAACGGCCCCCACCATGCACTCGCGCACATCGTCCCCGTCGAACTTGCTGTTGCCATATTCGTTGACCGCTTTTAACAGGCCTTCGCGGAAGGCGCTCAAGTGCGTGCCGCCATCGCTCGTGTATTGGCCGTTGACGAACGAATAAAACGTCTCGCCGTAACGCGAATTGCTGTGCGTGAAACAAAATTCCAGCGTCTTGCCCGCGTAATGCAGCGGCGAATAGATCGGCTCACTCCCGTCACTGGCCAGGTCTTCCATCACCAAATCCATCAAGCCGTGGCGCGATTGAAAAACCTTCGGCTCGGTCAATTCCGGCGTCTTCAGGATCAATTTCAGACCCGTGTTGAGATAGCTGTAATGCCGCATTCGCTTCTCGAGATGTTCCAGGCGAAATTCGCTGTCTTTGAAAATATCCGGGTCCGGCTCGAACTCGATGAACGTTCCGTCCGGCTCTTTCGTTTTGCCATGATCTTCCTTTTTCAGCTTGCCGACCTTGAAGGCTGCCTCGGCGAATTCGCCATCCCGATGGCTGCGCACGAGAAAATGTTTCGACAGGGCGTTGACGGCCTTGGTGCCGACCCCGTTGAGGCCGACGCTGAACTGGAACACGTCATCATTGTATTTCGCGCCGGTGTTGATCTTGGAAACGCAGTCCACGACCTTGCCCAGGGGGATGCCGCGCCCGAAATCGCGCACTTTCACGCGGTTGCCTTCGATTTCGATATGGATCTCCCGTCCGCTGCCCATGATGTATTCGTCCACCGCGTTATCCACGACCTCCTTGACCAGGACATAGCAGCCATCGTCCGGATGCGCGCCCGTGCCGATGCGCCCGATATACATTCCCGTGCGCAGCCGGATATGTTCCAGGGAAGACAGCGTCTTGATCTTGCTCTCGTCGTACCGTTGCTTTGGTTTTTCAGCCATAAAAAATTGCGTGGCGAAAAAATAGACGAAATACGAAAAAGAAAAAAGCGAAAGTGAAGCCGCCTCCGTTTTTTATGACCACCGCAGTACTTCCTCTTAACTTCATTCCTTTGTGAGAAAATACTCCGCATCCCAATAATATGTCCAAATTCTATCTTCCCTCTCCCCTCAACGGGGAGAGGGATAGAGGGTGAGGGGTGAGAATGTTTGCAGGTTCGCTGCTTTACTGGGGTTTGATGCTTAAACTCCGCGTGAGGTCCTTTTCTGAATAGAAATCCCCGACCTTGCCGAAGCAATCCACTTTGCCATCCACCAACCTCACAAAATACTCATCGGTCCGGTGGTGAATGACTGCGTGCCATGAGGTCGAGAGTTCATAACGCAGAACCACAATGCCATTGGTGTTCGCTGCCGTGCTGCTGGGCTTCCCCATGACGGAAAGAACTTCCGGTTTGGTGATGCCGATGCTCAAGCGGTTTGTTTTGGGAGCCGTCGCACAGCCAACCAGGGCCATGGCTGCAATCAATATCATTGTGTGGGTGTTTTTCATAAAACGTTCTATCAATCTCCTCCGTGGGAGGCGGGGCCGGACAACGTGACACTCTGTCCGATGGCCGGCATTTTAAATAGCTTAGACGAGAGCGTCCCCCAGTCGAACCAGAACCAGCGGAAATCTGGCGAATCCAGCGAAGTGTTGAACCGGAAAGAAATGCGGGAAGGCAAACCTGCCGCATCCGTTTCCAGGACTTCCACCGTGAGGCCGTCGAGGTTAAACCGGTCGCCGGTTTTGTATTCGGGTGCGGCCGGGAGAAGATTGCAGGCGCCAAAGAAGTAAACAGGATGGATGGGGCCAACATCGTCACAAGAGAATATGTCCGGCCCCTGGGAGCGAATCACCAGAGTTGTCTCATCCGTCCGTTGGACATCAAAGCCAGTGCAACCCGGCGCGAGAGGCCGCAGCGCCCCGGGCAGCGGCTGGTGAAAATACGCCTTGTAACCTGGTACATAGAGCGAGACGAGCGGGACGGGGAAGTTGATGAAAATCACATTTTGCTTCTCTATATTTGGCCAATCAGCAGGACTCTTGTTCACCTGGGATATAAATAATGTGGTGGCTTTAGCCGTGGCGATTCTTTCGGCAATCGCTCCCGGAACATGCGCCAGGAGCAGCAATGTGCAGGCAACCCATGCCAGGCTCCGGTAACCGAACCCTTCCGGCAATCGACGGGTGAGCAGCGCGGCAATGAAACTGGCGATCAATCCATAAGCTGCTATCGCGATAAAGCCAAAATTTTTGGACAAAGGCACCAGGGAAGATTCGGGGATGGCGGCCAGCAGCATGGCGGCAAACCAAAACGCGGCCAATTTGTCCCGGCGCACCCACGGCACGAAAATCGCCAAAGCCGCAACTGCAAATACGCCATAAAGCGCAATGGCCGCCGGGTGCAATGAAGGTTTGACCGCGAGTAAAAGTTCCGGCGGCACGCAGGTAAGCTGGCCTCCGATTACAACCATCATCCGGGGGAACAGTTCCCGGACAAAATGAAACGGCTCATTCAGAGGGTCAACGTAAAAAAGACCCACATGGGACAAACCATAACCAGAGAGGACATAAACGGTCCGCCACACGATGAGGACCAGGACCGGGGGCAAAACCGTCAGCGCCCGGCTGCGAATGGAACCCGGTTCGAGCACCAGGGCATACGCAAGTATGAAGGCAAAAGTCTGTGCTCCGCCTTCCTCCGAGAAAAGGGAAAGCGCCAGAAACAGCGCGGACAGTGCCATCGCGGAACGGGACTTGGTCGTGCGCCATTGATGATGTTCGTAAAGACACAGCAATCCGAAGAATAGCGCCATGATGAAACCCCGGTTGGCAACGAACATCACCGGGATGTACGTGTAGGCATCCAGCAGGAATAACAGCGCCGCCAGTCCTGCCACCCATCCCGCACCCATCAGCTTGCGGTAAACTATCGTGAGCAGAAAAACGACCGCCGCGAACCATGCAATATTGTGGGCGTGCATCAGCGCGGGGGAATCGGGAAAGAACCGGTAATCCAGCCAGTGCGTGAACGCGGCGACGGGACGACAGAGACTGAGTTTCAAACTATCCTGCGTCCACCACGGCAGCGTGCCGTAGTTCTTCGTCAAAGCAATGTATTGCGGATCGCGGTTGAGGCCGAAAAGGTCGAACAGGACCGTCGAGAAACTGCCGGAATTCGCGGGGTTGCCCGTCTCATGCATTCGCGCCGGCAACTGGCTGGGCCGCAGCTCCACCGCCCGCTGCATCAGGTCGTCCGCCACCAGTCCCGTCTTCAAGGCGGGCAACATCACTAATATCGCCCCAAGCGCAAGGAACGCAGGAAGAAAACGGTGGCCAAGAAATCTCTTCGAGAAATCCAACAGCCAGGTTCCTGATTGATTCACAGTCATCGCAAAAATGCTGCCATCGGCAGGTTGCCTTTCCCGATAAGTGTGCGCTCATGCGCCGAAAGGGACAATTTATTTTGGTCTGCGGCACCGTGTTAAATTTTTTAACATGGAAGTTTTGAAAGGTAACGACCAGGCTCGCAACCGTTCTCGTTTATTTTCTGGCAGGAATCTCATGACTTCTGATGTGGCCTGCAAATCACGGGCGTAATTTTGTGCAGCCTGTCCTGATTCATTATCCCGACTTTATTTCTCATCCGTTTATCTGTCCAACAGAATTTTGGCGGGGGTACAAAGGAAAAGGAAATTAGGGATCGACTGAGTCTCGCCCCACCAGCAATCCCTAACGGCTCGCAAGTGTACTTGCCCCGCTACTCTTCCCTACGGCTGATTCGGCAATGGAACGGCGCGATAAAACCGGGATGGGTTGCTGGCCGCGTCGGGGTCAATGAAGTTAATCGAGCCGTCAATCACCTGGTTTGTGCAGACGGGCGTCCAGTCGGTCAGATTCGTCGAATACTCGATGCAGAACCAGGCCGCATCCGGCCCCGGCAACGTCAGGCTGAAACATTTGTCCGGCAACAGGCTCGATGCCGGCACCGGGCCGGGCCGGTCAATGATAACGGCGGCAGCACGAGGCGGGTTGCCTACAAGATAATCCGGCGGCGTGTTGGTCGAAGGTTCCAGCGCGAGCACGACCGTCTTGTTGACATCGGGCGGGCCGTCGTCAATCGGCACAATTGAAATGAATGCGCGGCTTTCGCCCGCTGGAATCGTCACCAATCCTGGCAGCGCCACGTAATCCACGCCATTGCTGGCCGTGCCGCCAATGTCGTAAGGGACCGTCAAATCGTCATTGGTGTCCCCGCAGCGCCGAACGGTGAAGGTGGCCGTCTTGGGACCGCTATTGGTGAACAATTGGCAGACTGCGGTGGGCCATGCCGCCCAGGTCGGCGTTGCATTAGTTTCACCCGGCCAGACCCAGCAATTCGTGCTTTCAATGGCCACCGGGTCAGTCGCCACAATGCTCACCATCGACGGCCGGTTGGTCGGCGGTGGCGGCGACGGCAAAATAGTGATATCAACCGGCGGAGAAACAGCTTCTAAAACAATCGGATGGCCGGTGAATATAATCGTGGCCTGAGCCGTCAAAGTATGATCTCCATCCGGCGCGTTGCTCCAGACCAGCGAGAACAGATTGGTCGGGTAAATCGGTGGAACTGTGTTGGAGGTGGAAGAGCCGGAGCCGTTCGCAGCCACAGGCGTGGGAACGGGCTGGCCAAAACCGAGACTATTCGTCCCGTCAAAAAATTCGACCGATGCCGTCGAATCAGTGGAATGATCAACGTACGCAAAAAGCGGAACGTCCACCGGCGCATAAAAGACCGAGCCGTTGGCCGGGCTGACGATCCTTACCACCGGCGGAGGATTTGTCGGCGAACCTTGCAGGACCGTGATGCCGGCCGCGGCGGAATCGGTGGACGCGCCGCCATTGTCGGTCGCCATTGCCGTCAGGGAATAACTGCCCGCAGGCACATTCGGCCAATTGAGCACATAAATGAGGCCGGTCACGCCGTTGACGCCCGGCGGATCGAGCACGATTGGCGCGCCCGGCCCGAGATCATTCGTGCCGGCAAAAAATTCGACATTGGTGACAGAGCCATCCGGATCACTGGCCTTTGCCATCAAAAAGATGTTAGTGGGCGTATAAAATACCGAACCGTTGGTCGGACTGATGATTCCCACTGAGGGCGGAATGTTCGTGTCCGTGCCACTGGTGAGATAGACTACCGCATTACTGGGAACCCCGATCTCAAAATTGACCGGGTTCAACAACGGCGACGGCGCCAGTTGCAGGACCACCGTTTTGGCAACAGTCCCGGACGGGGGATTGGTCAGCGGCTCGATGCTAATCGTATTCGAGATTGCGCCGGCGGCAATCATCACAAATTGGGAAATCTGCGCGTAGTCCACGCCATTGGAGGCGCTGCCCCCGATGTCGTAATAGACGTTCAAACCTTCATTCGTGTCGCCCTGACGAAACACCGTGAACACGCCGGGATTGCCCGGCCCGGAGGCAATCGGTCCGGTCGCCTGGAGGGTGACGACGGGAACGACGTTGGACTCCGTGGTTTGGGCCGAGGCCTTGGTTCCGCAGGTCAAAACCGCAAGAAACGATACAAGACACAGCCCAGTCTTCAAACAACAACGCAGCATTTTCATGCACGATCCTTTCTCCATCGGCCAATTCAAGCCGAGGGCTTCTTTGTCAAGATATGACGTACAATAAACCCGCTGGTTACAAGGTCAAGCCGCCAGATTGTGACAATTTTGTAACTCTGAATTTGCCAGGCGAACTGATTGCGCTGAAAGCGCCACACCATCGTAGCCGAGGGCAACGCCCTCGGAATTGAGTCACCCGACTATCTGCACCCTGTATGGGTGCGCCAAGACAAACGTTGGGCGCTTCTTTTGGATTCCCCTTTCAGGGCGAATGAAAATCTAACCCTTCCACCGAGGGCGTTGCCCTCGGCTACGATGGCTCAGGCCGTTGGCCTGCTGCGGCTTGCCCCACCGGACCGCCGTTTAATCCTCCGCAAACAGATATTCCAAATCCACCGCCGTGAGGCTGCGGGCAAATCCTTCTTCGCCCAGGACATCAGCAATGGTCTTCGCCTTGCTTTGCTGCAATTCCCAAATCTTTTCCTCGACGGTGCCGGGAGCGATGAGGCGGTAGGCGTTCACGGTTTGGGTCTGGCCAATACGATGCGAGCGGTCGATCGCCTGCGCTTCCACGGCGGGGTTCCACCACGGATCGTAAAGCACCACGTAGCTGGCGTTCGTCAGATTCAATCCGGTCCCCGCCGCGCGCAGGCTCAGCAGGAAAACGCCGGGCTTGGTGTCCGCCTGGAATTCACTGACAACCAACTGCCGGTCTTTGGTCTGGCCGGTGAGAATATGGGTGTGGATGTTGCGCAAAGCGCATTCCTTTTCCAACACCTGCAACATCTGCACGAACTGCGAAAAGACGAGGACTTTCTGTCCGTCGGCGATGAGCGGATCGAGTAATTCGAACAAGGTATCGGTCTTGCCGCTGGCGGTATCGCTGCCCACGAGGGAGGGGTGGCAGCAGACCTGGCGCAAGCGCGTGAGCGCGGCGAGTACGTGCATCTTCGATTTGTTCAGCCCCTGCGTCTCGACGGCTTTCATCACCTGGTCGCGGCTGCGGCGCAGTTCGGCGAGATACAATTTGCGCTGCTCGTCGCCCAGCGGGCAATCGAGGCGCTCTTCTATGCGGTCCGGCAAATCCTTGGCGACGTGCTTCTTCAAGCGGCGCAAGAGGAGCGGGCGCAATTTCGCCGAGAGCCGGCGCCGGGCAATGCGCTGGGCGCTTTCGGCGTTCTCGCCGCGCGGCTCGTAGGTCTCCAAAAATTGTTCCTGGGTGCCGAGATAGGTGGGCTGGATGAAATCCACGATGCTCCAGAGATCGAGCAGGCGGTTTTCGAGCGGCGTGCCGGTGAGCGCCAGCTTGTGCTCGCATTTCAACTGCTTGACCGATTGCGTCACCTGCGCGCCGGGGTTCTTGATGAATTGCGCTTCGTCCAAAATCACCGCGCGGAAGGCAAATTTCTGGAGCTCCTCCAGGTCGCGCCGCAGCAGCGCGTAATTGGTCACGATCAAATCATGCTGCGGAATCTGTTTGCGCAAATTATGGCGCGCCGCGCCGCTTTCGAGCACGAGCACTTTGGCGTCCGGCGTGAATTTCTCCGCCTCACGCCGCCAATTGTGGAGGACGGACGCGGGGCAGATGACGAGCGAGGGCTTGTGGTTTTTTTTGTGAGATTCCTTGAGCCACGCGAGCCAGGTCAGGGTCTGGAGCGTTTTGCCCAGGCCCATGTCGTCGGCCAGGATGCCGCCGAGTTTGATCTGAAAGAGGTGGGCCAGGAAATCGAAACCGTCCTTTTGGTACGGGCGCATCTCGGCCGTGATCCCTTCCGGCATTTCGACGTTTGGGACCCCTTTGAATTCCGACAACCGGTTGCGCAGTTCGTTCGCCTCGGGAGAATCCGCAAACCGGGAAAATTCGTCGTCGCCCAGGTGCGCCACGTGTTCCATGCCGACCTTCTGCGGCACGGCGATCAAGCCATCCACGCCCATGTCGGCCATCGCCTCGTGCGCGCCTTGCACCGCGTTCATATCCAATTCCACCCAGCCGGAATTCGGGAGTTTCACAAAACGTCCCGTGGCCGAGGCCAGCCGGTCGAGGTCCGCTTTGCTGAGCTTCAAGCCCTCCGCCTCCCATTCGGCGGAAACCGAGAGCCAATCAATGCCGCTGCCTTTGACGATCAGCTTGGGCTTGAGCTGCCGCGGCGTGAGGAACAGCCGATGAAACGCCGGGTTGCCCAGAAATTCCGAATCCTCCGGGCGCGAGCCCCAGGCTTCGGCAAGCGAGCCGAGAAAATTTTCATTCGCATCGCCGATCCACAGGCCCGATTCAGGCGTGAACCAATCCAGCTTGCGCAGCCATTGTGTGGCCGGTTCCAGGCGCGGGTCATCCAGAATCTCCGGTTTTTCGTTCGCCTTCTTTTTCGGGTCGTTGGCCACCCATTCGATCCCGTTCCAGAACCAGACGCTTTGGTCGCGCTGGCTCTTGGCCAGCAACCGCAGCCGCACGGTGTCATCGAGCAATTCAAAGACGAATTGCGGCGCCGCCTTATGGGTGACGCAAAGCTGTTCCCAATCCAGGCCGTTGCTCGATTGCGTCTTGCGCAGGTGCAACAGCAGGCGGTGGCTCAATTTGCGGACGGGCACGGACGGCTTTTGCGCGAGATATTTCAACACGCGCGGCGGCGGCGCGTTCCGCAGCAGGAAAAAGGCGTTGCCAACGAGCGCGATGGGCGGCTGATGATTGAAAAATTTCGCCTCGGAAACAAAATGCGCCTCGCCGTTCGGCAGCAAAAACCGGTGTGTAAACGAGAGTTCCATGTCGCCGTTCTCAAGATGCGGCGTTAGAGCAATAATCTGGCCATGGAACTGGAGCGATTGATTGGCGCCGCTCAATTCCAGGCGGTCGGTGTGGCCCCATCGCGCCAGCCATTGCAACAATTCCACTTCGGAGAGAATCAGCGTGTCCGCGCCGTCGTTGCGATGGCGGTGCGTATCGGCGATCCACTGGATGAATTCCCAGTCGCGCGGCGGAAATAGCTCCTGCTCATGGGTCGCGCGCACCACGAGGTCGATCAGCTCATGCAAGGTGCGCGTCTTTTCACCGGTGCGCGGGCGCGACAACAAAAACTGCACGGCCAGCCGGTGGCGCGAGGGTTCTTCCTCATCCGCTTGCGCGCGGCAAACGACGCGCAACGTGGCGCGCGGCGTGTCGAGCAACGGCATGGAGGGCGGCGAGAGCCAGTGTTCAAGCTCCTGGACGAGCTTGAGTTCCTGCTCGGCCTCCTCGGCTTTGGCAAAGCGATCCGGGCTGGCGTGTGCCTGCAATTCCGGGGGGACGGGGCGTTTGGCGCGCAAAAACAGGAACGCCAGTTCTTCCAGACGGCTTTTGCCCTGGGTGTTGAGCAAACGCGGCCACCAATGGGAATCCGGGAAATCCTTGCGCGAGAGCGACAGTTTCTCGAAGTAATCCTCGAGCAACAGCCAGGAGCGCTGGGAATCCGGGCAGGTGGCGAAGCTGCGAAGGATTTCTTCGCGTCCAACTACGGTTTCTTTGGAATCGGACAGTTCGCGGCGTAAATCGGCGAAAGCACCATAAGTCTGCGACAACACCTTATGGTGCGCATCATACTTCGTGGTTCCCGCCTTGTGCCCGTTACCATTTCTGACAGGGATTTTAGGCATTAATTCAGTTTAGATTTATCATTTCGTCATATGCCGCCCCCATGGTCAATCATAAATCGAAGAAATTTATGCACAAACAATCCACCGGCATTGACGGGAAGAGCTTCCACCGCATTGACGCGTACGCTATTTCTGATAAGCTGTGTGGCCTTTTATGAACCGAAATCCACACGTGGCCATTGTCGGCGCCACCGGCGCCGTCGGCATCGAAATGATCAAGACGCTGGAAAAGCGCAATTTTCCGGCGGGCAAACTCACCTTGCTCGCCTCCGCCCGTTCGGCAGGCAAAAAGCTGAAATACAAGGGACAGGACATCACCATTGCCGAATTGACCAAAGATTCGTTCAAAGGCGTGGACATCGCCCTGTTCAGCGCCGGCGGCGGCATTTCAAAGGAATACGCGCCCATCGCGGCCAAAAATGGTTGCGTGGTGGTGGACAATTCCAGCGCTTTCCGCCAGGACGACAAAGTGCCGCTGGTGATCCCCGAAATCAACGGGGCCGATGTGAAATGGCACAAGGGCATTATTGCCAATCCAAATTGCACCACGGCCATCACGCTCATGGCGTTGTATCCGTTGCACCAGGCCTTCGGCGTGAAACGGATCTTCGCCTCCAGTTACCAGGCCGTCTCCGGCACGGGTGCCAAGGCCATCGAGGAATTGAAACGGCAAGTTGCTGAAACCGTCGCGGGCATACCGACCACCCGGGAAGTGTATCCGCACCAGATCGCGTTTAATGTGCTGCCGCAAGTGGACGTCTTTTTGCCCAGCGGTTACACCAAAGAAGAGATGAAAATGGAGAACGAAGGCCGCAAGATCATGCATCATCCGGATTTCCGGGCGAGCGTGACCTGTGTGCGCGTGCCCGTCTATCGTTCGCACTCGGTCGCCGTGAGCGCCGAGTTTGAAAAGCCCGTGACGGTCGAGGCCGCGCGCGCCGTCCTAAAGAAAGCCACCGGCCTGGACGTGGTGGACGAGCCGGAGAACAAGAAATATCCGATGCCCCTCTTCACCTCGGAAAAAGACAACTGCGAAGTCGGCCGCATCCGCAAGGATTGCGCGCTCGACAACGGCCTGTGCTTTTGGGTAAGCGGCGACCAACTGCTTCGCGGCGCGGCCCTCAACGCCGTGCTCATCGCGGAAGAGTTGCTGAAATAAAAACGGACAGCGAGGCTGGAGCGTTTTAAAAAATAATGTGGCCGTTCGGAGCGAGGATT
The DNA here is from genome assembly GCA_963797825.1 of uncultured Verrucomicrobiae bacterium. Taxonomy (GTDB): domain Bacteria; phylum Verrucomicrobiota; class Verrucomicrobiia; order Limisphaerales; family UBA11358; genus UBA11358. The sequence goes on from CAWCRR010000036.1 coordinate 113,544, forward strand.
TTTGGTGTTTTGGCGAGGCTTCGGCGAAGGAGCATGTTTGAAAACCCTGTGACTGAGCCGAAACGACGCCAAAAACCCAAAAAGACCGCTTCCCATTCTTTTCCCCCGAATGGCTACAGTATTTTTTAAACCGCTCTAAGGTTTTAATGGCAAAATGCGGGCGCGGACATGCGCTTCATCAAGAACAATTAACGCGCCTTGCTCAAGTACCGGTTGAAATTGCCGTAACGCGTCAATCACAAGTTTGCCAATGGCTGGAGGCGTCACGTCTTGCGTGCGAACTTGAATCACGCTCGGCCCTTCCGCCTGCGTCAATGCCAGCGCCGTTCCGAAATCCAAATCGTGAGTGAAGACCACGCAGTCATTTTGCTTCGCCCACGCCATGATTTCAGAGTCAGCCGCGCGAAGGTTGCCGACCTTTGACCAATGAACCGCCTCCCATCCTGCCTTTTCAAGAACCGCCACCCAATCGGGTGACAGATTCATGTCCACCAGCAGCTTCATGCCGGCTGGAGTGGCAACTCAATCTCTTCAGCGCGCCACGCCGCATACTTCAGTGCCTGCGCGATGTCTTCCGCTTCAAGATATGGATATAACTTTAGAATTTCATCCCGCGCATGGCCAGTGGCGACCAAACCTGCAATGGTTCCCGCCGTGACGCGCAAGCCCCGGATGCAAGGCCGCCCGCCCATGACATTTGGATTCAAAGTGATTCGATCCAGCGTTTTCATGCCCATAATCTAACCGCGCCGACTTGCGAATCCAACTTTTCTTTTGCGCTCGACAACGGCCTGTGCTTTTGGGTAAGCGGCGACCAACTGCTTCGCGGCGCGGCCCTCAACGCCGTGCTCATCGCGGAAGAGTTGCTGAAGTAATTCGCCTTTCTACTGCTGCTGCGAATTCTGTTTGGTGAACGCCACCAGCGATTTGATCTTCGCCGCCGCGGCGGCGTCCCGGATCTTGACCACCTTTCCCCACGGCGCATTTTCATCCGCATTGATGGCCAGGACGAGATTCGGATTTTTTGAGACCTCCTGTTTCAACCGGTCTTGCAATTGCTCGAACGTCACCGCGGATTTGTCCACGTAATAAACGCCGTTGGTGTTGATGCTCACGACAAACGGCGGATTTTCGTTCGCGCCCGGCTTGTGCGCCTCATTGGATTCGGGCAGCGCCAGCTTGAGCGCGGCCTGCTGCTTAAACGTCGTCGTCACCATCAAAAAAATCACCAGCACGATCAGGACATCGATCAGCGCCACGATGATGACGGCGGGCGTGGTGCGGCGTTTGCGAACGTAAAAATGCATAGCTTAAATTAAAAATTTTCCCAAAGAAAAATTCCGCGCATTAAACTTCTGAGTCTGTCGTACGCTATCCGGCCTTCAATCGACGCAAATCGCCCTCTCCCTGTTCCTTCTCCCCGGGGGAGAAGGTCAGGATGAGGGCGGGCTTTAAAAATCCACTTCATTTCAAATCCAATCTCCTCTTCGATATTTTCCAATCGGCGTTTTCTCAGTCATTAGAACTTCGGGATTCCTTCGTCATTATGGTTTAGTCATTAGTCATTCCAGGCGCAAGGGTCGTCGGGTTCAGGGTGAGGTGTCTTCATTCCGCATCATTTCCCCGTGTATTGCCGCCGGATGAAATCGTCGCAGAGCGCTTCCATCTCCACGGCGAACACTTCCACTTTTTTGCTGAAATAGCTCCAGGCGACGAGCGCCGGGATGGCGATGAGCAGGCCGATAAGCGTGGCACGCAGGATCAGCGCGATGCCCGCGGCCAGCTTCGAAGCGTCGTTCAGGCCGGTTTGGCCAACGTCGCCGAAAACAGTCATCATGCCCGCGATCGTGCCAACCAATCCCAGGAGCGGCGCGATGCCGACGATGATCTCGAGGACCACCAGGCCGCGTTCCAGCCGCACGATTTCATTTCGCGCGGCGGTTTGCAGGGCATCCACGTTGTCGGCCTTGGACCAATCCAATCGCTCGGCGGCGAGTTGGATCAATCGTCCCAGCGGCGAAGGATTGAGTTCGCAGATGCGCACGACTTTTTGCACCTCCTCGGGTGTGCGGCATTTGAGCAGCGCGGTGGCGATCACCGGCGGCACCACGCGCCTCCATCTCAACGTCCACCAGCGTTCCACAATGAACATGAGGCCGATGATCGACGTGAGTCCCAACAAAACATAAATCAGTTCGCTGTAAATGGTTTCGCCCATATTTTTTCAATAATAATAGAAAGTGAAGGTGATATCGCGGTAATTCGCGCCAATTTCGCGTCGCATGTCATCCGGCCAGGGGGCAAACGGAGAAGGGTCGTTGATGGCATCCTCGCAAAAGGACCCCAGCAGTGTCCCCACGGAATTCTGCGAAACCTCCATGCCAGTGATGCTGCCGTCGTAATTCAGACGGAAATGTACCGTCACACTGCCGGTACGATCGTAAGCATAGAGATGGCTGTCGAGGAGTTGATCCCAGCGCTCAGTGACGGCGTCAATGAGGGCTGCATCATACGCGCCGAACGCGGTGGCCTTGGCATCCAGGGACGGTTGGAGGGCGATTTCATGCGCACCACCTATCTGGTGCATGAGCATGCCTTGATACTGCTGGACCTGCGCAAGTTTGCGGGGGCGTTGCTGCTGTTGCTGCTGTTGTTGCGTCCGCAATTCCTCCAGCTTCGCCAGGGTCAAATCGCCCGGATCAGTCGTCGGCTGGGCCTGTTTTTCCTGCTCCGGCTGAGGTGTTGGCTGCAGTTTGTTGAATTCCGTCCGCGGCGCTTGAGTGGTCTGGGGGGTGTCGTTTTGACGGCCGTTGATTTCCGCGAGATCCGAATCGCGGTGGGTGGAATCGGCGGCGCGGGAGTTCTGCGAGCTGTAATACTTTGCATTTTGCGGTGCAACCGGCGACGGATTCTGCACCATGACAAATTCCAGCGGTTGCTCCGGAGCTTTGGCGTTCTGTTTTGGCGCCACATACACCAGTTTTCTGGCCAAAACCCGCATCCAGGGGATGCTCATCATCTCTTTCGAGAATTCATACCCGCTGAAAATCAGCAGGTGCGCCGCGATCGAAATGGCCAAAGCCAAAGCCAGCCGCTCGTTATCAAAGCGGCTCAAACGCAACGAATCCAATCTTTTGCCGGTTTCAGGCATGACGAATAATTTGCCGCAGGAAAACCACTCCCGCAAACCAATTGTTCCCTCCATTCCCCGCTCCCCTAAAATTCACACAATTGTTACTCGCAAATGCATGTAAATTGACGACTAAAGGGTAAACTGTAATGGTTTATGTCAGAGGCCGAAATCATGAATGACTCCGTTGCCGTCGACGTTGCGGTGGAAAATGTCGATCTGATTTCCTTGGTCGAACACCGGGAATCCATCCAGGGCATGGAGACAACCGAAAACGTCTATAAATGGTTCCAGACCCACACCCATGAATACGTCGGCGTCGTCTCCGGTACGCGGCTGGTGGGAATGGTTTCGCGCGGCCACATCGGTTTCCTCCTCGGCGCGCGGTTCGGCTTCGCCCTCTACGGCCACCAGCCGGTTGACCAGCATTTGATGAAGGACCATTTGCAGATTGGCCAGGGCACCCCGCTCTTGAAGGTTTTGGAGGCGGCTCTTTCCCGGCATGGCGATAGTTTCTACGATGACGTGGCGTTGGTGGACGCGGCTGATGAATTTCTCGGGATCATCTCCGTCCAAACGCTCGTGCGCTGGCAATCCAAACTCATCCTCCAAAAATCGCAACTGGCCGAGCAACAACGGCGGGCGTTGCATGAAAATAACACCCAGCTTTTCCGAAGCTTGAATGAGCTCCGCCAGTCGCAGGGCAAGTTCGAGATTTTATTCGAGAACAGCGCCCTGGGCGTCGCCTTGATGAATACCCACGGAGTGGTGGAGACCGCCAATCACCGCCTGGAAATTCTCCTGGGCGCCCCGCTCGGCGAGGCCGGCGCCTTCAATCTCTGCACTCTGATCGAGGCTTCGGAACGCGAAAAATTTTTGCGCCTCTTGAACGAACACGAGGCCGGCGCCAGCGAATCGAACCCCCGCGGCAGCGAATTTCTTTTGCGCCTGCCCGGCCGCGGCCCGCGGCGGTTCAAATTAATGACCAATTGGATCCGCGAAACCGGCCAGGTCTGCGTCCTCCTCGACGACATCACCGAGCAGCGCGTGTTGGAACATCGTTTGATCCAAAAGGAAAAATCCGCCCTCCTCGATTCGCTGGTCGGCGGCATCGCCCATGAAATCAATAACAAACTGGCGCCCATCATCGGCTTCTCCGAACTGCTGCTCGGCCAGCTCGAATCCGGCCAGCCGCCCGAAAAGCTCGCGCGCTATTGCACCATGATCCGGGACAGCGCCATGGAATCCGCCAAAATCATCCGCCAACTCCTCCAGCTTTCCCGCCCGGTCACGGCGGAACTTTCCGCGTGTGACATGCGTGAAATTGTCAAAGAGGTGGTCTCCTTCCTTAAATTCCGCATCCGCGAGAGCGGCAGCGAAGTCATCCTGGATTTGCCCGAACAGGAAATGATGGTCCGTGCCGATCCCACCCAACTCAAACAGGTTGTCATCAATCTCATGTTGAACGCGCTCGACGCGCTCGAAAGGCATCAGCAAAAACAATTGCGCTTAAGCGTCAGCGCGCGCGAAGATAAAATCGTCCTCAAAGTGGCCGACACCGGGCACGGCATCAAGCCCGAGCATTTGCAGCATATTTTTGACCCATTTTTTACCACCAAAAGTCCCGACCGCGGCAGCGGCCTGGGCTTGAGTGTTTGCCTCAGTATCGTGAAGCAGCATTCAGGAGAAATCAGCGTCAAGAGCACCCTGAACGCCGGCTCGGAATTCGAAGTGGCCTTTCCCAAAATATCCGGCATCGCCGCTCCCATCCGGCCCGCAAAAAATGAAATGGCCGGTGCCAAACGAACCGGCGCCGGGGCGCGCCCGCAGAACAATCGCCACCGCGTTTTGATCGTGGACGACGAGGAATTCATCACCTCGATGATCCAGGAGGTCCTGCGGAACGATTTGAACTGCAGCGTCGAGCGGGTCAACAACGGCTTGCGCGCCGTCACCCTATTGCAGCAGGCCGATTTCGATTTTGTCATCTCCGATGTGCGGATGCCGGAACTCGATGGGTTCGGGTTGTTCGAGTGGCTGAAGGAAAACCGCCCGCACCTGGCGGAACATTTTCTCTTCATCACCGGCGATGCCGGCAGCCTGGACCTTAACGAAAAACTCGAGTCTCTGGGCGCGCCCGTTTTGCGCAAGCCCTTCAATATCGAAACCCTCCTGCGCGAATACCAAAAACTCGCCGCCATCGCAGGATAAGTGCGAATTCACACCGAAGCCGGACTCGCCGCCGGAAACGCCGGCAGCGTCAGCAGAAGTTGCTGATTCCCGCCATTGGCCACTAAAAATTTCTTCCCGTCGGCGCCGTGACCCACGTCTAATTTAATCACGAGCGCGTCTTTTTCGACGTAGTACGCGAACTGCTTGCGCTCGATCGATTCGATGGCCTGCGTCTGCGAATGCCTCCACTTCATTTTCCCGGTAACACCGCCGATGTGCATGATGCGCAAATGTGGATCAAACGGGGCCGATTCGCCGGCCCGATCCACCCATTGAACTTGGAGCAAAATGGCCATAAATCTCTAAATCTCTATAAGTTAATAAAATCCAACCATTAGAGATTAAATTTTGGATGCCGTTCAATCAAGATTCAATCCGGTTAAGAATAGATGGCAAATATGTGTCGCAGCCTCGTTTTGCGCTGAATCCAGCGGCCCGCCGCGAACTCGCGGGCAGGATTAAAGCGGAACCCTGCGGTTTAATCTCGCTCTAAGAACGCGAGAAAAGCGGGCGCACTTTTTAGTGAGATTTTCTTACACTCATTTTTTTGAGAAAGCCTTTGCGCTCTTTGCGTGAGGCTAAAACCGGACGGTCGCGTCCACTTGAAGCAAATAGTAGTGGTTGATCGGGTTCATCTGCGGGATGTCCTGGTTGTCGCCACCGGTGCCCAGCAGATTATTGATGCGCATGGCATAGCCGTAACGGACGGTGGTGATCACATTGCCGGTGAGCGCATAAGCCGCCGAAGCATAAACGCCCTGCAAATTTTCGCGGCCTTCAAAAAAATCCGAATCAATGATGTTGGGATCCAACGCATACTGTTCGACGTGTTGCCAATAAGTCCGGATTTCCCAATCGTGTTTGTGAACGCTGGAACCATAGACCACGCCTTCAGTTGGCCCGTAAACAAGATCGTCGCTGCCGAAACCGAAACCGATTTGATAGGCTTTGACATCGTCTGTTTGGGCCGGGAAAGAACGCGGCGTGGCCTGCCCTCCGTTAGGAACATCGTTCGCAGTCAAAATCGTGGAATAAGCGCTGGCGGCCTGTTCCGCGCGTTGACGGCCCTCAAGGTTGTAGGCGAAATCGCCAAAGATGCGCGCGGCGACTTTTTTGATCCGGAAATTAAATTCAAAGGGAATTTCAACCACCAGCAAATCATTCAGTCCCACCTGGTTGAACGGATAACTCAAGCTTCCGTAGTTTAGCCCGTTTTGTCCGTTGGGCTGGGTGTTAAAATATTGTCCAGGATTATACCCGGCGTAACCCTGGGCATAGTTATGATTGACGGCGTTATAATAGTTATATGCGCCTTCACCCACGTAGGGGTCGCCGAAATAAGGCGATTCGGGAGACCCCGCGCTGGTCGAATCGCCTGTGTTACTGCGCTTAAGCCCGGCGTATTTGTAGAGAGTCGCGGCGACCTTGGCCGAAGTGTTGGTGCCGAAGTGGTAGTTAAATCCCCCCTGCCATGCGAACAGAAAAATATTTTCCGCGCTCTGCCCAACGCCCGGTGCCGTCGGAAATCCCAAACCCGAAGATACGTTATTGGGATTGAGATCGGCATATACAAATTGGCCAAAATTGGCGAACAACTCCGCCGGCCCGAGGTTATATTTAAAATGTTCGGCGGCGCCCTCCGGATTGATATCATTGTCCCAAACCATCGGCGTGGTATAGAGCGGCATCGGCATCTTTCCCACAGTGACGTCGATCCAATCCCCATAACGCCAGCCTAGATATATCTGGCCGACGTCCAGTCCCGCGCTCGACTTGCCAAATGGCCCCTGGTAGGGAGAAGTGCTGCTGGATTGTCCGGCAGTGACCCAGGGCGAACGCGGACTGGCCGCCGTCTCCAGCCTGAAACCATAGTAAAAATTGTCAAACATATCGCCTCGAAAACCAAATCTCAGCGCATAACGCATGCGCTCCAGTTCAATCTCGTTATGCGACGGGTCAGTCACTTTGCGATCTTCATAGCGCGCTCGAACGTCGCCAAAGAGTTCCGTATCCTTGACAGCATCGTCGAGTCTCCAGCGGGATTGTTCGGGCATCAGGTAGGCGCCGTTATTAGTCTGCATGGATTCGGCCTCAGCCTTCACCTGGTCTGCTTCCTGTTGCGTCACGTAGCCTTTTTTGACGAACAAATCCAGCAGCGGATCCGTCGTGTTGACGGGAGCGTTCGTCGTGCCGTCACACCATGCCCGGGCAGAAACCAAAATCACGAAGGTGGTGATAAGGATTTTTATCTGTGCCAGCCTCTGATTATTTTTGCTCATTCGCACGGGGGGCTATGCTGCAAATATCGGGTAACAAAAGCAAGTCGCGTGAGTTACAAATCAGTGACAACCATTCATACCCGGCCAAAAAATCCATGTTCGCGTATTTAGTGGTTCCAAATAGCGGTCATTTAGATTTCAAAGGGCGCATCTCACTTTTGTGGGGGTTAACAGCAGAAGATGCCGCTCCTAACGGAGCTTTGGTGGTTTGTATGCGATTTTCTACAGAGATTTCGCCCCTAACGGGGCTAGCCTATCGGACGTTTGGCGGCCATTGCGAAGTCTCAAGCGCCGTAGTTGCGGTATCTTTGTAGAAGTGATACCAATAGAAATCTCCAGCCCCGTTAGGGGCGACATAATCTGACCCGAAAGACTGAGATGCACCCGATTCAAAATGGCAAAATTTCTTCAATCAATGAAAGTTACCTTCTTGCGACAAAACCGCTTTTTTATGAAAATGACCCTCCAATTATTAATGTAAATCAAACAAACATAACAAGTTATGACGCAAAACCGCCACGTCTTAAAATTGTCAGAGCATGTCCTCTGACATGAAGCGAAAAGAGGTTGACCCTGATAGAGTTTTGTCCGTCAAAACACTTTTGTGTCGTTAAAACAGGAAAAAACAAACGTCAACACTACGGAAAAATTTATGAAAAAATTAACCAGTGCAGCACTATTGATTGTGGGGACCATTCTGGCTTCCCAATCCGCAAAGGCATCCATCACCGCCAATGACCTGTATATGGGTTTCCAAAATTCGGCCGGCGGAGCCACCAACAATTACATCGTTGACCTCGGCTCGGCCTCGACCTTCACCTCAGGGGTAAACGATCTCAGCAGCGATTTCAGCCTGGCCGACTTCAATAACTTATTGGGCGCATCGACCAGCATGTACGTGGGTGTCGTTGGAGGATCAAATGCAGGCAATCCTTCCGACATATTCCTCACCCAATTGCGCAGCGGCGCGGGCGCGCCCACCTCGCCCGGTTCCTCGGTGGGCCTGATGTTGACCCGCTCCCAGGACAACGTTGCGTATTCCGACCTTACTGCTCTCAATGGCCCGGCGTCCGGCACGGGCGTTCTGGACAATTCATTAAGCTGGCAAACCTATGTTGAGAACCAGCCCCAGTCCCAGACCAGCGGCACTTATTGGAGTGACGCGGGCTTGAATCCGGATAGCGCGGTGGACACTTCCGATATTCTTTACGAAGACCTTTGGGAAACGTCATCCGGTTCATTCTCTGGCTCCCAACCATTTACTTACTTGGGCTATTTCACCGTCGATTTCACAGGGGCTAACCCGGATGTGACGTTCCAAGCCGTGCCCGAGCCGGGAACAGCTTTGATCGCCGGAATTTCCGGACTTTCACTTCTCATCCTCCGCCGCCGATTTGGCAAAAATGCCTGATTTAACAAAAAACCAATAATTCTAAAACAAACAAACAACAACCAATAACTAATAATATGAAATTAAGCACTAAAATCGCCTCGGCCCTGCTCGCCTTGGGGCTTGTTTCCCAGGCCAGCGCCGACCCAACGGTCTATGTCACCGGGTCAACGGCCTTTCGTTCCACCATATTCACCGTTCTGTCCGATAACACGGATGGCACCAACAACGGCGGTGTCTTTGATCCCGGCACCTTGACCTGGGGATCATGGGGCAATTCCTCTCCCGGCAGCGCCAATTACATGGTTTTTCACGGTAACATCGATGGCTCGGGTGTCTATATCGATTGCGCATGGAGCGGTTCGGAAGCCGGCATCGCTTCGGCTTGCAATGCCACGCTGAATAACCCCAACGCGCGCGGCGGTAACACCTATACTCTGAGCGGCTCACCCGAAACATGGGCCAATCCGTCCAACGCCGTTTTGGCAGTAGGTGGAAACGTTGTGCCGAGTAATCCTTCTCCGTTCGGAACTGATACCAATGGCGCTACCCTGGAATCTACCTTCCACGGCTCGGACTTGGCGCAGGCGGACACCTCCCAGGCCATTTCCTGGACCCCGGCTGTGGCTGGCACATCAACTGCCTTGAAAGACTATGGTACGGGTAATGGTGAAGGTGTGGTCACTTTCACCTGGACCAGAAACGCCAACCCCTCGCCTTCTAATGAATGGACTCATTGCTCGAATATCACTCTTCCCCAGATCAATACCTTGATTGCCAACGGCGCCGTGCCGGCAGGTTTCTTGACGGGAAATCCGAGCGACAACGATTTTTCCGTTTATCTCGTGGGTCGTAATCGCGGTTCCGGCACACGCATGAATATCCTGGCTGACAGCACCTATGGTGCTCATAAACAAGTCCTTCAATATTCCATCGGATACGGTGTTGACCCGAACGATCCGGCACAAAGCTTGAACACCCTGTGGCTGACCAATGAAAACAACAACGGTTATGAGAGCGGCGGCAACGTGGCCAAAGCCATGGGAAACACCGGTGGCAGTTTAACAAGCGGAAGCTGCCAGCAAGCCGATCCGTTTAACGGTGGCAAAGGCTGGTTTGCCCTTGCTTATCTCGGACCTTCAGATGCCTTGAATGCCGGAAATAACGGCGGCGAGCCTGTCAGCGATTGGGTGACTGTTGACGGCGTTCTGTCTTCCAACGGCTCCATTGAAACCGGCGGATGGTGGTACTGGGGTCATGAACATATTTACGGCAAATACCTGATCAGCGGTATCCAGGACACGGTCGGCAATCTCATGTACATTGCCACTCAAAAATCCCTTGTGAATCAAGGATTAGGATCCAATCCGGCCAATCATGACGCCGCCATTCCTTATTCTCTGATGAATGTTTCCAAGACCAGCGATACGACATTCCCCTCATTCTAATTGGTTGAATAAGTTTATTAGCATGGCCAGCGCGGAAAATCCTCCGCGCTGGCTTTTGGGTTTAATGATTCCTATCAAGATTAGAACAACTGGTGACCAGGCAGGGCGCGCCTGTCGCGCCGTAGCCACGCGAAGGCAGATCACTCCGTGCGGCGTGCCGCGGGTGGGGCGAACGTCTCCTTAGTGTAATGTTAAGTTTATTCGCCATAATGGTGATATTGGTAGGGACATCGCGCTGCGATGTCCCCGCCCGCGCAGAGCGGGCGGAAATGAAAACATGAAAACGCCGCTGACAATTCTAGTTTGCACCAATTTGCTTTTGCTCGGCAGCACCGGTTTTCTATTGTTGGAGCGGCGTGAGATGCCGGCGGCTCCCATCCCGATGCCAATGGCGGTCACGGCTCCCGCACCGCCGGAAACCACTCCCTCTTTACCGGTACAGCCCCCGGCAAAAACCGCGGCGCCCTTCCGCTGGCAGCAACTCGAATCCCGAACCGATTACCGAAAATATATCGCCAATCTCCGCGCCATCGGTTGCCCGGAGCCGACCGTGGAAGACATCGTCCGCGGTGACACCGACCGGGCATTCGCATGGGAACGACAACAATTGGCCCTGGACAGTTCCGGGACCGGCCCCTGGTCGCAGTATCGCGAAGACCAATTGGTCTCAAGCCTTTTGGGAGAACCGACAGATGCCGCCTCACCGGCTCAAACTGCTGCACGCCAGATAGGCGATGGGCAAAACGATTCGCAGCAGATGAATAGCGGGACGGCAAACCAGACGCCCGGCATGGCCGCGGCGCGGACTGAGCCATTGTTTATGCAAAATGTGAATTGGGGGACCTTGGGTTTTAGCGCCGACGACCAGGCGGCGATTGCCCAGGTCCGGCAACAGTATGAAGACCAGATGAAAAACCAGAACGCAGGAAATTCCGCCGGCCAAAATTCCGGTTCATCCAATCCCAATTCTACTTCGAGTAACCCCAATTCCGTTGGTTCGACAACCGCCGCCCAAACACCGGCCCAGAATCCCGACGACCAGTTGAAGGGTTTGCTTGGCGCGGACGCCTATGCGGCCTATGAGCAAGCGCAATATTACCAATGGTTTCAACCCCAGGCGCTGGCCCATGTCGGGTCTGGGCCTCTGATCATCAACGCCAATTGATCTTGAACCACTTTAAAGTTACCTTTCAGTGACAAACCTTGCAGTTTTACAACAAATCAGGACAAAATGATTATAAACTACGTATAATCAATGTATTGCAACAATATTTTTAATGTCCTCAAAATGATTTGCCATGTCCTTATTGTTGAAGCCAGACAATTCAGGCTTGGGGTATAGTCATTCTGCCGATTCTACCCTGAGTGTGGCGGAAGCAAAAATCAATGGACGTGGATATGACTATTCACGGCTTTTTTTTGCGCCAGCTTTTTGTGAGAATTACGAGAAAACCCTCGTTGCCAAAAATTGAAGTTATGAAGAAAACAGTTAAAAATTTGATGACAGCCGCAACCTTTCTGGTGGGAACATTTTTTGCCTCCCAGTCCTCCTTCGGTCAAGTCCAAGTGGGCGCTTCCTTAAACTATTTGTATATGGGATTCCAGAATGCAGGCGGAGGTGGAACCCAGGATTATGTCATCAATCTAGGCCCGGCGTCGGGCATTGTTGGCGGCGCCTCGGTGGTGACTCTGAGCAGCGATTTCAGTATCACCGACTTCAACGCGGTATTGAAAAGTTCTTCCAGCCTCTATGGAGGGGTGGTCGGCGGTTCCAACGCTGGCAGCCCATCCGATATTTATGTCACGCAATTGCGCACCGGTGGTCCAGGCAATCCGGCCACGCCGGGTTCTACCTTGTCGGCAACATTGAGCCGCTCGCAGGACAACATAGCTTACAGCGATTTAACCGCGTTGAATACCCCGTCAACCACAGGCTCGGGCATTTTAGACACTTCAAAAACCTGGGAAACTTATGTGGAGGCCCAGCCCAATCCCCAGGCTTACGGCAGTTTTTGGTCTGACAGTGGTGAAAATCCGGACTCTACCATTAACAAAACAACTGTGTTATATGAAGATCTCTATTATACCTCCAATAGTTCATTCTCAGGAAGTCAGCCTTTTGTATATGAAGGCTACTTCACGCTCAATTTGACCGGCGGCAGCCCCGTATTGACCTTCACGCCTAAGGGTGCTATCGGCTCGTTGGTGCAACCGGTTTTTGTCTCGGTCAGCAAGACCGGGACCACCACCACCCTGGTTTCCAGCAATGCCGTGGCGACTCACACTTATCAATTGCAATATAGCACCACCTTGTCGCCGGCCAGTTGGTCCAGCATCGGCAGCGCCGTAACCGCCGGCGGCACGATGGTCACCAATACCGATACCACCGCCACCAATTCGGCGCGCTTCTATCAAATCCAGGCGAATTAATTTTTTGAAATACTGGAGGTGGGGGGCGGACAGGAAACTGTCCGCCCTTTCCTTTTAAAGCAATTCCATTTTTTGTGTATTTCGTGTGTTTCGCGGTTAAATACCGTCGGCAATTTTCGGTCATTAGTGCTTTGTCATTCTCTAGTCATTATGGTTTAGAAATTAGTCATTTCGAGACACTATTGGTGCTCGTCAATGGCCGGAATTCAGCAGCCATTTTTTCCGCCTGCGCGGTCTGTTCAGGACTTAACACGTGATTCAAATTAAATTCAATGACATCGTGTTTCCCTCCGGGATCTCCCTGGGCTTGGCTTAACAGGAACCATTTGTATGCCTGCACTTCGTCACGAGGGAATCCACAATCGCCGCTTTCATACATCAGCCCCACATTGTCCTCGCCCATGGCATCGCCCTCTACCGCCGCCCGTTGGTACCATTTCGCAGCTTGCTGCGAATCCGGGCCGATGCCCATGCCGAATTCATAAAGATAACCCAGCGCGCTCATGGCTGGCGCATAGTCCTGGTCTGCGGCTTTGCGCAGCCATTGGGCTGCGGCTGCATAATTGACATGATTGGTGTCGCCGGGATATGCGCCATGCAAATAAAATTGGCCGAGCGCGTTTTGCGCATAAACCTGCCCCTGTCCAGCGGACTTTTGCCACCATTTTAGAGCTTCATCAAAATTCGTTGTCGTGCCTTTGCCATAAGCATACGCATATCCCAGACAGTATTGCGCCAGCGGATCTCCCCGGGCCGCCGCCTTGCCATACCACTGCAATGCCGCGGCATAATCCTGTTTGACCCCTGTGCCATGCGCATAACAGGAGGCCAGTCCCGTTTGCGCCGGGGCATAGCCCTGGTCGGCCGCCTGACGCAGGTATTGCACTGCCTGGGAATAATCGCGGCCCACACCGATGCCATCCGCATACTGTTTGGCGAGGAAATACTCCGCGGCCGGATCGTTTTTCGCCGCCGCCGCGCGCGCGGAATCCAGGGTAAAATCTTCGGCGGTTGCCGCGGACGTTCCCAAGATCAAAACCCCCGCCAGGGCGACAATATAAATTCCAACGAATCTTTTCATACTGAAAATTTTCTAGCAAACCAGACGGGGTTTTGTCACGTAAACAATTATCGTCGAAAGTAACAAACATGTTACGAAAGCGTCCTAAAATCGGGGTAGCGCACACGCCTCGCGTGCAGTTTCACGCGCCCTCGCATGAAACATCTTCGCGCTTTCAGCAGTCCAATAATTTCAAATTCGGACACGGCCATTACTTCGGCACCGCCGCCGAGAGGAGCACCGTGACCCGGCCGACTTTGCGGATTTCGGGGCCTTTTTTCTTTTTGTTTTGATCATCCCCATTGCCGGTGTCGGCGACCTGCTGGCTGGTTGCCTGCGAGGCTTGTTGGGCGGCGGACTGGCTGGCAGCGGTGGAACCGGCGCTGGTGCCCAGGGTGTTTTGGGCAGCGCCACCGTTGACCGAAACATTTTGCCCCAACAACGTTGCGCCGCTAATGCCATTGGCCGTCACGCCCAGCCCGCCAATAATCGTGATGCCCGGGCCGCCGCCGGCGCCGGAAACTTTCGCTGTGCCGATCGCAAAGACCGTCAGGTTCCCTACGGTTTGTGCCGATACATTGGCATTTTGCTGGGAAATCAACAAACCGGAAATCTTGCCGTTGGCCGTGGCATTGACCGTTCCGCCAATGACCCCCGCGTTACCCAAATTGATATTGCCAGTGTAGCCCGGCGAGCCGGCATCGAGGTTGACGGACGGGCCGGGCGTGAAAGGTATGTCCAAAGCTTGTTGTAAGATTCCACCCAGGTTGGCGTTGATGTCCCCTTCAGGAGTATTCACATAAATATTACCCGGGCTGGTGGCAGCGCCGGGCACCGGCTGGTCCGGATAGATGACCAATGTGTCTGCCACGATGCCGTAGGCTAAGATACCCTCATAAGGCGCGGAAAAAGCTTCTGTCGGAGGGAAAGTGCTGAACGGGATGCTGATGTCGCCGCCGCTGCCGGCATCCACATCGCCGGTCAGCGACGTAACGGTCACATTGCCGCCATTCAGGCTGGCAACCCGGGAGGTGTCAACATTGATAGTACCCAAGCCCGTCACATTCACAGCGCCGCCGCCCGTGGTATAAATGCCCAGCCCGAGATTGCTGGCGGCCATGATTTGATTATCAAAGTCAGCCAGTTCCGGCGAACCCAGGTCCATGGAAACCCCCACGCCATGGCTGTTCAGGGTGCTTCCCGGGATGATGCCGGTGGCGGTGACATTCACATCGCCCCCGCCAAGAGCCGCGATGGTCGAACTGGGCATCTCCAAAGTACCGGCGATAACATTGATGGTTGCGCCGGATGTGATATATGAAGACAGAAAAGAATAACTCACCTGCCCCAGGAATGGATTCGAGGGAGTGCCGCCGTTGCCGACAGACAGTATGCCTTCAGAAGTGCCCAGGTTGATTGAACTGGCCGTGACATTGAATGTGCCCGTGCCGCCGACAATCAGATCACCAGCGGGAACCGTCACCAGGGGGTCGTTCTGGCTGTTATCCAAAAGGGTTTGAAGATTGGCAAGGTCCGGGTCGGTGTAAGTGGCCGTGTTTTGCGGCAGCCAGGTCACCGGATTTATCACAAAGTAACCGCTCGAATCCAACAAGGGGTCCCCACTCGAATTGTAAACGGGCAGGTAGAGCGTCCCCGAACTTAAAATGCTGTAAAGCGAATCCGGGGTCGATGCCCCGTCTCCCGGAGCAGACAAGGGGCCGGAGACCGTCAGTTTTTGAGTGGTAGGATCATAATTGACAATGGCATTTAGCAGTCCAGGGAACAGCTCATAGGCCGCCAAAATTGAATTGAGATACGCCGCTCCCCGGGAATAGTTATAGCTGTTGCCGGTGTTTACGGCCGGCACCAACACTCCGTTCACCAGGACCATCTGTTGCGCATCCTGCAATATGCTGTACCAATTATCAGGGCTTCCGAGAGGAAGGTACGATTCGCCGGTTGGCAAGGCTTCCGATAGTTGTAAAATGTCGGGAAATGCCATGGCTAAAATCACCGAAGCGAAAGAAGAGCTATATTCAATATTGCCGCCCACAGTGATGGAAGTCACATCGTTCGCATTCAGGTTCTCTCCATAAAAATGGCTGTCTTTCAAATTGCCATCTATGTTGATCGTGGCCAGTTTGGGAATTTGAAGGGTGACATTGTCCATGTCACCGGAAATATTCAGGATGATCGGATCATTATTTTCAAAGGGCTCACTGGCATGGTCATACGGGCCGAATTCTGTCAAACCCGAGGCCGCCAGCCATTGCGATTGGCCGCTATCGGACATCAGTAGATAAGTGGCGGGACCAGTGGAAGCGGTGCTGCCCGTGGGAATGGGATTATCACTGGTCAACCCGCCCCCGTCGGTAGTGTTGATTTGCAGTTCTCCGTCAACCGAGGGAAACATCGTCATGTTATAGTCCGGCAACGTGAGGGTATTTCCAGAATCATCAATTGCGATCGGGGTGTCCAGAGTGACGCCGCCCTGGCCCGCATTGATCAAGAGTATCGGCGCGAGTAACATCGGAACCGGGCCGGAGGGCCGGGGTATATCAAGGCCGGTGATATAAACGCCGTTCCCTGCGGTCAAATCCACTGAAGCGTCCGGACTGTAATCATACAGATGGCTTCCCGCGGAAGGTTTCTTGCTGGACCCAAAGCCTGTGGTGGTGTTGTTGTAAAGACCATTGGGATTCCTCACTTCCTGCAAGTAGAGGTCGTTCTGCGCATTCAAATTCCAACTGCCATCCACCAAACTCAATGCCACATTTTCATCCACCGTGCCAATGTCCTGGCCCGCGCTTATCATCCCATTGCCGTTGACCTCGACAAATTGCCCATAGACGTTGCCGCCGGCATCTATCGTGACATTGCCCGGCTCGGAACCAAATGCTCCCGTGCCCGGATCGTCGAAGACATTGTTCTCACCCAGGGTCCCGGAGGCTGCCGAAAAGCTGGTCACGTCGCCCCCCGCGTTAATGGTCACATTCCCGCCCGCAATGGTGCTGATGCCGCCCACCGTTGACAGCGGGACGAAATACGGCGCCGATGCGGAATAATTAAACCCCGAAGTGTCGCTCCCGGTATTGACGTCCCCCGAAACAGCCGTCACGTTGATATTGCCCCCACCCGTCGTGTTGATGAAGCCATCGCCCCCGTTGGGCTGGCCCGGGTTTTCACTGCCCATCCAACCCACCTGCACCTCGGTCCCGGCCATGATATTAATGTTCCCGTTTTCGGCTTGAATGGAAGAACTGCCCCAAACATAAACGCCCGCGCCTGCCGTTAGATTAACATACCAATCTTTCCCCGCCTGGAGTCCGGCGTTTTCCTGAAAAATATCCTCCGGAAAGTTGATGTTGTGGCCCGCCGTAAGGCTCAAGGTCGAGTTGGGAATCGTTGAATCGTTCATGCTCCAAAACGTGCTGAAGTCCTCCGGTGATTCAAAATCAATATCGTCCATCGCCTGCAAATCTATTTGCGAATAGGCAGCCAAATCAGACACGCTAAAATTGGCGTCCGAAGAGGCCGTGGACGAAGTCGAGGTGCTGTCGTAAGACAGCGTCATATCGTACGGATTGACCAGATACGCGAAATAATTGCCAACAATCGTCGAATTGACGCTGGCCAGGGGATCAAAAATTTCAACGATGCCACTTTGTCCGCCGGAATTTCCCGAAACTGAAATCGTCGAGCTGGAAGTGTCGGAATAATTATTTCCCGCTTTCAGCACCACAAATCCGCCGGGGCTGGTCTTTGTCGGATCGCCATTGGCCGTGATAACCGAACTTGCCTCCAAAATCAGGTCCTGGCTCGCATCGATCTCAACGATCCCGTTCGCGCTTCCATAAGAATCTGCATCGAGTGTTCCTGCCTGGTCCACGGTGGGAGCGTTCAGTGTGATGTTGCCGCCGTGAGCCTGTATTTCTGAACCCGCATCCACAGTGATTTGATTTCCGGCCAGCATCGAAACATCCGTCGGAACACCGCCGTTCGGCGCGAGAATCCATTGCGCATCCAAGGTGATGTCATCCGCCGCCTCCAGATTAATTTGCGAAAATCCTGATGACAATGAATTGACGCCGAGCGCCAGCGCGCCCGCCACGGCGCTGCCGTCCGAGTTCAAAGCAATATCCGCAGTGTCAATGGAAAGGGTGCCATTGAGGTAACCCGCCGCGGCCTGGCCATTTAAACTGGATTGAATCGAGGTCATCTGCGGCGCTAAAATTGAAATCTGTCCGCCGTTTCCGCCCTGGGTCGCGCCGGCAACATTGATCGAAGACCCAGCCAGGTCCGAATAACTGCCCGATTGGATTTGCACCGAACCGCCGGAACTGGAACTTGCGACGGTCGAATCTCCCGCGGCGGACATGGCTGAACTCGCGCCCAGAGTCACGCTGCTGCTCCCCAGCAATTCAATCGTTCCATTGACATTTTGGGCGGTATTGGCCTGGACAATTCCATTTTGATTCACGTATTGGGCCTGGGCAACGATGCTGCCGCCATCGGCAGTCAATTTGCCGTCGTTGCCCACCGAACCTTGCGGCAGGGTAACCGCGGCGCTCAAACCACGACCGTCAGGGGCCATGGAGACCAGCACCGTTTCACCGGCATAGAGTCCAATTTGACCCCCCTCCGCTGAAATGTTGCCATGATTCTCAATGTCGCTGGCAATTAAAAATGCCGAACCGCCGTTGTTCATGGTGATCTTCCCGTAATTGATGATGGTTGCAGTAGGCGGCGGCGCATCAAAAGCCCAGGCGCCGCCGCTGGAAAGATTCAACGCCGGCGTTGAGGCAGTCGTCATCACCAGTCCATGGGTGGAAATGGCGGCGGTTCCACCAATATAAAATCCATTCGGATTTTGCAAAACCACATAGCCATTGGCATTGATATTTCCATTAATTTGCGAAGCCTGGGCTTCGCTGATCTGGTTCCAGGTCACCGACGTGGCAGACGGCTGGATGAAGTTTACGGTGTTTCCCGCGTTGATATCGAAGGTCGCCCAATTGATGACAGCGGTGGCGGAACTTTGGTTGACGTTCATCACGTTCGGTTGGGTTGTGGGATAGTTGATCGCGGCCGTGCCCTGGACAACATTGCCAACGCTTGGCAGAGGTGGCGGATTGGCGAAAGCCTGAAAGCCTATCAGGAACACCAGCAGGCCGATTGCCCACAGTGTTCGGCGAAAACAGCAAAAAATATCACGAGCCATCTTATCAATCCCCAACCATAGCATATCGAATCTTTCGATGGGTTTTTTTTCAGGTGACATTTTTGTTACATCAAAATTGGCCGACGAGCGAAAAATTAAAATAAGGCAGGTCGCGCGGAGTGAGGCTGGTGCTGATCAACGGCACCGAAAAGAGCAGGTGCGCCTGCCAATTCGGTCCTACGGAAGCGGACAACCCGAAACCCGTTCCCCACAATTGAGTGTTGGCCGCTCGCCCCTGCGGATCAATCAGGTAAGCGGTCGCCCGGTCCATATACACCGAGGCTTGCACCGAAACCGGCAGGGTGCCGTGAATCGTTCCGATGTAGTGCGAGGGAGTATCCTGCTCCAAAGAAAGATGCCAGCCTTCGTCGCCGAAAATCTCGCCTTCATGATACCCCCTCACGCTGTTCACCCCGCCAATGCCAAATTGCTCGTTGCTGATCAGAGGCTCGTTGGCCCATTGGCCGTCAGCCGTCAAAGTCATCACCCAGTTGGAATGAATCATAATGCGCTGCGTATAACTCGGGCGAAGAATTACCCAATGGCCGCTGGATTCCGGGGAACCGGTGATATAATCCAATGAATCCCTGCCGTTCTTATAAGTGACCACGGTTTCATTATTAGTATTTACAGAAGTGAACGATGTCTGGCTCGAGTACCATAGATTGGCGCTCAGGGCCAGGCCGAACGTGGCGGGGCCAATGAAATTATCCACATTGGCGCTATAACCAATATTCAAAGGCAGATAATTCATCTTCTCCACCGTTGCCGGCGTGGCTTCGGGAGTCACGCTGGTATTTGTATATGCATTGCCAAAGTGTGTGCTAAGGTAAGATTCATAAAAGATGTTCGTCTGGTAGTTGGCCTGGTTATAAATTTTATAATCAAATCCGCCCGATAATGTTGAGATATAGCCGTTAAATTCCGGGAGCGGCTTGCTCAATTCAAAACCCATGTCGTCATTTATTGTGAGACCCTGTTGAACTTTCTGCTCAACAATGGAATTGGCATTGGTCGAAAGCACAGTCGTGGTGGACAGAGTCGCCACCCCCGTGTCAATCGTTGCCCGGCTGGCATACACGTTCAATTCGGGCTGGCCGGACGGTGGCGGCAACCGGAATTGCCGGGTCGCCTCGTCATACCCAAAGCTCCCCGGATTATTCGCAATCGTGTCCCCAATCGCCTCCGGGTTGCCGATGGGCATGCGGTAAAAAACCGAATAGTCCGCGACGCCGGCCGGTCATAGAAATTCCATTGGTTTCCGGCTTTGTAATCTTCCGGTGCGAAACTGTATTGCACGCCGAGCGAATGGTTCATGTCCCACAGATTCCCGTAAACCGCCGAACTGTTCACACGCAATTCCGGCGTGCCCGGCGAGTTTTGATTGTTGAATTCGAGCTTGCCATGGAGCGGCAACCGGTCTTTCACCTGCAATGTTAACTCGCTCGTGCCCGGCTCCGGACCGGGGCCGACCACAGGATAAATCTGCCGGTCCTGATTCGCGTTGGCCCGGTTCAACTCAGCCTGCAGGACCGGCGCATTGATCAGTATATTGGTGCGCAGGCTTGGCAAGGTGCGCATCACATTGTTCGAGCTGAAGTAGCGGTTGCCCACCACGGTGATCGCCGCCAGGCGCCCTTCCAGGACTTGAATCTTCACCGTTGCGTTCGTCAATTTCTGCTGGGGCAACGTCACCGCCACCGTCGCATACCCGCGGTCATGATACGCCATTTGAAGCTGTTCCACCACCGCCTGGATTCCGTCAAAGCTGACATTCGTGCCGAAGGCCCCGTCAATGTTCGTCACGCTGCCGCCGATTTCCCGCTCCGTCAAAACCGAATTCCCCAGGACAAGATAATGCTCCACCTCAAACCTCGGCCCCGCATTGGTCGTGGCCACGTGGATGCGGTGGTCGGCTTCTTCTATTTTCAACTCGGCCAATTTTTGCATCAACGCCGCGCGGTCGGCGGCTATTTGTGTGGGCGTGGACGGCGCGGGGGACGAAGAGTTCGTGGCGCGAATGTTGGCTTCCTCAGTTTCCAACTCCGCCAATTTTTGCATCAGCGCGGCCTGGTCGGCGGCCATTTGTTCGGGCGTGGACCGTATCGGTGTGTAATGGACGGGTGGCGGTGCATTCGTCGCGGCCGCCGCGGGGGCGGGTTGAGAAGCCACTTCCACCGGAGGCGAGTAGGCCGGAAGTTCCGAATTGTTCGTCGGGCTGTAATAGCGCAAACCGGAAATGACGATCTGCGGCAACGCCGTCTGAAACACATTCATCGTGACGATGCCATTGGTGATCTGCTCTTTGGCGATGGCGATGCTCATCTGCGGATAGCCCTCCACGCGAAATTCCGTCTGCAAATCCTCGGCGGCCTTTACGATTTCAACCAGGCTGACATTTGTCCCGGTGTACCCAGCCAGCGTGGAATTCACCGCGTTGGTCGGCAGCACCTTGTTGCCCTCCACGTCATAGACGGACACGTCATAACCGTTGGTCGAGGGAGTTTGCGCGAGGACACTTCCACAAATCATCAGGAACAGCAGCAGACTCACCGCCCATGAATTTGACGTCATCAAATTCATAAAACAGGCAAACTGGGTTGCGGCGGTTTCCTTCGAGCAATGACCATCTCACCAAATTGGCCAAAATGTATTACGGATTCCTGTCGGGATTGTGACAATACGGAAACAAAGGACTGCCGCGGATAATTGCGGATGAATCTTCATTTCCCTCGCAAAAATCTGAAACTGCGTTTCAGCCGCGAAAAATGGAGGTTTTTCGGGGCTTGTCCGCGAAGGGCTGCGGGATTGCCCCCGGCATTGGCTGGAAATTCCCGGCCAGGACCCATTTTAAACAGTTTCAATTCTTTTTCAAAACCGTCATCGGTTCGTAACACTTCCTTGCGAGCCTGACCTTCACCGTGAAAGCCGCTTTGTCGAACATACGGATTTATTCTCTTCGATAAAGACCATTGAACACATGACTAGGCCAGCGCATTTCTACGAACCGCATTTGACTCTTATGACCGTTTCCGTCTCCCCCGGCGGGGAATGGGCGGCCCAAACCCACGGATGGCTCTTGTTCCAGGTGCAAAAAGGGAACGGTTACTGGCTGCAGGCCCAATCGAGTATCGAACTGGAAGCCGGCTCCACCGTGTTGGTGGCCGATGACGCGCAAGGCAGTGTCCGCGCCAGCCAATTGGGTGAAATTTCCCTCTCCTCCTTCCACGTCGTTCCCGCCCGCCTTACCGGACTCATCACCTCCGGTGAACAGGACTTTTTCAGGCTGGCCTCCCTCCGCCACGAATATGATTTCCAGATTTTCCCCCCCGGAAATCCGGTCGCCATGGAAATGGCGGAAGCCATCCAGGTTGCCGACGGCCTCGCCTCGCGCCTGGCGCTCCTCCAGGTTTTTATCGGCTCCTTTGGCAAAGATTTGAAACCGCCGGCGCCACGCCAGGACCACACCGACGCCAAAGAGCGCCTGCGAACTTTTTTGAAGGACAATCCGCCGGACACCTTGCTCGAGGTCAGCTTTAATGACCTGGCCAAAACCACTCATTGTACGCCGCGCCATTTGAGCCGCGTCTTTTGCGAACTCACCGGCATGTCCTTCCGCGACAAGCGCGCTGAGATCCGCCTGGCCCGCGCGCGCGAACTTTTAGCAACCAGCCAGTCCAAGGTGGTGGAGGTGGCGCTCGAAAGCGGGTATAAATCCTTGAGCCTCTTCAATCTCATGTTCACCCGCCGATTCGGCACCAGCCCGGGTCGCTGGCGTCAAAAAAATCGCATCGATCCCGCCCTGCCCTCCCGCCGGACCACCGCCAGACAAGCCGCATTGGTTTGAAGAGACCAGTCGGGAAAAATCGTATGCTTTTTGTGTTTTTTTGCGGCTAAAAATCAGTCTTCGCGTCTTTCTGTATTTCGCGGTTAAACGCCTCGATTCCCTTGCCCGCATTCCTTTGCCCAATCTCCGTTTCCCAATCGCCCCTCGGCAATCTTCGGTCATTCGTGCTTCGTCATTATTTAGTCATTATGGTTTAGGAATTAGTCATTCCACCATCCACCATCCTCCATCCTCGTTTTGGTTGCTGCACGCCGTGCTGTGCTCTTTTCCGGCTAATCAGTCTCCTCCCTATTATTTCACCAATTTGTAACCTCAAGCCGGGAGAGATTTGTATAAAGTGACAAGCCGGACAATCAATGTGCGGAATTCGGCCATTTTATCGAATTCCTCGTCAGGGCAAGAGGATTTTTGCAATAATTAAGAACAATTACATACAGAACCCATGATTAATCTCCAACCCATCCTGGCCGCCAACGCCATGGTATATGCGATCCAGAACGCTACCACCGAAGGCAAACTCACCGTCGTCGTACTGCTCATCCTCTCGCTGTTCAGTTGGACGATCATCATCACCAAATTCCGCCAGTTGATGATCGCCCGCGGCGCTTCCAGGAAGTTTTTCGAAGCCTACAACGCCACGCGCGATCCCCTGGACATCCAGCGCAAGAACCTGGATTTTGAAGGCGCGCCCGCCTACCAGCTCTACATCCGCGGCGCGGATGAATTGGCCTATCAATTGAAAAACAATCCCATCCAGATCGTCGAAACACCAAAATTCGTTTCCACCGGCGAAGGCAATACCGATCATTTCGCCCGTTCCGTCACCACCAAAATCAGCACTTCTTCCTTCGAAGCCGTCCGGGTAGTCCTGGAAGAAGCGGCGGGCGCCGAAGCGATGAGCTTGGAAAAAGGGATGATCGTGCTTTCCACCGCGGTGGCCGGCGGCCCGTTCATCGGGTTGCTCGGCACGGTCTGGGGCGTCATGTCCACCTTTGCCGGCATCGCCGAGAGCAAGGCCGCCACCCTCACCGCCATGGCGCCGGGCGTCGCCGCCGCCCTGGTCGCCACCGTCACCGGCCTCCTCGTCGCCATCCCCGCCATGTTCGGCTACAACTTCATGGTCACCACCATCCGCCATATCACCCAGGAACTCGACGGCTTCGCCAGCCGCTACGCCAACCATATCGAGCACGTCTATGTTGATCGCCGCGACATCGAAGACAAGATCGCCGGCGCCCTGAAACGCGTCGAGGAAAACCCCGTCCCCTGAGCCGGGTCACAGAATGAAAAAGTGTTCGAAAACGGCTCACAATTCCCTTACGGAATTGAATATCACCCCGCTGCTGGACCTGGCCTTCGTGCTGCTGGTCATCTTCATCATCACCACCATCCCGCCGGTGAATGATTCCGACCTCACCTTGCCCTCAGCGTCGAAGCACCTCAAAGACCCGCCGCGCAAGGCCACTTACATCTCCGTGGAGACTGACGGCAAAATGTCTCTGAACAAAGACCCCATACCCTCCCTGGATACCCTGTTGCAGACGTTGATCGCCCTGCGCACGGCCGACCCCGACCTGAGCGTCCTCGTCCGCGGCGATGTCAAAACCAAGTACAAGGACATCCGCGCGGTCCTGGATGTCTGCCAGCAGGCCAACGTGCCGAAAGTGGATCTGGTCACCGAACCGCTGAACAAATGAGTTGAGCTAACGCATGGTCCCGAATACCCAGGCCCGTAAAAAAAAGAATTCGTCCAGGGTGAACCTGACCATCTCGTTCATCTTTCACGCGTTGCTGGTGGCGGTCATGCTCTATTTCGCGGCGCGCCAGGGCTGGCTCGGTGAGCAGGCAAAAAAAATCGCCGTTACCATGGTGAAGCAAAAGCCCCCGCCGGTCAAACCGCCGGAGCAGAAGCCCCCGCCGCCTGTCGAACTTCCCAAAGTCGTGGCAGCGCCCAAGGCCCCGCCCAAACTCGAAGCGCCGCCCTCCGTCGCGCCCCCCACCGTCGCGCCCCCGGCCACCGAATTGCCCTCCTTTGATTTCGGCGGCGGCAAAGAGGTCATCAGCAGCTCCGACCCCGTCCAGCTTTACAAGAGCGCCATCGAATACGCCTTGCGCTCCAAATGGGACCGCCCCGAGGACATGGACGACGACAAGTACGTGGCCGAAGTGCAGGTTTCCGTGGGCCGCGATGGCAGCCTCAGCAACCCCGTCTGGCAGAAAGGCTCCGGCAATCAACGCTGGGATGATTCTGTCCGCGCCGTGATCAAATCCGTGACCTCCATGGACCGTCCGCCGCCGACCAATTTCCCCCCCCATGTCGTCATCCGTTTTGATGTCCAGGACGAAACCGAACCGTTGTTTCAATGAGAAAAACTTCCAAGTCCCATCACGGTTCCTTGAGTGAGCTGAACATCACGCCGTTGCTCGACCTGGTCTTCGTGCTGCTGGTCATCTTCATCATCACCACGCCGCAGATGATGAACAACCTCGAGATGAACCTCCCGTCGCCCAAACCGCCGCCGCCCTCCAAGGACAAGCCCAAGGTCAATAACATCGTCGTGGATGCGACCGGGCAAACTTTTTTAAACGACCTCCCGGTGACCATTCCCCAGCTTAAAAGCGAATTGCAACTGTTGCAAAAAGGCGATCCCGATATCAGCGTGGTCGTCAAGGGCGCCGACGAAGTCGATTATCAGAACATGGTCAGCGTGCTCGATGTCCTCCAGCAATTGAACATCACCAAAGTCGGCCTGGCCACCCAATAACCAATCTCCAATCCCGTTTGCCAACTTCCCCCTTCCCACTCCCATCTCCTTCATTTAATTTCCCTCGATGCAGCAAACGACCTTGACCCTTGGCCATTCACCCGATCCCGATGATGCCTTCATGTTCTACGCCCTGGCGAAAGATTTGATTCCCACGCACGGTTACCGCTTCGAGCATATCCTGCAGGACATCCAAACCTTGAACGAACGCGCCACCCGCGGCGAACTCGACATCTCCGCCGTTAGCATCCATGCCTACGCCTACGTGAGCGATAAATACGCCCTGTTGCCCTCCGGCGCCAGCATGGGCGACGGCTATGGCCCCATGCTCGTGGCCAAACAAAAATTTTCCCGCGGCGAGATCGCCCGGAAAAAGATCGCCGTCCCCGGAACCATGACCAGCGCGTTCTTGGCACTGCAATTATGGCTGGGCAAACCCGCGAAAGAATTCAACTACGTCGTCGTGCCCTTCGACCAAATCTTTTCCGCCTTAAAAAACGGGGTCGCCGACGTCGGCCTGATCATCCATGAAGGCCAGTTGACCTATCAAAACGAAGGCCTCGTCGTATGCGAAGACCTGGGCGTCTGGTGGGGCGGGCAAAACGACGGCCTGCCGCTGCCGCTCGGCGGAAATGTCATCAATAAAAAATTTCCGCCGGAGACGCGCCGCGCCATCTCCGATATCCTCACCGCCAGCATCCAATACAGCCTCGACCACCGCGCCGAAGCGGTGCAACACGCCCTGCAATATGCGCGCGACATGGGACGCGACCTGGCCGACAAGTTCGTCGGCATGTATGTCAATCATTGGACTCTGGATTATGGCGACCGCGGGCGCGAAAGCATCCGCCGTTTTCTCGGCCAGGCCTTCGACCGCGGCCTCATCCCTCACCGTCAGGAACTGGAATTTGTGAATTAACGCCCACAATTCGGTTCACTGGATAATTGGATTGTTGGATGTTGGATGTTGGATGTTGGATGTTGGATGTTGGATGTTGGATGTTGGATGTTGGATGTTGGATGTTGGATGTTTCTGCGGTTCATGGTGAGGGGCAACTCCAATCAAAGTGTAATTACAAACCAGAAATGGTATCAAGTCCCCTTGCGCCAATGTTCCTGCTTGGCGCGCCGGAACTGCCACCTTTCCACCCTCAATCATCCATCCTCGCCGCCTGTCCACCATAGCTTTGGCATCGGCGGATGCATTTTTTGTTTCTGGGCAACATTACGATTTTCTCTTTCCTGCTACCATTCCGTCATGAATGATGATATTTGCAGGAACCGAGGTAATGAGGCTCTGATTTCCCTTCTTGTTCTGGGGGGAACGGGCTATCAGCCCGTGGCGGTCGGCAACTTGCCGACCGCATTAACTCATACCCTCCCTACCATTTTTGCCAAACGAACCCAAACTTCCCTTGATTTTATTAGCGATTATGAAAAACAACGAACCAAACAAACCCAACCTTTTTACGCGAATTAACGTGAATTAACGCGAATTTACATTTATGGCGACTCGCTTCCACGCTTCAACCTTTCAACGTATCACCCAACGCAATCCAACCTAATCCAACCTAATCCAACCTAATCCAACCCAGTCAAACCACTTTTCAAAAAATTTCTGATGTCCGCTAACAGGATGTTTGGAATATAATCATGACATTGAAGGAAGACATGCCACAAAATCCGCCCGCCCCCAAACCGATTTGGGATCGCGGCTGGCTCTTTGTCCTGCTCATCATCGTCGCCACGGTGGTCGCTTATGCGCCTTGCTGGTGGCCCCCGCCCTTGTGGCCTGTGCCCGCCTCGACACCCCCTGTCAAGCAATTGGGATTCGTCTGGGATGACGACGTCCTATGCGTTGCCAATCCATTGATTAAGTCGCCGGAAGGCTGGTATAAAGTTTGGGTCACCACCAAGACACCGGATTATTTCCCCGCCATGTCGTCCGCGTTTTGGTTGCAATGGCGGGTATGGGGAATGGACCCATCCGGCTACCGCATCGTCAACGCCCTTTTGCACGCGCTGGACGCGATCCTGCTCTGGCGCATCCTGCTCTGGCTGATGCCGCGCCAGGGAACCGCAGCCAAGCTGGCAGCCGCGATTTTTGCCCTGCACCCCGTCAACGTGGAGTCCGTGGCCTGGATCGCCGAATTGAAGAATACCTTGTCCATGTGCTTTTTTGCTCTGTCGCTGCTGGCGTATTTGAGATTTGACGCCGGGAGCCATCGCAAATGGTATTGGCTGTCGTTCGGGGCGTTCTTGCTGGCCCTGTTGAGCAAGATCGAAGTGGCGCCGCTGCCATTCGTGCTTTTGGGCATTGCCTGGTGGAAACGCGACCGGATCGGATGGACTGATCTGCTGCGCACCGTCCCGTTTTTCGCTGCGGCATTAATCCTGGGCCTCGTCAGCATGTGGTTCCAAAAAAATGTCGCCATCGGCCATGACGTGGTGCGCACAGACAATTTGTGGGCGCGCCTCGCGGGTTCCGGCTGGGCGGTCTGGTTTTATCTTTATAAAACCATCCTGCCAATCAACGTCATGCCCATCTATCCCCGCTGGCACATCGACCCCACCAACGCCTTGTCCTATCTGCCGGGAATTTTATTGGTCCTCGGATTGGCCTTTTGTTGGATCAACCGGGACACTTGGGGCAAACCGGTATTGTTCGGCCTCGGATATGCCGTCCTCATGTTCCTGCC
This sequence comes from uncultured Verrucomicrobiae bacterium, assembly GCA_963797825.1. Classification (GTDB taxonomy): domain Bacteria; phylum Verrucomicrobiota; class Verrucomicrobiia; order Limisphaerales; family UBA11358; genus UBA11358. The sequence goes on from CAWCRR010000036.1 coordinate 142,045, forward strand.
CGCCCTCGGTTTCGTGAACATCTATTTCTTCCGCTTTTCGCTCGTCGCCAACCATTGGCAGTATTTCTCCATCATCGGGCCGGTGACGCTCGTCTCCGTGGGGTTGGTCCAGCTTTCAAAATTTGTTCCCCAGGACCGGCTCTTGCGGCCGCTCTTTTGCGGCGTGTTGCTGCTCATCCTCGGCGCCCTGACGTGGCAGAACGCCGGCATCTACAAAAATTCCGAAACCCTCTGGACCGCCACCCTCGAAAAAAATCCGGACTGCTTCATCGGCCACAACGACCTGGGCTTTGTCATGCTTGAACGCGGCGAAACCACCAATGCCCTGCCCCATTTCCGGCGCGCCGTCGAGCTTCAGCCCGATGACGAAGCCTCCCAAAAAAATCTCGGCAGCGCGCTGCTCCAGGAGGGGCGGGTCGCCGAGGCCATCACCCAATTCCAACTCGCGCTCAACCTCCGCACCAACGACGTCGGCGCCATGAACAACCTCGCCCTGGCCTATTCCCGCCAGGGAAAAATGTCCGACGCCCTCGCGGAATATAAAAAAGCGCTGGCCATCCAGCCCGACGACGCCGGCGTTCACCATAACTACGGCATGGCGCTCTTCCGCCTGGGAAGAGTTGACGAAGCAATGGCTCAATATCAAATCGCCATGACCAACCAGCCGAACGACGCCGAGCTTCATAACGACATCGCGAATGTCTTGAGCAAGGAAGGACAGGACGCCGCCGCCATCAAGGAATGGGAGAAAGCCATCGGCCTGCGGACGAATTATTTTGCCGCCGAGAACAATCTCGCATGGGCCTTGGCCACCGACCCGGATGCGTCCCTGCGGAATGGCACAAATGCCGTCCAGCTCGCCGAAGATGCCAACCGGATTTCCAGGGCGCAGAATCCCCTCGTCCTCCATACGCTCGCCGCCGCTTACGCCGAAGACGGGCAATTCTCGAACGCGGTCACGACCGCTGGACAAGCGCTCGAGCAGGCCGCGGTTGTCCACAACGTTGCTTTGGCAGACGCCATCGAGGCGCAACTGAAATTCTACGAATCCAACCAGCCCTACCACGTCGCGCCGGAGTGATCTTTGTAATTGGATGTTGGCGTTGGACGTTGGAATTTTTTCCGGGTGCCCAAGGCGCACGATTTCGTAGTGAGTTCTCGACAAATCATCCATCATCCATCATAAATCAAGAATGCTCCGATGGTTTTTCAAATGGCTGTTCCGGTTGATTTTAGGAATCGTGGGCCTGGTGGTGGTCGCCGCAATCGTTTTGTTGCTCACCTACAATTCCATTTTGCGCACCATCATGGAACACAATATCCGGGAGCAGACCGGAATGGACGCCGAGATTGGACATCTCGATGTCAAACTCACCGAGCCGGCCATCGAGATACGGGACTTGCGGATTTACAATCCCACCAATTTCGCCGGCGCCCCATTCCTGAATATTCCCGAAATCCACATCGAATACGACTTTTCCTCGCTCAAGAGAAGGCAACTCCATTTTACCCTGGTGCGCCTCAATCTCGCCGAGATTGACATCGTAAAAAATCAAAATGGCCAGTTGAACATCCTGGCGATGAATTCCACAATGCAGCCGGAATCGCCCCCCGTCATTTCATCGTCCCAAAAACCTGAAACGGCCCCCGCGCCCTCCTCACCCGGCGCCGCCCCAACAACTTCACCAACAATTTCCCCAGGCGGCGTGGCTCCAGCAGCCCGCCCGCCCGCCGCCGGCCCTCCGGCCATCAATTTCCAGGAACAGACCGGATATGATTTTACCGGCATCGATAAACTCAATCTCTCCTTCGGAAAGGAGAAATACATCGACCTGCAAAATCCCGGCAACAACTGCGAGCAAGTCGTCGGCCTGGATAATTGGGTCATACCGCACGTGAACTCCATGAGTGATTTGGCGGGAACCATCGTGATCATTGATCTGAAGAGCAATCATTTCTTCGACCATATCGCGGCGAAAAATTATCCGGGCGGAAATTCCGATGTGCTCAGGAGCATGCTCCAGGCCATGGGCCTGTGAGTCCATCAAAAACAACTTCATGGCCAACCCCGCCCTTGAGCCGATGACGGAAATTCCCCCAAAATGTTTTGCGAATACTTCAAAAGATTGGATCGTCAGGCAGCCTTGCGTATTCTCTCACTTTCTGTTATATCAACATGGTGCAAAAAACAAAGAAGCATGAATACAACATTATCGTCGAGCGGGATGAAGACGGTTATTATGTGGCCAGCGTTCCGGAATTGCACGGTTGCCACACCCAGGCGCGTTCACTCGACAAGCTGATGGAGCGGGTGAGAGAGGCCATCGAGTTGTGTTTGGAAATCGAAAGCGGTGCTCCAGCTAACACTGAGTTTGTTGGCGTGCAGCGTATCACCGTTTGATTTATGCCGCGCTTGCCTCGATTGCGCGGACGCGAGGTGATCGCATCGTTACGTCGTGCGGGTTTTGCCGTATTACGCATTCGCGGCAGCCATCATTTCATGCAGCATCCTGATGGTCGTCGGACAGTTGTGCCAGTTCATGCTGGCGAAGTGATTGGTCCGGGGTTATTGAGCAAGATACTCAAAGACGTGGAGATGAAGGTGGAAGAATTTGAGAGATGGTTGTAGTCGTCCGCTTTTCACCCTGCCAGAGCCAATGGAAAATAAGGATGATGATTGATGGTCAACGCCGAACAATCTGGCGTTCATATGTCAAACTCTCGAAAAACATATTGGCAGTTCTTTAACATCGCCGGGCGTATTGTCGGTGTGGTTTTTACTTTCGGCGGTACAATTATTGTCATTTTCAGTTTGCGCGGTGGTGATGCTATCGGTGCAGTTCTGGGTTTGATCGTGGCTATGCTTGGTGTTCTGTTGCTTTTTGCCAAGTCATACAAAGGAGTTTAATTTCAGCCTGCGTAGCGACTCCAAGCAGCGCGCTTGAATTGCGGGCCTTTTCTGGCAGGATGATGGAGCGTGTCAATTGTATCTCTAGCTGCTTACTTTGGGAAACTTCCGCAAAAGACGCGCACCATCGTGCAGACATGCATTTATGGCGTCGTTGCGGGACTTGCGGTCGTGGCCTTCCAGATCCTGATTAATCTCCTGTATAATGCGACGTTCGTCCGGTTCGCAACTGAATCACGGTGGACATTTGCCATCGGCACTTTTGTCGTGATGATCAGCACGGCGCTGATTTCCGGATACCTCGTGCATTCCTTCTGCAAAGAAGCTTCCGGCAGCGGCATTCCCCAGGCGAAAGCCGCCTTCTGGAAAGATTTTGGGTGCATCCCTTTTCGCATCGTTTGGGTCCGCTTTCTTGGCGGGGTATTGGCCATCGGCGGCGGCAGCAGTTTGGGACGCGAGGGTCCCAGCGTGCATATTGCCAGCGGCCTGGCCTCCGGCCTTGCGGGGTTGACCGGGGATGCAAAACAAAACCGCCGGCGCGCGGCTGCTTCCGGCGCGGCCATCGGCCTGGCCGCGGCCTTCAACACGCCCATCGCTGCCGTGACCTTTGTGCTCGAGGAAGTCATCCAGGACCTCAACAGCAACCTCTTGGGCAGCGTCCTGCTGGCTTCGGTCATCGGCGCGCTTCTCGTCCACGGCATCGTCGGCGATCAACCCGCCTTTTCTCTCCACAATATCAATACTCCCACCTGGCGCGCGTACCTGCTCACGCCGGTGGCGGCGGCGCTGGCGGGTTTTGCCGGGGTTCTTTTCCAAAAAATGGCCCTCGATCTTCGCGGCCGGCAAAAGCGCGCCGAAAAAATTCCCGGCTGGCTCAAGCCCGCCATCGGCGCATCGATCGCCTGGGCCATCGGCACGGGAGTGTTTTTGCTGACCGGCCATCTCGGAGTGTTCGGCCTGGGTTATGGCGATCTGACCGCCGGATTAAACCAGCAACTGACATGGCAGATTGCCGGCACGCTCCTCGTGGCCAAACTGCTGGCGACGGTGTTTTGCTACGGCTACGGCGGAAGCGGCGGCATTTTCTCGCCCACACTGTTCTTCGGCGGCATGGTCGGTTTGGTGCTCGCGGGCGTATGCGGGTTGTTCATGCCGATGTCACCCGAAGATTCGCTCACGCTGGCGGTGGTGGGCATGAGCGCGTGCCTGGGCGCCGTCGTCCGTGCGCCGGTGACCGGCTTTCTCATCGTGTTTGAGATGACCCATGAATTTGCGCTCGTGCCCGCCTTGATCATCGGCGCGCTCATCAGCCAGGCCATCGCCCGCCGCATGACCCGGGAAAATTTCTACGACGCTTTGCTGGAACAGGACGGCTACAAGCTGGAAAAATTGCTTCCGCCGCGCGATTTGCAGAGCTGGCAAAAACTGCCCGTCTCCGCCATCGCGAATTTCCAACCGGTGGTCCTTGATGATTTAGCACCGCCCAAAGTGGAAGAATTCCTAAAGAAAAACTCGTTCGCGTGTTTCCCGGTGATGATTGGCGGAAAGCTGGCGGGCATTGCCACCCGTGCCGAATTAACCGAAGCCATTGCGGAAAAACGACCCCCAAAACTTGCGCCCTTCGTCAAATGTGAACCGCGCCAAACCATCCGCCAATTGCAGACGCTCCTGATGGAATCTCCCACCGGCATGGCGTTGGTGTGTGATCCCAGTGACGGAAAGCTCCTGGGAATCGTCACCCTGCACGATTTGTTGCGCTCGCAAATCAACGCGGCACAAAGCTCTGTTTGAGTCGGGAAAATCCCGCGGATTTTTTGGGAACATGCCTTGAAATTTGCTCCGCACGTTGTATAGTCAGTTTTACAATGGTGATGTCCGAGGAGGTCAAGAGTTTTGTTGTTCGATACGTTAAGTCATTGGAACAATTGGAGATACTGTGTGTTCTTGGCGAAAGCGAGGAGCCATTGTCTGTTGACGAAATTTACCGGAAGGTCAAAACGAACAAAGATTCCATTTCCGGGTGCCTGAAGTATTTCCTGAACGAAGGCCTCGTCATTCTGGAGAAGGATCATCGGTATTGCCTGGCAAAAAAATATCCGGACCTCGCTCGCATCGTCTCCGAGTTGCATATTGCGTACCGCCAGCAATTGGTTGCCATTGTGGAGATGATTTATAAAGCGCCGAGGAGCCATGCTGAGGACTTCGCTGACGCCTTCAAATTTAGAAAGGATAAATGATATGCCCGAAATGGTTTATATTCTTTGCGGATTGACGAGTGTCGGTTGTGCGGCATTGCTTTTGCGGCAATATCGCAGAACCCGGACCTCGCTCTTATTTTGGAGCGCCGGATGTTTCGTTTGCTTCGCCCTTACGAACGTCCTTCTATTTATTGACCTGGTAATGCTTCCCAACACTGACCTCTCCATTTTGCGGGGTCTCATCACTCTGGCAGGAGTGGTCATGTTGCTGGTAGCGCTTATTTTGGAGGCACGTTGACCATGTTTCTTGAATTCAATCATTTCATTGCCGGTGCCATTGTGCTGGGCTGCTGGGCCATCGCATTATTCTTTGTCCGTTTTCTGCGCCAGACCCGTGACCCGCTCTTTGCCTGTTTCTCGATCGCCTTCTTCCTGTTTGGCATCGAACGCCTGCTCTATATTTTAACCGCGGATGAAATGAGGCCCTATGTCTATTTCCTCCGGCTCATCGCCTTTATCGCGATTGTTGTCGGCATTCTGCTGAAAAACCGTGGCAATCCATCAGGTTAAAACAATTTTGGGATGCGCGCCGAAATCATAGGATTACCCATTCCCTTAAACGGAGCTATTCCTGTTTAATTCGGCATGGCTCCCAATCGCAGGACTTTTCTCAAGCAAGTCGGCCTCGGCGCTGTCGGAATCAGCATGATGTCCGGCCTCCCCGAATCCGTCATGGGGGAGGAAATCGTCGGACGTTATCTCCCCCGCAGCACACCGGAAGAGCAGGGCGTCTCCTCGGTTGATCTGCTGGCCTTCCTGGACGCCGCCAACAAAAGCCATCACGAATTTCATAGTTTCATGATGGTCCGCCACGGCCATGTCATCGCCGAAGGGTGGTGGTCACCTTACCGCGCCGGCCTGAATCAAATGCTCTATTCGCTGAGCAAAAGTTTCACGTCCACCGCCATTGGCTTTGCTGTGAGTGAAGGGCGGTTGTCGGTGAACGACCCGGTCATTTCGTTTTTTCCCGATAAATTACCCGCCAGGGTCAGCGAGAACCTTGCCGCCCTTCGCGTGAAGCACTTGTTGACAATGTCCGCCGGTCACGCCAGGGATTCAAGCCATGACATCCAGGCCACGGACGATTGGGTGGGGAATTTCCTGGCCTATCCCATCGCTCATCCTCCCGGCAGCGTGTTTTTATATAACAGCGGCGAGTCGTACATGCTTTCCGCCATCGTGCAAAAAGTCACCGGCCAGCGCGCGCTCGATTACCTGCTTCGGCGGTTGATCATGCCGCTGGACATCCCGTTTATGACGTGGGAAACATGCCCGCGCGGCATCAACACCGGCGGTTGGGGCTTGGCCACTACCACCGAAGCGCTCGCCAAATTTGGTTTGTTTTACATGCAAAAAGGGATGTGGAACGGCCAACAACTGTTGCCCGTGCCGTGGATCGAAGAGGCCACCACTTTCAAGATTCAGCAGCCGCCATCGCCCGGCCAGACTTTGGAGGACGCCAAAAAAAACAGCGAATGGCACCAGGGCTATTGCTATCAATTCTGGCGCACGCGGCATAACGCCTTCCGCGGCGACGGGGCCATGGGCCAGTACTGTATTGTGATGCCGGACCAGGACGCCGTCATCTGCGTCACCGGCGAAAGCGGCGACATGCCCGGTGAATTTGAATTGTTCTGGCAATATCTGCTGCCCGCGATGAAGAACGGTGTGTTGCCGGCTGACGCAACGTCCCAGGCGCGATTGAAAAAAACCGTCGCTTCGCTGGAGGTGCGGCCGCCAAGGTCACACCCGACATCGCCGATGGCTGCACAGATCTCCGGGAAAGTATTCAAGATCGGACACTTGGATTTGGAATCGCCTCGCCTCCACGGTCAATTTCCACTTCGCGCCGGAGGCGGATTGGACGTACAAAGTGTCTCCTTCGATTTCAAAATAAATATATGCACCTTCACATTGACGGATGCCAGGGGCGCCCATTCCATCACGTGTGGGTTTGAACGATGGTTCCAGGGAGTGGCGGACATGCCCGGGACGCCGCCGAAACTCTCTCTCGGCCCGCTGCCGGCTTTACAAAAAGTGGTTGCCAGCGGCACCTGGCTGGATGCCAAAACGTTCCAGATGACCTGGCATTTTTACGAGACGCCGCACCACGACACCGTGACCTGCCGGTTCGATGGCAACCGGGTGCGGATTGAATTCCTTAACAGCATCACGGAGAAAAAGAATCCACCGCATCTCGAAACCCGCCTGCCGCTGAACGGCCGGTTCGTTGCCTGATTTCCTCCGACACGGGGAAGCGCCCGCCCGTCTTCACGCTTTCAGGCAGGCTTGACAACTGCCCTCAAATCCTCCGAGATGAAGTGTTCTTGTGACTGGCAAACCAAAAGGTCCTTTTTGGGCAACCGTTAAAAAGATTTCGAGCCGCGCCATTGAAAACAGATTCCGCCACTGGAAGAAAAGCACCCATGTTCCGCTCGCAGCCATTCTGGCGAAGGGCGCTTTTGTTGTTCGGCTTGATGTTCACTTTTGTTTTTTCCTCCCACGCGCAGGATTCGGGCATCACCGAATACCAGCTCAAAGCGGCATTCATTTATAATTTCGTCAAATTTGTGGACTGGCCGCCATCGGCTTTTACCAACGCCGGCGAACCTTATGTGATCGGGGTTTTAGGCGACAATGTTTTTGGCGATAGTCTCAGTCAAACCATTACCAATAAAATGATCAACGGCCGGATTTTGGTCTTTGAAAAGTTTAATACGGCGAGAGAAGCGGCCGGCTGCCAGGTTTTGTTCATCAGCACGTCAGAAAGGCTTCATTACAATAGAATCCTCTCCGATTTGCGCGGCCAAAGCATTCTGACGATCAGCGAGGACGAACAGAATGGCTTCATTGACGCTGGCGGCGTCATCAATTTTAAGACCATGCCGGACCGGACGTTACGTTTTCAAATCAACCAGCAGGCGGCAAAGGATGCCAATTTGAAGATAAGTTCCGACCTTTTGAACATGGCGCTGACGGCCCGTTGATCCACGCCTGCCAGAATCGTTTGCGTTTCTGATTGGAACGCATTATCTTGGTTTGATTGCATTCAGTGCAAAAGGAAGCCGTGCGCAGATTCCAAGATATTTCAATTAGGCGGAAGTTAACCATCATCATCATGGTTGCTGTCACCGTTGCGCTGTTTCTTGTGTCCACTGGCCTTCTGACTTACGACCAGTGGGCCGTCCGGAAAAAGATGGTAGAAGACATGAAGACTCTGGCCGGGGTAATCGGTGACCGTAGCGAGGTTGCCCTTTCGTTTTTTAACAATAAGGATGCGGAAGATGACCTCAATGCCCTCAAAAATGATCCGCACATTGTCGGTGCCGTGCTTTACGACAAGGACGGAACCCTTTTTGCGGAATATGGTTCTCCAATTATGCCCAGGCGAATCACCATTCCAGATCAAACAGATGTCCCTAATTTCACTGAGGGCCGGTTGGAACTCTTCCATAAAATTTATTCCCAGCAGGATTTGGTGGGTGATCTCTATTTGGAATCTGATTTGCTGGAAATGAGCCAGCGGTTCAAGAGTTTTGCCGGCATCGTTCTGCTGCTCGCTTTCATTTCGTTGCTGGTCACGCTGTTTCTCGCCAATTGGCTGCAGCGTGTCATTTCCCGCCCGATCTTTGCCCTGGCCCAAACCGCCCGGACCATCGCTTCCGAGAAAAATTATTCCGCCCGGGCGACCAAAGACGGCGACGATGAAACCGGCCGGCTCATCGACGACTTCAATGGCATGCTCGTCCAGATTCAACATCGCGACGAGGAATTACAGAAAGCCCGCGATGAACTGGAGGCCCGCGTCAAGGAGCGCACCCAGGATTTGAGCGCCGAGATCGCCGAACGAAAACGCACCGAGTCGGATTTGCGCCGACAATTTGTCCGCATCAGCCTCCTCAACCAGATCACCCATGCCATTTCTGACCGGCAGGACACGGAAAGCATCTTCCATGTCGTCCTGCACGAATTGGAAGAGCACCTCGGCCTGGATCTTTGCGCGATCGCATGGTTCGATCCTGAAACGAAAAATTTGAATATCACGGCGTTGCACATCAAAAACACGTTGCTGGCCATGCAATTCGATTTGCGCGAAGGCAGTGTGCTGGCGCTGGCAGACACCGATTTCCAACCTTGTGAACATGGAAAAGCCGTCTATCTCTCGGATACGGTCAAGGAGGCATCCCGATTTTCCGAGCAGCTCGCGGTCCGCGGTTTCCGTGCCGTATTGGCTGTGCCATTGATGGTCGAGGAAAAACTTTCGGGCATCCTCATCAGCGCCCGGCTGGAAGTCTATGGTTTTGCCAGCGGCGATTGTGAGTTCCTCCAAATGTTGAGCGACCACGTCGCCCTCGCCGCGCACCAGTCGAAACTATACCAGGACCTCGAGGACGCCTACAATGAATTGCGGCAAACGCAGGCAACCGTCCTGCAGCAGGAACGCCTCAAAGCGCTTGGCCAAATGGCCAGCGGCATCGCCCACGATGTCAACAACGCCCTCTCGCCGGTCGTCGGCTTCTCGGAATTGCTGGCGAAAGGCGATTTCGGCCTGAACCAAAAGGGGAAAAATTATTTAAACTATATCAGCACCGCCGGCCATGATATTGCCCATATCATCGCGCGCCTGCGGGAATTTTACCGCAAGCATGAAGACGATGACCAATCGCACCAGTTGCTCAATCTCAACGATCTGGTGAAGCAAGTCGTTGACATGACTCGTCCCCGATGGAAAGACATGCCGCAATCCAATGGTATTACCATCGAAGTCAAAACCGATCTGTCTCCAGACGTGCCGCAAATGGTCGGAATCGAGAGCGAAATCCGCGAGGCCTTTACCAATATCGTCCTCAATGCCGTCGATGCGTTGCCCAGGGGAGGGAAAATTACACTGCGAACGAATGTCACCGACGGCGTGAATGGCTATGCCCAACAGATCGCGGTCGAGATCACCGATACCGGCATGGGCATGAACGAGGAAACACGCAAACGCTGCCTGGAACCGTTCTTTTCCACCAAAGGCAAACTCGGCACCGGCTTGGGGCTGGCCATGGTCTATGGCGTCCTGCAACGTCACGACGGCAATATTGAAATCCAAAGCGAACCCGGCAAAGGCACGACCTTTCGGCTCATCTTTCCCGTGCGCGATCGAGCGTCAATCCAGTCGGAAACAGAGGATGAATCCACCGCCGTCGAACCCTTGCGCATCCTTTGCATCGATGACGAGCCGTTGCTGCGCGAACTGGTTAAAGAAATGCTCGAACGCGATGGCCACCACGTGGAGGCGAGCGACAACGGCCAATCCGGCCTGGACCGCTTCCGGCTCGCCCGCGAACGCGGCCGCCCCTTTGACGTCGTCATCACGGATTTGGGAATGCCCTATCTCGATGGGCGGCAAGTGGCCAAGACCATCAAGCAGGAATCGCCTGACACACCCATCGTGATGCTCACCGGCTGGGGCGCCCTTTTGAAAGAAGAGGGAAGCGCGCCAGACCAGGTGGACGTTGTCGTCACCAAGCCGCCGCGTTCGCGTGAATTGCGGGCAGCCTTGAACCGCCTGCATTTTGCCCAGCGGGCCAATTAAAAATGTAGGGCAAAATGTAGGGCAAGCTTCCAGCTTGCCGGTTCCTCAGGCATCCTGCCCGAAGTTCTTGAATACCGGAACCAATAGATAATATTTCGCGTTGAAAAGTGGCGTTGAAACATCGCGGCTGGAAGCCGCCTCCACCGGCAGGCAGGATGCCTGCCCAACGCCACGCGAGGGGTCTGCCATTTCGCTTTTCCGCGTTCGCGGATTCCCTTAACCTGCCGTCATGTTCAAGCCAGCCGATTTGTTTGATTTAAGCCAGACGGGGCACGCTAAAATTTTTGACGGCTGCACCTACGCCTGGGACGCGATCAAAAAGATCGAGAGCTTTCTCGCCGCAAACCTATGCCCGGAATTGCGGAACCAATGCGAGGGACGCGCGTATATCGGTGAAAAGGTTTTTATCGGTGAAGGCACCGTCCTGGAGGACGGCGTGATGATCAAAGGCCCGGCCATTATCGGGTGTAACTGCCAAATCCGCCACAATGCCTACATCCGCGAGAACGTCATCGTCGGCGACGGCTGTGTCATCGGCAATTCCTGCGAAGTGAAAAACTCGCTGCTGTTCAATGGGGCGCAAGCGCCGCATTTCAATTACATCGGTGATTCCATTCTCGGCCACAAATCGCATCTCGGCGCGGGCGTGAAGATCTCCAACGTCAAATTGACGCCCGGCAATGTCACAGTGGAGAAGGATGGCGCTCCGTTTGATACCGGCCTGCGCAAATTCGGCGCGTTGCTGGGCGACAGCGCGGAAGTGGGCTGCAATGCTGTGCTGAATCCCGGCAGCATCATCGGGCGCAGCGCATTGATTTACCCGAATGTTTTCTGGCGCGGCATCCTGCCCGCCAACATGATCGCCAAGAACAAGGCGGAGATTGAAGCGGTCGGGAAAAGGCCGAGGGAAAGCTGAAATTCAATAACTCATCCGGTCCATCTTTACCTTACCCCGGAAAATCCAGTAGATGCAGGCGGTGTAAGTGAGTACCACCGGGACGCCGATGCACGCGATGATGAGCATGATGCGCAGCGTCTCATGCGATGACGCCGAGTTGATAATCGTCAGGGAATTTTCCGGGTTCGGCTGGCTGTAAACCATGTAGGGATATTGGTTGATGCCGAACAGCGCCATCAGCGTCAACATAGTGGCGCAGGAGGAGAGAAAGGCGTACCAATCGCGGCCGTGGTAAAATTCGCGCGGGATATTGGCAATAGCCAGCATGTTCGCCAGCGCAATGCTGAACAGCCACGGATGGTCTTTCACGCGCTCGGCCATGTGCGGCACATAGAGCAGCGTAACCATGGTTGTGCAGGCCGCGCAAATGACGAAAAAGATGATGCAGTTCATCGCCCAGCGGCGAAGTTTGTCGTGCAACTCGCCCTCGGTCTTCATCAAGCCATAAATCGCGCCATGCATCATGAAAAGCGCCACCGTGGTGATGCCAAGCAGGAGCGGATAGGGCGTCAACAGACCAAGAAATGACCCGGCAAACTCGCCGTCGGCGCTGATCGGGATCCCATAGGCGATATTCCCCATCGCCACACCGATCAGCAATGCAGACAGGATGCTGCCCGCGGCAAAGCCGATGTCCCACATCTGCCGCCACCAATACATCGGTTGCTTGCTGCGAAATTCGATCGCCACGGCGCGAAAAATCAGCGCGAAGAGCAGCAGGATGAACGCGAGATAAAATCCCGAGAACACTGTGGCATAAACATTCGGGAATGCCGCAAACAATGCCCCGCCACCGGTGACCAGCCAGACCTCATTCCCGTCCCAGACCGGGCCGATGGCGTTGATCATGATGCGCCGCTCTTCATCCTTCTTCGTGAACAAGTGCAGCGCGCCGATACCGAGGTCAAAGCCGTCCAACATCGCGTAACCGGTGAAGAGAACGCCGACCAAAACGAACCAGATGGTGTTGAGATCAAAATTCATGACGTGTGTTTGTTGTGTTCGTGCGAAAGCGGTTCAGGCAGGGCCATTTTCCCCGACGGGATCAAATCTTCATCATGCGGGCCATGCTGGATCTTGTGGTTGAGCAGGTAAATGAACAACGCAAACAAAAGAAAATAGATAAACGTGAACAAAATCAGCGACGAGACCACGACGTTGGCCTGCAAAATTTTTGAAAGGCCTTCGGGCGTCCGCATCTCGTGCCAGACGATCCACGGCTGGCGTCCGACTTCGGCGGCGAACCAGCCCAGTTGATTGGCCATTTCCGGGCCGAGCACCGAGAACACTAAAATCCAAAGCATCCAACGCTTTTCGTACAAAACCTTTCGCCAGGAGAACCATGTGCCCACAGCCGCGATGAGAATCAGCGCGCAGCCGATCCCAACCATCCCATGGAAAAACAGGAACGACGCTTCGACCGGCGGGCGGTCTTCCGGCGGAACAGAGTCCAGCCCAAGAACGGTCGCATGAAAATCATTGTGGGCCAGAAAGCTCAACAGATACGGCGCCTGCAGCCCGACCACCTTTTGGTCCTGCTCATCCACCCAGCCGACCAGGGTCAGTGGTGCGTTTGATTGTGTGATATACAATCCCTCGAACGCCGCGAGTTTGGCCGGTTGGTATTTGGCCACTTCCTGGCCGCTCAAATGTCCGCTGAACCCCTGGAGCAGCGATGCCACCAGGCCGACGGTCAACCCGATGCGAAGCGAGCGCCGCGCAAAATCTACATGGATCTTTTTCAACAGATAATACGCCGACACACTTACGACCAGGAATGCGCCCGCCTGCCATGCGCCGCACAATGTGTGAAACAACCGGTCCACCATGGACGGATTGAAAACCAGTTGCCAAAAGTCGGTGATTTCGGCCCGCTTCACGCCATTATGAACCACGATATGGTAGCCTGCCGGCGTCTGCATCCAGGAATTTGCGACCACGATCCAGACGGCGCTGAAATGTGCCCCGAGGCAAACCATGCACGTTGAGAAGAAATGGACCTTCCGGCTCACCTTGTCCCAACCGAACAGCAATACCGCCAGAAAGCCCGATTCCAGGAAGAATGCAAAAATGCCCTCCGCAGCAAGGGCACTGCCAAAAACATCGCCGACGAAACGGGAATAGGTGGCCCAGTTCGTCCCAAATTCAAATTCCATGACGATGCCCGTGGCCACGCCCAGCGCGAAGGTCAGCGCGAACACATTCGTCCAGAACTTCGCCATCTGGTGGTAAACGGCATTGTGGGTCTTAAGCCATGCCGCTTCCATGATGACCAGCATAACACCCAGACCAATGCTCAAAGGCGGATAAAGATAGTGGAATCCAATCGTCAGCCCGAATTGGATGCGCGAAAGTGTTACGACATCCATAAGTCAGAGACTTTGAATTTTTCCGCTTCGGGCCTCGAACCGGGCCGGTTTATTCTTGTGTTTCCCAATGTTGAGTCGGGTGAAACTCCAGAATCTGTTTGAGCACCGGCGTTATCGTATCGGCGCGATTTTGGATTTCTTTGAGAAACATCTCTGTGTCCCCGGTTCTTTGCGGTCGCCCGGGGTTCGCATTTGTCACCGGCCCTTTCGCCTGTGTTTGTTCTGTCATGTGCAACGGCGCATTCATATGCATTAAACGCATGGGACCGTGCCTGCCCAATTCCATGTGGTAGTTTCAACATAAGCCTATTTTTGTTCATTGCAACCCGGCAATAATCATTTGCCGGAAGCCTGGGATTCCACCCAGCGGGCGGTAAAGCGGACCAATTCCGCCGCGGAAGTTAATTTCAGTTTTGCTTTGATATTGGTGCGATGGACATCGACTGTTTTGATGCTCAAATGGAGCTGCTCGGCAATGTCGCGGGAACTTTTGCCCTGGCCGATGATCTGGAACACTTCAAATTCGCGGTCGGTCAACTTTTCCATCGAGGCATTCTCAGTCGCCGCGCGGCGCCCGGACAATCCTTCCAGGATTCCCGACGACATTTTTTCACTCACGTAAATTTTCCCGTTCAGCACCTGCCGGATGGCGGCCATCATTTTGTCGCCGCCCTCTTGTTTCATGATATAGCCCCGGCCCCCGGCGCGCAGCACGCGCTCGGCATAAAGCGATTCGTCGTGCATCGAAATGACCAGCACCGGCACATCCGGCTGGATGGCCTGGAAATCCTTGATCAGTTCCAGGCCGTTTTTTCCCGGCAGGGAAATGTCCGCGAGGACCAGTTCCGGTTTGCAGGCACGGATGGCATCGATCGCCTGTTCGGCGTTCGCCGCCTCGCCGCAGACGGCCAGGTCAGGTTCCGCGCCGATGAGTTGCGCCAGCCCCTGCCGCATCATCGGATGGTCGTCCACCACCAAAATGCGTTTCTTTTTCCCGGGGACGGATTTTTTACTCATAAATTTTTTGAAAATTTGCAGGTGACCGTGGCGCCCCTGTAGGGTTCAGAATGGATTTTAAGCTCCGCCCCGACTACGCTCGCGCGGTATTTCATAATGTGTAATCCCATGCCGTTGCTCTTTTTTGCTTCGGTGGAAAACCCGGCGCCATCGTCGCTGATGCTCAGCGCTATCCGGTCCCCGTCCGGTTTCAATGAAATGGCCACGCGTTTGGCCTTGCCGTGTTTGACCGCATTGTTGATGGATTCCTGCGCGATGCGATAGAGATGCGTCGCGGCGACGTTGTCGCGGATTAACACGTCGGTCGCCGGTTTAAAACTGCATTCGATGTGCAGCAGTTCCTGCGCATGCGCGGCTAATTCGTCCAGCGCGGAGACGAACCCGTTCAATTCCAGCTCCACCGGCGAAAGCCCGCGCGCAAGTTTTCGCGTATGCGCGATGGCATCGCGGACGTGTTCCGCGATCTCGCCGGCCTGTTTGGACTCGGGTTTCGATTTCGATTCCAATTTGCGCTGGAGCACCTGGCACATCAACTGGATGCCGGCAAGCTCCTGGCATAGACCGTCGTGCAAATCCTGGCCGATGCGTTGCTGCTCGCGATTGCTGATTTCGATGATTTCCTTTTCCAACCGTTTGCGCTCCGAGATGTCCCGCGCCACTTTGGAGGCCCCGATGATCTGGCCCTCGGCATCGCGAATCGGGGAAATCGTCACGGAAATATCGATCAGTTTGCCGTCCTTGCGTCGCCGGACCGTCTCATAATGGTCCACCGGTTCACCTTCCCTGATTTTTGCCAGGATGGCGGGCTCTTCCCCGTGGCGGTCTTCCGGGATCAAAATCAAAATCGATTGGCCGATCATTTCTTCGCGCGTGTAACCGAAGACTTGCTCCGCGCCGCGATTCCAACTGGTGATCTGGCCGTCTAAAGACTTGCCGATGATCGCGTCATCGGACGATTCCACCAGCGCGGCATAATGCCCCAGCGCCTTCTCCGAGGCTTTGCGTTCCGTGATGTCGCGCACAAAACCCGCGAACATCTTGCGGCTGGCCAGGCGCATCTCGCTCACGGACAGTTCCATCGGAAAAACCGAGCCATCTTTGCGCCGGCCAACGACTTCGCGTCCGATGCCGATGATTTTAGCATGGCCGGTGCGATGATAATTGCTGAGATAACCGTCGTGCTCATGCCGATACGGTTCGGGCATGAGTACTTTCACGTTCTTTCCGATCACTTCATTTGCGTCATATTGGAACATCGTTTCGGCCGCGGGATTGAAGGACTCAATCGTGCCGCGATCATCAATGGTCACGATGCCTTCGACTGCCGTCTCCAAAATGGCGCGCAACCGCTCCGCGCTGTCGTCCAGCGCGGCGGTATGCTTGAGCTGCTGTTCGGCGCCGGTCATGGCCTTTGTCTGCAAATCCTTTACCAGATCAACAAGTTCGGCGCGCGACAATTTCGCAGGGTCGGTCATCACCGCGAGGATAACAAATCCCTGCGCGGCGACACGCCCATTTTTTATCGTCACAAAACAGCATTGGCGGCCCCGCCAACATGCCGTTCGCGCGGTGATCTTTCATCAATTCGATAATTGGCTGCGGTATTCCGTCGGCGACTGGCCCAGAATGCGCTTAAAAATTCGGTTAAAATGGGTTAAGGACTGGAACCCGACCTCGTAGGCAATCTCGCTCACGCGCAGATTGGGATTGAGCAGCAGGTTCTTGGCCCGCTCGGTCCGCACCCGCGAAAGGTAATCCGTGAAATTAATGCCGGTGGCGCGTTTGAAAATCTTGCAAAAGTAGAACTTGCTCGTATGCACCGACCGCGCCACCTGTTCCAGCGACAAATCCTCCGTCTGGTGATCCGCGATGAATTGCTTGGCGCGGACGATCACCGGCGGCTCGGCGTTTTGCTCGCGCACGATGATTTGATTGCTCACCATCGACAGATGCTCGGCAAAAATCGACAGTAATCGGACGATGGATTGGTGTTGCTTCCCCGACAAGACCCGCGTGTCAAAATAGGCTTTGCGCACGTCTTCAACTTTCGCTTCCACGCCCCATTCGGCGAGCAATTTGATCGTGCGATTGAACTGCGTTTCCGTGGGTTTTTTGACGAAAATCTGGCCCGTGGTCAGGAATCCCACCAATTGGTCGCCCATCCGCACCGGGATGGCGATGTCGCACAAACCCGCGGGGCACGTCACCGTTTGCGGCTGGAGGGTGGCTGTCTCCGAAAGCTTTTGCTGCATCTGCAGGCAGGCGGCGCAGGAGCGGCTCTTCTGGGCAAGCATCGAGCAAAAAGGGTTTTCGAACTTCTTGCCATGGTGCGGCAACTGCCAGGATTCAACCGAGCGTAGCGAAACCGGCAACCCCGTCGCCTCGCTGAACGCGCGTTCATAATCGTGATAAATCTTTGAACCGACCAGGGCCTCGATTAAATGTTTTGCCATAAGTTTTTATTTCTCTCTCTACACAGCATTATTTGCTGCGTTGAGAGCAAAATAGGGCAAGTTTGCGGAACCAACAATTGGGAGGCCGCCTGATTGTGTGCGGGACAAAGCAACTAGAAGTACTAAGAAGATTTCTTAGGTCTTAATAAGCCTGACTCTGCGAAAACACTTCGTTGCCATGCGGGGCGCTTGAGTTAACACCCTGCCGCTAAAATAAATACGCCGGATCAAACCGGCGATAACAAAATTCTGTTCTGCCCGCAAAGTTGCTTGCGCGTCGCCTGCAAGCGCTCGATCACCACCAGGTTCATCCGCTTGGTCAATTCGTAGCCCAGGCTGTGGTCGTTCTCGCATTGGTCCCGCAGGCGGGTGCCGTAAAAAAAGATGGCACGCACCGGGGTGATTGCCCGGGCCGTAAAATGCCAGTAGTACGGCGGAAATAACCAGGACCAGCCGATGGCGCTGCCCGCCCCCACCGTCTCTATCATCACCGGTTCATGCTCGGAGTCCGTGAGCGATTCCAGGATGACTTTGCCGCTGCGGATCAGGTAAAAACGGTTTGCCGGCTCGCCTTCCTTGAAAATCACTTCGTCAGTCTTGAATTCCACTGCCAGGGCGTCACCCGCCAGCACTTCAAGTTGTGGCGCCGACAATCCCTTGAGGAAGGGTTGCGCCGCCAGCGTTTCGAGGGTGATTTGCATGCCTAAAAAACCTCCGCCGGCAATCCACTCACCTCACGCACCCGGCGTGCAATCAGCGACAAGCTTTTTAAAGGCAAATGCTTGCAGCCGGACCGTGGCGTCGGCCTCACCGCCGAATAAATCTGCACCATTTGGATCTGCGCCCCGGCCTTTTTCAGGTGGCGCAACCGTTGGGCGAATTGCTCGATCTCCTCGTCCGCCGGTTCTTCGTCATGCAACATCGGGAAAAGGCTCTGGATGATGACTGGCCGCTGCCGCGCGACCATTTCAATGTTTTCCAATATCTTTACCAGCGTGAAACCGTTGGCGGGATGATTGACTGCATCCATCCGGATTTGCGTGCCCGCATCGAGTTTTGCCCAGATTTCATCGTCCTGCGTGAACAATTTTAAACCTTCCTGGACTTGCGGCAAATCCAATCCGGCGGCGTTGGTAATCAACACAATCTTAAAAAACGGAAATTGCCGCAGTGCGCGCACGTGGGCCACCTCGCGGACCACATCGAGGAAATTCGGGCATAACGTCGGCTCGCCGTCGCCGCTCAAGGCCACGTGCCGCAATTGCAATAATTCCGGCGGCAAATGCCGGTAATACGAGAGTCTCTTTAATTCACCGGAATTCGCCAACGCCAGTGTGTGCTGCAGTTCCTTCGCCATCACCTCCAGATCCAGTTTCTTTTCCGTCGGCGGCGCGACCCGGTTCACCTCGCAATATTCGCAATCAAAACTGCACAGTTTGTCCGGGTTCATATTCACCCCGATGGACAGGCCGCGGGCGCGCGAGGAGATCACCGCATAAACAAACCGGTTGCCTAAAAATTCACGGGGACAGCCGAAGGCCGAGCCTGCGTACTTCGCGGAAAGCTCGTGGGGCTGCTTTGTGTGCATGTTGCTCGCTACACTCACGAGTCAACAATGTCCCTTTCCGTCGAAGCCTGCTTCGCGCATATTGCCAGATGGTGGTCATTTTTTGCCTAAACCCCATATTTCAGGCAATCTTTGCCGTCCGATGAGCAATGGAAGCGAGAAGTTTAGCTAAGATATTATCCCTCAATGATAAGACTTGAAATCATTTCTTCGTTCCAGCCAACTCTTCCTCGAAATCCACGATCTCCTTGATCTGCACCAGAAACCAGCGGTCGATCCTGGTGAGATTGAAAATCTCCTCGATGCTGAAACCCGCCCGCAAGGCGTGGCGGATGAAAAAAATGCGCTCGGCATTGGGCACGCTTAATTTGCGGCTGATGACGTCGCGCGGCAGGATGTCGCGGTCGCCGTAAAGTTCCGTGCCGATGCGCCAGGCCTTGCCGTCGCCGCCCAGGCCGCTACGGCCGATCTCCAGCGACCGCAGGCATTTTTGCAAACTTTCTTTGAAAGTGCGGCCAATAGCCATGGCTTCGCCGACGCTTTTCATTTGCGTGGTGAGCGTTGGGTCGGCTTGCGGAAATTTTTCGAACGCAAAGCGCGGGATCTTGGTGACGACGTAATCGATCGTTGGCTCGAAACTCGCCGGCGTCTCTCGCGTGATGTCGTTCCGGATCTCATCCAGCAGGTAGCCGACGGCCAGTTTGGCGGCGATCTTGGCGATGGGAAAACCGGTGGCCTTGGACGCCAGCGCCGAGCTGCGGCTTACGCGCGGGTTCATCTCGATGATGACCATGCGGCCGTTGTCAGGGTTGACCCCGAACTGGATGTTCGAGCCGCCGGTCTCCACGCCCACGGCGCGGATCACGGCGAAACTCGCGTCGCGCATGATCTGGTATTCCTTGTCCGTGAGCGTTTGGATGGGCGCCACAGTGATGCTGTCGCCGGTATGCACCCCCATCGGATCGAAGTTCTCGATCGAGCAAATGATGACGCAGTTGTCGGCCTTGTCGCGCATCACTTCCATCTCATATTCCTTCCAGCCCAGCAGCGATTCTTCGACGAGAATTTCGTTCACCGGCGACAGTTCCATGCCGCGCCGGGCGATCTCTTCGAATTCCTCCCGGTTGTAGCCGATGCCGCCGCCGGTGCCCCCGAGCGTGAAGGCGGGGCGGATGATGAGTGGGAACCGCCCAATCCTGTCGGCGACGGCGCGCGCCTCGTCCAGGTTATGGGCTGTGCCGGAGATCGGCACGTCCAGGCCGATGGAAAGCATGAGTTGCTTGAACGCCTCGCGGTCTTCGCCGCGATGGATGGCCTCGGGCTTGGCGCCGATCATTTCGACCTCGTGCCGTTCCAGCGCGCCGTTCTTGTGCAACGCCATCGCCGTATTGAGCGCTGTTTGGCCACCCAAAGTGGGAAGCAGGACCAGCTTCCCTTTGGCTTTGAGCCGGGTCATCTCGTCTTTCTCGCGAGCGATGATTTTCTCCACGCATTCCGGCGTGATCGGCTCGATATACGTGCGGTCGGCAAACTCCGGGTCGGTCATGATGGTGGCCGGGTTGGAATTGATGAGGACCACGCGGTAGCCTTCCTCCTTCAAAGCCTTGCAAGCTTGCGTGCCGGAATAATCGAACTCGCAGGCCTGGCCGATGATGATCGGACCGGCCCCGATGATGAGGACGCTATGGATATCTTTGCGCTTGGGCATAAACTCAAACCTGGCCACGGATTAAACACGGATTAAACGCGGAAAGAAATTAAAAAACTTTTCAAAACCCGCGGACACTGCAATGAAGCCCTCGCCGGCAGGACAAACTGAAACTGTAACACTGTAATCCATGTTGCATTTCCTGCTTGCGGGTATTTGCGATGGCCAGCACAATTCGATTTAAAGGCAATCGCCGGGCCTGGATAATGGCGATGAATCACTACTGTCAATCCGACAATGCTTTAAACCTGGCATGAACAAAAGAAATTCTCTTTTGGCAAATTCCGCCGTCATCGTCTGTCTTTTCTGCGCGTCCCTTTGCCTGTTGATTTCCGTCGCAAATTCCCGCGCAGACGGCACAAATCAACCGGACCTTACCGCACTGTCTTTGTCCGCACTCATGAAAATCCAGATTCCGCAGGTGGTCACCGCCTCAAAATTCGAACAGCCAGCCACCGAGGCGCCTTCCTCTGTCACCGTCATCACCTCGGACGAGATCAAACGTTACGGCTGGCGCACGGTGGGAGACATCCTGGAAAGCGTGCAGGGCTTTTATATCAGCTACGATCGCAATTACGATTACCTCGGCGCCAGCGGTGTCAACCTGGGAGACACGCCCAATAATCGGGTTTTAGTGCTCATCAACGGCCACCGCATCAATAACGACCTGAACGACAGCGCCTACGTGGATACGGCCTTTCCGTTGGACGTGGATCTGATCGACCACATCGAAATCGTCCGTGGTCCCGGCTCGGTTCTCTACGGCAATAACGCCTTTTTGGGCGTCATCAATGTCATCACGCGCCAGGGAAACCAGGTCAACGGCGTGGAGGAATCCGGGATGTATGGCAGTTACAATGCCTGGTCCGGGCGGGTGACCCTCGGTGATCAGTTGACCAACGGCTTCGCTAACGGCCTTCAATTTCTATTGTCAGGAACGATTTATAATTCAGATGGGCCCGAGAATCTGTTCTATCCCCAGTTCAATACACCGTCCCAAAACAACGGTGTGGCGCATAACATGGACGCCGACGGTTTTGGCAGTTTTTTTGGCTCCATCAGCTACAAGGACTTCACTCTGGAAGGCGGTTATATTGACCGCGATAAGGTAAATCCGACGGCCCAATACGGTACGACTTTCGATGACTCACGGTTCCAAACCGATGACCAACGCAGCTACGTCACGTTGAAATATGCGCATAAATTCTCGGACACCTTTGACTTGTCCGCCAACCTTTATTATGACCGCAGCGATTATCAGATCGATTATCCCGAGCCGTTGTTCGGTCCAGCGCCCGCGCCAGATCTTCTTGAAGTTCAAGAAGCCGGCCAATGGGCGGGCGGCGAAATACAATTGGATAAAAAAATCTGGAACCGCCATATGATCACTGTGGGGGCGGAATATCGCGATGATTTTAAACAAACGGCCAATGCTTATGAGCTTGAACCAACGTACGCTCAGGCTGGTTCGGTGCAGGACCAACGCGAAAACATCGGTGTGTTTGCGCAAGGCGATTTTCTCATCGTCACTAATCTTCATCTCGATGCCGGCATTCGTTTTGATCAGTCCTATGATGAACAAGACCATTTCAGCCCTTCATGGAGCCCACGCGCGGCGCTTATATACAACCCGCTGCCGCAAACGACTCTCAAGTTCATTTATGGCAAAGCGTTCCGCGATCCAAGTTTTTACGAATTGAGCCAATTGGCTGCAGCCAATATTGAGCCGCAGCCCGAAAGCATCGATTCATACGAAGTGGTTTACGAGCAGGGAATCGGAAAGCACCTTCGCACTTCCATTTCGGGATATTACGATCAAATGCACAATTTAATAAATGTTCAGAGTGAAGCATTTACCAATATCAACGTTGATACGATGGGCACAGAACTGGCTTTAGAAGGAAAATGGGGGAATGACGGAAATATAATCACCCGCGCCAGCTACACGTTGCAACATTCCGAAGATCTGACTGATGGAGGTGGTTTATCGGATTCTCCAATGCATATGCTCAAGTTCAACGCCAGTGCGCCGTTGCCTGCACTGAGAAACAAGGTTTTTGCCGGTCTCGAAGTCGAATACACCAGCAGGAGCCAGACGATTCAATATGTAGTTCACCAGGGGGAAGAAAATGGAGGATATGTGCCGGGCTATACTGTGGTCAATTTTACCCTTTTCAGCCAAAATCTGGTAAAAAACCTCGATATTTCGGCAAGTATTTATAATTTACTCGATAAGACATACTATGAACCTGCGTCGCAAGTTCATATCCAAAACGCCATTCAGCAGGATGGGCGGACTTTCCAAGTCAAATTGACCTATCGTTTTTAGGGGTTCGGCATAGCGGTAGCTGGGATATTTTCGCAGATGACAAAAAACATCACAAAAATAGTGCAAAAGGCAATCGTGTGTTTGCTGGCGGTATTTTTTGCAATTGCGAAATGCAACGCTCAAACAATTGTTGTCCAGCCTGTGGGCACCAATGTCCTAAATGGAGGCACTGCTGTTTTTATTGCGGCTGCTGACTCGGGTCTATTGGCTTTCGACAAGCTATCATTAACATGGTATTACAGCAGTAATAAGGTCAATCGAGTGGTTGCCACCAATTCAAATATTTCAATTGTAACTGAAATTACAAATTCCCTGCTGGGCGTTATTCTGGGGGGAGATGAGAAGTTTAGTGTTTTGACCATAAAAAACGTCAACCCCACTAACCAAGGGAACTATTATGTGGTAGCTTCTGAACCCGGGCTTTTGGGCATAGGTGTATCGACCGCCCAAAGCACCAGCGTTCCCCTCACAGTTTCTTTTCCCCCACCCGTCATTACCATTTCCAACTCGGTCAACGCCATGACGACCGCCGGCTTCCACCTCCAAATGTCCACACCGGCCACTTCCAATGTGGTCGTCGAAGCATCCTCGGATATGAAGACCTGGACTCCTATTTACACCAACCTTAATTCAACGGGCAGCCTGTCTTTCATGGATACCGACGCGACGAATCATCCCGCGCGTTATTACCGCGCGCACACTCAATAATCGCCCAACGGTGGCCAAGTGGCAGCTTGCCACTCATTGATACGGTGTCCGGGTATCTTTAATGAACTGC
The DNA here is from genome assembly GCA_963797825.1 of uncultured Verrucomicrobiae bacterium. Taxonomy (GTDB): domain Bacteria; phylum Verrucomicrobiota; class Verrucomicrobiia; order Limisphaerales; family UBA11358; genus UBA11358. The sequence goes on from CAWCRR010000036.1 coordinate 165,971, forward strand.
ACGTGGTCATCGAGAAATACCCGGCAGCGACCTCCGCCATGAATAGTGTATCCGCGATACCCGGCCGGGTCGGTCGGCACAGTGTTCGGATAATACGGATCGACCGCCAGTTCCACATCGACCGCGCCATGGATGGGGCCAATCGTCGGATCGTTGGTGGATTCAAGGTCGGTAACGGCCTCTGTTTCTGATTTGCCCCAAAAATCCTCCAGCCCCACCGGGTCATCGGGCCGGTCAAATCGCCATGCCCAATACCGGCACAGCGGCGCGTTGGTAAGGTCCGAGGTGGCCTGGAGCGATTGAATGATATTGCCCACTTGAGAAGTCACCGCCGCCGGACAGGACCAGATATTGAAATCGGAATTTTCACTTTGAAAGACTGTGGCCGCCCAACCAGCGCGTGGGTCCGACGGCGGCCAGGTGGTCCACGGATGATAGCCGCCCGGCAAACTGGACTTAAGATCTCTCCGATCGGGAAAATGCTGCGCCGAGTCATTCAGATACATTTCAAAAGCCAGCCCGATCTGCTTGAGATTGGAAAGGCAATCGGCCTCCTGACCTCTCTCCCTGGCGCGGGCCAGCGCGGGCAATAACAGCGCCGCAAGAACGGCAATGACCGCGATCACCACCAGTAATTCGATCAACGTAAAAGCGGCTCGCGTGCGAGGATGGCTCCGCCCTGCCGGGTTGGGTGCCCGGAGCGTGCCTTGTGAACAAACCGGCCTCGTTTTCATATATATGGTGCCCCCGTCCCGAATTGAACGGGAATCAACGGTTTAGGAAACCGCTGCTCTATCCATTTGAGCTACGGGGGCTGTGGATTGGCTCAAACCAATACCTTTTGATTGGACGCGTTTTGCGTTAATCCAGCAATTAAAAAATTGTAATGTTCTGAATGTTTGCCTTTTCGCCCTGTCAAAATAACACTGATAAAAAACCCATTTATGAGTATCTTACTCCTATGAGAATGCTTCCTCAAAAGACGGCGTCGGTTTGTTTTGCCTTAATTTTCGCATTTCTGGCCTTGCCACATGCAGCGCTGGCGCAGGATACCTCGCCCGGCCAGGCGCCCGCGGCCCCGGCATCGTCCGCCGTGACCGCCCTCCCGCCGGACGTGGACCCGAACAGCCCGCTGGCGCAAATCATCCAGCTCGCCCAATCGGGTGTGGATGAAAGCGTTCTTGTCAGTTACGCCGGCAACTCCGCCACGCCTTTCAACCTGACCGCCGACCAGATCGTCTATCTGAAAGACATCGGCGTACCGGATACCGTGGTGCAGGCCATGATCCAGCGCGACCAGCAATTGGGCGCCGCCGATAATACCCAGCCCGCCGCGCAACCCGCCCCGGCAACCGAACCCCCCACCGGTGATGTCACCAGCTCTTATTTTTATGGCGCGCTGGCGCCGTACGGCGGTTGGGTGAATGTCAGCGGCTACGGCCTTTGCTGGCGGCCGCAGGTGGTGGTTTACAATTCAGGCTGGCAGCCGTATTGCGACCACGGCCATTGGGTTTACACGGATGACGGCTGGTTTTGGATGTCGGATTATTCCTGGGGCTGGGCGACCTTTCATTATGGACGATGGTTCCATGACGATCATTGGGGATGGTGCTGGTGGCCGGACACCGATTGGGCGCCCTCCTGGGTTTGCTGGCGCTATTCGGACAACTATTGCGGTTGGGCGCCGTTGCCGCCACATTCAAGCTATCGCCCGGGCATCGGGTTTGAGTTCAACGGCGTCACGGTCGGCGCCGGATTTGATTTCGGCATCAGCGCGGGCTTTTTCACTTTTGTACCGACCGAACATTTTTGCGATCCGCATCCCGGCCATTATCGCCTGGATCGCGACCACGATGCTGACGCATATCGTCAGACGACGATCATCAATAATTTTGACGTTCACAGCGGCGTCTTCGTCAATCACGGCATTGATCCCCAGCGCATCTCCGCCGTCACACACACGCAAATCCATCCTGTATCGATCCAGGAATCCGGCTCACCCATCCGCCGTGGAGAAGCGCTCGGAGGCAACCAGACCCTGGTCATCAACCGCCCTACCTTCACCGGCGGTGATGTCAACGCCATGCATCAGGGCCAGCCGCCGCGTGAAATTCCCCAACAATCCGCTCCCCATGCGTGGTATTACACCCGGCCGCGGCAAAATAATGTTCAACCTCCGGAAGTGAGCCAGCCTGTCCAGCCCAATCGGGGTGAACCTAATCAAGGTGTGAATAACCAAAATGTATCTGGCCGGCCAACACAGAATGTCTCACCACCCCCAATCAGCCAGCCGAACCGCGAATCCAATCCGGGCATAAACAACCGTAATGTTAATGGCGGTCCGACAGAAAATTATCAATCTCCCCGAACAACCCAGCCAAGCCATGCCTCGTCTGCACCTCAAACGACGTACCAGGCGCCGCCGGTTGAGCAAAAACCGCAGGTCGAAACACCCCAGCGAACACCCTCCATGAATGAACCACCCGCGCGCAGCGTGCCGGAAACTCCTGCTGAACCCCAATCTCATTACCAGGACAACCAGGAACCCACGCCGGAATATAATAACAGCGGCGGCAACCGCTATACTTCACCGCGCTCGCAGCAGCAATCGCCGCCGGCACAGCAGTACCATGAAGCAGCCCCGGCGCCAGCGCATAATCCCCAATTGCAACAGCAGCAACAGCAGCCGCAACAACAGCAGGGTCAAAAGAACAAATACGGCAACTGATCCCTGGGCGGTTCACTCACAACCGTTGCCGCGATCAAAGGGGGAGCACTCGCTTTTTACACCAGGAAACAAAACGAAATTTTTTGTTTGGAACTCCTTTGTTGCCTTCGTTCTCTTCTGTTAAACCTCTGGTGTGAAGGCAAAGTCCCGCAATTTTACTTTTGCAATGCCTTCCCGGCGGGCAAGATGTCCGCGTGGGAATTTCGCTTCGCCAGTTCGAACAGATGAAAGAACGCGTTGCGGGCAAAGCGCCGCGCGCCGTATTTATCGTCCCCGTTCCCGCATCCGGCAAGCCGGGCCAGATCATCCTGGGCATTGACCCGTCCTTGCGGGGCACTGGGTTTGGCATTATCCAAATCGCCAATCCGCATCCACGGACCCTCTCTTACGGGACGATTACCTGTCCGAAAACCTGGGAACGTTCGCGCTGCCTCGCGAAAATTTCCCAAACGCTCCGTTCGGAGATCCGCAGGCATCCCCCGGCCGTTTGTGTCGTGGAAGGCCTGTTTTACGCGCAAAACCTCCAGACCGCGCTGATCATGGGCGAAGCCCGCGGTGCGGCCCTGGCCGCCATTGCCGAAAATGGGATTGATATCTTCGAGATTGCTCCGCGCAAGGTGAAACAGGCCATCGTCGGTTATGGCGCGGCGCAGAAAAGTGCCGTGGCCAAAATGGTCCAGCGGCTCCTCGCTCTCCCCAAACTGCCGGCGCCCGACGCGGCGGATGCCCTCGCCCTCGCCCTGGCGCACGCCCGGGAAAATTCGCGATATAACCTGTCATTACCCAAAAAAATCTGATGATTACTTTTCTCCACGGCAAACTCGTCGAGGCGCTGCCCACACAAGTCATCGTGGACGTCAACGGTGTGGGTTACGAGGCGCTCATCCCCTTGTCGTCGTTTGACAAATTGCCGCAGCCCGGCGGCGACGTGAAGTTGCTTACGCAATTGGTCGTTCGCGAGGACGCGCACGTACTCTACGGCTTCATGTCCGCGGCGGAACGCGACTTGTTCCGGTTGCTCGTGAGCACTGTCTCCGGCATCGGACCCAAGATCGCCTTGAACATCCTGAGCGGCATTTCCGTGGCCGCTTTTCGCGGCGCGGTCGCCGGCAGTGACGTGAAGTCGCTTTCGCAGATTTCCGGAGTCGGCAAAAAGACCGCCGAGCGCATCGTGGTGGAATTGCGGGACAGGATCGGCGCGGCGGGCGCCTGGGAAGCCGCCAGCGCGCAACACGCTCTTTCGCCCGACGCCCAAAAACTCAATGACGCGGTGCTGGCGCTCATCGCGCTGGGTTTCAAACAGATCGAGGCGCACGATGTCGTTCGCGCCGCCCAAAACTCTCTCGGCGCCAAAGCCACGGTAGAAGAGTTGGTGCGCGCCTGTTTGAAAAAAGGAGCATGATGCCTGTGGCAAATCCGCAACCCGGGACCCTAAACCCAAAGCCCGCAGGCGTGGTCATCCCCCAAAAGGCCACCTGGCGCCGGCAGTTCGTCGCCGTGTTGATTTATCTGTCGTTGCGCCTGCTGGGGGCGACGATCCGCTTCCGGCTCGATGACCGTCCCCATTTTTTCAACGGCGAGCCGCCGGAAAAAATCATCTTCGCCCTTTGGCACAATCGCCTGGCGCTCGCGCCCGTCTTGTATCGCCGCTTTATCTTGAAACACGCGCCGAAACGCCGCATCGCGGGAATGGTCAGCGCCAGCCGTGACGGCGGATTGCTCGCGGAAATCCTCGAGCGTTTCAGCATTGAACCCGTGCGCGGCTCCTCCTCCCGGCGCGGTCCGCAGGCCTTGTTTGAGATGACCACCCGGGCCGAGCGCGGCTATGATTTGGCCATCACGCCCGATGGCCCGCGCGGTCCCCGTTATGAAATCCAGGAGGGCGTCATTGCCACCGCGCAATTGACCGGCCTGCCGATCGTGCCCATGTCCTATCATCTGAATTGGAAGATCCAATTGAAAAGCTGGGACAAATTTCAGGCGCCCCTGCCCTTTGCCCGCTGCGAAATCACCGTCGGCAGGATTTTTCGCGTGCCGCGCGAAGCGACTGACGATGAACGCGAAGAACTGCGGAAACAATTGGAAGCCGAGTTGCGCGCGATCACGCGCGATTAATCCCGTTTTCCCATATAGAAATGATTGCCCGTGTCAGCCTCGAAATCGCGTTGCGAAAGGAATTCGATTATTCCATTCCGCCGGGGTTGGCGGGGCAAATCGAAGTGGGTGCCCGCGTCCAAGTCCCCTTCGGCTCGCGAAAAATCCTCGGGACTGTCACCGCCCTCGCCGAAGAATCCGCTCACGCCAATCTCAAGCCGGTCTTGAAAGTCATCGGCGCGCAAACCCTGGTCACGCCGAAAATCTTGAAGCTCGCGCGCTGGATTTCGGATTATTACTGCTGCGCGCCCGAGATCGCCTTGAAATCCGTCCTGCCGGAAGCCGTCCGCAAAAAGGAGGATGGCTGGAAAAAACAATTGTTTGTCCGTGCCATGCCGCCCTCGGGCGAATTTCCAAAATTGCCCAAACGGCAACAGGAGGTTTGGAATATCATCGAGGAACGCCGCGAAATGCTGCTGACTGAATTGCTTGAACTCGCCGGGACCACGGCCGCCACTGTGCGCAAGCTGGAAGACCGTGGAATGGTCGAAGTCACCCCGGAAATCTCCGAGCGCGACCCCTACGCCCGTGAACATATTTTGCCGTCGCAACCGCTGTTATTGAATCCCGCTCAATCCGCGGCGCTGGAGAAAATCAAGGCGGCCTTGAATGAAACTCCATCCTCCATTCTCCACCCTCCATCCTCGACCTTTCTTCTCCACGGCGTCACTGGCAGTGGCAAAACCGAAATTTACCTTCAGGCAATCGCACACACACTGGAACAGGGCAAAGGCGCGATCGTCCTGGTCCCCGAGATTTCACTCACACCTCAAACTGTCGAACGGTTCAAGGCCCGGTTCAGTTCCGGCAAATGCCAGACGCTCGTCGCCGTGTTGCATTCGCACCTGAGCGCGGGCGAACGCCACGATGAGTGGCATAAAATCCGCCAGGGCCGCGCGCGCATTGTCATCGGCGCCCGCTCGGCCATCTTTGCCCCAGTGGAGCCTCTCGGCCTCATCATCGTGGATGAGGAGCACGAAACGAGTTATAAGCAGGAGGAAGCGCCGCGCTATCACGCGCGCGACGTGGCCATCGTCCGCGGCCAGATGGAAAACGCCGTTGTCGTCCTCGGCACGGCCACCCCCTCCCTCGAAAGTTATCACAACGCAAAAAAAGGAAAATACACGCTGCTCGAATTGCCCGAGCGTGTGGATGATCAAAAAATGCCCCGTGTCCGTGTCGTGGACATGAGGCAGGCCGCGGCAAAGGAAAAGGGCGGTTTGATCTTTTCGCCGCAGCTCAAGGAAGCCATCCACCAGCGGCTTGACCGGCAGGAACAAACGATTTTATTTCTCAACCGCCGCGGTTACTCCACTTCCTTGCAATGCGAGAAATGCGGTTACGTCGCAAATTGTCCAAACTGCAGTGTTTCCCTGACGTACCATCGCGTCGAACAAAGGGTGGCGTGCCACATTTGTGGGTTTGTGGACAAAGTGCCGCGGGTTTGTCCCAATCCGAAATGCAACAACCCCGCCATCCGGTTTTCCGGCACCGGCACCCAGCGCGTGGAGGAAACCCTGGCAAAACTCTTCCCGCAGGCGCGCGTACGCCGGATGGATTCCGACACCATGAAACGCAAGGATGACTATCGCAAAACGCTCGGCGATTTTCGCACCGGAAAGATCGATATCCTTGTCGGCACACAAATGATCGCCAAGGGACTGCATTTTCCGAACGTCACCCTTGTCGGCATCATCCACGCAGATTCGGCGTTGCATCAGCCCGATTTCCGCGCGGGCGAACGCACCTTCCAGCTTTTGACCCAGGTCGCCGGCCGCGCCGGCCGAGGCGACGTCGAGGGCGAAGTCTTCGTGCAGGCCTTTGCGCCTTTTCATCCGGCCATCCAATATGCTCGCCGCCACGATTTCACCGGCTTCTACGAGCAGGAACTCGAATTCCGTGAGCAATTGAAATATCCTCCAGCCAGCCGTGTCGCCCTGCTCACCCTCAAAGGCCGGAACGAGGACAAAGTGAAATTTTCTGCCGGCCATTTGAAAAAAATCATCGAGTCCACAGTCCATAGTCCACAGCCTAATGCCCACACCACTAATGACTCCGGACTAAAAATTCCGGACTTAATAATCTCAGGCCCCGCGCCCGCTCCGCTGCTGCGGGCGGAACAGTTTTATCGCTATCAAATCATGCTGCGCACCCGCGCGATGAGCAAACTCAGCGCTGCCCTGGCAAAAATTGTCGCCGCACTCGCTTTGCCTGAAGACGTCACCCTCTCAGTAGACATCGACCCGGTGGACCTGTCGTAAGGCGAGTGAATGTAGAATGTTGGATGTTGGATGCCTGCCGCGCCGTAGCCAGGCGACGGCGGGTTGAATGTTCCCCACTTTCCATTTTTCCATCTTCCTTTCCCCCTTGACATCCCTCGCATCAAAGCGACTGTTACAGCGGAGGTGGAATGAACGCTGCTACTGGAAATGATTTTTTTTATGGATTGGTTTCGTCGTCGGCAAATTTTTTGACGCATGAGCTCGCCAATCTCTTCGGCCCGCAAATTTTGGCGCCGGCAACCGGCCGCATTACCTGGGCGGATTTGATCGTGGCGTTGATCCCCCTCTTATTCATGGTGGTCGTCAACGTCGTGCTCTCCATGGTTTTCCACCGCCAGGTTGACAAAGCCCAACCGCAGCATTGGCGCAAGCATCTCTTCGGCAATATCGGCGGGCCGGTGTATCTCTTCCTATGGATCGGGGCGATTTACCTCGGCATCGCTCCGTTGCTCTTGAAACTGTGGTCGGGCAATATTCTCATTCAGGTTGAACATATCCTGAACGAAGTTTTTGCCGGGGCGTTCTTTGTTGCCTTTTTATGGCTGTCTTTTCGGCTGGCGCGCATCGTCGAGGCGAGAGTGTCGGTGTGGGCTGGGAGAATCCCGGGCCACGCCGTCAAATTTATCGTTCCTCTGTTTGGCCGCGGCTTGCGTGTGCTTCTTCCGGTCCTTGTGATTATTTTTATGCTGCCCACTTTTTTTCCGGCCGCAGATGCGCCGTTCTTCGCACGGTGCAACAGTATTTTGCTGATCCTCGCCATCGCGTCGATTTTATTCCAGGCGGTTGACCTTGGACAACAGGCATTACTGGCGCAATACGACGTGACGGCGGCTGATAACTTGCAAGCCCGAAAAATTTACACGCAATCAAAGCTCATGGGCCGGACGCTCCACGTCTTCATCGGCCTCTGCACCATTGCTTCCATCCTGATGCTGTTCCAGGAAGTGCGGCATGTCGGCGCCAGCATGTTCGCGTCCGCGGGAATCGTCGGCATCATCGCGGGCGTCGCCGCGCAGAAGACCCTGGCAAATTTCATCGCCGGTTTCCAAATCGCCCTCGCCCAACCCATGCGCCAGGACGACGTCGTGATCGTCGAAGGGGAATGGGGCCGGATTGAAGAAATCACGCTTACCTATGTCGTCGTTCATATTTGGGATGACCGCCGCATGGTATTGCCATTGACCTATTTCATCGAAAAGCCGTTCCAAAACTGGACCCGCTCATCCGCCCAACTCCTCGGCTCGGTCTTTGTTTTCGTGGATTATACCTTTCCCGTGGAGGACGCGCGCAAAGCCCTCAAGGAAATCGTTGAACGCCAGCCGCTCTGGGACAAACGCTTTTGGAATCTCCAGGTCAGCGATGCCGATGAAAAGACCATGCAATTGCGCGTTCTCGCCACCGCGGCGGATTCATCCAAGGCTTGGGATTTGCGTTGTGCCATCCGCGAGCAGTTCATCGCGCACATCCAAAAGACCTGGCCCCAATGTCTGCCACGCGTACGCGCAAATCTGGATGAACCCGACGAGCCTCTCAAAACGCGTAAACCATCCGTAAAGTTCAATGCCCCGCGCCTCAATTCGGCGAGATAAGCACTGTGTTTTTATTGGATGTTGGATGTTGGATGCCTGCCGCGCCGTAGCCAGGCGAAGGCGGGTTGAATGTTTCCCATCGTCCGTTTTCTGCCTCCAGTTTTTCTTGGTGTTTCCGGCGTCTTGATGTTTCAATGGCTGGACTATTCATGGCTACCCTTGTTTTTGACATCGAGACCTCCGCCCAGCCGCTCGAGAACTTCGACGAGGCGCAGCAGGAATATCTCTTTCGCGAATGCGAGAAGATCACCGATGAACCTGGGAAATGCGCCAAGCGCGAGGAGATCACCCGGTTCATGAGCCTGTGGCCATTCACCTCGCAGGTCGTCTGCATCGCCATGCTCAATGCCGACACCCAGGGCGGCCAATCTCTTTTCATCACCGAGGATTTTGAGGAGGAACCGGAGGATGCCTCTCCTGTAAAATTTATCCCCTGCGCGGATGAGGCGGAATTGCTCGCGCAATTTTGGGACGCGGCAAAAAAATTCGATTCCGTCGTCACCTTCAACGGGCGCGGCTTCGACGTGCCCTTCATTTACCTGCGTTCGGCGGTCCTGAACGTGCCCATCTCCAAAAAAAACTGGCTCGGCTATCGTTACGCCACCGATCCGCACTGCGACCTTGCCGAGCAATTGACCTTTTACAGCGTGAGCGGACGCGACGGCGCGGCGCGGCGGTTCAACCTGGATTTTTACTGCAAGGCCTTTGGGATTGAATCGCCGAAGAGCCACGGCGTGACTGGCATGGACGTGAGCAATCTCATGGCCGGAAAAAAATTCCGTGAAATCGCCGAATACTGCCTGCGCGACGTCCGGGCCACCGTGGAGCTTTACAAAATCTGGAAGGAAAGGCTGGCGGGGGTGAAATGAAACTTGTTTGCTTCGCTCTGAAAGAAGAAGCGGCGCCATTCCAAAAAATCGCGGCGGCCAAACCGGGCCTGGCCATCCTCATCACTGGCATCGGCCGCCAAAACGCCGAGAAATCCGTTCGCGAATTTCTAACCCATTTATCAACCGCTCCGGACATAGTGCTCACCTGCGGTTTCGCCGGCGGATTGGACCCAAATTTGAAAATCGGTGAGGTCCTTTTTGAAATCGGTAGGAGTCGAGGTAACGAGACTCTAAATGAAAAAAAATTAGCGACTCCGCACGTCGTCTCCTGCGAACAATTGATTGCCGCCGGAGCAAAACCCGCAAAAATTTTCTGCGCCGACCGTGTCGCAATTACCGTTGCCGATAAGAAGAAGTTGCGCGATGAAACCGGCGCGGACGCCGCTGAAATGGAATCCGCCGCGATTCAAGCTGTTTGCGCGGAACGCGGAATCCCCTGCGCCACCCTCCGGGTGATTTCGGATACGGCGAATGAAGATCTTCCGTTGGATTTCAACCTGCTCGCCAAACCGGACAAAAATCCGGATTACGGAAAACTGTTACTGGCGGTCGCTAAATCGCCGGGAAAAATCGGCGCGTTGATGGAGTTGCAAAAGAAAACCAAATTTGCCGCGGAACGATTGGCGGAGGTTTTATCCAAAATATTGCAGCAGCCGGGGGTAACGAGGCTCAAATTAAATTTTTTTAGTAAGGATGCATCGAAAAAAAATTGTTACCACGATTAAAAGCGCAAATCGAAGTTCCGCGAGGTTTTGGAATGCGGCAGCCCTCTGCCGCTTTTCTTTCGCCAATGGAATGGGCCGATGGAATGGGCTTGCAAACTTTCCATTTCCCTTTCGATAACAATTTCTTTCGCGCCTTCGCCGCTTATTTTGCGCCGGAATCAGATACCTTCGGTGGCGCCGCCGGCTTCTCCTTGACGTGTTCACTGTAACTGATGAACGCCGCGCCGATCATGATGAAGATCACGCCCAACCATCGGATCCAGGAGACGGTTTCGCCCAGAAAAATCATCGCCGCAAAGGTGGCGAAAACCAAACTCAGCGCGGTCAGCGGCCAGAGAAAACTGATTTCGCATTTGGACATCAAAATCAACAGACAAATGAAAAACAATGCCTGAAAGAACACACCGAGAAGGATTTGGGGATTCGTGATGACATTTTTCACGACGCGGACAATTTCGGCGACGTTGTAACCATTTACCCCGTTAATCGTATTCATACCCTTTTTCATAAGGATGATTCCCGTGGACTCGAAAGTGAGGCCGATCAACAAAATCACAATCATTTTGATCATAAATCCTGGTAACGTATCAGTTCGATGCCAAGCTGGTTCACAAGCTCTTTGACTCGCGGACTGACCAGCGCATCAAACTCATGCTTAAATTTGTCCAGCGAGGGATGCGAGTAAAGCTCCGAATCGCCCGGCGGCAATTCCGGCAACAGTTTCAAAACATAATTTTCCCCCACGCGCGAGTCCTGCAAAAGTCCAAAAGTGATCTGCGCATGTCTGATTTTCTTCGTTTCCAACGACCGTCGCGCCCGGCTGGACAACGCTTCAAAGATTGCCGCATGGGAAACCCGGTAAAACCAATGCCCCTCCGACATTCTGCGGCTACGGGATAGGCAGTCGCGGGTAAGACGTATGTGCCGGATGCCCAATAGGTCCGCATCCTCCATCAAGATTGAGAAGATGGCCGGATGCAAATGCAGATGCAAATGACCGTTGACATGGTCGAGCGGCAACCTGGTGCCATGGAATTTTTCGAATTGCGCGTGGACCTCCGCGCGCAAGGGTTCGCGCAGGCTTCGCTTGAAAAAATAATTCATGCCCACACCGAAGGGACTGTTGGAAAATTCGCCCCGCGAGTTGACCAGACCGGGAATCTTTTCCGCCGCGAGCGTTGAATGTCCGTGCAATAGGGTTAAATGCAACCCAACGCCAAGTTTCGGGGATTCTCTTGCCAAACCCACCGCTTCCTCAAAACCGGCTTCATTCACCATCAAACTGGCCGTCGTCAAAATGCCTTCGCGATGAGCTCGAACCACCGCCTCGTTCACAGAATGCGAAAGGCCGAAATCGTCCGCGTTGACGATCAGGCGACGCCTTTCAGGGTTGGCCATAACTGGGGACCGTGGAGCCCGTGGCGAAGCGCGTCCAGGCAAGAAAGACCAACATGAGTTTATGGGGCTTGCTCAAGCGGACGGGTTGGCCGAACACCATGAAATTTGTTTTCTTCAGTTCTTCGAGCAATCTCCAATAAACCGAACTCATCAGTTCGGCGGCAACCATCGATTTGCGGTCTTCGGCTGGAAGCGTCCGTCGCGCAAGTTGATAGAAATCTTTTGCGCGCGTGGCGATGGCGTTGGCGAGCTTTTGAAACCGGTCGGAATACCGGGACTGTAAAATCTCCTCGGGCGCAACGCCGAATTTCCTCAATTCGTCCAGCGGCAAATAAATGCGCCCGCGTTCGGCGTCGGTTTTCACATCGCGCAAGATATTCGTCAGTTGCAATGCCTTGCCGAGGCCGATCGCATAATCGCGCGTCGCCGGATTCTTGTAGCCGAAAATCTCAATGCTTAACAGTCCGACCACGGACGCCACGTGATAACAGTATTTTTCCAGCGCTTCGAAATCTTCATACCGGTTCCTGTCCAAATCCATTTCACAACCCTGGATGAGTTCGTCGAACAATCCGTAAGGCAGCGAATATTCCTGGATGACCGGCTGGAGTTCGCGATTGACCGGAAATTGCGGGGATTCATTTTCGCAGGCGCGGCGGATGTCCTCCCGCCAATCCATCAGTTGTCCCCGGCGCTTCTCCGCTGGGACCGTTTCATTGTCCGCGACATCATCCACTTCACGACAGAAGGCATAGAGCGCGGACATCGCCTCGCGCTTTTTTTTTGGCAGCAGGACAAAGGCAAGCGCAAGGTTCGAGGCGCTCTTTTTGGTGATGGCGCGGCTATGTTGCATCACGGGGGTGGCGGCGGACTGTCCGGGTCGCGGCGCGGCGGCAGGCCTCCGGTTTCAGCCAAAGTCGGATTTTTCTGGTACCGCCAATGTTTCCGCCGCCGGGAATGTTTATCCACCAATTCTTTGATATCACCGGCGCCCTTTTTCAGTTTTTCGCTGTAACTGCCGCGGAATTCATGATGTTTGCGCCGGCGCTTTTTCGTCTTTCGGATAAACATTGCCCATAATACTAGGCAGACCACCACCATGAACAGGGCGCCTAAAAGAATAAAAATTTCCAGCCATCCCATCGAAAGATGGCTTATGGGTACATCATTGTCCATAAATAATCAAACTTCGCCGCCGGCAGTATCACCGGTCTTCATATCCAGCCGCTGCATCCGATAACGGAGCGAGTGACGGGTCAATTTAAGCTGCTCGGCAGCGCGCGTCAGGCTGAAACTATTTCGTTCCAGCGCGTCAGTAATTAATTCACGTTCCACCCGCATCAGCGCGGCGTCAAGTGACTCATCCGGCGCCGCCTGGACCGGCGCGGCTTTTTGCCCGCGCGTCTCGACCTGAAAATCGGGCAGGCTGGAAGGTTGGATCTCTCGCAAAGGTTCCAGGATCAGCGCGCGCTCGATCGCATTGCGCAATTCGCGGACATTGCCCGGCCAGCGATACGCCAAAAGTTTCTGCCGGGCGGCGGCGGAAATTCCCGTGAAATTCTTGTTCATCGTCACGCAAAATAATCTCAAAAAATGGTCCGCCAGCAACAAGACGTCCTCCCCCCGTTCGCGCAATGGCGGCAGTTGGAATTGGACCACATTCAGCCGGTGAAACAAATCCTCGCGGAACTGGCCCTCGGCGATCGCCTGCGCAATGTCCCGGTTGGTCGCCGCCAGGAGCCGCACGTGTACGCGCAATTCCTGGCTGCCCCCCACCCGGGTAAAACTTCCGTCTTCGAGAAAACGCAGCAGCTTGGCCTGCAGCGGTTTGCTCATGTCCGCGATTTCATCGAGAAAAATCGTGCCGCCGTCCGCCTCCTCCACCCGCCCGGGTTTTTGTTTGAGCGCACCCGTGAAAGCGCCTTTCTCGTGCCCGAACAATTCGCTTTCCAGCAGCGTTTCGGGAATGGCCGCGCAGTTCAGGCGCACATAATTCTCGTGCCTCCGATTGCTCAAGGCATGCAAAGCGCCCGCCACCAATTCCTTGCCGGTGCCGCTTTCGCCCAGAATCAATACCCGCGCATCCGTTTGTGCGACCGTTTGGATCAATTTCCGCAGTTCGCGGATCTTTTCTGATTCGCCCACGATTTGATTGAGGCCAAATAGGTCACCGGTGCGCGAACGCAGGGCGGCGTTCTCGCGAAGAAGCCGGTACCGCTCTTCGCATCTGGCGATGGCGTGAAGCAACTCTTCCGGCGCGAACGGTTTGGCGAGATAATCCATCGCCCCGGATTTGATCGCCTCGACGGCGAGCTTGGGAGTCGCATATGCCGTGAGCATCAGGACGGGCAAGTCCGGCCTCTCGGCCTGGATTTTCTTCAGGAAATCGTAACCACTCATGCCCCCCAGCCGGGCATCGGTGATGACCATGAAAATCTCCTCGCGGCTCAACACTTCGAGCGCCTCTTCAGCGGACTCCACGGCGCGGACGCCATGGCCCTCATCCATCAACATGGTCTGGAGAGACAGACGCATGTTTTTTTCATCGTCCACAACCAGGACCGGTGGAATGGGATAATGCATCGGCTATCTTCCGGGCATGGCCCTTTGGCAATGTTCTTTCATATTGGCTGCGATTCGTTAAGAATGCTTTTCGACGGAAAGGATAGGGCAAAACGCGTCCCGATTCCAATCTCCGAATCTACCCGGATCTTTCCGCCGTACAATTCGACATTATGTTTGGCGATGGCCAGCCCCAGGCCGGTGCCTTTTTCCTTGGTCGTATAATACGCCTCGAAAACGCGCTCGATCTTGTCCGGCGCAATGCCCGGGCCATCGTCACGGACGGAGATATCGATGGAATGGTCCCGGCGATGAGTGGCGGTGATAAAAATATTTCCTTTTTCGCCGAGCGCTTCGCGGGAATTCAGCAGCAGATTGGTGACGATCTCGGAAAAATGGTTTCGTTGCAACAGCAGCGGCGGAAATGGCGGCGCGTACTCCCGATGGACCTTGATCTGGGTCGGAATTCCCGGCGGAAATACCTGGGCAATCGCCCGGTCCAGTTCTTCGTTGACGTTCAGCTTTTCCACGCGGCCCTCGCTCAATTGCGCGTATCCCATGATTTGGGTGATGACGCGGTCCGCGCGCTCCACTTCCTCCTGGATGATCGCAATCTGTTGCGCGGCGGAATTTTTATTTTCGCGCAGCGAGCGTTGCAGGGAGAATGCCGCATTGTTGATGATCGCCAGCGGATTCTTGATCCGGTGCGCCACCTCTGCGGCGAGCCGGCCCGCGGACCGGAGCTGGCTTTCGCGCGTCCCAAACTCCCGCGCTTCTTCCACCGCGATCTCCTGGCGTTCCAGCAGCAATTGGGTGCCGTAGCAGCCTCCGGTCATCAATAACAAGACCACCAATCGGAGGAAAAAAGGCTGCCCCAGGCCCGTCTGCGGCGCGATGTCCAACGATTGCAGTTCCGATTCACTCAAGTTGCCCATTACTGCCACTTCCAGAACTCCGATCAGCACGTAACACAGGCTGATGGCGAAATTTAAGACCAATTGTGAAACTCCCGGCGGCAAGCTCACCGCATTGCGGATGATCAGCGCTGCAAACAGCCAGAATAATGTGCTGTCCAATCCGCCCGACAGCAAAGCCAGACCCGTGATGAATAATCCGTCAATCAGACTGCTCGTGACAACCGACCACTGCACCACGGCGAGTGGCAGCCGATTCATGCACAGGATCAACAACCCCAATAGGACGTTGGCCGGAATATAAAACCAGAAGATCGATTGCACAGTCTGGGTCGCCAGGTCGTAAACATGCGGCTCGCTGAACCAGGGAGTGCCGAATGAATATAATATGATCCCGATAAATACCGCCTTCACCGGCAGCATGATATCATGCTCCATCGTTTTTATCCGGCGCAGAAGACGTTCCGGATCGGGCGCCGGAATTTCCATCAGCGCTAACAATTGCCGGATTTTCATAAATTCATTTTCGTGAAGCCGCAAGCTTCAAGACCGCTTTTGCCTCAGTGTTTCAACGCCGCGTCAGCAATCTTTTCCACCGGCCACATCCGGCCTATGCCTTCATAGCCGCACGATAACATGCCTTTGTCCGGCCCGATAAATTCAACGCCCCGCGACCTCAGGATCTTTACATTCGCCTGGGTCGCCGGATGCAACCACATCTTTCCGTTCATGGCAGGCGCCATCAAAATTTGCGCCTTAGGATTCAGGGCCAGCGCGATACAGGTGAGCGCATCATCGGCGATGCCATTGGCCATTTTGGCGAGAATGTTGGCGGTCGCCGGCGCGATTAAAAGCAGGTCTGCTTCGTCGGCCAGGCGGATATGCGCCGGTTTCCAGCCTTCTTCCTCATCATACAGGCTGGTCACCACGGGATTGCGCGTGAGGGTTTTGAATGGGAGCGGGGTGATAAATTGCTGCGCGTCGGCCGTCATCACCACGCGCACCTCGCACCCGGCCTTGGCGAGCAACGACGCCAGGTCCGCCGCTTTATGAGCGGCGATCGAGCCGGTCACCCCCAGGACTATTTTTTTTCCGTTGCTCATTTTAGGATCAAAATTCCGGCGCGCGCGACCGCGCCACCCGCATTTTTTCCGCTTCCACAATCGCCAGCGCCTTCCGCAAATCTTCCTGCTTGCTGCTGCTGACCAGAAGATAATCGAAATGCTTCCATTGCGCGATTTCTTGTTTCGCCACCGCCACCCGCCGCCGGATCACTTCCGGCGAATCCGCTCCGCGCCGGTTCAGGCGCGCCTCAATCTCCGTCAGCGACGTCGGCGTCAAAAAAATCGTCACCAGCGCATTTTTCAATTCCATCTCACTCTCGGCCTTTTTGAAGATCGTCGCCGCGCCCTGGACGTCCACGTTCAACAGCACGTCTTTGCCCGCGCGCAATTTGGCCAGCAATTCCGCTTTCAACAGCCCGTAGCTGTTGCCATAAACCGTGGCATGTTCCAAAAAATTTCCCGCCTGCACCCGCTTCAAAAAATCATCGGCCTTGAGGAAATAATAATCAACGCCGTTGCGCTCGCCCTTCCGCGGTTGCCGGGTGGTGCAGGTGATGGCGCGCACCATCTGGCGCCGCGCGCGAAGCAATTGCCGGCACAACGTCGTTTTGCCGCCGCCGGACGGAGCGGAAATCAGGATGAGCAGCGGCCGTGCCTCAGGCGCGGGCTTTCGGGTCTCTGGCTTCTGGCTCCGGTTCTTCATTCGACATTCTGGGCCTGCTCGCGAAATTTTTCCAGCTCCGCCTTCAACGTCACCACCTCGCGCGAAATCATCGCATCATTCGCCTTGGAGCCGATGGTATTGATCTCGCGGTTCATCTCCTGTGCCAAAAAATCCAGCGTCCGCCCCACCGGCTCCTTCGATTTCCGGCAATCTTCGAACTGTTGGAAATGGCTTTGCAGCCGGGTCAATTCCTCCGTGATGTCCGAGCGGTCGGCGAACAACACAACCTCTTTCATCAGCCGCTCCTCGTCCTCCGCCACATTTTCAATGCCGGCGTTCTTGATGCGCTCGAGCAATTGTTTGCGGTAATTCTCCGCCGTCACCGGCGCCTGCTTTTGGACCTTTTCCACAGCCTTTCGCATCACTTCAATGTGGATGGCCAGCGCTTTCAAAAGATGATCGCCTTCACGCTCGCGCATTTTCACCAGGGCCGCCAGCGCCTGCATCAACGCCTTCTCCACCGCCGGCCACACGTCCTCGGCCTCCACCAACTCCTCGTCACTTTGGAAAACTCCGGGCGCCCTCAAGACGTGGTCGAGCGAAATTCCGCCGGTTAATTTCAATTGTTTCGCCAGCTTCCCCAATTCCGCCGCATAAGCCGCGGCCAGCCCTTTGTTGATGTGCATCCGCGCGGATGTGTTTCCCTCCGTGGCATGGATGGAAATGCGGGCCGAAACGCGACCGCGGGCAACGCGGGCATTGATCGCGTCGCGCACCTGCGATTCGAGCATTTCCAGCTCGCGCGGCAGATTCACTGAGATTTCAGATTGGCGGCGGTTGACCGCGCCTAACTCGACCGTAATTTTGAAGCCGTCCCGCGAGCACTCGCCGCGGCCATACCCCGTCATGGATTTCATTGGAGGATAGGATGCGCTAATCCCGCCTCACACGCGAATAAATTCTGGTCCGCCCGCAGCTTGTCCTTCTCCCCAGGGAAGACGGTGGGGATGAGAATTACCCCGGTGAGGTGTCCTCATCGTTACCCGCGGCCCGCACGGAGTGACGCGCCCTGTTTTGTGGAGACGAGGTCTTTAACTCAATTAAATTTGAGTTTGCCCCGCCTTGGCAGACGGACTCGACGGGATGCGGCGAAATCGTTAGATTGCTCGAATGTTCACAGGCATTGTTGAAGAGACGGGAACGGTCGAGAAGATCGGGCGCGGAAAAAAGTCCATCCTCCTGACGGTCCGCGCGGGAAAATCAGCGCGCGGATTGAAAACCGGCGGCAGCCTGGCGGTCAACGGCTGCTGCCTGACGGCGACAAAAATCTCCATCCCGCGGAAATCCAAGCTGTTGCAGTTTGACTTGTTCCAGGAAACTTGGGAGCGCACGAGTTTCCGGCATTTGACAACGCCGTTCACTGGTGAACCTGGAACGTCCATTGCGAGCGGACGGCGAACTGGGCGGGCATTTTGTCACCGGCCACATCGATGGCGTCGGGAAGATCATCCGTTGGGAAAAATCAGGCGCAGGACCACGTGCTGGACATTGCCGCGCCAAGGAGGGTGATGCGTTATATCGTTTAAAAGGGTCCATCGCGCTGGACGGCATCAGCCTGACGGTGGCCAAGGCGGGCAAAAAGAAATTCCGCATCTGGATCATTCCGCACACGCTAGCCGTAACGGCGCTGAGGGAGAAAAAAATGGGCGACGCGGTGAACCTGGAAGCCGATCTGCTCGGCAAATATGCCGAGAGATTTACCGCCCGGGCTTGATGTCCGAGGCTGGCACCACCGCGCGGACGAGTCCGGAGGGGATGGCATTGGTCTGGCCGCTCAAATCGGTGAAGACAAAGGCGAACTGTCCGTTGACCTTCTCCACAGCAGGCTTTTTAGCAGCGGTATAGCGCTGGCCGTTGGTGAGCACCACGACGTATTGGCTGGCGCAGCCGGTAACGAAGATTGAGCCGCACGCCAGCGCGAGCAATGGAATTATGATGGATCGAATCGGTTTCAAAATGGTGTCCAATACACCGCAATACGGGAGGGAAATCAAGATTTAACACTGTTCAGGGCGACGTGGCGTTAATCGCATTTGTTTGAATGGATGCTGTCACCCCGCGCCGGTCCGATTAAATTACGAAAAACTGGTGCGGATAGCAGGACTTGAACCTGCAAACTGACTGTTTTCGTTGTTGCTCATAATTGCCTTTTTGTGCGGTTGACTGCCTCTAGTGATACGCTATTTCCATAATGATTGCAAGCACTATTTTGCATTCATCGGCAACCATGAGCATAAAAACTTGTGCGGAAACGTGCGCCAACCTGCTAACTGTGCGGAACTGTGCGTACGGCCAAAGCTGTGCGGAAACTGTGCGGGCAAAAATCCCCTTCCAGACGATCAAACGCCCGCCACGGGGCTAATGTGGCGCATGGCATGGCTTTATTGCGGGACATGAGGGCGGTCGTAAGGATTCTTTTCGAGGTTTTCATCCCAAAGGCTAGTTTCGGAACTCCTTTGATCTCGCATGGATATAATCTCCTGGACAAAATACGGGAAATTTCTTAAGCCATTTTGGCGGTGTTTCGCACGGCTGTATCAATTCTTTGCCTTCGTTGCGCGGATTGTTCAAAGACCGATTTACAGGTTGGTAATACAATTCTTCTTTGTCAGGGCTACCCTGCGGCTTAAACGCTTTTCCTAAGTGCTAAAATGAATTTTTCACTGTTTATTTTTATCTGCATTTTCAGTTGTTTCTGGAAATTTTTGGTCAAATCGTTTAAGCACTTCTAGGTATTCTTTCTGCTTTTTCTCGTCTTTCAACCGCCTTATTTCCATCTCCTTTTCAACATCCTCATTATGAATTTTCTGCATAGCGTTTTTCATTGCATCCTGATAGCTGCTTAGAACTTCTTTGCTGGCTTGTCGAACTTTATTCACAACCCGATCAGTGTAAACATCGCCATAAAGTCCAGCCAAGGGGGGATCGGAAGCTGGAGAAACAATTCCCAACTGCATCCGTCCGCCGCAAGAAATGTCAGTGTTGGTTAGGCGTTTCCGTTTCGGTTAAAGGGAGTTCATCATGGTTTGCTTTGTCCCGAAACGATATAAGCTTTTTTGGCTGAAACGGCAAGTAATTGTGGTTTGACAAGTGGATTATGACCAGCAGAAGAGGCAATCCCCGCGATGTCGGCAGGCAGGATGTTTTAACTTGGTCCGACACTGCGAGCGCTGCGGGACCGGTCAAACAGGTTTTTCCGCCGTCTGTTTCTTTGTCATCGTCGGGTCGGATGGCAACTATTGCCTGTCGCGTATGTGTTCCGCGTAAACGTCCAAAAACAACTTGCACAACTTGGTGTGAAATTCAGAAAACTTCTTCTGGCTCAATTCCTTGACCCGACGTTTTATGTCCTCGGCCGGCATGAACTGTTCCAATTTAGTCAGTCCTTCGTCATACAGCCGGTTAATGAATTTTTGACGAAAATCCTCGCTGAGTTTGCTACCAAGAAAATTTTCAAGAAGCGTTAGCAGCCCGTCGTCAGTTGCAACCATTTTTCGGAACCAAGCCTCTGCCGGTTTGGACGGTCCGCCCCAACGAAGCCATACGTCGAGTAATTCTTTTAGTTTTGGATGTGAGAGGAGGGCACCGGACGCGGCGGTTTGTTCAACGTGCCGCACGCAAATGGCAGCCAACTCCTCAAGTTGCATGACTTCCAGCACCCGGTATTGTTCGCTGGATAACCCTACGGATTTGGGTAGTGTTTTGAACTCGTTCGCCCGTGAACCTTCACGTAAAAGCTGGCGCACAGGTAGGTAAATTCCCTTTGTTCGTTCAAAAACCTGCTTCAATACAGCGAATCTTTCAGCAACCGTCCCAAGCTTATCTAAGTGGGCCTCGATTAAAAGTGACGACATCGCAGAATAACCATTCCACAAACTATCGTCATATCTGCCAACAAGTACATCACCCTCGTCATAAAGCGCCCCAGCAATTTGCGCTGAATCTTTGGAATCGAAGTCGTCACCATAGGCGGAAAGCCGAGTCAGTGCTTCTAACGCCAAATGCTGATTGTCTAAATCAAGCAACAGCCTTTTGAACTCAGATGGCCTAGGGATGGCCTTCATTAGTTTCAAAATTTCGGACTGTGGAATATCACCCTGCGGAATACACAGATGAAAATATCGGCCAAAGAACGCCGGATGACAGACTCGTGTTTCCTTTTGAAATCGGATCATGCTCGCAGGCGTCTTCAATCCGAGCATAAAGGACTCAAATGGAAACAATTCCCTGAGTATTGCCTCCGTCGCTTCAGGTTTGTTAGCCTTCCCGGCGGTCACAATTTGCTTAAGCCCCTTCTGCCAATGTATGGTGACATCAAGGTCGCGGACATCGGCCTGAGGCTGAGCATCGGCATCTTGCGTCAGGAGATGCCGTGATCTTGGCAGCGTCTCATAGACGCTACCCTCGAATGTCCGCAAGACCTCCAACGCGAACAAATCTATCGGGTTGAACTCTGCCGGATCGGGGAAGGACGCAACTTGAAACTCGAATGTGCTGAAAAACCGGGCCGCATCTCTCACGTTGTGAAAATATCCATTTAAAGCCTGCCGCCAAAGCTCCTTAAACCTCGACCAGTCGAAGGTTCCGTCCAAACCACGTCGGGTCAAAACGTCCCGGAGCTTGGATTCAATCAAATCTTCCAAGAGGGGGCGTTGAATGTGGGGCAACGACAATGGCACCTGCACGATTTTTTCGAGGTATTCTTTGCCCGTGCCAGTGCGGATTGTGCGGCCAAGTGCGCTTTCGATGATGTCTCGCTGAAAAAACAGAAAAAAGATTAGGTTCGGGAAATCCGAATTCGCCTTGATGAGTTGAAACAGAAGCTTGATCTCGTCCGCAGCCAGCCTGTCAATATCGTCCACTAGAACGACGATGTTCCTTTTGAGTGCAATCAATGCCTTTTTCAATTCCAACTTTACCGTGAGCAGGTTTACGTCCTCACGCTCTGCCTGTTCCTGAACAGCTTCAGCAGCCTGCTTGGCCAACTTCCCAGACTTCTTGAACACCTTGGATACAGCCGGAGTGAAGATGCTCACGACTGGAAATGCCAAGCTTGCCGCGGACATGACCGGTGTCACAAGAGAACCCGTTAAGGTTAAATACTTGCCCAACGTTCGTAGCCTGCGGCTGCATTCTTCAGCCTTTTTCTTTTCCTGGCCTTCGCCTTGATGGGCAATCTGCTTGCCGATCTCGTCAAAAAAAACCTGCGCCAATTGATTTTGTCCGGCCCACTCCCAAGGATTGAAATGGACGATAAAAGGGCACGTGGCCGGATTCATTCTCATCGCATCCACTACCATACCCTTGACGGAGGTCTTTCCGTCACCCCAACCGCCGTAAAGAGCCATCACCAGGCTCTCGTCCCCGCTCCATGTCGTGATCGCCTGAGCGATGGATTGGGCGAAACTGCGCCGCTGGAGTCGGTCCTCGTCAAGTCGTTCGATTGGGCGGTCTGCGGAAAAGTAGTGATTTACGTTGGGGCTTTTTATGAGATTAATTAGGCTTCCTGCCATTGGGTCAGAATAGCAGGCAAGCCAAATTTGGGGCAAGCGCAAGAATCCGTCCAAGAGTGGAGAACCCCAAAGGCAACCTTCAGGTCCCGGACGCGGATTTTGACCTCATCTTTGGTTTCCGAAAAGCGCGAACACATGAATATTTAAAATGTAAACAGGAACCTAATCCTAGAACTCTTATGTTTAATGTTGAAAGCGAGTGTTTGATGCCTATACCACGAAGGCTCTTTAAATGT
Source organism: uncultured Verrucomicrobiae bacterium (assembly GCA_963797825.1). Lineage (GTDB taxonomy): Bacteria > Verrucomicrobiota > Verrucomicrobiia > Limisphaerales > UBA11358 > UBA11358. The sequence continues at coordinate 188,750 of CAWCRR010000036.1, forward strand.
TTGATTAAAATGTTGCGAAGTTACGAGGACCAAATTCACTACCCCCAAGGACATAATTAAGCCGCCAACTTCATCCAACTAGCAAGGATTATTTCGCTCCCCCTCAAAAATTGCTCTCCGTTCAAAGCCGGGGAGGTATGTTCCGAAAGGGATTTTGTTTTTGGGGGCCGGGGCCGGGGGTGTGGGGACGGTCTGTCCCGGCATAAATAGATTTCTTATGATCGTCACAACGATGTGGCGCACCCAATCCGCTACGAGGCCTGCCAAAAGACTGGCACGCCTTGCCGGTTCGAGGAATGCCACAATTCCCCCCGGCAAATCCAGCGCTGCCCTTGTCGGTCTAAATCTTTTTGATTGAACTGATATAATGAACTTCCCGCCCTTCCAAAGGATTTTTTTTCACCGGAAAATTTGCAAATATCAAATCCTTTGTACGGGCATGTTTAGGTAAAAACTTCCAAGTCATTTTTTCTTCACCAGTCAAAGTGGAGTTCGTGTATGATTGCGTTGCTCGCATTGGTTTATGTTCACCAACAATCTTTCCCTCCAGCTCTTGAAAGGGAGGCTGTCCTTTCGCCCATCGCGCGTCCATCATAGACCTTAAAAAGTCTTCAGGGAAAACGATGATTTTAACTTTTTGCCCTGTAAAACTGCCGATGTCTAATCGTGAAATATGCTCTTGATGCTCATTCAATAATTTAAGCCCCCGTTCAAAAACGTCCATCGGATTAATAGTCTCCGTTGGTCGCGCACTTCCCGGAGCAGGAGGGGCGGGCACCGTTTCTTTCCATTCCTTAGCCACGACCGTCCCTTTTTGCCGCCAAATTGGTACGACCGTTATTGGGGGAGGCGTCGTTTGCTGTTGAAGAATCGTTGGCCTTTGATGTTCCACAAAATATACGAGATCGTCGAAGCCGACAGTTTTCATTTCATTCTCGATGCCATCAGCCACCGCGCAGACCTGCCTGATTTCTGGTTCTGAAACTAAGGCAGCTATTTCAAGATTTTCCTCAAATCCAGAACTGCTCAAATTGCAGGAACCGAAAATTGCCAACAACCTATCGGCCATATAAATTTTTGCGTGTAGAGTTGAAGAATCTTTAAGTTCAACTTGAATATTGCCACGCTTTAGGTCCTTAACAATTTCCAACAAAAGACCACTATCAGTATTGGGGTCAGACAGTCGGGACCAAAATTCCACGGATTGAAGATGTCTTGCTTTGGAGGATTTTGTCAACACAACACGCAATTGTTGAAGACCTGACGCAGGAAGCCACGGGCTGCATATTAGCAGTTTTTCCTGGCAAGACTGCACCAACCATTCAAGTAAATCCCATGTAGGTCGAACAACTTTAGTCACCTTGAAATCGTAAAGCCTTCGAGGCTAACGGGCAAGCCAAGCTCCATGCCCGCTATAACGGGTGAGCAACTGTGGCAGATAACTCAATCGGCAGTGGCCGTTGGCTCCGGCGCGGCATTTGAGGATTCGGGCACGTTCATTGCTTGGCTTTACGGGAAGCCTGCTCAAAGTCTTCTGGCGTGGGAGTTGGACGTGCGAGCCAGTCAAAAACAAAAACACGAGTCTGTGCAGGCAAAACGTTTTGGGCGGCAACAAAACCCTCACTTGGAAGTCCAGTCTCCTCGCTGACCACCAATGATGTCATCGCCGGAAGACCGTTTTGAAGGCAATAATCCTGAATCGGCGCGAGATTGTCGCCGATTGCTTGACGCGGCAAACCCGTGAGCTTGCCAGCAACGTCATAACTGAGAATTTGCTGCTGACGTGCCGCGAGTGCGAGAACTGACCATAATTGCGCTGCCCGTTCGTACCGTGTCATAAGTCCCAAAACTAAAGCACAGCGCGAAAAACGGCAAGTGTGAAATCATCCCGCAGCCGTTCACAAATTGGCCTTTGATAAAAACGGGAATGGTAACTTGCCAGAGGTATTCCATCTTTGGGGACCGGGGGTAAGGCTTCACGCGGGAGTGTCGCAACGCTCCTTTCGTGTCCAAAACGGTGCAAGTTCATGGCGCGTAACGCGCCAAAATTGTACGCGATCAAAGCCAAAATCCATCAGGACGCCCTACTCCTAACTGGCGTTAAGGATTTTTCCACCGCAAATGACAACGGTCGTGGCAACGAGGTGGCAACACGTTGGCAACGCAACGGCAACGCAATGGCAACCGGCGAATACCACACGCCGGAACACTTGCGCTGCCCCGCGCCGTTTGCTTCAATCGTTATGTCAGTCAAAAAACGACCAGAAAAACAATAAATCATTTCGCGTAGCTTCGGCTGCTGTCCGCAACAAAACTGGTAATTTTGAATTCATGGATAGCGCAGAAGACACGCCCAACCGGGCGTGTCTGAAAGCGTTCCATGAGGGCATACCAGTGCCTGTTGCGGAGCGTGAGTAGGTCACGCCTATTTTGTTGGCAGCGGCACAGGCAACGCGGAAAGGCCAAAGGAAATTAATTCATGCTAGAAGAAGCCGAGTGTCATTGCAGGAATTGTGGTGGAAATATTACATTTCCTGTGGAAAAAGCGGGAGAAAAGGTTGCTTGCCCTCATTGCCAGTGGGAAACCTTATTGGCAATCAACCCCGGCAACATTCAAACTGCATCTGAATATGAAATTTTACAAGTAATAAAAAAGCCCGATTATTTTCTGCATAAAGAAATGCAGTTAGGAGATGCAAATTATATTCTTTATCTGATGCCTGGCAATGTTCGCTATTTAAAACTTTCTGATTTCATCAAATATGAGCCTGGCCAATGGATTTCGTCTTTCAAACAAATGTCTTTAACCCCTGATATTCAGGGGCCGCATGTTGGGGAAGAAAATGAACTGGTCCCGGTTATTCCAGAAGATTTTGTTTCGGAACCGACTTGGGAGGATAAATTTAGGATTCTGCATAGCTTTGCGGTGCTTTACCGGGATCATGGGGTGCCATCCACAGTTTATAAATATTTTCATTTTCTGACAATGGTGCATTCGTTGGAATTTACTGAATGTATCAATTCATGGGTCAAGGAAGCTTGGAAAGATTATTTTATAGCCCAAAGCTATGCTAAATCCGATCAGTATTTTATTATGAGGCATGGGAGTGAATCAGGAGATTTAGAGGCAGTTCGTTTTGCCGTGTTCAAAAAGACTCCTTTTGTCGCTCAGAAAATAGAAGAACTACGAAAAATTGAAGAAGAAACCCAGTCAGCGGAAAATTTAGAACGCTTGCGCAAAACCAGCTTCACAACTTTTGTTTATATCATGGAGGATTTAAGAAATGGCCTTTTCAAAATTGGCCAAAGTCAGACTCCAGAAAAAAGAGAGAACACGCTGCAATCGGAAGTGCCGGAAATCTCTTTGCGATTCTATATTCCAGCCCACGACTCCGCAGAAAGCGAACTTCATGTTTTGTTTGCAGAAAAACGAGTTCGTGGCGAATGGTTCGGACTCGCGCCAAAAGATCTGCTGTCGGTTATCGAATTTTTAAAATTGCATGGAGATTTGAACCGTGCGTCCGTTGATTACGAATGGCTTGGGAAGATTTCATTTGGCTCGCTGACAGCGGCCACTTCGTAACTGGCTAATTTCCATCCGGCGAAATATTCCGCGTTGTTTTGAGTTGCCCGTGTGAGTCAGATTATGCTCTCTCTTAGCCGGTAGGTTTGCGCGTGGCGGGGGTGGCGCGGAGTGCCGATTTTTTCAAGATAGCCGCTCGCAACGAGTTTGCGGAGCATCCGGGCAGCGGTATTGAAGCCGACACCAGCCACAAGGCCAGCATCTCGCACCCCTAAAAAAAATTCGCTCCGCTTGGCTTCCGCGCAGTGTTGCCGAATAGCGAACAAAATCTTTTCAGGAGGCAATGCACCGTGCGGAAAATTTTTATGCCGTGTCCAACGAATCCACTTTTCGGCGGCAGATTTAAACCACGGCTTGCGACGTGCTCCGGCAATACTCTGGCGCAATTCAAGCCGGTAATCATCCGGCGGCAATCGCAAGCGAATATTCCGCCGGGTATGTTCGGAAAGCCAAGCGTCAAAGGCATCGCCAAACTGTCGATCTGTCAAAGGCGCCTTAATCTTTTCAGCGTGAAGGGCCAACGCCTTGCCTAAGTTCAACAAATTGCCGTGCGTCTTGGCTATGTCGTTTTCGTGCGGCGACGTATCTGCATGGAATCGGCCATACCAGGCTGGCCAAATCTCCGCAAGCGCTCCGGCATAAATGGGTGGTGATACACAGCGGTAAAGGGGGGAGACTCGCTGTGTATCATCCCGTAATTGAATCGGTAGGACTTCGGCAGTAGGGTTGAACCAAAGGCCATTGTCGAAACTGACGAAAGATGCCCGACAAACATCCTTGCCGGACAAGTCGGCTTCGCGCTGGTAGGTTTTGCTGACATGCAATGCGACTTGCTCGAAAGCGACGGCATGATTTTCTGGCGAGCATGGGGGAATTCTAAAAAGCAAACGGACGCCTTCGCCACGGGTAGAACGGAAAGCGGCCAAACAAAAAACATCTGCGACGGCAGTTTGAAGCACGGCAACCGCGCCGGCATCGCCCAAATCGTCCAGGTCAATTCCAATTTGCCCACTGTGGCGAATAAGGCCGTTGGCTTCGCGGCGGGAAAAGGTGCCGCTCCATGTCGCGTATGGCAATGCAAGTTTAGCCTGTTTTTGCGCTGGACTGTCGGCTGGTAATGAACGGACGCGGGCAACGTTGCTTTGCCATTGGCCATCACGAATTCCAGATAATACGTCAGACGTGCACCGAGTTTCCAGCAACGCGGGGCGGCGAATGTCGGACCCAAACGATATGGGCGGGAGTGGGGTCACGCCGGCGAGTGATTTCTATTGCCCACTGCGTTGTTGGCGAAGCAGCGCGGCTTCTACGCTTGGCCAATGGAAAAGTTTTCGCCGGCCGATTTTTACACAGGGCAATTTCCCCCCCTTGATCCAATTGAAGGCCGTGCGGCGTGAAATTGGAATGCGTGTTAAAAGTTGTTTTTCGTCGAGGAAATTTGCATCCCCGCTCACTGGTGCTGTTTGATTCTCGCTCATACACACAGAGCCTAGAGTCAAACGCGGCGAAGGTATTGGACGACAAGAAAAATCTGCGGGCTTATTTGTCAGGCTTGGCACTACCGGCGGACACTACGCGGTGGGCTTTCCAGCCGTTCAAATCGTCATACTCTTTTCTGCTCATCCCAAAATTTGTAATCGAGCGGTTGCCGTTCACCACGAATTTGCGCGGGCAGACAATCCGTTTCGGTTTGCCAGTTGCTAGATCAGTTTGCGAAAACGCGAAATACACCGTGTCACCGGGACTCAATAAATGCACTTTCAGTTCGCGCATGACGCGGTACACATGGCTTTCATCCGAATAAGCAGCCTGCCATTTTGCAAGATGCGCTTCGACCGCCCGCATGGAAATCAAATCATCCGGTTTAAAACTTAAAATGGCTTGGCGCAAATGGCGTCCCTGTTCTTTTTTTGTGGTTAGTTTTGGCTTTTTGCCATAAACTACTACCCCATTTTTAGCCATGCTGATTTCACGGCGCTCTTTAGCCATTGCCTCAAGTAATTCATTAAGCGGCGCAGGGTTGTCTTTGGCTAATGCCGGGAAAAGAAGATCGGCAAAGCGAGCCTTCAATCTTTGCATTTCTTGAATTTGCCATTTTTCAGGATTCACAATGGAGCGGTTGGCATTAACCATTGTGACCAGCATTTGAATTTCTGTTGGCGGCTTTCCTGCCCATGCCGCAATATCCCGCATTTCGGCGTGGGTTGGCGCGGCTGAAATTTGTTTGTTCAATGTCAACCGACTCCGCTTTGGACAGACAACTTTTGTGTTCATTGGTTGGCCTCAACGATTTTTGCAGCGGCAAGTGGGATGATATTTTTCGCCGCGCTTGCGGGCATGACATTGAACCATTTTTCGGCCTCGGCTTTTGTGGCCAGTCCTTTGTAATGGCCGTGAACCATTGCCGGTGAGTTGCCCGCTTGCGCGGCGGTCAAATTTTCGTTGGCGTGGAAGGCGAAGTGATAGCTGCAAAATGAATGGCGCAAACCGTTGGTTTTGCGCTTCACTTCCGATTGTTCACAGAGCGCGACAAGCGCGTGTTGGAACGAAATTTCATGGCCGGTCCAGAGTTTGCCATTTTCGCGGATGCGATACGGTTCAAGCCATGCGGCCAACGCGGGGCAAATTTCCACAAGGCGGCGCTGACGAGTTTTGCTTTTCCCCGCCGTGATCTCAATGTGACCGGCCACGCGCCAAACATCCGCCCAGTCCAGGCGCAACAATTCCGCTGTGCGAAGCCCGGCCAGTCCGCCAATGGCGACAAGCGGGCGCATAGTATCGTCAGCGGCTTTCAGCAATGCGGCCAGTTCATTCGGCGTGTAGTAGTGAACATCGGCGGTGTTCGCGTGTTCCGGGCGAAGTCCATCGGCTTCTAACAGCCGGTGCGTGAGGGGCAGATAATCTTTGCGGACTGCCCATTGCAGAAATTGCCGGACGGCGGCGCGGTAGTGATTTCGGCTTTTCGGGGAAGCGGCTTTGCGCTTGTTACGCGACTTGGTTTTCAGTTCGCCAAGCGATTCAATGAATTTGTCCAAGTGTGATTTGCTCAAATCACAAATGGCAGTCCCCGGAAACATCGCCGCGAATTTTTCCAGTTGGATTTTCCGATTGTAGGCATACTTGGCAGAGAGTTGCGCCCGCTGGCCGTCGCTGGCTTTCGTGCGCGGGGCATCGGCTTTCAAAAATTCCCCCACCGCTTCCCCAATATCTTTGCGCGTCACGTTGGCAACCGTTGTCAGAAAGCCGTCAATGGCTTCACCCATAGGGCGTCCGTCCAGCCTTTTATCGGATTCACAGAACGTCGAAACGCTGGCCAGTAAGGAAATCCGCCGTCCGGTAGTGCGATAATGATCCGCGAGCCGTTCAAACGCGGCCAGCGCGTCGCGGGACTGGCTGGCAGTGAGTGCGCTGGCTTGCGAGCCGTCCGCCAGTTCGCGGAGTTTGCGGTCGGCTTCGCCTTTCGCTTCGCCATAAGTGCGGAAATGCCGGATATGCCGTTTGCCAGCGGTGTAATAGGCCAGACGGTAGTAGGGATAATTTTTGCGCTTGCCGTAGATCGTCGCCTCATAGCGGCGATGCTTGATGACTTTCGGAAACTTCATGTTCCGGGTTTCGGATTCCGGCAAAAGTTGTGCGGAATCTGTGCGGGACTCGCCAGTTTTCTCAATTTCATTGGAAAAGCTGGTGCGGATAGCAGGACTTGAACCTGCACGCCTTGCGGCACTACCACCTCAAAGTAGCGTGTCTGCCAATTCCACCATATCCGCACGTGTGGGATAATGAAGCAGGCCCTGGCGTGGCAAGCAAGCGGAAATTGTATGGAGGCAGAGAAGGTAGAATGAAGAAAAAAGACACGGCTCGTGAGGACGCTCGCCCCACTGACGAAAAGCCAAGCAGGTGTTTCCGGCGAGGCGCCGGAAACTACACGCGAGGCGCGTGTGCTCCCCCAATGCGGACTTATTCGCCGAAGAGCCATTGCATACCGCGTTGGAGGTTGGGCTGGGAGGTGGTGTTGATCCTTTCACCGGGTTTAGGCCCCAGGTCAATTTGCATGAGAAAGCCGACGCTATTGGCGCCGCGGTGCCCATCCCGGATGGCGTTAATGCCATAGCCATAATCCAGCAACGCTTTGAAATGGTTGCCGGGTGTGTGATATAAAATACCGCCGCCCACGCCTGAGAGCCATGCGCCGGGCTGTCCTTCACCCGTCAGATAACTCACGTCGGCGACCGAGGCGTCAACGTCGAGATTCCAATGCATTCGCTTGTCGAGCGGCAACAGGTAATTGCCGTTAAACAAGACGAACTGACGCGCGCTGATTTCCTGGTAAAAATAACCCGGCACCGACAATGGATATTCCGCCGCCAGCGGCAGAAACCCTCCCAACCGATACGCGCTGAACCGGTCGGCGTCCAGGCTCGATCCGGCGGTCAGCCGCAAATAAAGGTTTTGCTGGCTATTGGTGAACGTGTAGGACAGCGCGGCCTCCGTCCAAAATAAGTGGGATTGGTCCCTCAACAACCGGTCGCCGGAATATCCATAGGCGCCCGAGTCGGTGCGATAATGTCCTTCATACCATACGGACAATTCCATCGCCAGAGCCGGAAACAATACCGGCTCAACTCCGCCCCAGCGAAAACCGGTCCGCAAACTGAAGTCGCCGTGGTCGTTTGGCAGTTGAAACGTGGAAGCGGTGCTCTCATCGCGATCAAAAACTGAATAATGCGCCGTGCCTTCCACCACCAGGTTCAGCGGAATAAGGTCTCCGGGATTGAACAGGTGATATAGGTCGAACGAAACTTCCCCCCCATTGCCATCGAATGATTCGGACGGATAATAAGTGCCGTCGCGGATCTCATAGTAGCTGTCGGCGAAACCGCCCCCAGCCATGCCGATGGCAAAATCGGTGTTGGGACCCAAGCCATTGACGAATCCAAGATTGGAATCGAGATAGGTGGGGGCGACGGTCAGGCGGAGGGTCAGGTTGGTCCGCAAAAAATCCGGCTGGTTATGGTAAAAATAGGCGTAGCCGGAAAACGGCTGGTGGCCTTCAAATGCCTGGTCGTAACCAAATTGAACCAGGTTGCGCGAAACCGGGTCGATTTGCGCTGTCGCAAAGAGCGGCAGGAACAGCAGTAAAGAAAAAAGCCGTTGCCCCAATTGTTTCACGCGCTCTTAATTAGCGCACAATCGCCAATTCAGCAAGAGAGAATAGTCCTCGCTGGACATGGCAGATGATTTCCGGCTTACTGTCGCGCCAATGCCGTCGCTGAACCCAGATACTTTAAAGAAAGCCAAATCACTCGGTTTTTCCGACCAGCAAATCGCCCATTTGACCGGCAAAACCGAGGATGAGGTGCGGGCTTTGCGGAAGAAGCTGAAGCTGGTTCCCAGTTACCGGCTGGTGGATACCTGCGCCGCGGAGTTTGAGGCCTATACGCCGTATTATTATTCGACTTACGATTGCGGGGATGATGAAGTCAAAAATAATACCGCCCAAAAGGTCATGATCCTGGGCGGCGGCCCGAACCGCATCGGACAGGGAATCGAATTTGATTACTGCTGCGTCCACGCGGCGTTCGCCCTCAAGGAAGACGGATTCGAGACCCTCATGGTCAATTCCAATCCGGAAACGGTCTCGACGGATTACGACACCAGCGACAAATTATTTTTCGAGCCGCTGACGCTCGAGGACGTGCTGCATATCTATGAGCGCGAGAAATGCTGGGGCGCCATCGCGCAGTTCGGCGGCCAGACTCCGCTGAACCTCGCCCTCGCCCTGCAAAAGAACGGCGTCAATATCATCGGCACTTCGCCGCAAAGCATCGAGATCGCCGAGGACCGGAAACTATTCGCGGTGATGCTCGATAAATTAAAGATTCCGCAGCCACCCAATGGCATCGCCACCAAAGAATCAGAGGCGCTGGTGATCGCCAAACGACTGACTTATCCGGTGCTGGTCCGCCCGAGCTTCGTCCTGGGCGGCCGCGCGATGCAGATTGTTTATTCCGACTCCGAGCTTTCGCATTACATGAAATTCGCGGTCGAGGCTTCGCCGGAACGGCCGGTATTGGTGGACAAATTCCTGGAAGACGCCACGGAGGTGGACGTGGATTGCATCGCGGACGTGGGCCAGCACAAGGATTCGAAGGATGCCACCATCGTTATCGGCGGAATGCTGGAGCACATCGAATTTGCCGGAGTGCATTCCGGGGACGCGGCCATGGTGTTGCCGCCGCACACGCTTTCCAAAAAAATCATCGCCACCATCCGGGAATACACCCATGCCATGGCGCGCGAACTGAAAGTCATCGGCCTGATGAACGTGCAGTATGCCATCAAGGGCGATAAAGTGTATGTCCTGGAAGTCAATCCGCGCGCCTCGCGGACGGTGCCGTTTGTGTCGAAGGCGATTGGCGTGCCGCTGGCCAAGCTCGCCGCCAAAGTGATGGCCGGCAAGACCTTGAAGCAATTAAAATTCACCAAAGAGATTTGGCCGAAATATTGGGCCGTCAAGGAATCGGTGTTCCCGTTCAACCGTTTTCATGGGCAGGACATTTTGCTTTCGCCGGAAATGCGCTCGACCGGCGAGGTCATGGGACTGGACGCCGATTTGGGAACGGCCTATGCCAAGTCCCAGATGGCGGCCAATTCCTCGCTGCCTCTGTCCGGAAAGATTTTCATCAGCGTCAGCGACGCCCATAAAAAGCAGGCGGCGGCGGTGGCGAAACAATTTGCGGACCTGGGATTCGAGTTGGTGGCCACCGCCGGGACCGCGGCGGTGCTGGAAAAGGCCGGGTTAAAAGTGCAACGGACGATGAAATTAATGGAAGGACGCCCCAACGTGATCGACTTGCTCAAGAACAAGGAGATCCAGCTGGTCATCAATACTCCCAGCGGCGCCGCGCCGCGCAGCGATGAAATCAAGATCCGCACCACCGCGGTCTATACCGGCACACCCATCATGACGACGTTGAGCAGCGCCAAGGCGGCCGCGTTGGGTATCGCCGCGCTGAAAAAATCCGGTTATTCGGTGAAGACCATCCAGGAATTTCACTAGAGCGTTTTAAAAAATAATTTTGTTTAGCGCCGGATGGCGCGGCCGAAAATAGCCCGCCGATTTATCGGCGGGTATAGGCGGCAAAAGGGACCAAGTCCCGGCAGGGACGGCAGAATGTCCTTCTTCCATCATCGCAAAAGGTGGGGCGCGTCACTCCGTGCGCGCCGCCGTTGGCACAGTACCGCCGTAAGCTAACCGGTCTCAAATCGCAGTAAACGTCCTCTCGCTGTTCCTTCTCCCCTTAACGGGGAGAAGGTCAGGATGAGGGGTGAGACGACAGTGAGGCAAAAATTTCGCCGACGAATTGATTTTGGAACTGGCTTTGGCGTCGGCGTCGAGCTATATTGTCACGCATAACCGGGATGATTTCCGGGATGCCGGACGTTTCGGACTTGGCGTATTGACGCCGGGTGTTTTTCTAAAAATTTTGTGATATGAGCGTAATGACCGTCAATTTGCCGGACAACCTGCACGAGAAGGCCCGCGAGGTGGCTGCCTCGAAGAATTTGTCCATGGACGCGCTGATTACCATTGCGCTGACTCAGAGCCTTTCCCGGCTGGTGCCGGACCCTCATTTGGAGGAACGCGCCGCCCGCGCAACCGGCAACGGGCTTGATGATTTTTTGTCGCAGGTCCCGTCAGTGGTGCCGCCCGAATGGGATCAGTTGCCGGAAAGTTATCCGCGAAAATAGTTTATAGAATCGACGCAAGCAATATCCCGCTCGCGTTCACGTGATTGTCATTCTCCTTCGTTCTCGCGATAGCGTCTTGGAGATGGCAAGCGCAGCGCGACGCCGCTTTGGGAAATTGCAACACGCCCACATCGGTAGGTGAAAACCGCTACCTTCTGTAATGCGGATAGCCGCTTGACAAATAAGTCAGCATTTTAACAACGCCGCTCCAAATAAGCGCAAAGAGGTTCAGCGTGATGTTGCTTGCCAATTGTCCATGAAGGATGGCGATGTTGAAATGGCATTAAGGCGGACACATGAAATTATTTGCGGTTCAGCGCAAAATCTGACTGACATGCGAAGACAGATGAAAAAAAGCGAAAGAAAGAATGGCTTGGTGAATTTTGCTGAACCATCAAAACTATCACCCAGAATAGCTTCGCAACCTGGGCTGAGTGATTGAATCCCGTCGGGATTCATGAATCAGTCTAACACCCGATACTTGTGTGTCCACGGATCAATCCGGCACGCGGACGCATAATCGCAATATTCGCAAGGGGTCTGTTTTCCTTTGCGATAGGGATTTACGTTGGCTAGACCTGAATAAATCGCATTGCCAAATTCGCGCAATTGAATTTCAACCCGGTCGAGCAATGTTACAAACTCTTCATGCGCCAGCGCCTCGGTTGTGCCGGCATGCAATGTCCCATCGCTCTTTATGCGGTAACTGAACTGATCGCGCGCGCGTTGGGTGTCCAGTTTTTCCAGAGCACCGGCGTCAAATCTGCCGGCATGACGATACGCCTCGCGTTCTGATTCATCCGCGCCACCCAATACGTCATCACGCGAATCGCCGTTCTCGAATTGGCCGCGGAGGTTGACATAAAAAACACCGGCCGGGACCAGCTTATTGACGCCAAAGACTTCCTGCGGGTTTTTCCAGTGCCGCAACACGTTCAAATAGGCGAGCAATTGCAATTGAATGCCGTGTTCGACCAGGATCGCGTCCAATTTTTTCTGGCTGGATTTGTAATCCATAACGATGGCCAGCGTTCGGCCATCCGGACTTTGGCATAAGTCCACGCGGTCAATCCGGCCCGTCAAGGCAAGTTTTTGCCCGTGGTCCAGGCCGATTTCCCAGGCGGTCTGCGGCGCGTCCTTTGCCCCAAAACCCAATTCCGCGGCGACCGGGTCGAATTCATTTTGTTCCCGCAGCCATGAAACGGTGACGGCCACAAAATCCTGCAATGATTCGGTCATGGCCCGGGCGGCAAAACGGGATCGGGCGGTTTCGTTCAGCAGCCCGCTGCGATATTCCCCGATCAATTCCTCCGCAATTTGGCTGATGCGTTCGCGCGCCTGTTGCGGCTTCAAATCACGCCAGCGCTTGTTTTCCGCCATGACCTGTTCATGGAATCTTTTCAGGAGGTCGTGCTGGAAACTGCCGCGTTCACGCGCGTCGAGCTCAAAAACCTTTCGCTCTTCCGCCCGCAAACCGCTGCGGACGAAGAACCGGAAGGGACACGCGGCAAATTCTTCGAGCCGGCTCACCGACGTGCGCAAGGCAGGGCCGTAAAGTTGCGCGGCCATCGGTGGCGAGAGATTTTCCCCGGGGTCCGGCTCGCGCAGTTCAGACAGGATCTTCGTCAGATCGCCCAGGCCGGGAATATCTCCCAATTTTTGATTGTCAAAGATTAATGGAACTATTTCCACCGTGTTTTCGGCGTCCGCAAGATGGATTTCATTTTGAAATTCTTCGACCGAAAGGCGTGGAAAAATCCGTTGCAAATGGGAGAGGAAAGCCGATGGGTTTAAAATGGTTCCATCCGCGGCGCTGCGCGAAAACGCCAGGGTGAGTTTCTCGCTGGAGCGGGTGAAGGCAATGTAGCCGTAGAAACGTTCGCGAGAAACCTGTTGCCGCAAGTCCGGCCCGAGCGGAACTGGCAATTCAGCGCGGTCTGTCTCTGTCAAAATCGCCGGGGACGTTGGCGTAGCCGGGAAGACCGATTCATTGATGCCCAGAACGAGCGTGAATTTCAGGTCAGGGTTGCGGGCGCGATCAATGGCGCCGATCAATACTTCGTCCAGGACCGGCGGGATGACACCGATAGTCACTCCGACGAGGCCCGATTCAATGATTGGCAGCCAATCCCGCAACGGCAGGGATCTTTCCGCAAAACCAAGTTCGAGGTCATCGAGCAGGGCATTCATCTGCTCCAGGACAGTCGAATGAATTGCCGCCCCGCCGTCGTTGGCCGATTCCTCTGTTCCCTCTCCCAGGGGGTGAGGGGGCGCGCCGCCCTTGTGCGTTGAATGTTGAATGTTGAATGTTGAATGTTTTTTTCTGTTTTCTTCCCCAGTCCCCTCTCCCCGGGGGAGAGGGTCAGGGTGAGGGGAGGTCGGGATCTCCTCATCCAGGCCATTTCCTCTCTCTTTCCCCCGAGGCTCATGAAAAGTGCTCCATTTTTCCATTATTTTTTCGACATCCAAATCGTCCCAGAGGCGGCGGATGGTTCCGGCCATTTGTTTTCCGTTTGGCTTCAATTCCGGTTTGGCGAGCTGGTTGTAAAAATTTTCGAATGGCGGAAGAATTTTTTTGCGCAACCGTTCATAGGATGCGTCGGGCAATGGCTCGCGCCATTTTTCACCGCGCCACCCGAACTCGAGCGCGGCATTCTCCAGCCGGTCAATCTCCGTTTCTTCGACGGCGCAAAATCCGGCCTTAAGCGCAGAAAAAAAATCGTCGTGCCGCCAATCGTAAGCGGCCATCCGCAAGGCGCCCCGGGTAAGTTCGGCCAGGGGGTGGTGGGCCACGCTCTCGCGCCGGTCGAGAAAAAATGGGATCCCATATCGGCGAAAGGTCCGGGCCAGCGGCTTGTGATACTGTTCCAGGTCACGAACCAGAATGGCGCAATCACGAAAGCGGTTCCCGGCGCGCACAAATTTTAAAATCTCCCGCGCCGCCAGCACGGCCTCGGCCTCAGGATCCGAACAGGAAAAAACTTGTAGGGCGGGCTTTCCGCCTTCGCGGCGCGCCACAGCGCCGCTACGGCGCGACGGCGGCCAGCCTGCCGGTTCTTCGGGCATCTTGCCCGAAGTCGCAACGGCGCCGCGCGCCCAGGATCCTTCCAGGCGAGCCAGTTCCGGATTGTTTGAAAAACGTGTTTTCTGCGGATTGTCGGGAAGTCTTTTGGTTTCAATCTTTGCCCCGGGGGTATTTTCGACGCGCTGGCGGCATTGCTCGAACGTCCGGCGCACCGTATTCCAGAGGGACAGCCAGGAAGTTTCGCTTTCCGCCAAAACACTGTCGTCGAGGCAAAACGCCAGTGTGGCGTCCTCACAAAACGGCAAAATCGCGGCGAGCAGATCCAATTCCTGCGGGGTCATCTCGGCGAAGCCATCCAGATACAGGGCGGAAAAGCGGAAAGCGGAAGCCGGCAAGCGGATATTTTTTCCCAGGGCATCGGTCGCAAGATCCAATAGGCAATCGGCGTTCTGCAACCCATTTTCGACGAACCATTGCGAATAGCCTTCCTGGAGCAATGCAAGGTCCCCTAGTTTTTCACGAAGTTCCATCCGCAGATTCTTATCGTGCGCCAGAGCGCGAAGTTTGGCTGCGGTAACGTGATTCTGTTGCAATTCGCGCAACAACCGGCCCATCTCCTCCGCGAAGCCGGGCCGGCGCGCGCTTTTGCGAAATAATTTCAATTCGCTTTCGTGCTGCAACAGGAGCGCGCGCAAAACCATCACGCGGCCTTCATCGGATAAGAGCCGGGGCGGCGGAAAATTCAACCCTTCAAAAATGAATCGCGCCAGCCGTTCAAAGGAAAGAATTTGGAGCCGGGCAAAGCCGGGCACGGAATCATCCGCCAGCAGTTGCCGTTCGAGTTGAAACGTGGCCTGTTTGGGCGCGAGAAAAAGGATCGGCGCGCCTTCGGGATTTTTCTTGAGAAGATCGCGGATTTCGGCGAGGCAGCGGAAAGTTTTGCCGCTGCCGGCCGGACCCAGGAGAAAGCGCGCGTTCACAAACAATGTTTAGCGCAATGACGCCAGGAGGCAAAGGCGCAAAGAAAATATTTTTTCCCGAATCCTTTGCGTCCTTTGCGTCCTTTGCGTGAGATTAACCCAAAGAAAATCATTTCCTTTCGCGCCGATTCCTTTATGATTTTTTGCTGTTACAGAGACTTTAATCATCAAAAATTATGCCATTGACACACACACGGGATTTGTTTGCGAAGGCGTTGAAGGGAAAATACGCGCTCGGCGCGTTCAACGTGAACAACATGGAACTGCTCCAGGCCATCATCGAAGCGTGCGAAGAGGAAAAAGCGCCCGTGATGCTCCAAATTTCCAAAGGCGCCCGGCAATACGCCAATCCGGTCTATCTTAAAAAACTCATCGAAGCGGCGGTCAGCCTCTCCAACATCCCCATCGCGGTTCACCTGGACCACGGCGACACTTTCGAGCTTTGCAAACAATGCATTGATGAAGGCTTTACCAGCGTGATGATCGATGCCAGCCATGAGCCTTATGACAAGAACGTCGAGATCACGAAGAAGGTCGTCGAATACGCCCACAAGCATAATTGCGTGGTGGAATCCGAACTCGGCCATCTCGTCGGCGCCCAATTTGACGAGGGCGAAGAAGGCGGCGCGCACTCGACCAGCGGCCACTATACCGAACCTGAAGAAGCGGTGAAATTCGTCCGGGACACCGGATGCGATTCGCTGGCCGTGGCGATCGGCAATTCGCACGGAGCTTATAAATTCAAAGGCACCCAGCACCTCGACCTCGAACGCCTTAAATTGATCAAGAAAGCGCTCTTGGATGCCGGCCTCGGTGATTATCCGCTCGTGCTGCACGGAGCCTCAAGCGTGCCCAGGGATTTGGCGGAAGAGATCAATAAATATGGCGGCAAGCTCGGCACGGACACCGCCGGGGTGCCGGAGGCGGACATCGAAGTGGCCCGCCGCGTCGGTTGCACCAAAGTGAACATCGATACCGATTTGCGCCTGGCCATGACGGCGGCCATTCGCAAAGTGCTTTGGGAAAATCCAAAAGAATTCGATCCGCGCAAATACGTCGGCCCTGCCCGCACCAAAGTCAAAGAACTGGTCCGGCACAAGATTAAAGACGTCCTTTGCTGCGCCGGCCACGCGTTCGATTGAGCGGCGCCATGCCTGATTTTCGGAGCGCGGGTCTGTGACCCGCAGCAGCCACGACATATCTGGGGTACGTCCGCCTGCGAAGCAGCAAAGCCCTGGAAGGTTGACCGATATCAGCGCAGCGAGTCTGCGCCTGTCCCCGTAGCGTTGAATGAAAGGCGGGCCAGTCGCGCCGTAGCCAGGCGAAGGCGGATTCCCTCTCCCCCTTGTCGCGTCGTAGCAGCGAAGACGGATGGGGAGAGGGCTAGGGTGGGAGGTCGGGGCAAACTTATACAGGAGATTCCCCTCTCTTTCCCTTTGAGGTTCACGGCGAATTGCATCCCTGGGTGTTCGATGTTAAATGTTTTTTTTCTGCATTCCGGTCGGCGGGTTCCCCAAAAGCAAACCTCACGCAAAGAACGCAACGGTCGCAAAGGCATTTCCCAAAAGAACCGTTCAAGACAACTCACCAAAAAGCGAACCCGTTTTTCTCCCAAAAAATATTTTTCCCTAATTTCTTTGCGACCTTTGCGACCTTTGCGTGAGATTAAACTGCATCGTTCTGGATTAACCTGCGCAATCCTGTCGCAGTCAGCGTGACATTCTTGCACAAAGCAGAAATGCGGCCCGCCTAAAAACCCATCAATTTCCTTTGCTTTTCGCAAGGAATCGCTTTGGCACGCGTGAAGCTGAATAAGAAGGCGTAGTTAATAATCATTAACCAAAGGATAAAATTATGAAACTGACAAGAGTATCAACCTGGCCGACGTTGGGTCGGCTCACGGATTTGCGCGATGAGATTGACCGCCTGTTCGAGTCGCCCCTGGCGCGCACGTCCGAGTTCCTGGGCTGGACACCGGCGTTTGATGTTTACGAAGAAAAAGACAACTTCATCGTCAAAGCCGAATTGCCCGGCATGAAAAAAGAAGACATCAATGTTTCACTCCATGACGGCAACCTGATCGTCTCCGGCGAACGTCAGAACGAAACACGCAGCGAAGGCACCGAGGTCTATCGCGCCGAGCGGTTCTTCGGAAAATTCCAGCGTGCGGTGGCATTGCCTGCCACTGTCGCCGCGAACAAGGTCCAGGCGCAGTACAAAGACGGCATCCTGACCATCACCCTCCCCAAGAGCGAGGAAGCCAAGCCGAAGCAGATTGAAGTCAATGTGAACTGACGGTATCGGTAAATAGCGCTGTTCTTGATTTGGAACGGCGAATATCAAAATGCACCCGCAACGGACAAGTTGCGGGTGCTTTTGTTGGTAAGTGTCCAAATGGGGCAGCGCACGCGCCTCGCGTGCAGTTTCACGCGCCCCCGCGTGAAACATCTGCCTTTTTGTTTTGCATTTATGCCGCGGGCATGGCTTATTATGCGGCTCGCACGTGCGGTAGGTTACCCAAGTGGCCAACGGGGGCAGACTGTAAATCTGCTGACTTACGTCTTCGATGGTTCGAATCCATCACCTACCACCACCTCACTTAAGGTAATTCCATTGCAGGCCTGAAATCATTTCTGTCATTTCTGTCATGACTCTGCTCGAATCTATCAAGCCGGGTTAAACGGCAAACTGCCACCGTCTGCCAGGGATCGGAACCAGGTTTGCCTTTAGCATCATTTTTTGTTTCCGGGCAAAAAACTCCTTATAAAAGCTGAACTTGACAGCTTTCAACTTCGGTAGGATAATCCCACCGTGACAGTGATTGCTGACAATAAAAAGCGCGTGACGTTGCCCACGAGGCCCGGTGAGCGATTTGATGTTGAGACCGTCAACGCGGACAAATTTGTTCTGACGCGCCTTGTGCCTGCTGACAGGCCGGTAAAGGTCCGATTAGTAAAAAAGAACGGCTATCTTGTTGCCGTCGGGACGCGAAAAATCACCCAGGCGGAAACAAGAAAACTTTTGGATGAATTTCCATGAGGGCACGTTGCCTTTTAGACGTCAATACCCTCATAGCCTTGCTTTGGGATTCGCATGATCACAACGAACGTGTTAAGCGATGGCTTGACACAGAGGAAAGGGTGGCCGTTTGTCCACTTACTGAAATTGGTTTTTTGAGAATTTCCACGCAACCAGGCTTTGGGGCGACAGTGGAACAAGCGCGGAAAATGTTGAAAGCCTGGAAGGATGCCAGGAAACCAGAATTTATTCCTTGCGACATTGAAGCGCTCAAAACCTTCGCGCCGCAATCGGGATCAAAAACCACTGACTACTATCTGGCAGGTCTAGCCGAAGCCCACCATCTGAAATTGGCAACCTTGGAAAACAATTTGGGACACAAAGCAGCGTTTCCCATTCCCCAATAAACTAATTTTCAAAACCTTTTTTCCCAGGCGCTCATAACTGCAATGCGACGCGACAACGGATATGGTTTAAAAATCAGTCATTCCAATCCCGTCCTCCATCCTCTTTTGGTACTTTTTGCGATCTCTGCGTTCTTTTGCGGCTAATCAGTTTTTTCTCCGCGTCTTCGCGTCTTTGCGTTAAAATCGGCCCGTGTCCGCCATCCCCAAAACCATGCGCGCCGTCGTCTATCGCGGCGCCAACGATCTCCGCGTCGAAACCGTCCCCGTCCCGCGCATCGGCGCCAATGAACTGCTCGTCCAGGTCGCCCTCTGCGGCGTTTGCCCCACCGACATCAAAAAAATCCACTACGGCACTGTCGCCCCCCCGCGCATCTTCGGACACGAAACCGCTGGAACAATCGTAAAGATTGGGGCAACCAACCATCTCATCAGCCGCCTCAAGGTCGGCGATCGCGTCGCCCTCCATCATCATGTGCCATGCCTCAAATGCCATTACTGCCGTCACCGCGCCTTTGCCCAGTGCGAAACCTACAAACGCACCGGCATCACCGCCGGATTCGAGCCGGCCGGCGGCGGATTTGCCGAATACGTCCGCGTCATGGATTTCGTCCTGCCCGGCGTCGTGAAAATCCCCGCCAAAAATTCCTTTGAAGAAGGCGCCATGCTCGAACCCGTCAACACCGTCCTCAAAGCCGTCAAACGATTGAACCTTCTGCGCGGCGACAACGTGCTCGTGGCCGGCCAGGGTCCCATCGGCCTCATGTTCACCAAAATCCTGCAACTGCGCGGCATCAACGTCCTGGCCACCGACCTTCTCGAATCGCGCCTGAAACTCGCCAAAAAATTCGGCGCCAGACACGTCCTTTTGGCCTCTCAACTCTCAACTCTAAACTTTCAACTGGATTCGGCCATCATCGCCGTCCCTTCCGACGACGCCGTCATCCAGGCCCTTGAACTCATTCGCGGCGCCGGCCAGGTCCTGCTCTTCGCCCATACGAAACGGGCCAGTCCACAGGCCACAGGCCACGGTTCACAGTCCAAAGTCCAAAGTCCAAAGTCCAAAGTCCCTTCGGACGCGGAAGATGCAGGCGCGGTTCCTTCTCTCGCGGGAGCGGGAGAAGGTGGCCGGAGGCCGGATGAGGGTCGTGGGGGAAAACTGATTAATGCGCCGGTCGAGGATCGTGGCAGTTCTGCCATCCATCATCCATCCTCCATCCTCCATCCTCCAGGTCTTGATTTCGCCTCCATCTGTCTCGACGAAAAAGACCTCATCGGCAGTTATTCCTCCGATTTCACCATCCAGGACGAAGTCGCCCGTCTCGTCTTCTCGCGCCGACTGGACGTGCGTCCGCTCATCACCCATCGTTATCCCTTGGAACAAACCGCCGCTGCCATCGCATTGGCGGGCAACCCCACCGAACAATCCCTGAAAATCGTTATCCAGCAAGTGTAGCAGCGTGGCGTCAGCCCGCTCAAATATCATCATTTATCATGATTTCGTAGCAGCGTGGCGTCAGCCCGCTCTAATATCTCCCCCTGCAATTAGAAGGACGTTCGCTTTGAAGTCAGCACCGGCCCGCCCCATATTCATTCAGAGCGAACTAACGTTCGCTGCTACCATTATTCGTAGCAGCGTGGCGTCAGCCCGCTCTAATATTCCCCCCTCCGAAATGAGAAGCCCTCCCTTCTTGAATTATCCGCGGATTTCTGAACCGTTCACGCGCATTGATAACAGCGGCTGTCCTCGCGCTAAATATTCATTCAGAGCGAACTAACGTTCACTGCTACCATTATTCGTAGCAGCGCGGCGTCAGCCCGCTCTAATATTTCCCTCGCACTGAGAGAAACAGGCCAACGGCCTGAACCATCGTAGCCGAAGGCAGCACCCTCGGAATTGGGACCTCCAACCACCATCCTCCAACCACCATCCTCCATCCTCTTTGGGTGCGCTTTGCGCCCGTCGCGCCCTTTGCGTGAGATCGTTGGTTTTCCTGTCATTTCTAGTCATTCGCGCTTCGTCATTAATTAGTCATTATGGTTTAGAAATTAGTCATTCCACTGTGGACTGCGGCGTAACATGCTTAAAATGAACTACTTGCCATATTTTCATCCGTGTTTATCTGTGTCCATCCGTGGTTAAAATTCCGTTCAAAAATAATTTAAAAAACTGTTGACACTATCTTGTGTCTCTGGGATATTTGTCGCACACACGGCAACACCGTAACAACAACCAAAGAAGAAAAATGAGAACAAAAGCACTATTAATGGCCGCTGCAGCACTCGCAGCGGGAATTCTAACTTCAAACGCCCAAGTATATTCCCAAAACGTCGTGGGATACCAAACTGTCCCGTTGAGCGCCGGCTTCACCATGGTGGCCAATCAAATGGACGTGGACGGGACTGGGACCAATAACACAATTACGACCGTCATGGGCACCAATTTACCGGTAAACACAACGGTAGAAGCGTGGAACGGTGCGAGCTTTGGTTCAACGAAGTGGACCGGAACAAAATGGACAACGAGCAGTGCGCTTTTCACGAATGCAATGCAGCCGGGCGTCGGTTTCTTTGTAAGCAGCCCGGTCGCTACGAACGTTACTGAGGTTGGCAATGTTCTTCAAGGCACAAATGTGTTGACCATCGTGCCTGGATTCCAAGTCGTGTCAGTTGACGCCCCCCTTACCGGCGGAATACAAACCGTTTTCGGATATACGCCGACAAAAAATGATGTGGTTGAAGTTTGGAACGGTATTTCGTTTGGTTCGCATAAATGGAGTGGTACCACGTGGCTTGGTGGCGGTGAGCCGGTGTTGACTCCTGGCGAGTCTGTCTTTTTGGATTCAGCGTCAACGGGAAACACAAATTGGACACAAACTTTCACTGTGCAGTAAAACTAACAATTTAAAACAACTAACCCAAAACTAAATATATGAAAAAAATCGTATTATCAACAATTGCAATGGTGGCACTGGCATTGACCAGCTACGGCCAGGGCGTTATAACCCTCGACGCATCCTCAAGCAGTGGCGTCGTGGATCTCAATGGGAGTGCTGCAAGCGTAGATCTCAATGTATCGTTGCTGTATTTTAACGGCACCAGCTATGCGGATATCGTGGATCTGTTGTTGAGCGATGTTTCTCCCACCAGTGCTATAAATGTCGGAGTTCCGCCTACCACCACGCAAGCTGCCGGTGGCGACATTACGGCATTTGGTAGTGGCGTCCTTTATGATAATTCTGGTGATACTTATCAAATATCTACAGCCGGTGCAGGAAGCGTAGTCAGCTTCGAAGTTGAAGCTTGGACTGGAAACTATAGCAGCTACGCTGCGGCATTCGCCTCTGCGCAAATTGGCGAATTTGCTGGCATTTCATCGGCGTTTAACGAGACGTTAAGTGCTGCAGCTTCTCCTATTAACGCAAGTCTTGACACGATGCCGACCTTTAACCTGACACAGGTTCCCGTTCCCGAGCCGGCCACGTTGGCCCTCGCGGGTTTGGGCGGCCTGTCAGTGTTGTTGTTCCGCCGCCGCGCCTAATTCGCTCTAACTTTTCACAACCCGCCCTGTTCGCAGGGCGGGTTTTTTGTTTATTTCTATCTCGTAGCAGCGCGGCGTCAGCCCGCTCTAATATTTCCCCCTCCGAACTGAGAAGCCCGTCCTTCTTGAATCGTCCACGGAGTTCCGAACCGTTCACGCGCTTTGTCGGCAGTGGGGCCATCCATCCGCTCCATATTCATTCAGAGCGAACTAATGTTCGCTGCTACCATTATTACGTAGCAGCGCGGCGTCAGCCCGCTCTAATATTTCCCGATGAATTGAGAAAGCCCGCCCTTCTTGAATCGTCCACGGAGTTCTGAACCGTTCACGCGCATTGATACAGTGGCTGTCCTCCCGCTCCATATTCATTCAGAGCGAGCTAACGTTCGCTGCTACCATTATTACGTAGCAGCGCGGCGTCAGCCCGCTCTAATATTTCCCCCCGCAATTAGAAGGGCGTTCGCTTTGAAGTCAGCACCGGCCCGCCCCATATTCATTCAGAGCGAACTAATGTTCGCTGCTACCATTATTTCGTAGCAGCGCGGCGTCAGCCCGCTCTAATAATTCCCCCTCCGAACTGAGAAGCCCTCCCTTCTTGGATTATCTCTCGATTCCTGACCCGGCAAGGCGCTTTGATAGCAGCGCCTCCATCCGCTAAATATTCATTCAGAGCGAACTAACGTTCGCTGCTACCATTATTTCGTAGCAGCGCGGCGTCAGCCCGCTCTAATATTTCCCGATGAATTGAGAAGCCCGCCCTTCTTGAATCGTCCACGGAGTTCTGAACCGTTCACGCGCATTGATAACAGTGGCTGTCCTCCCGCCCCATATTCATTCAGAGCGAACTAACGTTCGCTGCTACCATTATTTCGTAGCAGCGTGGCGTCAGCCCGCTCAAATATTTCCCGCTGCATTATTACGTAGCAGCCGGCATCAGCCGGCTCTATTATCTCCCTCATGCCATCAGAAGCTCCCTCCCGTTACTCCGGCGAGGGCGTTAATCGCAAATTTTATCTGCCGCGCCTTTCCCGCGAATATTACCAGGGCGACACCGTCATCCATTGGACCATGCCGATTGCCCAACGTGGGACCGGCTGGCTGACAGAAACCTTCCACCGCCGCTTTCGTGAGATCATGCTTCATGCCGCAGCGCGTGAGGGATTGCTATGCCCAACCTATTGTCTGATGCCGGATCATATTCATTTGCTCTGGATGGGTTTGCGTCTGCAATCAAACCAACGCAATGGCATTAAATTCCTGCGGGAACATCTCGCGCCTGCATTACATCCTCAACGTTTTCAGCATCAAGCCCACGATCACGTCCTTCGCGAAGAAGAACGAAAACGAAATGCTTTTGCTAAAATCTGCTTCTATATCCGCGAAAACCCGGTTCGCGCCGGGTTAATAACCGAATCGGAAAAATGGCCTTTCAGTGGGGCTATTATGCCCGGTTATCCGGCTCTGCATCCATTGAACGAAGATTTCTGGCCGCTGTTCTGGAAGTTGCGTTCTGGCATGCTCGCCCCTAATGCAGGAAATATCAAACGTCCGTAATCAAAGCTCGTAGCAGCGCGGCGTCAGCCCGCTCTAATATTTCCCCCTCCGAACTGAGAAAGCCCGCCCTTCTTGAATTATCCGTGGATTCCTGACCCGGCCACGCGCTTTGTCGGCAGTGGGCCGTTCATCCGCTCCATATTCATTCAGAGCGAACTAACGTTCGCTGCTACGATTTCGTAGCAGCGCGGCGTCAGCCCGCTCTAATATTTCCCCCTCCGAAATGAGAAGCCCGTCCTTCTTGAATTATCCGCGGAGTTCCGAACGGTTCACGCGCATTGATAACAACGGCTCTCCATCCGCTCCATATTCATTCAGAGCGAACTAACGTTCGCTGCTACCATTATTTCGTAGCAGCGCGGCGTCAGCCCGCTCTAATAATTCCCCCTCCGAACTGAGAAGCCCTTCCTTCCTGGATTATCCGCGGATTTCTGACCCGGCCACGTCGATTTGTCGGCAGTGAGCCATCCATCCGCTCCATATTCATTCAGAGCGAACTAACGTTCGCTGCCACCAATGTTTTTTCCTACTCCGCTCCCATCAAATATTCACCGCGAAATTTGCAAAATACACGAAATGAATTTTGGTTTTTCGTGTATTTCGTGTGGTTCGCATTAAGCTCAGCCTCTTTGAGTTCTTTGTGTTCCTTTGCGGCTAAAATTTTTCGTTTTTTTCAACCGTTCATGATAAATTCCTCTTCGTTCCCTTCGTTATCTTGGTGTTAAATCCCCGTTCGCGTATTTCGTTCATTTGCGGTGAATTCCGACTTTCCCGCTCCCCGCATTCATTCGTGCTTCGTCATTATTTAGTCATTATGGTTTAGGAATTAGTCATTCCAATCCCGTCCCCCACCCTCTTTGGCTGCGTCTTTGCGATCTCTGCGCTCTTTGCGGTTAATCAGTCGTTTTCTCCCCATCGCCGCCAAAATTAGCGTTTATTAGCGTCCATTCGCGGTTAACTTCCCCGTGCCCCCATTTAAATTCGACGCCTCCCGCCATTTCCGCTATATACACGCCAGCCATTTATGATTTTATTCCTGTTTTTTTGCTCGGGCGCAACCGCTTTGATCTACGAGGTCATTTGGTCCAAGTACCTGACCCTGCTCTTTGGCAGCACCATCGAGGCGCAGACCGTCGTCCTGGCGGTTTTTATGGGCGGATTGGCCCTGGGCAACAAACTGTTCGGACGATTCGCTGATCGCAAGCAAACCCCATTGATTCTTTACGGCACCATCGAAATCAGCGTCGGCATTTACGCCTTTCTATTTCCGCTCCTTTACTGGCTGGCCGATGCGATTTTCGCCGGTCTTGGCTCCCGGCTGCTGGATTATCCCGCCTGGCTTCTGTTACTGAAAGGCATCCTTAGCGCCGTCTTGCTGCTCGGCCCAACCATTTTGATGGGCGGCACCCTGCCCGTGCTGGCCGCCTGGCTCCAAAAAACAACGCCGGACGGCGGACGCCGATCCGCCCGGTTCTATTCGACGAACAGCCTGGGCGCGGTTTGCGGCGCGGGCCTCGCCGGGTTCCTGTTGGTCCGCTGGCTCGGCCTGCAAAAGACCATGGAATTGGCGGCGACCGCCAATGTGCTGGTGGGCCTTATTGCCATCGGCATTGGCAAGACACAATCGGTCCCCAATTTGGAAAAGAATGAATCTCGCTTAAACGAATCACCGGTTACGACAAGTGTCTTTCACTGGAGCTGCATCCTGGTGGCATTGACCGGCGGCGTTTCCATGGGCATGGAAGTCCTCGCATCCCGGTGCCTGGCCTTGATTTTCGGCGCGTCATTGCAGGTATTTGCCATCGTCTTGATGGCGTTTATTTTGGGGATCGGCCTCGGCAGCGCAATCATCGCCTCGCCGCGCTTGAAACAGTCGTTCCGGGAACTCATCACTATGGCTTTGCTCCTGGGCGCCACCGCATTGATTGGACTTTTGGTGTTCAAAATTAACCAGCTTGTCACCATTTACCTTTACGTGCAGAGCGGTCTGACCCGCACATCCATGGGCTATTTTTATCATCAAATCATCACTTCAATTATCTCCATTTTCGTTCTCGGCCTCCCCGCGGGTGCCTTGGGCGCGGTACTCCCTCTGTGGATACGCGCGGCTTCCGAGACAACCGGCCTGTTGGGCGACCGCGTGGGCCGTTTATTAACGTGGAACACACTGGGGGCCGTCGGCGGTGTGTTGCTGACCGGTTTTGTCCTCATGCCCAATATCGGCTTGCGCGGATCATTTGCCGCCCTTGGATTTGTCCTGATTGCGGCCGTCTTGTTTATGTCCATCGCCACCCAACGGAAAGTTGTGGGAGCGTTCGGTATTGGGTTCGGCGCGCTCATGGTTGCGGCCACCATGAACGGGGGTGAAGATTGGCAGAGCATCTTGAGTTCCGGCGTGTTCCGCATGTCCAACATGGATTTTTCACAAAAGGCCTCGCCGGTGAAAGCCTTTTTCGAATTTCGACAAAAATTTACGCACCTGCTTTTTTATGAAGATAGCGCGGATGCCACCGTATCGGTCGAAGGTGAACAAACCGGCTATACTAATAATGACGTCATCTTGAAAATAAATGGCAAGCCCGATGCCTCCGCCATCGGCGATCATTCCACCCAGATCGAACTCGCGCAATTGCCGTTGATGGTGAAGCCGGACAGCAAAGACGTCTTCTGTTTTGGCATGGGGAGCGGTGTCACCGCGGGTTCAACCCTGGGCTACCCGATTGATCACCTGACCATCGCGGAAAATTGCGAACCGGTTTTGCAGGCCGTAAAATTGTTCGCCCCCTGGAACCATGGCGTTTATACCAATGACCGGGTGCGCATCTACCATGAAGACGCTCGCACGGTGCTGAAACTCAGCCCGCAGAAATATGACGTCATCATCTCCGAACCTTCCAATCCCTGGATGGTCGGAATCGGAAGCGTGTTCAGCCAGGAATTTTATAATCTGGCAGCCAGCCGCCTCAAACCGGGCGGCATCATGACCCAATGGTTCCACATGTACGAAATGGATGATGACACCATGAATCTGGTCTTGCGCACTTTCGCCTCGGTCTTCCCGAATATGGAAATTTGGGACATTGGGGATGAAGACATCGTTATCCTCGGCTCAAAGCAGCCGTGGGAAACGGGGCCGGATGTTTATCAACGGGCCTTTGCTTTACCGCAGCCTCATGATGATTTGGCGTCCATCGGGTTCTTCACACCCCGGACAGTGCTGGCGCGTCAACTTGCCTCACAGGCCACCGCTTTTGCCATTCCCGGGCCGGGGCCGATTCAAAGCGATAATGCGCCTATTTTGGAATACGACGCCCCCAAGGCCTTTTATATCAATGCCGGCGCGCAATCGTTTCAGGATTATGACGAGCGGACCTGGCAAAAGGATTTGGCCCCTCTGGGAAAAAATAAAATTCTGGCAGGTTTAAATTTAACGAATCTGGCTCCCATCTTCAATCGAGCTTTTGGCTCGGGGAATTCCCAGTTGCAGTCCTATCTCACGGATCGCTACCACGGGAATGTTGGCTCGCTGATGTTTGGCGATAAGGTCATGCCGTGCGTCTTTCGTGATACGAACGCCAACCTTCTGGTTTACGCCCCGCCCAGCGTCACGACCAATTTGATGGTCCGGCAGCTCTACTATTCTGAGATTGCGTTGTTGCAATCCGGAATCACCCAAAAATCCAAAAACGCATCGTTAGCGGTAGTTACCATCAAAAATATTCTCGATGATGTCCAAAATTACAAAAGAGAAAACGCGGATTGGTCGGCGGCGCATTACGCGGATATCGCGATCAAGGCAAGTTTGCGCTTCGGAGACGTTGCCCAGGCCAAGGCCATTCTCGCCCGCGGCCTTCAATTGGAACCGGATTCAGAACAACTCCAGTACCTTTCCCGCATTCTAGCGCGCGACTAGCCCGGATGTTTCACAGCCATTTGTCGAAAAATGAGCCAAACGGGAGTAGCGCAGGTTTCCAAACCTGTCCAAGCGCCGTAGGTGCGGAATCTTTGTAGAACCCAACCAAATAAGATTTCCAAGCTCCGTTAGGAGCGGCATCGTCGGCAGTACGGCCATAGTTGTAGCGCTTTAAACGGAAGGCGA
This sequence comes from uncultured Verrucomicrobiae bacterium, assembly GCA_963797825.1. Classification (GTDB taxonomy): domain Bacteria; phylum Verrucomicrobiota; class Verrucomicrobiia; order Limisphaerales; family UBA11358; genus UBA11358. Next base: position 216,706 of record CAWCRR010000036.1, read on the forward strand.
GCGTCCACGCGAACCGCAATTTTTAGCTCTCAACACTCAACTCAAGTTTCTCTCAACTGTTAATTTCCGCCGCTGCTGCCGTTAACTATATCGTCCACCTCTGTCGGTGGCATGATGGCAGCGCTAGGATCGCCTGTTTGGATCATTTGATGCTTGTTGGCGTAAATCAAAAGTGCCTGTTGTTCCGGCGTCATTTGCGGTGTACCCGCTGATGGATTGATAGTCCGGTTTTGCGGGCCTCCGTTATTGAAATTCAATCCCATCGTTCCATTATTGCCGCCGTTAACCCCGCCGTTAACCCCGCCGGAATAACCGCCATTATACCCCCCATTGTTAAAGCCATTGTTGCCATTATTGCCATTGTTCCCATTGTTCCCATTGTTCCCGCTATTCGGGCCGTTATACCCGCCCGGATAGCCCGGGTTGGTAGATCGGGTAAATCCAGCGACGCCACCGAAGCCGCCGAAGCGCCCGGGAAACCTTGGATTTTGTCCACCGCCAAACCCTCCTGACACGCCGCCCCCCCCGCCTCCTCCCCCGCCACCACCACCTGAGGCTGCGGCTACCAACGGAATCTGCTGCTCGATGCCGTGGTTTTCAAAAGTCACCGTACCGCCCTTATCATCGATCTTCACCACGTCAATGTCGTCCTCGCCCTGGCCTTCGGCCAAATCATAATAACTGTCCTTGGACCCCGCTTTGCCGGAAACCTTGTACAACACCTTCAAATTGCCAAAAACGTTCATGATGCCGTTGGGCGTGATTTTCGGCAGGTCCGCTGCCACCGACGCGTTCGGATCCGGCGGCGCGGGAGGGGGAAGCAGGCCAAAAACATTGCGCTCCACGATGGACGTGTAGGGGCTGCCAGCAGACGCATTTGACGCCACAGGCCCGTCCGCGCGCAACGTGAAGCTGCACACCAATCCGCCCGCCAGGCAAACGGCAATCTTTCCGGTACGATTCACACTCTTAATATATCAAAATTAACACCGTCGGCAACGGGAAGTTGCGGGGAGCGCACGCGCCCTCGCGTGCATCAGTTGACGCCCCCGTCAACCGCTCGGGCGCGCCTCCCGCTCATTTCTACGCTCCAGCCTCTCAAACACTCCCTCTCAACTCTCAACTCAAATTTCTCTCAACTTTTTAGCGATCCGCCACTTCCTGCTACTGACTACGGACCCACCCACGGACTATTGACTTCTTGTTTGACGGCTCGAATTTGTAAATTCATCTTTGCCGGATGATTAATTTAATTCAATCGCGCTGGCTCCCGGTCCTGCTGTTGGTCTGCTCGAACATTTTCATGACGTTCGCCTGGTACGGCCATCTCAAATTCAAAGACAAGCCCTTGTGGCTGGTGATCATCGTGAGTTGGAGCATTGCCTTCTTTGAGTATTGCTTCCAGGTCCCCGCCAATCGCTGGGGCAGTTGGACCTATTCGCCGTTCCAATTAAAGGTCATCCAGGAGATTGTCACGCTCACGGTATTTGTCGTCTTCGCCTTTCTGTACTTCCACGAAAAATTCCGCTGGAACCATTTTGCCTCCTTCGTTTGCCTGATCGCCGCCGTCGCCTTCGCCTTCCTGCCCAAAGATTAATCCGCTTTAACGCAAAGACGCCAAGACGCAATGAAAGTCGGTGGTAGGGCGTCCCGCGCCTGCCGCGGGATGCGCGCCCTGCCTGGTTCATGAACCGATCTCGGTCGGAGCGCGGCTCTGTGAGCCGCAGCAATGTCCGAATTTTTCAAGGCGTCACAGGTTGTTCTAAACATCTTCTCCTGGCAAAGCTGCTGCGGGTCGCAGACCCGCGCTCCAAATGCTTGCGCACGAAAGCGCGATACGGCTCAATGTTCATGTGAGCCAGCAACCCAAACTGCGTTGTCCCAGCCCGCCACACAATCCCGGCTTGCGCGATTTGGTCGAAGGCAAACGACACTGGTCTTTACCGCTGAAACCGGAGGACGCCAAGCGCGGTTTTCGCGGCTGGAATGAACGCGGTTACCTGCCACATCGGGATGAACCAGGTCTGAACCAATTCGTCACGTTTCGCCTTGTAGATAGTTTTCCTGAATCGCTTCGTTCCGAATGGGAGCATCTTGCCAAGATTGAGAACGAACGCGAGCGACGTAAACTGCTCGACGTGTATCTCGACAAAGGCCGGGGCGAATGCTATTTGCGTCGGCCTGACATTGCCAGGCTGGTTGAGGATAATTTTCGGCAGTTTGGAGAGTGCTGCGGGTCACAGACCCGCGCTCCGGGACATGCTCCCCGCTACGAGTTGCGGGCGTGGGTAGTAATGCCAAACCATGTTCACGTCTTATTCAAGGTGGGTAGCGTACCGATGTCAGAGATTATAGGCGCATGGAAAAGGCACACGAGTCGGCTTGCCAATAAATTGATCGGGAAGCAGGGCGCCTTTTGGGCGGAAGATTATTTTGACGTATTTATGCGAGACACCCAACACGAACAGCAAACCATTCATTACATCGAGAATAATCCGACCAAAGCAAAACTAGTTCTTGATCCGAAGGATTGGCCGTGGAGCAGCGCGCGATTTCGGAATGAATTTGGCGCGTTGCGGCTGTAACGGAGCGCGGCTCTGTGAGCCGCAGCAACGTCCGAATTTTTCAAGGCGTCACAGGTTGTTCTAAACATCTTCTCCCGGCAAAGCTGCCGCGGGTCGCAGACCCGCGCTCCGAATGTAGGTTCATGGAGAATCTCCTCGCGCTTTTTCGCCTGCATTGCGACCATGAACCTGCCGCACTCTTCCAGGTATTCAATCGACACAAATCGTCCTCTCGCTGCCTGCCGCGCCGTAGCCGGGCGAAGGCGGGTTCCCTCTCCCCAGGGGAGAGGGTCAGGGTGAGGGGAGGTCGGGGCAAACTCAAACCGGAAACCACCCCTCTCTTTCCCTTGGGGTTCATTGAAGGCGCAAATGGGGAACAGATGGAAAACATCGAACATCCAACGCCCAACAACCAACATCCAACGGCTTCCATTCGGGACATTCATTCGATGTTGGGCGTTGAATGTTGGTTGCCTGCCACGCCGTAGCCAGGCGAAGGCGGGTTGGATGTTCCCCAGGTTCATGGAAAGCCTCCTTTCGATTTTTTCGCCTGCATTGGCACCATGAACCTGCCGCATCGTGCTTGGCATTGAACAACAGTTGATGTCCTCTTCCTGTCCCCTCTCCGCTCCCATTCTGATGGGAGGGGAGAGGGTTAGGGTGAGGTGAGGGTTCCCTAAGGTTCATGGAAAGATCGCAAAGCTTTTGATAATAAAAATTCCTTTGCGGCCTTCGCGCCCTTCGCGTGAGAAATTTTTCGGAATATTCGCCGCGAAATAGGCGAAATACGCGAAAAACATGGGAAATATTCCTGTTCGCGTGGTTCGCATGGTTCGCGGTTAAAATGTTTTGAAAATAAAATTCCTTTGCGTCGCAATTCCCTTCGGCTTTGGACGTTGGATGTTGGGCATTGAATTGAATGTTGGATGCCTGCCGCGCCGCCTTGTCTCGCCATCCTGTCCCGCCAAAGCCTTGGCGACGGCGGAAGCCAGGCGAAGGCGGCCTTCGTGCCCTTTGTGTCAGATATTTTATTCTTCTTGGCGTCTTGGCATCTTTGCGTCTTTGCGTTAATGTCTTTAAATCCTGTCCATCCTGTCATCCTGTCTAAATTGTTTCCGCTTTCTTCCGCCTCCGTTCCCCTCCATAATTAGCCCCGCAGAATGAGACGGTTTCCCGCGATTACCTTGCTGATTTTTATTGCCGCAATGGCCCCGGTCATTGTTTCGGCCCAGCAACAGCCGGGGTTCGTGATGGAAGCCCTCCACGATCTTCTCCCCGGCGCGCCCCCCGGCGCCTGGATCTATAATCTCGCCACGCAGAGCGCCCGCGGCACCAATGGCGTCTTCTTGAGCTACGGCGACGCCACCCTGATCGCCGATACCGTGAACCTGAACCAGGAGACCGGCGAGGCAACGGCCGACGGCCACGTGCGCATCGAGCAGGCCGGCCAGATCTGGCTGGGCGACCATATCGATTACAATTTCAAGACGCGCCAAATGCATACTGAACAATTCCGCACCGGCCATCCCCCCGTCTTCGCCTCCGGCGAATCGCTCAGCGGCGATGTCAGCAACAAAGTTTATAACGCCCAGGACGCCCGCGTGACCAGCGACGACGTGAGTCGCCCGGCTTTTTATATCCGCGCCGCGCATATCCGGGTCATTCCCGGAAAATACCTCGAGGCCTGGAACGGCGTGCTTTATCTGAAGGGCGTGCCCTGTTTCTATTTTCCGTATTACCGCCGCAATATCGGTCCGCACCCGAATAATTTGGATTTTCTTCCCGGATACCAAACGCAGTTCGGGCCGTATTTGCAGACCACCTATCGGTGGTATTTGAATGACACCGTGGATGGCGCCTTGCACGCGGATTATCGGGAACGTCGGGGCTTTGCCGGCGGACCGGATTTGAACCTGCACCTGGGACAATGGGGGAACCCGATCATCCAGTATTATTATCTGCACGACCTGGCTCCCAATCTTTATACCAACCTGCCGGTCAACGAACCCATCCCCAAAAACCGGCAGCGCTTCTATTTCGAATGGCAGGCGACCCCGGCGACCAATCTGAACCTCAAGGCCGTGGCAAATTACCAGAGCGATCCGCTGGTGCTGCACGATTTCTTCGAGGGCATCTACTCTCAAGACCCGCAACCCGTCACCTTTGGCGAGGCCAATAAATACTGGAGCAATTGGAGCCTGGACGCCCTGGCGACCCCGCGCGTCAATGATTTCTTCGACCAGGTCGAACGCCTGCCGGACATCAAGCTGACCGGGTGGCGGCAGCAGATTTTCGACACGCCGGTTTATTACGAAAGCGAAAGCTCGGCCGGTTATTACCGGAAAATGTTGGCGGACACCAACGGCCCCGGGTTCGATTATTCCGCCGCCCGCGCCGATACCTACCATCAGCTCGTGCTGCCCCGCACCTTCTTCGGCTGGCTGAACGTCATGCCGCGCGCCGGCGGGCGGTTCACCTATTACAGCCATGAAACCGGACCGGGCGCGACCAATAACGAGGCGTATCGGACTGTCTTTAACACGGGTGTGGACACTTCCTTCAAAGCCTCCCAGCTTTGGGCCGGCGCCACCAATTCATTCTTTCAGGTCAACGGCCTGCGTCACATCATCGAACCTTCCGCCAGCTATGCGTTTGTTCCCCACCCGAGCGTTGCGCCGCGGCAATTGCCGCAGTTCGATACCGAATTGCCCAGCCCGCTCCTCTTGCCCATCCAGTTGCCCGATTACAACGACATCGATTCGATCGACAGCGAGAACGTCATCCGTTTTGGCCTCCGCAACACCTTGCAGACCCTGCGCCCGGATGGACTCGAAAATCTTGCGGATTGGAACGTCTTGCTCGATTGGCGGATCCATCCCAATCCCGGCCAGCAAACCTTCAACGACCTCTACTCCGACCTCACCCTGCGCCCGCGCTCCTGGCTGACCTTCCAATCGCAAGTGCGCTACGATGTCAACAACGGCTATTTCAACCTCGCCTATCATCAAGTCACCTTTACGCCGAACGAGTGGTGGAGCTGGAGCGTGGCCCATGATTATACCCGGGCCGGCTTTGTCGATAGCGGAGATAATCTGTTCAGCAGCACGATGTTTTTTCGCCTGAACGACAACTGGGGGTTCCGCACCGAGCATGATTTCAACGCCGTTGACGGACACCTTCAAGACCAATTCTACACCGTCTATCGCGACATGCGTTTTTGGACCGCCGCGGTGACCTTTCGCGTGACGGACAACCAGGGCAGCCCGGTGGACTACACCGCCGCCTTCAGCTTCTCCATCAAGGCGCATCCCAAATACGGCGTGGGCGCCGATGTCGTGTCGCCCTATCAACTCATTGGTGAATAATATTTTTGTAGGAGACGACGTCAGGAGACTCTGAATAACCAGGCCAACGGCCTGAACCATCGTAGCCGAGGGCAACGCCCTCGGACCAAGGCCCCCGGACGACTCGCCCTGTAAGGGCAATCCAGTTCGCCCAATTAATCCCACAAATACCGCTCGTCGTAGGGAGCGTGGTATTTTTTGAGTATCCGCAGCAATTCTTCCTGAAAAGTTTCCTTTTTGTGATGTTCCTCCTGATTGAGAATATATTCCTTCACCGCATCGAGATGGGATGGGCTGACGCTGAATAGACCATAACCATCCTGCCAATGGAAATCGCGGAGATTGAGGTCCAACTCTTTCACAAATTTGGATGAATCTTTTTTGAGAATTTCCAGTACCTTCATTGTGGGAAATTTCTTGGTGAGATTACATAGAATATGGACGTGATCGGCGACACCGCCGATGGTGATGGTATTACATTCGAGATTTTGAAGAATGCGCGATTGATAGGCCCAAATCCGCTCGCGGAGATTTGGCGTCAACAGGGGCCGACGGTCTTTGGTGGAGAAAATGATGTGAGCGGCCAAAATATGCAATGATTGTGGCATATGGTTTGGAGCATGGCATAATTTGGATTGCCCTTACAGGGCAAAAATTATTGGGAATTGATTACCGAAGGCTGGCCCTCGGCTACGATGGTGGGCGCTTTCAGCGCATCCATTCGCGGCAACAGGCCAACGGCCTGAACCATCGTAGCCGAGGGCAACGCCCTCGGACCAAAGCCCGCCTCGACGATCCGCCCTGTAAGGGCAGTCCAAATCGCTGCTCTTTGGCGCGCCCATACAGGGCGCAAATGACCATGCACCCAAAACCGAGGGCGTCGCCCTCGGCTACGATGGTAGGCGCTTTCAGCGCGTCCATTCAATTCCGCCAACCCAATGCCGGCGACCGTAAATTACCACCCAGATCGGAGGAGACGACGCTCCGTGTACGCCGATGTAACTCATCACCCATCACCCATCATTGGTTCATTGCGTGGGCAGCGAGATGGCGAAAGTGGACCCCTTGTACAGTTCGCTTTTCACTTCGATTTTTCCCTCGTGTTCCATGATGATGCGTTGAGAGATCGCCAGGCCCAGCCCGGTGCCGTTTTTTTTCGTCGTGAAAAACGGCTCAAATAAACGCGGCAAATTCTCCGCGGAAATGCCCACGCCGGTGTCCTGGATTTTTACCAGCAGATATTCTTTGCCGCCGGTTTCGGCGATTTCCGTGGAAAGCGTCAGGGTCCCGTTGGCGCCCATCGCTTCCACGGCGTTGAAAAGGATGTTCATGAACACCTGCTGCAAGCGCGCCTCATCCGCCCGCGCGGTGTCCAGCCTGGCCCGGTAATCCCGGGTCACGGAAATCATTTTGGCGGTGAGCTGATGCTGCAGCAGCCGGATGGAATGTTCCAGCACGTCCTGGACTTGCAGGCTGGAAAAAGCGGCCGCCCTCGGCGCGGCGAACTTCAGCATCTGGCTCGCCATCGAATCGATCCGCGCCAATTCCTTGGCCACCACCACGGCCAGTTCCTTTTCCTCCTTCCCCAGTTCCATCTCCTCGCTCCTTTGCAGCAGCAATTCGATGAACGTTTTGATGGGTGTGAGGCCGTTTTTGATCTCATGCGCCACCCCGGCCGAGAGTGTCCCCAGGTTCGCCAGACGATCCAACCGCTGCATGTTTTCTTCGGTAATGGAAGTCGAACTCCAGGAAATGGATTTTTTCTGACCGCGATTTTTGCTTGAGCTATCGGTTGACATATCTAATACAACAATATGCCGCCCCTTTGCCGTTCAGCACTAAGAATGACCAAGAGTACCCATTCGCCACCCCGCGATGAAAGAAAAAACTGCGCTGGGGCCGTTTTTCCCTTTGCCTCTGGCATTTGCCCCCAATCATCGCTATTTTGCCCTGCTGAATGAAAGATGATTTTAACAGCATCGAATCTGTCCTCGCCGATCTCCACAGGGGAAAAATGGTCATCGTCGTCGATGATGCCGACCGCGAAAATGAAGGGGATCTCATCCTCGCCGCCCAGCACATCACCCCGCGCGCCGTCAACTTCATGGCCATGCACGGGCGCGGTTTGATCTGCGTCCCCACCATTTCCGAGCGCCTCCAGCAATTGGGCATCGAACGCATGGTCCACCAAAACCGCGAAAGCTTCCGCACTGATTTCCAGGTCAGCGTCGATGCCGCCCGCGGCATCACCACCGGAATTTCCGCCGCCGACCGCGCCGAGACCATTCGCATCATGGCCACGCCCGCGGCGGTCCCCGAAGAGCTCGTCCAGCCCGGCCACGTTTTCCCTTTGCGCGCCCGCCCCGGCGGCGTCCTCCAACGCGCCGGCCATACCGAAGCCGCCGTGGATTTGGCCCTCCTCGCCGGCTGCCGCCCCATTGGCGTCCTCTGTGAGATCCTCAACCATGACGGCACCATGGCGCGCCTCCCGCAATTGTTGAAATTTGCCCGAAAACACAAATTAAAAATTTGCACCATCGCCGACTTGATCCAATTTCGCCGCACCCGGGAAAAGCTCGTCGAGAAGATTGAAGCCGTTTGCCTGCCGACCGACTACGGCGATTTTGATCTGCACCTGTACCGCTCCAAACTCGACGGACAACATCATCTCGCCCTGGTGCGCGGCGATGTCGCCGGGCAAAAGAACGTTCTCGTGCGCGTTCACAGCGAATGCCTCACCGGCGACGTCTTTGGCTCGCGCCGTTGCGACTGCGGGCCTCAATTGCACCAGGCCATGCGGCAAATCGCCGCGGCCGGCAAAGGCGTCATCGTTTATATGCGCCAGGAAGGCCGCGGCATCGGCCTCGCCCCAAAAATCAAGGCCTACAAACTTCAGGAAAAAGGCCTGGACACCGTCGAGGCCAATCTGAAATTGGGTTATGGGATGGACCTGCGTGAGTATGGTCTCGGCGCGCAAATCCTGGTGGATCTCGGCTTGAAAACCATCCATCTCCTGACGAACAATCCCAGAAAAATTGTCGGGCTTGAGGGCTATGGATTGCAGATCACCCGGCAAGTTCCCATTCGGATGAAGCCAAATCCCCATAACGAACGCTATCTGAAAACCAAACGCGAAAAGCTGGGACATTTGTTGTGAATGTTGAATGTTCCCCCCGAATCAGGCAATTTCGCGCCACGCGCGGAAATTGAAAACACTTCACAAATATCTGGCCGGCCAGGTCCTCGCTTCGCTGCTGTTGACCGTGGCCGTGTTCACCTTTGTCTTGTTGCTCGGCAACCTGTTCCAGGACGCCCTGAAATTGCTCGTCAGCGGCCAGGTGCGGATCGGGCTCCTCTTCCGCGCCATCGGATTGCTCATCCCCTATGCCTTCCTGTTTGCCTTGCCGATGGGATTGCTCACCTCCACGTTGCTCGTCTTTGGACGATTTAGCGCCGACCAGGAATTGACCGCCGCCCGCGCCAGCGGCATCAGCTTGATTTCGCTGTCAACGCCCGTTTTGATTCTCAGCCTGTGTTGTTGCGCTCTTAGCGCCTGGATCAATATGGACCTTGGGCCGGGGGGGCGCGCCCAATACAAAAATATTCTCGATGAAGCGCGCTCGGATCTGGTCGATGTCCAACTGCCCGCGGGCCGTCTCATTTACGATTTTCCGGGCTACATTTTTTACACGGCTAAAAATGACCAGGGCCGTTTGCAAGACATCTTGGTATATTGGATCGCGCAGAATACCACCTTCGAGGCCCCGAGCGGAACCATCGAAGTGGATAAGACCAACCAACTGCTTAAAGTGGACCTCTTTGACGCCCAGGGCGTCACGCGGATGACCAATGGCATTCCGGTGTTTCAAAATGTCCGGGACTTCCCCATCGCCGTCAGCCTCAAACCTTCGGCCAGGCAACCCGAAAAACCCAGCATCAGCGATATGACGTTTTCCCAGTTGCAGGAGGAATTGCGGGAGCGCGAAAAACTCCTGGATTTTCTGCCTGCCACCACCAATACCCCCGCCCAATGGCGCATCCAGATCAGGGAGACGGAAGGGGGCATCGAAAAAGTGCGTTCGCAGATGCACCAGGAAGTCGCCTTTTCCTTCGCCTGTTTTGCTTTTGCCCTGGTCGGCATTCCGTTGGGCATTCGGGTTCACCGCCGCGAGACGAATATCGGCATTCTCATCGCGTTGCTCATGGTGATGGCTTATTACACGTTTGACATCGTGGGAAATTCCCTGTCCTCGCGTCCGGAATTCTATCCGCACCTGATTTACTGGCTGCCCAATTTTATTTTCCAGGCCGTCGGAGCCGTTTTGCTCTGGCGCGCCAATAAAGGCATTTAAAGGTGATTCAAGGTAAATCAAGGTTGCGCGCATGGAAAATCCCCTTATAATTTCCGCATGTCGGCTGGGGTCGTAGCTCAGTTGGTAGAGCGTCTCGTTCGCAATGAGAAGGTCAGGGGTTCGACTCCCCTCGGCTCCACCAGTCTTCGTTCCGAGCGAAGCGATGGAACGAAGACTGCCGCGCCGTAATTCGCGTCAGCGAATGAAGGCGGGCCAACCGGCATGCGCGCTCGGAACTACGACTCGGCAGGCCAGTTGCCTCAGAATGAATTTCTCCCCTTCAATTCTCCCCTTCATCTTGACATCGTTTACAATGTAAACTAAACTTGCCTTATGCCAACCATCGTGCAGTCCTGTCGAATCGACGCGGGCCATGCGGCGCTGCTTTCGCGCCAGGCGAAGCGGCGGCACCTGGAGGTCTCCACCCTGAGCAGCCTTTACCTCAAGGAAAAGGCCCTGGAAGAAGAATATCCCGGTATCGGGTTTCGCGACTCGGCCGGCGGTCGGGAAGCGTATGTCCAGGGGCATCGCGTGGCGGTTTGGGAAGTGGCGGACGCATATCGGCAGGCCAAAACCATCGCCAGGACCGCCGATCACTTTCGCTGGCCGCCGGCGCTGGTGCGGTGCGCGCTCGCCTTTGCCAAAAAATTTGCCGGGGAGATGGCGCGGCAGCGTGAGGCCGAGGTGGCGGCATGAAGCCGCGGTTGCTGGCGGATGAGAATACCTCGCACCGGATGGTTTCGGCGTGCTGTCAAATTCAAGCAAGCTTCCCCCTCGTCCACATTTCCGACTGGCAGGACGGCGCTTATTTGTCGGTCAAAGACCCGCAGTTATTGATGGCCTTGCGGGAAGCGGGAATAATCCTTGTTGGATTCGATCGGTCGAGCCTTCCCATGCACGCGGGCGATCTCACCCGCGAGGGTTTGGGGCACGCCGGGGTCATTCTCTTTCGCCGGTCAATCTCTGCCCTGGCCTATGGCAGGCAAGCCCGCCTGCTCGTGGACTTTTGGCGCGAAGCAATGGATTGGGATTGGGCGGATCGCATTGAATATCTGCCGCGTCCCTGACCGCACCGAAAATAACTGGTAATTTATTCCAGAATCGTGTCAAAATACGTCGCAAACATTCCGAAATATGAACAATTAAAGGCGGAACATTGAATGCCTGATTTAGCCGCCCCACCCCATTCCTCCAAGGCCAAAACCTTTTTCCGCCGGCTGGTCACCACCATCGTCCTGTGGACCATTATCATCTCGGCCCTCTTTTCGCGCTTTGAACTGGTCTCCGACGGCGTCTTCATCTTCATCATCGTGTTTCTCGCGCTAACCGGGTTGGCCGAGTTCTATGGCCTCGCCGAAAAACGCGGTCTGGCCTGTTTCAAAATGTCCGGTCTCATCGGCGCCGTCTTGCTTACCGTCGGGACTTTTCTGAACGTCACCGGCCACATCGGCACCCAGGGTTCCCCCGCCCGGGTCAACGATTTCGAGACCAGCTTTATCATTTTATTCGTGCTCGGCCTTTGTGTCCGGCAATTGTCCTCCAAAACCAACCCGGCGGGCATCACCGCCATCGCCGTCACCCTCTTCGGGTTGATGTACGTCCCCTGGTTGCTGAACTTCGTCCAAAAAATAAACTTTTTCCCCAATGTCGAAGGTAAATTCTTCCTCCTCTACTTCGTCCTCGTGACAAAATTCAGCGACATGGGCGCTTATCTCGTCGGCTCACTCATCGGCAGACACAAAATGATCCCCCGCATCAGCCCGAATAAAACCTGGGAAGGCTTTGGCGGGGCCATTTGTCTTTCCACCGCCGCGAGCCTCGTCTTCGTTCACTTTTTCCAGGACCGGATGTTCCACATGAATTGGGTTCATGCCATTGTCCTCGGCGTGGTCTTGAGTTCCACCGCCGTCGTCGGCGATCTGATCGAGTCACTCTTCAAGCGCGAAGCCGGGGTCAAGGATTCCGGCCGGCTTTTCCCGGGCATTGGCGGCATCCTGGATTTGTTGGACAGTCTCCTCTTCAACGCGCCCATCATGTATCTCTACTTGCGCCACATCCTGACGCATCCCTGAATTGTGCTCTTGCCGGGCAAAAAAGGGTGAAAAAAAGATAGCGGAAGGCTTTGCTCTTCTTTGCCCCGCATCATATTATGGGTTGTTATGAAAGATTTGCTTCAGATTTTGATCGAACTCCAATCCATCGAATTCAGCGATAACCCGCCTGCCGATGCCCAGGCCCGCATCGCCGAATTGCGCGCCAAAGTGCCCCCGCAAATCCTCGGCCATTACGACCGGCTCGTCGCTCGCGGCAAAAAGGGCGTCGCCATCGTCCGTCATCAAACCTGCATGGCTTGCCATGTCAGCGTCCCCCTCGGCGTCGTCATGACCTTGAAACATCACGAAGACCTCCAGCTTTGCGGCAATTGCGGACGCTATCTCTATCTCGATGAAACCCCCGAACCCGCGGTGGAAGCGCCGAAGAAAAAAAACCGCCGCCGGAAGCCCGCGCAGCTTACTCCTGCGTGAAGTAACTCAAATTTTCCAATTCAATCGCCAAATTGACGTTGTTGACCATCACCTCTTCCGGTACCGACAGCACAATCGGCGAAAAATTCAGGATGCCGGTGATCCCCGCCTCGATCAGGTGATTGGCCACCTCTTGCGCCGCGGACGCCGGAACGGTCAGAACCGCCATCTTGACGTTTTGTCGTTTCACCAACGCCGGAAATTCCGACATTCCGTAAATCGGCTGCTTGACCTCCTTGTCCCGTTCCCGGTCCGGATGAAGGTCAAAGGCGGCGATGATTTCAAAACCCTCCTTCTCAAATCCGCGGTACGAAAGCAACGCCAGCCCCAGGTTGCCCACCCCGACCAGGATCACCGGCTGCAACCGCGATGTCCCCAGCTCTTCCGAAATTTTATTCGATAAATCCGCCACCTCATAACCCAGGCCGCGTGTGCCGAAGGTGCCGAAATAGGCCAGGTCCTTGCGCAATTGCGTCGGCTTCACCCCGGCGGCCCGGGCGAGCGCGTCACTGCTCACCGTGCCGATGCCGTTTTCACGTAATCGCGCCAGGCAACGCAAATAAATCGAAAGCCGATAAATCGTCTTCCGCGGTATCTCGGGTCTGCCGTTCCTTTTCAACGACGCGAAAAGTAAAAGAACGCCACGGGAAGCGCAAGCCAATCGATTTCGATTCCCGACTGGTTCCCCTTAGGTTCATGGGAACCTCCTCTTTTTCTTTGTGTTCCGTGCGTTCTTCTGCGGCTAAAAAATCCGTGTTCGAGTATTTTTATTTCGCGGTTAAACTCCCCCATGTTAATTTTGTAGGAGTCGACGTAAGGAGTCTCTAATTATTAATTTCGTAGCAGCCGACGTGAGGAGGCTCTAATCAATTTCCTCATCAAGGTGCTCAATCTGTGTCATTGCCTCACGATCCGATCAAACATTCCGCCGTGCAAAAAATCGCGCACAAATGGCTTCTCAAGAAAATCTTTTGGGAAGCCGTGTTCAATCCTGCTGACTTCGTCCAATTGCGCGAGTTGTTTCGCGTTCAAAGACCATTTGACACACTTCAGGTTGTCTCGTAACTGCTCCAGCTTCCGCGCGCCGATGATGGGGATGGTATTGCGTCGCGCCCGCAGCCAATTTAGCGCCACTTGCGCCGGCGATTTCCCGGCCGCTTTGGCGACTTTTACGACCGTCCGGGCGATCGCTTCGTTGCGTTCCGTGCGCCGCGCGAATGCCGGCGTCTTGTCCAGCCGCCGTTCTTCCTTCGCCTTGCCGGCATATTTGCCCGTCAACCAGCCGCTCGCCAGCGGCGACCACGGCGTCAGCGTCAGTCCCAATGCCTCGGCCATCGGCAACAATTCGCGTTCGGGCGTGCGTTCGATGAGATTGTATTCGATTTGCAGGCCGATGAATTGCGTCCAGCCCCGCAGCTCCGCCAGCGTGTTCGCCCGCGCCACCCACCACGCCGGCGCGTCCGAAATGCCGATGTAGAGCACCTTGCCCGCGCGCACAAAATCGTCAAACGCGCGCATCACTTCCTCCACCGGCGTCATCTCATCCCAGGCATGCATCCAGTAAAGGTCCACGTGGTCGGTGCCCAGCCGCTTGAGTGAACCGTGCAAGGCCTGCGCCATGTTCTTTCGATGGTTGCCGCCCCCGTTGGGGTCGCCCCGCCGCTGGTTGAACGAAAATTTTGTCGCCACCACGAATTGGTCGCGCTGGCCGCGGATGAATTCGCCCACATATTTCTCGCTCGTGCCCATCGTGTAACCGTCGGCGGTGTCCAAAAAATTTCCGCCGGCGCTGGCATAAGCGTCGAAGACCGCCTTGGATTCGTCCTGGTTCGAGCCCCAGCCCCATTCTTCGCCAAAGGTCATCGTGCCCAGGCACAGTTCAGAGACCCGCAAACCGGATTTTCCTAGAAGTTGATAGTTCATAACCTTGTTTCATTTGCCCTCTTAATTTATGGCGAACCCGCCCCGTGTCCAATGTTTCTTTTCTAGCACTCGAAAAGCCCGGTAGGGCGAAAGAGCATAGCCCACCGATTCATCGGTGGGCTTGCGAGGGAACGAGCCACCCCAGGTTGCCTCCCCGCCAGTCTATACCTCAAAAGGAGTTGTATCGGATCTCACCGGCTTGCAAAGCTTTCCGGAAGGGCTGAACCCTCTGCCGTGAATCGCGGTTACGGACGGAAACTTATGCTCTTGGGCTTTTCTGAATCACCGGTGTAGGCCACGCCGTTGATCTTCACGTTGGAAAATTTCAAATTTTTCACGTTTCTGATCTCCACCGCGGGGTCCTGCAACGTGATGTTGATATTTTTGAAAGTAAGGTTCGAGAGGGTGCTCTTTTGAGGCCCGGCCACCCGGCCAAAATCGCGCAAGCTGCCGGTGATGTTTTTCATGGTCACGTCGTTGACCCATTGGCTGGGGGCCGGCCGGCCCTGCAAATCAAAAAATTGCGTCCAGGATTCGATCGAAATCAATTGCGCCGCCGGATTGTCCACCGTGATGTTCCTGGCCGTGATATCTTCGTAATGCTGTTCCGTGTCCGGGCGGAGCTTGAGCTTCAGGACACAGTTTTTGTTCGTGCCCGTCAGCTCGCAATTTTCGATGATTACATCCCGCACCAGCGTGGCCTCGCTGCCCAGGGTCAGCGCCGAATTGCCCAACCCGAACGTGCAGCCGGAAATGCGGATATGTTCGTCGGGCGGGAAAGTTTTGTCGTCCAGCGCCGAAGTTCCTTTGTTGCCCTTGATGCCGATATTGTCGTCATCCACCGAAATATAACTGTACCGGACGGCCACGTTCTGGCAGCTATCGATATCAATCCCATCGGTGCTGGGCGAATGGAGCGGCGCCCGAATATCCACTTTTTCCACCAGCACGTGCTGGCAGCGGAACAGATGCAAGTTCCAGAATCCCGATTCGCGCAACGAAATGCCGCTGATCAGCACGTCCTTCGAGTATTGGATAAAAATGTTCCGCGGGCGTTTCACCGCGAGATTGGTGACGTCCCACTTCGCCTGGCGCGCTTTCCAAAATTCATCCCAATACGGCTGGCCGCCGCCGGCAATCGTGCCTTCGCCGGTGATGCGGAGATGATCCACGTTGCTCGCGTTGACCAGCGCCGGAATCCAGACCTGAAAATGGCCCTCGATGCGCGTCTCCGTCTCCGGATAATCCGCGATGTTCGTCGAACCCTTCAAAATCGCGCCGGCATCCAGATGCAGATTGACTCCGGGCTTGAGAAAGATCGCGCCGGACAAAAATTTCCCCTGCGGAATCACCAGTGTGCCGCCGCCATTCCCCGCGAGCGTATCAATCGCCTTCTGGATGGCCGCGGTGTTGAGCGTCACACCATCGCCCACCGCGCCGGTATCCGTGATGGACAACAAATTCTCGGCGGCAGTCGCGTTGGGGATAAAAACGGCAAGCAGTACTGCGAGAATGATAAATCCGCAGAGGCGTTGCGAAATGGACTTAGCCACGAAAGACATAAAGCATGATATTGTTTCAACACTTTTTGCAAAGTCAAAAACCTGGTGAAGCCAAATCATGGGGTGTGATTCAAAACCCAAATGAGGCGCCACAGCAGCGCGATCACATAGCCAAAGCCAATAATCACCCCACCGATGCCGATAATCTTTGAAAGGCTATTACGGGCCTTTTGTATGCGCGGGTTGTACTTGCTGAATTGGAACGCCAGCAAGGCGGTCATCAGGTCCTCCGCGGATTGATAACGCCGCGCCGGGTCGCTCCGGCAGGCATCCAGGACAATTTTGTTGAATCGAATCAAATCCCGGCTTTCGGCGCTGTCGGCCAGCGGCGATGGCAATGCCGGATAGTCATTCCGGTCATTGCCAGTGCTGATTTCATAGAGGACTTTGCCGAGCGAGTAGATGTCCGCCTGCGCCGACCCTGCGCCTTCCGGCGGAATGAAACCGTCCGTGCCGATACGCGCGCCGGATTCGGAGAGGTCTGTCACCAGTCCAATGTCCGCCAGCTTGGGAAAACCATTCACGAAAATTATATTGGAAGGTTTGATGTCACGGTGAATCAACCCTTGCCGGTGCAAATAGCCGAGCGCAGAGGCAAGCGCCGCGCCCAACCGGACACATTCGCCGATCGGCAGGCGCCGCCGATGGGCGAGGTCCCACGCGAGGGTCCGCGGAGTATATTCATCCGGATTGATGGCCTGGCCGGTGCCGGTATCATCGCCGATCTCCATCACATAATAAAAATATCCGGCGGCGTCATTACGGCCCACCTGCAAAATATCCACTAACCCGTCGTGCAAACGGGAAACCGGTTCGATTTTCTGGACGCCGCCAAACTCGCGTTCAAAAGGCATTCCGGAGCTGAAGTTCCTTTTTTGAATCACCTTGACCGCGCGGAAGGTGCCGAGAGTGTTCCGGGCCAGCCAGACTTCACCGCTGCTGCCTCTCCCGATGAGACACAACAGTTCGTGGTCTGAAACAACCGGAATTGTCGCTGCTTCCGTCATATGGTTTTCAATCGGTTCACCATTGTTTTTCGAGCAAACGGACTTCTTTTTTAATCAACGCCAGGACACGGTGTTTGGCCAGATAAACCTGCGCGATGTTCACCCCAAGCGTCCTGGCAACGCGGATCGCCGGCCACTGCCTGACCACGGTCAAATCAAAAATCTGGTAGTGCTCCTCTTTGACGCGGTGCTTGACGCGCTCCGTTGCGGTCGCCATCAGATTCGCCTGCCATTCCTCCTCCCAAATTTTTTCGAGGCCGTCATCCGCCGGGTCCGGTATTTCAGCCAAATCAGGAACTCCGGCAATCAGGGTGGGCGGCGCGTTTTCCACCTGGGCCGGTTCGCGTTTTCTCAACTGGTCGGCAATTCGCCAGCGGGTCAGGTTTCGCAGCCACCCTTTGAACGAACCAAGCGTCCGGTCGCGCTTAAATTTTTCAATGTCGTTCGCCACGCAAATGATCGTCTCTTGGACGGCATCCTGCGCCTCGGCCTCTGTCAGTCCGGACTTGAGCGCGATGGAATAAATCAACCGCCAATAAGTATCGAAGAAGACCTTCCAACTCTCCTGGTCATCCCGGTTTTGCAACCGGCTCAACAGGCTGTAACGGGTCGGAATAAAATCTTCAGTCGTCAATGCCATTATCACGCTAATACCATATTTACCCGTAATAAACGATCCGATTTTCAAAGAGCACTTTGCCTGATCTGCAAAATGTGTCTGGGAATCTGCTACTGCACCCCAACCCGATAAAAATAGGGTCCGGCATAGGTGGCCGTAGTGTCTTTGTAACTAGTCGTTTTTGCCTGTCCCACAATATTGGTTTGGATTGAAGTAAACGTAACCAGGTCTGAACTCCGCTGCATGTAATACTCCAAATATTGCACACTCTGCCAGGTGACAGTGATGCCTGACACATTGTTTGTTGCCATGGGCGGTGACAACGCCAAAACGGACGCCGAATTGGTCGGATTCAATTCAGCGATTGATTTCTCCCAGTTAGGCATGCCGGTGCCGTCCAGGTCTTCATAATCCGCCGAACCATCCGTGGGCAAACCATATTTCTGTGCCCAGGCATAAGAAAGGATAGATGATGGATTTTGATATTCAAAAGCTCCCATATCCACCGTGGCGCCGGAGATGCGCGAGTTGCCTGCAAGATCATTCGTAGCAGAGACATAAAAATTGTCACCGGAATTGATGCAGGGAGAGTTGGACGCCAATTCGTAATCGCCTGCGGCGGGATCCGCAAAAACTGGAGCATTCGTGATGATGCCTGGGCCCGGGGTGTAAGGGTAAGTATCGCAGTAGGAAAGATTGGTGTGGGCGGAATTAGGGCTCTCATAATAATTCGAACGGGGCGCAAACACCGGGTTATTTGAATTTCCGAAGATAATGCAATTATAAGCCGAACATGAAGTGATTCCTCCTCCTCCAACAGCAGGACTACTATTGTTTGCCACAGTGCAATTGTAAAGGTCACATTCGTATGCCCCGCCGCCACCGCTACCGGCAGAATTAGTCGCCTGGTTGCCGACCAATAAACAATTATAGAGTACCGCACTGGATGCCCCGCCTCCTGAAGCTGCGGTATTACTCGCGATGATGCAGTCATATGCGATCCCGTTTGCCACGCCGCCGGCACTATTGGCACTGTTTATGCCATTGCCAAAAATCACACATCCATAATTTGTGCAATACGCGACGCCGCCCTCTGCGTTTTCGGTGACTGTACAATTATAAAGAGTACTGTAATACACGCCGCCTTTATTATCAATGATAACGCAATTGGAAGCAGATCCTCCGTAAAATGTCGGAGCATACTGGCCAGAACAGTTGTTACTGATAGCCACACAATTATAAACATTGGCTCCAATCGCAGCCGAACCTAGAAGAGTCGCATTATTTCCCATAAAGGTGCTGTTATACACTGTCCCGCCGTAATCACCGCCGCCGTACACGGCAACATTACTGTTTGATGGCGTCACCCCATTGGCATAGGGAAAATTGGTGCCGCCGAAGATACAATTCGAGATCACACCGCTGGCCTCGCACCATGCTCCGCCACCACTTTGATTGGTAACAGTGTTGCCGAAATTCGGCGCGGATCCATTCACCAGGCTAAAGCCGCTTAAAAACGCGTTGGCACCCACATAGACACAACGTTGATTGCCCACAATGGCGGTTACTTGCGGCCCGGCCACAGCCAATAACGTAATGGCATTGGTCAGGGCCACACTATTCATCGATCCATAGACTATCGTTCCAAAAGATTTAGGACGATAAACGCCAGGATTCACTTCTACGGTGTCGCCGTTTTGCGTCAATGCCACGGCGGTCTGAACGTTTGTTGCCGCCGTGCTCCAACTTGTATAAGGAGGAACCGGATTAGTGTTATTGATATCGACGTAATAAGCCGTGGCCTGCACGTTATAGGTGAAGACTCCCGTGATAAAATCTGAAACAATTAATAACAGTAAAATCAGGGCTTTAGGCACGGTTTTCATGGCTTTCTTTGGGTTTATATAGTCAGTTTCCGACCATAGCTCGCAGGCAGGAGGGTGGTTCTTTCAAAAATCTTCAAAATATTTATGGGATTATTGATATCAGAATGCGTTCGACTCAGCCTTCGCCTCCGCCTTGAATTCAACTTTGGGACCTTCTGACTGGCATTATTTCCTCACAATTTGCTTTCCCTTTGATTTTCAAATGGTTACACTAGCTAAGAAATCAGGTGACAGAAACCGACAATTTACCGTGCGCTGGCAAACTTTTCGCCCTTAAAAAAAGTGGATACGTTGTGCCGCACCCGCCGAAATGGCATCAGCATCTCGGAGCGCAAGCAATTTGGGTGGTCGCCAAAATGGTTTCCGTCACACTCCGCTACCGCGTCAAGGATCCGCACGGATTTATGACGCGCCAGGACCTCCGCCAGGTCATCTATTGCACGTGGCATAACCGCCTGGCGCTCTCCATGAAATTGCATTCGATTTTGCGCCGGCGCCATCATCAGGCCGCCGGCCTTGCCGGACTCGTCAGCGCCAGCAAGGACGGTGCGTTTCTCGCGGCCATTCTCGGGCGTTTCGGCGTGCAATCCGTCCGCGGCTCCAGTAGCCGGCGCGGGCCGCAGGCCTTGCTTGAATTGGCGACCCTGTCCGACCGCGGCTACGACATCGCCATCACGCCCGATGGACCACGAGGGCCCCGCTATATCGTGCAGGACGGCGTGATGGCGTTGGCGCAAGTGACGGGATTGCCGGCGGTTCCGGTGTCGTGTCATTTGAACTGGAAAATCCGGCTGAAAAGCTGGGACCGCTTTCAGATTCCGCTGCCGTTTTCGCGGTGTGAAATCACCATCGGAAAGACGGTGACTGTGCCACGGGAAAGTTCGGACGACAACCGTGAATCATTGAGGCAACAACTTCAAACCGAGCTGCGGACGATCACTTCTGATCATTAGACCGGGAATTTCCACGAAGCACTGGAAAAACGGGATCTGCTCATTTTAACCGCCAGACGATGCGGGCTTTGTCCAAATCGTAAGGGGACATCTGCATTTTCACGCGGTCGCCAACGGTAAGGCGCACAAAGCGTTTGCGCATTTTGCCGGAAATGGTGGCGAGCACGAGATGTTTGTTGTCCAGTTCGACGCGAAACATGGTGCCGGGCAAAATGACTTTTACACTGCCTTCGATTTCAATGGCTTCTTCTTTCATTAAAAATAAAAAAAGCGGAGTCCGGCTCGCCCGAACCCCGCTGTGACATTTTTGTTTGGGCGATTAGTAACGGCTGCGACTGCGGCCACCATACCCTCCGCCACTGCCTCCACCGCTGAACGAGCGGCGTTCGCCGCCGGAACGCTCTTCGCGGGGCTTGGCGACGTTGACGGTGAGGGCGCGTCCGTCTAATTCCGCGCCGTTCAAGCTCTCGATGGCCTTTTGGGCTTCTTCAGCGGTGCTCATGGTCACAAAACCAAATCCGCGCGGGCGGTTGGTGGTGCGGTCCATCATCAGGTTGGTTTCAGTGACAGTGCCGTGCGCGGCAAAGGCGTCGTTCAAGTCGTTTTCGGTGATATTGAAGGAAAGATTTCCTACAAATAATTTATTGTTCATGTGATGTTTAATTGTCCATTTAACTGCCTGTTTCAGACTGTTCCCGGACATCGGTTTAAAATCACATTGAACTGCGTTCAACTGGGATTCCCATGCCATGAAAGAGATGAGCTATATAAGACGTACCCAGAATCGCCCATTTGGCGGGAATAGCAACAAGTATTTGCGACTATTTTGTATGTTCATCCTGAGAAATCTCAAAATAAGTTTTCTGAAATATCAAAATAAGACTTGCATCAAGCTGTAAATCAGCGAAGGTGTGGGAGTTACCGAGACCGATTCGAGTTCAGCCAGTTAAAAGTTCTCCTTTTGTCCGTAAAATAAGTAAATATATTTATGTCAACGTTCCTTTTTTGGTGCGCCATTGGATTTGTAGCTGGAACGATTTTCAGCTCCCTGTTCGAATGGACCTTGCACCGTTATATCATGCACCGCTCGTTTCTGGTGAGGTTTTTCCGCTATCCCTTCGAGCGGCACACCCTCGTTCATCACCATATCTTCAAGGCCGACCACACCTATCATCTCATCAACGAGCCGGACAAAAAAACCATTCCCATGGCCTGGTGGAACGGCCCGGTGATCGTGGCGATTGGCTTGCTGCCGTTTTTGATCGCGGCGTTCTTTTTTGAAAAATGGGGGATTTTGTGCGGCGCGGCGGTGGCCTGCACCCTCTATTTCACGGCCTACGAATATATGCACTGGTGCATGCACCTGCCAAAAAAACGGCACGTGGAACGCTCGGGGATTTTCTTCCGCCTTAACGGCCATCATCTGCTCCATCATCGCTACATGGGTAAAAATTTCAACGTCGTCCTGCCCCTGGCGGACTTGTGTCTCGGCACATTGTTGCTGCGTTCGAGGGTCGCCTTTGCGCAGGCAAAAGGACCCGCAGTGCCAAACGTCCAGCCTTTTCTGAAGAAAAGTCATTTTAACTGGATCACTTGGATCTTCGCCAAATAATCGGAGAACGCACGTGTTCCGTGTGTCTCCCGCGAAACAATCAGTTTTCAAGCATCCCCCTAAAGAGTGGATGACAATCCGGGCAGATTGCAGCACTCTCAGGCTCATGCAATCCATTCCCATTCGATTTATTGCGTCGCTTGTTTGCCTGGCCGTTGCCGTTCCTCTCCAGGCGCAAACCCGGACAAATACCGACCTGATCGACGGCTGGCGGTTCTGCCAGGGCGATTTTACCAACGCCGGCCAGGCCGCCTTTGATGATTCCGCCTGGCAAACGGTTTCCATTCCACATTGTTGGGGTTGGGAGGATGCGCAACAGGGAAAGACCACCTATTACCGCGGGCCAGGCTGGTACCGGCTCGGACTGGATGTCGTCCGGCAGAATGGCAGGCGCTATTTTTTGAGATTTGAGGCGGCCAGCACGGTGGCGGATGTTTATTTGAACGGCCAGCTTCTCGGCGAGCACCGGGGTGGTTTTGGCGCATTTTGTTTTGAGATCACCACCAATTTATCTGAAACCGGAACCAACCTGCTTGCGGTTCGCGTCGATAACGCCGCCGAGCCGGATATTGCGCCGCTGGAAGGTGATTTTCCGGTCTATGGCGGCATTTATCGGCCGGTGCATTTGATCGAGACCGCCGATGAAAATTTCACCCTCACCGACCACGCTTCGCCGGGAGTGGAATGGCTGCAAACCGATGTCAGTAAGAAACGCGCCCTTCTTGACGTCGTAACGGAAATTTCCAATGGAACCCGGCGCGCGCATCATTTGACGCTGACCGCCACCCTGTTGGATGCCGACGGAAACCAGATCGCCATGACGAACCAGGAGATTACGCTCATGTCGAACGTCACCGAACCGTTTTGGCTGCGCTTGACCGTGCCCAAACCTCATCTCTGGAACGGGCGCATCGATCCTTATCTTTACACGGCCGTGGTTCAACTGCATTCAACGAACGGACTGGTGGATTCGGTGGAACAACAAATCGGTTTGCGATTTTACCGGGTGGATCCCGACAAGGGATTTTTCCTGAACGGCCGGCCCTACTCACTGCACGGCGTGGATATGCATCAGGACTGGTGGAACAAAGGTTGGGCGATTTCACACAGCAACACGGAAGAAAATGTTGAATTGATGAAAGAACTCGGCGCCACGGTCGTGCGCTGCGCCCACTATCAGCATAGCGATTACACTTATAGTTTGTGCGACAAGGCTGGTATCCTCGTTTGGGCGGAAATTCCGCAAGTGAACCGGATCACCGCCGGGCCGGCGTTTGAAGAGACGTCGCGCAACCAATTGCTCGATCTCATCCGTCAGAACGTCAATCACCCTTCGATCTTTGCCTGGAGCCTGTTCAATGAATTGCGCACCAGCAGCGCGGACCCTCATCGCGAGTTGCGGGACCTGGTCATCACCGCCCACGGCGAAGACCCGACGCGACCGACGATCGCCGCGACCTGCATCGAAGGCTGGCCGCAAATGAACAAGATTCCCGACCTGCTTGGCTGGAACATTTATCCGGGCTGGTATTCGGGATGGGGCGGCAAAGATGATATTGGAAAAGCGCTCGACGCCCGTCGATACGACAGCCGTTCAGGCGGCTTTTGCGTGAGTGAATATGGCGGGGGCGCCAACATCTATCAGCACGAGGAAAATCCGAAACAACCGGATGCCGGGGGCCAATGGCATCCGGAAGAATGGCAGGATATTCTCCACGAAACCCTCTGGGCGGGATTAAAAAGCCGTCCCTTTGTCTGGGCGACTTTTGTGTGGAACCTCACCGATTTTACCAGCCCTGGCCGGCATGAAGGCGGCGTCCTGGGCCGAAACGACAAGGGATTGGTCACCGCCGATCGCCAGGTCAAAAAAGACGCTTTTTATTTTTACAAAGCCAATTGGTCGGATGAACCGGTCGTTTATATCACCAGTCGGAGATTCACCCTGCGCACAGACCCTGTCACGGATATCAAAGTATATTCCAATGCTCAAAAAGTTGAAGTGCTCGTCAATGGCGTATCACAAGGCTGGCGCAAAAACGACGGGAACGCCGTGTTCGTCTGGAAAAATATTCGTCTCTCTCCCGGAATCAACCACATCGGAGCCAGGGCAACCCGGAACGGACAGTTGATTCAGGACGAGTGTGATTGGACATTGGGACCGTCGCTGTGACGATTGAACATAATTAATCCCACTTTCATTGGAGATCACCGTCCAAGTGCAACGTCTCCCCTTTCCTGATTTCCATGGTGCGAGCGATATTGCCGTAGTGCAAGTGGCAGGGATTTCCCGCGAGTGAATGGATGGTGGCGCTGGTGAGCTTTCCGTCTTTCCACTCGAAGCCCACTTCAAAATCACCGCGCGCGCGGAATCCGGTCACGCTGCCCGCCGGCCATGCGTCCGGGAGTGCGGGTAAAAATTCAATTTCTCCGCCCTGGCTTTGCAATAGCATCTCAGCAATGCCGGAGGCGCCGCCGAAATTGCCGTCGATCTGGAACGGCGGATGCGCATCGAACATGTCCGGGTACGTGCGCTGGGGGCTGATCAAAAAACTCAGGATGTTGTAGGCATGATTCCCGTCGTGCAGTCGCGCCCAAAGATTGACGCGCCATGCCGTCGCCCAGCCCGTGGATTCGTCCCCGCGAATTTCCAGCGACTTTTTCGCGGCGGCGGCCAGTTCGGGCGTGTTGTAAAAATCAATCTGGTCGCTCGGGAAAAGGCCGTAAAGATGCGAGACGTGACGATGATGGAGGTCCGGCGCTTCCATGTCCCAATCTTCGAGCCATTCCTGCAACTGACCCGCCTTGCCGATTTGCAGGGGCGCCAGCCGGGCGCGCGCGGCGGCAAGCTGCCCGCGAAATTTTTTATCCACGCCAAGAATCTCCGAGGCGGAAATGCAATTCGTAAACAGGTCGCGCAGGATTTCCTCGTCCATCGTCGGGCCATCGGTGATGCTCGCGCCTCGCGGATGCTTGTTTTCCGGCGACAACGACGGACTCGTCACGAGCCAATGATGCGTCGGTTCTTCGACCAGGGTATCGAGGAAAAATTGGGCCGCGCCTTTCATCTGCGGATAAATTTGCTTCAGGAACTTTTGATCGCCGGTGAATTCATAATTTTCCCAAAGCGTATTGCACAGCCAGGCGCCGCCCGTCGGCCAGATGCCATACTGCGGTCCGTCCACCGGCGCGGTGGCGCGCCATAAATCCGTGTTATGATGAGCCACCCATCCGTGCGCGCCGTACATCACCTGCGCGGTACGCGCCCCCGTCTTCGCAAGGTCTCCCACCATCGCCGACAGCGGCTCTTCACATTCGGCGAGGTTGGCCACGTCGGCAGGCCAGTAATTCATCTCAGTGTTGATGTTAATGGTGAATTTGCTGCCCCACGGCGGATCCATCGATTCATTCCAGAGGCCTTGCAAATTTGCCGGCTCCGAGCCGGGCCGCGAACTGGAGATCAACAGGTAACGCGCGAATTGAAAATAAAGCGCGGCGAGCTGGGGATCGTTGCCATTGTCAAAATTTTTGATGCGCTCATCCGTAGGCAATTTCATGGCATCAGATTCGCCCAGGTTCAAGTCAACGCGCCGGAATAATTCCTGATAGTCCGCGACATGCGCCGAACGCAAAGCCTCGAAGGATTTTTTTGAGGCGGCGCGGATTTGCTTTTTGACGATGGCCTGCGGGTTGCCGCTGACATCGTGATAATTTTTGTAACTGGTCGCCGCCGCAATGAGCAAGGTCACGGAATTGGCGTTGCTGACCGACAGGGTGTCCGGGCCGGCGGTAACCTTTCCTCCTGTGGCCAGCACGCGGACGCGGGCCTGGAATTTCAGAGCGCCCTTGATGCCGTTGCTCGAACCATTGGTGCCGCTCATGATGAGTGTGTCGCCATCCGTGGTGACGGTGGCATCCTGGGGCGTGGTCATTCCGGCAACGAACGATATTTTTCCCGGAGTATCGGCAGTGAGCCGCACGACAATGACTTGATCCACGGCGCTTGAAAACATCTCTCGCGTGAATTTTACTCCGCCGCTCGTGTAAGCGGTGCGCGCAATTGCCGTGTCCAGGTCCAACTCACGGCGATAATCCGTGACCCCTCCATTGGTGGGAAATGATAAAAACAGATCGCCCACCGGTTCGTAGGACATTTCCCGTAATGGTTTGGCCATCATTTTTTGGCCCGCCAATTGTTGCGCTTCGGCGTATTGGCCGGCGAAAATCAACCGGCGCACTTCCGGCAAAGCCGCGAGTGCATTGGTGTTCACGGGATCATACGGGCCGCCCGACCAAAGCGTATCTTCGTTGAGCTGGATCCGTTCGCGCTCGATGCCGCCAAAAACCATCGCGCCCAGGCGCCCATTCCCGATGGGCAACGCTGCGGTCCAATTCGTCAACGCCGCCGGCGCGGCGTACCAGAGCAGCCAGGGTTGACCCGATTCTCCCTGGGCACGGCCAGTTGCCACCAAAACTAACAGCAACACAAAAATAAAGCCGCCCAGACTGGAGCGGTTAAAGGTGAAATTCATCGCCAATTTGTTACAATCCGCGCATCGCATTGGCAATCTGCAAATGTGACATAGGACGTTTACCGCTCCAGCGTCGCACTCATGAGGCCGATGACGACTTCATTGGCCAGGGCGCGAACGGTCAATGATTTCAGTTCCTTGCCCGGGTCCAACGGCAGCGTCAGCACTGTGGCCGCGCCGCCGGGCACGTCTTTGCCCGTGCCCTTAAAGTCATTCATATTCATGATGCGGACTTGTCCACTCGCCAAATCCACCCGCGGCGGAATCGGGCCTGGACGGTGGAAGGCATAGTCGTCGATGAAATAATCCTGCTCGATGGGCCACCAGTTCTCCGGGTTGCGCAGCGGCAATCTGGCGGTGGAACCGTCGGCATAGGTCACGACCACCTCGCCGTTGTCGAACCCGCTTTGCATGGGATTGCTGGAACCAGCCATGAGCAAAAAGATTCTCCGCGCCTTTCCCGCCAGCGGCAGGGAAATGGCGCGGGGATAGTTGTCCCATTGCGAAACAAACGCGATGTTCTTGGCGTCCACCCCGCCCGGCGTGGCCAGGGGCACGCCATCGGGCAAAACCAATTTTCCATCGTGCGCCGCCGCCGTGGCGCGGAGTCCCGAATCGTCCACGTTAAATTGTTCCTTGTCATCCGCCCAGCCGCCGATGCCCTGTTCGGGAATGGCAAGGGTGCAGAACGGCGCGCGCGGCGAACGGTAGTCATTCTTGAAGATCTGCGTTACGCGGTCGTTGAAAAGAGACGAGAGGTCCACGATGTCCAATGTTGCATCTGCGGGAAGTTTTTCGCGCCAATCCATCGGCACCGGCGCATCGCTCGCAGGCGTTTGGATGCTCAACATCACGGGCTGCCACCAGGCCAGATCGCCCTGTTGCAGTTGCGCGAACACGGTGCGATGGCCCGTTGCGCCGGAAGCCACCGCTTGAAACGAATGCGCGCCCAGCACCAGATTGCTCAACGTGTTTTGTGGATCGGTGACGCTGACCAATTTTGCGTCTCCGAATTGGGCGGTCAAGGTTGCGCCCTGGCTGACGGCCATTTCTGGAGCGAGGCTAGCCGGCTTGTCTCCTTTCCAGGTGACAACGACCTTATAGAGCGGGCCTGCGTAGTTTTGAATCTCAAGGCGAGGAATGCCGACCGAACTGCTCAACATCATCCATCTCGCGGGCTGGCCATTGACGGTCACGGTGGCAACGCCGTCCCGAAGCGCCGGGATCTTCAACCGCAACGCCATCGGTTTTGGAAATTTAGAGAGGACAACAAATGTCTCGGTCAGTCCATCGCGATGGAAAGTAAAGTCAAAATCCGGATGCCTGATGGAGGCGTCATTCCAATCCGCCGGGAATCCGGGACTGATGGCCAACATGTTTGCCAATGCGTACGGATGCACTCCGAATAGGCCTTCCACCAGGGCGCGCGAGGTGGTGCCGATGGCGTCGCCAAAATCCCGTTGCGATTCGCCGCGCGCCATATCGAATTTGGACGACATACCGAGATTGCCGGGGCATTGGCCCAGGAACATGCCGTCCAATAAATAACCTGTGAAGAGATTGAAAGCGTCATCAGGCCGGTTGGCCTCCCAAAATGCCAGCGAGGTTTGGGCGGCCTCGGCCACGACCACGTTGTTGAGCGACCATTCGTACGGCATCCAAATCGAGTCAGGCAGAGTGTAAAAATCTCCTGCCGGCACGCCCGGTCCCTTGATGGGGATATGCGCGATTTGAGTATCCACATACCGGGTCATTTGCCAGGACTGGAAGGGCGTCGATACGTCCGAATCAATCGGCGTATAGATACTCCACAATCCAGCGTCTGGATGGGCCAGTTGCAAGCCCAGGGTGTCCTTATATTCGGCGTACCAGCCGTCGTTCGTTTGCCAGAGATCCTTCTGCATTGCCCTTTGGATCAAACCCGCCTCGTGTGAGTACGACGCTGAATCTTCGCTAAGAGAATTCGCAACGCTCGCGGCCATCGCGTTCTCAAAATAGTTATACGCCGAGGAGTAAGCCACGCCTCCGCCCTCGTATTCCATATTGTCACTGGCCCAGATGTCGGCGTAGGCATCATACAACGGCTCGTCCGGGCCAAAATCACGGCGAAACAAACGCTGTTCCCAGGCCAGATGCCGGACAATCACCGGCCACCACTTGTGGGCATAGTCGAGGTCGCCAGTCCACAGCAGATGGCGAAAGAATGCGTCCACTGCCACCAGGTTCATATCGTAATGCGACCGGATGAGATCACCGTTGGAGTGAAGCGCGTTTTCGTGGCGGGAAAGATTTGAATCTGGATCCGCGGGAGGAATTTCGGCGGGAATGGAATTGGTATTCTGCTGCGCGGCAAATCCGGCAAAATGTTCAGCCGTCCGGTCGTGCCAGCCGAGTTCGTCGCCGGCGTACGGGCCGCGCCAGCCAAGCAAACGCACCCGCCAGGCGACCGCGCCGTGCATAAACGATTGTTGTTTCTGGTCCCAAATCCCGTCCGCGGCCACGCACAACGCGGAGGCGGCGGCATTGATGAACGGATCGGGCGTGGAGACGATGACCTGGCCGGCGATTGCATCGCGATGCGCCACGGCGGCGGAATATAATCCGGGCAAATCAGCGGTTGAGATCGTCGTAGAATTTTCTGCCGAAGAGAGTTGTTCCAATGCGAAATAAGTTGGCGCGCCATTTCTCACGTCAGTCACGCCCAAAACCACAGGTTCGTCCGATTCCTTCCCGGCAGTAGCCAGCAACTCATCCAGGGAATTCCATTTGTTGGCATCGGCGATCTGCAATTTGGAACCCAACGGCAGGATCCCCGCGAGTGTGCCTGGCTTGCTGCGGAGCACAAAGGTGTTCGTCACCAGCGAATATTGGTTGCCCTTGCATTCCGCCGGTCGAAGCTGGAAGAACTGGCTGATCGGCTCCGATTCGCAGCCGATGTCGCCGCCGCGCCGGCCCTGCATGCCGTTGGCGCCGCCGAAGGCAAAAATTAAGGTGACCGGCGAGTCCGCGCCGCTCAATCCTGCACGCACGATGAACCCTTTCGTTGTAGCCAGCGGGATCACGTCCAGATCCAACTCGCCTCGTCCGAGCAGCGGATCGCGGACCTGATAGAGCATCGAGCCGGGATGATACCGCGCGATGATGGTTTGAGCGTCGTTGAGCCACTTGACCCCGGCCGGGGTCTTGAGGCCGAACCGGAGATTACCGCCGCGGCCCGGGAGGTAGAGTGAAAATTCCGGATGGTCGCCCGCATCAATCCGGAACGCCGAATTCATGCAGTAGAGCGGGCGGTTGAAAAACTCCGTGCCATTCGTGATAACGAAGTCCCCATCCACGGGCCAATAGCGCAGAGGCCGCGCGATATGATCAGCGAAATTGCCTTTGCCGGCGTAAGCCCATTCCGGCGGATCAGCGGCGCGCACGGGTTCGATCCATGTCGTCAGCATGGCTGCGACGATCAAAAGGGAGACTAAAATGGACGGGCGTTTCATTCGCCCGAAGCCAGCGGGTTCAAATCATTACGGAATGATATTGATCTGTGCATTAGTGACAGACAGCTTATTGATGCCATCCGGCGTGACAATCTTAGAATCGATCAACCTCACGTTCCGGGCGTCATAAATACCGAAAGGTTTGTCCGCTGTGATGTTCACCTGCTGCAACACCACATTGCTGACGTTCATTTCCGGCAATCCCCAGATCAATCCGGCCCGGCCCCCGGGCTGCACGGTGGCGGTGATGTTGCTGAAAAGAATGTCGCTGTAAATGGGTGTCCGGCTCTCCACCGCGTTGCTCGGATAGGTGGAGGCAATGTCCGCCGTGAGATGGGTCAAGTCACGATATTCCCTGTCCCTGGCATTGTAAGTGCCGTAAACCAAAATGGGGAAGATGACATTTGTCATGCTCAGGTTCATATATTTGAGGTCATGGACGTAACCGCCCCGGTCGCGGTCGGACTTGATGCGAATGCCCTGCTCCGTGTTATTGAACGTGCAGTTGATGACCGTTATATTTGAGACGCCGCCGGCCGTGGGACTGCCGATGGAAACACCGTGGCCGTAGCCATAAGTGTTGTTCCTGATGAGCACGTCCGAAGTGCGCCCGCCGCAGGTGAAGTCATCGTCCCCCACGCTGATGTTGCAATTCTCAACCAATATATGATTTCCCGACACATCGCAGGCATCGGTGTTGTGTCCCGGATTGACGGGGTCCGAGGACGGGTTGGCGCGAATAGTGACGCCGCGGACCGTGACATTGGACATTCTTCCGCCGACAGCGATATGAAACATCGGCGAGTTGGTAAGCGTGACATTCTCGATCAACACATTGGTGCAGGAGTTGAGACGGATCATGATGGGCCGCCGCGCGCCGAACGTCTTGGCATAAGGCCACCAGGGAATGCCCTGGCCATTGATCATGCCCGAACCGCTGATGGACACATCGTGCAGACCCGAGCCGGTGATAAAATTTTGTGGATCATCGGTGCCGCCGGGATATTTGTCCAAGGGCAGCATCTCCAGGATGGCGCCGGCATCCAGATGGAAATTGATGCCGCTCGCCAGATGGATGGGACCGGACAGAAAAATTCCCGATGGGATTTCAACAGTGCCGCCACCGGCAACCGCAGCGGCGTCGAGCGCGGCCTGGATTGAGGCGGTGTTTGTGGCGATTCCGTCGCCGATGGCGCCGTAATTGGCGACGTTAAAGTTCCCGGCGGGGATGGCCGGCAGGTTCGGCGCGGTGTACATCTGCGTGGTGCGGCAGGAAGCGGTGGCCAACGCAACGCAGATGGCCAGAAACGGTGTCAGGATTTTATTCATAGTATTTTTCACTGTTGAAAACTGCTGAACCGGAAATAATCGAAGTCCGCATGGCCCGCTGCGCGGGTTTTGCGGCGGCTGATGCTGTATAATCCGACTTTTGCGCCGATCCAGACGCCTTTGACCGCTTGAAATTCTTCCGGCACAGGCATAAAACCATTGTACGTGGCGTAGCTAAAAAAACACTTGCCGGCATCGTCCACCGTCACCCGGAGTTTGATCTTGTCCGGGACATTTTCCTCGAGAAATTTTTGCGCTCCATTGACGCGGAGCGTCAGCCGGTTGCCGGAGTCGGCTTTTTCGATGGAGAAGGCGGCGGACATTTGGCCGGCAACGATCAAGCCCGCTTCTTCGCCGGTTTTTTTCGGCGCGAATTCCAACAGGGTTTCGACGGTAAAACTGCGCGCCGGAAATTTTTGCAGGAGCAAATTGGGCAGGCTGCCGCGCGCTTCCCCGGGCGCATATTGCGGATGCAATCGCAACCAGCCTTTGCGGCGGCCAAGGGAGTGCCAATCGTCCTCGTGGTTGGCGTGCCACTGCCATTGCAGCCCCAGTTGGCGCGAATCGAAGTCGTCGCTGGTTTGCGGCGCGGACATTTTTTCATTCGCCACCGGCTTGGCATGGTGCAACACCGGCTCGCCGCGCTGCCCCATGACCGGCCAGTCGTCCTCCCATTTCACCGGCTGCAAATGGACGATCCGGCCATAGGCCCCGGCGTCCTGGAAATGCACAAACCACCAACCGCCCTGCGCAGTGTCCACCAGCGCGCCCTGGTGCGGGCCATTGACACGGGTGCCGCGTTGCTCCAGCACGATTTTGTCTTCATACGGACCGTAAACGTTTTTGGAACGCAAGGCGACCTGCCAGCCATTTTCCACGCCGCCGGCCGGCGTCAGGATATAATACCAGCCATTCCTTTTTAAAAATTTAGGGCCTTCCATTATCGGATGTTTATCCGGTTCATGAAAAACAATTTTTCCATCGTCCAACAGGCGGGAGCCGTCGGGGGCCATCGGGCAGACGCGGAGCCGGTGCCTGATTCCCGCGCGCGAGTAAGAATAGGCATGAACCAGATAAGCCTTGCCATCGTCGTCCCACAACGGACAGGGATCGATCAAGCCTTTGCCGGCCTGCAACAAATGCGGGTCCGTCCACGGTCCGGCCGGATTTACAGCGGTAATGACATAAATCCCCTCATCGGGCGTTGGAAAGAAGATCCAAAATTTTCCGGCATGAAAGCGCAGGGCCGGCGCCCACACGCCGCAACCGGGCTGGACCTCGGCATAGCGGCGATGCGGCAAATTTTTCAAGGCATGGGCGAGGATGGTCCAGTTGACCAAATCCCGTGAATGCAGAATCGGCAGCCCGGGAGTGCAATTGAAACTCGACGCCGTCAGATAGAAATCCCGGCCCACGCGAATCACATCCGGGTCGGAATAGTCGGCGTGAAGGATGGGGTTGCGGTAGGCGCCGTCCCTGCCGTCCGGGTACCAGGGGAACGGGCAAGGCAAGCCGGCGGTTTGTTCGGGCGGAGATTGAATGGGAGGGGCGGTTGGCACGGTAATCATTCGATGGGAGCGGGTTTAATTTCTCTGACGCCAATATGAAAAACCAACCATGCGACAATATAGGCGCTGCCGCAGATCAATAAAATGTTTTTGTACGAGCCTTCCCCCTGAAGCACGTGGCCGATGAAATAGAAAAAGGCCATCGACATCAAGGACGCGAGCGTGCCTCCGAAGCCGACGACCGATGCCACGGCCCGTTTGGGAAAGATATCCGCCACGACCGAGTACATGGTGGCGGACCAGCCCTGGTGGGCCGCGCCGGCCAGCCCGAATAACGCCGCGGCCAGCCACGGGCCGCTGACGTACGGTGAGGCGATCACCGGCAGGGTACACAGCGCGCA
This sequence comes from uncultured Verrucomicrobiae bacterium, assembly GCA_963797825.1. Lineage (GTDB taxonomy): Bacteria > Verrucomicrobiota > Verrucomicrobiia > Limisphaerales > UBA11358 > UBA11358. Next base: position 250,311 of record CAWCRR010000036.1, read on the forward strand.
GATAAAAGTTGCCGTCTTGCGGGCGCGGTTCACCGGCCAGCCTCGTTTTAAAAACGCGGCGCTCAACTTGCCGCCGCCGATGCTGCCCAAAGCCGCCGACAACGCGACGAACGCCAGGGGCAAACCAAAGCTCCTCAGATCCAGATGAAATTGTTTGTTGAAGAAGTCGGGCAGCCAAAATCCATAGAACCACCAGACCGGCCCGACGAGCACGCAGGTCCCATAGTAAGCCCATGCCTGGCGATAGCGCAGAAGCTTGAGCCACGGAATTTTTTCCTCCGCCGTCGCCGCGACACCACTGCGGATGTGAGCAAGCTCTTCAGGGCGGACTCGGGGCGACTTTTCGGGCGAGTTATACAAGGCCAGCCAGAACACCAGCCAGACCAGGTCGGCGCAGGCCAGGGTGATGAAGGCCGCCTGCCAGCCGCCAAGATATGCGACGATCAGTGGCACGAGGAGCGGGGCAAAAATCGCCCCCATGTTCGAGCCAGTGTTGAATATGCCCGTGGCCACGGAGCGTTCCTTCGGCGGAAACCATTCCGTCACCACACCTATCGCCGTTGGATAATTTCCGGATTCGCCGAGTCCCAGGGCAAAGCGGGCGCCGCAAAAACCGCCTACCGTCGTGCAAAACGCGTGTGACATCGCCGCCGAACTCCAAAGCAAAACGGAACAGGCATAGGCCTTTTTGGTCCCGATCCAATTGATGATCGGTCCGAAAAGTATCTGTCCGATCGCGTAAGCGGCCTGAAACAAGATCGCCATCCGGCTATAATCGGTTTCGGTCCAGGAAAACCGATGAGACAGGGTTGGTTTGAGCAACCCAAGGACCTGGCGGTCCATGTAATTCACCGTGCAGGCGAAAAAAAGCAGGGCGCAAATGACCCATCGGAATTTTCCCAGTCTGTTCATGGTAAAAATCTCATGGCGCGGGGTAAATTTCCATCCTTTGAGATTGGGCGTTGAATGTTGAAGGTTGAATGTTTCTTTTCTCCCGGTTCATTGGACCAGGTCCAGGCTGGAATTCGTCACCCGCGTTTGGGTGAGCGGCGCGCCGGACTTGTTTTCAATACGGACATTTTCAAAAGTTATTTTGTCCACATCGGTGATAAAGGCGCCCTGGTCCGCGGCGATGGTCACATTCTTCAATTCCACGTTGCGCATCGGCATCTCCTGCAAACCATCAATGACCATGGCCTTGGCCGCGCCGCGGCAAACTACATTTTCAATATGGATGTCCTGGAATCGCGGAGTGCCTTCATTAACGGGGGGCGGCGTTGCGCCGGCCACATCTCCCGATCTGCCTGTCTCGTAAAACATTTCGAAATCAATGGCGTTGCCGGGAATGTTCTCCATCCGGATGTTGGAGATGAAAATATCCCGGACCACGCCGCCGCGGCCGCGCGCGCTCTTGAAGCGCAAGCCATTGTCCGTGCCGATAAACGTGCAATTATCCACGTGGATATTGCGCATGCCGCCGGACATCTCACTCCCGATGACAAAACCGCCGTGCGCGTGATAGACCGTGCAGCCCTCAATCCAAACGTCTTCATCGGGAACCCCGATCCGGCGTCCGGCGGCATCCCGGCCGGATTTCAAACAAATCCCGTCGTCACCCGCATCGAATGTGCTGTCCTTGATGAGGGCGTGGCGGCACGATTCGAGGTCGAGCGCGTCGCTGTTTTGCGCGGCGTAGGAATTGTGGACGGAGACGTTCAGGATGGAGACATCTTCGCAGAGGGCGGGATTGAGCGTCCAATTCGGAGGATTCTCAAAGGTAACGCCCTGGAGCAAAACTTTTTTGCAACCGACGAGCCGCACCATCCTTGGACGCAAAAATTGATGGGCTGGCTCGTAATCCTGCGGGTTCAAGGAACCTGCCTTCAGCAGCGACATAACCAGTTTTCCGCCGTTCATGGCGGCGGCGCTGGGCCACCACGTCATTCCGCTTTCATCCAGCACGCCTCCCGAGGCCACCAGCTTTTTCCAATCCGATGCGGTAAATTTATCAATTTTTACGGGCCGCCAGGCATCGCCGCCGCCGTCAATGATGCCCTCACCCGTAATGGCGACATTCTCGAGGTTTTCGCCGGAAATCGGCGAAGTTGAATCCACGCTCTTCTCCCCTTTCATATCGGTCACCACGAGGGGATACAGATGATAGTCGCCGGAAAATTTCAGCAGCGCGCCGCGGTCCAAATGGAAATTGATATTGCTCTGCAATTTGACCGGGCCGGTCAAAAAAAATCCCTCGGGTACTTCCACGGTGCCGCCGCCCGCTTTCGCGGCGGCGCTGATGGCGGCCTGGATGGCGGCGGTATTTGTCGCCGCGCCGTCGCCGATGGCCCCGTAATCGGCAATGTTAAAAGTTCCGGCCGGAATGGACGGCAATTGCGGCGTGGCGACCGCCTCTGCGGTCAGCAAGGAACCGAACATGGCCAATCCCGCGCAGGCGGCTGATAGTTGGCTTCGGAAATATGTCATAGTTTTGAATTTGTTGGGAATTGGAAACTGCGGGAGGCATCCGTTTCAATCAAGTTCATTTGTTGGATTCCAGTTGTCCTCGCCGCCGAGGACGGACTCGATCGTGATTTTATCCGCTTCGGCTTTGGTCAACTGTTTGGCCCATTTGACACGAGCATCCGGGTTGGCTCCGGGACCGGTGCTGTTGTATTCGGCGTAGCGCGCCGTCTGTTCATTCGCGGGATTGCGCCAGTTGTTCCAACCGGCGGGTTTGATATGAGCGCCCATTTCGCAATTCAAATAAGTGACGCTGGCATACGGACGCCAGGGGCGGCCGAGGTCAGCCATCGGCGGGCTGTTCGTATTGGCGGGAGTTCCATCAGGTCCGATCCACGGTTGCGGATCGCCGGTAAGGTTGCAATCCATGAAGACCAGTCCAAACGGTTTATTTTGGGGCGTGTTCGCGGCGGTGACATGGCCGCCGTTTTTGCTGTGAATCTCACAACGGTCAAACACGACGGCAGCGGAGCCGTAGATGAAATCCACGCGGCCGGCGATATAGCAATTGGTGAAATAATCCCGGCCTTTGTTAAGCATCAAAGTGTCCTGCCAACCAAGCAAGCGACAGCCGGTAAAAATCGCGCGATCACCGTCCACCCGAAGTGCCAGAGCCTGGCCATGGTCTCCTGAAGTGTTTTGGAAGGTGATGTTTTCAGCCCGAAAATCATCGCCGAGAACAATGACTCCCGTGCCTTTGAATCTTAAATCAGTCTGCGCATTTGTCTCCCGCACGTTGAGGCCGTAAGTCAGGATCGTATTGGTCACATCTTCCCCAAAGAGTTCCACGTGATTTTTTCCGGCCGGCACGATGAACTGCCCCTCGTAAACACCCTTTTTGACGAAAATCCGGAATGGCTTCGTGCCATGGTCGGGCGCGGCATTGAGCGCCGATTGCAAATCCTTGTAGTCCGCCGAAACATCGGTCGAAACAATCGCGTCATATTTGTCCTGGAGGATGGCCGGCATGGGATTCCGTGGTTCGGACAGCAACACCGGGGCCAGGGCCGGGAACGCTTTGCGCAATTCTTCCACGACCAACCGCCCAAACATCACCCGCCCGACGCCGATCAAATGTGTGCCGTCATAGGCATTGGTCCCGTCAACGATCTTGATCGGGCTGAATTCATAACATTTTTCGCGGCCCAATTGTTCGCACAATTCAAGGCTGCGCGCGTGCAAATCCACCAGCGGCACGTGCTTTTCTTCGGCAATTTTGCGAACATCTTCGGCATACGGCTCCAGGGTGGAATCGATTTTGTGAGGATCATCCTTGTCCCATTGGCGGCGGGTCAATGGCGTCACGAGAACCGGCGTGGCGCCAATCGCGCGGGCGTCGTCCACATACTGCTCCATGTTGCTGACAAAGGTGGGCATGTCGGTGGAGCGGCCCGGTTTGCCCGGCTGGTTGTTGTGTCCGAACTGGATCAAATAATAATCCGCCTTCAGCGCCAGCGCATTGGTCCATCGTCCTTCCCGCATGAAACTCATCGAACTGCGCCCGCCGGCGGCCACGTTGATGCATTCCACTTTATTCGTGTCCAGGAATTCCTTGAAGCCCAGGCCCCACCCGGTCCGGTCTGCCGTGGTCGAGTCTCCGACCAGGACAATAATGATTTTTTTTTCGGTGTTTGTGTTCATATCATCGGCCCTCATCATCGAAGGACCAACGAACAAAAATGCCAACACAGCTAACAAGAGTCTTTTCATGTTTATGGATAGACCAGGCGAAAGAAGACATTGCCATAGGTGGGATCAATGAGAATGTTCGTCGAGGTGATATTGGTGGAGTCGGGCACGGGCACCCAATTGGTCCCCAGGCCGGCGCCGGGGATATTCGTCTGCATCTGCAACTCCCAACCGAGCTGGTTCGCCGGCCACGACAGCATCAATTGGGTCCCGGAAACCTGAAAAACCACGTTGGACGGCTGATTCGACGGCAGGGGAACCGCCGCGGCTTCCTCCGAGTTGGAGCTTTCAACCCCGGCGCCAACGGCGGTGACAATGTAATAATACGGCACCGCGTCCGTGACATTGTCATCGGCATAATTGGTCGTGGTCAGCCCGCCATAGACTGTTGGATAAGGGCCACCCGTGGTCGTGCCGCGTTTCAAATTATAAGTGTCGGCGCCGCTGACCGGATTCCATTGCAGATTGATGAGGAGGTTGGTGGCCGTGGCCTGGAGATTGGTTGGCGCGGACGGCGGCGAAAGGTTGGTGCTGGTGACAATCAGGTCCACCTGCCCGCTGGTACTGGTGTTATACGCGTACGTATAACCCGCCGGGACAGTTCCCAGTGCCGGCACCGTGCCGGACAAGCTGCCGGTAAACGCCATCAACTGGTAAGTGCCATTCGTGAAACCAAGGCCCGCCGTGATATTATTGGTGCCGCCGAGCGTAAGATTGCCCACGACGGACAGTTCGGTGGTATTGGTCCCGAGGGTAAAGTTCAACACATTCGAAGCCAGTGAGAGACTACTGTTGACGGTCAGCGTGCTGCTGCCGAGAGTCAGTGTGCTGTTGGCAAAGATGTTGGTGTTTGAGAACGAGGCATTTCCATTGAAAAGACCCAGCGCGTTGACGAAACCGTTGGTGGACAAACCCGCGATCGTCTGCAGCGTATTCGTTGGCACACTATTACTCACCACATATTGCGCATCAAAGAGGTCGTAGGTGGTGGCGCCGCCCGATAAATTGAACTGCGAATCGATGAACTGCACATTTTTGGCATTATAGATCTCCACCGGCTGGTTCGCGGAGATATGGACGCGGTTGAAAACGAAGTTCGTCCCCGGCATTTCTCTGCGCGGCCAAAGAATGACCGCGGGATAACCGCTCACGGCGGTGGCGTTGATATTGCTGAAGGTGATATTGCGATAAATCGGTGTCAAGCTGGTGACGGCGGCGTTGGTTTGCGTGGCCGCGGTAGTGGGCGTGACGGTGTTGGGTGTGCCGGTCTCATTGTAGTAGGCGTACGCCTGGATCGGAAAATTCACGTTGGTCATCCCGATATTGCAATAGAAGATATTTTGCACCAAGCCGCCGCGGTCGTTGTCCGATTTGATCCGGATGCCATTGTCGGTGCCGTTCATGGTGCAGTTGATGACGGTCATGTTGGACACCCCGCCGCTGTCCGTATAACTGCCAATGGAAATGCCGTGGCCGGTCCCATAGGTGTTGTTGGTGATCAGGATATCGCGTGTGCCGCCGCCACAGGTGAAATCGTCGTCACCGGTGCTGATATTGCAATTTTGCACGAGGATATTCGTTCCGCTCACGTCGTCGGCGTCGGTATTATGGGAGGGAGGATTGGCCTCGGAGGAGGGCGCCCGGACGGTGATGTTTTGGATGGTGGTATTGGCGGCGGAAGAACCGCCGATGGCGACATGAAACTCCGGCGAGTTGGACAGCGTCACGTCTTGGATCAGCTCCTCTTTGCAATCATTCAAATAAATCATGATTGGGCGGTTGTTCGTCTTGTAACCCGGCCACCACGGCGCGCCCTGTCCGTCAATCGCTCCGCTCCCGCTGACTTCAATGTTCGTCAGGTTTTTTCCGGCGATGAAGTTCGACGGGTTGATGATGCCGCCCGGATAACTGTTATAGGGCAACATCCGCAGGACAGCGCCGGCGTCGATCTGCAGATTGACATTGTTGGAAAGACTCAACGGTCCGCACAAATAAGTGCCGGGTGCTGGAATTTCCACCGTGCCGCCAATCAGCCCATTCGTTCGCCCGCCGCCAGTCGCCGCGTTGATGGCAAGCTGAATGGCAGTGGTATTTGTCGTAACGCCATCGGCCACGGCTCCCTTGGTCGTGACGTTCACCACATTATTGGTATTGATCAAGATCGTCCAGGGAGTGACGTATGAGATTTGGGCCTGTAAAGCTACCGGAACAAGGGACAGTCCCAACAGAACGATCAGTGCAAAAAGGCCTTTCCCGACCGGGACGGATCTTTTCATCTTTTCAATGTAAAATGTATTTTTAGCCATTTGGATAACGAGTGATTTTCAATACACTATCATTACTTTCGAAAGAAATCCCGCCCAGTTAGTGCAAATAACATTGAAAATTGTTCACCACCGCCGCCGATGGATACCAATGATTCGGGGCTAAATGCAGTCCTTTTTTTGATACTGTTTTGGCGACATGCCCGTGGCTTGCTTGAATGCTATCCAAAAACTGTTGCCGCTATGGTAGCCGGATTTCTCGGCAATTTCTTCCAATTTCATCCGCGATTGCGTCAGCAGTTTTTTCGCTTTTTCGATGCGCACACGATGGAGTTCAGCGCCCGGGGGCGGCCGATGTGCGCCAAAAAAGCCTGGTGCAGGCCGCTGCGCGACATCGCCGCAATCCTGGCCAGGTCCTCAACTCCGATCGGTTTGTCGCAGTTGTCCCAGAGAAACCGCAAGCTGCGGGCCACGCCCGGATGGTTGACGGCCAGCAAATCGCTGCTCTTGCGCGTGATCAAACCCGTCGGTGATATGCGGATCGGGTTCAGCGGAGGCCGATGGCCGTGCATCAACTGATCCAGCAATTCCGCGCCGCGATAGCCCAGTGTGCCCAGATTTCGGTCCACCGTGGATACCGGCGTGCGCATGGCATCAACCGCCGGCAATGAATTGTCCATCCCGATGACACTGACATCCTCCGGCACAGCCAGGTTGATGGTTTCACAGGTTTCGATGACCTCGAGGGCATGGTCATCGGAGGCGGCAAAGAGCGCGAGCGGTTTGGGCGCATTTTTTAGCTGGGCGGCCAGCCAGCGGCGCTGGCTTTTCCATTGCAAAGGCCCCGTGGTATAGGACGGCGATTTGTGCCAGCGGATCCAGTTGCAATCATGTCCCGCCTTTTTAAGGATTTCAACAAAGGCATTCCCAACCTCATCGAAGGACCAGTTCTCCATCGCGCTGTAAAACATGAAATGCTTTAATCCGCGCGCCAGATAATAATCCGCCGCGAGCTGGGCGGCGGCATAATGGTCGGTCAACACACGGGGAAATGGAAGCTGCGGCCGGCGATAGCTGAAATCCACGGTAGGAAGTTTGGCCTCGGACACAAAGCGGGCCAGATCGTCCCCCGCGCCAAGCCAGGCGAGGATGCCATCGCCTTCCCAACCCCACGGAATGACTTTCTCCTTGGTGATGTCCGCGCACAGATGCCAGCCGGCTTCCATGGCATATTTGGCGATACCCTGATGCACCCGATAGTCATACCAGCCCAAGGCCAGGAGGATCCTCGGGTTCTTTTTGCGCATAACAGATTCTACAACAGGAAATGTCTGACTGGCAATGCCGACTGCACATTTTTCAATGTTTATTAAAGAAACAGCAGATTGTCGGGTTGGAAACATCTGTTAAAGTCGGCAACAGGACCCTGATGAATTACCCGTATGCGAACCCGTCTTTATAAGAACCCAATGAAAACTTTACCATTAATTGGCATTATTTCTATCCTTGCACTCCCGCTGGCTTCCCTCGCCCAGATTACCACGGAGTTCCAGGACAATTTCACTACCGGCTCCTTGAGCACCCTAAATCCGACGGCGACAAGCCCAGGGACATTGACTGCCAGTCGAACCGCTTACGAGATCGGTTCGTCCAAGAGCGCTACTTCCACGACCATTGCTTCGGGCGTGATGACCTTCGGCAATTTTAGCACCACGTCGGGATACTGCGAAGGGCAGGCGCTTTTTGCCCCCTCGCCGGTGGCCATCACCAGTCCCGGCCAATACATTGAGATCTATTACGTGTTCACGGATACATCGACTCTTTTCAACGGCAATGCCGGCGTCAACGAACAGATCAATATCGGATTGTATAATTCAGGTGGAGTCGCTCCGACCAATGGCGCGAATCTTTGGAGTTCAGGATTGGGGACAGGTTCAACCTCCGGTGATGTTGGCTGCACAAAAAATTGGGTCGGTTACAATGGTGCCTTTGCCTATAGTAATTCTCCTTCCGCGATCGTTTCACGGGCAGCGCAAGTTGCCGCCAACAATTCGAATCAAGGTCTCGGCTACAATTCATCAGCCACTACTGTAAATCTCACAACCCTGGCCGCGCTACAAAACGGGCCCCTGCTTACTGTGGGCAACCAGTACACGATGGATCTGAAAATCTACTATATCAGTTCCAGCACGATCGCCATCACGAACACTCTTTACAGTGGCGCAGGCAACGGCGGGGCGATTGTTTCCCAAGGCGCTTGGACCGGTTTTTTCGGCACCCAGACAACCCCGAACACAACGTCTTTTGACGGTTTGTGCGTTGGCTTCCGTCCCACCTCCGCTCCCGCTACGGCGGAAACGATGAAGATCAATCAGGTCACCGTTTTGCTCGTCACGCCTTTCGCGCCGGTCATTTCCGGCCTGAATAGTCAAACAGTGGTGCAGGGAACTAATCTCACGTTGATCCCGACTATTTCCGCCATCCCTGCTGCCGTGTTCCAATGGCAGACGAATGGCGTTAATATCGCCAACGCCACCAACGCCACCCTCTCCCTGCCCAACGTCCAATATACCCAAAACGGTTACGTTTATACGTTGATTGCCACCAATTCGATCGGGGCCACCACCAACAGCATGACTCTCTCAGTCATTGTCCCGCCGGTCATCACCGGTTTATTCAACGAAGCCTCCCTGACCAACCTTAACGTCACCTTCGCAGCCACCGTCACGGGCATCCCCACGCCCACGCTGCAATGGCAGACCAATGGTGTCAATCTGGCCGACGGACCGGATGTGAATGGCTCGATCATCGCCGGCAGCACCACCAGCACCTTATACATCAACGATGCGCAGGTTGGCGACACCGCCACATATTCCCTCATCGCCAGCAACAGTGCCGGCATAGTGACCAATACCATGACTCTGACGGTTTCTGAGACCAATCTAGCGCCCATTATTACCGGACCGACAGGTCAAACCGTGATCCAGGGCAACGATGCGACGTTTAGTGCCAGGGCAATCGGCGTGCCCGTCCCCACCCTGCAATGGCTGGATCAAACTCAAACCCCCATTCTCGACGCCACCAATGAAACCTTGACCTTATCCAATGTGCAGTACTCCCAAAACGGGTATTCTTATTATTTCGTGGCCGGCAACGATGTCGGCACCCTTACCAACAGCGCGATTTTGACGGTCATTGTTCCTCCGGCCATTACCACGCAGCCTACAAATCTGGTGGTGACGAACACCCAAGCCGCCTCCTTCACAGTCGCCGCCACCGGCGTCCCCGCAGCGGCGTACCAGTGGAATAAAAACGGCATCCCAATTTCGACCGGCGCCAACGCCACAGCGCAGAATGCCACTTTTGCCATCGCCAATGCGTCGCCGGGAGATACGGCTGCCTATTCCTGTACTATCACCAACCAGGCGGGTGCCACCAATAGCGCGGTAGTCTCTTTGACCATCAATTCGACCATGGCGGCCACTGCCTTTACGCCGACTAATGGCCAAAATCCAGTTTGTTATGATACGCCGCTTTCGGTGACGTTCAGCCGGACCCCGACGTTGAACACCAACTTCACCATCAAGATATTCAACGTGACCAACAGCACGACGCCGGTGGATACCCTCAACCTTGCCGCAAGCGTCAGCGGCGTACAGGCGCACAACCAGTTCTCGGGTGACAGCCAGGGATTCAATTACTATCCCGTGGTCATCAACGGTAACACCGCGAACATTTATCCGCACGGCGGGGTAATGATTTCCAACCAGACTTATTATGTGACCATCGATGACGGGGCGTTCCTCGACTCGAATGGCGCCTATTTTGCAGGGGTCGCCTCCAACACCTGGCAGTTCACCACCAAACCCACCGGGGCAGCCAACCCGACGAACCTGGTGGTGGCGCAGGATAACAGCGGGGATTTTGACACGGTCCAGGGGGCGGTGGATTCCATCGCGCCCGGCAATACCACACCGACGATGATCAGCATCCAGAACGGCAATTATTTTGAGATCGTGGACATCTCCGGGAAACATGACATCGTTTTACGCGGTCAAAGCCGCGCCGCAACCATCGTCGGGTACCCGAATAATGCCACGATCGCCGCCGGCGGCAGCACTCACTCGCGTATGGCCTTTAAAGTGAACGCCAATTTCATTTCGCTGGATAATTTGACCATCACCAATTCGACCCCGCAGGATTCATCGCAGGCCGAAGCGCTAATGATTGAATCCGGCGCGAATGGTTGTCTCGTCAACAACTGCAATATAGACAGCTATCAGGACACCATCCTGGCCAATATCTCCACCAGCAAGGCTTACTTCAACAACACCCTGGTCCAGGGCGATGTGGATTTCATCTGGGGTGGCGGTAACCTGTACTTCACCAATTGCCAAATCGCTTATCTGATCCGTTCCGCCAATGCCGCGGCGCTCGGCCCCAATCCTTCACCCAATGTCTCCACCGATATTTCCAGCAACGGCTTTTCGTTTGTGAACTGCCGGTTCACAACCCCGGTGGGCGCGAATAACGCGGACACGATCGGCCGCACGCGCAGCATCACCAATGGAAACACCGCCCTCATCAATTGCTTTATCAGCACCAACATCGCCGGCTGGTTCTCGGATGCATTGCCGACCAACCAATTTCGCAATTGGTATTATAACTGCACCAACGATACCGGTGCAGTAGTGACCTTGGCCAATGGTGTTCCGCTCATCAATGGCGAACCACGCATCGCCCTCGCCACCAGCGCTACGCAATGGCTGTATGGTTGGAATCCCATGCTTGCGCCAAACATCATCACCAATCCGGTCGGCCAAAGCGCCAGCGTGGGCCAGTCCGCGACTTTCATCTCTTACGCCACGGCGGTGCCTGACCCGGCGTACCAATGGTTCCATAGCGGCACGAACCTTCCGTCCGCGACCAGCGCGACGCTCAACATCGCCAGCGCACAGCGTATCAATGGCGGCAACTATTATGTGGTGGCCAGCGACGGTGCCGGCAGCGTCACCAGTTCCGTCGTCACCCTGACCTACATCGACACGCCACCGGTAGCAAGTCCGGCCAATTATACTCGCATTGCGGGATCGCCCCTGCGCATCTCCATCACCAACCTCTTGAGCAATGTCACTGATGCGGATGGCGATTCCATCAGCCTGATGAGCGTAGGCGTAAGCACCAATGGGGTCATCGTATCGGTCAGTGCCGACTCTCTGCTCTACGAAGGCACCAATAATGTGGCCGACCAATTCACCTATACCGCCAGTGACGGATTTGGCGGGACAAGTTCCAGTGTGGTCAACATCACCGTCAACAACAGTCCTATCTTTGGAACGACCAGTCCGGCCATCGACACGTCCGGCGGCTCCGCCACCCTGAGCTATGCTGGAATCCCCGGCCTCAGTTATAGCATCGAACGCTCCACGGATCTATCCAACTGGTCGGTTATCTGGACCACCAACGCGCCTGCGGGCGGGGTGTTCCAGTTCATCGATAACCCCGCGCCACAACCCACGGCTTACTATCGGCTGCAATATAACCCTTAAGAACCATGAAAAAAATCATCCTGACTTTGATGGTCGGCGCGGTGACCTGCCTCTCGCGCGGACAATATCTCACCAACAGCTACTCCTTGACGCCAAATGCCAGCATCCCGGATGGAACCCCCATCGGCTTGACCGAAACCTTCAGTGTCAGTGGGCTTACGACAAGCATCGTCGATGTCCAGGTGCTCTTGAACGTTTCCGGGGCATATACTGGAGATTTTTATGCCTATCTCTCTGACCCCTCCGATGATATTTCCATCCTGTTGAATCGCGTCGGTGTGAGCAGTGGCAATCCGGCGGGCTATGGAGATGCCGGCTTCAACCTCACTTTGGACAGCAGCGGAAACAACGTCCACAACTACCAAAGTGGTTCCTACACACTCAGCAGCGGACAGTTGACAGGCGTATGGGCGGCCGATGGAAGGGCAATCAGTCCCTATTCCACCCCAAGCTCATTCGACACCGCCCCGACCACCTCCAGCCTGGGCATATATGACGGAATGATTCAAAACGGGACCTGGACTTTATTCATCGCTGATGTGATCTCTGACGCCAGCAGCCCTGTACTCAACAGCGTGACCCTCAATGTTATCACCGTTCCGGAACCCGGCACTGACGCAATCCTGGCCGTGGCGTTATTGCTTTGGGCCGTGATCGCCATGCGTAAAGGAAAACGGACCATCGATTCAAATCGAGTGTAGTTGGTCGGGACCACCATTACGGAACTTTCCGGCTCCACGCCGGAAGACCGGGTTACCCAGCACACTACCCAGACTGCAACTCCGTGCCGACAGCAGATTTCAGATGAGCGAGTGGTGGGACCCCTTTTTCAAACAATAAACAATCTTCACGGTTTTGCCCTCTTCAACAATCGGCACCGCTGCCGCGAGTTCCCAACCGTCGCTGCCCAGCCCCTCAAGGATACTTTGGTCGTGGAGCAACCCCTTGTGGGTGCCTTGATAGTCCATTTGCCGGAGTTGGTATTGAAAGTGGTTCGACGTGGGCATAAATTACGGAATTGTGTCAATGAGTTGCCGACAGACTGGCAGACATGACTGGTTTGTCAAGTATCCTGGAACAGAGCCGGAGGAAATAAAAAATAGGCGCCAAAACGGTCACTTACAAACCTCCCAAAACCTCTTTCACGCCCTCAAATACTTGTTCCGGCGAAATCGCCGCCAGGCAATGGACCGCGCCGGTGCAAATAGCTGAATGGCCATCGCAGCCGCAGGGCGTGCCCGTCAAGAATTTGTGGCGTGGGCCGATGGGCGCCCAGCGCGCCGGCGGCGCGGGGCCAAACAACGAAATCGTCGGCACCCCGAGCGCGGCGGCAAAATGCAGAGGACCCGTGTCGCCGGACACAAAAACTTTTCCCCGATTCAACGCCGCCAGAAACAGCGGCAATTCCGCCATCGGAGGCAAGATGACCGCGTCCGGCAAAAGTTGCTTTAATCCCGTCATGAGCGCGGCTTCGCGTTCGCCTTGCGCCGTGGTGAACACCAGATGAAATCCCGCGGCAGCGGCCAGGCGATGCAGTCTCGCCCAATGCGCCAGCGGCCATTCTTTTTTTGGCTGGCTGGAGGCAACGTGGCAAATGACGGCGCACTCCTCCGGGAGAATTTTTTTGGCGGCCCCGGCGAGGGCCGGGTCGGCCCGGATTTCCGATTCGAGCGAAGCCGGCGGCGGGACTTGCCAGCCGGATAAAAGCTGCACCAGGCGCGCGGATTCGTGCGGTTGGCTGACATCCAATGCCACCCGGCGGTTGTAGCAGAATTTCCGGCCAAAAAATCCACCGGACTGCTCCCATCCCAAACGGTCCTTTGCGCCGATGAGAAAGCTCAGGATGGCGCCGCGATCGTTGCCGGCGAAATCCACTGAACGGTCGAATCGCTCGGCGCGTAAGGCACGGACGGCTGGCCAGGTTTTACCGACACCAGCCTTGCCGCGCCGGCGCGCCATTGGCCAGACGCGATTGAGCCAGGGCAAATGTTGGAAGAGCGGCGCCATTTCCCCCGGCACCAGCAGATGGATTTCCGCATCCGGCAGATGTTCGCGCAATGCGCGCAGCGCCGGCGTCATCAGGACGGCGTCGCCAAAGTATTTGAATTGGAGGGCGAGGATTTTCAATCAGGTTACAAAAGTTAAGGCGTTGAACGCTTCAACGAATCGGTTCACGACGCAAATTGCAGTTCGTAAAGTTTCTGGTAGATGCCGCCGCGTTTGATCAATTCCTCATGCCGCCCCGTCTCCACGATGCGTCCCTGGTCCATGACCACGATGACATCGGCATGGAGGATGGTCGAAAGCCGGTGCGCGATGCAAATGGTCGTGCGGCCTTTCATCAGTTCATCAAGTGCGGCCTGCACCGCCCGTTCGGATTCGGTGTCGAGCGCGCTGGTGGCCTCGTCCAAAATGAGGATGGGCGCGTTCTTCAAGACGGCCCGCGCGATGGCGAGGCGCTGGCGCTGGCCGCCGGAGAGGGTCACTCCCTTTTCACCGGCGACAGTGTCGAAACCCTTCTCCTTTTCCATGATGAAATCATAGGCATAGGCGTGTTTGGCCGCGGCAATGATCTCCTCATTCGTCGCGCCGGGTCTCCCCAATTCGATGTTCCGCCGGATCGTGTCGTTGAACAAAACCGTTTCCTGCGTCACCACGGCAATCTGGTTCCGCAGATCAATCGAGCGGACCTCGCGGATATCCACGCCGCCGATCTTGATCGCTCCGCGCGCGGGATCATAAAAACGCAGCAGCAAGTTGGAGAGCGTGGTCTTGCCCGAACCACTGGCGCCGACCAGCGCAACGAGTTGCCCGGAACGGACGGTGAGGCTGATATTCCTCAGCGCCTGCTTTTCGCCGTAGCTGAAATCCACGCCTTCAATGACGATGTCCGCTTTGTCGGCATGAAGCATTTTGGGCGCAGCCGGTTCCGGCACCGTGCTTTTCGTGGCCAGCAACTCAAAAACCCGTTCGCTCGCCGCGCGCGCCTGCACCGTCCAGTTCTGCAACATATTTAAATTTTTCAGTGGCGCATAGATTTGGAAAATGCCGCCAATAAACAAAATGAAAGCGGCTGGATTAGGATGCCCTTGGGAATGGCAGATCAAAAAAGCCAAAAGCAGGGCCACGCCGCAGGTGCCAAAAAATTCGATGAGCGGGCTGGGAATGCTCTGCGCGCGGACGATCCGCATGTAATGGCTGACGAATTTGCGGTTGATGTTTTGGAATTCCCCGGTGACGATCGGTTCCAGGTTATATGCCTTGACGATGCGATGGCCGGTGAAAGCTTCCGACATCGTCTGGGTCAGGTCGGCGTTTTGCGCCTGCATCTCCCGGCTGGACTTGCGGATTTTCCGCGTGAAAATGGCGATGGGAACGACACACAGCGGGAGGAAAATGATGGTCACAAGAGTCAGCTTGAACTGCTCTATCAGGAGGAATCCAAGCATGCTTACCAGCATGACCGGATCGCGGACAACGATGGTTGTGGCGCTGCTTAATATCGTTTGCAACATCCCGGTATCATTCATCATGCGCGAAATGAGCTGGCCGGAGGCATTTTCATTGTAAAACCCCGCGGATAAATTCAACAAGTGGCCAAACAGCTTGACCCGCAGGTCCGCCACCGTCCGGCTCGCCACCCATTGCAGGCAATAAACATTCAAGTAACTGAACAATCCCATCAAAATCTGGATAAGAGGAATGGCCGCAACCAGAGTGATGATTGTCCATGTCACCGGCCAGGACCAGGGATGTATTTGGGCGCTGTTCTGCAGGGCATCCGTGGCCGCTTTATACCAGTTGGCGAGGAATTCGGGCAGGTGCTTCAGCGGCAATTGAATTTGTCCGTTCGGGTCTTTTGACGGAAAGATGGCGCTGTAAACGAACGCAATGGTCCCAATCCGCAACGTCCCCATAAAGCCGCCCACAATCCCGGTGATCACCCCGAGAATTAATCGCGCGCGGTAAGGCCAGGCCAGTTTCCAGATGCTGAATAGAAATTTTATCATCGGCTGACAATCTATTGTTGAGGGTCAAAACGGAAAAGAAAAGCGGAAAGCTGCGCATGCTTCGTAGGAGCCAGGGTTGCGCAAACGTCGGCAAAAGAGGCTTTGCCGCCAATTCGACTGAATCTTTCTTGTGCGAACGGCCCAAAGCTGGCCGCCAATGTCAGAAAATCGCGCATGGATTTCTGACAAAAAGGATTTATGAATCAGATCGCTTGCCGCAGGAAATAATAAGGCTGGCCATGCCAGCGGTGTTCCAGGCCGGGATATAACCGGGTGTCGCCGGCATCGGAACGTATCCGGAAGTGATATTGCAACGGAAACGGTGAATCGGTGTAATCTGCCGCAATGATTGCCCGGTAATTGTCACCCGTCCGTTCCATTTCAATCATTTGCCATGTCTCACCCTGGTTGACGTGCCGATAACGCAGACCCACGCTGGAAATCATGGCGCTGCTGGCGCCCGGTGCGCGGGCAAGAATCGTCAGCGGCTGGCCGCGTTGGAACGGCGCTGCCGGCTCATGCAGGTTTCCCAATGTCGGGTCTTCCGGTGTCGATTTCACAAGGACCGCGCGCATCGCTTGCTTGATGGTTTTTAGGTCTGCCATGATCGGCCGCCGGGTATAAATCAGTGTCTCGGGTGTGTCTCAGGATTTTTTCCATATCACCGATGTCATCGTCCATGGCGGGCAACCGGTCCAGCCAATGGCCGTGCATAAAATAATCATGGCCATAGGTGATGTCATGGACGTAAGGAGCTTTGGCCTGTTCGGCCAGTTCCATCCATGCCACTCGCGCCGCGCGTTGCATCTTGATGGCTGCTTCGAGAGCAGGCCGGTGCCCCGGTGCGTTCGTAAATGGCGTAGAAGCACGCCGGCGCGGAATTTCGCCGCGAAAAACCGGCCCAGTCCGGCCTGGATGGCAACATCAATCTCCCATCGCCGGAATCCGGGGTCGCGCGCGTCTCGCACATTTGATTTCGCCTCATGCAGTCGGGCCATTGCCTGTTTCGGCCGCATCCTCCAATTGCTGTGCAACCCAGACCGGTGAATATTTTCCGCTGCGTTTCGCCCAGGAGCAATTCATCGGCGAATTCGTCAACGGTCAGGAAAAATTCCGGGTCGAGCGGGCTGACGGTGCCCGAAGCGGCGCGGTTCGGGCGTGTCGCTGTAGGGATGCGTCCGGTTCGCGTCCACCGATCGGCATGTTGGTGTACATCTCCGGCCAGTAAATATTGTTGGCGGCGGAAGGACAGTGCGCCGTGGTCACCAGCGGCAGAATCCGGCTTGCGGAGGCCAGCGCGTCTCCGGCCGGTTCCGCGCCTTTGCCGAACTGCTGGCGCAGCAACCGTTGCCATCCGTCCGGGTCGGTTTCCGGATTGTAAAAGTTCCGGCCCCAGACGCGGTAGGTGTACTCGTATTTTTCGTAATCCCCGCCTGCTGGTTTTAACGATGCGTCAGCGTAGGCATCACGTCCGCCGGGCAGGCCCGAACCCTTGCGGCCTTTGAAGTAAAGCGGTTCGAGCAGTTCCACGCCGTTGCTGCCGCAAAAACTCGCCACCTGCTCCATACGCCTGCGCCATTTCGGGATCGCCCCACAACAACATGCCGCTGCGTTCCCGGCCAGATGCGATGCACCACGCCGTAACGCCGGTTCTCGATCAGCAAATCGGCGTATCCATAACGCGTAAACCGAGCGCGAACCGGTGCTGCGCGCAAAGAACCCGGTGTCGCGCGCATCCTTCGGCGGCATTTCCTGCGGACGAATGGCGCCTTGCATATAGGGCAGGCCCATGTGCTCGGCCCAGAATTTGGGCGAGACCTCCACCGGCATGCCGGTGCCCGAGCGCACGTCTCAATGATTGCCTGGTCAATGCCTTTGGCGTGCAGATCAATCCTGATGCTGCGGCCGCATTGGACGATGCCGTCCATGATCGTTTTCCAAATTGCCGTGTTCCCCTCGGGCACACCGCTTTCACCGTGGGTGCGGAGGGTGATGCCGCTGATCGAGGGACACGCCGTGAGCAACAGGCGCAAAGCGTCGCGGCAATACGGCGCCTGGGTGTCCGGCAGTGAGGCCCTGGATGATGTAATTTGCCTTCGGACTGTTCGTCCACTGATAGGCGTGGGTCCAAAGACCCAGTTGGAATTGCAGGCCGCGTTTGGCCGTTTCATCGCTGATGAACCGGAGCATTTCCAGATTTCGATCGCGCTCGGCATCGGGCAATGGCACGGCGCGCACATCGTAGCCCGGCACCGACACGAGAAACGGATACGCAAAATGAAAATAGCAATCGCGGATGTCCGTCGTGAAATCGTAAGCCAGTCCGAAGGTGAGGTTGAAACGGTTGAACCGGTGCGCCGCCAGCATCGAGAGATATGCCGGCCAGAAATTCCTGTCATTGAACCAGGGCTTGTCCTCGACATCGCTGACGAACGCGCGGCCACGCTGCGGACCGCATTGGCCGGCTGTTCGAGGACCGGCTTTACCGCTTTCAACATCGCCACCGGGTCGGCGGCAAACTTCACCCGGTCCGCCAGTTCGAGCAAGGCATAGACGAGACCTCGCGCGTCAGAACCGCCAACCAAAAGCGCGTCCCGGTTCCCAATCGTTGTGCGCGTCATCCATAATGCCTCGGGTATGTATGCCTCGGTTGTGCCCCCAATACGTCCCGCCACAATGCATTCCTGTGCAGGCGAAACCTGGTTGATGCTTTCGCAAAATTGCACGGCAACGCCCCGGGCTGCCAGGGCATCGCGCAATTGGTCCACCGCCCACCGCACTGGAGTTTGCTTCAGGATCGCCTCTTCCGGATCGAGCACGATTGAAACCGCCGGATTATTTTCACCTGCCGAAACGGGAAATTGGAGCAAGCTGCCGCCGGCCACTGCCGCGGCGGCCAAACTGGTTTTCTTGATGAATTGCCGCCGCGTTTCGCCGCGGCAGACGGGATGGTTTTCCTCAAGGCTCATGGTGGACGTGGGATTCAAGGCCAACGTTGAATGCAAATTTTATCATCGGCTGAAAGTCTATTGTTGAGCGTCAAAGCAGAAAAGAAAAGCGGAAAGCGGAGCAAGCTCCTCTCAACTAATCTCATGAATTTTTACAGCATCAGAACCCAAAAAACCCTCGACCCAGGTGGTGACGTGGCTTTAAGCTGACTGGACAAAATGAAAATCCTCATCACCGGCGGCGCCGGTTATCTCGGCTCGGTCCTGACCCCCACGCTCCTGGCCCACGGCCACGAAGTGACGGTGCTCGATAATTTTTATTTCAACCAGAACTCGCTGATGGATTGCTGCCAACATGATAAGTTCAACGTCGTCCGGGGCGATTGCCGCGAAGAGGCGGTGGTCAAACCGCTCGTCGCCAGGGCCGACCTCATCATCCCGCTGGCAGCGCTCGTCGGCGTGCCCCTTTGCAATACCGACGCCATCGCCACCAGGACCACCAACCAGGACGCGGTCGAAATGGTGTGCCGGCTCGCGGGCAAAGAGCAATGGGTGATCATGCCGGTGACCAACAGCGGTTATGGGATCGGCGAGAAGGGAAAATTTTGCACCGAGGAAACGCCGCTCAACCCCATCTCCACCTATGGCGTTACCAAGGTCAAGGCGGAGGAAGCCGTGCTCGCGCGCGACAACAGCATCAGCTTCCGGCTGGCCACCGTGTTCGGCACCGCGCCGCGCATGAGGATCGACCTGCTGGTGAACGATTTCGTCCATCGCGCCGTGCATGACCGCGCGGTGGTGATCTTTGAAGGGCACTTCAAGCGCAATTACATCCATATCCGCGATGTGGCGCGGGTGTTCCTCCACGGCATCGCCAACTTCGACAAGATGCGCGGCAAACCTTACAATGTGGGCCTGGACGACGCAAACCTCTCGAAGCTGGAATTGTGCGCCGTCATCCAGAAACATCTGCCGAAATTTGTTTATCTCGAGGCGCCCATCGGCGAAGACCCGGACAAACGCGATTATATCGTCAGCAACGCCCGCATCGCCGGCACGGGATTCAAGCCGGAATGGAGCCTGGATCGCGGCATCGTTGAATTGATCAAAGGTTTCACGATCTTGCGGAATTCCATCTATTCGAACGTTTGAATGCCTGTGAGTCTTGCCTCTGAACAAATCGGCGCTGTCGTCCTCGCCGGCGGATTTGGCAGGCGCATCCGGCATTTGCTGGCGGACATCCCCAAACCGATGGCCCCGGTGAACGGCCAGCCGTTTCTTGAATGGGTCGTTCGTTATTTGGCGGCGCAAAAAATCCGGCGCGTGATTCTTTCCACCGGCCATATGGGGAGTGTCATTGAAAAATATTTCCAATCGCAGCCGGTAAAAAATGTCCGTGTCCGTTGCGTTCACGAGAGCAGTCCGCTCGGGACGGCGGGTGGATTCCTGAACGCCATCCGCGACTCGAAGGATAATCCGGCGGCATGGCTGGTCTTGAATGGTGATTCGCTCGCGCCCGCGCCGCTCGACAAAATGGTTCAAACGCTCGACGACCCGAACATTGCCGGGGCAATCCTGGGCGTCCGCGTCGCCGACGCCGCGCGTTTTGGCGCCCTGGCACAGGACGCGCGCGGCGAGCTGGCCGGGTTCAGCGAAAAACGCCCCGGCGCAGGCGTCATCAACGCCGGCGTTTATCTGTTTCGTTCATCAATCGTTGACGGATTCCCGGCCAAAACACCGTTGAGTTTTGAGACGGATGTTTTCCCGGCGCTCATCGCGGAAAAGGCCCGATTGAAAGTTTGCGTGACGGACGCGCCTTTTTTGGATATTGGAACACCTGAAACATTGCCGCTGGCGGAGGACTTTATCCGCCGGAACGGAAATGTCTTTGAATCATGATTATCAGCCGCACTCCATACCGCATCTCATTTTTCGGCGGTGGCACCGATTATCCCGCCTGGTATCGCCGTCATGGCGGCGCGGTGTTGGCGGCGACCATCAACAAATATTGCTACCTGACCTGTCGTTACCTGCCGCCGTTTTTTGAACATCGCATCCGCGTTGTCTATTCAAAAGTGGAGATGTGCCAAAAACCGGAGGAAGTGGCGCATCCGTCGGTGCGCGAGACGTTGCGTTATCTCAAGATCAGGCGCGGGATTGAGATTCATCACGACGGCGACCTGCCCGGCCGCAGCGGGATGGGCTCCAGTTCGGCGTTCACCGTGGGACTGCTCCACGCCCTGCATGCGTTGCAGGGGCGCGTGGCCGGCAAGAAGCAACTGGCGGACGAGAGCATCCACGTGGAGCAGGACATCATGAAAGAGACGGTCGGCTCGCAAGACCAGGTCTGCGCGGCCTATGGCGGGCTGAACAAAATCAATTTTTTGCGCAGCGGCGATTACACCGTTCAGCCGATGACGCTTTCGCACGAACGGCTGGCGGAATTGAATTCTCACTTGATGTTGTTCTACACCGGCATCAAGCGGACGGCATCCGATGTGGCCTCGTCGTTTGTCTCCGGAATGGACAAGCGGGAAAAATTGTTGAACCGGATGCGCGAAAGCGTCGAGCACAGTTGCGAGATTCTCAACGGGCGCGGCAGCCTGAAGGCGTTTGGTGAATTGCTTCATGAAGCCTGGCTGGCCAAATGCAAATTGAGCGACAAAATTTCCAATCCCGAAGTGGACGGGCAATATGCCCAGGCCCGAGCCGCGGGCGCCCTCGGCGGAAAATTGCTTGGGGCGGGCGGCGGCGGGTTCCTGATGTTGTTTGCACCGCCGGCGCGCCATGCCAGGATCAAACAGCGGTTGCACCGCCTGATCCAGGTTCCGGTTCGATTTGAATTTGCCGGCAGCCAGATCATTTTCTACGACCTGGAGGAGGATTACTCGCGGCATGACAAGGCCCGCGCCAAACAACGCATCAAGTCATTCCGCGAATTGGATCCCGCTTCACCGCTGGCTTCGGTTTGAAAAGACCAGGGTCGGCTGGATTCCACGATTCCACACACCACGTTGCATGCATTAAGCTTGAATCAAGGGGATTTGAAGGTTATAAGGACGCGCAATCGGCCTTCATTTTACGGGTTGATTTGAATTTTTTGATGAGCAAAACCAACGTTAAAATCCAGCGCGCACTGATCACCGGCGTCACCGGTTCCGGCGGCAGTTACCTGGCTGATTACATCGTCGAAAACCATCCCGAGGTGAAAGTCCATGGCATCGGACGCTGGCACAGCACCAGCACCAGCGGCAACCTCTCCGGGGTCCGTTCGCGCGTGACCGTTCATGAGTGTGACCTGACGGACTTCAGTTCCGTCCTGACGACGCTCGAAAATGCGAAGCCGGATGTCATCTTCCACCTCGCCGCCCATGCCAATGTCCGAGCCTCGTTCCAGACTCCGCTGGCGGTGATGAACAACAATATCATGGGCACGGCGAATCTCTTTGAGGCAGTGCGCCTGGCAAAAATCAACCCCATCTTCCTGGTGTGCAGCACTTCGGAAGTTTATGGCCAGGTGGATCCCAAGGACGTGCCCATCCGCGAAGAAACGCCATTGTGTCCCGCCAGCCCCTATGCTGTCTCAAAGATCGCGCAGGATCTGCTCGGCTATACCTATTTCGTTGCCTACAAAATGCCGGTCATCCGCACGCGGATGTTCGCCTACCTGAACCCGCGCCGGACCGATCTGTTCGCAACCTCGTTCGCGCTGCAAGTCGCGCGCATCGAGGTGGGCCTGCAAAAAGAATTGCTCCATGGAAATCTTGATTCCGTGCGCACCATCATCGATGTGCGCGACGCGATGCGCGCTTACTGGGATGCGGCGCTCCATTGCACCCCGGGCGAGGCCTATAATATTGGCGGCAAAACGACGATGACGGTGGGACAATTCCTGGACATGCTCAAGGCGCTCGCCAAAACACCCATCCCCTCCCGCGTGGACCCGGCGTTGTTGCGCCCGGCTGATGTGACCTTGCAGATCCCCGCGATTGAAAAGTTTGAGAAAGCGACCGGCTGGAAACCCCAATACTCGTTTGAAGAAAGCGTCCGCTTCCTGCTCGACCATTGCCGGCGCGAAGCGGCAGCAGAAACCCATGGCACACGCAAAAAATAATTTTTGGGTCGGCCGGAAAGTGCTGGTGACCGGCGCCACCGGCTTCGTCGGTTCAAATCTGTTGCCGCTTTTGAAGGCAACCGGCTGCGAATTAGCGACGCCCACGCGCCGTGATTACGACCTGACCGAGCAATCTGAAGTCCGCCGGATGTTCCAGGAACACCGGCCCGACCTGGTTTTTCACCTGGCCGGCCGCGTCGGCGGCGCCCTGGCCAATAAAGAATCACCGGCTGATTTCGGTTATGAAAACCTGGCCATGGGCGTGCTGGTGATGCACGAAAGCTGGCGGGCGGGTGTGAAAAAATTTGTCACACTCATGGGCGCGTGCAGTTATCCCGACCGGGCGCCGAATCCGATCCAGGAAACGGAATTGTTCAACGGCATGCCTTACTCCGGCAGCGCGCCGTATGCGCTGGCCAAGGCGATGAGCGTGGTGCTCGCGCAGGCGTACCGGCAGCAGCATGGGTTCAACGCAATTGTCCTTGTGCCGGGAAACATTTATGGGCCGCACGACCATTTCGATCTTAAAAACGCGCATGTCATCTCGGCGCTGATCCGGAAATTTATCGAGGCGAAAGACTCCAACCAGCCGGAAGTCGTCGCCTGGGGGAGCGGAAAGCCGACGCGTGATTTCGTTTACGTGGGCGACGTTTGCCAGGCCATCGTCGTTGCGGCTGAAAAATATGATGGCAGCGACACCATCAATCTTTCTTCCGGCACCGCGACGAGCATCCGCGAATTGACGGAAGCGGTGGCGGAATTAACCGGCTACACCGGAAAAATTGTTTGGGACCGCTCCAAACCCGACGGCCAGATGCATAAAGGCTTGAGCACTGACCGGATGAAAAAACTGCTTGGGTGCGAATGCCCGACCCGTTTGCGCGACGGCTTGCGGCAAACGATCGAATGGTATCTCGCCAATCCGTCCGCGCGGCGTTCGTGAGCGGCCTGCCATCCGCCAAACTGCCATCCGCCAAACTGCCATCCGCCAAACTGCCATCCGCCAAACTGTCATCCGCCAAACTGTCATCCGCCAAACTTGACGCTCTGGCTGTGTTTGGGCAAGCTGTTGCAGATTTTTTTCATGACCATCGAAGAACTGATTTCCTTTGAAACTGAGATCGCAGGGATTTTTAATGCCGGGAAGATCCGCGCACCGGTGCATTTGTATTATGGAAACGAAGCGCAGATCATCGAGGTTTTCCGCGATATCAAACCGGAAGATTGGGTTTTCTGCTCGTGGCGCAGCCATTATCAATGCCTGCTCAAAGGCGTTCCGCCCGAAGAGGTGAAGGCGGAAATCCTCGCCGGCCGTTCGATTTCGCTCTGCTTTCCGAAATATCGCATCGTTTCCTCGGCCATCGTCACCGGCGTCCTCCCGATCGCCATCGGGACGGCGATGGGACTTAAACGCCGCGGCGAGGCGGCGCGCGTTCATTGTTTCCTCGGCGAAATGACGGCGGAAACCGGCACTTTTCACGAGTGCCTCAAGTATTCCACGAATCATCAATTGCCCATCCGTTTCATCATCGAAGACAACGGCAAATCCGTATGCACCGACACCCGCGAGGCGTGGAAACAGCCGGTGCTGACTTATGAAAATAGCCGTCATCCGCTGGTGGTCTATTACAAATACCAATCCAAATACCCGCACGCCGGCGCCGGCCAGCGCGTCCAATTTTAATTTTACATGAAGTACGCTGAAGAACTTACCCGGGCGATGGAATATCTCGCCCGTGATCCACGGACGATTTTTCTCGGCCAGGCGGTCGCCTGTCCGGGCACGGCCATGACCAATTCGCTGAAAAATATTTCACGGGAAAAACTCCTGGAATTACCGGTCACCGAGGAAATGCAGATGGGCATGTCCACCGGCCTGTCGCTCACCGGATACGTGCCGGTGTGCATTTATCCGCGCTGGAATTTTCTCCTGCTCGCCGTGAATCAGATCGTCAATCACCTCGACAAGCTGCCGATCGTTTCCAACGATGGCTACCACCCCAAGGTCATCATCCGCACCGGCATCGGCTCGGAACGCCCGTTGCATCCGCAGCACCAGCACATCGGTGATTTCACCGAAGCTTTTCGCCTGATGTGCAAAACGGTTGAAGTCATCCGGTTGGACGAACCGGAGCAAATCTTTCCAGCGTATCAACACGCCCTCGAGCGCGAGGACGGCCGCAGCACCATCGTGGTTGAGTATGGCGACTACCATAGCGAAAAGTAAAAACGCCGCGGCGGAGCTGCGCGACTGGCCGCTGATGAAAAACAACATCGCGCGCGCAGACCTTGACGCGGTAATCTCGTTTCTCCGGCAGGACGACCCGATTTTGACGCAATCGAAAAACGTGGCCGCTTTCGAGGAGGAATGGTCAAAGTGGCTGGGCGTCAGGCACAGTGTTTTCGTCAATTCCGGTTCATCGGCCAATCAAATCACGATGGCAGCCATCCGCGAACGCTTCGGCGGCGGTGAAATCATCGTTCCCACGCTGACCTGGATCTCTGACATTGCCTCGGTCCTGCAAAATGGGTTCACCCCAATCTTTGTGGACATCGACCCGCGCACCCTTGGGATGGACACAAAACAGGTCGTCAAAAAAATTTCCCGCAAGACCCGCGCGGTTTTTCTAACGCATGTCCTGGGCTATAATGCGCTGGATAATTATTTGCTGACAGAATTGCGCAAGCGCAAGATTCCCCTCATTGAAGACGTCTGCGAATCGCACGGCGCAACCTTCAAAGGCCAAAAGCTCGGCTCGTTCGGGTTCGCGTCGAATTTTTCGTTCTACTATGCGCATCACATGAGCACGATTGAGGGCGGGATGGTTTGCACCGATGATCCCGATTTCTACGAAATGCTGCGGATGTTCCGTTCGCACGGCATGGTGCGCGAAAGCAAATCCGAAGCGTTGAAGAACCGTTACAAATCCGAATGGCCTGACCTGAATCCCGACTTTATTTTCGCCTTTCCCGCCTACAACGTCCGCAGCACTGAAATCAACGCCGTCATGGGCCGCTCCCAGTTAAAACGGCTCGACGCGCGAAATAGAATCCGCACGCTCAATCTGAATTGCTTTCTGGACCATCTCGATCCGGGGAGATTTTTCACGGATTTCGAGCGCAAAGGAAGTTGTAACTACGCGTTCACGCTGGTTTTACGCAAACCCGACCAGGGCCTTTGGGACCGAATCGAGAGAACCTTGCGCGAGCGGAAAATTGAATTTCGCCGTGGCGCCTCCGGCGGCGGGAACCAGTTGCGCCAGCCGTTCCTGCGCAAGCTGATGCCGGAGGAATACAAAAAATATCCGAAGGTCAACCACATCCATTTCTTTGGCGCTTATATCGGCAATTATCCCGAATTGGAACCCAGCCGCATCAAGGTGTTATGCCGGTTGTTGAATGGGATTTAAAGAGGCAAACCGGCCTTATCCCGGTGTCAGAGCCTTATGGGGAAGTCCTGTTTTTTACGATTCCAGACACAAATTCGACGACGCGACGTGTCTGTTCATCCCAGTTGTACTCCTTAACAATCCGGTTGCGGATGATCATAGCCCGGCGCTGGAGTTCTGCCCGGCCCATGCCGGAAATTTCCAGAAACTTTTGGCGGAGTGAATCCTCGTAGTTTTTAGTTTCGACGTAAATCCCCTCTTCCCCAAGGACTTCATCCATCCCGGCGGTGCGGGTGGAAAGGATCGCCTTGCCGGCAACACCGTACTCAAAGACTTTTGAAGGCGCGCTATTATCCAGACCCCAAAGGGGAAGCCTTAGGTTGATCAGGACGTCGACTTTTTGCGCCCACGGCAGGCAGTCTGCTTGAGTCGGCAGGAAACCATCGAAGTGAAAGTTGGGATGACTCTCCGCAAGCTTTTTCAATTCGGCAGCCATCGAGCCGTGGCCGCAAACGTGCAAAGAGCCGGGCACGTCGGCGCTCAAAAAGGTGCGCACCAGGGGAAGAATCGCGGACTGTTCTGACAGCGCGCCAAAATATCCGAACCGGATCGGGCCGCTTTCATCGGGCCGGGGTGGCGGCGGCTCATAGTCGGAATGAAAGGCACAGGGCATTAACATCCACGGCACGCCGCGCGATTCGAAGTAATGCTTTGTTTTGGGACTCGAAACCAGGCACGCGTCATACAACAACACCGATTGCTCATCCAACATCTGCATGGGTTTGAACTTGTAACGAAGCTGCCGCGACCACGGAATTTTTTCGCCCAGCCCGCCACTATCGCCGAGCAGAAGGACGACCAAAGGACGCACGGATTGCTGCCGAAGCCATTTTACGAAATAGTTGAAAACATGTTGAAGATTACGCGCCAGGATAATGTCAGGCATGCCTTCCCGTTGTGTCTTTTCGAGATAATACCGGCGAAGATCCCGCCACGAGCGCCAGCGATGCCAGAGCGCCGGATTTCTGTCCCAGAGCACGAGTTCAGGCTCCAATCCGGAAGAGGCATCCTTTGATCCGTCCCAATGGCCCAGAAGTTTGGGATTAAGCAAGCTGACGGTCGAAACGTCAATCCGCCTGGCAAGGGCTTGCGTCATCGCAATTTCATAGACGGGTGACGTCAGGCAATCGGGACGAAAAACCCATCCCAGACCTGGCGGAAAAGCATTACCTAAGTACATCAAGGAAAGGCGTTCCTTTGTCATAGTTCCGAAGGGCTCTTTATCTGCCATGCAACATGTGATTGTAAAGGGAATTTCGGTAAAGGGAAATCCCGTTCGCACGAAGATTGTAAGAGAGCCGCCCTTTGGATGCGAACGAGAAGCGCCCATAAACCTTTGCCGGTTGCTTTGGAGGAATGAACGATTAAAATCGGACGACGACGCATGAACAATCATTCCCCTGAAATTTTTTTCGCCCGCACCAAAGGCGCAAAAAAAGTCATGGTGCTGGACCTTGGTTTTCTGGGCGACACGGTGCATCTGCTCCCCGCATTGTGGACGGTGCGGCAGGCCTATCCACAGGCGAAACTTCACGTCACGGTCGCAACCCACGTCACCTCGCTGATGGATTGTGTGCCGTGGGTGAATAAGGTTTGGGGTTATATGCGCTATCCGCGCCACGCGACTTTGCGTGAAAATTTTCAAATGGTGGCCGCCTTGCGCCGCGAGAAATTCGACGTCCTGATCAACCTCAATGGCTCCGACCGCTCAAGCTGGCTGAGCTTTTTCAGTGGCGCGCGTGAACGCCTTGGCCGGACCCCCGACGACGGTGGTCCGCCGTTTTGGAAGCGGATGTTCACCGCGCACGTTCACCACCCATTCGACCTCGAATCGGTCTATCTCCAGCGCTGCCATTGTTTGGAAAAGGCGGGGTTTCCGTTCACTTCGCCCGAATTTCATGTGGAGATGGCGCCGGAAAATTTGCGCGCGGCGGAGATCTTTGAAGCTGATGCGGGAACTTATTTTCATGTCAGCCCCTTCACGACGGCGGATTACAAGGAATTGTCCCCGGAACAGCTCGCAGAATTCATCGGCGCGCTCGCGAAGGAATTTCCCGAAAAACGCTGGGTGATCTCCTGCGCGCCCACGGAACGGGAGAAAAAGAAAATGGAATTGCTGTTGCCGTTGTTGCCGGTCAAACCCTGGCGCGTCTTCGCCGGAAACCTGAAGCTTGTCCAGGTGGCGACCGTCATCCAACATAGCGCGGCGCATTTTTGCGGCGACACCGGGACACTGCACCTGGCCCTGATGACGGGCGTGCGGTCGGTGTGCTGGTTTTGGCCCAATCCCGGCATCCAGATCTGGGTGCCCGAAGGCAAAGGGCATCGGACCCTGGTGGGGCGAAACGAACCCGGCAAAGAATTTTTAATCGGAATCCAAACCGGCGAATTGGTACGGGCAGTTGAAAGTGTGCTGGCCGAAACAGAAAAATCGAAACTCATAAACTAGAAATCCGTCCATGATCCTCAAAATCAAATCGCCGGTCCTGGAAGACTTCATCGAAAAACAATTGATCTGGGAGTATTTCGGCCGAAAGCCGGAGGGATTCTTCATCGAAGTCGGCGCGAACGATCCGCATACCGGCTCGCAAACGTGGTTGCTGGAACAAAATGGCTGGCGGGGAATCCTGGTGGAACCGCAGGCCGCGTTGTGCGAAAAATTACGGCTGGCAAGGAAGAACGCGCAGGTTTTTCAAGTCGCCTGCAGCGCTCCGGGAAAGGAAGGAGAAGCCACCTTGCATATCAGCACGCATGACGGCCTTTCCACGCTGGAGAAACAGGCGGATTCGCACGGCGTCAAATTTGCCGGAACCGAGTCCGTCAAAGTCACCACGCTGGACAAGGTGCTGGGCGAAGCAAAAGCAGGTCCGATCGATTTTTTATCCATCGATGTCGAGGGCCATGAGATTGAAGTGATGCGGGGTTTGGACTTCAAGAAACACCGGCCATCGCTGATCTTGATCGAAGATGGTGTCCGCAACCTGGACAAACACCGTTTTCTGACGCAACAAGGTTACCGGCTGGTGAAGCGAACGACCTTGAACAACTGGTATATTCCAAAGGAACAATCTTTCCGGATGACTTTTTGGCTCGAGCGGTTGGAATTATTCCGGAAGGTGTATCTGGGGCTTCCCTTCCGAAAGTTTAATTTGTTCATCCGGCGTTTGAAACACCGGAGCGGCTCGACGGGTCAATGATGCCCGGAGCCATTCCCAAAACCGAAGGGGAAGACGGGCGGTCCTTCAAGGTGTTGATGAAGACGACGATGCGCCGCGCCTGTTCTTCCCAACTGTACTCTTTCACGATCCGGTCGCGGATGGTGGCAGCCCGATGCTGGAGATCCGCCCGGTCCATGGCAGATATTTCCACTAATTTCTGGCGCAAAGACTCCTCAAAATTTTCGGTTTCAAGATACAGTCCTTCCTGGCCAAGGAGTTCGTCCATCCCGGACGTGCGAGTGGAGAGGATCGCCTTGCCCGCCATGCCATAATCAAAAACTTTTGAGGGCGCACTGTTGTCCTGCCCCCAAAAGGGAAGCCGCAAGTTGACCAGCACATCCACTTTTTGCGCCCACGGGAGGCAATCATATTGTTTTGGCAAAAATCCATCGAAAATGAAATTGGGATGAATTTTGGAAAGTTTTGCCAATTCTCCCGACATCGGCCCATGGCCGCAAACGTGCAAGGTCCCCGGTACTTTTGACGCGACAAAGGCGTTGACCAGATTGATGATCCCCGAACGGTCGGTGAGGGTGCCGAAATAGCCGAAACGGATCGGTCCTTTTTCATTGGGATCGGGTGGCGGCGGATCGTAATGGTAATTGTAACCGCAGGGAATCCAGACCCAGGGCACTTTGCGCGGTTCGAAGTAGCGCTTCGCCTTGAGACCGGAGACCAGGCAAGCATCATACAACACTAACGCCTCATCCTCCAGCATCTGCATCGGTTTGAACTTGTAGCGAAACCGCCTGAACGGCCGGACTTTTTCACCCAATCCGCCACTATCGCCGAGCAACAGGACAATCAAGGGTCGCCGGGACTGGCGCCTCAGCCATTTGATGAAGTAGTTGTAGACATGCTGGAGATTACGGAAAATCAGGGCATCGGGCATCCCCTCCCGCTCGACTTTATCAAGATAATAGCGGCGAAGTTTGCGCCAGGAATCCCAGCGATGCCAGAGCGCCGGATACCTGTCCCAGAGCATAAGGTCGAGTTCCAAACCGGGGGAATCATCCCTGGGCTTATCCCACATCTTCCATAACATGGGCGGCAACATGCTTACGGAAGAAACATCCGCCAGTTTGGACAATCCTTCGACCAGCTTGGCCTCGAAATGGGTTGTGAGATACGTATTGGCCGTGCTGTAGGTCTCGCCGGACACCCCGGGCGGAAAGGCGCTACCCAGGTAAAGCAAACGAAGACGGCGGTTTACCATAACTGGCCGCATATTGGGAAGACAGAGGGAACCTGTCAAGTTAATCAGCAACGGCGGACGCAAAATGGCATTTATAAATGCACTTGTCATCCATGAGATCGTCATCCAACTTGTCTCGCGGTAAGATAAGAGCCAAACTTTGAAGATAATTTTTCCCGCGAAGCAAGCACGCAGGATGAATGCATGACTGTCGAACCCCGTTTACCTATCTCCGTCTGTATCATCGCCGGCAATGAAGCGGCGCGCATAAGACGCGCGCTTGAAAGTGTCGCCCCTTGGACCAGCGAGATCATCGTAGTCCTTAACGACGACGTGAACGACAGCACGGACAAGATCGCCGAGTCGTTCGGGGCCAAAATTTTCCGTGAACCGTGGAAGGGATTTATCGGCCAAAAAAATTCCGCCGTCGAAAAATGCGGGCAACCCTGGGTGCTTAACCTCGACGCCGATGAAGCGGTCACATCGGAATTGCGGAAAGAGATCGCCGCCGCCGTCAGCAGCACGGATTCGCCCTATGCCGCCTATGAATTTCCGCGCTGTGTCTTTTATTGCGGGCGTTGGATTCGACACGGTGACTGGTATCCCGACCGTGTCCTGCGGTTATGGCAGCGGGGAGCCGCGCGCTGGGCGGGTGATGAGCCGCATGCCCGGCTTGAAGTGAAAGGCCGGCTGGGCCGGTTGCGTTCCGACCTGTCCCATTTCAGTAATGAAGACATCGATCACCAGTTGAACAAAGTCATTTACTTCAGCAATGTGTTTGTCCGCCTTTGTCAGGCTCAAAACCGCCAGGTCGGCTGGGCGGATCTCGTCATCCGTCCCCTTTGGAGATTTTTGCGCGCCTATTTTTTTCGACTCGGTTTTCTCGACGGCTGGCCAGGATATCTGATCGCCTCGTCGAGTGCCTATTCTACCCTGGTGCGCTACGCCAAAGTCAAAGAGGCGGAACTGGACACTGGCAAAAAATCCGAAACAACCAAGTCGTGATGGATGCTCAAAACGAAAACGGCCTCGTATGGGATTTCTTTAAGCAGAGTCCGCAGGGTGTCTTTGTCGAAGTTGGCGCAAATCACCCCACCCGGGAAAACCAGACTTGGTTTTTGGAACAGCGCGGCTGGTCAGGGGTCCTCGTCGAGCCAAATCCCGAGCTGTTCAAACTGCTCTGCGAACAGCGCCCGCGCAGCCGCGCGTTCCAGGCCGCGGCAGGCGCGCAAACGGGTGAAGTCGATCTGTTGCTCGGCGTCAGTCATCTTCATTCGACAATTGCACAGGTGTTGGATGATCCTTTGTCTGGAAAAAAAGTCCGCGTGCCGCTGCGTACGCTTGATTCCATCATGGTGGAAGCCGGCCTGGCGAAAATCGATTTTTTGTCTGTTGATGTCGAAGGGATGGAGCTTCAGGTATTGCAAGGGCTGGACCTGCAAAAATACGCGCCCCAACTGATCCTCATTGAAGAGCATCGTCACGATTACGCCAAACATTTTTATTTGCGGCGTCTCGGCTACCGCCTGGTCAAACGCACCGGGCGCAACAATTGGTATGTGCCACCCGGCCACCCGGCCACCGTTCGCTCGTTGAACACACCCGCCGAGGCGTTGCGCATGTGGCGGAAAATGTGGCTCAATCCCCCCTTCGACAAACTGAAGCGAAAAATCCGAAAATCGTTCGCCTCAAAGAAATGAAACCTGCTGTTTCAATTTCGCTCGTCATCAGCACCTACAACCAGCCCGACGCGCTGGCCAAGGTTTTTCGAGGCCTCCACCGCCAAACCCGCTGGCCAAATGAAGTGCTGCTCTCTGACGATGGTTCCGGCGGCCCGACCAAAGATATCATCTCACGATTTGCCGCCGATGCGCCAGTGCCCGTTCGCCACCTCTGGCATCCCCACGAAGGTTTTCGCAAAACGATCATCTTGAACCAAACCCTCGCGTCGGCAACCGGCGATTACCTGATTTTCACGGACGCTGATTGCGTGCCTCATCAGCAATTCGTGGCCGACCACGCTGCGCTGGCCGAACGCGGATTTTGGGTCCAGGGCCGGCGTTGTTTTGTGCGCGAGGAATTTGTTCCGGCCTTTGAAGCGGTGAAGACGCCGGTCTGGCGATGGATGCTTGCCGGAAAGATCACCGGGGCGGCCAAAGGCATCCGGTGGCCCGTCCCGATTGTTCGCCGCGACACTGCGCAGCGCGGCATCATTGGTTGCAACATGGGGTTTTGGCGCGATGACCTCATCGCTGTCAACGGATACGACGAAGATTATTCCGGCTGGGGCGTCGGGGAGGATTCCGACATCGGCACGCGGCTTTATCATCTGGGTCGCCGCCGGAAATTTGTTTATGGCCGCGCCATCACCTTTCATTTAAACCATCCCCCATTGCCGCGCGGCCACCATGCCGCCAGCCTCGCGCGCCTGGCCGAAACCATTGCCGGCAAAAAAGTCCGTTGCGAAAATGGTCTGGACAAACATATTGCTCAACCCTCCTCCCCAATGGATAAACCCTCATCAGATTGACAACATGAGCGATTCGGCAATAAAACAATCATACTCCCAATTCGGAGAAGATATCCTCGTTTGGAAATATTTTGGGAACAAGACGGATGGTTTTTTTATCGAGGTCGGCGCAAACGACCCTGAAAATTTATCGCAGACCCGTTTGTTGGAAAGCAATGGCTGGCAGGGCATTTTGGTGGAACCTCAATCCGTTTGTTGTGAACAGCTGCGGCGCGTCCGGCCGCGAGCCCATGTTTTTCAAGTAGCTTGCGGCGCCCCGGAGCAACGCGGAAAGGCGCTTTTCCAATTAAGCCAGCAAAGTTCAAAACTTACGACGCCAGGTACCGGCGGTCAGTCAGAGAGTCAGGTCGAGGTGCGGGTGATGACGTTGGACGATATCCTGGAACAGACTCCTCATCCCCGGATCGACTTTCTGTCCATTGATGTCGAAGGGTTTGAGTTGAACGTGCTGCGTGGTTTCAACCTGGAAAAACACCAGCCGCGCCTGATGCTCATCGAAGACAACCTCCCCGACCGCTTGAAAGTCCACTACCATGTAACGAACCGTGGTTACCGGCTCGTCAAGCGGACCGGTTGCAACAACTGGTACGTTCCCCGGGGAGAGCCATTCGCCTGTTCAACGGCCTGGGAACGCGCCAAACTCTTTCGAAAAATGTATTTCGGCACGGCGTTCAGAAAACTACGAATGTTTTTGACCGGACGATGATGAGATAATAACAACCGACTTTTTCAATCTGACGAATGAAGAAAATCCGCATCGACATCTGCGATTTCGGGCCTTGCTTCAGCAAAACCGACAATTATTTGTTCAAACTGCTGGCGGAACGGTTCAACGTGGAATTGTGCAGTCAGCCTGATTTTGTGATCTATTCCAGCTCCGGTCAGGAGTATCGCCTGCATTCGGGAGTGAAAATTTTCTTTTCCGGGGAATCGGACCTGCCGGATTACCGCCAGTGCGATTATTCAATCGCGCCGGTCAAGCTGGAGCACCCCCGGCATCTACAATTGCCGCTCTATGCCTCGTGGGGTGAGCCGGAGACCATCATTAAAAAGGATGACGATGTGGAAAAAATCATGGCGGCCAAGTCGAAATTTTGCAGCTTTGTCGTCAGCGGCTATCACCCGCGCAAAAACCACAACCGGGTCGCTTTTTTCCAAAAGCTCTCCAGGTATAAACACGTGGATTCCGGCGGGCGCAAATTCAATAACATCGGCGGGCCGATCCCTGGCGGCAAGCTCGGCAAGATTGAATTCCTGCGGCAATACAAATTCAACATCGCATACGAAAACCGCTCGTTGCCAGGTTACAGCACTGAAAAAATTTTCGAGCCGATGGTCGCGCGTTGCCTGCCCATCTATTGGGGCGACCCGGAAATTGCCGAACATTTCAACCCACGCAGCTTCCTGAACCGGGCCGATTTCCCCAGCGAGGAAGCCCTCATCGAGAAAATCATCGAACTGGACAAGGACGACGCCAAATATCTGGAATATCTGCGCCAACCTTATTTTTATGAAGACCGGCCAAACATCTTTTTCAGCCGCGAACGCCTGCTGAATTTTTTCGAAAAAATTTTCACGCAAAAAATCACGCCGGTTGCCCAGCAAAAACGAAAATCTCTCTTTGGCCGCTGGAAACTCGTGAAACGTCATCACTGGCACCCCTTGCAACCGCCGACGTGGGGGGCGACAGTTGAGAGAGATTCGAGTTGAGAGTTGAGAGTAGGCTCCACCTGGATGGGGAACGCAGAATGAAGAGTGAAGTACGCCGCGGTCATTTGACGATCGGGAGCGGCTTTTATGGCGAATCTTGACAAGATAAGCCAAGATGCTACCCTAAATCTATGGCCAACACTTTGAATATCTCGGTGACGGACGAGCAAAAAAGCTGGTTAAATTCCCGCCGGGAAGCGGGTGGTTTTTCCAGCGCCAGCGATGTTGTCCGTGAACTCATCCGCACGCGACAGGAGCAGGAACAGGCAGAGCTTCGCCGGCAATTCAAGCAAATGGACGGTGAAGGCTCAAACGAACCGGAACCAAAATCGGTTTTGCAGATGGTTCGCCGGGTAAAAAGGGAACGGCGTGCATAAGCCGCGCGTGGTGCTGGACAGCTCCGTGGTGGTTTCAGCCATTGGCTGGCGGGGCGAAGCAAGAACGGTATTGCGCCTCTTGGCCGCGGGCGGGTATCAGTCATTTCGCACACCTTTTTTAACCGAAGAATGGGCGGAAGTTGTGGAGCGCGTAGCGCTAACCGAGCCGCGCTGGAAAAATCCAAACTGGGCAAATTGGCTGCTTTGGTTGAAAATCTCGTCCAAGATGGTGGCTGAAATCCCTGTCCGTAAAACCTCCCGCGATGCCAACGATGACCCGGTGATCATGGCTGCGGTTGCCTGTCGTGCCGTCTGGTTGGTCACCAAAGACCCAGACCTGTTGGTATTGGGAAAGCCCTATGGCATCGCCTGCGTAACGCCGCGGGCATTTCTTTCCGCACTGATAAGACAGCATTAGCCGATTATTCGGCGTGTCCTTCATTCCACCAGCCGGTAATGCTTCTTGTTGAACTTCAACCCGAATGTCTTTTCCAGCCAGAGCATGCGCCGATGCTTTTTTTCGCGCGCGGTCAATTGATGGTTCGGGTCCGCCTGAAAAATCCCTTCGGCTTTCGGCAGCCAATCCTGGACAACCTTCGGATGCGCGCCAGTGAATGATTTCAGCACCGCCGGATCGATCTCCGCATAATTCAAAGCGGCCGGCGCACGGTTCTGCCAATATTTTAAACTCTCACTGGATTTCAAATTCATCTGCGCCTCGCTTCGCACCCAGCCGTAATGATAGATCGTCGCCCCGGTGTGCGCCGCCCTCGGCTGTCGAGATTTTTTGTGGCTGACCACGACGTTAAAAAAAAGCGATTCGCTTGACCATGCCGGGATCGTATTGCGGATGATGCGCACTTCGCTGCGATACCAGCCCGGCGAACATGCCATGGTGTTCGCGTTGCCGTAAAAATGTACAAAATCAAACGCCAGCGCCTCGACGCGTCCGTCATCCAAATATTTTTCCATGGCCGCCCGGATTTTCGGCAAGTTGTCTTCGTGCAGCACCTCATCCGCCTCCAGGTAAAACGCCCAGTCCCCTGTGCAATTGTACAGCGCTATCGTTTTTTGCTGCCCGTAAACAAACCCTTTCACGCTGTAATCGGGCCGGATCTTCTCGTTCCATTGCGTGGGGATGATCCTGATTTTTGAATCACCGATTTCGCGCAGCATTTTTTCTGTGCCGTCGTCACACGGACCGAGTGCCACCACAAATTCATCCACCAGCGGAAGAATCGACCGGATGGAGGCGGCGAAAGGGTAGCCGAGCCTCTGCCCGTTACGCAAAAAAGTGAACCCGCTGATTTTCATGCGTTCTTATTAAAATATCCGCCTCGGAATGCAGTTTGAAAATTTGACTCGCCGGACACAAATTAGATTATATTTTTTCCGCCCTCCAAAGCAAGGTCGGCAAATATCACTGCACAGCGGCCCCACTGCACTCAAAACGCGACTCAAAACCCGCGTAAAATTTCCCGCCGGAAGCCGCGCGCGCAGTGTCATCAATGCGCACCGTGACCATTCCCGTTGGAAAACCGATGCCCCGCGGAACGAATGACACGCTGTCCTTCGCCGGTGTCCAGGAAAAATCGCCCTTCACCGGCGGGTCCGTCGAGAATGCGCGTTCGACACTGCCGGCTGCCATCGGCTGGCTGAAATGGATGACCACCGTCGAGGTTGGCGGAACTTCGCGGGAATCGTGCGCGGGTGAAATTTCCGTCACCACCGGATCGAGCGCCCGGATTTGCGACGCGGGGATGAAGATCTTTGCCGAGGCGCCAGGCACCGCCTCAGGCAGTGTTTGCCCGTCCACGCCGACCATCAACTCATCGTCTTCATCGAGCAGATTCTTCAGCTTTGTTCCCCCGGGATAAATCGTCGGGCACGGCGGCAGGGTTTGGTTTGTCCCGGCGGTATTGAAGACCACCAGCGACTGCTGGTCCCCGAGCCGGCGGGTATAAGTGAACAACCCCGGGCCGTCGGCGTCGCTCCTGACATTGGTTTGCGCGCCGGTCTGCAACTCCGGATACAGCCGGCGGAAATTGTTCAACCGCGCGACCCATTGATAGAGCGGATGGGTCATGTTGAAGTTGTCGCCCAGCGACGGCCCCCATTCAAATTGCCCCGCAAACATGTCCTCGCGGTCCCACGGGTCTTTGGCGCCGTTGAATCCCTGCTCGGTCCCGTAATACAAGCACGGGATGCCGCGGGCCGTGTACAAATAAACGAGCGCCACCTTCAGCCGGCCGGCGTCGCGCCGGGTACGCTTAAAAATCGCCGCTGATCGTGGTTGTCGAGAAACGTCACCAGTTGATTTTGCGAGGCGGGATCGTAGTTGGCGCCCACGGCGTCATCATGGTCGATGATCTCCCGCGTGCCCTCGGTGGCTTTGGCGAAGAGCGAATTGATCTTGAAATAAAGCGTGTAGTCCAAAACCGCGTCCATCTTGAACGGTCCGCCGCCCATCGTGCCGGTGAATGAACCGCAACGGCGGTCGGAGTTGTCCGGAACTTCACCGAACATAAAAAAATTCGTCTTGCCCAGCGACGCCGCATTCGCATGGATGGCCGGACACCATTGCTGCCAGAACCCCATTTCCACGTGCTTGGCCGTGTCGATGCGGTAGGCATCGAATCCCGCCGCCTGGATCCAGTACTCGTAGATTTTTATCATCTGCTCCCGCACGTACGGCGACTCGGTCCGGAAGTCGGACAGGCCGGCGAACGAGCCGAGCACCAGTTGCGTTTCGTCATTGAAATCCTGCACGTTGCCGTTGTTGTGAAACAGGTTCGTGATCGATGGATTGGCGGCGCTCAGATTAAATGGCGGCGGAAATGTTTTGGCCGGATCGCGGAAACGCATCGTGTATCCATCGGGAGGATATTTGAAATTCGGATAGCCGGGGTCAGTGCTGTAAATCAAATCGCCGCCGTGGTTCACGACGATGTCGTCGATCACCAGCAGGCCGCGCGCGTGCGCCGCCTGGACGAAATGTCGCAGGTCCGCCAGCGTCCCCCAATGCGGATCGACCTTGTAAAAATCCAGGCCCGCGTAGCCGTGAAATTCACCGCGCGCATTCAGCACCACCGGTGAAATCCAGATCGCCGTCGCGCCGAGCGATTTGATGTAATCCAGCTTCTCTTCCATGCCCTTGAAATCGCCACCATGGACCGAGACGCCCGAGTGACCGGCGGGATCGTAGTTGCCGTCGGCATTGTCATTGGATGGGTCACCGTCGAAAAAACGGTCGGTGACGATTTGATAAATGCTTTGCGTTTGCCAGAAGTGGTTTCCCGCGTCCTGGGCATTGGCGCAGAAGTTAGCCGCCAGGACGGCGAGAGCCAGCAAACCGGTGCGATGTCTATTCATTTGAACAGAACTAACATAAGTGAAAGCCAATCGATTCGGAACCGCATTTACATGCCGGGACTTTGGAGAGCGTTTTTTGCCTGATTGGAATTCATTGGAATTCATTGGAATTAGTTGAGAGGGATTTGAGTGGAGGGTTGAGAGCATGAGAATTAGTTGAGAGAGGCTTGAGTTGAGGGTTGAGAGCTAAACTTCAATTCGCTTCAATTCGCTTCCGAGATTTTTCCCTGGTAAATGTAAATTCGCGTTAATTCGCGTTAATTCGCGTAAAAAGCTGACTGTTGGATTGTTGGATTGTTGGATTGTTGGATAAATGGATTGTTGGATTGTTGGATTGTTGGATTGTTGGATAAATGGATTGTTGGATAAATGGATTGTTGGATAAATGGATTGTTGGATAAATGGATTGTTGGATTGTTGGATTGTTGGATTGTTGGAGGGATTGGAGGAATGGAGAGGATTCAGAGTCTCGTGACCTCCTCCCTCCGCAGTGCTGCTACGGAGGACGGGTCGGCTGTTACGATAATATTTCGGCGCACTATGCACGGGACAATTAAAGCATGGAACTGGAAAAACGTAATGTTGCCCGGAAACAAAATCGTCAACCGCCAATTCACGCGAATCAACGCCAATTGGAGCCGAAATGGGGTCATAAATGGGGGCAAACCATGACTTTACACTTCGTCCGATCACGCCAGATCATCTTACCGATTGGTACTCCTGCTTTTAGAAAAGTTATGGTTTGACCCCATTCCCGATTTTTCTACAGAGATTCCGCCCCCAGCGGGCTGCCGATCGTATTGTCTGGCGGCAATTTGGAAGTCTCAAACCGGAGGAGAACGGATGAGACAGATGGGACGAATGGGGCAGTTCTGCCGTCCTTACGGGACTCGGCGTGATTTGAATCGAAATCCACCGATAAATCGGTGGGCTATGGTCTTTCGCCCTACCGGGCTTCTCCAGGGGAAAGGATGGCTTGCGTATGGAGGAGAATTTAAGATTTGAGATTGGAGATTTCAAATTGAGAAGCGGAAATCGGAAATGACAGGCGTCTCGCAAGTGCGTTGGCCATGCCGGTATTAACGTCGCCCCCTCACCCTCAATCCCTCTCCCCCGAGGGGGAGAGGGAAGTCGTATCGGGAACGGTTCGTGAGATTGGAGATTTCGATTTGAAGACATCCCGCACAAATATGTGGTAGATACAATGGTTTTATGAGCGATATTATGTACCAACGCCATCGCTCGAGCACCGGACAGATAAAACGGAGGCAATGAGGTGGTATCCTATTTTGAAATGAGGAGACTGCTGAAAATGCAGGGTTTCACGCGAGGGCGCGTGCGCTCCCCGTCATTACCGGCGATGGCGTTGATTTGAACAATGCCCATTATAATGTATTTTGTTCGTTCATAGGCAAAACAGAAGATTCAACCTGCCAGCTTTATTTGTGAATTCCACCTTATCAATTCTTTTCCGCCGCACTCTCCGGATTGCCGTTGTGTTTTGTTTCTTAACGGCCGGGACCTCTTTCGTTCGGGCCGATGCCATGCTCGAGTTGTTCCAGCAGACGTGGCCGCAGATCACTGCCAAAATGCCCGAAATTGCCGAGGCGGGCTATGACAGCCTGTGGCTGCCGAACCCGGCCAAAGGCAATTCCGGCGGTTATTCCATCGGTTATGACGTGTATGATCCGTTTGATCTGGGGAGCGAATATCAACAGGGGACCGTGGCCACTTTGTATGGCACGCAAGCGCAACTGATCCAAATGGTGCAAACGGCGCATCGGTTCGGCATCCGGGTCTATTTCGATAATGTGATGAACCATCGGTCCGGCACGGTGCCGGGGTATCCGGGTTCGAGCACGCCGACGACTTATTATCCCGGATTGGTTCCGGGAGATTTCCATTTGCAGGTGGTGTCCGGGGGCTATAAAAGTTGGGCCAACGTCAGCGATTGGTGCACCGTTTCGGACGTTGAAGACAATCCGCTTTTGGGCTTGTGCGATCTGGCGCAGGAGCCGGGAACGAACAATGTTAATTTTGGGGCCAATTATCTCCAGGTAACGCCCAAGCCGGTGTTTATCCGGTTCCCGGCCCGGCCCGACCTGTACATGGACACCAACGGGCCGCTGCTGGGAGCGGCTACGGGCACCGGCTGGCCCTCACCCTCGACTGGCTGCGCGCCGGTGAACGGATGGCGTCCCTTCGACGGCCACGGCCAGCCGGTGCCCGAGGATGTCTCGACGTATCTTTGCCGGGCAGTGGCCTGGACGCTTTATACGACGGGCTGCGACGGGTTCCGGTTGGACGCGGTCAAGCACGTGCCGGTGAATTTTTTTGGCAACGACACCGGCCAGACGGACGACCCGTCTTTTGCGGGTTACACCGGAGCCATCCAGGCGATGTACGATTACGTGCATGGCTACGGCAACAACGTGACCGGCAACGGATATATTGAAACCGACGGCAACCGCAACAGCCTCTTCAACACCGAGGCGCCGCGCAACGACGCGATGATTTTCGGCGAATATGAAGCGGCGGCGCTGCCGTCCACGGAAGATTACTGGGAATATCTCAATTCGGGCATGAGGCTGTTGAACTTTCCGATGTTCAATGAATTCAATAACATCGTGAACAACGCCGGCAGCGCTCCGGGCCTGGGCGGATTCGACAGCAGAGACGCGATGCCCACCACCAGCGAGCAGGGAAACTGCGATAGCAACGGCAATTACAGCATGGCCCAAGCCGTCAACATGGTTTGGGACCAGGACGGCCAGTCGTATGGCCTTTCGACGGCTGACCTGGGATTGGAAGACGCGTACTTTTTCATGCATGAAGGCCTGCCGATGGTTTATTCAGACGGTTTTAATCACAACACCGGCGGCGGTACGCCCGTGGTCTCGACGGAAAATTACCTCGGCGAGTTCGGCGACAACTCGATGCCGGAGACGATGTACATGCACAACCAGTATTCGCGCGGCGGCACCTGGTCGCGCTGGAGCGACCAGAACATCGTCGCGTTCGAGCGATACGACAATCGCGAGGGGAACGGCTCGCAGCCGAACACGCAGGACGTGGCGCTCTTTGCCATGAACGACAAAACCAGTTTCCCCGGGGACATCACCTTTGACGACGGGGTGACGCGCACCCCGGACGGTTACTATCTGAATCCCACCAACACCCCGACCATCAACTCGACGAACGTTTCAAATCCCCGCGTGACCGGATTGCGGGTGGGATTTGCGCCGGGCACGGTCCTGGTGCAGATGGCGGGTTCCTCGCCGACGGGCGGGCGCGCTTACAAAAAACTTCTTGTGCATGGCGCCACCACGAGCATGTCCACGGCGCAATCGACCGCCAACGACCCGACGCCGGCGAACCGGTTGATCTATGTCAACGCCACTGTGCCCACCGGCGGGGGCGCGATTGAACTGAACATCCCGAGCGATTCATGGGTGATTTATGCCGCGCAGGGGCCGCAGGCCAGTTGGGCCAATCCCTCCACCAACGCCATCGTCCTCCGACAGGGCGGCGCGGAAGTGCCGCACATCACCATCTACCGCACGGACGGGCCGAATGGCGACACCAACTACAATCCCATTTTCCCGTTCAAGAACCGCGGGAGCGTGGATGTTTACGGCAACGTCATCGGAGGATCGAATTTTTCAAACCGCACTTATGCCATCGACATTCCGGTGGTCACGAACGGGGCGTTTGACATTCTGGTCCGCAGCGACGCTTCGTGCTCGAACGCGCTGGTGAAATTGGACGGCGGCATTGACCTGAACAGCCAGATGGGCCTGGGTCCGACCAGCGCCACCGGGCTGGCGCCGACGAATTTCCTCGATCTGCGCGACAATCCGCCCGGTTATGCCGACGATGTTTTCCTGGGATACGAGCAGACGGCGTTGCTGTTCCGCAACGGCGCTGAAAAATTCGCGGCGCGGAACATCGCCAGCAATAACGTCGTTTCATTGGGCGCGGAGACTTATTATTACACGGTCGGGGGCAGCACCAATGTTGTTTCCGGCTCCGGCTATGGCGCGGGCCTCACGAACCAGACGGCGCAATGGGTCTATCACGACCCGGCGGCGACCAATACGGCCAATCTCCCGAACAATACCGCGACGCAGCGGACCCCATTGGTTCCGGGAGACGGGCAGCCGGCGACTATTTACGTGCAGGTCGGTTACCAGTTTCAGATCAACACCTGCTACATTTATTACACCACCGACGGTTCAAATCCCGAAGGCGATTTTGGTTTTGTCAAAGGGAGCACGCAAGTGGTGCAAGGTGATTTTCTCGACCACGACAGCGCCGAGGCAAATATCGACTGGTGGAAGGCCACCATTCCCGCGCAATCCGCCGGCACGCAGGTGCGCTACAAGATCGGCGTGTTTTCCGGCGGCAGCGCGGGCAATTCAAACATCCTGCCCATTTCCGACACGGATCCGTCCAGTTCCAGGAATTTCGGTTTGACCGAGGCGGCCATCACGAATTTCAATCCCACCACCGCCGTGGTGTGGACCCACAACGATTTGAACCCTTCCAACACCACGACCGGCTTGCAGGGCGGCTTCCATATCGTGCGCGGGCGGGTGTTCCTGACCCGGTCGGGCCAGGCCTCGGTGTACAACACGTTTTCGCAGACATTTTATTACGACGCGGCGCTGCCCCAGGGCGTGATCGCCGGGCCGAACGCCGACGGCGTCACCCTCTCAAACCAGAACTACACCATCACCAATCGCTCTGACAGCACGGCGACCGAGGTGGACGTGAACATCCAGGACGGCAATTCGAGCAATGACGATCTTGTGACCGGCCAGCCCAACGGCAACGGCAACGACATCAACGGCAACCCGATTTTTGTGCCGGCCACGCTGGTGACGCCGAACCCGGCGTTGAGCGCGATCTGGACGAATTATCCGCAGGAATTTCATTTCACCTACGCCAACGTGCCCATCAGCGGCACGGCGACCATCACGTTGCGCATCAAAGAATACACCAGCGGCAT
This sequence comes from uncultured Verrucomicrobiae bacterium, assembly GCA_963797825.1. Taxonomy (GTDB): domain Bacteria; phylum Verrucomicrobiota; class Verrucomicrobiia; order Limisphaerales; family UBA11358; genus UBA11358. Next base: position 294,267 of record CAWCRR010000036.1, read on the forward strand.
CTACACCAACCGCTACACGATCCTGACGCGCGCGGTGAACACCGTGGCGCCGTCGCAAGTGGTGGAAATTTCCAACCCGTCCATTGACGGCTCCATCATCACGATGAGCGCGGGGTCCACTTTCCCGATCCAGGCCTGCTTCACCGGCACGCTCGACACGAACAACATCAATCTGTTCAGCATTTACATCAACGGCATCCTCCAGCCGCGGCGCACTGGTGGCATCCCGGATTACAGCATAGGCGGGACGTCGTGCGGCGCGGGCATGCACATGCTCAGTTACAACTGGAGCAACGCCACCATCGGCACGAACGTCATCCAGGTCATCTATACCAACGGCATCAACCTGAGCGACCAGAAGACCGTGATCATCGCGCCGCCGCTGGTCATCACGGGGATGGGGGACAACAACCAGCTTCTGCTCTGGAACAGCGCGCCCGGCGTGAATTACGAAGTGTGGGCCACGACCAATCTGACGCTGCCGTTCGAGCCGATCAGCGGCGTGATTCCCAGCCAGGGCGGGACGACGGAATTTTTGGATAACGACATCGAGGCGCAGAAATTTTATGAAATCGAAGTCGTGCCGGCGGAGTAGGCCACAACCGAAACGAGGATGGAGGGTGTGGAATGACTAATTAATGACGAAGCACGGATGGCCGCGGGGAGGAGGGGGCGTGGAGCGGGGAAAAACAGGTATCAATGCCAATGGGAGGCTGAAAAGATTACACAGAAGGAAACAAAGGGAACGAAGGCGGAAGAACGGGAGGATGGATACGGTGGACACAGATTTTTTAACCGCCCGTCCTCCGTAGCACTGCGGAGGGTGGACGAAAAACACGAAATACGCGAACGCGGATTTTTTAGCCGCAAAAAGACAAAGGGGAGAAGGAAACTTTTAACCGCGAGTGGACGCGAATAAACGCCAATATTAACAGTCGAGAGGCTGGGACGGGGAGGAGGAACATTTAACAGGAGGAAACGGAGATAGCAGGAATAATTTCATTCATCGCATACAAATGGAAATTTGCAAATCACTCGGATAAAATACGCCACTCGTAGTAGTGGACATCAGTCCGCTCATTCTGAAAATCAGAGCCTCCTCACGTCGGCTGCTACGGTCAACGTGCCGCCGGATGAAGTTCGGAAGCAATTCAAACGCATCAGGCCGCTCAAAGACATATCTTTTTCCGGTCCAAAATATCTTTGTTATCTTTGTTGCCTTCTGTTGAAAATTCGCCCGGCATCTCTGTCGTTAAAAATCCGATAGAAAACAAGCCAGCGGTTACCTCAAGGGCGGGATGGCCTCCGGGAAAATTTAGGGCGCTGCCACTTTAACTTTCAGTTTAAGCGAAGAAAAACCGGCGCGATCCATTGTCAGCAATTCGTCCGCTCCCCATTTCTGGGCTGCCCAGGCATGGACCAGGTCATGGATCCGGCCTCCCCGGACTCCTTGTTCGCCGGCTGCCTGGATCGCCGCCAGGGTTTCATCGGGGGAAAGAATCACGAATTCCAGGTCTCCTTTTAAATCTTCAACCATCATTGCCGCATCCGCCGGGCTGTATCTGAAATTTACTCCTTTAGTCAGTGTGGAAAATATTTCAGCCAGGCTGTGCGGTCGCGTCGCGTTATTCCCAGGCTTTAACCGACTTCGCAAATCCAGGTCCTGAAAAGCTTCGATCAGGGCCGATGAATCCCAATAGGTTTTCATCGCTCGCGGTCCTCACGGATGGAATTGACAACCGCTGCCGGATCCATTTTGAAACCGGCGGGTGCCATCCATTTGCCGTTGAGTTTGCGAGGCTTAACAAGCGGAACATCAGCTTCTTCGAGCAACGCCAGGTTGATCCGGCCGTTGCCGAGGTTTTCGTAGGAAAACTTTTGGCGAGGCTTCACGCCTGGAAGCCGGATTCGCTGATAGTCATCGACGGTTACTGTCTTCACACCGGTAAATTACCATGCCCAAAACTTGGTTTCAAGGACGGAGATAGGCGGAAAAGCGGAAAGCGGAAAAGCGGAAAGCGGAAAACATTCAACCCGCCTTCGCCTGGCTACGGCGCGGCAGGCATCCAACATCCAATAGCACTGCGGGGCGGACCAAGGGGCAACCGAAGCTTTAACCACAAAGAACGCAAAGATCACAAAGGAAAACATCGGGCATTCAATGAACCAAAACGGTAAAACCAGTGAAAAACATCGAACATCCAACGCCCAACATCCAACATCCAATAGCACTGCGGGGCGGACCAAGGGGCAACCGAAACTTTAACCACAAAGAACACAGCGCGGCGAAGCCGCAACCAAAGAGGATGGAGGATGGAGGATGGAGGACAGAGGAGGGCCATGTGGCCTAACGCCTATTAAGCCCGGGGTGTCAACACCGCGCTGGAGCTAACGGCCCACCGCCCTGGCGATTCCCGTTGTGCGGAATTTGTCGTTTCCCTATTTTAGCCTGCTGTGACATTTAAATTGTTCTGGACAAAAGGGAAAGGCAGAAATAAGGTCGCATTTATGAGAAAAATAGTGCCGCAAAAGTGCGGCCTAATACCAGGTTAGGCCACTTCGCACGTCATGGCTATTTTTAAGATCATTTCGAGTCGGCGCGGCACGAAGAAGGACAGCGCGGAGTTTGGGATTCAGCCGATCAGCGGTGAGGTCGTCGTCGGTGATGAGTTTCGTTGCTTTGACACTCACCATCCAGTTGATTATCGGGTTCAGGCTATCCAGACTAGCCCAGAGAGTGTTACTTTATTATGCGACGGTTTCTACGGTTACGATGAGTTTTTCGTAGGAGCCATTATTGATACGACCAAGCGCGGCAGACCATTTGGATTTCACTATGACGTGGCCTAACACATCACTGGAGCCAACCGGCGTTGGCGCTGGCAGTTCCGCTTCGCGGTCAACGTCACCGGTCGCCGGTGGCTCAGTTGGATCGTTGGCCATACTACGCATGAAGTTTCTCATCACAATTACTCTCTTAGCGGTTATTGTCGTTTTATCTGGTTGCGCTCGAAATTACAGCAACGCACCAGACGGATTTTATGTCGGATGCACTAATAATGCTTCGGGTTATACAGCGCGCTCTGGCAACTATTTCTACCATATCCAGAATAGTGCTTTTGAGCCAGATCGTGTCGTCGTTGCTGTTTCTCGCCAAAGGTCAGATTGGTTTGACCTCGTAATCACCGGTCGGGCAAAAGAAGGGATGCCGGATAAATATAACGGCATCGTCGTCATTGCGAACCGCAAGGTATATTATGGGATTTCAAAGCGGACTGGTTCCTCTGGGACGGTTAAGCTAGTATTTGAGACAAGTAACGAAGTAGATATAGTTGCGTCCGCATTGCGGACGCATTTCTCATTGCCGCCGGTGTTGTGGTTTAACACCACGATTTCGGATTGACGTATGAAATTTGAGAGCGATTATTGCAGTGTTGGCCTTGCCGCCGGTCGGCGTGGCTTTTCCGAGCGTCCCGCTGGCAGCCGATGAATAACTTCGGATAACCTATATTTGGATCGTTGGCCACACTCGCGTTACCAATGAATATAGCGTCTAGAGCCAAAGAGATTTTGGACTGTTCGCACTATGCAGTGCAGACTCAAGGGCAGCATTATTATCAGCTTCATCCCCAACGCACGATGAAATTGGTGAGAAAGACCGGAGAGGCGTCGTTGATGATTATTCCCATTGGAGATGCTGACGCTGATGGAGATTTTTGGGTCATTCCGTTCACTTTGCTGAAAGATTTGCTTGTGCCCGAAAACCTGACGCATGGAATTAGTAGCGATGGTATTCAGCGCCGTCCTCGGTGGCTTTTTCACGTTAAGGATGGCGGGAGGTTTATTCTCTATCCCGGCGACCGTAAGCCACTCGAAAGGGATGTGCATTGGTTTTACGGCGCACAACTGCCACTGCCAAAAGACTGGGAGAAGCTATTATTTGAGAATTTTATATGACGCCTAACACATCACTGGAGCCAACGCCGATTACGTTCCGCAGTGCGGGATTGACATCTTTGTTCCGGCGTGGCTCAGTTCTTGGTCGTTAGGCGACTTGCGTTTGGGCGATGTTGTGCTGATATTTTACGAAGGTTATGAATCTTGACGCCATTCATGCTCTTGAAATTGCCGCTATCGTCGTCGCGGGGACGATGACTGGCAATGAGATTGCCGTGGCAGTGTTCTTTCACCCTCGCATCAGTCGTCAGGATGACGCAGTGCATGTCCGCGCCGCTCAAGCACTGGCGAGCGCCCTCGGTGCAGCGATGCCATTTTGGTATGCGCTTACGTTTCTGTTGAGCCTTGCAGTGACTTTCGTTGCAAACACGACGTGGAGTACGCCGTGGTGGCTGGCACTCGGTTCGGCTGCGCTTTTCGCAGTGATAATCGTTTACACCGTGCTATTGCCCGTGCCCATCAACAATCAGGTTGCCCGGTGGCAGCCAGATTCGCTGCCAGCCAATTGGAGAGAGTTGCGTCAGCGTTGGGACATGCTCCACGCCATCCGAGTCGTTTTTTTGGTTGTAGCACTGATTTTCCTTGTTACATCATGTGTCATATAACCAGTCGCCTCCAAACACCGCGCTGGAGCCAACGCCGACGCCCAAACAGTTTGTGGTTGAATGATGAGAGTTGAGAGTCCAGATTTCAGACGTGAGTCCGCCGCCGATCGGCGTGGCTCATATTTGGATCGTTAGGCCTAGTCGCATCACCATGATTGCCACGCGCAAATTGGGGTTGGAGTTCATCGGGATGATTCTCCTGATTTGCATGAGCATGTCATGCTCGAAGCCTGCGACGCCGGAGTCGAGGTTTAGAGCTTTGTTCACAGATTTATCCGTTGGCGTTCCCGATTACCAGAGCCTTACTGGATTCACACAGCCAGAAGACGCTATCAAGGGAGATGTTTGCGCGGCGGATTTCAGTCAATCAGAGACACAGTTTTCGGTTTTCGTCACGCGCTTGGGAGTTTCGCAGTCGAGCGTTCTTTCTTCGACTGGAGTTTGGGTTACAGCCAAATCGAAGCTTGACCCGAAGTATCCGTGGATGTTGCTTGTTCACGCCGACAGCACAAATGCACCCGACAAGATTTATCGAGTTCATATTGATGGTCGTCAGCCGTATGACTAGGCCTAACACATCACTGGAGCCAACGCCGGTTGGCGCTGGCCGTTCCGCTTCGCGGTTGGCGTCGCGAGTCCGGCGTGGCTCAGTTTGGTCGTTAGGACGCTATCGCACGTTTTATGAAAATTCGACACATTTGTTTATCGTTTGTTACGGTGATTTGCTTTTGCCAGATTGCCACCGCACAGGGATTCGTGAATTTTGGATTTGAGGACACGACTATCACGCCTGTCCTCATTAACTCTTTCACTGGTTATTACGATTACATTGCGACAGTCCCCGGATGGACATGGACGCCACAATACAATGCGGCTACTGTAGATGCCGATACGATGGTGTCACTGAACTCCATAGCATTAGATGCACCCGCTGTGACGCTTCACTCGACCGATGACCCGTATGGGCCACAAGCCATTCAGTGCAATTATTCCATTTTCCTTCAAGGAGGTAGTTCATCTGTTCCTAGCACCAGTTATTCTGCTATTTGGCAGTCAGGCCAGATTCCAGCCAATGCTAAGTCGCTTATCTATTGGGGAGGTTCTCTTCAGGTTACATTTAACGGGCAGCCTATCGCACCATTTGCCATCGGCAGTGGCGCAACCTACACGATTTGGGACATGGACATATCATCCTATGCTGGCCAGATAGGGCAGTTGATGTTTACTGTTCCGTGGGAGACTTCGGCATTACTCGACAATATTCAGTTTTCATCTTCACCAGTTCCGGAGCCGAGCGTGTTGAGTTTGCTTGGCTTTTCACTTATTATTTTCTGTTTCAGATTCCGGCGGCCTTCTAACACATCACTGGAGCCAACGCCGGTTGGCGCTGGCAGTTCGGCTGCGCGGTTGGCGTCGCGAATCCGGCGTGGCTCAGTTCTTGGTCGTTAGGCCGCTTTCGCACCATGAGCACTGAGACGAAGATTATCATTGCTTTGGTAGCCACTGGCTGGGTTGCATTTTCTACTACCTGGCACTGGCTACGGTCGAAGGTTCTCTTGAGTCGGTGGGCGAGAGCAAACGGATTTGAGTTGATTCGGATGAGTATTCCTTGGTTGAAGTTTAGCCCATTTCTTTTTGCCTCGAAGCATCAGGACGTTTATGAGATACGAGTCCGTGACCATCGAGGTCGAGAGCGTCACGGATGGGCAAAGTGCGGCGGATTATTTCTTGGCTTTCTTGTGGACAAAGTCGAGGTCGAGTGGGATTGATTATGTGGCCTAACACCTATATTTGGAACGTTAGGCCACATCACCCGCCATGAAATCATTTACTCTTTTTTATCCGGCGTGCCCGACCTGCAAAAGTCGGGCGACGCGACTAGATTGGAAGCAGCCATCGAACTATTGGCGTATTCCAGTTGCCACAGTCACGGGTTTCATTTTGTTTCCTATTGGCCGTGTGGGATTGATTTGTAGCGATTGCCACGAGCGATTTCTTTCAGCAGCCGCAGAGCAGCCTATGAGGGATTGATTTGAGCATGAGCGATAAGTTTTCTAACACCTCGCTGGACTATACCGCTCCTGACGGAGCTTGGGGATCTTATTTGCGTTGGGTTCTACAAAGATTTCGCGCCTACGGCGCTGGAGGGCGACGGCAGGAACAGCGACCATTTCGAGATTAGATCGGTTCAAATAATTCTGTAGGCGCCACGTTAGCGGGGATTGGGCGAAAAGCGCGCCAGTCCTCGGGCGCTTTTCAAGGACGCCCGCTGTGGAAAGGAAGTTGAAGGGTCTCCAGGCACAATTCCATCGGCGAAAGTAAAGCGGTCCCGACGCGTCGGGGCCGCAGTCCAAAACGCAGGCTCAACCGAAGCTTTAACCACAAAGAACGCAAAGATCACAAAGGAAAACATCGGGCATTAGTTCGATCTGAATGAATTCTGCAATGACGCGCGCCAACTTTAATGCGAGCATCTTTCCAATTGCCGGGGAATTATTAGAGCGGGCTGACGCCGCGCTGCTACGAAATGGGCATTCAATGAAGCATAACGGCAAAACCAGTGAAAAACATCGAACATCCAACGCCCAACAGCCAACAACCAATAGCTCTGCGGGGCGGACCAAGGGGCAACCGAGGCTTTAACCGCAAAGAACGCAAAGATCACAAAGGAAAACATCGGGCATTAGTTCGCTCTGAATGAATTCTGCAATGACGCGCGCCAACTTTAATGCGAGCATCTTTCCAATTGCCGGGGAATTATTAGAGCGGGCTGACGCCGCGCTGCTACGAAATGGGCATTCAATGAACCAAAACGGTAAAACCAGTGAAAAACATCGAACATCCAACGCCCAACAGCCAACAACCAATAGCTCTGCGGGGCGGACCAAAGGGGCAAGGGCAATCAAAACGAGACACTCATCGCCGGTGTTTGGTGTGCCCTTCCCATGAACCGAACCGTTTGGAGTCCCGCGTTTACTCGGCCGCCTGAAGGCGGGACACCGAACCGGTTCATGGTCGCAATGCAGGCGAAAAAGCGCGAGGAGACTTTCCATGAACCTTGGGGGAACCCTCACCTCACCCTAACCCTCTCCCCTCCCATCAGAATGGGAGCGGAGAGGGGACAGGAAGAGGACATCAACTGTTGTTCAATGCCAAGCACGATGCGGCAGGTTCATGGTGCCAATGCAGGCGAAAAAATCGAGAGGAGGCTTTCCATGAACCGGGGAACATCCAACCGAGGATGAGGATGAGAATGAGGATGAGGACCTGACCCTCGCCCCATGAACCGGGGATGGAGGGGACAGATAGGACGCGGGGAGTTCTGCCGTCCCTACCGGGACTCGGTCTGAAATGAATCGCAAACCCACCGATGAATCGGTGGGCTATGGTCTTTCGCCCTGCCGGGCTTTCCCGAGGAAGGAACCCTCTGGTCCACGCCGGCGCGCACGGAGTGACGCGCCCTACCCTCTCCATGAACCTTGGGGGGAACATCCAACCGAGGATGAGGATGAGAATGAGGATGAGGACCTGACCCTCGCCCCATGAACCGGGGAGCATCCAACCCGCCTTCGCCTGGCTACGGCGCGGCAGGCATCCAACATTCAACGCCCAACATCGAATGAATGCCCCGAATGGAAGCCGATGGTTGTTGGTTGTTGGGCGCTGCACTGTTTAATGAACGAGGCGGAAGAATTGCTGGGTTCCGCTGATCAGGTTCGTATAAGGGCTGGTGGCGCCCGGCACATTGGTGTAAGCGCCGGTGACCAACGGCGCGGCCTGGAGCGAGAAGGCCGGATTGGCCCAGGAGAGCACCAGGCTGGTTCCCGTTTTCTGGAAAGCCAGGGGAATGGGCAAGACGGTGGTCAAGGCCTGATAGACCGGGACGGAATTCGTATTATTGGGATCGTTCAACAGGACGCGGATGCCGGTGGTGCGATTGATGGAATAGAGCTGGACGCCGCCGCCGTTGAATTGCGCCTTGAAATAAATCAACTGCATGGGATACAAGCCGTTGGTCTGGACAATAAAGGTGGTGGCTGTTTCCGCGGGGGCGCGCCCGCCGTCAAAGACGGCGAGGGTGAGGTTGGTGCCGGCCGGCGTGGGGCCGGTGGTGAGCAGGAAGCCGTCGTCGCTGGTGACGCCAAACGCATAGATGCCTGCTGACAATTGGACATACATGGTGGCCGCCATGGCGACGTTGTTGCTGCTGCCGGGCGGGAGGTCAGGGAACAGCGACGGTGTGGGCGTGGCGAAGAACGGCGGATGGAAAAAGCTGTCGATCTCGTAGTCGATGTCGTTGGTTTCGGAGTAGTTCCCGCCGTTCAGCGCCTCATTGGCGTAAGGCAAGCCGGTCTGCGAATTGGTCAGCGTGCCGTTGAGTTGCGCGATGGCGCGGGCGATCGAGGCGGGGAAATCCTTGTTGGTGGCGCTGTCATCGCCCTTGGCGATTTGCAGGGTAAATCCGCGGGCGGTGAGCGCATTGGTGGGCAAGGCATAGGACGCGGGGATGACCGGGAGCGTCACGACGGTGAATTGCCACGTATTCGTCTGTAAAACCGTTCCGTCGTTGATCACGACCTGGAGGGTATTGGTACCGGCCGGGAGGAGGGGCGATGGCTGATAGCTGACGGTGGTTCCCGCGGCGTTATTGCTGATAGCACTGCTGCTCGTGATATCGGTGGAGTTCAAAAGCACTTGCACACTGCTGACGCTCGTCTGGCGGTTGGCGATGGCGAAGGAGATATTTTGGTCCGGCTGGACTCCGGCGAGACCTGGATAGGGGAAGCCCGATGCCAGATACGGCCGCAGGGTGGCGGTATTCGTGGTGGCGACGAGGATCAGGTAGTTAAGGTTGTAACTGCCACTACTCCCGATGTCGGTGACCCGGAAGGTATTGGTGCCGGGGAAATCGACGAGCACGGGATTGCTGAAGAAGTCTTTGAGCGGCACAAACGTCCAGTCCTGCACGCCGCCGGTTTGGGGACAAACAAAGGTGCCGAGGGCCGCGCGCGGCTGGTTGGTGGTGGTGGCCAAAGGCGATGCCGTCCGTTCCAGCAACATGGTGGGGTTGCCGCCGAATCCGGCCATGCGGGCATAGACGGCATAGGTGACGTTGCTCAACTGGCGGGTGTAATTCAGCCATTCACCGTTCTGGATGTAGGACAGGTTGTATTGCTGGAAGCTATTGGCGGCAAAATTGTCCTGGTCCACATCGGTGGCGGGCTGCATGGCCGGGAGGTCGTTTGGACGATAGGCATTATTGGTGCCGGCGAGATTGAAGATCTGATAGTCAACGCCATTGGTGCCAAAGAGGCCGCCATCGGAAACATCGGAATAATCCTGGTTGGGCTGCGGGAAGGAAAAATTATTTATCCACGAGCCGCCTTGGAAATTGTAATCACCGGATTCGAGGTAGATGTTATTGGGCGCGGTGAGCCAGGTATTGAAGGTGAAATTATTGGTGGAACTGTTGCCGTCAGCATCGGTGGCAGTGATGGCGCCGGTATAAACCGCATTGGCCTGCAAGGGGGTATTCAAAACCACGTGGTTGGAGGCGGTCCCGCTGCCCGTGACGGTCCAGTTGGCACCGGTTACGGTGACGCCATTCAAGACAAGTTGAATGTGGTTGGAAGCGACGGTGGACGCGACGGACGTGACATCGAAGGACAACTGGCTGTCGGATGCGACATAGACTGAGCCGTTGGCCGGCTGGAGATTGATGATTTGCGGCGGCGAATAGAAAATCTGCATGTTATTGAAGACTTGGTTGCCACTGGTTTGAAAGGCATAGAGGGCGACGCTGTCAATGGTACCCGAGCCAGTCAGGGGTTGGTCGGTAGAGCTATAAAGGACGGCGGTGCCGGCGGCATTGAGGATGGTCAGATTATACGAGTTGCCGTCTGCCAACAAAGTGAACTGGACCTGGAAGGGATTGCTGCTGAAGCCCAGAGGGATGGCGTTGGCGCCATTGCCATCATAAACCGTGAAATTGTCCGAGATACCGGCGAGGTAGTAGATGGAGAAGCGTGAGCCGTCAAAGATAAAGTTGGAAGCCGTCATCAGGTTGGTGTTGTTTCCATTGCGCAGATTAAAGCCACAGACATTGGTAATGCTGTTGCCGATGCCTTTGTTATGCCAACTGATGGAGAAAGTGGCAGTAACGGGCAGGGAATTGCTGAAAGCACGGAAAGCTTCCGCAGCATTTGTCCCGCTGGACCCGTTGGCGTAAATGCCCCAGGCGTTTCCATTGGTAGAGGCGATGGGGTCGCCCGTGTTCCCGAGAAAGAAGCCGGTATAATTGCCGCCGCCGGTGCCGGTCTGGGCCTGCACCCAGGGCAGGAAGCCGAAGCCGTGATTGGTGGTGGTGGACCAACTGGTGTACGGCAGGGCACTGTCACTGGCAAAGATTTGCGCGGAAACGTTGCCGGCGGCGAGGCTGATGGCCAGCGCCAAAAAGATGCGCTGGAGATAATTGAAAAGTTTCCTGTTCATTGGGCGATGGATGGGGATTTCTATTGAATTTCGAATACCGATATTGATGCGGCGATGTTTGGCCTATTCTTTCAAAAATTGATCAAGGATTTCCGATAATTTAATTCATCCGGGCGGGTTGTTCCACCGCATATGTATGTGGTCTTCATCCTGGAGTGCGACCGTCTCCGGTCGCAGCAACGTTCGCCCGCGCGAGGGAGTTGGGAATTTCACGCCGCTTGGAATGTTCGAACCTTGCTGCGCCCGGGGACGGGCGCACTCCGTCTCCGGTCGCAGCAGCGTCCGCCCGCGCGAGGGAGTTGGGAATTTCACGCCGCTTGAATGTTCGGACCTTGCTGCGCCCGGGGGACGGGCGCACTCCGATGACGCCATGACCCGCCGATATTTCCGACACTTCGCGCTGCTGGCCGCTTCCGGAGTGGTGCGTGAGGAGTGCGACCGTCACCGGTCGCAGCAGCGTCCACCCGCACGAGGGAATTGGAAATTTCATGCCGCTTGGAATGTTCGAACCTTGCTGCGCCCGGGGACGGGCGCACTCCGTCACCGGTCGCAGCAGCGTCCGCCCGCGCGAGGGAATTGGAAATTTCATGCCGCTTGAATGTTCGGACCTTGCTGCGCCCGGGGACGGGCGCACTCCAAGACCTCGCTAAAACGCTTCAGCGTCCACTTTGCTGGAGCAATTGCCGCAGGTTTGTATTAAAATCTTTTGCCGTGCGCAATTGCTCCAGGGTCAGGTGCATTCGATAGCGCCAGTAATGTTTCGGGTCGGCCGGGATATTGATGCGCTCGGCTTGGGCGCTGGCATGGCGCAATTTCGCGTCCATGCCCAGGAGGTCCTGCAATTGGAAGATGCTCCATAATGCCGGCGAGGCCAGGTGTGATTGCACCACGGCGCGAACGATTTCCGGCCCGGCCTGGGGCGGGGCATCGCCGGGCAGACCCAGTTCCTGGTTGAAAAACTTTTGCGTCAAGGCGCGGTCTTCCTCCCACCAGCCGCGGATGGTGCTCATATCGTGGGTGGAGGGCGTGACCACACTTAGATAAGGGGCGTCCTTCGGACGGGAAAAGTCGAGGCCAAGCGCCTTGGGCATGCGCTGCACTTCCAGGCTCAAGAGGCCGAGTTGTTTCATCAACACGGGGACGGAGGGCGGCACCATGCCGAGGTCTTCGCCGCAAATCAGCATGTTCGTCACGCGTTTGAGCGCGGGCAGTTTTCGCAGCGCTTCCTGCTTCCAAAAATCGTCCTGCCGGCGGAAGAAATAATCCACATAAAGTTCACGCAGCTTTGGACGCGTTTCTGGCGGCAGGTGTTTGAAGGAACTGGTCTGCTCGATGCCAAAGCGGAAATGGAGCTTTCCCTCCGCTTCGAGCAGGATGACGTTGGTGATGAGGTCAAAGAGGCCAATCTTGATGGTGGCGGACCGGGCATCCGGTTTGCGGGCGGCGAAATAGTTTTCGACCTGCTGTTGGGTGGCGAACTCCGGTTTCAACGAATAGAGGCCGCTGGAATGGGCTTCCAGAAATTCACGCCTGATGGCGGCGCTGGCATCTCCAAAAATTTCTTCCAGGACAGGGTCGGTGATGAACGGGTTTAGAAAACGTTCGCAGTCAAACGGGATGCCGCGGGCGGCAAATTCTTTTTCTTCCACCGGAATGGCCGGCACAAAATGGCCGAGGATGCCCTCGACGGCGTGCGTGGGAATGCTCCAGATGCGGAAAAAGCCGAGGATATGGTCGATGCGAAAGGCGTCGAAATAATGGCCCATTTGGGAGAAACGACGTTTCCACCAGGCAAAGCCGTCCGCCTCCATCCGCGGCCAGTTGTAGGTGGGAAATCCCCAATTCTGGCCCTTGGCGGCAAAGGCGTCGGGCGGCGCGCCGGCCTGGATGGCGGTGTTATAGAGTTCCGGTTCCTGCCAGACGTCCGCGCTGTGGCGATAGACGCCGATGGCGATGTCGCCCTTCAGGATGATGCCGTTGGCGTGGGCATGGGCCGCCGCTTCTTTCAACTGGAGATGCAAATGAAACTGGAGGAACAGATGGAAGGCGATCTCGTCATTGTCTTTTGCCAGCGCGGCGATCTTTTTGGCGTCAAATCTTTGGTGGTCCGTCCATTGGTTGAAGTCCGCCGTGCCGGATTTATCGCGCAAAAAGCAAAAGGCGGCGTAGGGCAGGAGCCAGTGCTCATTTTCGGCGAAGAACTTTTTGTATTCGTTTTTTTGAAACGCCTCGGTTTTTTGCGACGGAAAGATTTTTTTCAGAAAATCGAGTTTGGTCTTCATGACCGTCTCGTAATCCAAATCCGGGAGGGCGTTGAGCCGGAGGCGCTCCGGTTCCAAAGCGGAAAGGAGTTTTTTGTTCGCCGGGTTGGCGACGGCGGCGAGGTTGAGATAGATCGGATGCAAGGCGAACGCCGAAATGGCCGCGTAGGGGTATGAATCCGCGGAGGTATGCGTGGCGGTGGTGTCGTTGACCGGCAGGATCTGGATCAATTTCAACCCGGCGTCCTTTGCCCAATCGGCCAGGGGTTTGAGGTCGAGAAATTCACCGACGCCAAAACTATTTTTGCCGCGCAGGCTGAACACGGGGATCGCCACGCCCGCCCCACGCCAGGTGGTTGCCGGCAGGCGCACAAAACCATCAGCGACCAGCGTATGTTTGCCGGCGGCGACGGAATCGTTCAAGAGGCGGTCATCGCCCTCTTCATAACGGACAAAGGCATTTTTTTCGACATCGAAGACGCCGTACTTGTAGCGGAGTGGAAAGGTTTGCCCGCGCAAGTCCACGGCGACGGTCAATTCGCTTTTCCCGGCGCTGCGTTCGAGCAACAAGGGTTTGGCGGTGTTCCAATTTCCCAGCAGTCCATCGCCTATGAGGCAAAGCGTCTGGCCTTTGGCGAGCAAGGGTGCTTTGACCCGGAAAGTATGCGTGGCTTCCGCCGGGCGGGGCGGATAAACTTCGGTGAAATTTCCGGCGAGCAAAACTTGTGCGAAGGGTTCGGTATAAAAAGCGTTTTCAGCGGCGCCTGCGTTGTTCCATGAATCAATGACGAGCAATTCGTTGCTTCCAAATTCAGCCGGGATGAGGGCGCGATCACGTCCCCAATCCTCCGCTGATGAGCCATCGGAATCGCGCAGGATATATTGGTAATTGAACGGTTCAATGGCGGTGGCCGGCGGCAATTCAAAAGACATCTGCCAGGAGTGGTGGTCGAAATATTGCAGCGGAAGGGCCTCTTTTTTTTCACCGCGCGAGGGAAGGTTTCCGGTCATCCAGAGCGATTGCCCGGTGCGGGTATAATAACGCAAACGAAACGTCAATTTCATGAACGCCGATACTGTCGCCCACCGAAGGCAAACTGCCAGCAAAAATTGAGGCATTTTTGTGCGAGGGATTTTCAACGCAAAGGCGCGAAGAAGCAAAGTCGCAATGTAACGATAGCTGCAAAGAGAAAATCTCCTCTATGAGTTTACCCCGACGTCCCCTCACCTAACCCCACGAACCCCGGGGAGCTTCATCGGATGCCTTGCTGTTATCTCACCCCTCACGCAAAGGCGCAAAGAAGAAATCCGTGCCGGCGAGCCGGCCTTTTTGCGTCTTGGCGTTAAATTTCATTTGTAAACGTCACCGCGCGGGCCGACATGGGCGATGACAATTGTGTTGGCGGCGTGGTCATGGAGAAAAATCACTCGCAGGTCTCCGTGACGCAGCCGGTAAAAGCCCGCCCATTCGCCGGCCATCGGCTTGACGCCGGGCATGGCGGCGGGATTTTGCGCGAGCTGCTCGAGTTTGGCTTTCAATTGCGCCTTGATGCGCGTGTCCATGCGTTCGAGGTAGCGAACGGCGCGGCGATGAACGATGAGCCGGGGCATCGTTACAATTTGGCGAGCGGAACGAAGGCGGCGGATTTGCCGCGCCGCCAGTCGCGGCGGGCGGCGCGCAGATCGGCGCGGGCCGGCGAGTCGAGGTCAAAGCCCAAGGCCTCGGCGATGGCGCAGAATTGTTTCCACGGAATGATGGCTTCCTTGGGCATGCCACGCTCGTCCACGACGATTTTCTTTTGAATTTGAATCACGGCTTGAATTTAGTGTTTCAATGAAAATTAGCCAACATAAAATCATCGGAGAAATGTTATCCGACACGCCTATTTCAATCCACACTTTGGCTAGAATTGAAGGTGACTTCGATGGATTGGCTTCGCGAAGCCGGGACGGCCGGCACCCAGACCTCGAAGACATCGCCGTCGGGCGCGCCGAGATGGTCGCCAAAGGGCATGGCCATTTGAGCGCGGGCGAGAGAGCGGATGGGCCAATTGAAAAGGCGCACCGGACGGCCATTGATCTTCAGCGAGGAGGGTTTCAAATTTTTCGGCCAGCTTGCCGGGGGATGGATGCGGATGATCCAATTGCGTTTGGCCAGCGCGCCGTCAAATGTTCCCCGGGCCGCGCCGATGTCCACTCTGACGGTTGCAGGGGAGTTGTCCGCCGAGGCGCTGATTTCCGTGGTGCGAAAAGCGCCGTGCTGATAGGCCGTGGTCAGCGTGTCGTCTTCGTATAAGGTCGCGGTATTGGTTTCGGCGGTGGGATAGGTGTCCAGGGTGATGGGGTTCCAGGGTTTCTGGCCGGTGAACTGCATTTCCGGCGCGAGCGGCAGGATGGCGCCGCTGCGGATGTAAAGGGGAATTTCGTCCAACGGCACGTCGTTGGTGAGCGTCGCCGGGCCGGAAATCGTTTTCCCGTTCCAGGCATCCATCCAGTTCCCCGGGGGAATCCAGGCGATACGACGGCCGAGGCTGGTTTGGGAAGATTGCCAGAGCAACCGGATCTTGGCGCCGAACTCAAGCTGCTGGTACTCGATCCGGATCTGGTGGGGCACGCCGGCGGTGAGGACGGCGTTCGCCTCGGTGATCGTGGAATCGTGACCGCCCCAGGCCTCGATGACTTGCCTGCCGTCGATCCAAACGAGCGCGCCATCGTCTTCGAGTGTCGCCAGCGTGATGTCGCCAACGGAGGCCGGGACTTCAATCGTGCCGGCCCAGCGCGCCGAAAAATGCGTGCGCGGGAAATCGGGCGCGGGGCTTTTTTTATCCCAATTGAAATCAATATTCGTATCGGTGCGGGAGAACGCCGCCGTGCCAGACACAGTGTCATTGGTAAAATAATCTCCCTGCAAACCCGTCTGGCCATTGGTGGTTTTCAGCCAATCGGACGGCACCCCTTGCATGGAGCCCTGGAGAACGGGGGCAACGAGGATGTCTTTGCCGAGCAGATATTCGTCGTCGCGTCCGGCTTCCGGGTATTGTGGAAAATACAGATCGAGCCGGCGCAGGAGAGGTTGGCCGGTCTCATAATTTTCATGTGCCGCGGCATAGAACACCGGCAGCAAGCGGTAGCGCATATCCAGGTAATTTCGCACGTCCGTTTCGGCCTCCGGCCCGAACACCCACGGCATCCGTTCCAGATTATGCGTGCAATGCGGGCGATACACCGGCGAGAGCGCGCCGTATTCCATCCAGCGGATGTATTGTTCGGTGGTGGGATTGGAAGTGTGGCCGCCCAGGTCGTCGCTCTCGTAGGGAAACGCCGATTGCGCGCCGGAATAAACGGCATTTTCCACCGCGCGCCGCAAAAATTCCCAGCCGGGGCCGATGTCACCGGTCCATTGGTAGGGGTAGCGATGCGATGAAACGTCCATGGGACGATTGCGGATGCCGTTATCAATGCCGTCCACGTTGGCCATGATGAGCGGGCGCCGGTCCGGTTCGACGCGGGCCGTGGTATCGTGATAGAGCCGCATGCCCCAGGTTTCCTTGCGCAAACCGGGGGCAGGCGGCACGAGGGCCACCCACCAATTGCGGTCATACCACCAGATGTCGAGGCCGTCGTGGAGCAAGGTGGACAGGCCGTTGAAACGATAATTCATTTCCGCCGGGTCCAATCCGGTTACGTTGGTATTGAGCGGCTCGGGATGATCGTTGAAGAGGACGCGCACATGGGCTGCGTGGGCCTCGGAGAAAAAACGCGGCAGGTTGGGAAACAGATTGGTGTTCGCCGAATAGCCGGTGGAGGCGCCCTGGCGCCAGCCGGTGTCCACCACCAGCACGTCGAGCGGGATTTTGCGCGAGCGATAGTCCTGGATTTGTTTGAGCGCGGTGGCCTCGCTGTAATCATACCAGCGGCTGTCGAACGCGCCGAACATGAACAGCGGCGGCAGTTCGGTGGGGCCGGTCAGTTTCAGAATGTCGGCGCGCAGTTGAAAATAATCTCCGCGCGGCAGAAAAACATAGAGGTCCGGCGCGCGGTTGCTCAAATCCCAGCCGGCCGCCGGGTCGTCCTTGTCCGGCCCGGGTGTGAGGCCGCGTTCAGGAGGAACAATGCGCGGAGTATCGGCAAACGACCATGCCTGGACTTTTTCGGACGGCGCGGGCAGCCAGACACTGTTCGTCAGGTCGCCGGTGTGTTGATAAAGCGGCTCGCCGTTGGCGGATGAAATGGACACGTCGTCCAGGGAAACTGCGTCCTGCGGAACGCGGACGGTAAAATGCGCCGCGTGGATTTCGATGGCGCCTGAATTGGTCTGGAGGGTGAAGGATGTTCCCGGCCAATCGCGGTTGACGATGTGGAAGGTCTGGCGATCTTCAAATCCCCCGGCGCCTTTCCATTCGAGACGGACGAGCGAATCGGAGAGCAACTGCACGCGAACATTTCCGACGACGACACTTTGAGCCGGTGCCTGGGACGATAATACGGACAAAATTGCCGCCAAGGCGGGGACCCTCCGGCGCGCGGCGGCGCGAAGAAATTGAATCATCCATATTCGTTGCCAGAAAATCCGGTGTTTGACAACTGCATGAACATGTTGCGGGCTTGTTATAAGCCATGGCCAAAGTCATAATCGGCTTATGTCCCTGTGCCGGATTCTTCTTTTCTCGTCGCTGTTGTCGCTGGCGGCGACGGGGCGCGCGGATATTTTGTGGAGCGATCCGGCTTCCCGGGTGATCCATGCGACGCCCATGGAAATTTTGGATGCCCGGCTAACACGGGACGACAAGGCGAGCGACGCGCTGTATTTCAAATTTCGCGTGGACCCGCTTTCGGACCCCGCGGATGAGCCGTACTACGCCTTGTTTCAACTGATGGAAAGCAACCAGATGCGGCTGGGCGTGGGCAACGCGCTGGAGGCCTGGGGTTATTCCGCGGCTTACGCCTCCGAAATCGGGCCGTCCAACAAACTCTATGACATTAACGGACAAAAGTTTCCCGATTCCGACGAATTCAATTTGCACTCGGCGCATCCCGAGGCGGGGCCGATGGGCGAGACGCGGCCGTATGAATTGCCCAGCCACAATCATCCGCACACGATCGTGTTCAAGGTGCAATACGTCCCCGGTGGGGATGATCTGGTGACAGTCTGGCTGGACCCAAATTTAACCCACGGGGCCACGGCGGAGAACCAGCCGGACAATATCACGACGAAATTCAAGGCCAGGGCGACCTTCGACGAAATTCTCCTCAGCCACGGCGGGACCGGCGGCCCCAAAGAAGACGGGGGCAATGGCTGGATTTTCAGCGACATGGCCATCGCGACGTCGTTCAACGATTTTGTCATCGTGCGATTCTGGGAGACGTGGTGGTTCATCGGCGCGATGGCGCTGGTGGTGCTGGCGACGGTGGGCGGTTCGGTGCGCATGGTGGAGCGGCGACGGTATCAACTCCAATTGCAACGGGCCGAACAGCAGCACGCGTTGGAGCAGGAACGCGCGCGCATCGCGCAGGACCTGCATGACGACCTGGGATCATCGTTGACGCGGCTTTCGCTGTTGAGCGGATTGGTCAAGGCGGACAAGGACCATCCCGAGCAAGTGGAGGCGCACGCGGGAAAATTATCGCAGGCAGCCGACCAGACGGTGCGCGCGCTGGAGGAAATCGTGTGGGCGGTGCGGCCGGGCAGCGACACGCTGCAAAGTCTGGTGGATTATATCGCGCATTTTGCGAATGAATTGTTTGACGGCAACACCACCCGTTGCCGGCTGGATTTGCCGCATGACCTGCCGGCGTTGCCGCTGCCGCCGGACATGCGCCATAATATCTTCCTGATCGTCAAGGAAGCGCTCACCAACGCCCTGAAACACGCCGGCGCGCGCGAAGTGCAGGTGCATGCCAAAGTTTACGGGCGCATGCTTGAGATCCGCGTGCAGGACGACGGCAAAGGTTTTGCGCCCGAAGCCTTCGCCGAAGGACGGCGCAATGGTTTGGGAAACATGCGACGGCGGGCCGCGGCGATTGGGGGCACGCTGGAATTTGAAAGCAAGCCCGCACAGGGGACCGTGGTCAAGGTTTCGGTGAAACTACGTGACCCGGCGCCGGTGGCGGCGCTTTGAAGGACTTGAGAAAGGGCTTTTTCTATCGCATATTCGTGCGGTTGTGAAACGATCGCGTTTCAGGTTATTAATAGGTTGTGATCGCGACGATTGCCCAGGACATGCAAATCAAAGTTGCCATCGTGGATGACGACGAGGATATCCGCGCCAGCCTGGCGGCGCTGATTCGCCGCGCCCCAAATTTCAAATTGACGGGCGATTACGCCAATGGGGAAACGGCGGTCAAGGAGATTCCCCGCTTTCCTCCCGACGTGGTGCTGATGGACATCAATCTGCCCGGCATGAAAGGCTACGAGTGCGTGCGGCAATTGAAAGCCGCCCGGCCGGACGTGCAATTCCTGATGCTGACGGTCTATGAAGACAGTGACTCGCTCTTCAATTCTTTGAAGGCCGGCGCCAGCGGTTATCTGCTCAAGCGCACCGCCTCGGCAAAACTGCTCGAGGCCATCCGCGACGTGCATTCGGGAGGTTCGCCGATGACGCCGCAGCTCGCGCGCCGCGTGGTCCAATTCTTTGCCAAGCCGACCGATGGCAGTTCGACGCTTGCCACGCTGACGCCGGGGGAGCGGGAGTTTCTCGACCAACTGGCCAACGGTTACGCTTATAAAGAGATCGCGGGCCGCATGAAGATCAGCATCGATACCGTGCGCAGTTATGTGCGGACGGTCTATGAAAAGCTGCATGTCCATTCACGGACGGAGGCGGTGGTCAAATATCTGCGCGGCTAGATTGCGGATAGTCTTCCATATTTTACAGCATAAACATGCGGTTAAAAACATAAACATGCGGTATTTAGCATGGATGTGCGGTTTCCGGCATAAATATGCAGCTACCAGCACAAACATGCAGTAGAAAGTGCGGTTACTTCTGCTAGACTTCTCATTGTGAACCCCATTCCTACAACTGGTTACGAGACCATGTCTTCGTGAGGAATTACTCGTCAAAACTAATATGAAACATAAACTGATAAAATTGTTCGCTGTGGCGGGTCTTCTGGCCCCGGCACTATGGGCAAACGCCCAAAACTTAAACGGAACCCTGGACTCGAGCTTTTACGGCAGCCCGTTATATGTCCAGTCCATCAACACCGGCTTCGGCAACAGCACCGGCGGTGGAGATGCATCCGGTTCGGAACTGGATGCCGTTTACGCCCAGGTTTCCGGCGGAAATCTTTACCTGTTCATCGCCGGTTGCTTTCAAAACAACGGCAATCACCTGAATGTTTTTGTTGCCGGCGGGGGCTCCGGACAGAATACGCTCGCAGTCCCCACTACCGGGACATTGAAGGCCATGAATGGTTCCATTTTTACCAATGGCTTTCAAGCGACTTGGGCGTTTGACATGAATGATTCCGGAGGCACCCTCTACAGTGAGGAATATACCTTGTCGGGAACTGCCAGCGGTGGTTATGTGGGGCCTTTAACGGAAAGTTCTCCCGGTATCGCAGCCGGCAGTGACGGCGGGGTTGCCAGCCTGTATCTTAACAACACACTCGTCAGCGGGATGGGGACTGGCAATGCAGCCTTGACTGCTGGTCCAAACACTGGCGCCAATACGTCTACCGGCTTGGAAATGGTTATCCCATTATCCGCGATCAATTATACCGGCGGGTCGGTCAACGTATTGGTTGACATCAACGCCGGCGGCGATAGCTACCTCTCCAATCAATTCCTGCCGCCACTGGCAGTAGGCGCGTCAAATTTGGGTGGCACGACGTTCAATTTTAGCGCGATTCCCACCCCCACGAATTACGTCACCTTCCAGCTGGATCTGAGTGAACAGGTCTCGTTTGGCAATTTCACCAACACGGATGAAAACACGAACGATGTCGATTTCGGTCTCCCGGCAAATTCCGTCGCGGCGGGCGGCTCCTTTAATGGCTTCGGGACCGGTGACCAATTGACCAATTATACGATCCTCAATCCCAACGACAGTAATCCGGGACTCAAGACCAACCTCTATATCGGAACCTTTCCGATCACCGGCTTCCTTCCGACGGCCTTCCAGTGGAAATTCCGGGTAAACAATCTCGACGGCGGTTATGAACAACCGGTATCTACCAGCGGAGGCAACCGGTCAACCACCCTCACCAACCAAACCACCATCCTGCCAGTGCTATCGTATGACGACCTGGGGCTGGGCGATCTGGTGGTATCCAACACGACAGTGACCTTCACCCTCTATATGACGAATGGAACACTAACAGAGTTGAATGGCGGCACCTATCAATACAACAATCAATCGGATTCGATTTATGTCAATGGTCCCTGGGCGGGTTGGGATTGGGGTATTAGCATCCCGGCAAACCAACAAATGGTGGAAGTAGGCGCCTCCGACTATTACACGAATTCGTGGGTCTTTCCGCGGGGCAGTTCGGTTTATGTAACCTATAAGTATAGCCTGGACGGCACTGACAATGAAAATGCGCAGAATACCAATCACATCCGTGAAATCCGTTCCTATGGACCAAATTATTCGTTCCCGACAGACGTTTGGTCTTATACCGTGCTTTATCCGGGCTGTAGCACTCCTTACCCGCTGGCCGGGCTGGCCGTTACGAACTTCGTCGAGCCGGATTTCGGCTACCTGACAATCGGCGCTCTTTCCGGCGGCAGTCTCCCGATTAACTGGCTGGGCCGGCCGGCTGTCCAGCTCCAAAACTCGCCCGATTTGGTCAATTGGAACAGCCTTGGCGCGACCGACGCCACTGAGTCCACAAATTGGCCGAACACCGGCGGGAACCAGTTCTTCCGTTTAATCAAAAACTAACAGCATCAACAGCGCACTCGTCCGCCCGGCGGGGCATCCCGCCGGGCGGACAAAAAATTAAAAATGAACATAGTTGGCAAGACGAATTTCCGGAGGCCGGGCTTTACCTTGATAGAATTGTTGGTGGTCATTGGCATCATCGCCATTCTGGCGGCCTTGCTGCTGCCGGCGCTGTCCGCGGCCAAAACGCGGGCGTTGAGCATTGAGTGCATGGGAAATTATAAACAATTGGGCATCTCCTGGTTCATGTATGCGAACGACAATAACGATAGATTGGTGAGTAATTCCGACAGGAACAATTCTCCGGTGGCCTCAATCAATTGGATTTGTCCAGCCATTGGCGGTTCGGCTGACGTGCTGGATTGGAGTGCGAATGGGGACAACACGAACGGCTTGTATCTCACGATCAACAAAACCTTTCTCGGCGTGCAAACCACCGCGTTAATTGGACCGTATGTCGCCAATGAGGTCAAAATTTTTGTCTGTCCGGCGGACCACTATCTTTCAGGCACCCAACTGCCACTGGGATGGGGGAATCGCATCCGCACGTGCGCGATGAACGGCGCATTTGGCGACGGGTCAAAATGGTTCGGGCTAAAGTCCGATGGCACTGCCAATGGCGGTCATAGTGGTGATTGGCTCCATTATTATGATGTAAAAAAAATAACCGACCTTCATTATCCCAGCCCTTCAGATTGCTGGGTGATCACGGATGAGCATCCTGACAGCGACGACGACGTGACCTTCTATGATGATCCGCTCGCGGGAACTTCCGGAGGGTCAACCAGCTTCACCGAGTTGCCGGGGAGTCTGCACGATAAAGGCGCCGGGATGACTTTTGCCGATGGACATTCGGAGATCCATGTCTGGAAAGGCCGGCTGGATACGCCACCCGTCAAATATTTAACCTATAATCAAAATGTAAATGTCAGCGCCGACCCTCTGGCGATGAACGATTTACTGTGGTTTGC
This sequence comes from uncultured Verrucomicrobiae bacterium, assembly GCA_963797825.1. GTDB lineage: Bacteria > Verrucomicrobiota > Verrucomicrobiia > Limisphaerales > UBA11358 > UBA11358. The sequence goes on from CAWCRR010000036.1 coordinate 317,441, forward strand.
GCAGCATACCCCCCAGCATTGATTTGCTTTTGCCGCCATCTTTCGGAATCATTGTCTGCTGATGAGCTTTAAATCAGCTCATAAAATCAGGCGGATGTTTGACGATAATGAATTTACGCCATTTAACGAATAGAATCGTTTTGTCCATCGCCGCGCTGGTCCTTTTTCTGGCCGGCGCCGGCGCGAACGCCGATTTGACCGGCACTCCGGCGCGCACTTCACCGGAGTGGCTTCGCAGCGGTGTCATCTACGAAATTTTTCCCCGCGATTTTTCCGCGGCGGGCAATCTCAATGGCGTGACCGCGAAGCTCGATGACATAAAAAGACTGGGCGTGAACATTCTCTGGATCATGCCCATCCAGCCCATCGGCGTGAAAGGGCGCAAGGGCGAGTACGGCAGCCCCTATTCCATCCAGGATTATTACGCGGTCAACCCCGATTACGGCACGCTGGATGATTTTAAAAGGCTGGTGGCCGAAGCTCACAAGCGGGGGCTGAAAGTCATCATGGACCTGGTGGCCAACCACACCTCCTGGGACAGCGTGATGATGACGAACAAGGATTTCTATAAGCAGGACGGCAACGGAAACGTCATCCCGCCGATGTCCGGCTGGAGCGACGTGGCCGGTCTGAATTACGCGAACCCGCAACTGCGCGCTATCATGATCGCGATGATGAAATATTGGGTGCAGACCTGCGACATTGACGGTTTCCGCTGCGACGTGGCTTATATGGTGCCGACGGATTTCTGGCAGCAGGCGCGCGCCGCGGTGGAACAGGTGAAGCCCGATATCATGATGCTGGCCGAGGCCAGCAAACCGGAATTGCTCACGAACGCATTCGATATCGATTACAACTGGCCGTTGCTCGGCACGATGAACAAGGTGTTGATCGATGGCGCGCCGGCCTCCGATATCGAGGACACCTGGGAGGACAGCCAGGGACAATTTCCCAAGGACGCCCTCCACATGGAAATTTCCGACGACCATGACGAGGCGCGCGCGGTGGCGCGTTACGGAATTCACGGGGCGCTGGCGGCTTCGGCGCTGATGTTCACGCTCGACGGTGTGCCGGTGCTGTACAACGGCATGGAAGTGGGCGACGCCACCGAATCGGGCGACCCGGCGCTGTTCGACAAGCTGCCGATTCTCTGGGACCCAAAAGAGCGTCCGCCCTTGCGCGAGATTTATCACGGCCTGATCGAGCTGCGGAAAAAATATCCGTGCTTCGAAAACCATCAGGTGACGTGGCTGCACAATTCCGACGAGAATGACGTGGTGAGTTTCATGCGCTCGGATGACAAGGACGAATTTGTGGTGGTGATCAATTTCTCGAACCGGCCGCAATCCGGCAGCGTGGAAATGAAGGACAGCGCGAATTTCGGGCCGGTCAAGATTTCAGGCATGCGGGACGGTGGCGACGGGCTGCCGCAGTTCCATCTGGATGGATTCGGCTGGCGGATCTATCACCGCAGTGTTGCCCAGCCGGTGGCGGCAAAATAAATCTTCGCAAGGCGTTGGAATAACGGCGTGCGTTTTGTTTAGCGCCGGATGGCGCGGCTGATAATAGCCCGCCGTTTCAACGGCGGGTCTCGGCGGAAACAGGGAACGAAGTCCCGGTGGGACGGCAGAATGACTGCTTCGATTTCGCAAAAGGCCCCATTCTAAAAATGGCACAACCGATCTAATGATCTGCCGTCCCTACGGGACTCTTTTTAATTTGAATTGTGAACCCACCGATAAATCGGTGGGCTAGGTTCTATCGGCCTCTGGCCTTTGCCCCGGCTGGATTTCGTCCCCCTTTAATAGCTAAGCCATGATGACTAAACAATTTCCAATGACAAATTCCGAAGGAGCGGGAAATTCGTCATTTGGGCTTAGTCATTAACTAGTCATTATGATTTAGTCATTAGTCATTTCTAATCAATGCCCGCTTACGACGGCTGCCGCCGGAATGATTTCCTCGGTGGATTTTTTAAAGCTGACCACTGCCAGCGTCAACAGCGCGGCCAATCCCATGCACGCGCCGCCGATGACCAGCGCGCTGGCCGGCTCGCTGTTAAAGAAATGTTTCAGGAGAAAGCCCAAAAGGCTGGAGGCGACCATTTGCGGAATGACGATGAACAGGTTGAACATTCCCATGAGGACGCCGACTTTGTCCCTGGGCAACACCGGCGCGAGCATGGCATAGGGCATGGACAAGATGCTTGCCCAGGCCACACCAACCGCCGCCATGCAGAACAGAAGTTGATATTTGTCCCCGGCCAGCGGGACCGCCGCCAGCCCCAGCCCGCCGACGGCCAGACAAATCACATGCATCAGGCGCGGACCGGTATATTTCGTGGCCCAAAGGAGCACAAAGGAAAAGACGAAGCACACGGCATTATAGACACCAAAACAAACTCCCGCCCAGGCGCCGGCCGTTTCCATTTCGGGAGAGTTGGGCAGGGCGTGAAAAATATTCTTGGCGACGGCCGGCGAAAAATAGACCCACATGGAAAACATGGCGATCCAGGTAAAGAATTGCACCACCCCCAGCTCCCACATCCGCCGGGGCAGATGGAAAATGAGCGCGAAGATTTCGCCCAGGCCGAGCGTCCAATCAAATTTGCGCGCGCGCAGGGCGGCCATTTCCGATTCGGAAGGCGGATATTCCGTGGTGGAAAAGACCGTCCACAGCACCGCCGCGATGAACGCCACGGCGCCGACATAAAAGGAGAGCCGCACGGATTCCGGGATGTGCCCGGTGGCCGTGCCATTGGCGGCGACGCCGAACCAATTCGTCATCATCCACGGAAGGGCGGACGCGACGGTGCCGCCCAGCCCGATGAACAGGGATTGGACGGCAAACCCCGCCGAGCTTTGTTCATCCGGCAATTTATCCGCCACGAGGGCGCGGAAAGGCTGCATGCTGGCGTTGATCGTTCCATCCAAAACCCAGAGCAATCCCGCCGCCATCCAAACCGCGGAGCAATTCGGCATCAAGATCAGCGCGAGCGAGGCAATGATAGCGCCCGCAAGAATGAAGGGACGGCGGCGGCCCAATCGGGTCCACATGCGGTCACTGGATTGGCCGATGAGCGGCTGGATGATGACGCCGGTAACGGGAGCGGCGAGCCAAAGAATGGGAAGAGAATCGGAATTAGCGCCCAGATAACCGTAAATGGCGCTCATGTTGGACAATTGCAGGCCCCAGCCGAATTGGATGCCGAGGAATCCGAAACTCATGTTCCAGATTTGCCAGAAAGAAAGGCGCGGTTTTTGCATATGGATGTTTGAAAATTAGCGTCCGGCCAATAGATTGCCAGACTAAAACCCCGCATGTTTGTGCGATGGGGAGATGATGCCCACTCGTATTCGCGAAGCCGCGCGATTGGCGAATCTGATCCGCGGCATCCCCTCCACCCTTGTCCACTCAGACGCAACCGGTTCGTGGGAAGGCGCAAAGGTTCGCCAGGGAAAGCTGGTTTTCCTTTGACACCTATTGGAGATAGATGGAAAGTAGTTTTGTTATGAGTCACTCGTTGACGCCTTATTACAAGCGAATCATCCGCCGTCAAATAGCAGCGGGCCGTTTTAACAATGAAAGTGAAGTCATTCGCCATTCATTACGGTTGGCTGATTCCCTCGAGCGCGCCGCGGGTCCCCTGGGGTCCTCCTTTGCCGGACGCGAAGATTTGGAGGAATTGTTGCTGGAAGGCCTCAGCAGCGGCGCCAGCCGGCCAATGACCGCCGCGCGCAAAAAGCAGATTTACAAAAGGGCATTGGAGGAATCTTGAGTGGCTATCGCACGCTCCCGAAAGCCGATGAAGATTTGGTGGAAGGCGCGCGATGGATTCGCGCGGACAGCCCCCGGGCAGCGCGGCGATTTCTCGATGCCGCGTTTACATCATTTGATCGGCTTGTGCATTATCCAGAATTCGGACCGCTGGCCCGATTTAAAAACCGCCGGCTGGCCGGCATCAGATTTACGGTCTTGCCGCCGCCGTTTAACCGTTGGCTTATTTTCTATCGGATCCATCTTGATGAGATTGAAATTTTACGCGTCGTTTACGGCACGCAAAATTGGCGTGGAAATCCAGATTCTTTCTTCACCTGATTTTTCCGGGCGAATTTTTAACAGGTGGAAACAGAGATAACGGAGAGAAAAGCGAAAATAGAGGACGGTCGAATCGGCGCGAAGCGTGGCTTGTAGGTGAAGTGGCAGGCCGGAAGGCGGTCGGCGGAACAAGACAGTGAAAGTTCAGCCATTATTACCGGCCTGCATCCCTCCGGGATGCGGGCGGAGGTGAAAGCAACGCTATTAAATCGATTGATACTTTTTGCGCGTCTTTTAAACTTTGAATACACCATGAACCAGGCGCTCTTTTTTTTGCTCGCGATTTTTTCCTGCCTCACCGCCGGGACAGTCCGCGCCATGGAAACGATGCCTCTCGCGGGCCAATGGCGATTTGCGATGGACCGGGACGATCGTGGGGTCGCGGAAAACTGGTTCACCAACACGCTGCCGGACAAAATCCAACTTCCGGGCATTCTTCAGGCACAGGGTTATGGCGATGACATCAGCACCAACACGCCGTGGGTGCTGACGCTCGGCGATGCCTGGTGGAAACTCCAGCCGGCGGCGCTACGCGAACACTTCTCGCAACCCGGCCGCGTGGAGGTGCCGTTCCTCTCGCAACCACCGAAGCATTACCTCGGCGCGGCGTGGTATCAGCGCGACATCGAAATTCCGCAGGACTGGAGCGGCAAACATTTCACATTGTTTCTTGAACGCGCGCATTGGAAGAGCACGGTTTGGGTGGATGCCAAGGAATATCCCGCGCAGGACAGCCTGGTGGCGCCGCACGTCACCGATCTCGGTTTCCTGACGCCGGGCAGGCATCGTTTGACCATTTGCGTGGACAATCGCCTGCAATTACCGCCCGCCGGCCATCTTGTGGACTCGCACAGCATCTCCGACGCACTGGGCGCCGCGTGGAATGGCATCGTGGGCAAAATCGAATTGCGCGCCACTTCGCCGGTGTGGATCGAGGACGTGCAGGTATATCCGAATGTGACGAACAAAAGTATTCATGTGTTAATGACACTTCACAATTCTTCCGGCGAAGAAGTCAGCGGGAAGATTTCATTGTTCCTCGAAGCTTGTCCCGGCACGCCGTCGCTTGAAGTCCTGCCGGTAAGTGAAAATTTTAACAATTTCTCCGAGACGAATGCCCCTATCGAGATGACGTTTGATCTGGGAAATCAGGCAAGGTTGTGGGATGAGTTTTCTCCAGCAATTTACCGTCTTCGTGTTGTGGTTGGTGGCGGCGGTGATAAATTGTCCTTTGACGAAAACATCACCAATGTTTTTGGTCTCCGCAATATCACCACCCAGGGCAAAGACATGTTCATCAACGGTCGTCTCGTCAATCTGCGCATGACCCATTTCGGCGGTGACTTTCCATTGACCGGTTATCCGGCGATGGATGTCGCGTCGTGGAAAAAAATCTTCCAGACCTGCAAGGATTACGGGCTGAACGGCATGCGTTTTCATTCGTGGTGCCCGCCGGAAGCGGCGTTCGAAGCGGCGGATGAGATGGGCTTTTACCTCCAACCGGAATGCGGCCTCTGGGCGGACTTCCGCTCCCCGGAAATGAAACAATGGCTCAACGACGAAACCGCGCGGCTCCTCCAGGCCTATGGCAATCACCCCTCGTTCATCCTGCTCTCGCCGAGCAACGAGCCTCGCAATTATCAGAACTTCACGCCGGAATGGGCGGCCATGAATTACACGAACGACGACCGCCGCCTCTATTGCGCCGGCACCGGTTGGGGCGACCCGGCGATGTTTCATGACGGGGTGCAATATGCCGTGGCCCCACACGTTGGCGCCGGCAGCTTGCGTGGACCATCCGGCTGGTTCGGTGGCGACTATGGCGGCGCCCTCGCCGGCGTTCACATCCCCGTGCTCGCCCACGAAGTCGGCCAGTGGTGCGCGTATCCGGACTTCGAGGTGATGGACGAATTCACCGGCTATTTGCGTCCGGGTAACTACGACATCTTCAAATACATTGCCCAACAGGAAGGCGTGCTGGACGAAGACAAGGAATTCGCCTGGGCGTCCGGGCGTTTCCAATTGGAATGCTACAAGGAAGAGATCGAGGCGAACCTGCGCACCCCCGGTCTTTCCGGCTTTGAATTGCTCGACCTGCACGATTATCTCGGCCAGGGCACCGCGCTCATTGGCGTCCTGGACACATTCTGGCAGAGCAAGGGATACACCACACCCGGTGAATTCCGATATTTTTGCGGCCCGGTGGTGCCATTGGCGCGGCTCACGCAAAGAACTTTCACCACCGCGGATACATTTGAAGTACCAGTTGAACTCGCGAACTTTGGCGAAGCGCCGTTGACCAATGTCGTGACCAAATGGGATATCAGTGACCTCAGCGGCAAAAGTTATGCCAATGGCCAATTTGCGCCTCAGACCTTTCCCATCGGAAGAAATTTGGCCATGGGAAAGATAACCATTGATCTCACGAAATTGCCGGCTCCCCGGCAATTCATCCTGGACGTCTACGCGACGCCGAATCCCACGAACGACACTCAACTCGCCGCCCTCGCCGCCAGCCAGTCGATTCCTCTTTTCCAGAACGATTGGAAGATCTGGCTTTACCCGGCGCAGTTGGAGCCTTCCAAAACCTCCGACGTGCTCGTCACCAACGATTGGGCTGCGGCTAAAACCGCGCTCGCCGCCGGCGGCAAGGTGCTCTTCCTGCCGACCGCCGCCGACCTGGATCCGACCCGATGCCCGCCGATGAAAAACGTCCCGGTGTTTTGGAACATCCAGATGACCGTTCGTCCGCCGCAAAATCCGCGGCCACGCTTTGATGCCATGCTCGGCCTGCTTTGCGAAACGAATTCCCCCGCTCTCGCGGAATTTCCCACGGACAAGAATTGCGACTGGCAGTGGACGCCGCTCATCAACAATGTCCGCCCGGTGAACCTGGAAAGCGCGCCGGCCTCGCTCCACCCGATAGTCTGGGCGATTGACGACTGGAACCGCAACTGGAAGCTGGGGGTGATTTTCGAAGGCAACGTTGGCCCGGGACGGCTGCTGGTTTCGGCCATCAACCTGGAGGGCGACCGCGGCGGCCCGGGCTTGCAGCAATTGCGCCGCTCGTTGCTGGATTACATGGGCTCGGACAAATTCCATCCCGCCGTGACGCTCACACCCGGCCAGGCCGGCGCGCTGTGGGCGCGGAGCAGCGCCTCGGAAGCCACGCAGCCGGCCCGCGTGTTCGACCCGGATTTGAACGACGGCAGCATCCCGCCTCCGGTCAAAAGATGATTTCGACGACAGAGGTCCCCGACATTGATGGTTTTAGGCCAATCCCCCGTTGACACGGATATTCTGGCCGCTGATCCAGGCAGAACTGTCACTGGCGAGAAAGAGCACGACGTCGGCAATCTCCTGCGGCCGGCCAATGCGATTGAACGCGGATTGTTTGGCGAAAAATTCCAGTTCGGCCGGCGTTTTGCCGGTCAGGAACAATTCCGTCTCCGTCGGTCCCGGTGAAACGGCGTTCACGGTGATGCCGCGCGATCCAAGTTCCTTGCTAAGAGAACGTGTCAGTTGTTCCACCGCGCCCTTGGTCGCGGCATAGGCGCTGTAACCCGGAATGAGCCGGGCGGTGATGCTGGTGGAAAGGTTGATGATGCGACCGCCATCGGCCAGGCGCGTGGCCGCCTGTTGGCAGGCGAAATAAGTGCCTTTGACGTTGAGGGCAAAAATGCGATCAAACTCCTCCTCGCTGGTGGTGCTGAGTGGTTTGATAAACGCGATGCCGGCGTTGTTGACCAGGATGTTCAGTTTGCCGAAATGCGCGAGGGTCTCATCGAAGAGCCGGGTAATCTCAGGCACGCGGCTGACGTCGGCTTTGATGGCAAAGGCATTGCCACCGGCGGCCTTGATTTGCTCCACAACTTTTTGCGCTTTATCGGCGCTACTCGAATAATTGACGGCAACGGACGCGCCGTCCATCGCCAATCGTTCCGCGATGGCGCGTCCGATGCCGCGGGAGGCGCCGGTGACGAGGGCAACTTTTCCTTTCAGGTTATCACTCATACAATTTCATGTTTACAGTGGCGCATGAACTCCGTTCGCGCAACGTGATTCCGTAAAACGGGAAAGGAGTCGGCACCATCTTTCCATCGGTTTTGGACTAAAATTAGAGCGGACTCATGTCCGCTGCTACAGTTTTGCAGAGGTCTCCGTTGGGGGAAAAAATGATTGGGACCTGTGACCCGGGGTAGTCGCGTCGCTCCAATCCCGGGCTGAATGCTGGAATCCTTTCAGGATTCCCATTGGATGATGCTCGAGCTTTCATTTTGGAGGATGTTCCATGCTATCAGCATTGACTTTGACGAGCCTGCTTTCCAATGATTTATCCACCTTATGAAAATTCAAATGGCGCCTGGCCTGGAGAAACACACAGAACTCTGTGGTCCTATTAACACCGTGGCTTTAGCCCGGTGTGCGGCAGACGAGCCGCCAGCCGTTTCAATGGCTTTTTCAGACCGCCAGGAAACCGTTAAAACGGTTCAATCACCATGCCGCGTTTTGCACCGGGCTAAAGCCACGGTGTTAATGAGAAGCAAGCCATTAATCAATTTTGCAGCCAGACTCGTTTTAGCCGCCCTCTTTTTTGCCGGCTTTTGCCAGGTACAAGCCGCCGATTGGGTGGGCACGTGGGGTTGCGCGCCGCAGTTGGTGGAGCCAAAAAACATGCCGCCGGAGCCGGGACTGGGGAGCAACACGTTGCGCCAGGTCGTTCAGGTATCCATCGGGGGGACTAAGCTGCGCATGAAATTTTCCAACGCCTTCGGCGCGGACCCGATCACGATCACAGCCGCGCATATCGCCCTCTCGGCGGGCGGCGGCGCGATCCAGACAAACACGGATACGGCGCTGGCATTTAACGGCAGTCCCTCGGTCACCATCCCCACCGGAGAAACTGTCTGGTCGGACGCATTCAATTTCAATCTGCCGGCCCTGGCCGACGTCGCGGTGACGGCCCGTTTTGGGAACATGTCACCTGCGGTCACCGGGCATCCAGGCTCGCGTACCACATCTTATTTGCAGCCGGGCGACAGCGTCAGTGCGGCGGATATGCCGGGCGCAGTCACGATGGCGCATTGGTACATCTTAAATACGATCGACGTGCAGCAGGACAATCCCGGCGGCGCGATCGTGACTCTCGGCGATTCGATCACGGACGGGCGGGGATCGGGCACGGACAAAAATGACCGCTGGCCGGACGATTTGGCGGCGCGATTGCCTGGCATCGCAATGTTGAACATGGGTATCGGCGGGAATTGCGTGCTCCATGGCGGCCTGGGGCCGACGGCGATTTCGCGTTTCGACCGCGACGTGCTTTCGCAGAGTGACGCGCGCTGGCTGATCATTTTTGAGGGCGTCAATGACATTGGCGGCAGCCGCAATCCATCGACGGCGACGAATCTCATCTCCGCTTTCCAAAATTTCATCACGCAGGCCCATGCGCACAACCTGCGTGTTTATGGGGCAACGATCACGCCGTTCGGCGGGTCATTCTATGACAGCCCGTTGCATGAAACCGAGCGGACAACCGTCAATGATTGGATACGCAACAGCGGCGCTTTTGACGCGGTGATCGATTTCGACGCGGCGGTCCGCGACCCGCAAAACCCCACCCACCTGTTGCCGGGGAACGACAGCGGCGACCATCTGCATCTCAATGAAGGCGGCTATCATGTGATGGCGGATGCGGTTGATTTGAAATTGTTTAAGAACTGAAAATCTTTCGGGTAAAGAAGCGGTTTTAGCCCGGCGGCCCACGGCCTGGAGGAGTCATTTCGCTTGACTCGCACAATGATTATGTGTATTAATCACGGGCATTAGTTCGGTAAGGAATTAAACTCTAATTTGGAGACATGTGAACGCAAGTTCCCAACGCAGTAATCCGCAAGCAAGCTGAAGGTTACACCCCTAAACTCCCAATCCATGAAAATCGCACCCTTCGTCCTGGCAATCCGCTTATCCACTGTGGCCCTGTTATTCACGGCCCTGTGGCATCCGGTCAATGCCTCCGCCCAGCAGAATTTGCTGCTGGTGGCCCATTATACTTTAGCCAACAGCTCCGGTTTGTACCAGGCGGACTCATCAGGCAACAATAACAATATCAACGGCGGCGGATCCTGGGTGTCCGATCCGGATTGGGGATCCACCACCAATGCCATTGCCGGGGGCGCGGCGCTCACGCTGGATGGCGGAGAGAATTTGAGCTTCAACCCCGGGCCGGGACAACAAGCGTTTGACAGTTGGCTCGGCACATATTACGGCAGTTTTTCCATCTCGCTTTGGATCAATACCACGAATGTCCAGGGCAATGATTCGGACACTCTCAATTGTTGCGACGACACACACATCATCGACGCGTATAACAATGGCGTCAATGATACCATCCCCATCGCCTTGACGGGCCATAAAGTGGCGTTTTTCACGGGTGACCCCACCGGCAACAACGGCGACACTTTGCATTCGACGAACTCCGTCACCACCGGCAATTGGATGCACGTGGTCGTGACACGGGACCTGACGACCGGCCAGAAAAACATTTATATTAACGGCGTGCTCGACAGTTCCGATGTGGGAGTGACCAATCCCCTCGACGGTGACACAGGCAACTTTGATATTGGCGGAGGACTGGGGACCAGCTATGTGGGCGCATTGGATGACATGCAGATCTATTCAGGAGTCCTGACCGCCAGCAACGTCATGTATCTTTACGACAATCCCGGCCTGACGGTGACCAATATCCCCAACACCATTGACCCGGTTGCCTTTTATGATTTCGATGAGAATACACCCTTTGCCGCTGATTTGACGGCCGACGGTTACAACCTGATCAATGGCGGCAGTTTTGCCGGCCCCATCCTGACGAATGATGCAGTCAGCGGCAGCGGCGCGGTTTATTTTAATGGTAACACTTTTCTCACCGCGTCATCGAACCTTCTGACTACACTGGCGAGCAATTTTTCTCTTTCGATATGGATCAAGACCACGCAAACCTATGGCTCCGATGGAGAACCGGCGTACCAGGGCGCGGGGATAGTGGCGGAGGATGTGCCGGGCCTGGTTAACGACCTGGTCCCTGTGGCGCTGGCCGGTGGCGGAATTGGTTTCAATACCGGCGGCACTGCCGACCAAACGCTTAACTCCACGACGGATATCAATGACGGCAATTACCATCATGTCGTCGTGACGAGGAATGAGACGACTGGAGTAAAACAAATCTATATTGATGGCGTGTTGAACACCAACCAAACCGCTTCCACCGGCCTGTTGAACGCGCCACAACTGATCACCATTGGGGCGCTGGCCGATGCCAGCAATCCTGACCCGGCCAGTCCGACGAGTTCCGGCTACGGCGGGTTTAACGGCGAGATGGATGATATCCAGGTGTATTCCCGTGTCCTTTCTTCCGCAGATGTGCAATCGCTCCATGCTTCCCCAAGCACAAGCCTGACCAACCTGGTGGTCAAATATGATTTTGATGAGGGCGCGGTCCTGGCGGCGGACGAGTCTGGTAATGGCAACAACATGCTCTTTGCCGGGAACATCCCCGGGGCGAGTCCTCAAATCACTTCGGATTCAATCAGTGGCGCGGGAGCATTGAATTTTGAGGACGACTCGTTCCTTACCCAAAACGACCTGGAGACCAATCTCGCCGGCAGTTTTTCTATCTCGGTGTGGTTGGAGACAACTCAGTTTCTGGGCAGCGTGGGGCAACCGGCCTATGATGGGGCCGGAGTAGTGACGGCGGAAACAGCCAGCCAGACCGACGACCTGATTCCCATCGCCTTGACCGGTGGCAATGTGGCTTTTGAAACCGACGGCAGCGTCACCGATGTGCTGACTTCAGTCACGGCCATCAACGATGGTAATTACCATCATGTGGTCGTAACACGCGATGGGACCACGGGTGCAAAACAAATTTACATTGATGGCGTATTGAATACCAACGATGTGGCGGACACCGCTGTCTTGAACAGTCCGCAAATGCTGATCCTGGGCTGTCAGGCCGACGCGAGCCAGAGCAATCCCAATAGCCCCTCTATCGATGGCTATAACGCTTACAATGGGGAAATGGACCAATTGCAAGTTTACTCGCGCGTCCTTTCATCCAATGAAGTCGCCTATCTCTACGATAATCCGGGCGCGACGATCTACGTTCCTGAAACCAATGCGGTGACCACACCACCACCTCCTCCGCCGACCAATAATATCGGGGAGGCATTGGGCGAAACCAATTTGACCTGGACGACCAGCGGCGATGCGAATTGGTTTGTGGAGAGCACCAACACTTATACCGGCAGTGCGGAGGCCGCCCAGAGCGGAAGCATCACCGGCAGCCAGATGTCCGTGTTGCAAACCACGATCAACGGCGCATACCAGGTGAGTTTTGATTGGTCAACGCTGACGGGCAACGACGACCAGTTCAATCTCCAATTTTTTATCAACGGCAATTACCAGAGGCAGATTACCGGCCAATGGCCGTGGACGCCCGAGATATTCTTTACCGGCCCCGGCTCGAACACGCTCGAATGGGTCGCCAACGCCGGCTCATCGGCCTCCGACGCGGGCTTCTTGGATCAAGTGGTGCTGACTCCTTCCATTGCGCCGGTCATCACGGTTAATCCTTTCAGCCAGACAAATTATCCGGGTTACCAGGTCGTCTTGCAGGCTGCGGCCACAGGCACCCCCACCCCGACGTGGCAGTGGTATCAAGAAGGCAATCCCAGTCCGCTCCCGGGCGCAACCAGCGCCCTGTACATCCCTAATAATTCCGGCCAGAGCAGTGTGGCCGGCACCTACTACGCTATCGCCAGCAACAATGCGGGATCGGCCATGACTTTCCCGGCGACGGTTACCTTCAGCAACATTCTGGCGGCGCCGGGCTGGACCGGGGCGTTTGCTTCGCCATTGTACAATTATACCACCACCTATTACACCGAATCCACCAACGTCTATTATTCCTGCGCGGTGGATGGCACCGGCACCAATGTATATTCCTCCGGCTATGACCTGGGGAACAGTTACTATTATGATTTCTTCAACAACATCACCGGCATCTACGGCAATGCTGCGGGCATTATCATCAAGCAGAACCTTAACGTCACGCATCCGGTGCAATGGGTCGCAGCCATCACCAACAACGGCGCGGGCAACGCTTACTGCGAAGGCCTGGCCCTGGCCCCAACCGGCGGGGTGTATGCCGTCGGCCAGTTCACGGGCGCCAATTGGCTTGGTTCCATGCCGTTGAATGACGCCGGCGAAGGCACCACTTTTCTGGCACAGTTTGATGCGAACGGCAATCTCCTCTGGATCACCACCATCACCAATTCGTTCCCCGTCGAGAACGGCGTCGTTTCTGACACGAACGGCAACGTTACCTTGACTGCGGTGGTGGACGGCTCAACGACCATTGCCGGCACGAGTTACTTGGGGACCGGCCAGAGCAGTTTCCTGGCTCAATTCAACAGCGCCGGCAGTTTGAACTGGGTGGACCATGCCTCCAATCCCATTGAATATCTTGCGGGCGGGAACGGACGCATTTACGCAAGTTGCATAAATTATTTCAACAACACTCCCAGCATCGGCGGCATCACCAATACCACCGACCGCAATTGGTCCGTGGCGGCGGTCAATGCGGCCAATGGCGCCGGGATTTGGCTGAACGGGGCTGGTGAGGCGTCTGGAAGCGGCGCCAGCGGCATCCTGGACGACGTCCCGGAGATCGCCGTCTCCAGTACGAACGTGTTTCTGGTGGGGACTTCCTACGGGACCAATGCTGCTTTCGGCGCTTATAACCTGGCCATCACGAATGGCCGCGGACAGTACTTTGCCCGTTACGACACCAATGGCAACGCCGAGTTAGTCACGGGTTTTGGCAGTGCCAACACCCAACCCTGGGCTGCGGTGGCCACCGCGGCCGGCAACATTTATGTGACCGGCGCGTTCGACACGTACACCTTCTTCGGCAATTACCTTCTCGGCGGGCCGCACCACGGCACCTTCGATAGCGGCTTGCATTACAGCCAGTCGTTCCTGGCCAAGTTCAATCAAAATGGCGTGCCGCAGTGGGCGCTGCCGGCGCTGGCCATCGCGGGTCCGGATCAACCGGTGGACTTTATCAACCTCTTCGACGTGGCCATCGGCGGCGACAACGTATGGGTGGCCGGCACGGGCAATGGCCCGGCCGAGTTCAATAATATCGAGCCGAGTTCCAATATCATCTTCACGAACGACACGACCATTTCCTTCCCCAGCGGCATGGTAGGCCTGTTGACGGACAACACAATAACCCTGGCCCCGGTGACTTTGATTGATACGATGCTGGCCAGTTCGCAATTCGAGTTCTCCTTCCTTTCCGACACGGGCCATACCAATTACGTGCAGTACACGACAAACCTGGTCAACGCCAATTGGCAGCCGTACAGCACCATCGTCGGCGACGGCACCCTCAAAACGGTTCAAGTCTCGCCCAATCATCCGGCGGAATTCTTCCGGGTGCAGACGCAATAGTCGTCGTTTAAGAGTAGTTTTAAGCCCAGCGGCCCTCGGCCAGGGGAGAGTCATTTTGCTTGACTTGTCCAATGATTACGTGTATTGGATTCGGCAAGGAATTAGAACCCTGTTTACCCATGTCATGAAAACTGCCCTCGTCCAGGTCTTTCGTTCATTCACTGTAGCCTTATTAATCACGGGCGCCTTTCTTGGTTTAACGCCCGCCGCGCGCGCGGGGCTGACTTTTGAACTGCACCTCGTTCGCTTCGAACATGGGCAATATTATAAGTTTTTCACGCCGCTTTATACCAATGCGACGACGGCCGACCAGCAGGGCACCTATTTTATTTCTTCGCCGCTCTATTCCGATCTGGAGACGACGAACGGTTCCTGGCGCGAGTTGCAAGTGACCACCAACGGCGTCAATACCCTCGACGGCATAGAAAATCCCTACCCTGATTTCGACTCGATGATGCAGCAGATCACGAATGGCCTCTGGACCATGGTCTTCACCAATGACACCACCAACGTTACTTATACTTTCGCGGTTGTGGCGTCCGGCATAACCAGCAACATGCTGCCGGCGACGGCCATCACCTATCCGGGCAACGACGAATTAAATATTCCGAATCAGACGACGTTCACCTGGGAGGGGCCGACGAACTGGCCGGTGATCAACAACACTTACCTAGACAACTGGGATTTTTCGTTTTTCCAGTACGCCGATCTGTCGGCGACACAGGAGAGTTGGACCACACCCGTCATGCCGAACGGCGTGGACTGCACTTTTGAATTACAATACATCACGAACAATTCGACGCCCCTCTTTACGATTTCCACGCCATTGACCACCAACTCCCAGCCGGTGTCGGGATGGAATCCGACGACGGTCCTGGAAACCGGCGATAATGTGTCTTTCGCCGTCACCAATCCACCTGTCAACAATCCCATTCTGATCGCGCACTATCCTTTTAACAGCAGTGATCCCGGCCTGGACACCAGCGGCAACGGTTATAATTTGGATTTCAATGGGGGCAACGAAGTCACTTCGACCAACGACGCGGAAACGGGGGGCGGCGCGGCATATTTCGATGGCAGCAGCTATCTGACGTACAATTCGCCTCCGACCAATGTGCTGAACACGCTGGCGGGTGATTTCTCGTTGTCGTTCTGGATCAAGACGACGCAGAACGATGGCAATGAGAACGGGCCGGCCTGGGCGGGAGCCGGGATTGTGACTGCGGACATTCCCGGGGGGTATAACGATCTTGTTCCCGCCGCCCTGGACGGAGGAGAAATAGGTTTCAATACGGGCGGGTATTACGGGGATTACACCGTCAATTCATACACGGACATAAACGATGGCAATTATCATCACGTCGTGGTCACGCGGAACGAAGAATCCGGGGAAAAGGACATTTATATCGACGGGGTATTGGACAACAGCCAATTCGCGTCCCAAAATCCGTTGAGCGACATCAGGGCGATGGCGGTCGGCTGCGCGATTGACGCTTCCCAAAGCGATCCGACGAACCAAAACCCGAACAATTATTTCCAGGGCGAATTGGATGACCTCCAGCTTTACGCGGGAATCCTGAGTTCAAATCAAGTCTCCAGCCTGTTCAGCAATCCCGGTTCGACCATCGGGAGCGGTTCCAACAATTTAATTGGCGGCCACACGAACGTAGTCTATTACTCTTTTGAGGACGACAATCTCTTCGCGCATGATTTTTCCGGGCATGGCAACGACATCGGCGGTTATGCGTGGTTCGCGCTTCCTCCCTACATGACCAATGACGCCCTCGCCGGCACGTGGGCGGTGGGTTACACCGATTCGGGCTGGCAAAGTCCGCCCACCAATCTCGTCGCCACCTTGGCGGGAAGTTTCACGGTTTCACTGTGGGCGAAGACATCGGATGATCCGGGCAACGACACCGACACGGCCGATGCCGGCGCGGGCCTTTTGTCGGCCAATTCCGACCAGGTGATTCCCCTGGCGCAGACGGGAAGCAAGCTGGCGTTTTTGACCGGGGGCAATACACCGGACACGTTGCACTCGGCCACAACGATCAACACGGGGAACTATGTCCACCTGGTGGTGACCCGCGACCAGAGAACCGGCCAAAAGAAGATATATATCAATGGCAACCTGGATGCCGACGATGTTGGCGCCCCAGGGACGTTGACCACAGCCTCGGCTCCCACTCTTTTCCTCGGCATGAATTCCACGTTGTCCCACGGTTTTCTCGGCGAAATGGATGAAGTCCAGATTTATTCAGGCGTGCTTTCCTCCGATGAAGTCCTGCAACTTTACAACCATCCCGGCACTGTCATTCCCGATGTCGCGGCGAGTAGCCCAAATGGCGGCGTGGCAGCGCATTATGATTTCGACGAGGGCACGGCGCTGGCCCCGGATGTTTCCGGCAACGGCAATAACATGGTCTATGCGGGCAATTTTGGCGGCAGCGGCCCGGCGATCAGTTCAGACGCGGTGGCCGGCCCAGGCTCAGTTTCCTTCGATGGCGGCAGTTTTCTCACCGCATCGTCCAACCTTTTGTCCACCCTGGCGGATAGTTTTTCGGTTTCGCTCTGGGTGAAAACGACTCAGAGTTCCGTTGCGGATCCGGGTTTCTTTGACGCTGTGGGCATCGTATCGGCGGACATTCCGGGAGGATATAATGACCTCATACCAATCGGGATGGATCAATATGGCGAAATAGTGTTTAACACCGGCAACACCGCCCAGGGTTATGATGATGAAATGACTTCGTCGGCAACGGTCAACGACGGAAGCTGGCATCACATCGTGGTGACGCGAGATCAAACGACTGGAAATAAGAACATTTACATTGATGGAACGCTGGACAGCAACAGCCCCGGAGAGGGAACTACCGATTCGCTGAGCGATCCGGTGTTGCTGACGATAGGCGCGATAGCTGACGCGAGCAATCCCGATCCTTCCAGCCCAAGTTATACCAGCCTCAATGGCTACGACGGATTGATTGACGACATCCAGATCTATGATCGCGTTTTAAGCTCCAATGACGTTGCCTTTCTTTACGGTCATCCAGGCCAGGAGATCGGGGGCAGTGACGCAAACAATGTGACCTTGTCGTTATTGGTTAATATCACCAAGGACATCGACCCGAGCTATGGGAACGTGTATTTTTGCTTCCCGGAATTTACGACGGTCAGTCCCACCCCGAGTACGGTGGATGAAGTTGTTTCGCCAAATGGGGTGTTCTCCGGCGAGCTGGGTTCGGCAGGTTCCTACTTTGAGAATTCGCTGGGGGACGTGCTGAATGAATGCACCAACGGTCTGTGGACAATTTATATCAACCGGGGCGGCCCCGGTGAACAGCGATTCACCTTCTCCATGTCCTTTCCCGGTCTGACGGACGATTCGCTCCCGGGAATAAACATCCTCTCACCGACGAATGGCAGTACGGGCGTCTCGAGTACCCCGTCCTACGAATGGAGCGGGCCGGTCGGGTTTGGCGGAATTTTCGCCCAGATCGACTATACCAATACTGCCATTGATTCCACAAATCTCCCGGGCACGGCCACCAGCCTGGTCTTCACTGACATTTTGCATCCGGGCACCAACCAGTTTTACTTGAATTATTTTTCCAACAACATTCCCAACGTGACGTTTACGACGCCGGTGGATTCCTATTCCAACGCCCTGTTCAGTTGGTCTGCCCAGGCGAACCTCAACAGCGAGGCCAGTTCTTATTTTGTGGTGTCCATAGGCGCCCTGCCGGTTGCCATTCTGAGTCCAGAGGAAAACAGCACGAACTTCCTGTTCTCGTTCTCCTCGCAGAACGGGTTCATGCACGCCGTTCAATACCGCACTAATCTGGTCACTGGCAACTGGCAGACCTACACCAATGTGGCCGGTGATGGCACCTTGAAGACGATCCCCGTTCCGCTATCGCTCTTCAGCCCGTCGCGGCAGGGGTTCATCCGCGTTTCGACGCAGTGAGCGGGGGGACTTTTCGAGTGTAGCGCTTTGAAAAACCTCGCTTGCCATTTTTCGAGCCGAGGTGCAGATTTTGGACGTTAGGCGAAGTTCGCGCTATGAGTGACAGACCCAAATTCTCAATCGGACTGGTACTGTTCTTGGTTGTATTCATCAGCATTTTGGCAGCCATGGGGATATTTATTCCTGTGGTGCGCCCCATCCAAGATAAAATGGATAATCATCGTCTGGCAAATTTTGCCCGGAAGATAGCTGCCACTGACCGCATTGTTGCCACGAATTGGACGACCTCCGTGAGCATGACAATAACGGGAGATGACGCAAAAAAAGTTGTCCGGGCTATTTCTTCGTCTGGGTCGGCGCGACCACCATTTGGAACGGACTGGGCGAATGTTTATGATGTCAATGTCAAGTTTTACACAGGCATGAAAGTTTCAGGTGAGATTGAGATGGATGGTGCTGGTTTATTTCTGATCGACTATCACAAGCCACCATTCCGAGACGGCAGCGGTTTGCTACACGATTTGATTCATCAACCTTTGTCGGATACGGCACAAAAGAAATTTGAAAACCAATTTAAGAGCCAGTGAGGATTGGGGTTTCAACGCAGCCGACCACCAAAAAATCACGCATTGATCTCTCCATTTTGTGACGTTTTTACGGCACGGTGATTCCCCCAGTGCCGGAAACAATCCCGAAGGGATGCAGGCCGGCAGCCACGGGTGAAGCGAAGCGCAACCCGTGGATAGGGATCAAAAATGAAAACCCGCCCCATCGGGGCGACGGAAAGTCCCCCAAAAACACGTCCACCTTATAGAGAAGAAACTGGCCGAGCGAACTCATGCAGCAAGCAGATGATGGAGAGTGGCATCCATGATTTTAGCGCACCCCTCGCCAACGCGAACGCCAAGACGCATGATAGTGTCCCGATGGACGCCGGTAATGCGTTCGACGGCGCGGATACTGACATCTTCGCAAAGCAGTCTGATTGCCTGCGCCTTCTTTTCACTTTTTAATTCGTTGCTCATTTTATCCTTATTTTTCAGTTGACTTTTGAATAAAGTAGGACTAAATTCAAAATATGTCAACAATAAAGAGAAAAAAAGAACGGCGAGGCGGTGCCCGTGAGGGGACTGGCCCGAAACCTGGCAGCGGAGAAATGAAGAAAATTTCTGTTTCCGTCTGTGAACATAAATGGAATACTGCCTTATCCATTTGGTGGCGGAAACGGCCAAAGCGCCCGCATTCATGGCTTGTGGACAGGCTTGTTGCGGGTTATGTTCAGACAGGCGGACGCATACTGGAAACGGAGGCCGTATGAAGCATACCAACGGCAAAAATATGAGCAAAGCGACTCCTCTTCCTGACAAGCTGCTACCAGTTTACCCTCTGGCGCAGGTTGCCCGTATTGTCGGTTGCAACGAGGGAACGCTGCGCACTTGGATGCGGGGAAGGAGTTATGTTTATGGCGGTAAAAAATACCGCTCCAAGCCTATGTTTGGCGATTCCAGCAATCCCCGCGCTGCACTTACATTTTTGGATTTAATCGAAACACACATGCTCCACCTAGTCCGAAAAGGATATGGGATCCCAATGAGAAATTTTAGGGCTGCAATGGATTATTTGCGTGAGATTGATGGCGATACGCATTTTCTGGCCCATAAGGATTTCGTCCATGACAAACGTCATTTTTATTTAAAAGATGACCAGCGACTGATTTCCCTTTCAGAGCGGGGTCAACATGTTAACACCACCATTATCAGCGATGGGTTAAAACAATTGATGTATGGTGAAGATGGCTACGCTGACCGATTTTTCCCTCTTATCGGTGGAAAACGACAACAATCTGTGATGATTAATCCCGTGATCGGCTTTGGCCAACCAACTTTGATGCGGTTGGGCGTGAATATCTCTGCAATTTCTTCGCGCTTTGATGCTGGTGAACGTCTGGCCGACCTTTCATCCGATTATGGCGCAACAGCCGAAGAGTTGGAAGATGCCTTGCGGAGTGTCCGCATTTTGTGTGCCTGATACTAACCCTTCAATTTTTATTGATAGAAATTCGGGTGGCAAAAGCTTCCGCGACATTTTGGTATCGGCTGGAGTTACTGTCGTATTGCATGACGATTTGTTCGACAATACCACGCATGATAATGTTTGGTTAAAAGAGGCATCTTCTAAGGGGCATATAATTATCACAGGGGACAAGAACACTACGCGACAGTTTCTTTTTATGAAACAGTTAGCGGAATCCAATGCTTATGTTTTTATCCTTTTTGGGTTAAATGGTGCATCCCCGCAGGGGAAGGCAGGTGTCATACTCGCTGCGTTGGATAAAATTAAGGAATTAATGAAATCCAGCCAACCGCCGGTGCTTTGGAAGATTGGCAAAGATAATCATGCCCATAAGTGTGACCACGAGAGAATAATTCACAAAATGCATGCAAACCGAAGAAAATCAAATTAGGACACTACCGGCCAGCGCCATTAATTGAAATTCCAGGGGTTGGAGAGTATCCTGGATTGCTCTCCGTTTAAGAATTTCGCCGATTGAACATTGCGGGGGTTTCAGAATGAAAACTATGTGTCGGAAATTTTTTGTATACGGATTACTAGTGTTGTCGCTGCCGTCTTTGTTGATGGCCCAGGCCAATATGAGGCGCGAGGGCGCGTTGACCTTGAACCAGACCAGCGACGACACCAAGGGATTTTACGCCGCCACAATCGATGCCACGAATGGCTTCGCGTATTTCGCGGCGAAATATGTCTATAAGATCAATCTCGCGACGCCTCTTCCAATACAGGTAGGCGCCGGAGTAAGCCTCGGCAGACTAGCATACTCAGGAACGATGGATTCGCCGGCCGGCTGCGCCTATTTTGCGGTTGGCAGCAGTATTTATCAGATTCTCGCCAACGGCACAAACGCCCCATCAATTGGTTCAGTCATGACCGCGCCCTTCGGCAGTTCGACGTTTGTCACTCAACTGCTGATTGACACCACTGACCCGGCCAATCATTACCTTTATGCGATGACCGAAACCGGCGCCTCTTCGACGCTATATAAACTGGCGCTTAACAGTTTTCCCAGCACGAGCGCAATCATCGGTTCCGCGACAACCACAGCCCAGGAACCCTCCCTGGGTTATGGCGTGATCGACCTGACGAATCGATGCGCCTATTACGGCTCATTCATTGGCACGACTTTGACTCCGTACCTCGTGAAATTTGCCTTGGGCTACGGCGCGAGCGGCCCCACCAATCTGGCCGGCCTCTCGTTGGACACCGCCACGAATCGCGCCATCGGCGGCATGGCCCTGGATATTTCCAACGGTTACGGCTATTGCGATAGTGACGATACCGACAATCTTTTTGGCCATGCCCGCGTCTATAAATGGGCCCTCAACGGCACAAGCGCACCTTCGCTCGTGTCCTATGTGGACATGCATACCAACGAAGGGTTTTGCCATGTCGCAGCCATCCGGACGGACAATGGGTTGCTTTATTTTTCCAGCGACCTTTCTTATCCGGCTTATATCTATCGTTTCCGTTTGCCGCCGGGCACGAATGCACCCGTGGAGACCGGCAATCTCCCGTTGCTGGCTTCCACCAATACCGTTCTTCCCGCATGGGGGACCAACCCGACCAATTCCAGCAACTGGGGGGAGGTCTTCGCCCGTAGCATCGCTTACGATACCGTGCGCGATTTCGTATATATCGGCCGCGACTGCGCCGACGAGCAGACTCAGCCATACACGGACCAGATCGTCAAAGTGGCGCTCGACCGCGACGAGACAATGGTCGCGCTCACCGAAGATATGTCGAACACGAATAATGTCATCCCCTACAACGAGTCGTTTGAATCGTACACCAACGGTTTCAGTCTCGTCGGAACCAACGGCTGGTACGGCGAGGATCCTCAGATGGGCATCGTTGAAACGAATAATTATACCAACACCTATGCCGGTGTCTTGCCGATTCCAGGGCCACATCAACTGATTTTGCAAGTCGATGGGACGGTCACCAACCGGTTCAGCCAATCGCCGGCCACAAATATTTTCGTGGACGTGATTTTGCAGGGCAAATACTGGACCGACCCGCTGATGGTCTCATTCAGCAACGCGGCCATTGCGTTGTGTGTCACCACCAACGGCCATCTGGCCGTCTGGAATTGCACCAATCCGCCGGCCGCGGGGAACGACTGGACGGAATTGGCCGACACGAGCATCGCTTCCAACCAGTTTTTCCGTGTGACGTTGGATGCGGCCTATGGCCGCGATACGAACAACGAATTTTTTTACCGCGTTTGGGTGAATGGCGCGCCCTCCACCAATCCGCAGACCTGGTACGCCGCGGCCGATACGAACCAAAATTATTTCGGCGACCTGGTGGCGCAAGGTCGTTTTGCGCTGGATGATTTGGTGGTGGCCGTTCCTAACATCCTCATCACTCATGCGACTTACAACGCGAACGGCAGCGTGGACCTGTTCTCCCGGGGAATGCCCGGCTTGCCTCATCGCACGTGGGCAACGACAAATCTGATAACACCCAATTGGCAGGCGCTATCGACAAACCAATCGGATGCAAACGGCTTGTGGGAAGTCATTGATACCAATGCGGCAAGCTATCCGGCGCGATTTTACCGCGCCAGTTTGCCATGATCTCTTCGGTTTTGAATGGCCCGGCACATGTGGACGTAAAAGCGGTGTGAGCCCCCACCCCTCACCCACCGCACTCCAAGACCTCGCGGAATTTCGATCCTCGCTTTTAAAAACAACGGCCATAGTTTTTGTTGAAATGCTATGGCATCTACCAAAGCCAATTGGCATTTTAAATTTCAAATTGCGCCATTGCCGACAAGCACCTTCTGGAATTGACGCCGATCAGGCGCGCAGCATGCCCGCAAAAAATCACGGCGGACTTATCGTCCGCCGTGATCGCATTGATCTCTCCATTTTGTGACGTTTTACGGCACGGTGATTATATAATATTGGCTTGGGTTTGTGGCTGCCGACGGATCGGTGATGACGGTCGGGCCAGTGCCGAATACGCCGTTGGTCACCAGCGTCCAGGTATTAGTGATCGGGGTCAGGGCGAGGTTTGTCGTTGACCAGACGCGATAGCCAAAGCCCGCGGAACCGGCCGCTCCAGCGAGGGTCAATTGGAAGTTTCCGCCGGAGAGCGTGGGCGTGGTGGCCGTGGATGGCGTCGTCGGCGCGGTGACGGTCAGCACGGCGTTGGTGCTGGTGATGCTGGAGACCGAGTTCGAAACGATGACGGAATAGGTTCCAATGTCCAGTCCGCTGGCGCTGCCGATGCTGAGGGTCGATCCGGTTTGCCCCACGAGATTCGTACCATCGAGGTCCCATTGATAGGCCACGCCGGGTATCCCGGAAGCAGCCACGCTGAACGATGCGCCTTGGCCGGCGCCGACAGTTTCACTGACCGGTTGGCCGGTGATATAGGGCGCGAGCAATGGCGTCCAGCCCGAGAACCACGTGACGATATTTGTGGCAGCGGACAACCGCGGATCGTTATTGGTCACGCCGATGGTCTGTACCTGCGAGAACGATGCCGGGCCAGTGGCGGCGCTGTTCGTGTTGTTGTATTGCCAGAAGACATACTGGCCGTTGATCGACGATACCGGGTTCACATACGCATTGGTATCAAAGGTACAATTCACCCAGGAAACCAGTCCGCCCGCCGTGCCGTTGGCATCCGCCAGCGAGATGCCGGTCACCCCCGGGTCTTCGGTGAACGTGCAGTTCACGAACGAGAATCCGTAGGCCGAATAGGTTGTGCCGTTCGGATCGATCCACGGCGTAGTCGCGCTCAATGAGCCGGACGTGGCCGTGCGGGCCGCCGTCAGGTTGTAGGAACTGGACAGCGAGTTCGTGATCGTGCGGAACACGCAATTGTTGAAGTAGCCCACCCCAATACCCCAGATATAATCAAAGTTGCCGATGACGGTGCAGTTGTTGAAGTAGCCCTGCGAAGTGCTCGCATTAATGAGGATGGTGTCCTGGCGGCTCTTGATATCGCAGTTGTCCACCACACAGCGCAAGCCGTTGTTATAGATGAGCAGTGCTTCAGCTTGGGAACCACCCTGCGGCGTGCCGTTGGTGATCGTCAGGTTTTGGAGCTTGATGTCGGCGCCGTTCACCTTGAACGCCATGCGTGCGGCCGTGGTGCCGGTCAGGTTATTGTTGTTGGGATAACCGACGACTGCCCCCGTGCGGCTCTGGCCGTTGAACGTGATGTTGTTCTTGCCCGAGATATCCACGATCTCGGTATAGGTGCCGTTGTTGATATTGACCACCGTGTAATTCGCATTGGCTGCGGGGATGGAATCCACCGCGCCTTGCACGGTGACAAAATCACCGGTGCCGTCGGCCGCCACCACCAGGTTCGTCGGGTTCGCCGGGCCGGTTGATTTAGTGGTGAACTGCCATGTGGTGGAATTCGGGATGCCGGCAAAATAAGCGAGGCTCGAGTCAACGATCACACCGGGGTCCATCGTGATATAATAAGTCTTGTTGGTGGTCAGCACTCCTGAATGCGGGTAGATCGTCGCCGTGTTGCCCGTGATGATGATCGGATAATAATTGATCACCTGGGAGTCGCCGGAGAACAAGCTGTGCGGCTGGACGTTTAAGTTGTTGTTCAGGCTCATGTCGATGGTATCCACCGGGGTGCCCGGGTTCGACGCGTCATAAATACGGACGGCGCCGACATTGCCTACCGAAGGCGTCTGGTCGAATGAGATTTGGAAATAGGCATCCACGCAGACGCCGGTGCCGTTATTTGCCGGCAATGCCGGGGTGCCGGCCATGGTAGAGTAAATGGCCAGCTTGGCGCCGGAGCTGGTCACCGTGCCGGCGGCATTGCTCACGACCACGCTGTATTTGGCGATATCAGTCAGGGCCACGGAGGCAATTGCATAATTAGTGGCGGTGGCGCCGGAAATCAGGACGTTATTTTTATACCATTGATAGGCCGGGGTGGGCGTGCCGCTGGCTGTCACTGAGAAATTGGCGGGATCTCCGGCATTGAGCAGCAAGTTCGTCGGCTGGCTGGAAATGGAAGGGGTCACAATGACGGTGATGGTAAAATTAGTTGTGACGGCATCAACCTCGTTGCTGGCCGTCACCGAGTATGTGCCCGCGTCGGCGGGCTGCACATCGTCCAGAGTCAGGATCGGCGATGGGCCGGCCTGAACCAGACTGCCGACGTTGTTCGACCAATAATAGATTGCACTCGGCACGGCGATGGCGCTGATGGTGATATTGGTTGAAGTTCCGGCGATGACCGTCGCATCGTCAGGCTGGACCGAATTTATGATCGGCGCGAAGGGGGCGGAAATCACCAGGGCGACAACCGAACTGGTCACGGCGCCATAGGTATTGGTCGCGACAAAAAAAACGCTGCTGCTGTCGGCTATCTGTGCATCGGTGAAAGTCAGATTGGTCGTGGCGGAGCCGGAAATGGTGGAACCATTGCCCGTGGAACCATCCGTCAGTGCGTTGGTGACGCCGCCGATAATTTGATACCATTGTTCCGAAAGCGAGTTTGTGTCGGTATTAGTATTTAAGGCCACACTGAACGACGCGGTAGAGCCGACGGCGCCGCCGAAAGCAACCGGCTGCGAGTCGAGGAACGGATTCACCGGCACCAGGTTGATGGCGCCCAGCGTCACGGTGATGGGATTGGCCGTGGTGTTATTAAAATCAAAGGCAAATTCGTTGAAATTGGACACTCCCAAAGTTGTGAACAAGACCGGATTGATGTAGGAGATCGCCGTCACGGCCGAGCCGGTGATATTGGTCATCGCCGAACCGCCGGTCGCATAGCTGCTGCTGCTGGTGCCTTCGCTGATCCCGGTGTCGGCTGAGTTCACGTTCAACTGAAACTGCATCCCGTAAGTGTTGCCGTCGGTCGGCGCGCCGGACCCGCTGCTGCCGGTGCCTTGCTTGTCCGTGTTGTTATACACGAAAAACGTGGTCGACGCGCTGTCGTTGGTCAGCCGGTCGAACATCTCAAACTTGGTGGTGAAATCTGTCCAAAAACCCTCGTCATCAAGCGCGTTGCCAGGCGTCCCGGGGTCGTTGAACAATCCCATCCCAAATGCCCGGCTGGCTCCTGAGATCCCGGCGGTTGATGTCATCGTGAAGTAAACTTTTCTTGAGGCGCTGGCGTTGGTCAAATTGATTGGCGCAAAGGTCTCCGTCATGAAGATGAGCTGGGTGTTGGCGGGAACGGTGAAACTTACCGTGCCGCCGTATGTGGCATCGCCGCCCGAGGCAACATTGGCCGTAACCAGGGCGCCGGCATTATTATAGGAACTCCATTGCAGTTGGGCAAAGACAGCGCCGGGCGAACCCAACAACAGGGCCGCCAGAATGGAGACGATGGTCAAACGATGGATGGATTGTTTCATAGTTGGTTTCATTGAGGGTGAATAAAGAAAGCTAAAGATAATTTGCTTCATGGGCATTCGGTTGCGAAAACGTTTGGGTACAGTCCGGTTATCTTAGCTTGATTGGGGATGCTGCCTAGCCCGACAAATGTCAGGCGAACGCTTCCCATGAACTTGGTTCCGGAGCGCGGGTTTTCAACCCGCAGCACCTTCCTTAAGCGGAAGACGTTTGGATCAACCTATGCCGCCCGAAAAACGCGGACATTGCTGCGGCTCACAGAGCCGCGCTCCGATACCGCTTAAATCGCAATCCCACCGATAATCGGTGCCCTGTGGCCTTTCACTTCTGGGGACGGAATTTCAAGAGGGCTTCGGTGCGGGAATGAACGTGTAGCTTCGCGTAAATATTTTCCAAATGCCATCGCACGGTGCCGGGGCTTAATCCCAGGCGGTCGGCAATCTCCTTGTTGGGCAATCCCAGGGCCAGCAATTCGAGAATCTTGCGTTCGCTTGGCCGGAGTTCGTCAACCCCGGCGGCGGGGGCCGCCTGCGGCTGTTGCTGAAAGGAGGCGATGACCTTGCGGGCAATCTCGCGCGGCATGGGCACGCCGCCCATCCGGGCTTCGCGCACCGCGGAAACGAGTTCCGCCGGGGTGCATCGTTTCAACAGATAGCCACAGGCCCCGGCGCGCAGGGCCGCCGAAATCCGGTCGGTGTCCTCATAAACCGTCACCATGATGATCTGCACCGCGGGCATCATTTTTTTTATTTGCGCGGTACAGTCGATGCCGGACAGCTTGGGCAATTGGATGTCCATCAAGACCACCTCGGGCTGGTGCTTCGGGATTCCGACGAGGGCGTCCTCGGCGGTGGCGCAGGAGAAAACACACTGGCACTCGGGATCGGTCTGGACAAAATGTTTCAGACTTTCCCGGATGGTTTCGCTGTCTTCGACAATGGCGACCCGGATCATAAATCGTTTAGCGGCATATAAAATCGCACGGTGGTGCCGCGTCCACGCTGGGTTCTGATCTCAAAACGTCCGCCCATCCTGGCCAGCCGTTCCCGCATGTTGGCCAATCCGTCCCTGCCCCGCGTCCCGGCACCCGGCGGTAACCCGCGGCCATTGTCGGCGATGGAAAAGCGCAACCGGTTGCCGATGACCCGCGCGCCCAGGCGGACTTCCGTGGCTCCCGAGTGGCGGATGACATTGGTGATGGCCTCTTTGAAGGCCAGGAAAATCTCATGGCGATTGACAGAGGAGATGGCGTGGTCCGGGGGGTTGACCGTGCCTTTTAACTGGCAGGTAATGTTCGCCAATTTCAAAAGGCGGTCCGCATAAAGACAAAGGTAGCTCACGAGCGACGACAGGGAATCGTGCTTGGGATTCATCGCCCACACGATTTCGTCCAGTGCGGTGACCATTTCCCGGCGCGCGCGCCAATTTCTCCAAGGTGCCCATTTTCCGGCGCAAGCCTCGAGCCGGCCACCGTGGCCATCATGCTGATCTCGGTGATGCCCGAACCCAGTTCATCATGCAAATCCTGGGCGATGCGGGTGCGTTCCTGTTCCATGGCCCGTTGATGTTCGATTCGCTGGCGATTTTGGATTTGTGCCGCCAATTCCGCTGTTCGCTCCTCGACTTGCCGGTGCAGTTGCGTGACCCATAATCCCAAAAGCGCCAGCGCGCAAACCAACATCCCAACAATGACCAACAAGCGTGGCAACGTCCACCACGCGGGCTTGGACAACACCTGGATGTCCGAGTCCGAATGGACCAACAGGTCGAACGGCGCCACGTTGCCATCCAGTGCCAGGCTTCCGCCCTGCGCCGCGTACACGCCGATCAAGGCGAGCCGGCTGCCGAGGGGCGGCGGCGGCCTTTTAGCCTGCTTGACCCGCGCCACGAATCTCCAGGAACCGGACTGGATTTCGAATGTCTGGTTGGTGGATGATACCCGCGAACTGATCAACAATCCTTCGAGGCGCACCCGGGTGGAATCATAGGTCGCGTTCGGCAAATCATCCGGCGTGAGATTTCGCGGCTCGGGCAAGGACGCGTGCCCGGTCTTGCGTGCCACGGCAGAGCGAAGATGGGGCGCGGCCCCGTTCAATTCCGGATAACCCACGACGTCCACCAAATCACCCGTGTGCAGGCCAGGCTGGTCCCGCAAGGTGAACCGCACGCCGTTGGTCCCATCCATCATAAAATAATCCCGCCCATTCATGGACAAGATTTGCCCGGACACTTTTAAGCGCTGAAACGCGCTGGCTTGCGGATTGAACAGCGTCAAGTCCGCCGCGCGCCTGGGCGGCGCGGAAAATGCGTCCGCCGGCGCCGGCTGGTCCACGGCGATGGAATCCACAAACATGCGGAAGTGTCCCTCATCCAATTGATGCGTGTCCGTGGTCAACGCCACGAAGAGGCAGCCCCGCAGGCGGACAATCGCATCCGAATAACGTGTCAGGCTCGCAAAATTCGTCCCCATCAGCCAGACATCCACCCATAGCGGTCCTTCCGTGGTGCGCAAGATGATCTTGGAGCAATTCGTGGGATAGCCGGCCGGATGCAGGATGGATTCTTCAATCACTCCCCGGACTTCCACGAATTGATCGTCCAGGCTGCCGTTCATCAATTGGTCCCACGTCGGCTGCACCGGCTCCGGAAACCTGCCGGGGCCAAGATCGGAAAATCGGCTCAAACGCACTAACGGTGCAAAGGTGCCTTTGTCCGATCTGCCCTCGACCTCCAGCAATTCTCCGGCTCGGGGCAATGGCGAATGCGGACCATTGATGACAAAGACCGCGCGGGTCTGGTCTTGGACGATAAATGCGTTATGTTCCTGCACCACGCACGTCACCACGCCGCGAAGTTTTACCGGGTAACCGCGGTGCGCTTCCGCCGGACTTAACCGGAGCACTTCATCAACGGTAGTCAGCGCGGGCATCCCGGTAGCGATCCGATCCGATGGCGCCGTTGCCTGGCTGTCCAAATAATCAACGTCCTGCAAAGAATCCATCCCATTGGTCAACGCGGGTTGTGCCGCCACCAGCCGCGTCATCAAAACCGCGAGAAGAAAAATGAAAAGCGGCAGGGGCTTGCCGGAACGAATTGCATCGCGCCGGATTTCGTTGGGGATTCGGACAGGCATCATCGCAGTCTCGTTCTGGAAATCCGCAGCATATTGACGACAAGCCCGTTGGAAACTCAAGAAAAACCGACAACACACCCTTTTCAGAAGGAGGAGGACACACGTTTTTTGTAGGAGTCAAGGTGCCATCCCAAAGGGATGCAGGCCGGTAGCCACGGGTGAAGCGAAGCGCAACCCGTGGATAAGGATCAAAAATGTAAACCCGCCCCATCGGGGGCGACGGAAAGTCCCCAAAAAACACGTCCACCTTATAGAGAAGAAACTGGCCGAGCGAACTCATGCAGCAAGCAAATGATGGAGCGTGGCATGGCGCGAGCGGCCCCACCAACCTGGAGCATTCAATTAATTGTGTGGCTATTGATTTAACCGCAAAGAACGCAAAAAACACAAAGAAAAAGAAATACTTTGCGATCTCTGCGTTCTTTGCGGTTACAGTTTTGTTTAATTGACGAGGACGTTATTTTGCCGCCTGTAATGCCTGTCCCAAGTCGCCAAGTCCAATCGCATCGGTGTCGGCATTGTATGCAATTATGGAGGTTATCTCCAGATTTGCAAGGGGTCTTTTCCTCCTCCTCGTCTTCGGTGGAATCTCCTCATTCGCATGGAAAATCTTTCGTGTATTTCGTCTGGTTCGCGGTTAAAAATCCGTGTTTCTGCCAAATGGAAAATTCTTGAACCCGGCACTTTGCATTACGACAATGAACCGCCAATGAAATCTTTATTACGGATTTTCTGCCTGCTCCTGCTTTGCGCCGTTACTGCCGCCGCCGCGCCGATCGACCGTCTGGCTCTCGTCACGCGCCACAACGTGGTGCTGACAAATTTCGACGCCACCAATCCTCTTTCAGTTGGCAACGGCGGCTTTTGTTTCACAGCCGATGCGACCGGGCTGCAAACTTTTTTCGATGCTTTCACGAATACCACGCCCCTCGGCACGTTGTCCGATTGGGGTTGGCATACTTTTCCGAATCCGAACCACTGGAGCATGGACACCTACCCTTATACGTATTTCACCAACTTCGATGGGCGGCCCGTCCCTTATGCCGACTTTCCCCACCACCAAAAAACGCCGGAAGTCGAATGGCTCCGTAATAATCCTCATCGTCTCGACCTCGGCCGCATCGGCTTCGTGTTGAAACATTCCGATGGTTCGCCAGCGCAACCTTCCGACCTGACTGATGTCCAACAAAAACTCGACTTGTGGAATGGCCGCATCATCAGCCATTTCAAATTCGATGGCCAACCCGTGGATGTGGAAACGGTCTGCGCCCCCGACCGCGATGCGATTGCCGTGCAGGTCGTTTCGCCACTGGCTGCGGATGGGCGGCTGGCATTGGAGATCGCTTTTCCCTACGGCACGGGAGATGTGAAAACGGCGGATTGGGACCACCCGGACGCGCATGACACTACGTTGCATCAATCGGATTCGCATCATGCCGATTTTTATCGCAAGTTGGATAGCGATACTTATTTTGCGGCGGCGCGCTGGACAGAGGGAGCCACGCTCACCAACATCGCCAAACACATATACAATATTTTACCATCGGCCAAGGGCGATGAACTGGAATTAGTCTGTGCTTTTTCCCCGACCAATATCACCGCGACGGCCCTGCCCGCGTTCGCGCAGACGGCATCAACGACACGAAAGCATTGGAATACGTTTTGGAAGACGGGCGGTGCGATTGATCTCTCCGGCAGCAAAGACCCGCGCTGGTTTGAGTTGGAGCGCCGGATTGTTCTCTCGGAATACCTGACCGCCATCCAGGACGCCGGGGAATATCCACCGCAGGAAACGGGCCTCACC
>CAWCRR010000037.1:0-5639 GCA_963797825.1 uncultured Verrucomicrobiae bacterium
CGCGCGCCACATTGACGCTGCCGCCGCATTCCTTTAACCTCCCGCATGGCCAGGAAATCAGTTTTGGTAGCAACGCATTCCACCGCGTCCCCAACATCTTCCCCGAAAAGAAAAGTCAGGGACGACGTGGAAGTCGTCCCTGCCACCAAAATCTCCCTCGCTCGTCGGACGGGAGAGGGCAGGGGTGAGGGTCGTCCGTCTTCATTGCTCGACACCCGCGTCGTTTATTGCGGCGACAATCTGGAACAGCAGGGGCGAATGCAGAATGATGAAACCAGCGCACTCCCTGTTTCTGCATTCTTCATTCATAATTCAGCCTTCGCCTTTGCCCGCCAGCAACTACGTCAAGGTCATGCTCGACCAGATTTTCGGGGAAAACTAAAATTACAAAATGAATTTCGCGGAAAGAATCAATTCGCTGCTGCGTCCGAAACCAGAAGGGAAAATCCGCGTGCTGGATTTATTTGCCGGTTGTGGTGGGTTGGCGCTCGGCTTCGAGGCGCAAGGATTTGATACGCTCGGATACGAGCAAGATGCTGATGCTTGTGAAACTTACCGGCGAAATCTCAAAGGCGATTGCAAACAAGTCACGCTGACGACGGAAACCCAATTTCCAAAGGCGGACGTAATCATTGGCGGGCCACCATGCCAGCCGTTCAGCGTTGGCGGTCACCAATTGGGTTTGAAAGATTCAAGGGACGGGTTTCCAATTTTCATTTCCGCCGTGAAGCAAATTCAGCCGGAGATTTGGGTGTTTGAAAATGTCCGGGGCGTGCTTTATAGCAACCGCTGGTATTTCGAGCAGATTCTTGAAGCGTTGAAGGCGTTGAATTACGTCATCGAAGTTCGTCTGGTCAATGCCGTGAATTATGGTGTGCCGCAGAATCGCGAGCGTGTCATTGTTGTTGGGCATCGTGGCGAGTTCCAGTTTTTTGCCGAAGAACCGAATCGCCTGACGGCAGGCGAGGCGCTTGGGGAATGGATGTTTCAAGCACCGCCAGAATCCAAGTTTCTCACGCCGAGCATGGATGAATACGTTGCCAAATATGAACGCGCTTCCTTTTGCATCCGCCCGCGCGACCTTTATCCCGATCAACCTGCCCGCACGGTGACCTGCCGGAATCTTGCCGGCGCGACCGGCGACATGCACCGAATCCGCCTGCCGGATGGTCGCCGCCGCCGCCTTTTTGTCCGCGAGGCCGCCAGATTGCAAAGCTTTCCCGACTGGTTTGAATTTAGCGGCGGTGAAACGAGCCAGTTCAACCAGATTGGCAATGCCGTTGCGCCATTGCTGGCATGGCATCTGGCTGGCTCGGTTAAAAAATATCTCGCCACCACCAAACGGCTAACTTCGGGTGAAATTCTCTACCGGAATCTGCCTGACCAATTTGCACTGCCGCTCGAATTCAAGGAATCAAACGAAATGAAAATACCAACCTTTGTCATCAACCCAGACAAGCCTAGCCAAGCTCGTGAAACTTTTCAATGAGTCCCTGCTGATTTTGTCCAAGCTGGGTATTCCGCTGGATGGCTTGAAACCGCGCGAACTCGAAAAGATGGCAATGGCATTCCTTGCGGTGGCTGATGTGAAGCGGAGCGCTGACTGGTCAAAAACGCGAATCCGCGAAGGCAAAGACACGCTCAAATCGCGCGACATCATTGCGTATCTCAATGAACATTTTCAGGAAAAAATCTCAATGGGTTCTTACGATGACATCCGGCGGAAAGATTTGAAGCTGCCGGTCGTGGCCGGAATCATCATTGCCAGCGCTAACAAACCCAATGCCGCCCGCAATGACCCCACGCGCGGTTATTCTTTGTCGCCCGAATACGTTGAACTCATCAAGATGCTTTGGGCAACCGGATTGGTTGGAAGCAACCGAGGAATTTATGGCTGACAGACCCACGTTGGCCGAACGCTTGGACGCCGCGCGCCATATTGGACTCGTTCCAATAAAGCTGCCGGATGGAACAACAATTGAATTTAGTCCCGGCGAACACAATCTTTTGCAAAAAGCCATCATCGAACATTTCCTGCCGCGATATCGGTTATGGCGCGGAAGTCCTTTACATTGGCGACACCGCGAAGAAATTCCTTGTCCGCGATGAAGCAAAACTAAAAGCATTGAAATTCTTTGAACTTGAACATGGAGAATTGCCGGACATTGTCGCCTATTCGGAACAGAAGAACTGGCTTTTCTTGATCGAAGCGGTTCACAGCTCCGGGCCAATTTCCCCAATTCGTCTTTTGGAATTGAAACGGCTCGCCAAGGAATGCACGGCAGACATTGTTTTTGTTACCGCGTTTCTTACCCGCGATACTTTCCGAAAATTCGCACCGGACATTGCCTGGGAAACGGAAGTCTGGATTGCCGACGCACCAGACCACATGGTTCATTTTGACGGTGATAAATTTCTTGGGCCTTACAAGTCATCTTGAATTATGCCGTTTGAATTTGAGAACTGGGCCGTCATCGCCCTCGGCGGCATCCCCAACAAGGTGCAGGTCGGCGACATGGGCGTGGATGGCCGCATCTTCCCCGTGAGTTCCAGCGCCGCGCCGCGCAAGCAGCAGGAAGGCGAACTCGGCCTGAAAGAACGCTGGTATCCCATCCAGGTGAAACAAAAAGACAAGGCCGGCCGCCCGGACATTGACGCCTTTGAAGCCATGATGATGCGCGAAGATTGCGAGAAAGGCTTCTTCGTGTCGTTCGATTATTCGTCGGATGCGTTGTCGGAGATCGAATCATTCTTCAAGCGCAGCCACAAAGTCATCGTCGCCCTGACCGTGCAGGAAATCCTCGACGAGCACATTGCCAAGAAATTGGTGTAGCGGCGTCTCGGCAGAGCGCCGCCATCTGAAAAGTGCGGAAACATTCCCGGCGGTTTGCCGACGCGCCGCTACGGCGTAATGGCGAATCGGTAAAACTGCTGCAATGGAACGACCCCCCCAAAGTTGGTCACCGTTAGCGGGCCGCCGATGCTTTTGGCCGACGCACCAACGACATCGGCCCATGCGCCCGTCGTCAGCGAGTCCCGATATTGAAGTTGATAAAACTCCGCCGCCACGGACGGGAGGGTGACGAGCACATTCGTGCCCGCAACTTGGACGGCGCTGATTTGATTGGCGGGCGGGTTGAGTGGAACAATGAGTTTGAAAACGTTGCCATGCCCGTTCGTCCCGCCGAATTCAGTCGTGCCATAGAAAGCACCATCAATGCCCTGCACCAACCCGGCTGCCGGCTCGTCTCCATCGGAGTTGCTAACGTTACCTAGGAACGCGTAAAGATTTGAATAACTGCCGCTCGGACTGATCCGAAAGACAGTGCCACCGCTGTGTGCGCCACCTTGATACGTTGTGCCATAGAAATTGCCATCGCTGCCCAGCACCAACCCGGCATCTGGCTCTTTCCCATCCCCGGTGTAAGAATTAAACGAGTAAAGAATTGCATAGTTGCTGCCTGTTGGATCGATCCGAAACACGGTGCCCATTCCGTTTGTCCCGCCATAGTAAGTCGTGCCATAGAAGTTGCCATCACTGCCCTGCACCAACCCGGCATTTGGTGTGTATCCATCAAATTCATCAGAGGTGTCGTGTTCGAAAGTATGCAGGATTGTCATGCTGCCATTCGTATTGAACTGGAACACGGTGCCATATCCATTCGTCCCGCCAGAGGCAGTTGTGCCGTAGAAATTACCGTCGCTGTCCTGCATCAACCCGGCTCTTGGTATGGCTTGAGAGGGTTTGTTGGTGAACGAGTAAAGAATTCCATAGCTGCTGCCAGTCGAATCAATCCGATATATTGCGCCACCATTGTAAGTTCCACCTATGGTGGTCGTGCCATAGAAATAGCCGTCGTTGCCCTGCACCAGCCCGGCTTGTGGGCCTTGAGCATCGTTAGGATTGGAGCCACTCCCGCCGCTGAACGGGCGCACGACTGTCAAGCTGCCGCCAATACTGATTTGGAACACCGTGCCACCGCCGTCGTTCGTCCCACCACCGTAAGCCGTGCCATACAAATAGCCGTCGCTGCCTTGCACCAGCCCGGCTTTGGGTTGGAGTCCATCATATTCAGTTGAGTCCCAGTCAAACGTCCAAATAGTCGTCAGACTGCCACTCGGACTAATCCGGAATACAGTGCCTTCGTTTTTCGCTCCGCCTAGCTCGGTCGTGCCGTAGAAATTGCCATCGCTGCCCTGCACCAGCCCGGCTACCGGATTGGCACCGATGCCAGCAGTGATGGGATTACCGATGAACGAGTAAAGATTCGTCAGCGTGACCTGCGCGGCCAGATTGCCAGCGGCGGCGCACAGACCTAGACCGACAGCGAGAATTTTTAGGGCGTGAGTTTTCATAGGATTCAGAGTTCTTTCCGCCTCCTAGGAAGGCATTGGATTCCTACAAAGCCGTTTCTACGCCTTCTCCAGCATAATTACAACTAAAATCTGTATTAAATTGTCTCACGTCCGCCCTCGACCCGGCCATCACCCATCCGCCATCGCTCGCGTAGCGCAGTCGGCGCGGCATCCTTCTCCAACCACAACCCAGACCAAATTTCAGCCCGTCGAGGCGGTTTAACTCTGGCCCTCATCCCATGCCACGAAGGTAGCGGCCATGTTCCCATTTTGTCCTGTTTCCATACAGTATTGTCCGGTCGGGATGGCTTTTGAGACAGACTGGTGGGAAAGCCGGCCGATTTCCTTCAAAGGTTTCTCGAAAACAAGCAAAGAATTTTGAAAAACAAGCAAAGGTTTTTCGGTTTCCTTCAAAGATTTCTGAAAAAAGAGCAAAGATTTTTGGAAATCCTTCAAAGGTTTTTTGGAAATAACCGAAGATTTTCTAAAAAAGAGCAAAGGTTTTTTGGTTTCCTTCAAAGGTTTCTCAAAAACCTTCAAAGGTTTTTTGGAAATCAGCAAAGGAAAACAGGAGGGTTGGGCACACTGGTGTCGGGCCTCCGGCCTGACGTGCTTTCGCCAAAGACCGAAGATGGTTTATTTGGCATGGCGCAAGCTTCAATGAACCTAATGTCGTTCTTCCCGTCAAACGGTCGGGCGACAGGAGCTGGTCGGGAGAATTCGGAAAGAAAACTATGAGGGCAAACCTCAAGATACTGCGGAACTTTTATGAGTATAAACCGGACCATCTGGTCACCTTCGGAGGCAACATTTCCACCAACCTTGACCTGGTTACCTTCCCCAACCTGACCGTCAAACCAACCGTCATCAAAACCCTGGTGGATGACTTGAGCGCCAAGCAGGGGGCCATGATCACGGGCGGCCCGGTGGAGCGGGAGGCCCGGGACACGGCGTTTGACGCCCTCTGCGCCGCACTCGATGCCGATGCGGATGATGTCGAGAAGGTCGTCCAGCAAAACATGCAAATGCTGCTGGCGACGGGCTACCTGCCGGCCAGCATCAACCACACTTCGTCACCGCTGGATGACACGGCCATCAATGGCCTGTTCAACAAACGGCACCACGCAGGCGTTGCTCCGGTTGCAACCGGTGGTCAATGCCGGGTCGTATCAGGTGCAAATCAGTTTGGACGGCGGCAAGACCTGGCTGGAGGCGGTCATTTCCAAGAAGGCAATCCGGATTGTGATCACCAACCTGGTTCCGGGCACGACGTATCTGGTGCG
>CAWCRR010000038.1:0-77302 GCA_963797825.1 uncultured Verrucomicrobiae bacterium
CCACCACCTTGGCCGGGAAGGTCCACGCGCGCCGGTTCCATACGTCTATGATCAGGTAAAATCCCGCCATGATGAGCAAACACCAACCGCCGCTGAAGAATACCCAACTCGGTGTCCAGATGCGTTTCACTACCGGGCAAATACCCACAGCTCCCGACAGCCAGCCAATGGCGAGGCAGGCGACCCCCGTAACAGCCAACCAACGCACCTTGCCGGGCGGCGGGCGTTCGCTGCGCATCACGCCACCCGCAAGCAACCCGAGAATCATCGTGCCCAACGTTGGAATAAAGTTTAACGTGGAATAACCGCCATCGTCGGCATAGGCAAACGGATGTTCCTGAGGAAAAAGATTTAAAAACCGAATGTCGAACGCCCATGCCAGGTTGGTGTTCAGACTCCAATGCCCCGCAAAACCGGAAAGCTGTTGGCCAGGGTTTGTGCCAGCTTTGGTCCAGTCGAAATTCGGACACGGCAACGGATAGAGCGCAAACGCCGACCAATAAGCAACCAGGATGACCGCCAGAGCGCCCCACTGAACTCGTACCGGCCGCAATGCAAGCAAATACAGGAACCCGTAGCCAAGGCCGATTTGCGTGAGTGTGTCCTTAAAAGTCCAACAGGTTTGCGGATGGTCAATTGACCGGAGAAGAATACCCAAAAGGACAAGCACCATTCCACGCCAGAAGGCGTGAAACGTGCGTTGCCATTGCGGCTGCCCCACAGTAATCCGCCGCGCCAGCGAATATGGCAGCGCCACCCCGACAAGAAATGAAAAGCCCGGCTGGATCAAATCGTGCAGCGAGCAACCGATCCATTCGACGTGGGATTGCTGGCAGGCTAAAAACGCCCAGAATCTGCTCCCCGGTAAAGCCCTGGCAACCCTGTCCACATCCAGAACTTCACTCCACATCAGGAGCATCACGAATCCCCGAAAGGCATCTATCGAGCCGACACGGTTCCCCATCTCCCCGACCGGCACCGCAACTGAAGTGGCGTTGTTCGATTCAGAAACGGCTGTGTTCATTTCTGTTTCATTTCTTCCAAAACCAACACTTCAAACGGTCGCAGGGTGAACGTATGCGGCTGGCCGGCCTCCAATTCCACCGCCGGCTGCTGGCGGTCCTCTTTCCACGGGCTGTGCATGATATAGCTTGTTCTGGTTTGTGGTGGCAGTTGGAATAAATCCTTCACATCCGAGGAGATTGCAGCGGGTTTGTCGTCCGGATTGCGCAACACCAAAATGGCCTTGCTTGGCGACCACGATGCCCAGCCGTAAATTTCACCCTTGCCCGGATCGCCACCAATCCAATGGGTGTCCACCAACACATCGGCGTTCGCGCGCGACCATTTGGCAGCCTCGGCCAAATCGTCCCAGTTCTGCTGGTCCAGCAGCCTGGGCGTGATATACATCTCTTGCAATTGCGTGCCGTTGCCGAAAAACCCGCGAACCTGATCGGCGAAGTCCGCATCGCTCATGCCGCCCAGATGAATTGCATTCGTCGCGTAAATAATCCCGTGCAACATGAGCGAATTCAGCGGATACAGCGGCGCAGGCTCCACGACATTTTGATATGTCTGTGCGTCGCGGTAAGTCATCCACTGTTGGCACCACGAACCTTTGCCTTGGAAGTCGTGATCCGCACCGCCGCGCCAAGTTGAGTCCACGTAAAGCAGCCAGAACGGCGAGGGCCAGGTGCCTGTCGTTTGGTTGATATTAATGTCGGGCTTGGCGGCGCGCAGATCGGCGATCAGCCGCATCATCGCGTCGCCATCGCGTGTCAGCCCGCTTTCGCTCGCCTTGGCGCCTGCCGCCAGTCCGTCAAATTTGAACTGGTTGACGCCATATTTTTGAACCATCTCCAGGCAAATATTGTGGAAACGCTCGTAATACTTCGATCCGGCCAGTGAAAAGCCATTGGCGTTGGTCTCGAAACCCTGCCCGGACCCATATTTGAGTCGTTGTTCCCTCGCTTCGGTTGTAACCGCCAAAGGGAGACAGCCACACACCAATGCCGGCGTCGAATTTCGCGGCAGCCCTGTTCAGAGGCGTGAAGCCATTGGGAAAACCGCCATGGAATTTCCAGAGCGTTCGGTTGTCATCCCAACCGTCGTCGAAGAGAAATGAATTCAATTGAACATGCCGTTTCTCCACCAGCTTCCGCCCGAGTTGGTTAATGACACCCAGGCATTCACTTTCGTCGTATTTCCGGCCGTCCCACGCGATGTCGAACCACGAGTTATAATGCAGAAACGGCCGGTACGGATGCGCGCGTTCGCGTTCAAGGTAGGCCAGAAAACCGCGCCTCAATTGTCCCGGCTGGCGTGACGCCGAGCACGCAACTCTGCTTCAGAGCCTCGCCCGCTTTCAGAATGGCATTGCGGGCACAAGCGCACTGCATGATGTTTCTCGCGAATCCACCGTGTTTCGTGCCATCGGATGTTCGTAGCCAAAAAAGAAATTGCCTGCCACCACCGGGGAGCCATCACCGTTCCCGGCGGTATTTCGCGCCAGGGATCGTCCTCATCGTGCAAAGTGATCTTTTTCACCAACACATCCTTGTCGAGGGCGCGCAGCACGAGTTCCTCGCGAATATAGTGAGGCCTCGTCGCGCAAAATCACGCGCCATTCGGCACAGAGATTGCATTGGTGCTCGGAGAACATTACGACGAGTTGCCGGCCCGGCAGATGGCGTGCCGCGACCGGTGAGCCAGGGTCTGGATTCAGCACCTCCTCGTTCGGGCGATCCATCCAACTTGAAATCGGAGGCTTTGACAATCGTGCCGTCGCCCAACACCAATTGGAAACATTCCCCTTTGAGATCGAGCGTGGTGTCGATTCAGTTTGTCCTCGACCTCGGGCGGGCCGCAATTTTCCATCCACCAAACGCCAGCGACCAGACAATGGCGTGTTTTCCAACTTTCCCTCATTTCGCCGGCATGGCCGGCGAAGATTCCAACGACAGCAACAGACTAATGATGGATTTCATTTAGATTCTTGCACTTAAAATGGCCATCGAACGATTTTTCCCACCCTCAAAATGCTCCTCGTTGTCTTCCAAGACTTTTCCCCGGTTTACAGCAGGAAGAACGCGGCGTTGATGAATTAAACGACCGTGCCACCGCCAAACACGAAAAACACGTCAAGATCGGAACGAGGTTGAAACATTCAACTTGATGAAGAAATATTCATCAACCGGCCAATGTTACATTGTTTATAGACCTGCCGAGGTGCTGCCCATATACCAACAACCCTCCATTCATTCATCCAACAAGATCTTGCAAAGGGCGCTAACGCGGTCACCGGTTACTTAACTCTTTCAAAATAACATAATTCATCATATGGAACCGCCACGGTAAAGTTGCCGGCCCTTGATACAGCTTTCCGTCAAATCCCCTCCACGCACCACTTCGGAAAAATCACTTCTCTTTTGCTCGCTCCCTTCTCCAACACCGGGGCAACCAGAATTTGATCGCCCAACATGAATTGATCGTTCACCCGTTCATACCCCTGATGGGGAAATACATATTCCATGGAGCGGACAACCGGCTCGCCCGTTAAGGCCGCTTGCTTGACCAGATTCCAGAATATAACTCTTATTGTCCCTCTCTTACCTTGACGGCTTTGAGAACAGCATTGAGATGAGTTTCGTCGAGCACACGCCAGGGAGCCACCGAAAATTGCATCATGGGCATCAAAGCCTGGCATTGCGCAGAACGCACAATCAAATCCTGGTCAATGGTACTGCCCGGCAGAAACGATGTGAATTCACCGCCCCCAATCATGTCGGGACATGAAAACGGATAGCCCATCAATCCTTCGAGAATCATATCAGGAATTAGTTTCCTCAGATCTGTCCAGGAGTGTGCCTTGTCACTCAATCGTTCCCCGAGAGGCTGGCCGCCCATCTTCCACATGGCCCGATATTCGTTCAACGGATAATGAAGCCCGATTTTCCCATATAACTCCGTTTGTGCATTGGGCGAAGCCGGCTGCAAAGTTGTAACTCCGCTGTAAAAGGAACTATCACCGCCATCAAACTTGAATCCATCCACTTGATAGGTTGATTGCAGGTAATCCAGCCGGGACCGAAACCAATCCACTGCTTTGGGGTTGGTAAAATCAAGGAGCGCACTGGCTCCATTCCACCACCTGACGATGGCCGGCTCGCCTGAACGATCCTTTACCAGAAGGTTTTGCTTTGCCAAGATCACGGTAAACATCGCAGTCGGGGCTGATAAACGGACACACCCAGAGCATCACCTTGAACCCCTCCGCATGCAACGTGGCAATCATGGTTTTGGGGTCGGAAAACCTTGCCTTATTAAAATCCCATTTCCCGTAATCCTCCTGCCAATTGTCATCAACCATCAGCACTCCGGCGGGAAAACCATGATCCTCAATCCCTTTGGCGTATTTCAGTATGCCCGCTTGATTCTGGTCATACATCAACTCTATCCAAGTGTTGTACTGCGGGATTTGAAAACAACAGTTCGTCCGGGGTTTTTCCCGAAGGGGGAAAATACTTGCTGCTGGCATATAAAAACGCGTCACGCAGTGAATTTCCCGCTTTACTCTGAAATACCTGCCCGCTGGGGGGATCCAACTGGAGGATTTTCCCTCTTGAAATCGAATCTCGAAAGGAGTCTTCTGACCAGATTACGTCCCCCTGGCTCGGACAACAGCAACGGCTGGACTTGATTTTCGTAATTATTTCCGCGCACATCGACCGTATAGCCGTCCGCCATCGGCATCTGGAAACCATCTTCGATGATGCCCGCCCACCAGCAGACGTTTGTTTGAGATGCAACCGCAATAGCACTTGCATCCGTACGTCTGCAATGTTTGGCCAATGCACGCAATACGGAAGCACAGTCAGCGCAAGAACAAGACGTAAGCAGCCTCTCATGAGTAAGAATTGAATATCAGGATGACAAGGTATGTGCAATAAACACGGGCGCCGGAAAACCGGCGCCCCATTCCTTTCAATTATTGATGGTAGAGTCCGAAGAAGCAGTTCGTTGGGGCATACCCGAACGCTGCGTTCAACGTTGATTGATTGATAACGGTTAAACGTTCCGCACCTCCCACACTAATCCAACCTGTGGCGGCGGTTGGAAGGCTTGCCCATTGCGAACTCCCAAGTTGTTTTGCGAGATTGTCACTGGCGTATAGATTGGTAAAGCCGAAGTCCGGCAGGGGCCATTTGACCCAATACTTTGCATCCGGAGCGGTAACGAAAACTCCCGCTGGATCCTCTGCATACAATGCCCAAGTGCTGGGATTAAGCGATCCGAAGGTGTCGTTGATAGAACCTGCCGAGCCTGAAACCTGAACCCGACTAAAGGTGGACGATTGCCCGATATTCGCAT
The DNA here is from genome assembly GCA_963797825.1 of uncultured Verrucomicrobiae bacterium. Classification (GTDB taxonomy): domain Bacteria; phylum Verrucomicrobiota; class Verrucomicrobiia; order Limisphaerales; family UBA11358; genus UBA11358. Next base: position 5,371 of record CAWCRR010000038.1, read on the forward strand.
CGTTATTCGGCAGAGTACCGACATAGACAAACAGTGGATCCTGGAAAAGTGACGCATCACTGGCGGGGATGGTGAAGTTTGTACTGGTGTTGTCGGGGGCCGTCAGCGTGACGTTGGTGTTGTTGTTGAAGGTCAAACTCCACGTTCCCAAGGGGCCGGATGCGCAGGATTTACTCACAACCAAAGCAGTATTCCAGCTACTCGGATTATTGACCTTGTATTGCAAAGTGCCCGCCCCGGTTCCATCCGGGTTCGCGCCCACAAAAAAGTCAACCACATTCGCTGAATACCAATCGATGCTGGCACCGGCTGCCATGACCCAATTGTGGGATAAGGAACATTTGAGATTCAAATCCGGGGTAATTCCCGCCCGGACAGGCGGCAATGTTCATGGAATACGTCGTCGTGTGTGAAACTGCAGTGGCCGTGTTCCAGGAAAAATTACTGCTGACCGTTGAGACCATCTGGCGCTGGTATGTGCCACCTGGCTTGCTGCAAATGCAGGTCAGACCCGCCGGAGGAGCTTTGGCCAGGCTTAAGGTCGGCTGGTTCGTGTTAACAGTCGGCGGAGCAGTAAATATGATATTGTCAATCCAATAGGAGACGGTGTTGGTCGGACTGTCGCCACCGTTGGAGATGAACCCAAGAACAGCCTCGCTGTTCGCACCGCTCGGAATCCCCGAAAACGAGCCGCTGATGTGCTGCCAGCCGTTCGTTACAGCCAAAGTAGCCCAGCCTAGCACTGTGGTCCAAGGATTATTGACGATAAGTTCCACCGCACCATAGGAAGTCCCATCCAGTGCGGGAGAAGAATTGGTAACGTCAACCTTGATATCGAGATCAAAATTTATGTAGTTGGTGGGATCGAACGTTGGGGTGCCAAAGGCAAACTGAATATCGTTCCAATTCTGGTTCCAATTGGGATCGGAGTGGATCGGCCATTGCACCGTCACATACATCGATCCGCTGCTTGGGTTTCCGGTGGAGTCCTGCGTTGCATCAAACGTATAATTGACGCCATAGGCATAGCTCCTAAAATTTGCCCAGTCCAGGCCGAAGGTGCCTCCCCCATCGTTGTCGAAGGCGTTGACGATCAGGTCTTGAGCTTGCGCCACAGGGGCCGAGCATATGATCGCAATTAACCCTAAACCAGCTAAAGCCGGTCGTAGGCATTGCATCATTTTTGTTTTTGTTTTCATGGTTTCTTATTCGGTTTGGGTTTTTGTTTTCGTGGGAATGGAACTTGAAAAACGGTTTGTTTTATAGCCATCCATTCATTTTGGTTGCGGTGATTTACTGATGATTATTGCACAACAACTGCTTGGCATCGTTTGATTCATAGGTGGCTAAGGCTGGCTCACGGCACGATAGAACCGTGCTGGTGACAAGATCTCATCAGTAATGCTCCATTGGGTCGTGCTTGTGTTGGTTGTTAGTAAAGGCGTCCACGTGAGAAAATTGGACGTCTGCTCAATGAGCCATGTTCCCGGTGCCGCACTGCTGACTTGGAGAACAAAACCGGAGGGGAAAGAACTGCCGCTCAATGTCGGTCGCGTAAGGTCCGGCAAAACAGAAAATTGTCCCAGTGTAAGCCAGCCGGCAAGGTCGGCGTCTTGTGCTTGGTTGGCAAATCGGAGTGGCACACCATTCGTCAGCGGATTCAGCACCCGCATCAGAAGTTTGTATTGGCCGATAGCCAAGCCGTGATTGATTTGGGTGTAACTCCAAACAGGGTTCGTCCCGGGAAGAAGTGAAGAGAGCCTCCATGGTGTTGTCCAAGACTGCACGAGCGAATGGTTGCTGTTGAGAACACCGATTTGCACCGGCCAATCGTAGTAAAATGGTGCGACACCGGTGTTCAAAATGTCCACGCTCAGGTTCAGCGGCCCGGAAGCACGCGCATCCACCAACACCGCGTTGGTGACATAAAATTCGTAACCCAACTGCTGCGCGCCAGCCAGCGCCAGGTTTTTCTGCGCACCAGAGAATCCGGGAGAGAACACGCCTTGGTTCAACATCCACGAAGCGTGGGTGAGGGCGACACAATTGGCGAACGCCTGGCCCGCCGGAACGCAGTTCGTCTGGGTGGTGTCCCACATGCAAGGCTGGACCTCCGGACGCACCTCCCCGCCGATGGGCTGCGTGAGCCACTTGTTCGTTTCCCCCGCGGCCGCCAACAAACCAAGAAAGTTGTAACTTGGCGGGGCGATGGTGTCATACGCGAACGAATCGTCATGATATCCGATCGGCAGCGTGGCCGGATTAAGGTTTCCAGCGGGCCAGCGTACGAGCAGCTTTGTTTCGTGAAACGCATTTGCGTACGCCGTCAGCACTTCGTTCTGAACCGCAACCGAAGCAAACCACTCGGTCTCCGGGTAGGTATGCCACTCGCCCCAATACCCGAGCAGCCCGAGCTCGATAAAACCGATGCGTACGTCGCCGTCGTAACGAGTTCCGAGTGCGGCAATGAAATTCGTCAGCGCCTGATCCAACAGCGGGTTTTCGTAATCCGGGCAAACGCTGATGCCGTCGTTGCCGTAGTCATCGTACGTGTACGTTATGAGGCCGGCGTCCAGCAGATATTGCGGTATGCCGGTCGGCAGCGTCGGATAATCGAGATACACGCGAAATAGTGTTTGATGGCCGCGCCCAACGTCGTTGCTGAGTAATGTGTCGAGGCTCGACCAGTTGAAGTTCGTTGGCCCGGTCATCAATGAGCGCAAGGGAAGGTAACTCCATTCCATGCTATAGGGAAACGTCGTGTAACTGCCCGTATAAGGCATAAAACCCTTGAGGGGATTAGCCGGTGGAGCCGGAGTGTAGCTGAGAAGAACAACATTCGTTGCCGCAGGTGCCGTCATCACACAACAGGCGAAAATCGCGGCAAGGATGAACAAGGCGACGAACTTCATAACAATTGCCTTATGAAGGCGACCAGTGTCAAATGGGTAACTGAATAGAAGTGCTTCACTTGGGGATGGGTATGGTGGCCGGAACAATCCAATTTTTATGCCAATCAAATGTCCAGAGGTCGTTCAATTTTTCAGAGCTCGCGTGCCCATCATAAAATGCGATGTTAATTCCACCCGGCATACTCGAACTGGATGTGATATTTCTTGGAGCGCTTGCCGGAGGCTTTCCGCCATGCCGTGCGATGGCGACACGTCCCATGTAGGTCATCACGCTGCCATTGTATAAATCCTGGTCCGGGGCCTTCGGTTTCGTTCGGCCATCCATCCACCCATACGGAATCAGTAAACAGTGGTGTCGTTGTGGGTTGCATGACGCTTGAGGCAGTGTATTTCGAAGCGGCTGGCACAATGATGGTCGCAGAATAGTTGCCCGAGTATAACCATCCATTATAGCCGTAACTTCCGTAATAATTGGTAGTATAAGGACCCCATTTCCACAGTTGGTCGCCGGTTCCAAAAGTGTACAGGGTGCTTATATACGTTCGCGTTGAAGGAGAGGTCGCAAGCGGACAATTTCGAATTTGATCCACATTGCCTTGATAAGCCAGTAACATGGCCATCCAAAGATTCTGCGTGTCGGTTTTATCAAATTCATTGCCAAAATCCTGAACATACATCACGTGCGCAATCGCCAATTGCCGCAAATTACTCTGACACTGGATGCGATAGGCCTTGAGCTTTGAACCCGCAAGGGCCGGCAACAGCAACGCCGCAAGGATGGCGATGATCGCAATCACCACCAGCAACTCAATCAAAGTAAAGGCATGCGCTGGGCGCCTTTGAAAACAGATATCGGGTTTCTTTATCATGCTGTGAAAACGTGGTTTTTCTTTTTGGCATTGTCTCTTGTTTCTCAAATTCTGTCTTGTCGGCCAAATGAGTGACATTGCTTTACCCGGCGATAGCTGCCGGGACAACACACATCAATCGCCCAGATGGGGGGCTGCCGCGGGCGGCTACCGCGGCTCTGAGCGACAATGATGGTGGAAGGACAGTCTTCCCGGCATAGCTTGGGTCTCCCCAACGACTAAACCCACGTTCATGAGGTTGCTTTGTTACGCAATTGCACAGCACTCATTTGGCCGGCGGTGAATGTTGGAGATATTTTGCCACCGCCTGTGCTCGCGAGTGAACATGCATCTTCTCGTAAATCCGTCGGATGTAAGTGCGCACGGTATCGAAGCCAAGTCCCAATTGGTCGGCAATCTCCTTGATCAAATACCCCTTGGCCAATAATTCCAACACCTCTCCTTCACGGCCGGAAAGCTCTTCAGCCTCATTGGCGGGGATGTTGGTCTGAAAGAATTGAACCACTTTTCGCGCGATTTGACTGCTCATGGGAGCACCCCCGTGGTGCGCGTCTCTAATCGCATTCAGCAATTCCGCCGGAGGCCTGTGTTTAAGCACATAACCAATCGCGCCAGTAGTCAAGGCTTTGAAAATGCGCTCCGGATTTTCGTAAACGGTGACCATCACAATTCGGAGTGCGGGGTTCAACTCTTTCAATTTTCCAACACACTCGATGCCGTCCATGCCGGGAAGGTTGATGTCCATCAGAATAACTTCCGGCGGTGTTCGGGGTATTTCCCGCAATGCGTCCTCAGCGTTGGCATAACAACCCAGACAACGAATATCCCGTGTCTGTCCGATAAGACGAGCCAGCCCTTTGCAAAGGCTCGGATCATCCTCAACAATGGAAACGGTGATAGGCATGTTCTTAAATTCCCCGTCGAACCGATACTGAGCCGCGTATGTGCGTTATTAGAATACTATGTTTTGGAGGTTGTCAATTATTAAAACGCGTGAGTCAACTCGCCACCGGTTAATTCACGCGCTGGCGTTGGGGAGATTGCTTTGGCCATGCACTTCGATTCTCGCAGGGGAGATGATCCCAAACCTGCGAAGCAGATTCCCAAGTCAGCCGAATCATTCCAGCTTGTCGGTGGCAGCATCAGTGATTGTGGATGTAAACCGTCAACTCTACTTGGGTTCCCTGGCCGGGTTGACTTTGCAGTCGGATCTGGCCACCGATGCTTTGCATTCGTTTTCGAATGTTGTTCAAGCCGTTTCTCCGCAACGCGCGATCTGCATTTTCCGAGGTCAAGCCGACCTTCCCAGATGACTCCGGCTCAATGCGGAACCCAATTCCATTGTCCTTTACCGTAATGGTGAATCTTGCCGATTCGACCGTGATTTGAATCCAGACTTCAGACGCGTTGGCATGCTTGACAATGTTGTTTAACGCCTCTTTCAACACCATGAAAAGATTGTGGCGGATGTCAGCGGTGAGCGGAACATCGGGCAGACATGAGGGCACGGCGAGGCGACAACGAATTTTAGCCGATTGCAGATAGTCCTGGGCGAAATTACAGGCATAAGACACGAAGTTGTCCAAAGTGTCGTTCTCGGGATTCACCGCCCAAACGATTTCATCCAGCGAGCGTGCCAACGCCCGTGCTTTGTCCGTGACCTTGCGAACATCTGTTTGGACAGCATCGTGGGAATCCTCTGGATTTTGGGCCAGTTCACTGAGGATGACGATCTCCGTCAGTCCAGCCCCCAGGTCGTCATGGATGTCGTTGGCAATGCGTCCCCGCTCCACTTCAATGGCACGTTCTCGCTCAATGCGGTCGATCTGCCGTTGCAATTTCCGCCTCACGGCATAGCGCACTGAACCGGCGACACTGCCGAGCGTCGTCAGCACGACTAACGCCAGAAACCATTTCGTTTGCCAGAAGTAAGGTAAGACGGTTATGGCCAAGGAGTCCCCCGTATCATTCCAGACGCCATCGTTGTTGCAGGCAATGACATGAAACTGGTAGCGTCCCGGTGGTATATAGCTATAGTCAGCCGTGCGCCTGGCTCCCGCCTCGTTCCAGCTGGTTTCGAGACCTTCCAATTTGTATCTGAATCGCACCTTTTCAGGATCGGTCAGGCTCAATGCAGTGAATTGAAATTCCAGACGTTGCTCTGCCCGGGTGGGACTTTCAATCCACCATCCCAAGGTCTCGGCCCCGACTGTATTCCCCTTTGGCGGCAGCGTGGTTCCGTCAATTGCCACTCCCTCAATCACCACCGGCGGCGGTAACGGGTTGTGAGGAACCTTATCCGGGTTAACAATAGCAAAGCCTTTGACGGTGGGGAACCATAAGCGCCCGTCGCGCGAACGCAATCCTGATGGCTGGCATCCGCCCACGCATTCTATGCTCGGCAAGCCATCGGTTTTCCCGTAACTGACACATTGAATCACATTGCTGTCGCCGGCGCTGACAGCCAATTGCTGCTTGTTAACGTAGAAAACGCCACCGTAAGACCCGAGCCAGAGGTTGCCTTTGTCATCCCCAAGAATTTGGCAGATGACATCATTGATCAAACCGTTCTTGGTTGTCCACGTTGTGATGCTGCCGTTCTCCCACCGACTCAACCCGCCCCCGCAAGTGCCAACCCATACCGTGCCGTCGTCGTCTGCACAGAGGGACCAGATGGTCTCGCTGGCCAGCCCCTCCTTTTTGCCGAAGTGGGTCCATTGGCCGTTTTGCCAACGATAAAGGCCGTCGTTTTCTGTTCCCACCCAAAGGCTTCCTGCGGAATCCTGAACCATGACTCGAACATCCAGGCTGGAAGAAGCTCCCGGAATCCTGATGAGGGTCCGTTCGTTTCCATGTAACCGGGTGAGCGCGCCAAAACCCTGCTGGCCCAGCCATATGTTTCCTTGGTGATCTTCGTAGATCGCAAATATCTGCCGGCCGATTGTGGATCCGTCGGAAACGTCGGCAAACCTGTCGTCTTCGCGTCTAAACAAGCCATCCCACGTTCCAGCCCAAACCGTGCCCTGGCGATCCTGAAACACCGCCCAGACATGTCCATTCATCAATCCTTGTTTGGAACCGTAATGTTCCACCCTTCCATTGCTTGACAGGTGATCCAGCCCCTCTCCGTCCATCGCAATCCAAAAGCTGGCATTGGTCGATTCACACACTGAGGTGACTTGGTCGGAAGACAGACCCTGATGAACGCCCAAACTTTGAAAGGTCACCGGCCTCATCCGGCATAAGCCGCCATTTTCCATTCCCACCCACATGTTCCCTTCTCTGTCCTCTGTAACACAGCGCACAAAATCACTTGGCAATCCATCCTTTGTCGTCAAATGAAGCATCGCCCCGGCGGGACCATAGCAAAACAGGCCGTTGCCCATCGTGGCTACCCAAAGTCGATCGTGGCTGTCTTCGTAGAGATCGTAAATCGGCGAGTTGGTCCAAGCATAAGCTCCCAGATCAGCCCCCCAATGTCCGGACGCAAACTTCCGCAAACGTCCATTCGCCGCAACCCAAACTCCGCCCGTGCGGCTGGCCGCCAAATTAATCTGGAAATTCCACTCGTTCGTCCCACTCCACATGGTTTGGAAATATCCATTCTGCCGAACCGCCAGTTCCTGTTCCGTTTGCACCCAGACCTGCCCCGTTTGATCGCTCGCCACCGCGGCAGGCTGGAGGCCTTTAAGGCTCCATTTTGTTGACGGCACCGTAAATCCATCCTCTCCAAAACAAATCAATTGCCATTCGCAGGTCACCACCCACAAATGTCCCTCCGCATCGTCACACATCTCCCTGGCATAATTGAAAGGCGTCCCTTTGCCGGGTATTTCATAGGAAGCAAACCGGCCATCCCGAAGACACAGGAGTTCCCCCTGCTCACCCGATACCCACAGCGTTCCCTGATGGTCCACGAAGAGTTGAACAATTCTATTATTTTTGATCGCCGGAGTATTATCCTCATTGAACACTCGGAAAGTCACACCATCAAACCGCACCAGTCCATTTTGTGTCCCCAGCCAGAGATAACCGTCGGGTGTCTGAACAATCGAAGTGACCGTGCTCTGTGGCAGCCCCTCGTCCGTTTGCCAGACATCTAATTGATAGCTCGGCGAGGCCGTTGAATCCCGCACAAAGACAATCAATACCAGAAACCAGCAAATCAACCATTTCTGCCGTCGGAGCATTGTCATGAAATCAGCCGATAATATTGAAACGATCCACTGGACACAAACCGCACGCTTAACACAGTCCAATGCAGGAAGCAAGCAGGCTGAGGCTCGCCCGGCGTCGGCGCAATCCCCATGCAGACTCGACAGGCATCGTACGCCAGAGTGGAATCAAGGCAACTTGACAACGGCCCACAAATCCGTTCGAAGCCTTCATGCACCGGTCTCGTGCCATTTGTTTTTGAGAACGGTTACGAAAGGATGGGCGGCTTGGGTGCTTTCGTGACGAAGTGTGAACCTTGAAGGCGATTATTGCCAGCCGACCACCGCCATCGGTGTTGCCTTGCAGTTATTGCATTAGTTTCTAGTACCTGCCTCCGGACCATTACGTTCGTGGCGGAGTTGCTCGAAACCGAAATCGAAAAGGGTCCTGGCATCAGCCCAAGTGTTTGGGGTGTGCAACAGGATCAAATGCAGTTCGTAGCCGTCGCGTGCGGCAGACGCCGCAAAGGTGTGTTCGGAGCGGAACGTCCAGCCCGTCTTGGCCGGCCCCATGCCGGGGTACACGCCCAGGAGCTTGTTGTGATTCTTAAGTGTTTGGAGACCGGCAGCCGTCTTGAGTTTGATGCTGGGCGTGCGGCAAATGTCGCGCAGTTCTGGCACGGCCATTGTAGCTTGAAAAATCCTTAACAAATCGCAGGCGGTCGTCACCTGGCCAGGCGCGGGCAGACCGTTCGGGGTTTTGAACAGGCTGTTGGTGCAACCCAGTGCGCGGGCGCGGGCGTTCATCAGCGCCACAAACTTCTCCACCGAACCGCCCGTGTGCCGCGCCAGCGCCAGCGCGGAATCGTTGTCCGAGCCGATGAGCAGGGACTGCACCAAGGTTTTGACCGGGACGGTCTCCCCGGTTCGCAACGGGATGTGGCTCGGCTCGACGAGTGTGTCTGCCTTCTGGACGACAACATCGCCTTTGAGTCCTGTTCGCTCATACACCAGCAGTGCGGTCAGCAACTTGACGGTGCTTGCCGGCGGCAAGGGCTCGGCGGGATTCCGACTAAATAATACTTTACCGCTCGCGGCATCCACCAGCAGCGCGCTGGTGGCCTGCACTTTTCGATTGAGCAAAGGCAAGGGATTGCTCTGAGCCGCTGCGCCAGACATCGGCAGTTGCAGAAGGAACAAAACACTGACAATAACGCAACTCAGCCGGCGTTTGCCATTCTTGGGATCGAACATCAGCCTCGCTTTTGGTTCGCGCTCTTAGTTGGCAAAACAACTCGTCCGGTCCGAAACCATGCTCTCTTCCCGATAATGCTCGCCGGGGGACTTACAGCGAATTCTTTCCCTGAGCTTTGGCTTTCTTCCAGCGCGCTTTGGCCGCCGCCGCAATTTTCGACCTTGCTGCGGCACTCATCTTCCGCTTTGCTTTCCTGGCTGGCTTCACGGACGGCTTCCCCGCCTTGACCTTGGCCCATCTGGCTTTTTGAGCCGCAACAATTCTGGCTTTGCCGGCAGCGCTCATCTTCCGTTTTTTCTTCGGGGCTTTGGCTGCAACAGATGTGATGGTCGAGCCGAACAACTGGCTCAACTTCTTTTCCAAGGCTGCAATCTTCTCCTTGAGAATAGCGGCCCGGCGCAGTTCTTTTGACGTTAAATGAATCATAGAACTTCACTTTATGCGGTTTGACGATTGGAAAGTCAAACCATTCTATTTTGGTCACGCGAAAAAGAAAACTGTGACCGAAGACACAAGGATGGTCGTGGCTGGGCAGCACAACAACAAAAATCACCGGAAAATAGACCAGAATACCGGCAAACTGACCCCCGCAAACCAAGTCGGAGAACCAGGCGAGCCGGGGTGCATTCTTTTCGCCCCGTCCCGAGGTCGCCAGACGGAATGAATAAACGTTCCGCCGCCAACTTTTTTTCTTTTGCCCCCACGGGCTTCATAGGGGTTACATCGTTCACCGGATTGCCAACCGGTGAAATTGCTCCGGCCCGGAAATCCAATAGGTGAAAGCAAAGTGGTCGTGGTGATGGCCCCCCGTCCCAACGTCTCGTTGGCCTGGGTAAGGTCGTTCCTTTCCATTGTTTTTAGGTTCGAGGGGAAATGGACCTGACCCCAATGGCTGGACAGTTCAGTGTTTTGCTTTAACGGGATTTCTGGCGGCAAACATTGTCATGCAGCAAATATCGGTGAACTGGCTGCATTTTTTGGATTGATTGTTTATGAAACAGCGAAGCAAATCGCTCCATCCAAAAAATTTTATCAAAGGCCTCTTATTTTTTAACTCAGATTAAAAAATAAAAAAGAGAGCCGGAATTGATCCGGCTCTCTCAACCCAGCCCCAAACTACTGAACCAAAACTTGAGAAATCGCTCAATGTCATGGCTGTAGTTGATTATATTACATTGCGGCGGCGTTGTCAAAGAATTGTTTTATGTTCGATGGATCAACGTATTGGCGCACGCCTCGTCCACCCCCCGCCTCCGGTAACATTTATCCGTGAGTCAACTCGTCAATCAATCGCCCCTGACCGCTCTTTCGGGGAAGCTTCGCATTCACCGGGTGCTCTTTCCCGGCGGCATTTCTCTTTTGCCAGTGCTGGTGCAACGCATTCGTGACCTTGGCCAGCCGAAAGGGAACAAACGTTTTTCTCCGGCCTCCTATTCAACGCAGTGGCGCGCGGACGCAACGCGCGCTAAACTGGATTATGTTCATTGTCGGACTTGGAGTCGCCGCCCCACCCCAACGCTTCACCCAGCGCGAATGCTGGAACGCGCTGCAAAAATCTGCGCCGTTCGCCCGGCTCCTGCCGCGCTCGCGCGCCATTCTTCGAAAAGTCCTGGGCGGCGACAACGGCATCGCTACGCGTCATCTGGCGCTGGAACCGATCGGCGAAGTTTTTGAGCTGACGCCCGACGCGCTGCAAGCACGCTTCGCCAAACACGCCCCCGCACTGGCCACGCAGGCCGCGCAATGTGCGTTGAAGGACGCGAACTGCAAACCCGGCCAAATTGACGCCGCGCTCATCAGCACCTGCACCGGCTATTTGTGTCCCGGCCTCACCAGCTACGTCAGCGAAAGGCTCGGCCTGCGTCCGGACGTGTTCCCGCTCGATCTCGTCGGCCAGGGTTGCGGCGCGGCGCTGCCGAACCTGCGAACCGCCGAGGCCATCCTGGCCGCCGGACGCGCCGAAAATGTTTTGTCCGTCTGCGTCGAAGTGTGCAGCGCCGCGTTTTATCTCGACGATGATCCCGGCGTGCTCATCAGCGCGTGCCTGTTTGGTGACGGCGCGGGCGCCGCGGTGCTGGCGAACAAACCGCAACCGAAGCGCCGACGCGTCGAATGGAAATTCGGCTCGTCGCACCTGCTGCCAGACCAGCGTGACACGCTGCGATTTACCCATAAAAACGGTATGCTGCGAAACATCCTTTTGCCGCAAGTCCCGCAAATCGCCGGCGACGAGGCCGCACGATTGCTGAAAGGGTCGCTGGCTGACGCCGGCGTGAAACGCGACCGGGTCGCCGGTTGGATTTTGCACACGGGCGGACGCGACGTGCTGCTGTCGCTGCGCGACAAGCTGGCTTTGAGCGAGGCCGACGTGCGCCACAGCACCGCCGTGCTGCGTGAATTCGGCAACCTCAGCAGTCCGACGGTTTATTTCGTGCTCGAACGCGCGCTGCACGATGCCGTGCCTGACGGCCTGTGGTGGATGTCGGCCTTCGGTGCCGGGTTCAGTTGCCACGGCGCATTGCTGGAGGTGAAATGAACCTGGAACCGCGCTGGTGAAGGTGCGGTGGCTTTCCGCGTTTTCACAACCGCGGCCACAATGAAATGCATGAAGCGCATTGTCGAACCGGAACTGCTCGATGAATTGCCAGCGGATGATCCGCTGGCCGTCCGCTCGCGGCTCGATTTGTGCCGCGTCAACACCTGGATGCGCAATCACACAATCATGGCGGGCGCATTGCGAAATCATTCAAGCAGCCAGGCGCCAGAACAAATCACCGAACTCGGCGCTGGCGACGGGAATTTTCTGTTGCAGGTGGCGCAGAAAACTTCGTCGCGCTGGCCGAACGTGAGCGTGACGCTGCTCGACCGCCAGAAAATCGTGTCCCCCCAAACGCTCGCCTCATTTACCTCCCTTGGCTGGCGCCCAGAAGCCGTCACCACGGATGTTTTTGACTGGATGCCCACCGGCAGCCCGGTGGAAGTCGTCATCGCCAATCTGTTTCTGCATCATTTCCACGACGTGAGCCTGGCCGGACTGTTCCGTGCGATTGCCGCCCGTGCGCGTTTGTTCATCGCCGTCGAGCCGTGCCGCGCCCAGTGGCCTTTGCTTTGCAGCCGATTGCTTTGGGCCATCGGCTGCAACCGCGTCACGCGCCACGATGCGGTGGCGAGTGTGCGGGCGGGCTTCCGGGGCGGGGAACTTTTCGCACTCTGGCCGGACAAACGAAACTGGCAATTGACCGAACGATCCGCCGGGGCCTTCAGCCATTTGTTCATTGCGCGAAAAATCCGGCCAGCAATATGACCTTGTCAATTTCAAGCGTGAATCGGCACGGGGACAATCTCCGCAGTTTCCAGATCGCGCATCGCTACACTGAACCGGTGCTCATTGAGCGATGATGACATCAATGAAACCCATCACGATTGCCGGTGGCGGGCTGGCGGGCTTGACGCTCGGCATCGGACTGCGTCAACACGGCGTGCCGGTGACACTTGCAGGAAGCCGGGCATTATCCGCGCCACCGGGTCTGCGGCGAATTCATCAGCGGGCGCGGCCAGGAAACGCTGGCCCGGCTCGGTTTGGGCGAGTTTGCTCGAACACGCAGGTGCGGTGGATGCGGACACGGCAGCCTTTTTTTCTGACGACCCGAACGACCGGACCGCGACCACTGCCAGCGCGAGCCATCTGCCTTTCGCGTTTCACCCTGGATGCCGCGCTGGCGGAAAGATTCCGCGAACTCGGCGGCGAATTGTGCGAAGGCAACCGGCAGCGTCGATGAAGCCCCCGACGAAGGTGTCGTTCGTGCCACGGGTCGGCACGTACAATCGGACGGAAAACGGTGCGCGCTGGTTTGGGCTGAAGGCGCATGCGCGCAACGTTCCGCTCGCAGCGGACCTCGAAATGCATGTTTCCCCACAGGGCTACGTCGGTTTATGCCGGCTCCATGGCGGCGTGGTCAACGTCTGCGGATTGTTCCGTCGGCGCGCCGGCGAAAGCGACCGGCGGCAAGACCGGCTGGAATTGTTGCGCGGGCCAGCCGGGTCGCTGTTGCGCCAGCGGCTGGCGGCGGCTGAATTTGATGAAGATTCATTTTGCGCCGTGGCCGGGCTTTCGTTGCAGCCGCAACAGGCGGTGGCGCGCGGCGAATGTTGCGTGGGCGATGCCATCACGATGATCCCGCCCGTCACCGGCAACGGGATGTCCATGGCCTTCGAATCGGCGGAACTGGCCATCGAACCACTGATCGCCTGGAGTCGCGGGGAAATTTCCTGGGCCGAAACCCGGTCACAAATCGCCCGCCGTTGCGACGCGGCGTTTGCGCGGCGGCTGGCCTGGGCCAAATGGCTGCAACGGCTGATCCTCACGCCCTCGCTCCAAAACGTGCTGGTCACCTTCGCCTCGCGCAGCGACTGGTTTTGGCGGATGGCGTTTGAACACACGCGCTGACTCTGACAGACTCGCACCATGAAATCGCTTGCGGACTGCCGGCTTTACGCTTTTATCGACACGGCCTACTTCCATGGCCGCGCGCCGGAGGTCTTTGCGCAACAACTTTGCGACGGCGGCGCGGACCTGATCCAGCTTCGCGCCAAAAAATCCACACCCGATGAAGTCCGCCGAATGGCCGAGGCGATTCTGCCCGTCACCCGCAGGCGCAAGTCGGCCTGGTCATCAACGACCATCCGGAAATCGCCCGCGAAATCGGCGCGGAATTCTGCCACCTGGGCCAGGAGGATTTTTTTGACGCCGGCCATGCCCACGTGTCCAGAGTTCAAAATCCAAAGTTCAACATTCAAAATCGGTCTGTCCACCCACTCGCCGGAACAGGCCGAAAGCGCGCTGGCCGCCGGACCGGATTACATCGCCATCGGACCGGTCTATTCGACGCGGCACCAAACCGCATGGCGAAACCGGTGACGCTGGAATACGTCCGCTGGGCGGCGGCGAACGTGAAAATTCCCTGGTTTGCCATCGGCGGCATCAATTTGCGGAAATCTCGACAAAGTGCTGGCGGCGGGCGCACACGCGCATTTGCGTCGTGTCGGCGATCTTGAACGCAACAGACGTGACGAAGGCGTGCTCGGAGTTCCGTCACCGGTTGGGATAACGTTATGGAGGTCCCGCGCGTCTGAAGCGGCTATTCAGTCTGGATTTATCGATCGTGCCATCCGAACCATGAAACTTGAATCTGTCCGCGGCTTTGGCCCGGCTTCAACCGGCATCGTGCTCTGCATCGCGTTCCTGGGGACGCTTTTTCAAACCGGTTGCAAATCAACGCCCGCGGCCCGCGCCGCGGAGTCAGCCCACAAAATGGTTTTCAACGTGCGCAGCTTTCGGCGCAACCGGCAATGGCCGGACGTTGGACAGTCCGGCCATTGACCGGGCAATCCAGGCAGCGGCGGCGGCGGGCGGTGGCACCGTTTTTGTTCCGGCTGGAACTTATTTGAGCGGCAGCATTCATCTGACGAACAACATCAATTTGCAGCTCGCGGCCGGCGCGATGATTCTCGGCGCGCCGCAAGAATATGAACGCCTATGATGAGACCGAGCCCTGGCCGCGCATCGCTTATGAAGACGGCGGGCACGTCTATTTTCACAACAGCCTCATCTGGGGCGAAAACCTCACCAACGTCTCCATCACCGGCCCGGGCATGATCAACGGCGGCGGGCTGGTGCGCGACGATAAATTGCTCGACGACATGAGCGGCTTTTCCCGCTGGAGTCCGACCAATCGCACGCCGCAACTGGAAACCAATTTCCCGCCCTCCCGCCTGGGCAACAAAGCCATCGCCCTCAAATTGTGCCGCAACGTGCTGATCCGGGACGTCACCATTGTTCACGGCGGCCACTTCGCCATCCTTATCACCGGTTGCGACAACAACACCGTGGACAACGTGACGATGGACACGGACCGCGACGGCATTGACATTGATTGCTGCCGCAACACGATGGTTTCCAACTGCCGGATCAATTCGCCGAACGATGACGGTTTGTGTCCCAAGAGCAGTTTTGCACTGGGCCGGAATGTCATCACCGAAAACCTGACGATTGTGAACTGCCAGGTCTCCGGTTTTCGGGAAGGCACGTTGCTGGATGGGACCATGAAACCAAACCGGGGAACGGGCCGGATCAAATTCGGCACCGAGGCCAATGGCGGCTTTCGCAACGTGACCGTCGCCAATTGCACTTTCCGCGGCTGCCACGGCCTGGCGCTTGAGGAAGTGGATGGCGGCATCATGGAAAACATCACCATCAAAAACCTCACGATGATGGACGTCGTCGGTTATCCCATTTACATCACCACCGGCAGCCGCAATCGCGGTCCCGATGTGACCGCGCCGAGCCGCATTCGGAACATTTTCATTTCCAACGTCATCGCCACCGGAATCGAACCGATGAGCGGCATCCAGATCACCGGCACGCCCGGACAGCCGATTGAAGACGTGCGCCTGGAAAACATCCGGCTGGTTTTCAAAGGCGGTGGCACGAGGAAAAATGCCGCGCGCGTCCCACCGGAACTCGGTACCGGTTATCCCGAACCCGGCAGGATTGGCGTGATGCCCGCCTACGGCGTTTTTGCCCGCCACGTTCGCGGCCTCGAACTGGCAAACCTCAACCTGAGTTTTGAATTCAACGATTTGCGTCCGGCGATGGCGTGTGTGGACGTGGACGGACTCGAAGTGGACAATTTCAAGGCGCAGCTTGCTCCCGGCGTTGTGGCGGCCACGTTTAATTCAGTCACCAACCTGGTCATCCGGAACTCGCCTGTATTGGAAGGGATCAACCCGAAGTAAAGTTACGCCATCGGAGCGCGGACGGCTCGTCCGCGTGTTTCAACCGGCAGGCTCGCAGTCGGCAATTCTTATATTTCGAAAGCGTGCGCTACCAAACAACCATTCTTCTGGCGACTTCGTGAGACCAGCTTTCACCGGATTGTTTTCGATATAACGGACCGCCTTGGCCAGATGTTCCTCGTCGCGAATATAACGGTCGAAGTATTCCGGCTGCCAGAAATCGCCCGTGCGTTTCAGGAGGCGGTTGGCCGCCTTGCCGGTGTAGGATTTCCAACCGTGTAAAATCTCCGCCAGTGGGGTTTGCGATGTTTCAATCAGCGCGTGCACGTGATTCGGCATTACCGCCCAAGCCAGCAGGCGATAACGCGTTCCATCGAAGTGCAGCAAATTCTTCTGAACCAGCGCGGCGATTTCCGGACGCCGCAGATGACATTCGCCGTGACCGGCATCCAGATACGCTTCAATCTTGATGCGCCGTTGGCGTTCATCCTCAAGTGCCAGCAATGCTTCCCATTCATGCCGCCGGCTCGCGGGCATTGCGTCGGCCAGACGGTAAGTGATCATCTGCCGCACGCCAGGCGCATCAAAATGTGGAAGATACCCGCGCGAATGCCAGCCGCGAAAACCCAGTTTTTCTTCGTCGATGGACAATGGTTCCGTCCAGGCGCGTTTGTCCAGTACGAGCTGTCGAATGTCGTGTTTCATTTTCATCGGAGCGCGGACGGCTCGTCCGCGTGTCCACGCTTTAATTGTTAAACTCGCGGGCGGGCCGCCCGCGCTCCTGTGCGTCACGCTTTTCCACACATCTTCAAAAACTCCGCCTCACTCAATATCTTCACGCCCAGTTCCTGCGCCTTTGTGAGCTTGGAGCCGGCTTCTTCGCCGGCCAGGACGTAATCGGTTTTCTTGACTCACGCTGCCGGTCACTTTGCCGCCGAGCACTTCAATCTTTGCCGTGGCTTGCTCGCGCGTCAGCGTCGGCAGCGTGCCGGTCAGCACAAATGTTTTGCCGGCAAAAATGCCAGCCTCCATCGCCGTCGCGACTCTGGCCACTTCAGCTTCGGGTTTGATTTTCAATTCGCGGATGCGGGCCAGAACCTCTTTCCCGGCGGGCGAGGCGAAATAATCCAATACGCTCGCCGCCGCCACCGGGCCGACTTCCACCAGCTTCGATTTCAAGCCACCCGCCTCCAGCCGTGATTCAATTGCCGCAATTTCCGCCTTGAGCGCAATATCGCGTTGTTCGCGTGCGGCTTTTTCGGCCTCGTCTTTGGGCGGATTCTTGCGGGAACGCGGGCTGATTTCGGCGCGTTCACTTTCCTTTGCGCCGAGATCGCAGATATCGCGCAGGACTCCCGATCGGGCGAGTGCGTCCAATGATTCGTGCGTCGCGGCAAGTTGTTTGGCGGTGGCCTCGCCGACGTCGGCAATCGCCAAAGCCTGAATCCAGCGGGAAAGCGGCGCGGTCTTGGCGCGCTGGAGCGCCTCCAAAACCTTGGTCGCGTTTTTCTCACCGAACGCGCGCGGCTCGTCGTCGGTGCCGAGATTCAATTTGCCGAGCTGCTCCAGCTTGAGGTTGAACAGGTCGAGTGGTTCCTTCACCAGGCCACGTTCGACGAGTTTTTCCGCCACGATGTCGCCGAGCGATTCGATGTCGAGCGCCTTGCGTTGCGCGAAATATTCGATGCGTCGCGTGAGTTGCGCCGGGCAACCGGCAATGTTCTGGCAACGCCAGGCGACTTCCTCGGCGTCGCCGGCGGAAACCTTTTCCTTCGCAATGGTTCCTCCGCACGCAGGACATTTGCCGCCGACGTGCTTGAACAAATCAAATTCCTTCGCGCCGGGCGGACGCTTGGTTTTCACCACTTCGAAAATTTCCGGGATGACCATGCCGGCCTTGCGGATGACCACGGTGTCGCCGATGCGGATGTCTTTGCGGCGGATCTCGTCCTCGTTGTGCAGCGTGGCGCGCGAGATCGTCGAGCCCTGCACGAAAACCGGCTCCAGTTCAGCCACGGGCGTGAGCACACCAGTCCGCCCGACCTGGACAGTGATGGCCTTCAGCACGGTTTCTGCGGGCGTAATCCACGGCACGGGTTTGTGGACGATGGCGTAGCCGGGCGCCCGGCTGCGACCGGGAATGCGCGCCCAGTCAGCGAGCGTGTTCACCTTGACCACGATGCCGTCTATCTCGTATGGCAACTGTCGGCGCAGATCATTGTCCTCATCGTAATGCGCGACGACCTTGTCCGCGTAAATTTTCAGAACCTCGTCGATGCCGTCGCAGACCCACCAGAGTTTTTGCGTGGGCAGGCCGAATCGCGCGAGTGCCTCGAGCATCTCGGAATGCTTTTTGAATTCAATTCCCTCCACCTTGCCGGTGGCATAAAACACGGCGCGGATGGGACGTTGCGCAACTAGTTTCGGGTCGAGTTGTTTCAGTGTGCCGGCGGTGGCATTGCGGGCATTGGGAAACGGTTTCTCGCCAGCGGCGGCTAGTTTGGCGTTGACGGCCTCGAATTCCTGGATCGCCATGTAAGCCTCTCCCCGCACTTCGAGCAACGCCGGCGGATTTTTCATTTTCAACTCCAGCGGAATCGCCCGGACGGTTTTGAGATTGATGGTGATATCGTCGCCTTCCACACCATCCCCGCGGGTGACGCCGAGGGCGAGCTTGCCATGGCGGAAATGGACGCTGATGGACACGCCGTCCACCTTTGGCTCGATGATGTATTCGACGTGATCACGGCCCAGATGTTTGCGGATGGTCGCGTCGAACGCGCGGAGTTCGGCCAGCGTGTTTTCGTCCTGGGCGCGGTTGCGTTTGTCGCGGTCGGGCTCTTCATCCTTGGTCGGATGATCACTGGCCTCGACCTTGTCGAGCGAGAGCATCGGCACGAGATGTTTGATGCGGGCAAAGCTTTCGCTGGGCGCGCCGCCGACCCGTTGCGTGGGCGATTCGGGTGTGACGAGGCCCGGGAAATCCTTTTCCAACTCCTGCAGTTCCTTGAAAAGCCGGTCGTATTCGCGGTCGGTGATGAGCTGCCGGCCTTCAACGTAATAGGCGTGGTCGTGCCGGCGGATTTCCTCGACAAGCTGGGCGTGACGTTTTTTGGCTTCCAAGTGCGTCATCCCGGGAATTGTGCAACGACCGCAAGGGGAAAGGACAGTTTTTTGTGCGGCCGCAACGGCCGTTCTCACATCGAAGCTACAATCCGCCGCGCTGTGTTCAGGCGAGGAGGAAGCAGATAAAGCCTGCGATGCAGAGAAGGAAGAAGACAATGACTGCGCCATCGATCAGACCAAACTGCGCCTCTTTGGAGTGGTTGGCCGGGACGAACGCAGTATTGAAAACCTGGCTCTTCCTGCTCACGTTGTATGCAATCCGGGTCATGTCTGGGCTTGAGCATCAAGCGGGCCAGCCGCAAATGGCTCGTGGGTGAATCAAAACATGACGCCAAACAGGGCCGAAGGCCGGGATTTTGTCCCGGGATGTGACAGCCAAGATGCGCCGGGACGCCGGTGTCAAGCGGGCTGTCTCAAAAGCCGGCGAAGCCGGTTGAGCATCCCCGCGGCAAAGCGTTCGTACGGCGCAAGCGTCCGGCCATAAACTTTGATTTCGTCAATCGCTTCCAGCGTCATGCCAAAATCCAGGTCGTGAAACGCCCGGTCGCGCTTGACGCGGCGAAGCCAGCGGGTCAGGTCGGTAACTTCCTCGATTTCATCCTTTTGGCCGGGATAAAACAAAATCCGCCATTCGTCGCGGCGCAAAAACCCGTCGGCCGCGCGCTTGCTTTCAAACCAGGGATCGCACAGCAACATGCAAACGGACCGGCCCGGACGCCCGCCCAGCCGGTAAAAAACCATCGGCGCGTTCGTTTCGCCAAAATGGTCGAACGCAATGTCGAGCGCATCCGCGGATGGCGGCGTGAACCGGGTTTGATAACCGAAATGAAATCCGCCCGGTTCGGTGCGCGATTTTTCCACGCACAGATTTTCCGCAAAGATCCAGGTGATGTCCGTGGCAAAACCGCGTTCGGCCAGCAGCTGGTTCCAGTCCTTAAGCGCCTCGGCCAGGGATGGGCGTTTGAATTGCGCGTCTGATTTCATGCCGGGATTCTAGACAGTATTTTTCCGAAACCAATCTATAAATAATCTAATGCCGGCCTCGATTTTGACCTGGGGATGATAGCCCAGTTGGGAGCGCGCCTTGGTGATGTCGGCAAAGGTGACCGGCACGTCGCCCGGCTGCGGCGGCTGGCGGTCAATCACGGCCTTTTTGCCCAGCGCCGCCTCGATCAATTCGACGAGGCGGTCGAGCGTCACGGTCTGCGATTCGCCAAGATTGAAAATCTGGAAGCCGAATTCCTTTTGCGTGGCGGCGATGATGCCGTCCACCGTGTCGGTGACGTAGGTGTAATCGCGCGCCATGCTGCCATCGCCAAAGACGGGAATCGGCTTGCCGGCATGGATGAGCGTGGCAAATTTGCGGATGGCCAGATCGGGCCGCTGGCGCGGGCCATAAACGGTGAACAGGCGGAGCATCGCCACGTCCAGGCCGTAAACATGGTGATAGACATGGCCGAGCGACTCGCAGGCCAGCTTGCTCGCGGCGTAAGGCGAGATGGCGGAGAAAATCGGGTCGCTCTCGTTGAACGGCACCTTCGAGTTCACACCATAAACCGACGACGACGAGGCGATGACGATTTTTTTGACGCGATTTTTCCGGGCGGCTTCGAGCAGGTTGACCGTGCCTTCGACGTTCACGCGCTGGTAGAGCGCCGGTTCAGCCAGGCTGGGCCGCACGCCCGCACGCGCCGCGAGATGGATGAGCTGGTCGAATTTCACGCTGCCGAACAGTTCGTCGAGCGCGGCGCGGTCACACACATCGCCGTGGACGAATTCAAACGGTTTGGCCAGCGACTGGATGTCGTGCAAGTTTCGGCGTTTGAGCTGCGGGTCGTAAAACGGGTTGAGATCGTCGAACGCCCAGACCGCGTGGCCGTCGTGCAACAGCCGTTCGCAGACGTGCGAACCGATGAAGCCGGCGCCGCCGGTGACCAGAAAATTCATGACGCCACGCTAACAATCAGCGGGCGGAGTGTCGAGTGCACTGAAAATGAACAATCAGGCAACCGGGATCGGCCCGGGCGAACAAATGACGCGCTTCAAAAGAACCAGGTGAGCCCGACCATCCCGGTGGTACAGTTCAAACCCTGATTGGGATAGTGGATGCCGGCGCAAGAAACATGCAGGAATCCGGCTTGGATGGTGAGAGCGAGGTTATCCCGAATGAACCAATGCACGCCTGCGTTTGCCTGTAGATTAAACTCGAAAATGCCGCTCAAGTCTGGCGGCTCGATCCCGGTGGCCGTCACCCCGGCACCGCCATCGACATACGGAATCCAGCGGGTGCCGGTGGCAATGTCATAACGCAAATGGGGCGTCAGTCCAACCATCCAGTTGCTCGAGGGGGAGTACTGCTTGCCGCCGAACAATTCCCCGCGGATTTCCCAGTTGCCACGGTACCAATGATCCTCGCCCATTACCGGGCCCACCATGTGCCCGTACGAGAGGCTTACCAAAGCCAGATCGTGGTCCTGCTGACCGCCGAAGGCCTGGAAACCGGCGGTCGCGCCTGCCTGCAAGCTCAGGGTCTGGACCGAAGACCGAAAACCTTCGCCGACGGCCCCCTGCCAGATTCCAGTCGGCGGGGAGGCGAACATTGCAACCTGCCCGGACGCCGAATTGGTCGTAGCCAAGTCAGGTTCGGCACGCACTAATGTTGTCACAACCGCAGCCCCGATAACGAACAGGGTGACACGTCTGAAATCCCTCATTCGTTCACCTTTTCAAGATTGTTCCTGGTCATTGCCGCCTTCGCTTCGTCAACCCACCGGTTTCCCCGGTCTTCTGCTCTGTCTGCCAAAAGTCTCCACCAACCACGGCGCGCATTTGAGTGCGCGCCCCGCACCATCATAGCCCATTCAGCACATCGATCAACTGGCGCAAACGCCCATAATCGCGGCGGTTGAACCCGAACGCGATGCGCACCAGATCCAGATTGTCCTTGTCTTCGAGTTCTTCCGGTGTTGGCGCGATGGCTTTGATGGGGTCGCCGGTGATGATATCGGCGAAGTCTTCGTTGATGGCGGCCAGCGCAGAATTCGACGGCGCGTTTTTCAGCCGGAGGACGAACAAATCCTTCACGAACCGGCTCGATTGATAATTCCGGTAAAAGCGCGTGATGATTTTCACCGCTTCGTCGGTGTTGTTGGTGATCTGGTAAAGATTCAGGTCGTCGGGTGAAATCAGCCCATCGCGGAGCAAATGTTCGCGGATATATTTGTCCCAGGCTTTCCAATAGGTGCCGCCGGGAGGTTCGACGAGCACGAGCGGCATGATCTGGCCCTTGCCGGTTTGCATGAGGGTGAGCGCCTCGTACCCTTCATCGAGCGTGCCGAAGCCGCCGGGGAACAGCACGATGGCGTCCGAGTGGCGGATGAAAATCAATTTGCGCGTGAAAAAATATTTGAAGGTGACGAGCTTTTTATCCTCGGCGATGATGGGATTGGCGGATTGTTCCCACGGCAGGCGGATGTTCACCCCAAAACTTTTTTCCGGGCCGGCCCCTTCGTGTCCAGCCTGCATGATGCCGGGGCCGGCGCCGGTGATGACCATGAAACCGGCTTTGGCGATCTTGCGCCCGAAATCCACGGCCTGTTGATATTCCGGCTGCTCCGATTGCGTCCGGGCCGAACCAAAAATCGTGACCTTGCGGATGCGCGCGTACGGCGCGAAGAGCCGGAAGGCATAGCGCAGTTCGCGCAACGCGGTCTGAATCACGCGCACGTCGCCGGTATCCTTCACATCCGACAACAGCTTGAGCGCGTTTTCGACGATGTCGGCGACCTCGGCGGCGTTGTGGCCGCCGCCCTTGAAATCAATCAGCTCCTGGATCCGCCGGCTCAATTCGGGATCGGCGGCGGATTTTTTGACGTTCCTGCGATTCATGCCCCGGCAGCATAACTTCGTTGCGGGCAAAAGCAATCGCCTGCTCGACGGGCATCGGACCATATTGAAATATTGAGCCATTCTCAACCGCACCCGTTTCCATCGGCCTTGCCGGCCTGAAATCCAGGCCAATCTGAAGGTTCCCCCGCGCCTGCTTTTGCGCATTGACAACGGCGGCGGAAAAACTATGCTGCGCGCCCATTTGCGAGCCCCGCCCGTGAGCGGACTTTCTCGCCCCCGGAAAGGAAGTGAGTTGCGTTGACTGAAATAAGATTAAAAAAAGGCGAACCCGTGGAACGCGCATTGCGGCGACTGAAGAAAAAAGTCGACCGCGAAGGGACCCTCAAGGTCGTGCGCAATCACCGGCATTTCGAAAAGCCGAGTGAGAAAGCGCCGTCGCAAGGAAAAAGCCGCGCGCTTTTCCGCGATGCTGACCGCACGTTACGCCGACCTGTAATTTTGCGATTTCAAAGCCGGGCGCATCCGATTACGATGCGCCCGGTCTTTTATTTTAACCGCCGCACATGTACTCGCTTTCCACCTGCTGGAATTCCAAACGCCACACGGACGGGCGCGCAATGTTGCGCGAAATCCGCGACCTCGGCTTTGCCTGGGCCGAACTCAGCCACGGCATCCGGCTCGGCCTCCTGCCCGGCATTCTGGAAGCCGTGGACGCGGGTGAAATCAAAATTTCCAGCCTCCACAATTTTTGTCCGCTGCCCATGGGGGTGAATCATGCCTCGCCGAACCTCTACGAATTTTCCGACGAACGGCCGCGCGAGCGCGAACTGGCCGTCAAATACACGCTCAAGACGCTCGATTTCGCCCAGCGCGTCAAGGCCCCGCTCGTCGTGCTGCATCTCGGCAGCATGGAATTGAAGGATTACACCGGCAAATTGAGTGAGCATGCTGGAGCGCGACGGAAAAAAGACGCCCAAGTACGAAAAGCTCCGCGCCGAGGCCGCCGCCAGCCGTGAAGCGGGGAAAGGGAAGGCGGTCGAGCGCGTTTACGAAACCCTCCACCTCATCCTGCCCGAGGCCGAAAAGCGCAACCTCAAGCTCGGCATCGAAAACCGGCAGGGCCTCGAGGAAATTCCGCTGGAGGGCGACTTCGAGTTTTTCTTCCGCGAGTTCGACAGTCCAAACATGGTTTACTGGCACGACACCGGCCACGCGCAAATCAAGGAAAACCTCGGGTTCCTCCACCACGCCCGGCATCTCGAATCGCTGACCGGGACGGCTGGCCGGCTTTCACATTCATGACGTGAAATTTCCCGCCGCCGACCACGCGCCGCCCGGCACCGGCACGGTTGATTTTGCCGCGCTCAAGCCATTCGTAAAACCGGACCACATCAAGGTTTTTGAACTCAGCCCGTCCATGCCGGTGGATGCGGTCCAGCGCGGCATCGCCCATGTCAAAACCATCTGGGGCGACGAATGATTTGATTTCCGACTTGGCGGCCCGGGTTGGTGCCTTTCCGGCAAGCTTGACAGGAAAGCGGGCAAAGCGAAAAATGTCGGTGGTGGAGAGGCCAGCTTAGCTCAGCGGTAGAGCAACGGTTTTGTAAACCGTGGGTCGTCAGTTCAATCCTGACAGCTGGCTCCACTTCTAACTGCGGTCGCAGCAAGAAGATATGAAAGTGATGAGTAAAAGTGCCAGCAGAATTGCCAGCAGAATTATACTCTGGCCTATTCTGCAAAACTCACACTGGCTCCCTACCGGAGTCGAAATCAATTGTCTTAAACTCATCGCTGTGAAAAACAGCTATGAAAAAGAGATTCCGACTTTACCGCCGCACAAGAAGCGGACGGTATTACATTCACGACGACCTGACCGGCAAGCAGGAAAGTTTGCATACCAGCGACCGGCCAACCGCAGTTCGATTATTCCACGCTAAAAACGAAGCGGTGCTTCAACCGGCGATAAATCTGCAAATCGCGCAGGTGTATTTGCAGCATGGCGATCCCGCGTTGTCCGGCCGTACGTGGCAGCACGTCATGGAGCAAATCATTTCAACCAAAAAAGGGAGCACGCGCGAGCGTTGGGAATATGCCATCAAGGACAAAACGCTGGATATGATTCGCGACCGGGAATTGATAAAAACCTCGTCCGAGCACTTTATGGAAGTTCTCAATAAAGGCTCGGTTTCCACCAATGCCTATTTGCGACGGACACAGAATTATGCCCTCGGGATGCACTGGCTTCCATGGCCGGTGCTGCCAAGACTTCACTGGCCACCCGTGCAACCCAAAGAGAAACGGGCAATCACTTTTGAGGAACATCAACAAATCATCAATCGTGAACATAATCCAGCGACGCGCGCGTTTTATCAAGTGCTCTGGTTCTTGGGCGGTTCGCAGACGGACATCGCAATGCTCAACGCCGAAGACATTGATTGGAATGACCGCACAATTGCTTACCGAAGGCATAAAACGAGGGCCACTTCACTCATTTCGTTCGGCGAAGAAGTCGCGGCAATTTTGGAGAAATTGCCACAATCGGGATATTTGTTTCCTGCTCTTGCCCGAATTCACGAACGCCATCGCGCCAAACTTTTCATCAAACGCCTGGCGACCGTAGGCATCAGCGGCGTATCGCTTCATTCCTATCGCTACGCCTGGGCGGAACGGGCGGCGGCGGCGGGTTATCCGGAGCGGTATGCGATGCAGGCACTCGGCCACACCAGCAAAGCGATTCATCGTGCCTATTCAAAAAAAGCACAGGTAAAACTGCCGCCGCTGGAAGAGTATGAGCGGAAAATTGTGCCGCTGTTGAATGCCAGCGCATAAGAAATGGCCGTCAGCACAACCGCCACCACCAATCATCATCCACGAATATGACCCACCAGATGGTGGGATGGATTGAAACAAAGTGCTCTTTAACGCGTGACTATGCGGGGGCATCCGGTTGTGCCAGTCGCGCCCGCTTTCGCGCATTCTTGTTGCGCCAGTGACGGTGGATGGCTGCCATCACTTTATCTAGCCATTCCGGACTGGCGAACTTCTCCGCGAGCGCGTCACGCGAAAAATGCTTCACGCAATTGCGCCCCGGATGGCCAAGCGGCTTGAGCAGGCCCGACCGCACCAATGGCGGGATGGTATGCGTGGCAACGCCCAGCGCTTCGGCCACTTTCTCCTTGGTCATGACGACGGGATATTTTCCCAGTGCCTGTAGATTTAATGATGATTCTGGATTCATGGTGTCTCCTTGGTAAAAGCAATGGTGACGGCGGCAATGTGGGTTTTCGCCAATGCGTCGTAGCGCCGGTCAGCCGACTTCACAAATTTCAATTCATATTCTTGAAGGTCCCGCTCCACTGCATAGAGGCCGCCACCCAGCACCGCGACTTCAGCCTGGGCAAAGCGGATCAGCATTTTTTCCGGCGGCGCATCCGGCTCCTGTTCCAGCGCCGGATTGGAGAATCGCTCAGCCGTCGGAAATTGCGCGTAAGAGGCCAAATAACTGTGCAGATCTTCAGTACACATTTTCAAAGCGGCACTTTTGATGTCGCTGCCATCCACAGCTATTGATGGTTGTTTTGTGCCCAAAGCCGGGCAGGTTTTGCGAATGCAAAACCTTAAGCGCAACCCACAGCGGCGGGCGGCGCTGTCAAGCCAGACCGCAGCGGTAGCGAGGAACGGCTTGCACAGCACGAGCCGACCGACCGCTGTTTTTAAAGGCTGGCCCAGATGATGCAGCAAACATTCATAACTTTTGCCGAAACCGCCCTTGCCATTGAGGATGAGGTTGGGTCGTTTAATCATATTGTTCTCCGGGAGGTAGCAGTTCAACTTTGGCAATGTGCGGCCCGCGAATTTTCATCGGCGCACTTTCGTTTGGCACAGGCAACGCACCGACGGTGGTGGCGGGCGTGGCAGGTAACGCGGCTTTAGCCGTGGTATTCGGCGCAGCTCTTCGCGCCGCAGGATTGTTGGCATCTGACTTCACACGCCGCGCCACAAATGGTTTATGCCGTCTTTCCATCAAGATGCGGTGACAAAAGTTCATGATACAGGTGTCGGAGGTGGTGATGCCACTTTGCGTCAACAGTTCGCCGATCGCGCGGTAGGAAACACCGCGTTTGCGCAACGCAGCAATATCCTCTTTGAGCGCCAGTAATCGCGAAGCACGCGACTTGGCGGTTCGGGCATATTGTGACGCCGCATGACGGAACCGGTTTAACGCATCAGGTGGAATCGCAGGTTTATTCATATTAAACTGGGCATACCTGCCGCAGAATGGTTGGCGGCAAACGCAGCGGATGGCTTGGCATTTAAGTTGGCAATGAACTTCGCAGCGCACGCAGCACCCATGTGGGTGAGATGGTTGGCTTCTGACACCGCATAGGCGTCGCAGCGCGGATCGCGCCATTTCCTTCGCTGGCGAAGGGGTTCGGCTTGCCCTCTATTTAACGGATTGAGATACATTTTGCCTTCGTAATTGAATGAGTTCGTTGCGCCAGTTTTGGAGCTGCTCGGCGACGATTTTAATGCGGCTGGTTTGTTCAATGGCGTTCACTCCGATTCGCCCGGCGTAATGTTCGCCCAAGCTCGATTCCGGCATCTGCATGACGGAATGGGGGGCGTCCGTGTTGATGTGCTCACCGAGTTTGTTTAGAACTTCGATGGCGTTCAGTAATTCGGCGGTGGTTGGTGTTAGCATAAGTCAGCAGGAAAGGCCGCGCGGACAACAGCCATTTACCGGGCTGCTTTCCAATGACGCGGACTGGTTCGTTACCATGCCGACCAGTGAAGCAGTTTGCCCCAGTCGTTTTGTGTAATCTTTACACAATATGCGGGCCGGGATTTGGGAGGCTGTTTCCCGTGCTGACGGCCAAGGCCCAATACAATTTGACGAATGCC
Organism: uncultured Verrucomicrobiae bacterium; assembly: GCA_963797825.1. Classification (GTDB taxonomy): domain Bacteria; phylum Verrucomicrobiota; class Verrucomicrobiia; order Limisphaerales; family UBA11358; genus UBA11358. The sequence continues at coordinate 33,233 of CAWCRR010000038.1, forward strand.
AGGGAATACTTTGAGGAACACCTGTGCGTTGGCGATTACTTCGATGAAGGACAACGCGTGGCCGGCCAGTGGATCGGGGCGGGCGCGGAACAACTTGGCTTGTCCGGCAAAGTGCGCACGGATGAGTTCCTGCGGCTTTGTGAGAACCAGCATCCAAAGACAGGTGAAACATTGACGCAACGGTTGAACTCGGTGCGGATGGATGAGGGAAAGGAGGCGGTTACGTCAAGCTTCGGCCTGCGGTTCGGCGAACGGGAAAGTGAAGCGGAGGCGGAGAGACGGAGGGAACGGAGCCGGAGCGAGACGGCCGGCGCGGAACCGCAGGCGGAAAGGCTATCGATCATTCGGCATTTGGAATACAGCTCGTGACGAGCGATTGCTTGGCGAAGCTGAACGGCATGGTCGAGCGGGTAATGGGCCCGACCGCAAGCCCGGGCAGCGTAGCGAAGAACGCGCTGGTCATGGCGGTTGGCAAGTCGTCCAAGGTGGCGAATAATAATCGTTACTTGATGCAAGATATTCGCCCTAAATGGCGATTTGATTGTTTTATTATATTCGTCTTTAGTGACGATTTGATTGACATTTAGGCTTTAATTCGCCATAAAAGGCGTGTTATGAAGATAACCAAACAAGCCACGGACGAAGTGATTCTCGGAGAACTGGGCGGGCGGCTGGCCAAAATCCGGCTGGATCGCAATCTCACGCAAGCGCAACTGGCGACGCAGGCCGGGGTCGCGAAACGCACGGTGGAACGGTTGGAAGCGGGGACGGTGGGAACCCAGTTGTCGGGCTTCATCCGCGTGTGCCGCGTGCTCGATGTGATCGAGCGCTTCGATCTACTCATGCCGGAACCAGTGCCCAGCCCGGTCGCGCAACTGAAAATGGCTGGCCGGAAACGCCAGCGTGCTTCCACCGCCAGGCCTGCCAAGCCTTCAGCCAAAAAATGGCAATGGGGAAATAAACCATGACCTTGGCCGAAGTTCAACTTTGGGGACGAACCATTGGCGCCGTTTCGCTGGAGGACGGAGGCCAGTTCGCAGCGTTCCAGTATGATCCGGCATTCGCGCAGAGCGGGATTGAAGTTTCGCCGATCACCATGCCGCTCGGCGACCGGGTGTATGTCTTTCCGGATTTGCCGCAAAAAACGTTTCACGGGCTGCCCGGCCTGCTGGCGGATTCACTGCCCGACCGGTTCGGCAACGCCTTGATAGATGCGTGGCTGGCGACGCAAGGCCGGACATCCGAAAGTTTCAACGCGGTGGAGCGGCTATGTTACACCGGGGCGCGCGGCATGGGTGCACTGGAGTTCGCACCGGCCATCGGCCCAAAGCCGCAGCAGGCGAAAAAGATTGAGATTAACGCCCTGGTCAAGCTGGCGTCGGAAGTTTTAAGCCATCGCAAGAATTTGAAAACCACTTTTGCCAGCGCGAGCCGAAAAAACGCCTTGAACGACATTCTGCGGGTCGGCACCTCCGCCGGCGGCGCGCGGGCCAAGGCGGTCATTGCCTGGAACCGCGAAACCAACGAAGTCCGTTCAGGGCAGATCACGGCTGGAAAGGGATTCGATTACTGGCTGCTGAAATTTGATGGTGTCACCGGCAACAAGGACAAGGAACTCGAAGACCCGAAAGGCTACGGAGCCATTGAATACGCATATTATTTGATGGCCAAGGCGGCGGGCATCACCATGAGTGAATGCCGTTTGCTGGAAGAAGGCGGTCGGCGTCATTTCATGACCCGGCGTTTTGACCGGCTTGAAGGCGGTGAGAAATTGCATATGCAGTCGTTATGCGCGCTGGCGCATTTTGATTTTAACAACCCGGGCGCGTATGCCTACGAACAGGCGTTCCTCGTCATCCGCCAGTTGAATTTGCCGATGGCAACCGTGGAGGAGCAATTCCGGCGGATGGTGTTCAACATCATTGCCCGCAATCAGGACGATCACGTCAAGAACATCGCCTTCCTGATGGACAAGACGGGGCGCTGGTCCCTCGCACCCGCCTTCGACGTGATTTACAGCTACAACCCGGGCGGCGACTGGACCGCCCGGCATCAGATGACGATGAACGGCAAGCATGATGGATTCACGCTGGCCGACTTTCGCGCCTGCGCCAAAAGCGCCTTGATGAAACGCGGTCGGGCCGAAGTCATCGTTGAGGAAGTTCGGGAGGCCGTGGCAAAATGGCCAGATTACGCGGAGCAGGCGCAGGTGATGAATGATTGGCGTAAACAAATCCAAAGCAGCCTTCGATTGAATTTACCGGGAGTAAATGTGGTTTAATCCAGCTTCGGTCTGAGGGCGGCGAGCGGGGAAAGCGGAGCGCTGGCCGTTTCTGGTCTGCCTGCTTCGTTTTCAAGACCTGAACACGGTTCAAACTACGTTCGACACCGGAATAGAAACAAACCGCCCAAAAGTGCCAGTGAAATTTTACGAAATGATCGAAGTCCTGGGTGTTTTTGCTGACAAAGTGTGAACCTTGAAGGCGAGGGTTGCGCGCCGACCCTCGCCTTCAGCATCAAGACCATTCTGTTCTCACATGACAATTATCCAACAATTTGGCGGTCGGCAGATGGTTTGGAGATATTCCAATTACCGATTGGAATATCGATCGCCACAAACTCGTCCGCGCCAATTTGCCAATCACCGATTGGCCTCTTTATCGTTCCAGGCATCAGCATTGGCCGCAGAGGCGAAGGTGGCGGACATATTGTTTGAATGTCCGGCATGGCGCTCCATGATGATAACGCATGGTTGCGCGACGAAATGAAAGCGCAATTTCGGTGCAACTAACGGTCGCGGCATCAGTACGATGCATACAGGTCGAAAATGCACCGCAGCTGGGAGCATGCGAACGGTGCAGACGTCGAAGCCAGTCAAGACTGTCGGCCGGACACTGCGCTTGCGCCAGCTGGAACGTAGCGCTGCGGATACGCTGCGCTTTCGGCTCATCAAAGCCGGATGAAATCCATTGGCGTGGTTTCCATGGATATTTTCTAGTGACGAGTTTTTTCAAATCCCAGCGCCACTCAAAAATCTCGCCGACGGACGGAAAAATCCCGATGAGGCGGAAGGGATTTATTTTTGTGAGCGGCAATTTCGCAAGTGCGGAAACTACAAAATTCTTCCCGTCAGCAGCGCTCATTGAATTCACGACTTCGCCACGGCTGACAACGTCAACTTCTACGCGCTCCTTGATGGAATACCAATTGATCAACGCCAACGTCGCGCCAGTGTCGTTGACCGCGATCCAAGTACCGCCGCCCGGTTCAGACGGGCAAAGCACGGCACGACCATCCACTTCGCGTAACTTCGGCGGCACACCCGCGACCCGGGCAAGTTTTTCGTCGCGATTCATCACGAGCGCGTAGCCGTTCTTACGTGCGATGAAACTGACGGTACACATGGTTCAATCTGCCGGCGGATAAGTCGCGGCCAACCGTCCATACTCCCGCCACTTATACCAGACGAGCGAAAGTTTCGTCGGCATGCAACCGCGCCTGCGATTTGCAGCGCCGATGGCGAAGACCAAATCCCACTGCTGGAACAATGTCCGGTAAGCGGCAAAGATCGAGTTGCGCGCGTCGTAGATGCTCGTTGCTTCCGAGGCCGCGCCGTTCAATTCAATGATTTGAAAGTTTTTCCCCGCCCGCAAGTCTTCCTCGTTGGCATAGCGGATGTCGTAGCGTCCGATATAGAAGCCGGTGAGTTTCTGTGATACTTCGTCAATGCGACTTTCAAGCAAGCGTGAATTCAAACGCATCCCATCTCGGAAAACGCAACCTTGCGCGTGGTTGCCAGTCTGGACCAGCTTGATAGTCTCGCCAGTCGGCAAAACCTCGTTCTGACTGGCTGCGAATCGTTTCAGGTAAGTGTCCGCGATTAGTTTGGCACGTGGATCACACTGGATCAATTCCGCCACTGTGCTTTTTCCATCACCAGTGAGTACGGGAAACACTTTTTCAGTTATGGCAAAAATCCGCCCCCTTGGTTCATGTGGAAATCGATAATAGAAAATCCCGGCTTCATGGGGGCCGGGCGCATAGCGTTGAACGATGAGTGGTGCGGAAGTCTGGCGTATATAGGCTTCCGCCTGTTCCGTCGAGCGAATTAGTTTAACACCTGCTCCACGTTGGCCGACATCCGGTTTGAGGATCAAAGGAAAATCGATGCCTAAGCGCGTACGGATTTCGTTAAGCGAGTGCAATCGCGCGGCCGGCGTGTCGCCTGCGACCAGTTCTGCTTCTGACGTGAAACCGGGGCTGGTCAATCTCAGATCCTTCAACGTTGCCATCTTGGATTCGCCCACGATTCCACCGGAAAACATGCCTGGGTTTGCAGCGGTAGGTATGGTCAACCCGCGATATTTGAATGCGAGCCAGACGTAATACATTCCCACAGGTTGATAGAACATCCAGGCAGGCCAGAACTCCCAATGCAACCAGCGACCAAGCCTTGCGGTAAAACGGCGAAAATTGATATTCATGAACGCGTGGCGAAGCAGTTGAAGGGTGGAAAACAGAACCACACCCGCACTTAGCAGAAGCAGTCCGGAGTGTCGATACGTGCCGAGCCAGCTTGTCAGTCGTTCGCCGAACGATTGGGCCAGAAAAAGAATTGCCATGGTCCATACAAATGAGGCGACACCGGTGATGAGTAAAAAGCGCGCCAGCGGCATGCGCAGGAATCCGGCTGCCAGATATGTTGGCAGCCGCGCGCCGGGAACAAGGCGACTAAAGATCAAAACAGGTGCGCCACGTTGCGCAAACCAGCGTTCGCTCTTGGCGACTTGCCCGGCACAGCGGCGGATTGAGGAGCGCTCAAACCAGCCGCGTCCGGCGTAGCGGGCGAGCGCATAAAGCCCGGCATCACCAATCCAGATGCCGAGAAAGCACGCCGCGAACGCTGCCGGCCATGAGATTCCGCCAGCGGCAAGTAACAGGCCCGCACCCACAGCAGCCACGTCTTCCAACACAAAGGTGCCCAGAAAAAAACCGGCAGCCTTCGCGAAAGGAATCCATTCCGCTACAGCGGACGGTGAAAGTGGCAGGACTTCGGTCATTAAGATTAGGCCGCGGCGTTGGCAGTTTTGGTCTGGTGCTTGAGCGTGGACGGCGCGACACCGAAACCTGGCGGCATTTTCATTCCCATGATTCCGCCCATGACACCAATGAGCGCGTAATGATGCACGGCGTGGGCCACGGAATACATGATTTCACGCCCGACTGTTGACGGCGAAACTTGTGAACCATTTGTTGAGTAACTGGTTTTGCAGGTCACCGCGAGCAATCGTGGAATAAAAATCGGGTTGAGCTTTTCATAGCCCTCGCGCAACTCGCGTGTGGCGTTAAGCGCGGCGAACCGGTCACTCTCAACCAATGTGCCGCGTTCGCGATGGTCGTAGTTCAAACTGCCAGCCGTCGCCGAGTCCAACAGGCTGCGGAAATGGTCAAGGCAATGGCGATAATGCCCGCCGATGGAGGCGTTGAAGGCGATGGGTAATTTTCGAGTGTAAGTTTCATCGTCAAGTTCCATCAACAGTCTCTCACCTTGATTCAGTGTCTCAATGACTGACGCGATTAGCTCGCGGCTGTCGTCCAACGGAGTGGAATTCATGGCAGTCATGCTTTTAATACATTTCAGTTTTTACGTGCGTACCCATAAACAAGGTTTCGATGGTGGGTCGTCCACCGGGACAAAACCTTACAGAAATATTTGAGAGAGATTTAAAGGCGGCTATGCAAGCATTTCAGTGGTTCAATAGTGGCTTGATGTCCCTCTCCAAATCTGCCTTTTCCGTGAATCCCAGGTGCTGGCTGACGATACGACCTTCCCGGTCAATGATGAAAGTGGTCGGGATGGCGTCGATCCCGCCGAATGCGCGTGTCGTGTCCTGATCGCCTAAAACAACCCGGTAATTCACGGCCAGCTTGTCCGTAAACTTCCTGACCACCGAAGCTTTGGTATCGTCCAGAGAAATGCCAATGACAACGACATCATCCTTACCGTATTGTTTCTGTAGCTCAACAAAACCAGGAATTTCAGCCCGACACGGCGGGCACCAGGTCGCCCAAAAATCCAGAATGACGACCTTGCCTTTGAAGTCTGATGAACGAACCGTGCGACCGTTCAAATCTTTCAACTCCCAGTTCGGAGCCAGCTTGGCAGTTCCACCCAATTCGGCGGCCGGCGCATTCCAACCCACTATCACAGCCAACAACGAGACGAAGCTCCAGAGTGACCAGCGAGTATAACCAGCGCATTTGCTACATTTGATCGAGAGCATAAAAATGTTTTAACCTTATCAGCGATTATGACTGGAGGTCTGCCTTTACGGCTATTTCCCCTTTTTTTCGACCAGTGCAGGCCAGTTGGCATCAGCCTTGGCCAGATTGCCCTTTGTATCCTTGTTAAAATCGTCCCTGACTCCTTTGCTGTATTGAAGCAAGAGTTTTCCGTCAACGATCTGAAACGCGTCCACGTCAATTTCGACCAATTTGTTGCGCGAGACGCCGTAAGCACAGTAGCCCCCAAAAACTGGTTCGTACTTGGCCGGGTCCTGGGTGAAAAGTTCCTTGTGTTCCTTCGAGGTAAAAAAGTAAATCGCCCCGTCGCGTTTGACCACAAACTTTGGGTCGCCTTTCAACGGTTTCTGGTCCGTAAAAAATGCGACTGGATCGTAACCTTGAAGGGCAACCCCAGTTTTGTCCGTGTTGACCAGAACCTTGCTCTGTGCGAAGGCTGGCAACGCCAGAACGGTTACCATGAAGAACAAAAACAATTTTCTCATGGCTGTTCGTCGGGAATGAACACTGAACCTTACACTTATTTTTCCAGAGATGGTACGAGCCAGCCGCCGGTGGCTTGAAGCGGTTCCATGTGTCCAACCTGGGTTATCCAGACAGCGAGAGCAAAACTACCTCCCTGGGTGGCCGGTGGTGCGGACAAGGCGAACTCACCCCGCTTAACGTCAGTGTCATGAGTGAGAGCCACCTCCACGAGGGTCGACACAACAAAATCATGTTTTAGACGGCGGCCTCGGTTTTCCCCGGTTTTCACATTGGAACTCAGGCTACCGGCCAATAACGCCGCATGTACTTCGTAATTTGTGCCACTCATATTCATTGGCGAAAAGGTCACTTGCCAGCGATTTGTATCCGTGGAACTGACTGTAAGCACTCCTACCTCCATTTTAGAAGGTTTCAGTCCATCATTTCTCTCATACCAATCGCGCCATTCCTTTCCGTTTAACACAAAGCCCGGCGTATATATGCTTTCGTTGTGCCAACTCTCCGCATAAGCGCGCTGCCGTCCAGAAAATCCGGGTACAGCCCACGGGTCGCGCCAGCCGAGGTAGTCCCAGTAGTCCACATGAAACGCCAGCGGCACAAAATCCTTCCACAACCCGGGCGATTCTTTCAGGTGGCTCAACCATGTTTCTGCCGGCGGGCAACTGTTGCATCCCTCCGAAGTATAAAGCTCCAGCAGCGCCGTCTGCTCCGGCGCGCTCTGGAACTTGATGGCTGCAGCTTGCGCGCCTGCGGTCATTGTCGCGATCAAAGGCAGAGCCAGAAGAAATCTATTCATTGATTAGGCGTGGCAATTGGGTTGATGAAAATCCGGTCCGCTTGTTCAATGTATATCTCGCTTTGCCTGCTGGTATTCGCAAAAAATGCAGCGCAGTCTGTTTTGATGATGGAGTTTCGCGCAACCGACGACATGTTTAAGGCGTAAATACGCCGCCGCCGCAACCAACATTCCCAATGGCGGGGCAATGAAATAAATCCAAAGCGAATTCCAAAGGTGTGGCAATACGGCGCTACCAAAGGTGCGCGCCGGGTTCATGCTCATGCCGGAGAGCGGCGATTCAAACGTAATGAATGCCGCCACGCAAATACCGGCAAAAATTCCCGTGAAGCGTGCGAACTTCGCTGTGTTTGAAACAACAAGTACGACTGACATCAAAATAAACGAGATGAGCGCTTCGCCGAGAAATGCTGCGCCTGTTCCACCTGGACCGGGTAATGTCGCAACGTAGTTGACGGCCGGATGCGCGAGAAACCTTTCCGCGACCACAGCCACCAGCACGACGCCCGCAATTCCACCCATAAATTGCGCGATGACATAAAACACAGCGTCCCACGGCGCAACTTTACCGAGCCGATAGAAAGTCAATGTGAAAGCCGGGTTCATGTGCGCTCCAGATTGTTTTCCCCAGGGTGAATAGACTATGCCCACCAAGGTCAGGCCCATTGCCAGTCCGGTTATAACGCGGCGTGGAAATTCCTCGGGCAGATTCTTGACAACGGGTGATGCCGGGTAATATAGCAAAATTGTGAAAACACTGGCCGAGATCATGAAAATCCCCAAACCTGCGGCTTCCATCAGATATTCTGGCCAATGTCTTTTCAAAATGTTGCGCATGGACTTTGTTTTCGCGAAACAAATCAACTTATCCACGTTGACGGCGGCGTGACGAACGGGATTTGATGCCGGTGAAGTATCAGCACGGTGAACCCGCAAATAAACGTTGTAATGGCCATGCTGAACAACAAGCCGTGGTCGCCTAGGATCGAATAACCCAGCCACGTCATGTGGCTCAAAATAGCTGCGCCCATCGCGCCGGTGGTGAGAATCCCGCCGGCCCAGCGCAAGCGTGGTGTCAGCAGACAGATCGAGGCGAGCAATTCCCAGATGCCCTGCCCCCATCTCATCCAGGGATCTGTCCCCATTCTCCGGAAGATATAAACGGATTCTGGCGATGCGGTGAACTTGAAGAACAGCGTCTCGATCATAATCGCCGACGCAAGAGTACTACAAGTCCAACTGGCGATGCGTTCCCGACGCGTGAGCGTTTCAGGCAGGACGACCTTGCGTCGCGCTGCCACGCGCAATGCCGCTGCTGACGGACGATAAACTTCAAAATTATCCAACCTCGGAAGATTGCCGTAATTTTTCATCTTGATTTTCAGTCGTTAAGCGGTGAGAAAGTAACGCCCCTGAAATCATCCTTGTGATTCAAGGGTACAAATTGACCTGTTTGATTTTCGTCAAAGCCCGCGACTTCGAGACGCAACGGCTTGTTGTCGTGCCTCCGCGTCTCAGGGCGGTCTTTTGTTCTCAATTTTGGCATTTGAGCTAGGATTATCATGAAAGTTTGGGTTCCTCGACGTTTCTAGTGGGTAGCCATGAATGAACTTAAACCGAAAGCCATCCATGGGGAAAGCGGTTCGCCGGGCGGATGCTGCCACGAAACGCGAAACTGGCGGAGGCCGGCGGGCGTTCAGAACTTCTATCAATGGCATTTTCATCAATGTTTATGGGCATATCACCCATTTTGGCTCGCGCTGGTTGTCTGGCGGCTTTTCAACGGTTCAAAGGCCGTGCCTGCCAGCCAGAACCGACTGTTCATTCAGGACACTTCACTGCCAGCTCCTTCCCAGCACTTATTACCCATTACAAACGTCGAGGAACCAAAGTTTGTCGTCGAACCGGTTCAAAACTTACAGCTTTTGAGTCATTTTAATTCGGCGACGCGCCCGCGCCGGGAATGTTCAAACGGATCCGGTAAATCGCCGTCTGCGCGGCAAGATAGAGAGTGCGATGATCGGCGTCGCCCCAGTTGAAATTATGCGGTTGCTCCGGTCCGTGCAGCGTGCCGAGCAATTTGCCCGCCGGCGAAAGAATCCAAAGTCCGCCCGGCCCGCTCACGTAAAGATTGCCGCGCTGGTCCACTTTCATGCCGTCAATCGCGTCCTCGCCCGGCGCGCTGGTCAGGTCGTAAAACAACTCACCTGGGCCGAGCGTGCCGTCGGCGTTGACCGGGTAACGGTTCACGATTTTCTTTTTGTCGTCCCAATCGCCGACATAGAGATATTTTTCGTCCGGCGAAAACGCCAGGCCGTTCGGCCCGGTGAAATCCTTGCTCACCAGTTGCAATTTCCCGTCCTTGACCATGAACACGCCGGAGAAATCCAGCTCTTTGCGCGGGTCATCGAAAAACTTCGGCAGACCGAACGGCGGGTCAGTGAAATAGAGCGTGCCGTCGCTGCGATAGACAAGATCGTTGGGTGAATTGAGCCGCTTGCCTTCATACTTTTCCGCCAGCACGGTGGTCACGCCGTTTTTTTCAATGCGCACCACGCGCCGGTTGCCCTGCTGGCAAACGGTGAGCCGGCCTTGCGCATCGGTCGTCAGCCCGTTCGAGCCGGGCTGAAAAAAGTCGCCGACGTCCTCGCCGCTGTAACCTGACTTGGTTTTGTAAAGCTGCACGTCGCCTTCGGGTGTCATCCGGTAAATGATGTTGTTGTTCGGGTCGCTGAACAGCAGAAAGCCGTCAGTCGAGTCCGGCGCAATGGCCGGATTGCCGGCGTTAATCCAGATCGGCCCTTCGGTGAACGCGAAGCCGTCCGCGACTTTTTCCAGTTTCGCATCCGGCGACAAAATTTCGTCGAGCGCGGGATCTTTCCGGTCCACCACGAGCTTCGCTTCGCGCGCCTTGTTTAACCGGCCGGGCTTGTAAAAATCCAGCGTCGCGCTGCGCACCCAGATGAAGGTGTCCGAATGCACGGTCAATGGGCCGTTGATGCCGAAGACGGCCACCTCAAATTTTTCGCCAGATTTGGCATCGCGTGTGAGCAAGATGCGATTCGGCGCGTTCCAGCCGGCGACCACCGAGCCGCCGACTTGTCCCAGCACGTTTCCAAGTCGACCGTTCACCCAAACTTCGGCGTAATCGTCTACGACAATCTCAAACACAATCGTTGAGCCGCGCGTGTCAATGTCCCCGACCTTCTCCGGCACGGTGACATTGATGCGATACCAATTAAACGAAAGCCGCCCGTGACCGCGGCGTTGTTCGAGTGAACCCGCTCGAATGACTTCCCATTTGCTGTCATCAAAATCGGCCGCTCGCGCGTCCGGCGAAAAATCATAAGTATGATTCGGTTTACCGGTGGCCTTCAAATCCGGGCCGACATCGCGATGTCTGATTTTGTCAATGGTTGTGTCGCTGTATCGCCATTGAGCTTTCACGCGCGTGACACCCTCAGTCGTGCGCAAATCCACGACGGCATCAGGCAGCACGGCGCGCGGCGATTCAGCCCGAGAGGAATATGATCCCGCAAGTACCAACGGGATCAGAAGGACAATGATTTTATTCATGGTTTTCAACAGCAATTTTGTCGTCCACTTCAGGGGTTCCTTACAGGCCGCGAACTGTCGTGGCTGGCCGTGAAATTTCGCGGCCACGGGCTTGCGATAAAATATCCGGCATTTAGTGCGACATTCTAAAACGCCCGTGTTTATTGGCGATTTCAGGTTAATCGTCGAAATACTCGCCTCGTGGCACGGGCATTGCAAAAGGGGTTGTTACTATGAACGTGATTGCTGAAACGAACCCAAACGTCGGATGCGAACCCGTGCTATCAAGCGACTGGGTTGAAGCTCACGCCGATTATCTTTTTAATTTTGCCATCGGCCAGGTGCGTGACATGAGCGTCGCCGAAGACCTCGTGCAGGAGACATTTCTCGCGGCACTCAAGTCGCAGAACAGTTTCTCCGGTCGGTCGTCCGAGCGGACATGGCTGGTGGGAATTTTGCGGCATAAAATTTATGACCACCTGCGCAAGACCTGCCGCGAACGCGCCGTGCGGGTTGATCCGGTACCGGCGGACGACAACCAATCGTGGGAAGAATCTTTATTTTGGCTGCACGACGTGGCTGCCGAATGTCAGTTGCCCAGCCGCCGGATGGAGCTGGACGAGTTTCGTGAAAATCTCGAAACAGCCCTCGGTAAATTACCGCCGCGCATCGCACAGGTATTTCAACTTTACGCCGTCGAAGAATGCTCCAACCGCGAAGTCTGCGAGCAACTGAACATTTCCGAGAGCAACCTTTGGGTGATGCTCCATCGCGGACGGAATCAACTGCGCGAACACTTGAGCGAGTGGTGGGCCGGCGGTCGTTGAACTTTTCTTAACTGCCTAATTTGTCGCAATCGCTTTATGTTGAAAATTTCTCAAATCGGGTCGGGCAATCATTCCATCACGCTCCGGTTCGAAGGCCGGATGGTCGGGCCGTGGGTCGGCGAAGCGCGCGAAGCTTGCGAAAAGATTTTAGACGAAGGCCACAAGATAAAATTGAACCTCGCCGAGGTTTCATTTGTGGATCAAGACGGCGTGAAGTTTCTGGCTGATCTAGTTTCGCGCGGAGTCAAGCTGGCCGGTTGCTCGCTGTTTTTGGAAGAACAGTTGAAGTCAGCAACGAATGGCTGATGTGGGTTGTCGGGCAAACACTCACACCGCAAAGAAAAACAAATTTCTCAAGACGCATTTCAGCGTCCTGCGAATTAAGCAAACAAACAAAAACAAAGAAAGAAATCCAAAAATGAAAAACATCATCAGATCCATCGCAGCCGTCGCGCTGCTGTCCGTCTCCGCCTATGCCGGCGATCTGGTCAACGTTTCCGGGGCGAGCAAAGCCGCCGTGAGCGGTTATGACACAGTCGCGTTCTTCACCGATGCCAAACCGGTGAATGGTTCGCCCTTCATCAGCGCCGAATATCAGGGTGCGACTTACTTCTTCGCCACCGAGGAACACAAAGCTTTGTTCACAGCCAGCCCGGAAAAATACGCGCCGCAGTGCGGTGGGTTTTGCGCCTATGGAGTTGGCCTGGGCAAGTTGTTCCCCGTGGACATCAACACCTGGCAGGTGCGGAACGAGAAACTGTATCTCAACCTGAACCCCGACATCTTGAAAAAGTTCAATGCTGATTTTGAAGGCAATGTGGCCAAGGCCAACAAGAACTGGCCTGAATTGGTGAAAAAGAACGGGAAGTAAGAAAAGCCGATATTCGGACGGGGAGTTGACTCAATCCAACTCTCCGTTCCATGCTGCTCAAGCTATGGCCGACAAATTTCACGAGCTTGCCTTCACGGATTCCGTGCGAAAGGCGCAGGCGCATTACTATGGAAAGTTGCAGCGCGTTGGCGGTGCGCCGGAACGCGACGCGCTCACGGAAGACGAAACGGCTTTCATCCAATCGCGCGATAGTTTTTACATGGCGACCGTCAGTGAAACCGGCTGGCCTTACGTTCAACATCGCGGCGGCAAGTCGGGATTCCTTCGCGTCATCAGTCCGACCTCGCTTGCTTTCGCCGATTACAAAGGCAATCGCCAGTTGCTTTCCACCGGCAACCTTGCGGTGTCTGACCGTGTGACGCTGTTCCTTATGGACTATCCGCAGCGCACGCGGCTGAAAATCCTTGGTCATGCCCGTGTCGAAGACGCGCGACAATATCCCGAACTCGTCGGGCAACTCGCCGAACTGGAAGTCCAACCGATTGTGGAACGGCTCTTCTTCATCGAAATCATTTCCTTCGATTGGAACTGTCCGCAACACATCACGCCGCGCTACACTGCTGCCGAAGTGGAAGCCGCCATCGCGCCGTTGCGTCAACGCATCACCGAACTGGAAGCGCAATTAAAAATAAAAAACTGATATGAACCCACGTCCGCCCCTGCCGCCTTTCACCGAGGAAACGGCGCGCCAGAAAGTCCAGGCCGCCGAAGACGCTTGGAACAGCCGCGACCCCGAACGCGTCTCGCTCGCCTACACCGAGGACACGCATTGGCGCAACCGCTCCGAGTTTTTGAATGGTCGGGCGCAGGTCGTTGAATTCCTCCGCCATAAATGGAATCGCGAATTGGACTATCGTTTGAAGAAGGAACTGTGGACCTTTACCGGCAACCGCATCGCCGTGCGTTTCGAGTATGAGTTTCACGACGCCATCGGCCAATGGTATCGCGCCTATGGCAATGAGAACTGGGAGTTTGACGAACTCGGCTACATGAAGCTCCGCTTTGCCAGCATCAATGATTTGGCCATCAAGGAAACGGACCGGAAATTTCGTTGGGAAAGGAAGACTTGAGCGCCGGGCTATGCGGCTTTTTCTGGACGTTTGACGCCGAGTTTTTGCATCCGGCTGCGGAGCGTGCTGGGATTCATGTCTAAAATCTTCGCCGCGCCGCGCTCGCCTTCGATCAGCCAGTTGGTCTGATTCAAAACGGTTTCGATGTGCCGCCGCTCTACTTCGTCGAGCGAGCCGTTGCTGTCCGTCGCGGGCGCAATTTCAATCGGCTTGCTCTTGGTAGTGACGGTGTGAACTGGCTGTGGTGAAGTAGTGCGCAATGCCTCTGCCAGAACCAGCATCTTGCCCGGCGACAAAATCACGGCGCGTTCGATGACGTTCTGCAACTCGCGGATGTTGCCCGGCCACGAATAATTGGTGAGTTGGCGCATTGCCTCTTCGCTCACTGAGCCGATCTGCTTTCCGAGTTTCTGCGCGCACTTCTGCACGAAGAACATCGTGAGCAAGTGAATGTCCGTCGCGCGTTCGCGCAGGGCGGGCATTCGTAACGGCACGACGTTGAGCCGGTAAAACAGATCCGCGCGGAATTTTCCGCCGCGCACCAGTTCTTCCAGGTCGCGATTCGTCGCGGCGACGACGCGCACGTTGACTTTGATTGTTTTACTGCTGCCAATCGGCTCGAACTCCTGCTCCTGCAATACGCGCAGCAATTTCACCTGCGTGTCCATCGGTAGTTCGCCGACTTCATCGAGAAAAATCGTCCCGCCATCAGCGAGCTTGAATCGTCCGTCGCGACTGGCGATCGCACCAGTGAATGCGCCTTTGACGTGGCCGAACAGTTCGCTTTCGACAAGTCCCGCCGAAATCGCGCCACAGTTCACTTTCACCAGCGCACGATTTTTTCGCGGGCTGCGGTTGTGGATGGCGCGGGCAATGAGTTCCTTCCCCGTGCCGGTCTCGCCGAGGATAAGCACGGTGGAATCAATCCGTGCGATCTGTTCCACCTGCCGCAGTACTTCGAGGAGGGTGGGATGACTGCCGACAATTTCACCGAAGTTGTGTTCGCTGCTGATTTCCTCCTGCAAGTAGGTGTTCTGCGCCTCAAGCCGCACCTTTTCCTGTTCCATCAGCACCCGTTCGGTGATGTCGATAAACATCGTGCGCGTGTAAGCGCCGCTGGGATCAGGCCGCGACCACCACTGAATCCACAGCGGTTTGCCGTTGTCCTTGCGGCGCATTTCCAGCACAACGCCGCTGGTATCAATGCCTTTGCCAATGGATTCAAACGCCTCGCGCATCCGGCGCTGAGCATCCGGGGTGTCGGGTGCGAAAGTTTTTCCGTAGGTGTGTGGCACATCCTCTGGCCTGATGCCCAGGATTTTCATTGCCGTGCGGTTGGCGCAGATGAATTTGGAATCCAAACCTTCGTTGACGTAGGCAATCGGGGCTTCCTCGAAAAGATCGCGGAAACGCTCGTCACTCTCCAGTTTTTCACGATGCAAAGTATTGAATGCCCGCATGCGCTCCAGTTCCACACCTGCCCGGTTCGCAAACGTCGTCATCACCGACAGGAGCAGCGGATCGTTGCTCAGCGGTTTGTCGTCCATGATCACCAGGTGGCCGATGATGTTCTGGGCCGAGTCACGCGCCGGTACGCCGAGATAACTTTCCGCCAACATTTCCACCAGCGGCTTGTCCTCGGGAAACAACCTCTGCAGATCGCGCTCGTAGTGGCAGGTGTGACCTTTCGTCACCTTCAGGCAGGGCGTTCCGCGCAAGTCATATTCAAAATTGTCAGCGAAGGCGTCGGTGCTCCAGAACGCCAGTGACCGCGCCCGCTCATTGGATAAACATTCCGCCACAAACGCATACCGCATCCCCAGACCGCGGGTGAGCCTTTGCAGCAGGGAACGGAAATATGCGTCGCCGGTGACGCCGGAGGTGCCATCTACAATCGCGCGCAACAATTGGTCGGACCGCTTCCATTCAGTCACATCACGCGACGCCGCCAGGAGCTTTTCTGGTCTGCCGTCCGGACCCAGAATCGGACTGACCACGACGTCCCACCATTTCGGTGTTTTCGTTTGTGCCGTGGCGAAAAATCCCACGAAATGGCCGATGCCACCATCGCGGGCCGCGGCTACAGCCTTGACCGCCTGCTCGCGATCAGCCTCCTGCCAGAAATCAACCCAATGCGAACCGAGCACCGACGGCAGGTCGCAAATCTCCAGTGCCTGCATTCCGCCCGCGTTCATCGAAAGCAACCGGCCTTGGAGGTCCAATACCTTGATGCAGTCGGGGCTGCCTTCAATGAGGCGCTTGCGAAAGTCGGCGTCTTCCGACGCCGGGGCGGTTGGTACGGTTTTGCCTTTTGCAGGAGCGGGTTTCATCTTCCTAAGCTCATTTTGGATATACCATCCCCGACGGAATCAATCAAATCTCAAATCCTCATGATTATCAGGCCTTAAGGAACCGGCACCGATTGGCTCTGGGCTTTTTCTTTCATGATTTGTATTGCCGCTTCAACGGCGTCCGGGTGTTCCCAGGGAATAAAATGATTGAAATCGGGGTGAATGATTTTTGTAAAAAGATTTGTTTTCCCTACAGCTGCGAGCCGCGTTTCGAGCCAGGCCACATTTTCCACCGGCACGAGCGGATCCCGCCCGCCATGCAACATGACGACCGGCACGGCCAATTCTGTCAGTTTCTTTTGCATCGCTTCCAGGTCGCCACGCACGGTGAGCATCTCACGGTTGCACTGACGAAGATTGTGAGGTAACAGCCATGAAACGATGCGCCAGCCAAGGAGACGCTCGACCAATATCGGTCTTTCCTGCGCTGGATCCACATCGCCGCCAATCAACAGCACTCCATTGATCCGGTCCGGATGTTCGAGTGCCGCCAGCAGACAAATTGGCGAACCATAACTGTGCCCGACCAGCAACACTTGGTTGGTGGTGGCCCGGCTTAATAGCGCCATCAGCCCATCCACCTGTTCCAGCAAATGCGGCTGATCCTGCGCCGGTAACGAACCACCATAACCCGGACGGTCATAGGCAATCAGATCGGCCCCGGGGAACGGTTTTTCAAATTGCGATCGCCAGACTCCAGCCCCGCCCGGCGAACCATGCACAAACACCAGGTCAACATCGGCGTTCGGCACGCGGTGCATCACCCAGCGCAAAATGAAACCATTTGCCGCCGTTACATGAATCTCGGCGCCCAGACGGTGCGGGTCATCATATCGGGCGAACATCGCCGCCAGCACGCGCAACGCCAGAAACACGAACACAAAAAGCCCCGTGCCGAGCCAGAGCAAAATTCGCCTGGCCCGGCGAAAACCGGAGCGATGCTGTTTGGATAACAATGTCAATCAACCGGCAATGGTCGTCATGTCACATTGGAGCGCGGAGCAATGCTCCGCCTCCCAATCCAAGCTCACTTCTGTCCTTTCGTATCCGCCAGTGCAGCGGCGCCGGCCTCGGCCACTTCTTCATCCTGCGCCGCACTCTTCGCACCGCTGCAGCCGATGGCCCCGATGATTTGCCCGTCGTGAACAATCGGCACGCCGCCCTGCAATGGTGTAAAATCCGGCAATGCCGTCATCGTGAAACGTCCCTTGTTGATCGTGTCTTCAAAGAACGACGTGGGCTTCTTGAACATCGCCGACGTGCGTGCCTTGCCAATGGAAACGTTCGCACCGGCAGAGAAACTGCCGTCGGCCCGGACGAAGTAGAGCAATTGCCCGCCATCGTCCACGACGGCAATGCTCGGTGTCGCGCCGTTTTCCTTCGCGTAAGCCAGTGCGGCTTCAACGGCCTTTTTTGCACCCTCCATCGTGAGCGCTGGTTTCGCAACAACGTCTTCGGCACGTAACGCAATGACATTGGCGAGTAACGCGACGACGAGTATGGCAGATTTGATTTTCATATGGTTTAGGTTGAGGATTCTTTGTTGCCCACGCCGTTGGATTAGCGTGGGCATTTGAACTGGCCATTATTTTATGTTTGCCAAATCGAGCACGGATTTTCCGAGCAGGGAATCAACCGGGGTTTTAACGCCAGATTTTGCCTCGATGAGCAACGGCCAGTATTTGTCGGCCTTCATTTTGTTCCCCGTCACATCCTTCGCCCATAAATCCGCCGCACCCTTGGTATGTTGCACGACGAGCTGGCCATCCACGATGGACCAGACCAACGGGTCGGCAGGCCGCACTTTGCCGACGCTCGCGGCATAACCGCAGTAGCCACCATAAGCGGGCGCGTACTTCGTCGGATCATTTTCGAACGTCGCCCGATGTTCCTGCGAAACAAAATGATACAACGCGCCGTTGTAGGTGCCCTCAATCTTGGGGTCGCCTTTCAACGCTTTGCCGTCGGTAAAATAAGCAACGGGGTCGTAACCGCCCAACGCAATACCCTTTCTATCCACGTTCACCAGCGTCTTGCCACCGAACACGCCGTTTTTCTCCACGAGTCCCGGCCAGTTTTGGTCCGCCTTCACAATATTGCTTTTCAATTCTGCGTTGAACTTGTCGAATGCTTTCTTGTTGTGCTGCAAAATCAATTTGCCGTCCTCGATCTGAAACCATTCCGGCGAAACCGGCGAAAGCCGGTCGATGCTCGCCGCGTAACCGCAGTACCCGCCGTAAGCCGGCACATACTTCGCAGGATTCGCCTCGAACAGGGTTTTGTGTTCAGCGGATGCGAAATAATAATTCGCACCTTCAAAGCTCGATTTAAATTTAGGACTGCCTTTTACCGCTTTGTTGTCGGTGAAATAGGCGACAGGGTCGTAAGCCTGGAGCGCGAGGCCGTCCTTGGTTTTGTTGACCAGAAACTTCTGGCTTTCGGCTTGACTCGCAACCGCCAGTACAAGCGTTGCGACCAGTGTGAGTGAGAGTTTTGTTATTTTCATTTTTTGATTTCAAATATTGTTTGGTGTTTTACGGAGGATTGGTCGGGAGGTTGGGAAAAACCTTTCAGTCAAAGATCATTTTTGCGCAGCGACATTATTTTCCGGGTCGAGTTCCAGTGCGTGGCCATCAGGGTCGCGCACGATTTGCGAACGCTTGCTGTCCGGTTTGGAAACAAACACTGTACCGGTCTCGCGCAATTTCGCCGACAACGTTGCCACATCATCCACGGCGAGGTGCGTGTCCCAGAAAATCAGATCGTTCGCCTTCGCGTCAGCGGGCACCGGGCGTCCGCCGGGTGGAGTGATATATTCGAGGAACTCAATGCCGGGACCGTGCTCGGCGCGCAGGCCGGTAATATGCAACCGCGCGCCAAATAGCTGGTTCAAATGTTCCTGTTCGACGCCGTAATTTTCGCTCTCGCCGGCGACACGCAAACCAAGCAGGTCGCGATAAAACGCCAGGCTCTTGTCCGTGTCCGAAACCACAATCGCAGTATGATCGATGCCCAGGAAAATGGGAGCGCTGGCCTCCAATCCGGTGCGCTGCCATTTCGGATCACCCTTGCCCGGAGGGAAAAAAATGATTTCCAGAACATGATCCTCGGGGTCGCGGAAGTAAAACGCTTTGATCCCCGCGGCGCCCTTATTCCACGCCGGCAACGTTTGTGGAGCCGTCGAAACCTGTTTCACCTTGTGCTGGCACAACCGCTGGTATGCCTGGTCCATGTCGCGCACGACGATGGCGATATGCTGAAACCAATGGTCGTAACTTTGAGAATCCGCCGGGATTGGTCTGCCCTTGTTCCCGACGTGTTCTGTCAACGTAATGTGTTCATCGCCCAGCTTGAGCGTCGCCTGGCGTAACTTCACACCGCTCAAATCCAGAAGGGAGTCCTGCTCCTGGCCGCTCGTTTCGGAAATTGAAACCATTTCAAACGGCAGCGTATTTGTATAAAACATCAATTCACGGTCGAGATTGTCAACCGTCAGCTCAATCGCACCCACCTCTCGCACACCGGCCCGCACAGCAAACGTGAGTGAGATGAAGGCAAAGGCAATCATTGCCCGCGCCGTCAAAGCCCAGAACGGACCGAAGCCGCGCCGGGTGGGTCGATGCTGATTGACGCATTCGACGAAAGCGTTCAGGGCTGGGTCGGATTCCCGCCATTCCGAAGCGGAGGCTGGAAGGATTGCTGGCGGGTGAACGGCCGGAATCCGATTCGCCCTGACAAATCGTTTCACCATCACGTCCATGAAAATATTTCGTTTGTGCATTCACGGATTTGTCGCCCGGGGAATGAATTCCTTACGGCCGGACCCGGCGATAAGTCGCCGGATCGGCACGCAAAATCAAAAGCTCGCCCTGGCGCTCGACTTCACCGGTGACTTTGAGCGGCTCGGCGACCATCTCCAATACTTGCTGATTGACCGGTCTTCCATCGGCGGACACCAACAACAGGTAAATTGCCGGGCCGTTCTGTTGCCGGACGAGCAACACGGGCGGAACCCCGCCACTGATGCAACGAATCGCACACGCGCGGTGCGGCGTGAGCTGGCCGGGGTTCATCACCCCGAGGAAACATTTGCTGTCCACGATCTCGCCCACGAGGGTCTGTTTGCCAAGCGAAATGGTTTGCGGCCCGGCAACCGGTGCAGAGGGTTTTTCGCTTGCCTGAATCCACTCCGGCTTCGTCTCGATCATGGTCTGGTTGCCTCGATAGATGAGCGTGCCTTTGAGCGTGACAGGTTTACCGTCCAACGCGGCGATGGCTTCCTGGTTTAATCCAAATTTCCACGGCGCAACGAGATAATAGGAGGAATAACCGGGAAGTCCGCCGGCATTGCCCGGCCGCGGCACCAGCAGGTGTGGATAGGGCGCGGTTTGCAGGAGGCCGGAGAAATTTTTATGCGTCCCCCACTCGAATACACTTGCGCCAATCATGCGTTGCGATATCGCCAGCACCACGGGCGCAAGCAATGCCAGAAGCAACAGCGCCAAGACAACCTTGCGCAATGTCCTGCCGATGCCCGGTGCAGCCTTTGCTTCCCATCCAATGTAAAATTCGTCGTTCATTGTTCGATCAACGCGGGTTCGGCCTTCATTCCTGCCGGATTCGGTATGGGATTAACAAACACGCGGCCATTTTTCACCCGCACGTTGAAGGTCGGCACTTTCTCCACAAACGGCGGCGGAGAAGCGCCGGTGTCCGGCTGGTACTGATACCCATGCCAGGGGCACGTGATGCAGCCGAAAACAATCTTGCCTTCGCCAAGCGGACCGTTCTGATGCTGGCAGACGTTGGAAACCGCGCAAATTTTCCCTTCGTATTTAAAAATTGCCACACGTTCGCCAGATAAACACACCATGCGGGCGCGCTTTTCGGGAATGTCAGCCACCGCCACGGCATCAACAAAACCGTCGCCAGACATGGCTTTAAGTTCGTGGTCGGCCCCTGTTTCCCTTCGCGCTGCCGTGATGTGCAGGCCAAGCACGGTCAACAGCCCAAATGCCACGGTAACGACGTAAAGCGGGCTCCCCTCGCCTTGCAACACACCGAAGGTGACGTGTAGCACAAGCAAGGCATAGGCGACATAAATCATCATGTGCAGCGATTTCCAAACCGGCGCACTCAAATTCGCCAGCCAGAAATCATGGCTGGTGGCAGCCATGAGAAACAAAATCACGAGGGCGAAAAACCCAAACGGCTGGAAGGGAGCGGAGGCGATGGTCCCGTCGAATTTGCCGGAAACAAATATGCTCAGGATGGGATTCGTGTCGCCGCCCGCATGATAGGTGGTGACCACGAACAGCGCGTGGATGAACGCGAGCAGAAACATGGTCACGCCAGCGTGCCGGCGGTTGTAGAGTACTGGCAACAATTTTGGATTGAGCCGGCAGAGCGGACCGATGCAAAGAATCACATGCAATAACAGGAACGCCGCCGTTCCGAACGCCCGCATCAACATGATCTCATCCGTAATGTGTGGGAACAGAAACTCCGTCAGCGTGCCAAACACCACCAGATACGACGCCACGCCACCAACCAACACGACATCGTAAAACCTTTTCTGCCGGTTCCACTGAACGGATGTGTATGCAACGCCCATGAGTTCGTTAGTTCGCTAAATCGCTGAATCGGGCCGGCTTCGACACGTCCACAATTTCATTGTCCGCCAGACTGTAGAGCACCAACACGCCACTTTTCGTTGCGACTTCTGGCGGCAACGGCAACACGGCGGAACCAAATCCACCCAGCAGCATCGCGTTTTCCGGCAAAGTACCGGTGATTTCCGGACTTCCGGCGACCCAATAAACAATTAGGTCCGGCTTCGCGAAATCTTTGGCGGCGGAGAGTTCGATTGCGAAGCGGCCGGCACCCTTTTGCTCCCGTAGCAAATGAACTTCAATGGACGCCTTGGAAAAAAGGTCGGTCCGTTTCCATTCGACGGTTTCAAATTTTTGCGAAGTGATAGCCAATGCCGCCGGCAGCTCATTGGGCGTCGGAACGGGTTTGCGTGCTGCGATGCCCGCCACAAATACCATCGGCAATATAATTCCGAGTGCCATGACCATGTGGCGATGACGTTGGCGGAGCGAAAGAATCATGGTGAGGCTCCTTTTCGAGCGGCAAGCCGGTGGGCGTTGCATTCTCCAGGCGGTTCCTTCGTGCCTGTGACCCAGCGGCGGAGAAGCAACGGCCAAAAGGCCATCGTGCCGGGAATAATCAGTACACGAAACCCCCAGCTTCCGTGCGCCGCGTGCGGATCAATCTCTTTTACTCCGATCAGGGCGAACAACACGGCAAACACGAGGCCGCAAGCCAGGTAGCTCCCAAGCAGGATTAAAAATATGGCTGCAATCATGGCGTCGTAGGTTCGGATCGATGCTCCGTCTTCAACTCCGCATTGAGCGAGTAGCTGATGACGGTGCGGATCAGCACAATCGCGCCCAGAACAATCAAGTCCTGCACGCTGGGTTTCATCAGCGTGTCAATGATGTCCGCCGCGATCAGGAATTCGAGGCCCAGCAAGAGGTAATAGCCGAGCACGTGCCGCAGGCGTTTGCGATCTCCGTCAACGTCTCGGCCACGGGCCGCCCGAAATTCGGCGCGAACAAACCGCACCAGGCCGCAGGTGACACCAAAAATGATCACCAACACACCCAGCACGCCGATTCCGAAACTCACCTGGTGCAAATAATCCATGGGCTTATTGGTCGGCGTTGCCCGCAAATCCTTACATTTGTTTGACGGCTTGGTTTGGGAGGAAAAATCGTAAGGATTCGTTTTGCCATCCCGACGTACAGGAGAAAACTCTGAATAACCAGCAAACACCCATGTTTAACACCTTCGACCATCTGACAGGCAGCAGTGCACCACGAGACGGCAGCGCTCCGGCCAGTGATTCCGCCTCCGACCTGACCGCCCGGCGCAAAACCATGCACGTTCACGGCCCGACGTTCAGCAAGATTTTCCGCTGGCGGCATTCCGATCCGCATGCCCCAATACCAGTTTCGGTTGAATTAGCGGGTTCTTTCACGGACTGGCGTGCAGTACCATTGATGCGGGATGCCGTCACGAACACGTGGCAAATCACGCTCCATGGAATTGCTGCAAACCACACCCACCGTTACATGGTCCTCGCGAATGGCGAGCCAGCATACGACAAGAATTGCGACGGGCTGGCCATCCCGCAAAACGCCGAGGAACAGCAGTATCAATTGATGACGGCAAGAGGACCGCGAGTATTCCTGCTATTCGCCCAAACAAAGTAGTGAGAAACGAGAAATTAGGAGGGCGACCGATCAAGGATGTATTCTTCATGAAGCTGCCGGCGGATGCGCTCTGATTCTATCTTCTTTTTGTTTGCGTAGCCGCCGGCGTAAGGAGGCGGATTGGGTTTCTCAGCCAGGCTCCGCCTCGTTACCTCGGCGGCTACATTTTAACCTTTCCCATACACCGGCACCGCTGCACCGGTGATGGCACGCGCCGCGTCGGAAGCCAGGAACACCAGCACGTCGGCAATCGCGGCCGGCTCGACCCACTTGCTGAAATCGCCGTTTGGAACCGCCGTGCGGTTCTGCGGCGTGTCAATCGTGCCCGGCATGATGCAATTCACATTGATGTTCGACGCCTTGAGTTCATTGGATAACGACTCGGTCAGCCGCAACACGGCGCTCTTTGACGCGCTGTAAGCGGCGTAACCGGCGCTGCCGCTCAACCCATCTCGGCTGGCCACGTTGATGATTTTACCACGCTGTTGTTTCAGCATCTGCGGGACGACCGCCCGGCAGCACAGCAGCGTGGTGCGCACGTTGATGTTGAAAAGGAAATCCCAATCCGCCAGGTCGGCCTCGTGCACCGGCTTGCCGCCGCGGTAGCCGCCCACGGTGTTGATAAGCACGTCCACGCGGCCGAATTTGCTGAGCGTCTGCTCGATGAGCTTGCCGAGAGAAGCGGGATCCGAGAGATCAACTCCGCCGGCCAGCAAATGATCGGGCGAGTCGGCGATGTCCTTGAACACGTCACGGACACGGTCCGGCGAACGGTCCACCAGGACGGTTTTCGCGCCGGCCTGCTGAAACGCACGGGCCGTTGCAACGCCGAGATTGCCGACGGCACCGGTGATGATGGCGACTTGGTTTTTCAGAGTTTCCATAAAATCAGGATACCACTGCCATTTCAGGCGACCGAGGAAATTTTTTCTCGCGCACTTTTTCCACAAAGCGAGTGAAATTTGCCGCCTGCTGGCGAAGATTTTTTTCGGTAGCAGCATTCAACTTCCCATTTTCGCCAAGCAGGTTATTGACACCAGGCAGGAATACGCGCTCGGGAAAGACGAGGCCGTTGCGATAGGCAAAAATCTGCTGCAACTGCTCGGTAGGCCGCATCGCTCCCCACAGCCCGGCGGCCAGGCCGACAAAGCAAACCGGCCGCTGTTCAAAACTCTCCGGGAACGGAAGCATGTCTATGAAATACTTCAGCACGCCGGGAATGCTGCCGTTGTATTCGGGCGTGACCACAACGAGGCCGTCGGCGGCAAGGATGGCATTTGTGAACTTCTTGAACGAGGCTGGTGTTTCTTTGTAGGAGGACGGCAAGAAAATCTCCGGCGGCAGATGCGCGAGGTCAAGCACTTGGGCAGGGACGCCAAGCGCCGCGTAGGAGTTTTCAACATGGTTGGTGACCCTGCGAGTGTTGCTGCCCGGGCGATTTGTGCCTGCGATAATGACTATCATGCTGTTTTTAATCTTGGTTGCCGGTTACTTCCATCATTTTGCAAATTGCAGAGCATCTGGTATAACCGGTGTTCTAATGGTTCCATTTGAGTGTGGCATCAGGGCTGGCTGAATCCCGCATTTCAGACATTCAAGCAAATGATCCCCCACTCGCAACGCATTTGCGACGATGGTGAGCGTCGGGTTCACCGCACCGCTCGATACAAAGAAGCTGCCATCCACGACGTAAAGATTATCCAAATCGTGAGCCTTGCAGTTCAGGTCGAGCACGGACGTCTTCGGATCCTCGCCAAATTTGCAGGTGCCGACCTGGTGGCCGAGACTGTGCATTGGCATCTTGGTCGTGAAATAGCCGGTGATGGCTTTCGAATCGTCCGCGGCATCAATTTCCTGAAGAATGCCTTTCCAACGTTCGTTCAGCCGTGCGAAGGGCTCGCTGTTGTTTTCGGTATAATCAATCACGATCTTGTCGCCGTTCACGCGGACCTGGTTGCGCGGGTCGGGCAAATCTTCTGTCGTGAGCCACCAATCCACGGAACAATTTGCCACTTCTTCCAGCGTGAGCGGTGCATATCTGGCTTCCTGACCAACCAAGCCGTCCATGACCGTCTTGCCCATGAGTTGAATGTTGCCCATCGGGAATTCATAGCCCGGTTCGCCCCAGTAAAAATCGTTGATCGCCATCGTCTTTTGAAATTTCGATGGATTGACCTTCGCATTTGTAACCGCTATAAGCGAGCCGAGTACGTGCTTCATCAAATTGCGGCCGACCAAGCCGGAAGAATTGTTTGCCAACCCGTTCGGATGCTGTTCATTCGCGGAACGCAGCAGCAACGCCGATGAATTCACCGCGCCGCACGACACCACGACGATGTCACCGGTAAACATGGTTGGTTCACCTTTCACTTCGGCAACGACGCCGCGGACCTCGCGGCCTGACGCACTGGTCAACAGCCGCAAAACCTTTGCCTCGGTAACGAGCGTGATATTTGGTTTTTGCATCACGGGACGAACGGCAAGGACATCCGCGTCGGACTTTGCATGAACCAGGCACGGGTAGCCGTCGCAGGTGCTGCAACGGATGCACGGACTCAAATGCATCGCAGCTTCGTTAAGACGCACGCCCATCGGCGCGGGATACGGCTTGAGGCCGCGCGCTTTGAGGGTTTGGAAAACTTCCGCGATGCGCGGCTCGTGGCTGATGGGCGGAAACGGATAATCCTTCGTGCGCCACGGTTCCGTCGGATCCTCCCCGGCCCGGCCGTGAACCTGAAAGAATTCCTCGGCCCGGGTGTAGTAAGGCTCCCAATCACGATATTTGACCGGCCACTCGGGTGAAATGCCGTCGCGATGACGGAACGATTCAAAATCTCTTTCGCGCAACCGGAACAGCGCCGCGCCATAAACCTTCGTGTTCCCGCCGACGTGATAAGAAAAGCCCGGTCGGATCTCGCCGCCATCCTTGTTGAGCATCACTTCGGACGAATAATACTTGAATGAACCCTTGTAGCTCCAATTGTCCTTCTCGCGCGGCAGGAACGGCCCACGTTCCAGCACGAGGATGCGCTTGCCGCTCGGCGCGAGCTGGTTCAACACCGTGCCGCCGCCCGCCCCGGTGCCGATGATGATGACATCGAAATGCTCGTTCATTACGGGAATTGGTCGGGGCGGGAGGTGAAACCTTACAGGCCCCCACCTCTTAAACTCACTCTCATTCCGCACTGAACGATTCGCGTCTTGATGCAATTGAATTTGAACTGTATGAAACAGGTTGCAATTTATGCCAACGCTCCTCGATCTTCTCGCCAAAGGCTATTTTCCAAGAGAACTGCCGCCGGCGTTTTCCACGACGGGCTTTGCAAATGCTGTGGCTGGAGGAGGAACACTAAACGTAGGTTTTGTTGCCGCACAGCCGACGAGCGCAATTCTCTGTGTTCACAACATGGTTCGCAGCGCCGGCCTACGGCGCAATCTTGGCATCCCCAATCCGGTTCCATATTCGAGATTATGCGAGTTCGTAGTCGTGAGATGGGCTGACCTCCAAACGAACGCAAATCGATCCCCATTCTCTCTTACTAAGCCTGTTGACACCAAAGTCGAGCGCGCCATTTCGGGACAATTCGACCTCGACGCAAGGACGTTAAAACGTGTGGAGTTGAGATCAAGGGCCCGAATGATTCTTCGAACAGACATTAACCGCTTTTATCCATCAGTCTATACACACTCTGTTCCGTGGGCAATTCACGGGAAGAGTGCGGTCAAACAGGCTAAGGTTGCAAAAAATCTCGGGGCGTTGTGGTCCGACGCACTCGACACCCTCTCGCGCAACTTGAATGACCAACAAACAATGGGGCTACCGATTGGTCCGGATTCTTCGTTGTTGATTTCAGAAATTGTGCTGGGCGCTGTTGACGCAGAACTTGCCAATCAGATTCAAGGGCTCCGTGGACTCCGATTCATAGACGACTACGAATTTGCATTAAGCCAACGTTCCGAGGCAGAACGAATCGTGAGCGTGCTTCAATCGATCTTGAGTCACTATGAACTAGCACTGAATCCATCAAAAACGCGCGTCATTGAATTGCCGGACACAGTCGAACCTCTCTGGACATCCAGATTGCGAACATTTCATTTTCGGAATGCCGGTATCACGGGGCAGAGGAATGATCTTACCGCCTATTTCGATCTTGTTTTTACTTTGGCTAAAGCAGAGCCAGACGAAGGCATTTTCAAATACGCCATCCCTCGCCTTAACAGCGTTGTTTTTGCCGAGGCCAATTGGCCAATCCTACAGAGTCTTCTCGCTCAGTGTGTCTCTGTAGAGCCTGCGTGTCTTCCCCAAGTATGTGAACAAATTATTTACTATCAGTCACTCAATCACCAAATAGACAAAGTGCTTTGGGCCGATTGTCTAAACCAGATCGTTGTCGAAAGACTTCCTCTCGGCCAAGCAAGTGAGGCCGTTTGGGCAATGTGGTTGATGAAACAATTGGGGGTACAGATGGTTGCTGCCTCTGAGCAAGCTGTGGACAATTGCGAGGATTCGGCCGCTGCATTGATGGGCCTTGGATTAACAAGCGTAGGACTAGCGAAACTGACACCGGCACGCCTAAATTCATTCGCAGAACCAACTGAATTATTTGGCCGTCAATGGCTACTCTGTTACGAGGGAGTTAAGCGGGGCTGGATCAAGCCGGCATCGGGAGTTAATACCCTCGCCACTCATCAACAGTTCGATTTTCTGAACAATAATGGGGTTTCATTCTTTAATATCGAAGCTGCTCCAACAGTTCCACGAAGAGTTGGCCTTGCATACGGCGCAGGCGGTGGTGGCGGTGGTGGCGGTTATCCGATGTAACATAAAGTTGCGCTCTGGCAGGATTCCAACGGAATTCCGTCCATTGGGAGGTCGGCGTAGCGCAACGTCCCTCCACTCAATCCCGCAGAACGTGGCAGGTGTAGCCACCAGGGTTTTTGACCAGGTACTTCTGGTGGTATTCCTCCGCCGGATAGAATTTCGTGGCGGCGGTGATCTCCGTTGTGATTGGCCGGCTGAACTTGCCGGACTTGTCCCACTGCGTCTTCACCCGTTCGGCGGTCTGTTTCTGCGTCTCGCTGGTGTAGAAAATGGCCGAGCGATATTGCGTGCCCACGTCGTTGTGCTGCCGGTTCAGCGTCGTGGGATCGTGCATGCGAAAGAAATAATCCAGCAGCTTCTCGTAACTCAGCTTCGCCGGATCGAATACCACCTGGATCGACTCCGCATGGCCGGTGTTGCCGGTGCAAACCTCTTCGTAGGTCGGGTTCGCGGTGGTGCCGCCGGTGTAACCGACGGTCGTTTTGATGACACCGGGAATCTTGCGGATGATTTCTTCCATGCCCCAAAAGCAACCGCCCGCCAGGATGGCGGTTTCATGGGTTGAGGCCTTGATCAAACCCGCCTTGACGAACGGCGCGAGATATTGGCCGTACCCGGCCTGCTCCATTTCCTCCACGGGAATGAATTTCAGCGCCGCGGAATTGATGCAGTACCGCATACCGGTCGGTCGCCGGACCGTCGTCGAACACATGGCCAAGATGCGAATCCGCCATTTTCGAGCGCACCTCCGTCCGCACCATGCCGAAACTCGCGTCCTTCTTCTCGACGATATCGGTGCCTTTCACCGGCTGGGTGAAACTCGGCCAGCCCGTGCCGGAATCGAACTTGTCCAGCGAACTGAACAGCGGCTCGCCCGACACCACGTCCACGTAAATGCCCGGCTTGTGATTGTCCCAATACGCATTGTGGAACGGCGGTTCCGTGCCGCACTGCTGCGTGACCGCGAATTGCTCGGAGGACAGCTTCTTTTTCAGCTCCGCCGCGTCAGGTTTCTTAAAATCCTTCATATTGTCTGGTGCATAGGTTGAAATTTCAACCGACTGCGCGCGCCCAAAGCGCACCATGGCGACAATACCCATCGCCAACAACACAACCGCCGTTATTCCAGCAATTTTGATCGGGTGCATACGCTTTTTTCAAATTTAAACTCATTCTATATTCTCAGCTCCAAAATCCGGTTCTGGTGCTACAAAGGTAAGTCGCGAATGCCCACTGAAAACTTACAGAAAAGTGAATTTATGCTTCAGCCAGCGCGGGTTCCTGGACACTGGAACCTACGGTGGCCTTGGCCGGCTTTGGTGCGGGAGTTTTCTTCGCCGACACATTCCTCGGCTGCAGCAGTTTTGCCACCAGTCCGGTCCAGCCGGTTTGATGCGACGCGCCGACGCCGCGGCCGTTGTCACCGTGAAAATATTCGTGAAAAAGCAAGTAATCCTTGAAGTGCGGGTCCGTCGCGAGCTTGGCGTGATATTTCAGAACAGGCCGCTGGCCGTCTGGACCTTTCAGAAACAGATTCGACAGCCGGTGCGAGAGTTCGTCGGCAACACCGGCAATGGTCATGAATTTTCCCGAACCGGTCGGGCATTCAACCTTGAAATCATCGCCGTAGTAATGGTGGAATTTCTGGAGCGACTCGATGAGCAGATAATTTACCGGCATCCAGACCGGGCCGCGCCAGTTTGAATTGCCACCGAACAGGCCGCTTTCAGATTCGGCTGGCCAATAACGGACTTCATTCCGCATGCCGCCGGAATCGAGGCAATAAGGCTCGCGGTCGTGGACCTTCGACAGGGCGCGCACGCCGTAATCGCTGAGAAATTCCGTCTCGTCGAGCATCCGCTTGAGCAACGCCTTCATGCGATGACCGCGCAGGAGCGAGAGCAGATGGCGTTCGCCCATGCCGCGTTCCTGCCAGCGCGAAACAAGCCGAGCCAGGTCGGGCCGATAATTCAAAAACCATTCCAACCGTTCGCGGAAGCAGGGCAATTCCTCCAGCAAGCCGTGTTCGAGCGTTTCCACGGCAAACAGCGGGATGAGGCCAACCATCGAGCGGATCTTGAGCGGCAGGCTTTGGCCGCTGGGCAGGTTCAATACGTCGTAATAGAACTCGTCCTGGTCGTTCCAAAGGCCAATGTTCTCGTCACCCATGTGGTTCATGGCCTCGACGATGTGCAGGAAGTGCTCAAAAAATTTGGTCGCAATGTCCTCGTAAACCTTGTTGTGCCGGGCCAACTCCAGGGCGATGCGCATGAGATTGAGCGAATACATCGCCATCCAGGCCGTGCCGTCGGCCTGATTGATGAAACCACCGGTCGGCAACGGCGAGCTGCGGTCAAACACGCCGATGTTGTCGAGGCCAAGGAAACCACCTTGAAAAATGTTCCGGCCTTGTGTGTCCTTACGATTTACCCACCAGGTGAAATTCAGCATGAGCTTGTGGAAAACACGTTCGAGAAAGGCAAGGTCGCCGGGGTCGGCTGGAGCTTTTTCCCGGCGTTCCTTGCGGTCCATCTGGAATACGCGCCAGGTCGCCCAAGCATGGACGGGCGGGTTCACGTCGCCAAATGCCCATTCGTAGGCGGGCAACTGGCCGTTCGGGTGCATGTACCATTCGCGGGTGAGCAACAAGAGCTGGTGCTTGGCAAACTCAGGATCCACCATCGCAAGCGGGATGGTGTGAAACGCCAGATCCCATGCAGCATACCAAGGATATTCCCATTTGTCCGGCATCGAAACAATGTCGGCGTTGTTGAGATGCGACCACTCATGGTTACGGCCGTATTTGCGTCCGGACGGCGGCGCGGGTTGGTTCGGGTCACCTTTAATCCACTCCGACACGTCGTAATAAAAAAACTGCTTGGACCAAATCATGCCGGCGAACGCCTGACGTTGGACATTGCGAGCGTCGGCATCGGCAATATCCTGCTGTAATTCACCATAAAATTCATCGGCCTCTTTCACCCGGCTCGCGAAGATTGCTTTGAAATCGGCAAAAGGCTTGGCGTTGGAATGCTTGGACAGCCGCAAACAAACCTCCTGTGAGCCCCCGCCGGAATTGTCAACTTGTAAAGCACGCCGGCTTTCGTGCCGATGCAATCCGGATTTACTGCCGATCGATTGCCGTGAACGAGGTATTCGTGAAAGGCGTCTTTGAAAGAATCCTTGTGCGTCATTCTGACCATAAAGCCGGCGGGCATTGGTTTCGTTGTCGCAAAATAGAATTTCCGCCTCACCCGCCGCGTAAAGATTGTAAGCGCCGAGTTCGGTGTGTTTCACGGTGACCGTGCCACGGTTGGTCAGGCTCAATTCAGGCCTGGTCGAACCGGTTTTCCACGCCCAAGTGTTGCGAAACCACAATTGCGGAAGCAGATGAATTGTCGCCTCCTCCGGCCCGCGATTATGAACCGTTAACCGCACAAGCAAATCCTCCGGCCCTGCCTTTGCGTATTCGACAAATACATCGAAGTAGCGGTCGTCGTCGAAAATGCCCGGTGTCGAGCAGCTCAAACTCCGACAGGCGGTTGTCTGCCTTTCGCCGCGCGTTCTCCTCCACCAGTTGCGCATAGGGAAACTCCCGTTGCGGATATTTGTAGAGCATTTTCAGGTAGGAATGCGTGGGCGTGGCATCGAGATAGTAATAAAGCTCCTTGGCATCCTCGCCGTGATTTCCCTCACTGTTTGTAAGTCCAAAAATGCGCTCCTTCAGAATCGGGTCTTTGCCGTTCCACAATGCCAGCGAGAGGCAGAGACGCTGCTGGTCGTCACTGATTCCGGCAATGCCGTCTTCACCCCAGCGATATGCCCGGCTGCGGGCATGGTCGTGCGGGAGATAATCCCAGGCCGTGCCGCCGGGCGAATAATCCTCGCGTACCGTGCCCCACTGGCGTTCGGAAAGGTATGGGCCGAAGAATTTCCACTTTGCTTTTCCGGCATGATCTTCCGTAAGCCGATGTTT
Organism: uncultured Verrucomicrobiae bacterium; assembly: GCA_963797825.1. Taxonomy (GTDB): domain Bacteria; phylum Verrucomicrobiota; class Verrucomicrobiia; order Limisphaerales; family UBA11358; genus UBA11358. The sequence continues at coordinate 65,591 of CAWCRR010000038.1, forward strand.
TTCTATGTTCATTTTGGTCAAGGGTGAATCGGTTGGGACACCGGTTTGCGGAGTGATTTGGTTCCAATTTGTGTTTCGGCAAGGACGAGTTGATCCAGCCGCAATAATTCGCCAACCGACCAAGCCTGAAAAGGACAGCCGCGCGGCGTGTGCGGTGATTCGGCGTCGGCGATCTCGGAAACGTGGCCGAGGCCGGCCTCATCAAGATGCGCCAGCAACGGCATGAGAAATCGTTTACGCGCTTCAAGTTTCGCTTTCGCGGTGTTGCCCCGAACACGCACCCATGCTTCGACAAACGGCCCCATGAGCCACGGCCAGACCGTGCCCTGATGATACGCCCCATCGCGTTCGCGGACTCCACCTTCGTAATGTGGTGCGTAACCCGGCCCGCCCGGCGCAAGCGAACGTAATCCCAGCGGCGTCAAAAGTTTTTCCTCCACGGCAGACACGACACGTTCAGCCTGCCAGCTTTCGAGCAGTTGGAACGGAAGCCCCCCGATGGCAAAAATCTGGTTCGGACGAAACGTCGCGTCGCTTTTACCGGCCTGATGGTTGGTGTCAACCACGTCGTATAGTAAACCCCCAGCTTCGTTCCAGAATCTTCCGCGGAATGATTTAAGCCCAAGTTGAAAATGCTTTTCCCAGCCGCGCGAAAATTGGCTCGCGATCTTCAGCGCATTGAGCCAAAGCGCCTGAATTTCCACCGGCTTGCCGATGCGCGGCGTAACGACCCAGTCGCCAACTTTCGCGTCCATCCAAGTGAGTTGCACTCCGGGCACGCCGCAGGCAAGCAGCCCGTCGCTGTCCATGCGGATACCGAATCGCGTGCCGCGTGAATAGCCTTCGAGAATCTGCTCAACAGCATTGTGTAACGCCCGCTTTTCCTTCGCAGAAACAATCCCGCTGCCGTTGCCAGCCTGCAGTAATTCGTGGACGGCGATGATGAACCACAACGAGGCGTCCACGGAATTGTATTCCGGCTGCTCACCCTGGTCGGGAAAGCGATTGGGCAACATGCCCTCCGAAACCGAATTTGCCCAGGAGAGCAAAATATCACGTGCATCGTTCAGGCGGCCGGTCGCCAGACAAAGCCCGCGCAGCGCGATAAACGTGTCGCGTCCCCAATCGGCGAACCATGGGTAGCCGGCGATAATGGTTTTTCCATTCCGGCCATTGACGACATAGGTTTCCGCCGCACGATGGAGGGGTGACGGAAATTCCGTGCGCCGCATCCGTTCGAGCTCGCGCAGGCAATCGCAAAATTTTCTGACGGGCAAATCACCCTTGCGGGCGAGCACGGGGGAGTCTGCCGTCGTCAGCAGCCAGACGGCTTCGCCGGCAGCCAAATCCCAATCGAACACGCCCGGAGACGCAATGTCTTCGGTGTCATCGAGGCCGCGGGCACGTTCCTCCTCGTATAGAAAATTGCGATACCATTGCGGCTCGTGAGTGTAATAACCGTTGCTGCCATACATCGCATAAATTCCCGGCACACCGTCGTAAGGCTGCCACAACACCTTTTCGCCGTTGGGGGTAGGGTCGAAACGGAACGTGGAATTTTCCTTGTGCAGACCGTGATAATCGCGACCGGACAAAAAAGGGCGAAGAAATAATTTCACGTTCCTGGATTTGCTTAACAAGCGCCACGTCAACACTGTAGCGCCAGCTTCTCCGGCGACAAATATTTCCTGTGTCAGTTCCGTGCCGTCTTCAAACCGAAATGTCCAGCTCGGCCACGGCTCGGTTGAAAACTTTTGGATGCGTTGCGCCCCGTCGGGCGAAACGACACCAGGCGTATAATTTTGCGAAGTGAGCGCGAACCTGCCTTGCGGCGTTTCAATCCACGCATCGAATCCATTAACCAACACCAGTCGCCCCGTGGGCGGTGTAGTGGCGGTGAGCAACAGTGCATGATAACGGCGGGTACGGATGCCCGTAACAGTGCCGGAGGCAAAACCGCCATGACCGTCGGCTTCGAGCCATTCACAGGAGGAACTGGAGGGATTAATCATGGGATTTATTAAGGAGCTTGTGGCAGCCATCGTGAGGAGGCTCGGTTATTCTTTTTGTGCAGGTATTGTTTTTTGCGTTTTGGAAGTTTGAGCCTCCTTATAATGGCTGCTAGATGAAATCGCCTAGCCGCCCGTTTCAAATCCAGGATAAAGCGTCATGCCACCGTCCACGAAAATGCTCGCGCCATGGATGTAATCGGAATCATCGGAGGCCAGCCAGACGGCAGCACGGCCAATATCGTCCGGCTCGCCAATGCGTTTGTAGGGAATGAGCTTCATCAGTTCGCGATAGGCTTCAGGTGTACCCCAAGCTTCCATGTTGATGGGGGTGCGGACTGCGCCGGGACAAACCGAGTTCACGCGGATGCGGTGTGGGGCGACCTCCTGGGCGATGCTTTTCATCATCAACATCACGCCCCCCTTGCTCGCAGCGTAATTGACGTGGCCGGCCCAGGGAATGACTTCGTGCACGCTGCTCATGCAAATAATCTTTCCCGCCGCGCAAGAAACTTCCTTGCGGATGCCGCGACGTTTGAATTCCCGGATGGCCTCGCGTGAACAAAGAAACTGGCCGGTGAGATTCACATCAAGGACGAATTGCCAGTCGGCAAGCGTCATCTGGTCAATGGGCGCGTCCTTCTGCAAACCGGCGTTGTTGACGAGAATATCAATCGTACCGAATTCCTGGATCATCTTTTTGAACATCGCCTGCACATCATCTTCTCTGGCGACGTTGGCGCGATGGGCGAAGGCATTGCCACCCTGACTGGCGATATGTTTGACGACCTCTTCGGCGGCTTCAGGGCGCGAAACGTAGTTGATGACTACGTCTGCCCCCGCTTGGGCGAGGGAAAGCGCAACCGCTTTGCCGATGCCGGAATTCGCTCCAGTCACCAGTGCTTTTTGGCCTTTGAGGACCTTGTTGATCGGTGGTGCCGGCAGCACGGCTTCGGGGAGGTTCTCGTCGCGGAGATGTTGTTGCATTAATTCTTCCTGCTCTGGCGGCATTGGCATCATACGGCTCGCGGGCAATTTTATTTCGGGCATCGTCATGGTATTCATGGTTCCAAAGTTTTGGTTTTGATTCGTCGTGCTGGTTGGTCGCCGCGAGAAGCCGTTCCTTACAAAGGACGCCACATAAATAATTTGTCAGGATTTACTTGCGCCATCGACTCATTCAAGGAAATCTAAAATTGGCCGTGCAAACCGAAAACAGTTCAATGCCTGCAAGCACAAAACCATCGCCTGGTCTCTCCGACCCGGAACAATGGGTGGAATTGCACGGCGACTATCTGTTCAAGTATGCGTTGCTGCGCCTCCGGGACGCCGCCAAGGCCGAGGATGCTGTGCAGGAAACCTTTTTGGCCGCACTCAAGGGCGGAAAGTCGTTTCAGGGCCGCAGTGCGGAGAAAAGCTGGCTCGTGGGCGTTTTGAAAAACAAAATTTGCGACCATTTCCGCAAAACGCACCGCGAGACCTCATTCACCGATTTGGAATTTTACAGCGATGAGGAGAGTGACCGTTTTGTCGCTGACGGGTTGGGCAAAGGCGGCTGGATTCACGAACTCGGTCCACAGGAATGGCCCAATCCCGGCGAACGTCTCGATAATGAGAGCTTTTGGAAAACCTATCAGGATTGCTCCGGCAAGCTTCCAAAAAACGTCGCTGCCGTTTTCAACTTGCGCGAAGTGGACGGCATCGAAAGCAAGGAAATATGCGCATTACTGAACATTTCGGAAAATAATTTGTGGGTGATGCTGCATCGGGCACGGATGGCGTTGCGCCGCTGTCTGGAAACGAATTGGTTCGGAAAGCAGGCTTGAAATTCGCGCCAGAAAACCTGTAAGGATTCTGGAGCTTGAACGACCTCTCAACGAGGTGGTGTAATTACTGCCGGCAATAAATGAATTTTTTGAACAAAACGCTCGCTGCCCTGAAATCAGGGCTGAGTTCGCTATCGCCCACCTGCCGTGATGTTTCCCGATTTCAGTCCGAAGCCCTCGACCATCCGCTTCCTCCTTCCAAGCGACTGGGTCTTTGGCTGCACCTGCTGATTTGCAAGTGGTGCCGTCGATACGGAAAGCAAATCAGCTTTCTACGCCAGACGGCGCACGAGCATCCCGACGAATTGATCCAGGCCGCTTCACAAGGGCTTTCGTGCGAGGCACGCGAACGGATCAAACGACGGCTGCAGAACGAAAAATAATTCCGCTGTAAGGAACCCCCCTCTGCCGCGACTCACTTTAGGCAGCAAAATTAGCCCGACCGTCACCTTGTTGACACAAAGGCCTGCCAAAGTGAACGCCATGAACACAACTCTTGAGTCCGTCCGCCTGCTGGTGAGTTCGCCGGCCAGCTACGCCACGCGGCTCGCGCGAAACCTTGATGAAATCCGCGACGCACAGATTTTGCGCTTCGAGGTTTTCAATCTCGAACTCAATGAAGGGTTGGAGCAATCCTATGCCAGCGGCCTGGACGAGGATCCATTCGACCCGGTTTGCGATCATCTCATCGTCGAGCACCTGCCGTCACGACGAATCGTCGGCACCTATCGCCTGCAAACGGGCACGAATGCCGTAAAGAATCTCGGTTACTACTGCGCGCAGGAATTTGAGTTTGACGTTTTCGAACCATTGAGGGCGGAGATGATTGAACTGGGACGCGCATGTGTACACCGCCAACATCGCAACTTGATCGTGCTGGGGATGTTGTGGAAAGGCATTGCTGACTATGCACGACAACATGGTGCGCGCTATCTTTTCGGCTGCAGTTCCCTCACGTCCCAGGATCCGGTGGCAGGTGCGGCAGCTTACGCCGATTTGTGCCGCAAACATCTGGTCGAACCGCAATGGCGAACGCGTCCACTGGCGGCTTACGAATGTTCTTTAAGCCAACTTACCGCCGAGCCGGTGAAAATTCCGAAACTACTGCGAGCCTATCTGTCATTAGGCGCAAAAATTTGTGGCCCGCCCGCGTTGGATCGGCAGTTCAAAACGATTGATTTTCTGACGTTGCTCTATTTAGAAACAATGCCTTCCCTGGTGCGGCAGAAATTTCTAGGCGTGTGAACTCCTGGCTTAAACATCCGCTGCGTGTCACCGGTCGGTTGTTGTGGCTGGGCGGCGAAATGTTGCTGGCAGCCCTGGATTATGCTGCTCGACGCGTATTTGCCACTCGGGCCACACTGCCGGTAATGCGTGCTGCGTGGTTACAGAAATCGTCACGCCGGGTTTTACGCGTTTTCGGCATCGAAACACGACACATTGGAGCAACCCCTTCGGCCGGCCTGCTCGTTTGCAATCATTTGAGCTATCTTGATATTTTAGTCCTGGCTGCACTAGCGCCATGCGCTTTTGTGGCCAAACGAGAAGTGAAGCATTGGCCGGTGTTTGGGTGGTTTGCAAAGCTTGCGGGAACAGTTTTTGTCCATCGCGAGCAACGCACTCAAACTGCGCAAGCGGTGGATCAAATCGACGCCGCGCTACAAACCGGTGTTTTGGTGGTCCTCTTTCCGGAAGGAACGAGCTCGGGCGGCGAGTCCATTCTGCCTTTTAAATCCTCGTTGCTTGAGTCCGCCACACAGCAGACTCATTCGCTTGCAGCAGGCTTTCTCCGATACGAACTCGGTGACGGCAATGTAAGCGAGGAGGTTTGTTACTGGAAGGAAATGACCCTCGTGCCACATCTCGTCAACTTGTTGAGCAAATCTACCATTCGAGCGTCGGTGCATTTCAACTTCCAGCGCGCCGGCAAATCGGATCGCAAACAGCTTGCGCGACAGTTGCACGCGGAGGTCCTGCGCATGAAGCATGCGGTTTGCGATCTGCCGGCCAATGCAGCCGGTCCGCGGATGCCGGAACAAGTTCGAACTGGTCCAATTCTTGACCACCTGGCTGCTAGAAACGTTTCACCGGCACATGGCGTAAAAGTCACATAGAGATTTGCTGGTTTGTAAATTTTCCGCAGATATTTCAACTTCCCACAGTGCCACTGAAAGTGCCAGTGAACTCGTAGTAAACCGGTAATTGGTCAGTAATGGGTTGGTAATACATCGGTAATGCCGGGTCATTGACAGGCACTCGAAAATATCTAATTCTATTGGTGTTCGCTGGTAATGAGGCGGTACGCCTCTGGTGGTGAGGTGGTAGTAGGCGAGTAGTGAGCTTTGAAAAAGTGTGCTATTCTCGTTCGATTCCGACCCTCGCTTCCAAACTATAAAGTGCCAGCAGGAATGCCAGCAAATACCTTTGGGTGAGGGTAAAATTGAGTTAAAGAAAATCCAGAGGAGTTATCCTTGACACAAAACGTAACAGCCTTATAGTCAGCACATCAGCGATGCCATAGGCAGTTGATTCTGAGGAGCTTTTGGACTTCGGGGTTGCGCAATCCTGACAGCTGGCTCCACTGCTATGAGATGAGTCAAGCAAGTTCGCGAAAGCGGTGAGTTTTCAGGTGTTCATTTTGGGCGGATGTTGCAGTTACAGCGATGCGACCAGTGCCGCGCATCGACCCGCTCGACGGCGTGTGTCAGGAAAGCCACCCTGGAACCAGCGCACCAAAGCACCGGCTGCACGGTTTATCAAAACGAACAAAGCTCCTGGGCAAGTCCGGAGCCGGCTGTAAGAATCCGAACGGTCGCCGACAAAGCAGCACCACGATCAATGGACTGAGCCACCACTTGTCCGGTTCGGCATATTTTAGCAATTCTTTCAGCGATGACCACTTGGAATGGTGTGAATTAAGGATTTGTCTCAATGCTGACAAATGAAATCAAGGTACGCTCTTTCTCATTGCTTGCACCCGGCTGAGATATTCCTGCGCATCAGCATTGCCGGGTTCGAGCCTGAGGGTTGCTTCAAACTCGCGCTGGGCTTCATCCAACTGGCCCTGCTTGGCCAGCAGTACACCAAAATTAAGATGCGCGTGGGGATTGTCCGGCATTAGCCGGACGACTTCGGCAAACTCGCGCCCGGCCTCGGCGATTTGGTTGGCAGTCACCAACTCATGCCCCAGCGCAAAATGTGCCTCCCACAAATCGGGTTTAAGCCGAATGGCGTTGCGGTATTCTTGAACCGCCCCGGCATGATGATTTAATTGGGACAAAGCCGTGCCCAGATAAACGCAATAAGTCGCGTTCTCCGGCTCCAACTGTCGCGCACGGTTGTAATCCTGAAAAGCAGACTCAAACTTTTTTGTAGCGAGATGAACGCTACCCAAATCACACCAGCCTTCCGCAAGACTCGGACGCAAAATCAACGCCTTCGTCAAATCTGCCTCGGCCGCATCCCATTGATTCAGTTCCGCGAACAACCGACCCGCTTGAAAAAACGGCTCCCAATCGCAGGGCACCCACTGTTGTTCCAGCCGCCATTGCGCCGCCGCCTGTTTCACGTCGTGAACGGCTTCCAAAAATTCCGCGAAGTTCTCGCGCAACACAGGATCCTGCGGCGCTCGATTGATCGCCGCCAAATAAACCTGCATCGCCTGTTGAGCCGTGACCGGATTCATTCGCTGCCGCAACATTTTTGCCTCGTTGCGCAGCGACTGCACCCGCTCGGCGTTGTTCAGTTGGCTGCTCAATGGCTGATGACCCAGCCGGTCAATCACCCCAACTATCACCGCGTGCCGATTCCAATCCGTCAGGCCCAACAGATCATCGCACTTCTCCTGCGTCGCCCAGCCGTTGGTCCCAGCGTTGCGTGAAATGGCGGCAGGCAACATTTTTTCCACCTGGTCAGCCCACGCGCGGCCCAGATGGTAGTTGCCGTCAAAATTAAAATGCACATGTTCGAAAAGAAATTCCTGTCCGCAAATGCCGTGGGGACTTTCCGCCGCCAGCGCCGCCGCCGCATCAAAGAACTCCAACTGGCCATCCGCATATTGCCGGCCGATTTTTTGAATCGCGCCATTGATGCGCGAATCTGCTCGAAAAGGCAATGCATCCGCATCACAGGCCGCCTGAAAACGCTCCCGTGCGGAAGCGAAATTGGTCATTGCCAGCAAACATTCTCCCCAGCGGTATTGTAATTCCGGAAATAGTGGATCCAATTTTGCCGCCTGTCCAAAATCCTGTGCCGCACCGGCAAAGTTGGTTTGCGCTTCACTCGCGCAAGCGGCAGAAAATAATTCCTCAAATCGCGTTCGGTCTGCAGCGGACAGATTGGAGTTGATCATCGAAGCAAACGGCGGGCAGTCCTTGAGATTCACCGCCACCGTGTTGAGCAGGATTTTTGCGCCCGAATCCAAGCCAACGCGGACGATGTCATTCAGATTCCGCTCAAAATTTTGATATACCACTCCCTTGCGCGGATCATCGGCACGAAGCTGATTGCCTTCAAACATATCCATGCCGCTCCATGAGACAATGGCGCCGCTTCCTTTCAGCTTGCGGCCGATTTCCATGAACAACTGGCCAATGCGGGTCTTTTCAACTGCCAAATGCAAACGGACAAAACCGAGTGGCGGGGCCTTTGTACCAAAAACAGTCGCCGCCCCGAACGGTCCGACCATTTCGTTGTTGCCCATGTAAATGATCCATAAGTCGCCGTCGGCCTTCGCGCAATCACGCGCAATGGGCAGGATGACATGCGAGTCGATGGCTGTGATGCCGAGATTGAAAATCTCGAATTGTGTGTTCGGAAATCGCTCGTTCAACAGCACCTGCAAAAAACGCGACGCAGCATATGGCGGCTCTGGTTCACCGCGTGCAGCCGATTCACCCAGAATAAAAATGCGATAAGTGTTGGGCGGTTTTTGTACTGCCATCATCACTGGGCCCGGTCGGCGTGCCAGTTGTGGCGGAAAGAATCGCAGGCTAAAATCCTCATTGTTGATCCAGAACTCCTTTTCGCCAACCCGGACCTTTTTGAAGAAGCTGGTTGAATAACCGTAGCCCACCAGTCTCAAACCAGCCTCAAATCCACCCAGCAACATCAGCGGCAATACAACCAGGGCAATAAAACGAAACAGGCGTTTTCGACCCACCGACAGCAGACCCGTCGGCTGACCGTGGTGCGCAATTTCGGAAGGATCTTTTCTTTCCGGTTTGCGACTGGATTTTGATTCGTTTGGGCTTTGATTCATGTTGTTAGCGAACCAACCGCCGCCGAGGCGGGACAATGACAAAAGCAGATGCAACTCATAATTGTCTGCAATTCAAAATGTTGCGCCTATCTACTTAGGCGTTTTTGCCACCCGGACCACAAATTTTATCCGGGTTCCTTTGCCAAACGCACTGTCCACCTGGCATTCTCCGCCAATGCCCTCGATACGTTTGCGCATGTTGTTCAGGCCATTCCCGCTGGCAATGCGCAGCGGATCCTTCCCCATCGCGGCCACGCCGATGCGGGCGGGATCAAACCCGATGCCGTTGTCCTCGATGGCCGCGGAGAAGCCGGATTCCGCCAGGGTGAGGGAGATGCGCACCTCGGTGGCGGAAGCGTGCTTGACCACATTGTGCAGGGCTTCCTTGAAAGCCAGAAAGAGACTGTGCCGCACCTCGGCACTGAGGGGCCAGGCGGGCAATTGAATGGGCACCACCAGCCGGCAGCGGATGCCCGCGACATTCAAAAAATCCTGCGCAAACTTGCCCAGATAATTGACCAGGCTGTCCAGTGTGTCGTGATGCGGACTGACCGCCCAGACAATCTCGTCCATGGTCCGCGTCAATTCACGGGCCGCGAGATAAACCTTGCCCATGCGCGTCACCACCTGTTGCGAATCCTCCCCCTCGGCGCGGTTCGACTGGCTGAGCATCATGATGCGCGCCAGATTGGAACCGAGATCGTCATGAATGTCCTTGGCGATGCGCGACCGTTCGTTTTCCAGGGCGCGTTGCCGTTCCAGATTTTCCATTTTTTTGTACAGCCGCCGGCGGATGATGTAACGCACCGCCGCCGCCACCGCGCCGGCGCCCGCCAGCACGGCACCGCAGCTAAACCACCATGTTTGCCAATACCGGGGCAGCACCGTAAAGGCGAGACCCGGCGCCGTTCTCGTTCCAAATCCCGTCATTGTTGCAGGCGATGACCCGAAAAGTATAGTCCCCCGGCTTCAGATAGCTGTAGTAAGCCACCCGCCGCGTCCCGACATCCACCCAATCCGGCTCCAACCCGTCGAGGCGGTACTTGAATCGCACTTTTTCCGGCGCGGCAAAGCTGAGGCCGGTATAACGAAATTCGAGGCGATGCTCTCCCGGTTTAATTTGCAGCCGGGCGGTTGGCGGCGGAGATATGCCCGAAACAGGCAACGGCAATGGTTGGTCATCCAATGTAGCTTCTTCAATCAAGACCGGCGGGGGAAAGTGATTGATTTTTATGCCCGCTGGATCAACCAGCGCGAGCCCCTTGATGGTGGGAAACCAGAATTTTCCATCCGGTGTCTGGCAGCCGGCGGATTGAAAACCGCCGGAACACTCCAGGGTGCTTAACCCTTCGGCCTCGCCATAGGTCAGACAACTCACCGTTTTCAATCCGCCATCGGCACACTCGTTCAATTCGCTCTTGGCAACGCGGAAGATCCCGCCGTAGGAACTGATCCAGAAATTCCCCTGCCCGTCATCGATGATATGGCAGATCACATTATTCGGCAGTCCTTCCCGTGTGGAAATGGTTGCGAACCGTCCGTCCCGCAAACGGCACAAGCCGCCGCCAAAGGTTCCCACCCAAAGAGTGCCATCCTTCTCGGCCAACAACGACCACACAAAATCATTGGTCAATCCGTCCTGCCGGCGGAACTGCGTGAGCCTGCCATCCTTGAGCCGGCCCAAGCCGCCGCCCGACATGCCGAACCAGATGGCGCCGGCCACATCCTCGGTGATGACCCGCACATCGGGCAGCACCAGCCCATCCTTGCGGGTGAACCAGGTGCACTGCCCATTGGAATATCGAGCCAGACCTGATTGGGTTCCCACCCACATCACTCCCTGCCGATCCTGGTACAAAGCGAAGACGATTGCCGTCGGATCTTCCAAACCCTTGGGAAACTCAAAGATTCCTTCTGGATATACAAGCCACCGCTGAAAGTTCCCACCCAGAGATCGCGCCGGGCATCCTCAAGCACCGACCAGATGAAAAAATTCGCCAACCCGTTCGTTTCGGTGAATGGTTTCACCTCCCCCTGCTCCAGCCGGTACAAACCCGCGCCCTCCGTCCCCACCCAAAGTCCTCCGGCGGCACTGGGCGTAACGGACAGGATGGCCCGTCCCTGCCAATCATCGGGTGCCTTCACCATTTCCACCTTCCGCCGACGTATGACGTCCAAACCGCCGCCGCCGGTTCCCACCCACAAGTTCCGCTCGCGATCTTCGCACAGGTCAAGCACCCAGTTATGCGACAACCCGTTTTGACGCGTGAAATGCAGGCTGGTTCCGTCGGGCGAAAGCAGAAAGAGTCCCTCCCGCAAGGTTCCCACGAGCAAATCGCCGGATTTTGTTTCAAGCAATGCCGTGACCAAATCCGAGCCCCAGGGAGCCGGTCCCCGATCCACGACGGTTTCCTGGCCGATCAATTTTTTCACGCGCCCGCTGCCCATCAGCCACAGGCCTCCATCCCGGCTCGCACACGCTCTCTGCACATCGCTGGTGTCCGGCTGGACGCTGGGCTGCCACGGCACCAGCCGGCCTTTTTTCAGCGTTCCCAGCAAACCGCCCCGGACCACCCACAGTTCTCCGTTTTTGTCCTTGGCGAGCGCCGGCACGCTT
>CAWCRR010000039.1:0-153690 GCA_963797825.1 uncultured Verrucomicrobiae bacterium
GCACGGCGGACGATGAACGGATCACCGCCATCCGATTGCTTTTGTAGGTCGCGTCGATGCCGAGTTGAAAGACGTCATCTCGGACAACCTGAGGATTGTAACTGGTGAAATTGCGCGTGGTGATGCCTTCATATTTGTTCAACGCCACGCGCTCGTTCGCCTTCATCGGTAAATGGCAGCCAAAGCACGACGTCGCCCAGGACGTGTGGCAAACTTCGCAACTGATATTCGAATTGTCGTGCGCCAGCTTGCGCGTGCATTCCTCCGGCTTTGGCACCGCTCCCCAGTTCACGCCGTCGCGCTGAAGCGTTTTCGCGTAGGCGGACGCGGGATTGTAATGAGATGACTTCGGGTCAATCGTATCAATCGTTTGCGGAATTTCCCAGACCAAGTCCGGCGTCATCATGGAACGCTGATATAATTTCTTCCCTACCCAGAAAAAGCGCGGCCCCCAGGGCGTGTTCCCGGCGCGCAAATCCACGTTGGTGACCTGCGAACCGTTCCAGAGGCCGCCGTTGCCGCTGGTGATGAGCGTCGGGCGTTTTTCAATCGTGCCGTGGCAGTCAATGCACTCGATGGTCGTCGCCGCGCGCGACTCGCCATAGAGCAGGCCGTTGCCGTGAACGTCCGCATCGAAGTGGCAGTCCACGCACTGCATCCCGTGCCGGAGGTGCTCGTCTTCGAGGTGAACCGCCTTGCCGAATTTGTCAGCGTCGCTGAAGGGAATAATTTTTCCGGCCCGGTCGAGCAAATTGCCCTGGCGGTCGTGCAGGAAAACCGCGCGGAAAATCCAGCCGTGCCCGTGGTAATCGGCAAATTGCGTATTCGTCAGTTTCGGGTTCAGCTCGGCGACCTTCTCCAGAAAATCCAGGTTGCCCCAAAGTCCGCGCGCGGCGGCGGCCTCGGGATTGTTCTCGACCGACCGGGTCAATTCCGCCGGCGTCGGATTGATCTGATTAGTGGGATACATTAATTCGCCGTCGGTCTCCTCGTCCCACCAGGTGTAGCCGAGATACGGATTCACAAACAGATTTCCCTGATGCATGTGGCAACTCATGCACTGGCTGGACGGAATGGCGCGTGTGAATTGGTGGATGATCGCATGGCCGCGTTCATCCTTGCGAATGGCCTTGTCACCGCTGAAGCTCAAGCCCTGGTTGCCGTATTTATAATACCAGCCGGAATCCGTCGGCGACCGGTCGTTCGCATAAACGACATGGCACGCCGTGCAACCACTGCTGCGGTAATCGCCCGGATGATTGTTCGAGCCAAGAAAATCCAGGAGCGGATCATGCAACCGCATTTTCTGCAGATTCAAAAACACCGGGTCGGTGCGGTTCAAGGTGCCAAGACCGCGGTCGCTCAACCGGTGCGCCGGGCTTCCCGGTTCTTCAAAAGGATCAGGGCTGCCCAGCGACAGCGGTTTTTCCTGGCCGCGCTCGAAGATGCGCAGGATGTTGCCCGGCTGGCTTACTTCAAAGCGTGGCAGCGGTTCAATAAAGGGCAAAATGCTGTACTGCGCGCTCAGTTCCGGCGTGATAGGAATTGGACTCTCCAATTCCAACGGCACGCCGTCCGCGCCGTAGGCCTGGCCAAACCGGTAATTTTTCTCCGGAAACGAGCCGTTGTTGTAAAGCGCCGCACCCCAGAGCATCGCCCCATGCCGCATGATGCTGTGGCTGACTTCCTGGACGATTTGCCCGTGGCAAAGCCCGCAGGCTTTTTGCGCCACCCGCAAATCGCCGGGGTTGATAAACTGGATAAACTCCGGCGACTCGTGGTTGAGCAGCACCGACGAGTCGTTGGGCAGCGCGGAACTTTGCCAGAAAATTGGATTGCGCGGCGCAACATGCGCCACTCGTTTGGTGAGGCCGGGCGTGGCGTTGCCGCCGTGGCAATCGGTGCAGCCGAGCACAACGCTGGGGGAGGAGTGCATCGGCTCGATGCCTGCATGACATTCGAGGCAGCCGCGCGATTTTTTGTCGGCATCGGATTGAGATTGGTCAATCAGATTTGGCGGCGGCAGACTGGCCGCCGGATTGGGCGGCAACTCCTTCGGCACGGAAATGGCCGGGCCGGAGCCGTCATTTTGCGCGTACAGCGCCACGCAGGCCGCCAGCCATCCCGCCGCCGCCAGCGCGGCCAACCATCGATGCCGGTTTGAATTCGTTTTCATAGCTAAAATCGGAACGTCACGGCGATAAGGCCGCTATACGGAAATTCGCCGGAATTGGCGGCCGGCCCGCCGCCGTCAAAACCGGGTATCGGGTTGGGGTTGGTGTCATAGATTTGATGATAACCAAGCGCGGGAATCAGCACGCCGAAGCCGGCGGAAAAGATGATGTTGTCCGTCAGCAAAGGCCGGTATTGGAAGCCCAGGCTCAAATCCCAGCCCACGTCCCGGTCAATATTGGGGGTCATCAACGCTGTCTCGATCGGATCGGTTTGGGCGAAACGGATGTAATTTGCATTCAAGAACGTCCGCAGTTTCGGCGTCAAATCAAATTCGGCCCCGAGGCCAAAAATAAAAACGCCGGGGTTCACAAAATTCGCCTGACCTTCGGTCTTGCTCGTCCGCAAATCCGGCACCAGGCTGCTGCCGTTCTTCAAGTTCACCATCGTTCCCCCCAAATTGAAACCCTGTCGCGACCAGAAGCTGAACGGACCGCCGGTGAAATTCGGATTGTCCACGATGGTATCAAAGCCGCTCCCGGTCCCACCGGTGGCATGGTTGTCGCCAGACGCGTAAAAGAACGACGCTTTGTATCGCACCCAGTTAAGGTCATAGGAAACTTCCAGCGCGGCCATTTGCGCGTTGATGTTCACCGGCCCCCCCGCCAGGCCGTTGAAATCGTCGCGGCCGAACGCCTGGTAAAATTGATGGACACATTCAGCCGCCCGATGTGGCCGTCACCGCCCCAGCCGAGGTAATAGGCGGTGACGTCGTGCGGCCGTATCGTTCCCAGCGGCTCGGGCCGCACCAGAAAGCCGTTGTCGTTGTAATGCACGCCGCCATGATCGAAGTTTGCCAGGAAACTCACTTCCGCCGTGTAGCCCGGCACGAGGAAGTCCTGCCGGTAAAGGTTGGCGATGAGCACGTCCTGATTCCGGTTGTTAAAAGTGTTCAATTCCGAGTCGGTATCCTTCTCCCGCATGTCGAACGCGGCGAGATTGTATTGGTAAAGGTTGTTGTCAAAGTTGCCGAACAGCCGCGCGCCGAGGTTGATGTCATTGAAAAGAAAACCGCGAAAGTCTGCGTTGAACGGCTGGTTGCCGATGCGCAGGGTCATGAAATCGTAATTGTCCGACAAATCCACCAGGTGAAATTCCGCAAAGGCCTGCTGGAGTGAAAAGTTAGTATTAAGCCGCTGCGTGGACAGCGTTCCGCGATAGGTGTTCGCCGGACCGACCTGGCCGTTGAGCAACGAGCCAATGTCGCCGGGATTTTGCACAAAGCCGTTGTTCGGCGGCGGCGCGTTGTTGGCCAGCGAACCCGTCGGGCTGGGAGACACGACGCCGGTTTCCTGCGCTTCGAGATAATTCACGTTGAACACCGGCTGGATATCCAAATCCCATGTCACCGGCCGGAACGCCGTGTCGCCTTGAAACAAGTTCATGTCGAATGCGACATAGTTTTGAATGCTCAATTCTTCGCCTTCGCCGTAAAATTCGTATTCGCCCGGCACCGCGCCGCTCACGCGGCTCGCCGTCGGCACGCGCCGGAATTCCGTTACCGTCTCCGCCGACGCCGTCAGGTCCAGAAAAATATCCTGTCCGATGATCGGCATGTCGCCTTTGAGGACACTTTGATGATAAGGCGCCCAGAGCAGCAGTTCGGGCGTTTCGTAGGGCTGCTCGGTGACACCGCTGGTGTAACGTTTCCAGGGCACGAACCCGATGCGCCAACGATCGGGTCGCGGCACGCTGTTCGTCGGGTAATTCGACGGCTGCAGCGAATACTTCGGATAGCCGAAGTCCGGGTAAATCTTCAACTCGCGCCGGGTGTCCGGGCGCGGCAATGCCAGGCCGTTCGTGAGCGGTTCCATGCCGTAGCCGGTTGGCTCCGCCTTCGGCGGCGGCAGAAGTTCTTCCAGCCGCACATTTCCGCGCGGCAACGCCAAGTCCGGCGGAATCGGCGGCGGGGTGAAAATCGGCGGCGGGGTCGGCTCAATGAATAATGCCGCCGGCGCGTTCGTCAGGGGAAGTAAATTTGCGCCGGGATCGGGATTGAAAATTTCCGGCGATGCGGGCGGCGTATTGCTGCTGACCATTACCTGCTGCCGCCAGCGAAAATCCGTCTGCGGCAACGCCGGCAAATCCAGTGCGTTTGGATCCGGATTGAAGATCTCTGGTGACAGCGGCGGCGTGTTCGTGGTGAGCGCCTGATACGGCTTGAGCCGGTTCAGATCGTTCGTGGCCGGGAGTCCGGCCCCATCATTTTTCAGCGGTAGCGACAACATGACGATGCAACCGAGCAAAAACGGTTTCTCCAAGTTTATGGCTTGGCTGGGCCTCGCTGACATTGCTGCAATAAGAATTTGTTTATTTTCGGAAAGCAAGCTCTTATCTTCGGGTCCTGGTGAAGCGCCTTTTCGTAATTTTGCTTTTCGCCCTGCTGGCCGCGCGGCCCGCGTCCGCGCAACTCACCCTGGCCGACGTCCAGACCATTGTCGCCCAGGCCGTTTCCCGCGCGGCCGCCCTCACCAATTCCCCCCTGGCCACCAACGCCGTCATCGCCGTCGTTGACCGCGAAGGCTGGGTGCTGGGCGTCTGGGGCTTAAACCTGCATTCTTCCTCCGCGGATCCGCTCGTCGCCGATGCCATCGCCAAGGCAGGGAGCGCCTCGTTTTTGAGTAGCGACCAAAACGCCTTTTCCTCGCGTACCGCCGGTGACATTGTGCAGCAACATTTTCCGCCGGGAATTTTAAATACCGCGCCCGGCCCGCTCGTCGGGGTCAATTTTTCCCAACTGGCCTTTTCCGACATCAATAAACTGAAAGCGCCCGGCAGCGTAATCAGCTACGGCAGTTCGCCGGGGCTGACTCTCGTTCCCGTGCCGATACCCATCACCGGCGGGCTTGCCGGTACCCCCGGCGGTTTGCCGCTTTATAAAAATGGGTCGCTCGCCGGCGCCATCGGCGTCAGCGGCGACGGCTTGCAACCGACCGACATCACGCCGGTCGTTATTACCAGTCCGGACGCCAACGAAGATATCGCTCTTGCGGGTCAAATCGGATTTCCGCCCTCGAGCGCTATTCTAGGTTCCCAAGTGCTGCTTGAGGGCATCCGGTTTGAATACGTCGAAAGCTCCACCAGCCCCGGCACGGTGATTCCATTCGCCAGTTTGCCCGGTAAAAACATTCCACCGTTCACGTTGATGGCTTCCCCCGCGCCATTTTCGTATCCGGTCGCGACCTTCGGCGGCGAAACCGGTCAACTGTGCCAGCCCATCATTGCCGATCCTTCGGCTGTGCCGCTGCCCGGCGGCACGGCGCGGCTCTCGGCTTTGGAAGTTTCCAACATCATCGCCGCCGCCGCAAACCGCGCGCGCACCACGCGCGCCGCCCTCCGCCTGCCGCGCGGCCAGGCCACCCAAATGTTCATCTCCGTAGTCAACAACCCGAATTCCAATGGCGTGCCGCCGGTCGTACTCGGCACGTTCCGCACCTCGCCGGACGCGACGCGGTTCAGTTGGGACATCGCGGTCCAGAAGGCGCGCACGGTGGTTTTCTTTTCGGCGACGAACCGCGCCTACTCCGCGCGCACCATCAACTTTCTTTCACAAGGCACCTATCCGCCGGGCATTGACGGCACGCAGCCGGGACTATTTTTGGGA
Organism: uncultured Verrucomicrobiae bacterium; assembly: GCA_963797825.1. Lineage (GTDB taxonomy): Bacteria > Verrucomicrobiota > Verrucomicrobiia > Limisphaerales > UBA11358 > UBA11358. The sequence goes on from CAWCRR010000039.1 coordinate 5,837, forward strand.
TTGCAGGAACGGTTTTCCATCATCACGCCAACTTCCATCCAGGCAACGAATCCGGTGGACGGCGCAGTCTTCATGACTTCGACGAACGTGAATGGCAATCTGCCCAACGGCATGACGATTTTTCCCGGCGGCTTTCCGCTTTACCGCAACGGCGTGCTCATCGGTGCGATTGCCGTGAGCGGCGACGGTGTGGAAGAGGACGATTTGATCTCGGCCAGCGGCGATTCACTGTTCCTCGCGCCGGTGCCGATTCGCGCCGACCAGACGCAATATCGCGGCGCACGGCTGCCCTTCGCCAAATTTCCGCGCAATCCGGCGTTATAAGTCATTTCGATTCCATTTTCCAAGTGCCGTTACCCTTTCCAGCTTTGCTCCGGTTGCTACAGTGTTATGACAAGGAGTCAGAGATTCTTAACCAATCCAAGGCATCGTTCACTTCTCACTTCACAAAGCTGTGCCACGGCCATGGCCATTTCCTTCGCCAAAGAGTTGGGAAATGATTTCAGGAAATCCAGCCAGGCCACCTCCCCTTGAATCGCCTTTTTTGCCTGGTCGACAAATAACGGAAGAGATCCCTCACCAAGAACCGAGTAAAGAAAAGCCGCCAGCGGCGAAGCCCTGGAATCAAACTTCGTCATGGACGTCCGCCCGGCGCTTAACAGATGGTAAACGGCGTCGTTCAAACCGCTGAATTGATCTGAACGGTAGGTTTTTGGATCTTTCAGTAATTCCTGGAGCTGCATGGCCGAAGGATCCGTTTCTTTCGATGCACCGGCCAGCAACAGGATGGGCGCGTCACCGCCGGTCAACTCGGCAATGGCTTCGAGGATGGTCATGGCCAGAAACTTTGCCTGCAGGTATTCAACGGCCTGCATCAGATTTTTTGCCGCTGTTTGTTTCAAGCTGGCAAAATTTTCCGGAAAATTTTTATATTCATGAAAAATGACACCCGGATCCAGTTGTTTCAAGAAGCTTTCCATCTTCATCAACGAATTCCGGTACGATTTGATCGTGTAAGCGCCGATGGCATGAAGATCGGGATTGGCTTCCGGAAGCAGTTTCCAGGTATTGTCGAGAAATGCGGCGGAATCCTTATCGCCAAAATTGGCAACATCCCGATTTCCCATTTCGATCGCCTGGCGGGTCATTTCATCGATCTGCGCGGAAGAACAACCCCAGCCATCGCGGATTGACAGCCGGGCCAGCGTTGCCGCGATCCGTTCCGGAAAACTTTTTCCTGCCTCGTCCTTTTGCTGGAAAGGAATAGTTGCCCGGACACAAGATGCAAGGGCGGCTACCTGCCTGTCGTCCAGCAAATGTCCCAGATCAACCACGGCCACGCTGGCGCTTAAAAATTCATTCATTCCGGCATAAACATTCAGTTTCCGGCCCGAAAAAAAATCAAAGACATCGCAGACCAATCGAAGCCTGGCATTCTGGATTTGGTTTGGAATATAAAAATGCCCTTCCTCAATCACGAAAACACCTTTGACCTTGCCCCTCACAACGGAAGGAATTTCCTGGTCCACCTGATAATAGACCGTGTCATGGTAAAGGGCGGCCAGGACCTGAAGCGGTTGCAATCCGCGCGCCACTCCCAGGACGTGCTCCAATTGATGAAAAGCACGGGTGCGACTGGTCATCGCATAATGGATTCCCAAACACCAGGATTCCAATTGCTCCGAAGTGTGGTGAAGCCCAAGCTGGACAAGCGCATCTCTATAGTATCGGATCAAAAGCGCCGGGGGCGACGAATTAACCGCGGTTTTCATTTTTTCTGTGGATGCTCGCATGAATCATCGGGATTGGCGCGAAAAACCATCGTTGCCGGACATTTTGCCCACATTTCCCTTTAAATCCCAACTATAAAAACGTCTAAGAAAGTTGATTTACGGCGGGAAATCTTTTATGTAATGGCCCAATCACCGAAGCGAACCATGTTTGGATATAAATACCGCCAATTCCCCGATGCGTCATTCTGCCACAAATATTAAATCGTCCGGCGTCCGGCAAATCCTGCGGTATGTGGGCGGGGCGTTGCTGGCGCACCGGGGGGTGGGACTGCTTATCTTCGGCGGGCTGCTCGTGGAAATGGCGTTTTATGCCGCCGTTCCGATGAGCTTCAAATACCTGGTAGATTACGCCATCATTCCACGAAACGAAAAAGTCCTCATCGGCATTCTCACGGGTTTGGCCTGCGGCCTGGTGGTGGCGTCCGCGGCAGGCCTGGGTCTTGATTATCTTTACGCCAAATTTACAACCGGCATGCTAAACGATCTCCGCTGGCAAATGTTCTCGCACCTCCAGCGGCTGTCCACGAATTTTTTTGCGCGTTCCCAGGCGGCTGACATCCTCTCGCGCTTTTCAAGCGACCTGTTGTCTCTCGACCGTGCCCTGGCATCGGCATTGGATGGTTGCGCCTTGCCGGCGCTGGATCTCATTTTGAGCGCGTTCCTGCTGTTCCTGCTGGACTGGCGGCTGGCCCTCATCGCCATGCTGGCGATCCCGGCCTGTTTTTTGGGGCCGCACCTCATCACGCCGCGCGCGACGGCGGCAGGCCACCAGCGCAAGCAAAGCGAGTCAAAGACATCCGGCGCCGTCCAGGAGAACATTTCAGGCCAATCCGTCATCAAGGCATTCAGCTTGGAAAAATCGATGCTGGCGCGATTTTCCGAACGGATCGCCCAACAGGCTGCCGCGACCTTGCGGGTGAGTTTCTTAAGTTTCCTGATTGAACGCTCGGCCAGCGTCGGCACGCTCATCGTGCAAGTATTGGTGTTGGGTGTGGGCGGTTACATGGCCTTCAGCGGCAAGCTTTCCATCGGGTCCCTGGCGGCGTTCCAGGCGCTCTTCGGCAACTTCAGCACTTCGCTGACAAGCTTCACGTATTATTATCCGACGCTCGTCCAGGCAGGCACAGGCATGCAACGGATTCAGGAATTGCTGGAGGAACAACCAGGCGTTGTGGATCCGCCGGACGCTCCGCCGCTGCCGCGATTATCACGGGAAATCCGGTTCAACGACGTGAAGTTTGGCTATAGCCCGGCCCAATTGAATCTCGACGACGTCAACTTCGCCATCCGGGCCGGAGAAACGGTGGCCTTCGTCGGGCCAAGCGGCTCGGGCAAAAGCACGGTCCTTACGTTGTTGACCCGCTTCTACGAACCGGTTGCAGGGACAGTGGCGTTCGATGGGCACGACGTGCGGGTGGCATCACAAGACTCGTTGCGCGGGCAACTGGGCATCGTGTTTCAGGAGAGCATCCTCTTCGATACCACCATCCACGAAAATATCCGCGTCGGCAAACCGGACGCCACTGATGCCGAAATCGAAGCCGCTGCGCGCTCTGCCGAAATTCACGACCTGATCACCGCCATGCCCGAAGGCTACGACACGCCCGTGGGCGAACGTGGCGGCCGTCTTTCCGGCGGACAACGCCAGCGCATCGCCATCGCACGCGCCCTGCTGCGTGATCCGCGCGTGCTGGTGCTTGATGAAGCCACCTCCGCGCTTGACGCCGCCAGCGAAGCATCCATCAACCAAACCATCGAGCGCGTGGCCAGGGGGCGCACTGTCGTCTCCGTCACCCATCGGCTTGCTTCGATCATCAACATGGATCGCATCTTCGTGATGGAACGCGGACATCTCGTTGAGCAAGGGAAACACGACGAGCTTCTTGCGCGGGGCGGCGTCTATGCAAAACTCTGGGAAAAACAGCATGGTTTCGTCATCGCCGAAGGCGGCGGTCAGGCGCGCGTGGAGGCGTCCCGCTTGCATGCCATTCCCATGCTGCAATCCCTCGACAACGCCGCGCTCACGGCTCTGGCCGACATCTTCATCACCGAACGCTGCCCGGCGGGTCGCGACGTCTTTCGTGAAGGCGATCCGGGAGACAAATTTTACATCGTCGCCCGCGGCACGCTTACCGTTTGGGTCAACACACCCGGCGACGGACAGAAACAGATCCGCAAGATGGATGACGGCGACCACTTCGGCGAGATTGCTTTGATGGAAGACACCACGCGCACGGCGACCGTCCGTACCAGCACCGATTCCATCTTTCTTACGCTCGCGCGCGACCCGTTTCTCAAGCTGTTGGAACGCGAACCAAAACTGCATGAGGCGTTCAGGAAAGTCGTCGCCGAGCGGCTCAAAACCTCTGAAACGGTATTGAAATCCCGTCTTTCGCCGTCAGGCTGAAACACTCATTTTGAGTCCATTTTCCAGATGCCTTTCCACGCGGCGGGAGGGTTCGCCGCCAGTTCACCGCAACGCGCGGCCATAACGCGGCTTGGGCCGTCGGAAAATTCCGAGGCAAGTTTTTCAAATTGCGCCCGCGCCGTCACGAACCCGCCCGAAGAATAGTCATCGAACGCCGCCTGGTAACGCGCGCAAATCGCCGTGAAATCCGGCGGTGTGCAGGGATTCTCACTCTCGAAGAGTTCCACCGGCTCGCTCTTGCCTTTAACGATGACCCGATCCACGAGCCGCGAATTCTTTGAAGCGCCCTGAGATGTGAATTGCGTGGCCGTGTTGCGCGTGAGCAGCAACTTCACGCCGTAATACTTGGTCAACGCCTCGACTCGCGCGGCTTCGTTCACCGTGTCGCCGACGAGACCGTAGTCAAGACGCTGGGCCGAGCCTTTGTTGCCGACCAGCACGCCGCCGCTATGCAACGCAACGCCATAACCGAACAGTTTTTGGACTTCCGGGGACAAAGTCACGCGGAGTTTTTCCATGGCCGTGATCAATTTTATCGCCGCGCGGCCGGCCTGGTCCGCGGCGTGCGGTTGCGGTTGCGGCGCGCCCCAATAGCTCAAAAACTGGTCGCCGAGGAAGTGTTCCAGGTTGCCCTCCTCGCTCATGATGGCGTTGGTCTGGGCCTCGAAAACCTTGTTGAGCAGTTCAAACATCCCTTGCGGCCCAAGCGCCTCAGCGAGCGGCGTGGAATTGCGGAGGTCGGTAAGCAAGAGCGTCACCTCAGCGCGGCGCGGCTCCATCGAGCCGGGATCGGCGAGCACGGCTTCAAGTACGCGCGGTGAAAAATAAAGTCCCATCGTGTGCCGGAGTTTCATCCGCTCCAGCCGCTCAACAACGAAATCATAACCAAGCGCCCCGATGCCGATGATATTCAGCACCAGCAAAGGGCTGACAATTGTCAGGATAAGATTGGGATGGTCAAAAAGCATTTTGGCCGTGATAAAAAACCCGCCGCTCAACCCCAGGGAGACAAGCAGGCGTTTGACCGGCTGGCGCATGAACTGGCAGAGCGCGGCGGCGATCAATCCCGCGAGCAGAATCTGGCCAATACGGATTGCCGGCGGCAGTTCGTAGAAAAACTCGTCGTGCAGCGCCGCATTGATGATGTTGAGATGGATTTCCGGCCCGGCCATGTCTGTTTTGAACGGCGTGCGGTGAAAATCCTGGAAGAGGTTCGCCATCGGGCCGATGAACACGAGTTTGCCCCGGAAAAATTCACCGTTGCCGTAATTGTGCTCCCAGAGTTTCGGCGTCAACACGTCACCGACCGGGATGATTTCAAATCCGCCGGGCGGTGAGGTAAACCGGAAACGCAACGATTGCGTGCCGGGGGGGATTGATTTTCCCGCGCCAAATTTTGTCACGGCCAGCGCGTCGAGCGACGATGCCAAGGCATCGGCCGGTGCATTGATGGCGTCGCCGAGTTCAAGATTGGTGGCATGAAACCGCGCGCGGCGGATGACTCCATCATCGTCCGGCCAGATGTTCACATAGCCGACGCGCGGGTCGAGCACGGCCGGATGTTCGTCTGTATCGGGGATGAGATCGGGATTCGGCGCCGTCAATTTGATCTGCGTGCCCCGGTCCGTTTCTTCCTGGGTGATGTTGCTGCCGATAACGATGCGGTCGGAATATTTTGTCAATGCCTGGCTCAATTCGTCGTCACCGTCGGAATTGGCGGCGAACACAAGGTCGATGACAATCGTCTTGGCCCCCGCATCGCCGAGACGCTGGATCAATGCCGCCCAAACCTTTCGCGACCAGGGAAACCGCTCGCGCAACGCCGCGAGCACCGGGTCGTTTTTGGCATCGTCTGGAAAAATGACGTCGTCATAAGAGGGACGGTCTATTCCAATCAGAACCAGGTTGGTATTAGCGGGTGTTAAACGGCCGGTGCGCGCGAAATAATCCTGCAAATAAGTTTCCGAATCCTTGAGCGGTGCGTTCCATTGTCGCGGTTCGGCCTCTACTAAAATGAAAAACGCGGTTACCAGCGCGCAGAAGCCAAGCATCACAGGCGTCCGGCGGTGGCCTGATCGATTGGTCGATTGGTCGGCCATGTTCGGGTTAAAATTGACTGGATCGGGGAAACGCCATGCCAAGCTGCTTATCATTCAGCCGCAGGGCCGGGTCACTGAGGCTACGGTCCTCAAATATCCGGCGAAATGAATATAGTCGTATGGTCCTGAAATTCCAACAGCCACTCTGGATGAGCCAAAGCCCCGCCAATCAAATCAAGGTCAGTTTCCACAATCAGCATGGATATGTACGGCCCTATCTTGCCTTTGGCAAAGTCTTGCTGCTGTTGTTGGATGGCCGCCTCAATAAGCGGCATTGAGGACAATTGATCCGGAAATCCAAAAACCAGCAGTAACCGGCCGGTGAGCTGTTTTAAATCAACGTCTTCCACCGCACCGAATTCGTTTTGGCCGGGTCGCCGCGCCACGATGACCATTTGCCCGGCATGCACCGTCACCGACTTGTTGTTCCATGCCGTTCTTACCTGGGCTTTGCCCTCCAGCACAATGGTCTTGAAGCGGCCGTCCGACATGACCGCGCAAATCAAGGTCGTGCCGAGAACGGAAGCGGAAGCTCCCCCGGAAGTGATTGTGCCACCACCCTGTCCCGCCGGTGCATGAAACAGAACGCTGCCGCGATTCAGGAGAAGATTTCGGCCATCTTTATCGAAGGTAAAGACCGTGTCCGATCCGATGCGCGTGATGGTCTGGTCCGGCGCAGTCAATTCCACGCGTGAATTCGGCCCCGTCCGTACCAGGTCCGGCGCCCGAAAAATCTCATTGGTCTCGGCCGGCGAAACCGCCTGCGTAGCGGCAGCCACAACGTTCACATCCTTGATGACTTGGGTGAATGTGCTTTGCGTGAGCGGTAGTGGCTCGCCCCCGGCCAACATGCATACGGTTCCAATAAAAAATGACAGAACAACGCTTGCTTTCATATAGAGAAGTTATGGACTCACTTTTTAGCTGATTTCCAAAATGTAATAGAAAAGATGCTGGATGTCAAATTCCCCCCTGCGGGCTTAACACCGCCAGAACCGTCACCAAACCCTGCCATTTGGCATCCAGTGATTTGACAATTCACCGCCGGAGGTGTACTACAGAAATGAAATTAGGGGAGTTCTCAATGAAAACAATCTTTCTCATCATTGGACTGGCGCTGGTTCCTTTTTTCGGCGCGGCCGCTCCACTCACTGAAAGCACGTTCACCGAAATCATCAATGACGTTTCCACCGTGCCCACCACCGGCGTGGCGGCGACCGCTAAAGTCAACGACGTGCTCAAAGCGCCCGACCGCGTGCGGACCGGACCGCAGTCGCGCGCGGAATTGACTGCGCCAGACCAGACGGTCACCCGCGTCGGCGCGAATACGATTTTTTCTTTCGCCGACAGCGGGCGCACGCTGAATCTGGAGCAGGGCAACGTGCTGTTTCACGCGCCGAAAGGCCTCGGCGGCGGCGCCATTCAATCCGGTGGCGCGGCGGCGGCAGTGCTGGGCACGACGCTGATCGTGTCGGCGACGCCGAACGGCGGGTTTAAGGTGATTTTATTGGAAGGCCATGGCACCGTCACGCTGCCAAACGGAAATTCCGCCACGCTGCAGGCCGGCCAATTGGTTTTTGTTTTGCCGGGTGGCACACTCAGTCCGGTGCTGAACATCAATCTCGGCAAACTTGTCGGCGGTTCGCTGCTGGTCAATGGTTTTCCGGACCAACTTTCCTCGCTGTCACTCATCGAGACGGCTGTTAAAACGCAAAACAAGTTGCTTAAATCGGGCAAGGCAGTGGATACCGGCCAGCCGGCGGACGTTTATTTTTACCCTCCCGGCAATGGCCTGGACACAATTGACCACGGTACCTATCAAGCAGGCGCGCCATCGCCAATTTCACCGCCTCAGACAGGGCCAAATCCTAGCGCCGGCCCGTCGACGCCCACCGGCTCCGGCGGACGCGGCATTGTCCCATTAAATTCTCCCCCACCGGCAATGTAATAATTTCTATTATGCGAGCCCGATCCTTTCTCCTGTCTGCGCTCGCGGCAATTTACATTTTGCCCGCACGCGCCCAACTGCCCAATGCCAGCCAGCAGGTGGAAACACTCCAGCAACGCAATCAAATGCAGGAATCGGCGGAATCCCTCCTGGCCACTAACGTTCCCGCGCTTTACGATAACGAGGCCAGCGACATCGGGCCGCAGTCGGTGGTCCAGATCAAGCCGCGCCGGACCTGGATTGAAGCTTATGGCGATGAGCAATATTTTTACACGGACAACATGTTTCTCGCCGGCCAAAACAAGCAGGGCGCGGACGTGCTGGTGAGCACCGTGCAGGCGGCGCTCGCGCCGACGCCATTTCAAATCGGCGGCGGCCAGCTCGCGCCGCGGATCGGTTACCAGCAACAGTGGTTCAACTTTGACCTCGCCCGTTCCGACACCGCGCAGGTTTATAATTTCAACACTGCCATGATTCAAACCGTCCAGCTGGATTCTTTCGATTTCAACGTCTCGACGGTTTTTGGCGACGTGACCTGGCAGCAACAAAATTGGCTGTTCACCGCCGGAGCGGACTTTCGCCGGCTGCTTGATTCTGGAAATTATGACGAATTTTATCGCGAATATGTGCCGTGCTGGTCTGTCGTCCGCGAAATTCCGCTTACGCAAACCGCCAGCTTGTCGGTTGGCTACGAAGGCGATTATCGTGTCACCGAAACGCAGCTTCCGCCGGTGGGTTATGGCGGGAATTACAACGACCGCACCGACCAAAGCGCATTCATTGTCGGCAATTGGCGGCTGTGCCGTTACGCAATCCTGCAGCCGTTCTACCGCTTTGAATATTCCCATTACACGCGCGTCCACCGCGACGACTTTCTTCATTCGTTCGGCCTCACGCTATTATGTCCGGTGACGAAAAATGTGGCCGTGCGCGGCTTTGTCGGCTACGACGACCTGAACACCGACGGGTTGTTCGCGCAGGATTATGAAAAGCTTGATGCCGGCGGCGGGTTAAATTTCTTCGTCCGCTTCTGAAAACTTACTTTGCCGCGATTTCCGCGTGATGGTAAGTGTGGCATTCGGCGCAGGAATTCGCGACGCCACCGCGCGGGCTGTGGCAAACTTCGCAGGTCTCTTTCGGAGGCAAAATAATATCGGCCGTCTCCTGGCTGTGAACCGCGTCATGGCACTGCGCGCAAGCGATACTCGTGTGCGCGGCGTGGCTGAACTTCGCGTCCGGCAGCCAGCGTTCCGGCATCACCGGTTTGGTGATTTCCGGCAACCCGGCCTTTGACGTTCTCACCTCGTGGCAGTAGGCGCAGCCCGGAAAAACGGCCCGTGTGGCCCCGCTCAATGTTCCAATTTGCATTTCCGGCCCGAATGTCGCCGTGCTGAAGAAAATCCGTTGTTCCATTTCTTCGCCGCTGCCGAACTGCGACCGCAATCCCGCAAGCTTGCCTTCCACAAAACCGTTCACGTCCGTTACTTTGCCGCGCGCCGCCAATTCCGTGTATTGCTCCGGCAGGCTGTGCAAAAACGCCAGGACAAATTCCACGCTGCCGTGTGGCAGCGTCAGCTCCGGCGTCTGCGGGTCGAATTGCAGCGAATGACAGACGCGACAATTTTTTTCGAACGAAATCGGCCGCAAATAGGCGCCGGTCACGTCGGGCTGGTGGCAAAAATTACAGTCGAGCTTTTGGCCGCCGGGCAATTTCGGGATCGTCGCGCCGGTCAAATGAAGTTCGTGATCGAATTTCAACGTGTCCGGATCGCTCCACTTTTCGGCTATGAAACGAAACTGCGGGTGATCCGTTGCAAAATGGTGAATGACCGGCACGTTCCGTGCCACTGACATTTTCACCGCGTCACCATGGCAAAAATCGCAATTCGCATCCGTTGTCGCCGCCATCAGCGCGCCGTGGTGTTCCGTGTGGCAGAGCGAACAGGAGATCATGGGCGCCTCCGGCTGGTGAAAATTCTTTCCCACATGGCACTTCAGGCACGAGGCATCCATTGCCGTCAGTTCCACCGGTTTGGCCAGCGCGAGTTTGGTTAGGTCAAAAATTCCCGGCTCGGCACGCAGCGCGGCGCTGACGATTCCGTTCGGCCCGGAATTGCCGGCGATATGGCACGCACCGCAATTTGACTTCAGGTGATTCGTCGCCGCCATGGCCGCAAATGCCGCCCCGGAATGCGGCTGGGAGATTTCGCCGGGACTGATGAATTTATTTCGCCACGGCGGATTGCCTAGCACGATCAAAAGCGCGGCGCATGAAGTGGCGATCATCGCCAGCGTGAGCCTTCCGCGCAACAGTCGCAAAGTCGGCACTGGCGAACATTTGGCAATCGGGCGGCAACAGCTTCCCTCCGGCAATGGACCGGATTCGCACGCGCCGCCCGGGCGGGTGCAACGCCAGCGTCCTTTCGTTTCCCCGGGTTTCGTTTCAAGAACCGGTTTGCATTCAGCCGTCGCACAACAGCGGCCCTTTTCGTCCGGACCAGGGCGGCAGGGCTTGCCTTCACAGGCACGGCCGCAAATCCAGTTTTGATTCGGTCGCACATAATTTTGCGCGTCAAAACCAGGTGCCGGCAATTGCTCGCTCATCGCACCCCTCCTGAGAATCCGAAAACCAGGGCAATGTGCCATGCCGTGAAAATGAGCAGCCCGTAGGTCAGTGGAATGTGAACGAACAGCCACAGCTTAAGCGTGAGCTGGAGCGCGCGGTGATAATCGAGTCCGTCTTTCTGGCGGACCAGAGTTGCTATCCTTTCCAGCGTGGAGCGTTCGGTGTCGCTGCCGGTCCGGCGCAGGTCTTCCAACTCGGCCAGCAATGCGTTGAGCGGCCCGCGGGACTCCAACAAGTGCAGCCACGAATTTTTTGGCCCGGCGAAAAATCCAGCGAGCCGGCGCACGTAAAATTCCGCGATGACCGGCGATTTTGCCTCCGCACCCAGCGAAAGTTTTTCGGCTTCAGTTTTCATCGCGTGGCGTAGCGCGGGAATTTTATCAAAGATCGCCTCGCCGCCGCGGGTCGCCAGCCGGCGCGGGAGGGCACGGCTGAAAAATAATCCGGCCATGCCACTGGCACTGACGAGCGCGAACAGTCCTGCGAGGGTGATTTCGAACCAGCCCTGCGGCAGGCGGAAGTTCAGGTGAATTAAAAACAAAAGCACTGTGAAAAACCCGAGGTAGATGTGGATTTGTAGCCACGTCTCGGAATTGCCGAGCGGCAGGAATGGCAGTTTTTTCCGCGCGTTGTAAAATGCCAGCACAAGCATCGCTGCCAGCAGAACCCATCCGGTAAGAAATGCATAATTTGGCAGCGCACGACTCAATTTTGCATTCAGCCATAGCGCCCCCGCCGCCGCGAAAATCAGCACGAATAGCCCGGAGAATAATTGTCGCCGGAAGCGTCTCATTTTTTTAGCCACTGCGCCAGAGTGTCGAGGTTGTTCAAATTCATCCGCGTCAGCGCTCCATGCGGACAAGCGCGCTGGCAGGCCGGGCCGCCATTATTTTCCACGCATAAATCACATTTCGTCGCCTTCTCGATCGGCTTCAATTCCTGATCCACCAGAAATTCGCCGTCCGTGGCGCGGATTTCCACCATGCGGATGGCATCGTAGGGACAATTGTTAGCGCACGATTTGCAACCGATGCAAGTGGCGGGATTGATGACCACCTGGCCGGCAAACGACTCCCGGTGGATGGCCCCGGTCGGACAGCCGATCATGCAAACCGGGTCGGTGCAGTGCATGCAGGCGTTCGCAATCATCAAACGCCCCGCGCTCGGCCCGTGCCGGAGAAAGCGCGGATTGTTGTCGTGCGTGGAGGCGCAGGCACGTACGCAATCGTCGCAGCGCGTGCAACGGTCGAGATCGATCACCATCGTGGCGGTGCCGTTAAAAAAGCGGTTCTCGGTGAGAAATTCCAGGAGCTCCGCCCCGACTTTTTCACGCGCGTCAGCTTCTGGTGGCGTAAAATCGAAAGTTTCCCTGGCCATTCCTATTGATGGCGGCAAGTCACCTTTTGGCAACGACGGCAAAACGATCTCTTCCATTACGCGCGTTGGCACAATGAGCAAATGCGTGTAGCCGATGGCCCGGAGTGAGAATTGAAAATTCACCGGCGCATTTTTTTCACGCCAGTTGTGGGCAATTTCGCCCAGGCCGAAAATTTGTCCGGCACCGATGTAATTCAACGTGCGCTCGCCACCGCCGGTCTTCTGGCTGACGCGCGCAAATCCGGCGCGCAACATAACAATTCCATTCGGATAATCGCCTTCGCCGACGATAGCCGGCTCTCTTTCCGGGCGGACACCGCCGGATTGGGCAAGACGCTTGTATTCGCCGGACCAGTCGTAGTCACCGAAAGTTGCGAACTCAATTTCTTCGGCGACGCGGCCAAGCTGCTCCGCACTCAAGTTTTTGAACAGCGGCGTGGCGCGAAGATAGGACGCCAAGGCCCGCTCGCGGTAAATGCGATTGATATGCGCGCGGAGCGCGTTGTCCGACTTCATTAAATCGCGCAAACCCTGCCAGCGAATTTCCAAAAGTTCTATGTCATCGCTGTCGGCAAAAATCGTCGAGGTGCGCGGCATCCGGCTTAGCGCGGCGATTTCGCCAAAGAAATCGCCCGCCGCCATCGGGGCCGTGCGGTGTTCACCGAGGATGCGCGGCACATCCTGAAGAAAAACGTGGACCTCGTTTTCGTTCCGCCTCGCGCCAACGCCGGCATCGGGCAATATCTGGTCGCGGGAAAAACTTTCTGGCGGGCGGCGGCCGTTCCAGAGTTGCGCGAGCGTCCGCCAAATTCCTTTTCTGCCCGGCGCCTGCCGGCCCAACAGCGACGGCGGTAAATCAGGCTTCAAGACGACGCGCGCCACGCCGTTCAATATCAAAAATGCCGACGTGCCGTAATCACCCTGCCGCACAATGATTTCGCCTTTGCGAAACCGAAGCAGGCGCGTGTCGTTGCGGAGAATTTCGCGCAGCGGCGTGCGTTTGGAAAATTTCGCCGCATCCATGTCGCGAAACGGCGCGGTGGCGGACAGCCGGTCCACGTCCGCCTCCGTCATACCCGGACCAAAGGGAACGTCCCAACGTTGCGGCCGTTCGAGGATGGTCGGGGTGGCAGGCATTTAGGCGTCGAGAACCAAATCGTTTTTTGGGCGGCAAATACAGGTAAGGCAAGCGCCGGCCTCCGGTTCGGCGTCTGGCTTTTTCAAGTAATCCACTTCGCCGGATTTGATCGCGACGAGGCATGTTCCGCAGCCGCCGGCACAACAACCGGAATCAATTTTGACGCCACGCGCTGCGGCAAATTCCAGAAGATTCCCGGCGGAGGGTTCCCATCGGTTGGTTTTGCCGGAGCGGCTGAAGGTGACGTTGATTTTTGCGAGATGCGCCGTTTCCTCTGACGTGGGCACGGCAGCCTTTTTCTTCACCGTCGCGGGACCGAACGCCTCGAAATAAACGTCCTTTTCCGGCACGCCCCAGGCCTCAAGGCCGTCGGTGATGCTTTTCATAAATGCGCCCGGGCCGCAAAGGTAAAATTCAAAATTATTTGACGGCAGCAATTCCTTGAACAGCTCGGCCGACACGCGGCCTTCGTGCTGGTAATCGCGGCCTTTGACGTCGTCCCGCCCGGGCTTGCTGTAACAGACGTGCAGGCGAATATTTTCATTTTCGGCGGCGAGCTTTTCAAGTTCCACTTTGTGGATATGCTCGCGCTGATTGCGGACGCCGAGAAAAAACCATGCCTCGCGCTTCGAGCCGCCGGCCACGATGGCGTTTGCCATGCTCAGCATCGGAGTAATACCGACGCCGCCGGCAATGAGCACCACCGGATTCGTTTTCGCCAGATCGAGAAAAAAATGGCCGGCCGGCGCCTTGACGTTCAGAATGTCGCCTTCTTTTACCGTGTCATGGAAATAACTCGAGGCGGCGCCGTGTGGCAAATCGGGACGATCCGGCGGTGCCTTTTCTTTTTTGATGGTCACCCGGTAATAATCTTGCCGATGCGGACTATCCGAAAGCGAGTAACAGCGGATGAGCGGCTTGTCGCGGCCCGGTAAATCGAGTTGAAAGGTGAGATATTGTCCCGGCTTGAACGACTGCAGCGTGCGTCCGTCGTGCGGTTTCAAATACAAAGCGCAGACGTCGTCGCACTCGGCAATTTTTTTTGCGACGGTAAATTTGCGCAGTCCGTTCCAACCGGCCTGCGACTGGCTGGATTGGCGGCAACGAAGCTGGACTTCGGCAATTTGCGCGCGGAGTTTTTCGAGGGCCAGACGTGATAACTTCCGTTCGCCGTTCAAGCGAAAACCGGCGCGAACCACCTCCATAAGGAGCCACGCTGCCAATGTGGTTAACAACACCAGTCCGGCCGCAAAGCTCAAGCTGCCGCTACCGGCGGCATGCAATAATTCAATTAAGGTTGCATTCACGCCGCCACTCCATTATCGAATTTGTCGCCGTGAGTAAACTAATTTGTCGCCAACTCGCCGTCGGCCTGATTTTCTGCCTCGCCGCCCACGGCGCGGAAACTACGGCGAAATTTCTCGGCGCGAATTCCTGCGCCAGCAGCAGTTGCCACGGCGGCGGTGATTCCAGCCAGAATCAATTCATCGTTTGGTCGCTCAAAGATTTCCATTCCCAACGGCCCTTTGCCACCCTCGCTGGCGCGCGCGCCAAACAAATTGCCGACGCCGCGGGAATCGCCGATCCGACGACCGACGACCGCTGCACTTCCTGCCATGCGCCGCTGGCCGGTGTGCCGGAAAATTTGCGCGGCGATAAATTTAAGGTCAGCGAAGGAGTTTCCTGCGAAAGCTGTCACGGTCCGGCCGGAAATTGGATTCGCTCGCATACGCGCACGGATTACACGCGCGCCGACCGGACGGCTGCGGGAATGCGCGACCTGGAAAATCTTTACGTCCGCGCGAACACCTGCGTCGCCTGCCATCAATTCGTCGCTGAGCCCTTGCTCCAGGCCGGGCATCCCGAATTGATTTTTGAATTGGACGGCCAAAGCGTCGCCGAGCCAAAGCATTGGAGCACTGCGAAAAACGGCAATGGCGCCCAGGCTTGGTTCGTCGGCCAGGCCGTTGCATTGCGCGAAATGAGCTGGGAACTGGCGCAGGACAAATCGCCCGCGGAAAATGAAATCAATCGCTGGAATGCCTTGGTTTGGCTGATGGTTTGCGCAGACAAAATTGACCCAAATTTGCCGAAGCCGCCGGTTGTCGCGTTCCCTCCGAATGCGGAAAATTATGAATTGTTTCAGAAGTGGAGTGATGATTTGGCAAAAACTGCTGCGGAACTTCCGTGGACAAATCAACTGTCAGAGGCCGCTTTGGTTGTATTGGCCAATACGTCGGATGACTTCAATGCGACGACTCCACAACCGGTTCAGGCCCGCCGCGCTGAACGGCTGGTGCTGGCGCTCGATCGTTTGCTGCCGGCACAAAGGAATTTTTCGCCGGGAAGCGTGAGTGATACCGACTTGGACGGGCTTTTCAAATTGACGCAGTCGGTTCCTGATTTTGACGCCACCCAATTCGCCGACATGCTCAAACAGTTTGCGGCTTCGTTGAACAGTACACAATAAGCCTGGGCCTCCGGCAATCAAGCGTCGTGATCCTGAAACACCCGGTTGCAAACCGGCCTAGCCACCGAGCGGATCGATCACCTTGGCAAACCAAAACGAGGAACTGTTCTCATCGTCATCCTCATCCATCATCCACCCCCCTTCGTTTTTGTTCCCTGTGTAATCTTTTCAAGCCAAATTTGCGTTTATTCGCATGAATTCAAGGTTGGCGATTTTGTTTCCGGGCAACATTACGATTCCGCGTTTTTCTGGTAAAACTCAACCCATGAAACAGCGATTCATATCGCGGACCGGCTGTCGCGCCGGACTTGGCATCCCTCCGGACTTCCTACTCGTTGCCACGCCAAGCACAGCGAAGGCGGGTTTTACGCGAATTAACGCGAATTAACGCGAATTAACGTTTAACCCCGAAAACGAATTGAAGCGAATTGAAGCGAATTGAAGCGAATTGAAGTTTATGCTCTCAGCCCTCAACCCCAATTCCCCTCTCAACAAATCTCTTCCGTCACACAATGTTTTCTTGCCTTTCACGCCCGCTTGTGAAAAATTTCACGAACTTATGGCACACGTTAAATTGCATATTCCCGGTCCCGTCGAAGTCAGCGAAAAAACCTTCAAGGCCTTTTGCTCGCCCATGATCGGACATCGCGGGCAGGGATTCAAAGATCTCTACGCGAAAATCCAACCGCAACTCCAGCAATTGCTTTCCACGAAACAATTGGTCTATTTGAGCACCTCCTCCGCCTGGGGCGTCATGGAAGGCGCCATCCGCAATCTCGTCGCCAAAAAAGTGCTCAACTGCATGTGCGGCGCGTTTTCGGACAAATGGCTGGATGTTTCCAAGCGCTGCGGCAAGAACGCTGAGGCCCTGCAAGTGGATTGGGGTTCTCCCATCCGGGCCGAGTTGATCGACGCCAAACTCGCCACCGGGCAGTTCGACGCGCTCACCGTCATCCATAATGAAACTTCCACCGGCGTGATGAGCCCGCTCGCCGAAATCGCCGCGCTCAAGAAAAAGTATCCCGACGTGATGTTCATCGTGGACGCGGTCAGCTCGATGACCGGCGTGCCGCTGAATTTTGATGAGTTGGGCATAGACGTATTGCTGGCCGGGACGCAGAAAGCCTTTGCGCTGCCGCCGGGATTCGCCGTCTTCACCTGTTCGAAAGCGGCGTTGGCCAAAGCAGCGCAATTGAAAGACCGCGGCTATTATTTTGACCTGGTTGAGTTCCAGAAAAATGCCGAGCAAAGCATGACGCCGAGCACGCCGAGCATCGCGCACACGTATGCCTTGAGTTCCAAACTCGACGAATTTTTTGCCGAAGGATTGGAAAACCGCTATGCGCGTCACAAGAAAACGAACCAGATGACGCGCGATTGGGCGGCCAAACACGGTTTCAACCTGTTCCCCGAAAAAGGATTCGAATCCATCACGCTCACTTGCGTCAGCAACGGCGCCAAACCGGGCGGTCGCACGGTGGACGTGCCCAAATTGCAAAAGCTGGCCAAGGACTCCGGGTTCCTGATTGACGGAGGCTACGGAAAAATCAAGGGCGCCACCTTCCGAATCTCTAACATGGGTGATGAAACGGAAGCGACGATGGGCCAGCTATTTGCGGCGCTCGACAAGGCAATGGCGCAACTTTGACCACAGTTTGCTGATTCTGCTACAGCCGCGATTGGCATGAAGTGAAGTTATCAAAATTTGTGCGGTTCTGCAACCGGGCAATCAGGCAGCCGCCGGATTTTTCGTGCGCTTGGTTCGTGGCATCCGTATCTTCCCCGCCGCTTTATGGCGACGATTAGACCTTTTGCCGCGTTGCGGCCAAAACCGGAATTGGCCTCGCAAATCTGCGAGTTGCCCTACGACGTATTGTCCTCAGACGAGGCGCGCGCTTTTGCCGCCGGCAATCCGTTGAGTTTTTTTCATGTCAGCAAACCGGAAGTGGATTTGCCGGTCGGGACCCATCAATATGCGCCGGAAGTCTATGCGAAGGGCGCGGCGAATTTCCGCCAGCTTATTTCGCAAGGCGCGCTCGTGCCGGATACCAGGCCCAATTTTTATCTGTACCGGCAAATCATGGGCAGGCATTCCCAGATCGGCGTCGTGGCCGTGGCCAGTTCCGACGAGTATTTGCGCGGCATCATCAAAAAACACGAACTGACGCGGGTGGACAAGGAGGACGATCGTGTGCGGCACATGGAAGCGCTGAATTCCCAGACCGGCCCGGTGTTTCTCGCCTGCCGCAACGATGACCTGGATGAATTCATGGCGGTAAAGGTTTCTGTCAAGCCCGCGGTCGATTTCACGGCCAGGGATGGTGTCCGGCATACGTCATGGACCATTGCCGACCTGGATGACATCCGGTTTATCGAAGAGACGTTCGCAAAAATCCCGCAGCTTTACATCGCCGATGGCCATCATCGTTGTGCGGCGGCGGCGCGCGTTTTTCAATCGCGGAAAGGAGCGGGCGGCAGCGGCTGGTTTCTGGCCGTCATTTTTCCGCATCAACAATTGCAGATTTTGCCCTACAACCGGCTGTTGAAGGATCTCAACGCCCTTTCAACGGAGCAACTCGTTAGTAAATTGGAATCGGTCTTTACGATCTCGAAAAACGGCGCCGCCATCCCCACCCAAAAGCATGAACTGGGGTTTTATTTCCAGGGCAAATGGCAGACGTTGAAGTTCCAGCCGAAATTCCTGCAAACGAATGTTGCGCTGGAAACGCTGGACGTGGAACTGTTGCAAAAACACGTGTTGGCGCCCGTTTTCGGAATCGACGATCCGCGCACGAGCAATCGCATCCAATTCGTCGGCGGCATCCGCGGCACCAAGGAATTGGAAAAACTCGTCAACAAGGGTGGAGCGGCTTGCGCGTTTTCGATGTACCCCACGTCGATGGTGGATTTAATGACGGTGGCCGACGCCAACGGGATCATGCCGCCCAAGAGCACGTGGTTCGAACCGAAGCTGCGGGATGGGATGTTTTGTCATAATTTCAAATCGACACGCGGCATCTGAACCCTGACATTTTTCCCGTGCCGACTCGTCTCCAACGCGGATTGCGCGCGACTTTTTTGGGCATGGCCATCAACGTGGGATTGGCCGGCCTGAAACTGGCCGCGGGCATCATTGGCCGATCCCATGCGCTGGTGGCCGATGCGGTGGAATCCTTCGCGGACATTTTCAACTCGATCATTGTCTGGCGCGGCATTGTGGTGGCGGATGCGCCCCCGGATGAAGAGCATCCTTACGGCCACAGCAAAGCCGAACCCCTGGCGGCTGCGTTCGGGGCGGTGATGCTTTTGATCGCGGCGATCTGGATCATCGTCAAAGCCGCCATTCAGCTTCCTCAGCCGCATGAGTCGCCAAAATGGTTCACCCTGGCGGTGCTGGTCGTGGTTATCGCCACCAAGGAAATGCTCTTCCGCTTTGTATTGCGCGAAGGCGAGGCCACGGACAATGCCGCGGTGCGCACGGATGCCTGGCACCATCGCAGCGACGCCATCACCTCGCTCGCGGCGTTCATCGGCATCGGCATCGCGATCATCGGCGGGCAAAATTATTCGTGGGCGGATGACGCGGCGGCGATCTTTGCGGCGTTGATCATCGGCTGGAACGGATGGCGCCTGTTGAGGCCGGCCATGAATGAATTGATGGATAGCGCGCCCGGCCGGGAAATCATCGGACGCATCCGGGAAATCGCGTCAACGGGCCGACGGAGTGGCCAGCGTGGAAAAATGTGTGGTCCGCAAGGCTGGCCATCTTTTGTTTGTGGAAATGCACCTGGAGGTGGATCCGCAGATGACAGTATTGCGCTCGCATGAGATCGCGCATGATGTGAAGGACAAAATCCGCGCTCAAATGCCGAATGTGAGCGACGTGCTGGTGCATATCGAACCGCAGAATATTGCGGCGCGCGCCAAAAGTGACAAGTGATGGGTGACAAGTGACAAGAGCGGCATGGGAATAGGACGAGGATGGAAGATGGAAGATGGGAAAACAGAAAGCGGAAACATTCAACATCCAACATCAACATCCAGTGGACGCTCGCCCCGCCAAAGTGAAAACCAATTTTGGTAACCTGACATTATGGTTGATAAAGGTCCTCTAATGCCAGCCGATGACGGGCCATTTTCCTAAAAAACTTTTATTGCTAAATGGCGTATTTTGAGCCAAAAATAAGTGAACGAAGGCTGTTTGCCAGATGCGAAAAATCCAAACGCAACAGGATGAAAACCACACGCCCGCGAAAAAACCAATTTCCGCGCCGGCGAAACAAGGGCTTTACGACCCGCAGTTCGAGCATGACTCGTGCGGGGTCGGTTTTCTTGTTCATATCAAGGGACAAAAATCCCATTCGATTGTTCAAGACGCGCTGAAGATCCTGCTGAACCTGGATCATCGGGGCGCCTGCGGTTGCGAGGCGAACACGGGTGACGGCGCGGGCATCCTGATGCAAGTACCGCACGAATTTTTCGTGAAGGTCACCGGCCAAGCCGGCCTCAAGCTACCCGCTCCCGGCCAATATGGAGTGGGCATGTTGTTCATGCCGCTGGATGCCGGCGAACGCGATGCGGTCAAGGCGGCGTTTGCGAAAATCGTGTCCGATGAAGGCCAAACCATCCTGGGCTGGCGAAATATTCCAACGGAAAATGCTTCGCTGGGCAACGGCGCAAAGAGTTGCGAGCCGCGCATGATGCAGGTCTTTATCGGGCGCAATGCGGCGTTGAAGGATGAGACGGCTTTTGAGCGGAAACTTTACGTCATCCGCAAGATTGCGGAGCAACAGATCCGTTACGGAAAAAAAATTCCGGGCGGAGAGGTCTTTTACGTTTCGAGCCTGTCCTGCCGGACTTGTATTTACAAGGGCATGTTGATGCCCGCGCAGGTCGGCAAATATTATCCCGACCTGAACGATCCGGACATGAAATCGGCGCTGGCGCTGGTGCATTCGCGTTTTTCCACGAACACGTTCCCGAGCTGGGACCGCGCGCATCCGAACCGCTACATCGCCCACAATGGCGAAATCAATACGCTGCGGGGAAACGTCAACTGGATGCGCGCCGCGCAGGCGAATTTCAAATCGCCGTCGTTTGGCGAGGACATCAAGAAGATCATTCCTGTCATCAACACGGACGGTTCGGATTCGGCGCAGTTCGATAATTGCGTGGAGATGCTCGTCATGACCGGGCGCGAGTTGCCGCACGCGATGATGATGATGATCCCCGAGCCGTGGGAAAACCACGAGAGCATGGACCCCGAACGCCGCGCGTTCTATGAATTTCATTCCTGCCTGATGGAGCCGTGGGACGGCCCCGCTTCGATGGCGTTTACGGATGGCAAGATCATCGGCGCATGCCTGGACCGGAATGGCCTGCGGCCATCGAGATATTATGTCACCAAGGACGACATGGTAATCATGGCGTCGGAGGCGGGTGTCCTGCCGGTCGCGCCCGACCGTGTTTTGCAGAAGGGCCGCCTGCAGCCTGGTCGCATGTTCCTGGTGGACATGGAACAGGGCCGGATCGTTGCGGACGAAGAGCTCAAGAAAAAATACGCGAGCGCCCAGCCTTATCAAATGTGGCTGGATAAGCACCACGTGCTGCTCGAAAATTTGCCCGAACCTAGCGAAAGGACGCAGCCGGACCACCGGAAAATCCTGCAGCGGCAGCAGGCGTTCGGCTACACCTTTGAGGATTTGCGGTTCATCGTCGGGCCGATGGCCAACGACGGGGTGCAACCGCTCGGTTCGATGGGCACGGACACGCCGCTGGCGGTGCTCTCGAACAAGCCGCAGTTGCTTTATAATTATTTCAAGCAACTGTTCGCGCAGGTCACCAACCCTCCGATCGACCCGATCCGCGAGGAGATCATCACCTCGACCGAGACGATGCTCGGCGGGCGCGGCGGCTTGCTGGATCCCGGCCGGAAAGCTGCTCGCTCATCAAACTGAAGCATCCCATCCTCACGAACGACGAATTGGAGAAATTGCGCTTCGTTTCGGGAAAACAGTTCCAGTCGTTCACGATGCCGATCTTGTTTGAAGTGAAAAATGGGGCGAAGGGCCTTGAGTCGGCGATGGAAGAATTATTTTCTCGGGCCGACCAGGCAATCGCCGCCGGCGCGAACATCTTGATCCTGTCCGACCGCGACATTTCGCCGGAGATGGCGCCGATCCCCGCGTTGCTCGCCGTGGCGGGTTTGCATCATCACCTGATCCGCGCGGGCACGCGCGGGCGCGTGGGCATGGTGCTCGAATCCGGTGAGCCGCGAGAAGTGCATCATTTTGCGCTGCTGATCGGCTATGGCTGCGCCGCCATCAATCCCTACCTGGCGTTTGCGACACTGGATGATTTGATCCGCCAGGGTCTGCTCGTCAACACCGACCATAAGACCGCCCTCAAGAAATACATCAAGGCGGCCATCAAAGGCGTCGTCAAGACGATGGCGAAGATGGGGATATCGACCGTCCAAAGCTATCGCGGCGCGCAGATTTTTGAAGCGGTGGGTCTCAACAGCGATGTGGTGGACAAATATTTTACATGGACGCCTTCGCGCATCCAGGGCGTCGGTCTTGACGTCATCGCCGCGGAAGCGCTGGCGCGGCATCATCATGCTTTTCCCGACCGCCAGGTCAATGGCCTGTTGGATGCCGGCGGCCAGTACCAATGGCGCGATGACGGGGAATACCATCTGTTTAATCCGCAGAGCATCCATAAATTGCAGAATGCCTGCCGCACGGGCAGCGAGAAGATTTATCGCGAGTACGCCGAGTTGATCAACAACCAGGCGAAGAACCTATGCACATTGCGCGGCCTGTTGGATTTTAAATTTGCGGAAAAACCGGTGCCGATCGAGGAGGTCGAAACCGTCGAACAGATCGTAAAACGGTTCAAGACAGGCGCGATGAGTTACGGTTCCATCTCCAAGGAAGCGCACGAGGCGCTGGCCATCGCCATGAACCGGCTCGGCGGAAAATCGAACACCGGCGAGGGCGGCGAAGACCCGGACCGCTATATCCCGATGCCGAACGGCGATTCCAAAAATTCCGCCATCAAACAGGTGGCGAGCGGGCGGTTTGGCGTCACCAGCCATTATCTGGTCAACGCGCTGGAATTGCAGATCAAGATGGCGCAGGGCGCCAAGCCCGGCGAGGGCGGCGAATTGCCCGGCAAAAAAGTTTATCCGCCCATCGCCAAGGTCCGCGGCACCACCGCAGGCGTGGGCCTGATTTCGCCGCCGCCGCATCATGACATCTATTCCATCGAGGATTTGGCCGAGTTGATCCACGATCTGAAAAATTCCAATCGCAAGGCGCGCGTCAGCGTCAAACTCGTGGCCGAAGTCGGAGTGGGCACGGTCGCCGCCGGCGTGGCGAAGGCGCATGCGGATGTCGTCCTGATTTCCGGGCATGACGGCGGCACTGGCGCGTCGCCGCTCTCGTCCATCAAACACGCGGGCGGCCCGTGGGAACTGGGTGTGGCTGAAACACACCAGACGCTCGTGCTGAACAATCTGCGCAGCCGCATCTATGTGGAGACGGACGGCCAGTTGAAGACGGGCCGCGACGTGGCCGTGGCCGCGCTGTTGGGCGCGGAGGAATTTGGTTTTGCGACCGCGCCGCTGGTGGTGCTTGGCTGCATCATGATGCGCGTTTGCCATTTGAATACGTGCCCTGTCGGTGTCGCCACCCAAAATCCGAAGTTGCGCGAGCGTTTTGGCGGCAACCCGGATCACGTTGTGAATTTCATGCGCTTCATCGCGGGGGAACTCCGCGAGATCATGGCCAAACTCGGTTTCCGGACGATCAACGAGATGATCGGCCGCACAGACAAATTGAATCCGTGGAAAGCCATCGATCATTGGAAGGCGCGCGGCCTCGACCTCACGCCCATCCTGCACCAGCCCGAGGCCGGGCCGGAAGTGGGCCGCTATCGGCAGCAGGACCAGGACCATGGCCTGGAGAAATCTCTCGACGTGACGAAGCTGCTCGACATCTGCAAGCCGGCGATCGAGCGCGGTGAGAAGGTGAAGGCGGAACTGCCCATCATCAACGTCAACCGCGTCGTGGGCACCATCACCGGCAGCGAGATCACCCGGAAGCACGGCCCGAACGGTTTGCCGGAGGACACGGTGCAGTTGAAATTTAACGGCAGCGCCGGACAGAGCTTTGGCGCGTTCTGCCCTCCCGGCATGACGCTCGAGCTCGAAGGCGATGCCAACGATTATTTCGGCAAAGGCTTGAGCGGCGGCAAATTGATCGTCTATCCGCCCAAAGGCTCCACGTTCATTCCCGACGAGAACATCATCATCGGCAACGTGGCGCTCTATGGCGCGACTGCCGGCGAAATTTTTGTGGGCGGCATGGCCGGCGAACGTTTTGGCGTTCGCAATTCGGGCGTCAATGCTGTCGTCGAGGCGATCGGCGACCACGGTTGCGAATACATGACCGGCGGGCGAGTGATCGTGCTGGGCAAGACCGGCCGCAATTTTGCCGCGGGCATGAGCGGCGGCATCGCTTATGTGCTGGATGAAGCCGGAGATTTTGCCACGCGCTGCAACAAGGAACTGGTCGGCCTCGGCAAGCTGACCGACGCCGATGAGATCGAGGAGATTTGGAAACTCATCCAGCGGCACCAGACCTATACGAAGAGCGCGCGCGCCGCGAAAATCCTTGGCGATTGGAAAGGCTATGTGCCGAAATTTGTCAAAGTGCTGCCGAAAGATTACGCCCGTGTCCTGGAGTCTTTGAAAAGAGTACAATCGCAGGGCTTGAGCGGCGACGATGCCATCATGGCCGCGTTCGAGGAAAATATTCGCGACGTCGCCCGCGTGGGCGGCGGATAATATTTTTATGGGTCTGAACTTAAAAGTGGATTCGCGCGGCAAAAGATTAGTGGCTGCCGGACCCATCATTGTTGCGACTGCCGTGCCGCCGCGATTTGGAAAATTAATTCGTGTTCCGGGTCATGCTCCGAAGTTGCGGCAGAGAAAAGTAAAAGTTAATTCACGACGACGAATCAGCTTGAAACCAAAAAACTGAAATGGGCAAACCAACCGGATTTTTAGAGATTGGCCGCGAACTGCCGAAAGACCGTTCGCCGCTCGTCCGCGTCGGCGATTGGAAGGAATTCCACGAGCACATGCCCGAGGCCGACCTGAAGAAACAGGGCGCGCGCTGCATGGATTGCGGGATTCCGTTCTGCCATACCGGCCAACTCGTCAGCGGCATGGCCAGCGGCTGCCCCATCCATAATCTTATTCCCGAATGGAACGATCTCGTCTATCGCGGCCTTTGGAGGGAAGCGCTCGAACGCCTCCATAAGACGAATAATTTTCCTGAATTCACGGGCCGCGTCTGCCCCGCGCCTTGCGAAGGCTCGTGCGTGCTGGGCATCAATGCGCCGCCTGTCACCATCAAGAACATCGAATGCTCCATCGCCGACCACGGCTGGGAGAATGGCTGGATCAAAGCTGAGCCGCCGAAGAAGCGCACGGGTAAAAAGGTTGCGGTCGTCGGTTCGGGGCCAGCCGGATTGAGCGCCGCCGCGCAATTGAACAAAGCCGGCCATCTCGTGACGGTGTTCGAGCGCGCCGACCGCCCCGGTGGTCTGCTCATGTACGGCATCCCCAATCCCAAACTCGACAAGAACGAAGTCGTGATGCGCCGCATCAAACAGCTCGAAGACGAAGGCGTCACTTTTGTCTGCAATACCGAGGTCGGAAAAAATTATCCGTCAGACAAGATCACGAAGGAATTCGACGCCGTTGTCCTCGCGACCGGCGCGACCAAGCCGCGCGATCTCACGGTCCCCGGCCGCGAATTCACGGGCGTCCATTTCGCGATGGAATTTTTGACGGCCAACACCAAAGCGCTCCTGGACGGCCACAAAAACGGCAATTTCATCGATGCCACCGGCAAGGACGTCATCGTCATCGGTGGCGGCGATACCGGCACGGATTGCGTCGCCACGTCCATGCGCCACAATTGCAAATCGCTGGTGCAGGTGGAGATCCTGCCCAGGCCGCCGATGGAACGCGCCAAAGACAACCCCTGGCCCGAATGGCCAAAGGTTTACAACATGGATTACGGCCAGCAGGAAGCCGCCGCGAAATTCGGCGCCGACCCGCGCGTGTACCTGACCACCGCCACGAAATTCGAATCGGACGCCCATGGCCACGTCAAAGCCGTCCATACCGTGCAAGTGCAATGGGAACGGAACGACAAGGGCCAATTCATCCCGAAACACGTTCCCGGAACGGAAAAAGTTTTGCCCACGCAACTCGTCCTGCTGGCGATGGGCTTCCTGGGACCCGAACAACCGCTCCTCGAAGCGCTCGGGGTGGAACGCGACGCGCGCAGCAACGCCAAAGCCGACTTCGAGAAATATACGACGACCCATCCGAAAGTTTTTGCGTGCGGCGATTGTCGTCGCGGCCAGAGCCTGGTTGTCTGGGCCTTCAACGAAGGCCGCGGCGCCGCCCGCGAATGCGACCGCTTCCTGATGGGCGCCACGGATTTGCCGTGATTGCTCCGCTTTTCCTTTTCGCCTTCCGCCTTTCTTCATACCCTTTTCCAAGCCGTGCTGTATCCATTTGTTTTCCAACCAATTTTCAAAGAGCGCATCTGGGGTGGGCGCGAAATCGAAAGACATTTCGGCAAAACATTGCCGCTGAATAAACCCATCGGTGAATCGTGGGAAATTTCGGACAGGGCAGGCGATGAGAGTGTTATCGTGGGGGGTAAATTTGCCGGAAAAAGCATCCGCTGGCTCATGGAAAATCATCCGCACGAGATGCTGGGAGACGCCAAAGCGGCGGCAGGAGGCCGTTTCCCCATCCTTTGCAAGATCCTCGATGCGCGCGAGAAATTGTCGCTGCAAGTACACCCGCCGGCGAACAAGGCCGCGGATTTGTGCGGCGAGCCTAAAACGGAGATGTGGTTCATTGCCAATGCCGCGCCCGGCGCGGAATTGTATGCGGGATTGAAGCGTGGCGTGACGCGCGGGGAATTTGAGAAAAAACTTTCTGATGGCCGGCTCGCCGAATGTTTTCACCGCATCCCCGTTCGGACCGGGGACGCCATGTTCCTGCCGAGCGGGCGCGTCCACGCCATCGGCGCCGGCCTGGTCATTTTTGAGATCCAGCAAAATTCAGACACGACCTATCGTCTCTTCGATTGGAACCGCATGGGAACGGACGGCAAACCACGAGAACTGCACGTGGCCCAATCACTTGCGAGCATTGACTTCAATGATTTTGAACCGACGCTTGCCGCCACAACATTTTCCGGCGATGCCAAAATCAAATCGCGGCCGCTCGTTCGAGACCCGTTATTCGATATCGACCAGGTTGAAATGAAAGTCGGCGCTGCTCATTTCCTCAAGCCGCGAAAACTGCAAATCATTGCCGTGGTCAATGGGCAACTTAAAATCCGAAGCCAATCATTCGTCATGGATCTGAGCGCCGGGCAATTTTGCCTGGTCCCGGCGATTTTGGAGCAAACCGAACTGGCAGTGGAATCGGACACGACTGTGCTTTGCGTCAAAGTGCGCTGAATTCAGGGCCTGGAATCATCACAGCGTCACCCTTGTAATGAACCACGGCATCCGGTTTGTCAGTGGACCCAACCCCTGCGCCGTGGTCCTTTGCAACCCAGACGATGTTGAAGGTGTGCTCCTTCAACATGCCGGGAAATCTTCCCTGGCGCTTGCCGATTTCTAACGTATGTGTCGTTTCATTCCAGGCAATCGGAATCGTGGCAAATTTTCCCTTTTCGTAATTGTAATTGTCACCTTCATCTTCGTAGAGACTGAACCTGCCATCCGCGCCGCGATACACCCGAAGCTCGATGGGGTCAGAAGCCTCCATCGCATATTCGATTTTTGGGCCATACGGAATGATTGAGCCGGCGCGGACAAAGAGCGGCATGATTTCAATCGGCGCCGCCGCTTCAACCGTTTGGCCGCCGGAAGTACTGTTCCCGGTCCAAAAATCATACCACGTTGTCCCAGCCGGAAGATAAACGGCGCGCGTGGCGACGTTGGATTGCGTCACCGGACAAACCAGGATTGCCGGGCCGAACATATATTCGTCCTTAAGATTGAGCACGTTTGTATCGCTTTGAAAATCCATGACCAGTGGACGCATCATGGAGTAGCCTTCGCTGGTAACGAGCCAGGCAGTCGAGTAAGTGTAGGGCAGCAGCCGGTAGCGGAGGTCTATGAATTTTTTCAGGATTTCCTGTGTGGGACCGTCCCAGCGCCAAATTTCCTTGGGCGCATCGGTGCCATGCACGCGGAACATCGGACAAAACGCGCCGAATTGGAACCAGCGCGTGAACAATTCCTGATAATTCGGATCATGCAGGTTCGCGCCGAAAAAACCGCCGATATCCGTGTTCCAATACGGAATGCCGCTGATGGAAAAATTCAAACCGGCGGGAATTTGTTTGGCGAAAACATCCCATCTGCCGTAAATGTCGCCCGACCAGGTGATCGCCGCGTTGCGTTGCTGTCCCGCCCACGCCGAACGTGTGAGGATGCAAACCCGCTTCTGGCCTGTCTCTGCCCGTTGGCCCTGATACACCGCCGTCGTGTGCATGAGCGGATAGGCGTTGAACACATCGACGCCGGGACCCTGCGCCGTCTGGATCGTGCGAAACTCACCCCAGTGAATGCTCAACTCCGGTTCCGAAGCGTCGAGCCACCATCCATCAATGCCCAGCTTGAACAGGTCGTCGGAAATCTGCCGCCAGTAAACCCGGCGGGCATCGGGATTGAAAGGATCATAATATTTATTGAATTCCGCGGGTTTTGACCAACGGTAACCGGGAAACGTCGGGGCATACAGGAAGCCATCCTGTTGCAATTCGTTGTAATTCGAAGTGCCTAGATCGAATTTTGCCCAGACCGAAATCATCACGTGCGCGTGCATGGCATGCAAGTCCTGCACCATCTCCGCCGGGTGCGGATAACGCGCCGGATCGAACTGATGCGAACCCCAGGCGTCCGCCGGCCAGTATTGCCAGTCCTGGATGATTCCATCCAAGGGCACGTGCATCTGACGATATTCGGCAACAACGTTCGTAAGCTCCTCCTGGCTGGCATAGTGCTCCTTGCATTGCCAGAAACCCCAGACCCATCGGCCCATCATCGGCTCCGCCCCGGTCAATTGCCGATACGAAGCGATCACGTCATCCAATCTCGGGCCGAACATGAAATAAAAATCGATCGTGCCGGTGGCTTCTGATTCCCAGGAAAGAATTTGCGGGTCCGCCTGGCCAACGTCCACGTCACCGATGGCCGGATTGTCCCACAAAATTCCGTACCCGCGGCTGGAAACCAAAACCGGCACGGCGCTTTCGGTGGGGTTGCGCTGTTGCAAATGAACCCGCGTGCCGCGATAGTTCATGGTGCCGCTTCCATGCTGGCCCAGGCCGTAGATGGCCTCATCAGGCGCGAGCATGAATTCTTCCCGGCTGCGCAGCGTATCAATGCCGCCAACGTGATTCGGCGTCAGCGATTTGCCGCCGTCGGGAGTCTCGGCGAGAGTCAGCGCGCCGGAACTGTCAAAAAACGACACCGCGCCGGACGCGCGGCCGACGCGCGCCTCGATCTGGTCCGTGCGCAGAATGATTTCATCGCTTGTCTCCGTCAAACGCCATGCCGTGTGTTGCGGTTTGCCGATGACGGCCAGGCTGGCGGTATCCGGCAATTTATTTTGCGAGGCATAAGTCACACGAATCGTGCGCGGCGAAAAAACTTCCAACCTCATCACGCCAGGATTCATTTGCAGCGTGATGCCGTTGGAACTTTTTTTCACATTCACAACGGCTATTGGCGCGGCAAAAGCTGGCACGGCTAGAAAGCAGAGTGCGCAGGCAAAAAAAGTTGTCTGGAAAAGACGGTTTAGTTTCATGTTCAGGTATTTCAATTGCCACAGAATGCGCGGTTTTGGCATTCGGCGGCAAATTGAATTTTGAAGCATTAAGTGTGTCAAAGCCCTGGAACCAATGGAGGTCAATCTTTTTACTGCTTTTGCCCCGGCTTATGCTATATCAGCCTGACAGTTGGCACATTTCTTATGCCGTCACCCAGTGAAATCCGGCCCATCCGCAAATGGACTTTTTCCGCATGGCAAAAGGCGGTCTTGTTCGGCGTTGGATTTTATATCTGCGCCGTGGCGGGAGTTTATTTGTCGCCACGCGGCGTCACGTTTGGGACCTTTTGGCTGCCTGCGGGTTTGTACCTGGCGGCACTGCTGCTCTCGGAATATCGGGATTGGTTATGGCTGGCCGGGGCGGCCTTGCTCGCAAATTTTGCTTTTGACGTGCCGTATGGCACAAAGCCGGCGGTCATCTGTTTTTTCTTTGTGGCAAACACCGCGCAGGCGATGACTGGCGCGTGGCTGGTGCGACGGTTCGTCTCCTGGTCTCCGACGCTTACGACCCTGAAAGAATTTGCGGGTCTGTTGCTTTTAGCGGGAGTTTTATGCCCGATCTTGGGAGCGTTGCTCGGCGTTGTAACGCTGACGTATTTTGGATTAAGCCATTCATTCGAACAACCGTTCAAAACCTGGTGGGGCAGCAACGCTATGGCCATTTTGATACTGACGCCCCTCGTCCTGGTCTGGACCACAAAACAGGACAGACAGCCGCCATTGTTTGATTCGCGCAATAAAATCTTTGAAGCCGCCATCTTGTTCTTCGGCCTGAATGTCGGGATGTGGTATCTGCTGGTCATGGATAATGGCGTAATGTCTTCGACCAAGTCGGCCGTCATCCCCTTTCTGTTGTGGGCCGGCTTGCGTTTTGGTAGGCGGGGAGCCGCAGTCACGAATCTTTATCTGGCACTGGTGCTTTCCTGCTTCACGACACAATTTCATGCCGGCCTCACGCCGGAGCAGATTTCGTCGGGAGTTTACGTCTTCGTGCTGCAAGCCGTGCTGGTCACTGCAGCGCTGATCTCGCTGATCCCGGCCATTGTCATCGGCGAACGCGACCGGTCGCTGCTGGAATTGCGCGAGAGCGAGGAGCGCTTCCGCAATTTGACCCGCGCATCGGCTGAAGGCATTTGCGTGAGCGAGCAGGGGCGGATTCTGGACGTGAATGACCAGTTTATCGCATTGATGGGGTATTCCCGCGATGAGCTGATCGGATGTGAAATTGTGACGTTGATCGGACCGGCATGGCGCGAGCGGGTTGCCGACCGATTGAGCAAGGCGAAGGAAGGCCTCTTCGAACACCAGATTTTGCGCAAGGATGGAACACTCGTGGACGTGGAAGCGCGTGCCAAAACCTCGGCCTGGGAAAAGCGATTGGTGCGCATCACGGCCCTCACCGATATCACCGAACGCAAACAGGCCGCCGCGGCCTTGCAAGCCAGCGAAAGCCGTTTCCGAACGCTCATCGAACAGGCGCCGGTGGCCGTGAGCATCAGCCGCGCCGGGAAGACCATCTATGTGAACCAAAAATACCTCGATGCCTATCGCTTCCGAAGCATGGATGAATTGATCAGCCAGCCCATCATCGAACAATGGGCGCCCGAATCCGTGCCGGTCATCGAGGAACGCGTCAGAAAACGTGAGCGCGGTGAACCGGTGCCGTCGGAATATGAAGGCCTGGCCCAGCGCAAAGACGGGTCAATGTTTCCGGCGCATATCACCGTGGCCGGCGTGTCGTTGCCCGATGGGCCGGCCTGGCTGGCGTTCATTACCGATATCACCGCGCGCAAGCAGGCCGAACAAGCCCTCCGTGAATCCGAAGAAAAATTTTCCAAAGCCTTCCGGGCCAGCCCGCACGGCATGTCCATCTCTGAAACCGAAACCGGCCGGTTTGTGGAAATCAATGACGGTTATTGCCAGATTTACGGTTATCGGCATGAAGAGATGCTCGACCACACCTCCCTCGAATTGCAGATCTGGGAGGATCCCCGGGAGCGGGCGCGGTTCGTCGAGGATCTGAAAAGGGACGGGGTGGTTCGCAATCACGAGGCGCGCACCCGCACACGCGCGGGCGAGTTGAAGCTCGTCCTTTTGAGCGCCGAGCCAATCGATCTGGCTGGCAAGTCCTGCATCGTTTCCGTGCTTCACGACATCACCGACCGCAAACGCGCTGAGATGGAGAAAGACGCCGCCCTCGCCCGCGAAGAGAAGGCGCGCCTCGATTACACGCTGCAACTCATCGCCTCGCAGGAGGCCGAGCGCACCCGCATCGCCGCCGAATTGCACGACAGCCTGGGCCAAAACCTGTTGCTGATCAAAAACCGCGCCCAATTGGCCCTGATGAAGGAGCGGATCGACGACGAGATGGAGGAGCAGATCGAGGCCATCAGCACGCTCGCCGCGCAATCCATCGCCGAAGCGCGCAGCATCTCCCACGACCTGCATCCGTATCAACTGGATCATCTGGGCTTGACGCGCGCATTGAAAGCCATGGTCGAGAAAGCGGAGGAATCCAGCGGGGTCGAGTTCAAGGGCAAGTTTGACAACGTGGATGACCTTTTTTCAAAGGAGGCCGCGCTGAACCTTTATCGGGTGGTCCAGGAAAGCGTGAACAATGTCCTGAAACATTCCCGGGCCGGCAAGGCGCGCGTGACGCTCGAGCGGGACGTGCATGAAGTCCAACTGACGATCGAGGACGACGGCTGCGGTTTTAACTCCAAAAAAAACGGCAAAGGGATGGGGCTGAAGAACATCGCGGAGCGCTCGCGAATACTTGGGGGCACGTTGAAAGTGGAATCCAGGCCGGGCCACGGCGCGCATATTGAAATTATCATTCCCATTCGAGCCGAAGCGGAGTAAAAAGGGGATTCCAGAATGTCACAGCGCATCAAAGTTTTGATCGTGGACGACCATCCGCTTTTTCGCGAAGGGTTGCGCCAGGTCATTTTAACTGATGCCCGCTTCGAGTTGTGCGGGGCGACCGGTGATGGAAAAGCGGCGCTGCAGATGATCTGTGAAAATAAACCCGATCTCGCCGTGCTGGACGTGAATCTGCCGGGTTTGACCGGCCTGGAGATCGCGCAAAACCTCCAGAATAAACGGCTGCCAACGCGCCTGGTGATTTTGACGATGCTCAAAGAGGAAACGGTTTTTAACCGGGCGATGGACCTGGGAGTAAAAGGTTTTGTCCTGAAAGAAAACGCGGTCGAAGAGATCGTCAAAGCGCTGGCTGCCGTCGCGGAGGGCGAACACTATTTGAGTCCATCCATCTCCGGCTACCTGGTTCGCCGCCGCGGCCGGGCCGAATCCCTTGCCAGGGAAAAGCCCGGCCTCGACGACCTCACGAAAGCCGAGCTTCGCATCTTGAAATTGATCGCACTGAAAAAGACCAGCCGCGAGATCGCCACCGACCTGTTCATCAGCCCGCGCACGGTGGAAGCGCATCGCGCCAATATTTGCACCAAATTGGACCTGCGCGGCAGCAATAGCCTTCTTCAGTTTGCGCTTGAGAACCGTTCGTCGCTCTGACCCCCAGGAACTGGTTGGGTAATCCTACCTAGCAAAATACCGGCAAATACGGATTCAAAATTATGTGCCGGCAACAATTACGCCCGGCCATGCTTCGGCTTATAGTGGCGGCTCAATATGAGCATAAAATTATTGATCGTTGATGACCACGCCAGTACGCGCGAAGTCATCCGGAGGTTCTTGACGATGCCGGGAGTGACCTTTCAGGAATGCGCTTCGGGCGAAGAAGCCATCGCCTGCGCGCGCGAGTTCAACCCCAATTGGGTGACCATGGACATCCAATTGCCCGGCATGAACGGATTTGAATCGACCGCCGCGATCAAAAAGGCGTGCCCGGACGCCCGCGTGTTGATCGTCAGCGCCTATAAAGACCGGCATTTTCATGAGATGGCGCGGACTTGCGGCGCCACCGGCTTTATCCTCAAAGAAAATATCCTCGCGCTCCGCTTGATGCTGGAAGGCGAGTTAAGAAATACGAAATCATCCCCATCCGGTCCATGCGACTCCGAAACATCCGCCCCATGACCCTTGTAATTCCACTGCGCATTCTTATCGTCGAGGACGATGAGGAAATGCGGAATATGTTCGGACTTTTGCTCAGCGGTGAAGGCTACGATGTGGTGCAATGCAAAAGCGGCGAGCGAGCGCTGTCATTGCATGGCGAAAAACCGTTTGACCTGGTGGTGATCGAATTGCTCCTGGCGGGACATGACGGGTTTGACATACTGGTCAAACTGCGGCGCGCGGAGCCGCCCGCCAAAATCATCGTTACGGCCAAATCCAGTTGGACCGCGGCGGAAGTCTATTTCAAGATGGCGGAAAAGCTTGGCGCGCACAAAACCCTCGCCAAACCCTTCTCCGCCGAACAATTTCTGGCGACCGTCCGCAATCTCCTAAGCAAAAAGGATTGAATCAGTTGTTGAAATTAAAGGCATCCAGGGATGGCAGAACCTGGCCCTCAAAATTAAAAAGTGTGGTGTTATCCACAATGTTCGGCTGGCCCAATTCCCAGCCTTCGCCCGAAACGCAGATAAAAACCGGGTCCCAATAGAGATCGCCGATGCAGTGGCCGCCGCTGGCGACTTTTATTGCGTTAAAACAGTTCAACAGGAATTCTTTTTGTCCCAAAGGCGTGCTGGGGAACGGTTCCGGGCCGTTGTTGGCCAGTTGACCCGTGTAGCCATCGCACCGGTTCGTGGCCCAGTTGTATCCGGTTTCCATGATCAGGATGGGTTTCTTGTATGTGGAATACAAGGAATTGACCTGGTCCCGGGCCTGTTCCGCGGTCAGCCCGGTCCAGAACGGATAATAAGAGCAACCCGTGATGTCCCACGGGACGCCATTGGCCACGGCCTGGTTGAGAAAATAGGTCACCGTCCCCGCGCTGACGGTGTTCATGTGCAGGATCACCTGCGTACCGGGGGAAACCGCTTTCACGCCGGCGTATCCCATCTCCAGCAGTTGGGCGAGTTGCGGCCAGTTGGAGGTGCTTCCATAAGGCAGGATGATTCCACTGGCGTTTATTTCATTGCCGAGTGAAACGTATTGCGGAGTGGTGCCCTGGTTCTGCATTTCCGTCATGAAATTGGTCGTGTAGTTATAGACCGCGTTGGTGAGTTGAACGAAGGTTTCATTCGTCCAGGCTTGCGGACAGTTATTGGCCCAGCCATCGCTGTAATAAAACGTCAGTTCGATTTGAAGCCCCAGCGCTTTGGCCCGCGCGGCGAGGGCCATAATGTTCGTGGGACTTTGGATGCCCGCGGGAAGATCACTAATGGACGGACTGGGATTATTGTACAGGCGCAGCCGGACGATATTGCATCCGTGATCTTTCAAAATCTGCAGGCAATCCGCGGCGACACCGTTGGTTTCGTAATAGACGCCGCCACCTTGCTCGACATAGGTCAATTCGGAAACGTCGCCACCCTTCAAAAAGTTGTAAGGGACGTCGTCCTTGATTAATTGCACCAAATCCACACGGCACCAGTCGCCGCCGGCGGTGTCCTCTGAATAAATTCCGACCAGGCATTGCCCGTTGGTGATATTGATTCCCCGGACAATGACGTTGGTCCATCCGGAAGAGATGGGCAGGCTGGTGATGCGGTCGTTGGCACCGAGGTAACAGTAGCTTTGGCCGCCGCTGTTCTCGACCATGGCGGTCAGCTTGTAGCAACCATTGGGCAGATTGGTGACGAGTTGAGATGTTTCCACCTCGTAAGGAGCGGCATTGCTTTGTTCCAGGAAATTCGTGCCGGAAAAAGCGCCGCCAGTCACCAACGCGGCCGCCGCCGAATCTCCCGAACTTTTCCAGGTTGATGAAAAATTTGTGGATTCAAAATCCCCGTCCTGCAATCCGCAGGGCGAAAAGGCAGAAAGGCGGAAGAAACTGGCGGTGTCGTTCATTGGCACTGCTGCCATATTTTGGCCGGCGCTTTGAGATGAGCTGGTCCATTGGGCCTGCAAATTGGTTGTACTCTGAAGCTCAACATTCATCGCACCCGGCCACGAAAGCGTGACCAGGCCGTTAGAAATGGAGCCGACCGTCAAGTTGCCGACACCTGCCGTGGTAATGATAAAATTGTCGAAATTAAATGTTCCGCCGCTGCCGTTGTGGACGAAAACCAATCCGGCGCCGGTGATATTTCCGGTCAAATTATTCGCGGCACCCGGGCCGATCACCACGCCGCTGCCCGTGCCGTTGCCGCTGACAGTCAATGAATCCCATTGGGAAGCGGCGGGATTAAAGGAGCTTGAATAGGTGGCAAAAGGCCCGACTGTCCCCGGAACCGGCAATGTGGCCGCGCTAACAAACCAGTTGCTGCCATTCATCTGGACTGCGAATCGTGCCGATACATTCGCCGGAGTGACATGAGGCTGGATATCAACGGACAATGTTATTCCAGGATATGACGCCGGGTTGATCACGGGAAACGCCGCCGCATTGGTCTGGGACAAGGCTGTGGACGTATAAAAAGCGGTTGTGGCGGCCGCTCCTTCGTAGGCATATACCGCCCCGTCGCCTCCGGAATTTTGATAAAGCCGATTGGGACCGTCCGGAATATCATTGGCCCAGCCCACCGCACTGACGGCAGTGTTTCCACTAACAGCGTCGTAGGGAAAAGTCTCCTGGTATAAAACGATGCTTTGGGCGAAAGCAATTTGCCAAAACAGTAATCCAACAAGGAACAGATATAATCTCATCGGTTTGGAAGTTGCATCAATTTTAAAGCTGGAGCCGTTCTCTTGCATCGAACAGCTCCAGCTTCATGAACGGCCTATATATAATTTTTTTACGGCGCCAACCGGAAGAACATCTGCGGCCCGGTGGTGGGCACGGTGAGCGAATAGGCGCCATAGGTATTCGTCAAGTTCTGCCAGGTGCCGATGAGGTTGGTGGTGCTTTGCAATTCCACTGTCGGATTGCCGACCCAGCTCAGGTTCAGATTTCCGCCGGTCGCGCCGAAGCTGATGCCGCCGACGCCTGTTCCAGTGATGACAAAGTTTTGGAAGTTAAATGTCCCGCCGGTGCCAACGGTCACAAACACCAGGCCCGCCCCGGTCATCGTGCCTTTCAAGTTGCTGGTGGCGCCCGACCCAACCAAACCGCCGGAAGTTGTGACGGTCAAATTGTTCCAATTCGCCTCCGCCGGGTTAAAGGCAAACGAATAGGTTGAGAAGGTTTGACTGTCGGAACTGTTGGCCACCGGCAGGGGCGAGGCTGAAACATACCAATTGGCATTGTTCAGTTGCACGGCGACATATGCCGTCACATTGCTGGCCGCGAATGCCGGCGCGATTTGCACGGAGAAGTTCAATCCGCCCGGGTACGCCGCCAAGTCAATGTTCGGGAAAGGCAACCCGGATTGATTGGTGTCAGTGGCAGATGTCGCATAGTAAACGGTCGTGGCGGGAGAGCCATAGTAGGCAAAGACGGCGCCCGCGCTCGTTTCGGTGCTCGTTTGGAAAAGAGCGTTGGGAGCATTGAGCACAGCCTCCACCCAGCCGACGCTGCTGATGGGATAATTGCCCACCACCGGGCCGACAAATGGAAATCCTTCCGAATAAATCAACCCGACGGGAGGATTGGTCACCGTCAACTCCAGATCATCGCTGGCGCCATTGCCCCAATTCGCGCCGACATCATACGCTCCCGCCGAATTGGAGACGATGACATCAATTGGCATATTATTGTCGTTAGGGTTTAGGTCGGCGATGGTCAAAGTGGCCGAGGTCGCCCCGGAAACTCTTCCACCATTTTGGGCCAGAACGTTGTTGGTCAGCCAATAGTAGGTGAATGGTTGCGTGCCGGCGGCGGATACACCAAAACTGGCGCCACCGCCGGAGGCGACCGACACAGTCAATGGCACATCGGCGGCACTGGCAACGCTGGGCGCCGTTCCCACCGCGGGATTCGTCGAGATTTCAAAATCCTGGAAATTCATGTCTGACCCGGTGCTGGTATTATGTGCAATCACAATCCCCGTGCCGGTGATGTTGCCGGTCAAATCGCCGGAAGCCTGGCTGCCAATCACCGCGCCCGTGCCGGTGATCGTCACCGTGTTCCAGTTCGTCGCCGCCGGGTTAAAACCGTAATCATAGGTTTTGTACGGACTCAATGCCGAAAGATCTATCGCTTGAGGTTGCGCGGAGCAATACCAAACACCATCCATGGCCACGGCCCAATATACTGAGATGGCTCCGTTCGCCTGCCCGGCGGCATTTCCCGGAACGAAACCGGCTTGGAGAGAAATCGCCGGATAACTGTTGGGGTTGATATCCACGAACGGCAACCCGGACGTGCCAAGGTCATTAGTGTCCGTCGTGTAATAGATATTTGTCGTGGCGGTGGGCGAATAGGAGAAACAATCGCCCAGACCGGGACCGGCTGAATAGATGCCAACGGACGTGCCGGTGGAGGCGGAACTTACCCAGCCGACTCCGCTGAGCGGGAGGTTTCCACTACCCGTCGGTCCTCCATAAGGAAAATTTTCCGCGTACAAAACACCTGCCGGCACGCTGCTGACGTTTAAAGCCAGGCTGCCGTTGGTGGCCGCACCGGCGATGTTGGTGACAATCACCGAATAAGTCGCCGTGGCATCGTTCGCATTGGCGTTGGTGACGGTCAAGACGTTGTTGGTTGTTCCCAGGAACCTGCCGCCGGACGGTATGGGAATTCCGTTGGACTCCCAGATATAAGTCAACGGCTGTGTTCCCGCGGCGAAAATCGCGAAGGACGCTCCGCCTCCCACGTAGGTGTACTGGGGAGTCACCGCTGTGGCACTGATGGTCGGCGCTGTTGGCGGGGGCGCGCTGGCGGCATACGCTGAAATCGCCAACTGGTTATAATTAGCCCCGCCCGAAGTGGGAAGTTCGACGATTCCGATACCGGTGATCGAGCCAGACAGGTTGGCTCCCGCAGTCGCGCCGATTGTGACATTTGTGCCGGTGACAGTCAGGCTGTTCCAAACGGACGCCAGATTGGTATAGGCCAGTGTCCCATTCGTAAAAGTGGGATAACTACCGGTATAAATCGGAAGCGGGTTGTTGGTGGCCACGTACCATGAGCCGCCGACCTGTACGGCAAAATAATTGGTCGCTGCCGCGCCGCCGCCGGAACGGATTTCCACTGACAAAGTTAAGTTGGTATAAAGCAATGGATCAATATCGCTATAAGAGGAGTCACCGCCGGAACCCGCACCACTTGAATCTGTGGTGTAAAACATTCCGGGCGTCGTTTGACTTCCGGTCAGAGTGGTAAAATACACTGTGTTCGTCGGCAAAGGCAGACCGGTGCCAATATCGGATGCTCCAGGCGCCTGATAGATGCCCAAATATGGGCCGGCCGTCTGCGAAGCAGCAGCAAAGGTCCAGCCGACAGTGGTGAAATTGCCCCCTCCCGTCACCGAGGTGCCTCCTTTTATGGATCCCCAGTCTTCCACATAAACATTAGTGCTTCCCGCCAGGGCGGATTGAAGGGCGCCGACGATCATGACAATGAATATTGGCAGTAGTTTTTTCATGGTTTTATTGTGGTTATTTGGTTTAGTCCTTTTGCAAATTCAAATCGCGCCGTTCCCGATCAATTGTAATTTTTAAGCCAGGCCGGCCAAATTTTTGGTCCGAGAGCGGGATTAAAGGTTTTGCTCCATGGCAATTGCCAAAGCTGCCTTAATCCGACCTCACTCACGGAGCCGTCGATGAAGGCCATGTTTATCGGAGTTCTCCCCGTATGGCGCGGAATGCAAAAAGACGGCATGGCGGCGCCCACATTGCATTGCCCGGCAGCGGTCGGAGGCTGGTCGTTTGGGCCATTTGGCGTTGGATTGGAACCCTGCCAGACGCAGTCGGCAAATAGCGGAGCGTTCTGGAAACGACCTGCTTGTGCCAATTTCTGGTAGTAACCGCCAGCAGAAGGGTCTGCCGCCATGTCCGCCGGCGGGGGATCGGCCATCCAGCCATTAAATCCATAGCTGCCAGCCATGCCCGGCCGTCCCCAGTTGGACGTCCCCCCCGCAGGCGTCGCACTGGATGCAACCGGATAGGAGCTGCTGCCCATAACCCCCCAAGCCAAAAAAGTGACTGGCCCGGAACTTGGCGGGCCGGTGATCCAGGTGTTCGGAAGGGTATCCCTTGTCGTCGTGGCCACCGGACAGAAACAGATTGGGCCACCGATCTGTGCACCGGGAATGAGTGGTTGCAACGCCACCATCCACATGCCGTTCGGATCATACCAGCCCATCGGCATGCTGTCGTTATTGTCGCCGCCATACAGTTGAAATCCGACCGCCCACTGGCGAAGATTGGCCACACACTGGATCCGTTTTGCCCTTTGCTTGGCGGCCGCCAGCGCGGGCAATAATATCGCCGCCAACACCGCAATGATGGCGATGACCACCAAAAGTTCGATCAAAGTGAAAGCTCCGAACCTTGTCCTCCGGCGTGAGCTCCACTTTCGCGGTGCAAACCTCATAAATCAATTCATCTAGCCCCTGGGCAAATGTTCGAGGGTTTTCTCACCATAACCTTAACGCTTTTTTGAGCGCACATTAATGACCGCAAATAAAGTTCCCAACCCCAGCAAGGCAACTGTGGCCGGTTCAGGAACCGTGGAGACGGTATATTCGCTGGCCCCCGTGCCAAATACCGTGCCGGCGGGATCGGTGGCAGCATCATAAGCTGACGTGCCATTCCATGGTGTTGAGGCGCTATCGGTCTCCTCAGGATGGGTCAAAGTGTCCAATGCGTTATAAGCAGATTGTCCGGTTGGAGAACCGTATGACGACACAGCATCGAAGTAGAACTGGCTGCCCGCATTCAACCCGAGGCTGCTTAAAGGGACTGTTAAGGTAACAAAACTGCTCCCCACGCCGCCGGCAGAAACGGCTCCCGCCGCTCCATAATTCTGCGTCCATGAACCACCGCTATAGGTTACTGCGCTGGCGCCCCCAAGGCCATTCCATGTGGCAAGAAAGGCGTTTTCACCAGTGCTGATGCCAAGACTGGGTCCCCAACCGTTTAGGGCATTCGCAGAATTGAGGAGCGCTGTGCTTCCACTGCCGCCCAAGCCGACATCCTGAATGAGAATTAAATATT
Source organism: uncultured Verrucomicrobiae bacterium (assembly GCA_963797825.1). GTDB lineage: Bacteria > Verrucomicrobiota > Verrucomicrobiia > Limisphaerales > UBA11358 > UBA11358. The sequence goes on from CAWCRR010000039.1 coordinate 46,785, forward strand.
CAGGGTAAGCGTCTATCGGCTGGCTCGTATTGAAGGTGAAACTGATGTTGTTCGCATCGTTATTGACCACGACGCTGCTGATACCCGCGCCATCACTATACCCGCCGTTCGCCCAGGCCCCATTTTGGCTCGAATAAGTGACTTGGGCTTGGCCATTCAGAGATGACATTGTTAATGCTGCGATTACGATGGATGCAATAGATAGGGTTTTCATTGATTTAAGTGACACATTCGGTGATCGGTGTGAATCTTAGGCCTGAAACCGTCAACTGCCTAGCCTCACAAATGTAAGGTAATTGGCCCAAAATTCCCAAAAACAGCCTGAAAACCCAAAAAATGGACCTAAGCCGTAACAATGCTTTGAAGACCAAATCTCACGCAAAGACCCCCCCGAGGGCTGAGAACATGGACAGGCTCACTTCTCCGTTTCAGCCGGTTCATGGAAAGCCTCCACTCGATTTTTCGCCTGCATCGGGACCATGAACCTGCCGCATCGTGCTTGGCATTGAACAACAGTTGATGTCCTCTTCCTATCCCTTCTCCGCTCCCAGCTGGGAGGGGAGGGTTAGGGTGAGGTGAGGGTTCCCCAAGGTTCATGGAAGGTCGCAAAGATCGCAAAGCCGTTTACCAGAAAAATGAGCTTAAGAAAATCTCGCCAAATCGTCCGTTCCGCTTTTCTCTATGATATTATTTTTCACAATTTCTTTGCGTCCTTTGCTTCCTTTGCGTGAGATTGGGACTTATCCGGCTTTCGCCGTCCGGAATTTCAAAGCCGCCTCGGTGCGGGACCGGACATGCAGCTTGTGATAAACATGCCGCAAATGCCAACGAACAGTGCCGTCAGTCAACCCCAGGCGGTCGGCAATGGCTTTATTGGCGAAGCCTTCGGCCACCAATTCCAAAATTTCCCTCTCCCGCTGCGAAAGGTCCTCGACTTCTGCCGCCGCAGTGACCGGCTCCTTAAATGAAGAAATGACCTTGCGCGCGATTTCCCGCGACATCGGTGCGCCGCCCTGCCGGACTTCATGGATGGCGGCGATCAATTCTTCCGGCGCGCAACGTTTGAGCAGGTAACCGCAAGCGCCCATCCGCAACGCTTTGAAGATGCGCTCAGTGTCTTCGTAAACCGTGACCATGATGATCTGGACGGATGGCAAGAGCTGCTTGAGTTGGGCCAGACAATCAATCCCCGACATATTGGGCAATTGAATATCCATCAGAACGATGTCCGGCTGGTGTTTGGGGATGATCTTCAGGGCGTCTTCCGCAGTGGCGCAGGCGCAAACGCAGCGTGATTCCGGATCGGCATGGACAAATTCCATGAGGCTTTCGCGGATCACTTTATTATCTTCAACTATGGCTATTTTTGTCATGAACTTAAGGGCATGTAAAACCGGAGGACAGTGCCGTAACCTGCCTGGCCGGTGATTTCGAACCGGCCGCCTAATTTTTCAATGCGCGTCCGCATATTATTGACCCCATCCATTTCTTCAGTATGGAGTTCCGGAGAAAAGCCGCGCCCGTTGTCAGCAATGGTCAATCGCACGTAATTGTCCTCCACCTGGATGCTTAAGCGGACTTCCGAGGCGCCTGAATGGCGCACAACATTCGTCAATGCTTCCTTGAAAGCGAGAAATAATTGATGGCGGTGGCGTGAATCCACCATGTGGTCGGAAGCGCCCGGCTTGTCCTCCAGCCGCCAGGCGATATTGGCCAGCGCAAGAAAGCGTTCCGCATAGAGGCAGAAATAACTCACCAGCGACGCCAGCGAATCATGCTTGGGGTTCATCGCCCAAACAATCTCATCCAGTGCCGCCACCATTTCCCTGGCCTTCTCCCGCACTTGTTCGAGGTGTTGATTTCGTTTTTCGCCGGGGGCGGCCACCAATTTGACCCGCGCCGCCAACATGCTGATTTCAGTGATGTCCGAGCCGAGTTCGTCATGAAGGTCTTGCGCGATGCGGGCGCGTTCCTGTTCCATGGCCCGCTGGTGTTCCACACTTTGGCGTTGCCGGATTTGCGCCCCGAGTTCGGCGGTGCGTTGTTCCACCTGCCGGTGCAATTGGGTGATCCACAAAGCCGCCGCAGTCAACACGCAAATCAGCATCCCCACGATGATCAACATCCGCTCCAGCGTCCACCAGGGAGGGCGCGCCAATACTTTTATGTCCGCGGGCGAGTTGAGGAACAATTCAAAGGAAGTTATGTCCTGTCCCACGGCGCGATCGCCGCCTTCGCCCAGATAAACGCCGGTCAATTCCAAACGGCTGCCCGGCCTCAGCGAAGACACCGAATCACTGCGATTGTTCAAACGCGCCAAAAACGTGTGGACACCGCTGCGAATTTCCATGATCTGCCCGGCCGCAGTTTCCCGCAAACTGACCAATACCCCGTCGAGGGTGACCAGGGTCGAGTCGTATGCTGATTGGATCAGATTATCCGGTTGCAATTTTGTCGCCGCCGGCAAGGGTGCGTGGCCAGTTTTACGGGCCACCGCCTCATGCAGAAACGGTGATGCGCCGCTCAAACCCGGAAAGCCGACCACCTCCACCCTATCACCTACTTCGAGGTCCGGGTTTGCCTTCTTCAAATCAAATTGCAAACCATTATGGCCGTCCAGCAGTTGGTATTCCGGCGGCTGCGCATGGACGATTTGCCCGGAAACTTTCACCCGTTGAAACATGCCGGCTTGCGGATTGAATTGCAGCAGGTCCGCCACGGTCTTTGACGGAATGGAAAACAGGTCCGCCGGCGCCGGCTGGTCCACGGAAATTTCCGCGCCATAAACCCGGATCTCGCCCACCTTCACCTGGTGTGTCACGTAATCCCACGATGCGAGCAGGCAACCGCGGATGCGGACTACGGCGTCCTCATAGCGCGCAAAATCGGCCGCATCCGTTCCGGCCACCCGCAGCTCCAATTTAAGCAACCCGTCTGCCGTGAATAACGTCACGCCGTTGGTCGTGGCCGTCGTGACTATGCCCTGCAACTCCACATATTGCGCGTCCAGGCTTCCGTTCATCAATTGATCCCAGGAAGGACGCACGGGTTGGGGAAGGCGACCCGCGCCAAGATTATAGACGTTGGAGGCGTCCACAATCGGGGCGAACAAACTGGGATCGGATTTGCCTTCCACCTCCAGGTATTCGCCGATTTTCGGCGAGAGCGAACGGCTCTCGGATGAGTCCACCACGTATAATCCACGCGTGGCGTCCTGGATGATAAATGCCTGGCGTTCGGGAATGACACACGTGACCACGCCTTGCAATCGGGCCGGGTAACCCCGTTGCGCCTCATCCCGGTTCAATTGGTGGACTTCACTCGCCGTCGTCAGCACCGGCATGGCTTCGCCGCCGGAACTTTCCAAACCGCTGCTTTTTGTCCCAATCGTTTCAATTCCACCCTTGTCCGCTACCAATACAACGCCGCCGATGTTTTCTCCATCCACGTCATAGGCATTTTGGCAGATGCCGACGACCCGGACACGCTGGTCCAAAAGATCGTCCGCCGGGATTTCCGAGGCATCCGCCATTTCCAGTTCCAGTGTGCCGGTGTCCGAGGTCAGTTCCATGTGCCAGCCGTTTCGGTCATGACCGACGAAAGTGATCTTTCCTTCCACCTCGACCCGTTGATAATTCCGGCCTGCGCTTAATGTCTGCCCGATCCTCATCGGGGTCGGCGCTGGCAATTCCGCTTTCCCCACTACTTCGATCTGGAGCGATTGGCCGCCGATAAACAATTTGCTGCCATCGTCCGACGTTAGATAAAAGGTATAAAGGCCGTCCCGGGGGACCTGAAGGAAACCCGTGAATTCCAATCCCACATGGTCGTTGCGGTAGATGACGCCCAGGTCAAAATTGGAAACGCTCCCGCTCTTCACCGCCGTCAATCGGCTGAAATCAGGCAACACTTCTCCCTCGGCTGCGTAGCAAGCATAATCCAATCCACGGTTCGTTCCCGTTGGGGTCCCTGCATGAAAAAGTGCTGCGTCGGGTATTTTTTGGCGCGGGATCCCAGGCCCTTGATAGTCGGCTTCCAAACCATACTTATCGAGATTGTTGAACCAATCCAGCCGGAGCGGATGCAGCCCTGCCTGCAAATAAATCGAACCTGATTTTTCAATCATCGTGTGGACGCCGTCGTCGTCCACCACCGGCCCGACCGCCCCGAGTTGAAAACCCGCGCTTCGGCTGGCAATGGTGCTTTGACCGTCCAATCGCACAACTTCGCCGCCCTGCGGGGACTGCCCCCTAAAATCCATCTCCAATTGTTCGGTGCCGGACGGATCCTGCAGGACAAGTTTTCCCGCCGCGGGATTGGCCCATAAAACGGTCCCTTGCAAATGGATTGCGTAACTGGCATCCGGGTTTTGGGAACTGGCACTGGAAAGTTGGACGATGTTCGTCACCGAGAGCGGATCGCCGTCGGCGGCAAAAATTCCATTCCCTGCAATCGCGACGCCAACAATCCAGCAAAATAATTTGATGCGGATGGTTGGACATCGCAGCGATGTCCCTGCCATTTTCGGAACCATGCGCGGCTGCGCATCAAAAAGTCGGTCATGGATACGAAACATTGTCTTTTTGTGAAAGACGCTGGTCACCCAACACGCTCATGGCCGGCAACGGATGCCCCTTGTCGTCGAACAGCGAATTCGCGTCGGGCCGGTCCCATCGATTGGTCGCGTCGGGAACGTATGTGGCCTCGGGATGCCAGTAATTGACCCCTATGCCGCGGCCTTCCGGCGCGGCTTTCACCGTCCGGATCAAGTCCGCCAAAAATTCCCTTTGTCCCTCGGGCGTCATCGGCCACACCATGTTTTTCGCCGCCGCCGGCGAGGGATGCGTGTCCCGCGATGGATATGCGGTTTCCACAATCATTACGTCTTTGTGATAACGCTTAATGGTATTCGCAAGATTGTCACGCACATTTTCCATGGTGCCGTGCCAGTTCGGATAATAGCTTTGTCCAATGACATCGTAATCGACGCCCGCCCTGGTCAAATGATCGAAGTACCAGCGCGTCACCGGCCAATCGCCGCCGCAATCGATGTGGATCACAATGCGTACGTGGTCCTCCGGCGTGGTCACCGAGCGGACGCCGCTGACGCCCGCATCGAGCAACCGGATGAGATGGTTCCATTGCTTCGCGTCGTCGTAGGGCTCGGGCGGGGACATGACCTTCACATCGCCGGAAAATACTTTTACGGTGGAGAGCGGGACTTTGACCTGGCCATCGGGCCACAACATGCCGCCGGTGATCTCGTTGCCGACTTGCACAAAATCCGGCGTCGCGCCCGCGTCCTTCAACGTCTTGATGACATTGGCCGTGTAATCGTGCATCTGGTTGACGAGTGCGTCGAAATCCAGGTCTTTCCACGCGGCGGGTTTATTTTGCTTTTGCGGATCTGCCCACCAATCCGAGTAATGAAAATCGATCATCAAAACGCCGCCGGCGTCCTTGATGCGTTTGGCGAGTTTGGTCGTGTATTCAAGCCCGTTCACGCCGTTCACGGGATCAACCCAAATGCGCAGCCGGAAACACGTCCATCCATTCTTCATGAAGATGGCCAGCGCGTCGCCGGGCTGGTTGCCGTCCATGTAAACCCCGCCGCGCTCCTCGACTTGCGACAGCGTCGAAATGTCCGCGCCCAGATAAAACGGGGAGGGCGGTGTGGCAGCGGACTTGGAAGGCTGGCTCGCGCAGCCTGCGATGAAGATCATCGCGGCGATGGCGGCGAAGCAAAACTGTAGCAGCGGACATGAGTCCGCTCTAATACCAGAGACCAAACCAAATTTGATATTAGTAGTCTGACGGGAAAGAGTGCGAGTGATAGAAAGATTCTGGCGCATGACGCGATTTTACACCCTGTTGCCGAACGCTTGCATCAGGAAATGTGGTTTGACCCCCAAAACCATACATTTGTGAGGCAATCAGATAATTCGCAAATCGCCACCGCGAAATACCAGAGCCGAATGACTTCAAGCTTTCGGAGACCACTCATTGAGAAAATCCATGATATGTTCGGGCGTGATATGATAATCGCCGGAACGGGCAGGATCAGGCTGGACAATATCAAATCCGATGCTTTGAGTTAGCTCCTTGCCATCGGCATCCAAAACCACAAGAACTAATGTGTGGTCTGTGTTACTGGCATACTTCTTGTAAAAATCCCTATTCTGGTCATTTGTTGTGTCTACTAAAACATAAACAAAATCTCTCTTTATTTTTGCGTCAATCTGTGGATTTGTCGTCAAAAGATTATAGCACACATGACACCACCCGCATCCTTGAGCGCTGGATTGAACGAGTACTCGCTTGCCATTCTTCTTGGCGATTTTTAAGGCTTTTGCGATTAGCCTGTCTCCGTCGTAAGGCCCGGATGAATTCGGCGCTGGCATTTTTGATAGGCTGGCCAAATCAGAAGCCCCGACAAAAATATGCCAACCGGCAAATCCAAGAATGCCGCAAATTACCACAAGCAATATGATATGCTTCTTGCTCATGTGACGCCTGAAATCTGAACCCTCATCCGTCATCTTTCAACCACAATCTGTCCGGGCATGCCTCATGCGGATGCCAGCACTTTAACTTCCCGGTCGAGCCGGTCCGCCAATCGTTCCTGTTCCTGTTCCAAATCGTAATGCGATTGCAGATTGAGCCAGAATTCCGGCGACAGGCTGAAGTAACGCCCAAGCCGCAAGGCGGTGTCTGCCGTGATTGCTCGCTGGCCCTTGACAATCTCGTTGATCCGGCGCGGCGGCACGCCGATGTCTTTGGCCAGCCGGTATTGCGTGATGGCCATCGGCTTGAGAAATTCTTCGTCCAGGATTTCCCCGGGCGTGATGTTGCTCAACAGTTTGCTCTTCATAATCAGTGATAATCCACAATTTCAACTTCATAGGCATTGCCCTCGCGCCAGCGGAAGCAAATGCGCCACTGGTCATTGACGCGGATGCTGTGCTGCCCCTTGCGTCCGCCCTTCAATGCTTCGAGCCGATTGCCCGGCGGCACGGCCATATGACGCAATTCGGTCGCTGCGTGCAATGCCAGCAGCTTGCGTCTCGCGTTGCGCTGAATGCCCGGCGGAAACCGGCGGGACAATTCCGCCTTAAAAATCCGCTCTGTCTCGGCGCACGCGAAACTTAAAATCACCGAGGCATAGTAACGCTGTGCGTTAATAGTGTCAAATGTTCGGTGGCACGTAATACTTGCCGGTGAGGCGTATCCATACATTGTTCTTAAAATGGCAGGAAAATTGCGCGCTGATGTTCTCTTTGAAACATGGCTACGACTCGTTTTTCCTTCTCCCCTTAACGGGGAGAAGGATTAAGGATGAATTGGCGCCAATTCGCGGTTAAAAATTGAAATTCCTGGCGATCTGGTTAAAGTTCTTGGCCATGACGGAAACAACTGTGAGTCCAACGGTTGCCCCGGCCACGGCCGGCACAAATTTTTCCGACCGAAAACACCGGCTCGCGCCGCCCAAATCCCTCTCCGGCCGCTTCGGCCTCTGGTTGCAGGACCGGCTGGAGAGTTTCATCGCCCGCGTCTCCATCAACGGCGACCCGCAAATCTATGACGCCAGAACTTTTCCCTGGGCGGCGGATGTGGAAGCCGAATGGAAGAAAATCCGCGCCGAACTGGACAGCGTGATGAAATTCCGCGACCAGATCCCAAGCTTCCAGGATATTTTGAAGGAAGTCGGCACCATTCAGACGGATAATGATTGGAAGACGTTTTTTCTGGCCGGCATCGGCATGGATTGCGCCGAGAACGCCAAACGCTGCCCCGAAACCATGCGCCTGCTCGGAAAAATCCCCGGCATGAAGACGGCGTTCTTTTCCATCCTCTCGCCACACAAACATATTCCCGCTCACCGCGGCGCATACAACGGCGTGCTGCGATTTCATCTGGGCCTGCTCGTGCCCGAGCCGCGCGAGAAAGTCCGCATCCGCATCGGCAACGATTTCCGCAATTGGACGGAAGGCAAATCGCTCATCTTTGACGACACGTACAACCACGAAGTCTGGAACGACACCGAAGGCTACCGCGTGGTCTTGTTCGTGGATTTCACGCGCCCGCTCAAACAACCCTGGCATTGGATCAACGAACGCTTTCTAAACATCGGCGCCCTCGCGCCGTTCCTGCGCGAAGCCGGGAAAAAACAGTCCGCCTGGCAGAAAAAGTTTTATCACAAAAACTGACAACCATTTCATGGCCTCCAGCCGTTTCGGGCTGGCGATTGTCGCGGCCGTTTTTGCCGTCGGTGCCGCGCTGACCTGGGGCAAGTGGCCGGACCCCATCGTCGATTTCGGCGCGCAATTGTACATGCCGTGGAGGATCTCCACCGGGGCCGTGCTGTACCGCGACCTGTTTTACATTGGTGGCGGGCCATTTTCGCAATACTTCAACGCCCTGCTCTTCAAAATTTTCGGCGCTTCGTTCCTCACGCTGGCCCTCGCCAATATGATCTTCGTGGGGGCGACACTCGTCTTGATCTATCGGCGCTTTCTTGCCGCCACCAACATGTTCACCGCCACCACCGTTTGCCTGGGCATCGTCCTGGTCTTCACCTTCAATGAATACACGCTCACGGGAAATTACAACTACATCTCACCCTATGCCCATGAAGCGCTGCACGGCCTGCTGCTTTCCCTTCTGACCATCGCGCTCCTTTCGGATTGGCTCACTCATTTGCGCCTGCGCTACGCCATGGCCGCGGGGTTTTGCAGTGGGCTGGTTTTTCTGACCAAACCGGACATTTTTTTTGCACTCACCATCTGTGTCGTGGCTGCATTTGTCCTTTTTGCCCTCCCTCCGGAGCGCGGGTCTGTGACCCGCAGCGGTCACGACGTTTCCGATTTGCTGCGGCTCACAGAGCCGCGCTCCAAAGCAGCAAAATCACTCGCAGCTTTTTTGGGGGCAGGCTTGCTGCCGCCGTTATTTTTCTTTTTGCTGTTTCTTCACGCGGAAGATTGGCGCACAAGCCTGCGCTCGGTTTTTGCCGGATGGCTGCCCTTGTTCCAACCCGGCGTCATCAACACTCCGTTTTATCGTTGGTGCCTCGGCTTCGACCAACCTGGCTTTCGGCTGGAACAGATCGCCATCCAATCCGTCGGCGTTGTCCTGATCATCGCCATTTACGCGCTGGCGTTGAAACGCCTGATGACCCTGGAATCAAAATGGGTGCGCTCGCCTGCGGTCATTTATCTGCTGCTGATTTCTCCGCTCGTCCTGGGCGCCGCCTGTTTTGATTGGCGTTCCTGCGGCGCGGCGCTTCCATTGTTGAATGTAGCCGCATGCGTTTTGATTTACCGGGATTACAAAAAAATGCCCGCGCAGTCCGCATCGGCTTTCCCGTTGTTGTGGAGCCTGTTCAGCCTGGTGCTGTTGTCAAAAATGGGATTGTTCCCGCGTATCTGGCATTATGGTTTTGCGCTGGGGATGCCGGCCTTTGTCACCGCCCTCTATCTGCTCCTCTGGCTGCTGCCGAACTTGTTGGAAGAAAAATTTGCCGTGCCGCGCCGTCAGTTTTGCACCGCCATGGGCATCCCATTGTTCATCGGTTTTGGAAGCCTGTTTTACCAGTCCCAACTGATTTATGCCGGGAAAAATGTGCCGGTGGGAAGTGGAGCGGACAAAATTTACACCTTCGGCGCTCCCTCCCAAACAGGAACGGACATCTCCGCCGCGCTGGACTGGACCGGAAAAAATATTCCATCCGATGCGACCGTGGCCGTGTTGCCGGAAGGGGTCATGCTGAATTTCCTGACCCGCCATCCCAACCCGACGCCGTGCCTGTCCTGGGAACCCGTCATCATGAAGGCGCTTGGCGCGGCAAAGATGACGGCGGATTTTGAGCAGAATCCGCCGGAATACATCTTCCTGGTCGAGCGTGACACCTCCGAATTTGGCGTCGGTTATTTCGGCTCGCCCGGCTTTGGGTCGGAATTGATGCAATGGGTCCACGCAAATTATCAACCCATCCAATTATTTGGCGATGAACCGCTGAAAGACGGGAATAAAGATAAGAAGTTTGGGATTGAGATCCTGAAACGCCGGACCTTGTCTTTTCACCTGTAGCGCTTGACTTTTTCATGTTGTTGAATTTAATTAATTCTGTATTGTCGCAGCCCAAAGCGCGAGCCAACAACTCCCCATCCTGTCCTACGATAAGGACTTGTCGAGGGCGACTGGAATTACTGCCTTTTCACCCGTTGAATGGCTGCAAAAAGGCCGCAAGTTGCTTCGGCAATAGAACCCATCACCACAATTAAATGGAAAGCGCCGGGCCAACCCCAATCGTCGAAGGTGTTCTTTCGCCGTGGCGATTGTTCTGGCTGCGGCTCAAGCGGAAGAAAATCGCCATGATCGGCGGCGTGATTTTAATCTTTCTCTACACCGTGGCGCTCTTTGCCGGATTCGTCGCCCCCTATCGGTTCGACCACAATGACACTGACAATTCATTTCACCCGCCGAATTGGCCGCACCTCCAACATTTTCGTCTCGTCGTCCAGCGCTATCAATCCACCGGTGACGACTTCAACTATCACGTGATTCCGGGCGATGCCAGGCCGCTCCATTTTTTTGTCCAGGGCGACAGTTACAAATTGTTCGGCTTCATCCCTTCCTCAATCCACCTCTTCGGCACCGGTGACGGTCAGTATCCGATTTACCTTTTCGGCGGGGACCAATTCGGCAGGGACACGTTCTCGCGCCTGCTTTACGGCTCACAGATTTCCCTGTCCATCGGCATCGTGGGCATCGCGCTTTCGTTCGCGTTCGGCCTGATCATCGGCGGCATTTCAGGATATTTCAGCGGCGCCACCGACACGGTCATCATGCGGATTTGTGAATTGATCATGTCCATCCCCGCGCTGTACCTCATCATCTCCTTGCGCAACGCGTTTCCCGCCGACATGAGTTCCGCGCAGGTGTATGCGATGATCATCGTCATCTTGAGTTTCATCGGTTGGGCGAGCATGGCCCGGGTGATCCGCGGCATGGCGCTTTCGTTGCGCGAGCAACAATACGTGCTGGCGGCGCGTTCCATGGGCCAATCCCATTTGCGGGTCATCGTCCGCCATATCTTGCCGAACACCTTTTCGTACGTCATCGTGGCGGCGACCTTGAGCGTGCCGTATTACATCCTGGGCGAAGTGGTATTGAGCTTCCTCGGCGTGGGTATCCAGGAGCCGAGCGCGAGCTGGGGCAACATGCTCACCGCGGCGCAAAACACCGAGTACCTCCAAAGCTATCCGTGGCTGCTGGCGCCGGGCGCGGCCATCTTCGTCACCGTTCTGGCTTTCAACTTTCTCGGCGATGGCTTAAGAGACGCGGCGGACACGAAATCGTTATGAATGTCGCTGCGATAATCGAAGCAGTTTTAAGAGGCAAACAATAAATATGACCCATAGGAATTTTTGCCTTATTGACGCCGCACCGCTCTGCGCTTAATTTTCCATCATGAGCACGGTTGCTGAAATCAAAGCCGCGATTGACCAACTCTCGCCGCAAGAGCGGTGCGAGTTGGAGGCGCTGTTGCATCCGTTTGAGGATGACGATTGGGACCGCCAAATGAAGCGAGATGCCGCGCCAGGTGGCAAACTTTATAAATTAATGAAAGAGTCAGAAAAAAATGCCGTCGCAGGCAAGTTGTTTGATTTACCGCCCTGCGATAAAAAATGAAGGCTAAAGCCGACCCTGAATTTTGGCGGCGTTACAATGTATTGCCCGCGAAAGTTCAAGAGCTTGCCCAAAAAAATTATGCGCTTTGGCTGGCCAATCCATTTCATCCTTCCCTGCAATTCAAAGAAATTGGAAAAAATCAATGGTCGGCACGTGTCGGTTTGCATTATCGCGTCGCCGGTTATTTTTTAACACCAGACATTTTTGTTTGGGATTGGATTGGGACTCACGAAGAATACAACAAATTTTGATCGCATCGTGTCGCTCCTCGAAATCAAAAACCTGAAAATGGACTTCGGCAAGAACGCCGAGGCGTTGCGGGCGATTGACGATGTGTCCTTTACCATCGGCGCCGGCGAGACCGTCTGCCTGGTCGGTGAAAGCGGTTGTGGCAAGACGGTGACCGCCCTTTCCATTGCCCGACTGGTCCCCACGCCGCCTGCCAATTACATCGGCGGGGAAATTTTAGTGAATGGACGGGATGTCTTGAAATTGTCGCAGCGTGAATTGCGGGAGATCCGCGGCGGCGTGGTCAGTTATGTTTTCCAGGAGCCGGGCGCGGCGCTGAATCCGGTCTTTCGTGTCGGCAACCAGATCAAGGAATCGCTCAAACTGCACCGGCCGGAGAAAGCCAGCGACGACGAAGTCATCCGCCTGCTCAAACTCGTGGGCATCCCCGCGCCGGAATCGCGCATCCGCAATTATCCGTTCGAGATGTCCGGCGGCATGCAACAACGCGTGATGATCGCCATGGCGCTCGCGAGCGAACCCAAGTTGCTCGTGGCTGACGAGCCGACCACCGCCCTTGACGTGACCATTCAAGCGCAAATTCTCGAGCTGCTCAGCGACCTCAAGAAACGGCTCGGCATGGCCATCCTGCTCATCACGCATAACCTGGGCATCGTAGGCGACATGGCGGATCGCGTGGCCGTGATGTATGCCGGGCAAATCGTCGAACTGGCGCCCGCGAAGGAACTTCTGCGCCGGCCGCTCCACCCATATACCAAAGCGTTGATGGCGAGCGTGCCCAAATTGCACGGCGGCGCCGACCGCCTCTCGGCGATTCCCGGCAACGTCCCGCGCATCGGCAATTTCCCGCCCGGCTGCCGCTTTGCCCCGCGTTGCCAGATCGCCAGACCGGAATGCTCCGAAAAAATCCCCGACCTGATCGAGGTCGAGCCAGGACGTTTTGTGAGATGCCCGTTTTGGAAATAAGAAACATCTTGACCGCCCGGTCAACAATGATATTCTCCCTGCAAGTTGCGGCAAATCCAGCCGCTTAATTTTAATAGAAATTAACAGTATTTTACAATCATGGGACGACCGAGCGATGCCAGAGAAAAGCTGCTGCAGGTGGCTTTCGACCTCATTTGGAACCAGAGTTATGGTTCGGTGAGCGTGGATCACATCTGCGAGCGCGCCCACGTGAACAAGGGCAGTTTTTATCATTTTTTCCCCTCGAAATCCGATCTGGCAGTTGAAGCCTACGAAGTGCATTGGCGGGAAAAGCAACCAGAATTGGACCGGATTTTTTCCCCGCAAATCCCGCCCTTGGAACGGCTGGAACTTTGGTGTAAGCACGTCTCCGAGAGGCAGAAACAAAAGGCTGACAAGTACGGACACGTCTGCGGCTGTCCCTATGCGAGCCTCGGGACGGAAGTGGCGACCCAGGATGAAAAGATCCGCGCCAAATCCCAGGAATTGACAGACCGCAACATCCGGTACGTGGAGAGCGCATTGCGCGATGCCCAAAGAGAAGGGCTGGTTTCCATTGACCCGCAATCGGGGGCAAAGCGAATTTATGCAACCACCTTGGGACTGCTGATTTACGCCAAAATCCATAACAACCTCAAAGTGCTTGAGGAATTGGAGCCGGCGGTCATGGACATCGTCGGCGCCAAAGAGCTGGCGGCTTGAAAATCGAAACGATGGTTAATCGGTTTGAGGCTATTGTTGACTAAACAGTTATTTACAAATGAAGGCAATTTATTGAGATGAAGACGAATTGTTTTCCAGGCAAAGGCGGGTTAAGCCAATTTTTGCCGGGAGCTTGATGTTTAATAGCGAAATGATATGTGGATTGTTCTTTTAGCATTGCGCCGGCCATACACGTTCGTGGTGGCGGCGTTGCTGTTGTTGATCCTGACCCCGTTCATCCTGATGCGGACACCAACGGATATTTTTCCGGCCATCAACATCCCGGTCGTCAGCATCATCTGGCAATACACGGGACTCAATCCCAAGGAAATGGAGCAGCGGATCGTTTATGTGCATGAGCGTTCCCTGACGGTGACGGTCAACAACATCGAACACATCGAATCCACTTCCTACAACGGCATCGGCGTCATCAAAGTTTTCCTTCAGCCGGGGGCATCGGTGGAGGCCGCCGTGGCTCAGATCACGGCGACGGCGCAAACGGTCTTGAAACAGATGCCCCCGGGCATCACCCCGCCGCTGATCATCCAATACAACGCCTCCACCGTACCCGTCCTGCAATACAGTTTCAGCAGTTCCAAAATGTCCGAGCAGGAATTGTTCGACGCGGCGGCCAACCAGGTGCGCGTCGGCCTCGCAACGGTCCCGGGGGCGATGATTCCGTGGCCTTACGGCGGAAAAACCCGCGTCGTGGCGGTGGACCTGAACCTGCCCGCGCTCAAGGCCAAGAACATCCAGGCCCAGGACGTGATCGCCGCCATCAACGCCCAAAATCTCGTGCTTCCCAGCGGCACCGCGAAAATCGGGCGGACGGAATACTCGGTAGCCGTGGACACAAACGCGAAGCTGATCGACGACTTGAATCATCTGCCCATCAAGATGGTTGATGGCGCGACGATCTATCTGAGCGACGTGGCGGAGGTCCATGACGGATACTCGCCGCAACAAAACGCCGTGCGCCAGGACGGTGTGCGCGGCGCGTTGCTGACGATCATGAAGGCGGGCAATGCCTCCACGCTGGACGTCGTCGAAGGGGTCAAAGCGAGATTGCCGCACGTGATGGACGCGGTGCATGTCAACGCGCCGGACTTGAAGGTGAAAGAATTTGCCGACCAATCCCTCTTTGTGCGCGCGGCCATCAGCGGCGTGTTGAAGGAGGGCATCATTGCCGCCGCGCTGACGGCGGCGATGATCCTCTTGTTCCTCGGTTCCTGGCGCAGCACCTTCATCATCGCGCTCTCCATCCCGCTGGCCGTGCTTTGTTCCATCGCCGCGTTGAGCGCGCTCGGTGAAACCATCAATCTGATGACCCTCGGCGGTTTGGCCCTGGCGGTGGGCATCCTGGTGGATGATGCGACGGTCACCATCGAAAACATTCACCGTCACATGGCTGCCGGCCAGCCATTGGAAGAATCCATTCTGAAAGGCTCACAGGAAATCGTGCTGCCTGCATTCGTATCGGCGTTGTGCATCTGTATCGTGTTCGTGCCGATGTTTTTTCTTACGGGTGTGGCGCGTTACCTGTTCGTGCCGCTGGCGGAAGCGGTCGTGTTTGCCATCCTGGCCAGCTATCTCCTTTCGCGGACGCTGGTGCCGACGCTGGTGATGTGGCTTTACCGCGGTGTGAAATTGCACGGCGAACATATCGATGAATCAAACGTGCCGTTTTGGACCCTGCCCTTCGTCCGCTTTCAACGCGGATTCGAGAAGGGTTTCGACCGCTTTCGCACCGGCTATCGCGCGCTGCTCTCCAGTTGCTTCGAGCATCGCCGGACGTTCGCCCCGCTCTTTCTGGCGTTTTGCGTGTGTTCATGGCTCCTCATTATGGCGCTGGGAAGAAATTTTTTCCCGACCGTTGACACCGGCCAATTTTTGCTGCACCTGCGGGCGCCAACCGGAACGCGCATCGAAGAAACCGAGCGCCTCGCCGGCGAAGTCAACAGCGTCATCCGCACGGTCGTTCCGACCGATGAACTCGGCGGAATCCTCGACAACATCGGCATCCCGAATTCCTCGATCAATCTGAGCTACAACACCAGCGGCGTGATCGGCGCGGGCGACGCGGATGTCATGGTTTCGCTCAAACCCGGGCACGCGCCCACGGCAAAATATGTCCGCGAACTGCGCGAGCGGTTGAGCCGCGAGTTTCCCGGCGTGATGTTTTATTTTTTGCCGGCGGACATCGTCAGCCAGACCCTGAATTTCAGCCTGCCCGCGCCCTATGACATACAGATCGTCGGCAACAACCAGGTCGCCAACCGCGAGCTGGCCGTGCGCCTGGCTCATCAGATCCAGCAGATTCCCGGCGCGGTGGACGTGCGGGTGCAACAGCCGAATAATTTGCCGCAATTCAGGATCACGGTGGACCGCGACAAGGCCGCCGAGTTTGGATTGACGGACCAAAGCGTGGCCAACTCCGTTCTCCTCGGCTTGAGCGGCAGCAGCCAGGTGCAACCGGCTTATTGGCTCAACCCCAATGTCGGCGTGCAATACCTGATCAACGTCAGCGCGCCGCAATATGCCATCGACTCTGTGCAACAACTGAACGCCCTCCCGGTCAGCGCCGGCCGTTCCGGAGACCAAATCCTTGCCAACGTCGCCAGCCTCAAGCGCGTTGAAATTCCCCCGGTCGTCTCGCATTACAACGTCATGCCGGTGATCGATGTTTACGGCGGCGCGGACGGGCGCGACCTCGGAGGCGTCCTCAGCGACATCCAACCGCTCGTTGATAACATCAAAAAGGATTTGCCGCAGGGCAGTAGTGTCATTCTGCGTGGTCAGGCCGAGACGATGCGCTCCAGTTATGTGGGCCTCGGCGTGGGCTTGATCATGGCCATCATCTTGATCTATTTCCTGCTGGTGGTGAATTTTCAAAGCTGGCTGGACCCCTTTATCATCATCACGGCGCTTCCCGGCGCATTGGCGGGCGTCGTCTGGGGGCTGTTTTTGACGCAAACGACCTTGAGCGTTCCCGCGTTGATGGGGGCTATCATGAGCATGGGCGTGGCGACGGCCAATTCCGTCCTGGTCGTGTCTTTCGCTCGCGAGAATCTACATCGCGGAGTCAATTCCGTGGCCGCCGCGCTGGAGGCCGGCACCAGCCGCATCCGTCCGGTCTTGATGACCGCGCTGGCAATGATCATCGGCATGTCGCCAATGAGCCTGGGCATCGGTGAAGGCGGCGAGCAAAATGCGCCGCTGGGCCGCGCCGTGATTGGCGGTTTGATCTTTGCCACCATCGCCACCCTCTTCTTTGTGCCGGTGGTCTTCAGTTTCATGCACCGGCATCATAAACCGCAGCCGAACCATCCAACTTTTACGCAATGAACACAACCGCACCTTCATCGCCATCCGGGCCGCCGCCAATCCGATTGCGGCGCGTCGCGGAGATCGTCATCATCCTCATCGTCATCGGCCTGGTCATCGGCTTCGTTCCACGCTGGCTGGCGCATCGCAAATTGCTGGCGGCCACGCGCACCGATTCGGTCCTGACCGTGACAGTCATTTCGCCCGTGCCGGCAGCCCCGGATTTGGGCACGCCGTTGCCTGCTGACGTCCAGGCCTATATCCAGGCCTCCATCCATGCTCGGGCGAGCGGTTATCTTGAAAATTGGTATGTGGACATCGGCGACCACGTCACGAACGGGCAGGTGCTCGCGAAGATCGAAACACCGGAATTGGACGAGCAACTGGCGCAGGCCAAAGCGCAAGTGGACCAGGCCAAGGCCGCGCTCGACCTGGCGAAAGTCACTTCGGATCGCTGGACGGAATTGCTCAAAACGGCCAGCGTGAGCGAGCAGGAAACCGCCGAGAAACAGTCCGATTACGTTTTGCAACAGGCGAACGTCGAAGCGGCCAGGGCAAATCTCCAGCGCCTCGAAGACCTGAAAAATTTCGACAACGTAACCGCGCCGTTCGATGGCATCGTCACCGAGCGCAACACCGACATCGGCGAATTGATCGCCGCCGATAGCGGGCCGGAACTCTTCCGCATGGCGCAGACTGACCCGCTGCGCATTTATGCCCAGGTGCCGCAACAATATGTATATGGGATCGTGACCGGCCAGGTAGCGGAAGTGACTTTCCAGGAACTTCCCGGACGGACCTTTGAAGCGAAAGTCACGCGCACCGCCGGAGCGGTGGACCCGGTCACCCGGACGCTCCAGGTGGAATTGCAGGTGCCCAATCCAAAAGACGAGATCCTCTCAGGCAGTTATGCCCAGGTCCGTTTCAATGAATGCGCCGCGCCCAAAGTGCTGACCATTTCCGACAACGCCATCATCTTTCGCGCGCAGGGCACTCAAGTGGCCGTTCTGGATGCCGGCAGCACGGTGCATTTGCGTTCTGTGAAACTCGGACGCGATTTTGGGAATGTCATCGAGGTGCTGGGCGGCTTGAATGTCCAGGACCGTGTGGTGAATAATCCCCCCGATTCCATTGCCGAAGGCATGAGCGTGCAAATCGCAAAAACAGACGGAACTAATTCTGTGCAATGAGAAGATCCGGATTTCTTCCCAATTTTTGCGCTTGCCGCCCTGCTGTCAGGCTGCGCCGTGGGTCCGGATTATCACCGCCCCGAGGCGCTGGAAAGTCAGCCGATGCCAAAGGCATTTATAGAAACGTCAGCCGGAACGAACGAGGTGGTTTGGAAAGTTGCCGAGCCGTCCGCCAATTTGCCGCGCGGCGATTGGTGGCAGGTCTTCCATGGCCCCGAATTGAACAGCCTGGAAACGCTCGCGTTGACAAACAACCAGAACCTGGCGGCAGCGGCTTCGCGCCTGGAAGAAGCGCGCGCTTCGCTCGCAGCGACGCGCTCGGAATTTTTTCCGCAGTTGAACCTGGGTGGCTCGCCAAATGGCGACATCAACCGCCAGCGCACAAGCATCAATGAACCTCAAAGCGGCGCCGGCCGCCGGCAAATCGGAGACGTACAACACCTTCACCGCGCCGTTGTACCTGGGATGGGAAATCGACCTGTGGGGCCGCGTGCGCCGGGAATCGCAGGCGGCCCATGCCACTTTCGTTGCCAGCGCGGATGATTTGGAATCGGCTAAATTGGACGTGGCCGCCGAAGTCGCCGACGATTATTTCGCGCTGCGGACCCTGGACGCCGACTTTAACCTGATCACCAATACCATCGAAGCGGACCGCCGCTCGCTTGAGCTGACGCAAAATCGCCGCCGCGGCGGGATTGCCTCAGACCTGGATGTGTCACAGGCGGAGACGCAATTGCACACGGCGGAAGCGCAAAAGCCGGACATCCAATTGCGCCGCGCGGAAACGCTCCACGCGCTCGCTATCATTTGCGGCCAATCGCCCGTTGATTTTTCCATTGCAGCGGATGATCCAGGGAATACTGGCGTTCCCGATGTTCCAGCGGAATTGCCGAGTGAATTGCTGGAGCATCGTCCTGACATCGCCGCCGCGGAACGCCGCATGGCGGCGGCCAACGCAAATATCGACGTAGCCGATGCCGCGTTTTTCCCCACCATCCGGATCAACGGCCTGGCCGGTTTTCAGTCGGTGGATGCGAGCACCTGGTTCAATTGGTCGAGCCGCCTTTGGTCGGTCGGCCCATCCATCCAGCTTCCGATCTTTACCGGCGGCTTGAATCGCGCGAACCTGGCCGGCGCACGCGCCGCCTACACCGAGACCGTCGCCGATTATCGCCAGACGGTCTTGAACGCGTTCGGTGACGTGGAGGATGAACTGGCCGCCCAACGTTTGCTCACCGCCGAATGGAGCGCGGAAAATGAAGCGGTCACTTCTTCGCAACGTACCCTCGAAATCGCCAACAACCGTTACAAAGCCGGGTTGGTGACTTACCTCGACGTGGCAACGGCGCAGACCGACGCGTTGACTGAGGAACGCAACGCGGTGGAATTGCAGGGGGCGCGTTTGACGGCGTCCGTCAATCTCATCCGCGCCCTCGGTTGCGGCTGGAAATAGAGGGGAGTGCGCATCCACCATAATGCCTCATTGACGCCGCTTCGCCTTGCGCTTAATTTTCCAATATGAAAATGCTGCAAGTGGAATTGCCCGATCAAATGGCGCACGAAATCGCCGACGCGGTGGAAGCCGGGAAGTTTGAAAATGCGGCTGAAGTTGTGCGCGCTGCGTTGCGCGAATTCATTTCCCGCCGCCGGTTTGAGTTGATGGAACGGCAGCAATTGGATGACATCGCCTGGGCTTTGAATGAAAAGTCCGCCGCGAAATGAAACGGCTGGTCGCGGACACCGGGCCAGTTTTGCACTTGCATGAGGCGGGCGCGCTTCATCTGCTACCGCTCATTGGTGAGGTACTCCTGCCGCAGATGGTCGCGGCTGAATTACGTTCAAAGATTCCCGCGTTGCCCCCAAAATGGGCGAAGATCCAAACGCTTTCCCCGACTGCCCAACAGCGCGCTGTGGAATGGCTGCGGGCGGGGCTGTTGCACGGCGGCGAAGCCGAGGCGTTGGCTTTGGCGCGCGAATCCAAACCGGATTGGTTCCTAACCGATGACTCGGCAGCGCGATTGATGGCGGAATCTTTGGAGCTTGAAGCTCACGGTTCAATCGGTGTGCTGCTTTGGGCCGCAGCCGGCAAGCTCGTTAAAAAATCAGAGGCCGATTCGCTCCTTTCCGGATTGGAAAAGTCGTCGCTGTGGATGTCGCGAAAAGTGCGTGTTGAGGCGCGGGCTGCCTTGGAGAAACTTTTTGCATGAGCGCGCTGCTCGAAGTCAAAAATCTGAAAGTGCATTTTCCCGTGAAACACGGGCTGTTCAGCCGCGTCCACGAATCCGTCAAGGCAGTGGACGACGTGAGCTTCACCATCGCGCCGGGCGAGACGGTCGGGCTGGTGGGTGAAAGCGGCTGCGGCAAGACCACCCTTGGCCGCGCCATCGTGCGGCTCGTCGATCCCACCAGCGGCAGCATCCTCCTCAACGGCGAAGACATCACGCAAATGGGCGGCTCGCTCCTGCGCGCGCGCCGGCGCAAGTTCCAGATGATTTTTCAGGACCCCTACGGCTCCCTCAATCCGCGCATGTCCGTGGAACAGATCGTCGGCGAAGCGCTGGACATCCATAAATTGACCGACAGCAAATCCGCGCGGCGGAAGCGCATCGCTGAATTGTTGCAGGCCGTCGGCCTCGACCCGATTTACGCGCAGCGATATCCGCATGAATTCAGCGGCGGCCAGCGCCAGCGCATCGGCATCGCCCGCGCCCTCGCGGTCGAGCCGCAACTCATCATCTGCGACGAGCCGGTCAGCGCTCTGGATGTTTCAGTGCAGGCGCAAATCATCAACCTGCTCCGCGACCTTCAGCAACAGCACGGCATCGCCTATCTCTTCATCGCGCATGACCTGGCCGTGGTGGAGCATATCAGCCATCGGGTGCTGGTGATGTATCTCGGCAAAATCGTCGAAGCTGCCGAAGCCAAGGCGCTCATCGGCGACCCGCAGCATCCTTATACGCAAGCCCTGATCTCTGCCATCCCGGAAGTGGACCCGGAAACGAAACGCAAGCGCATCGTTTTGCCCGGCGATGTCCCATCGCCCATCCATCCGCCGAGCGGCTGCCCGTTCCATCCGCGCTGTCCCATTGCGCAACTGCCCAAATGCAAAGAAGAGTTTCCGGCCTTCCGCGAAGTCAAAAAAGATGTCTTCGCCTCCTGCCATTTTGCGGGGAAGAAGATTGATGCCCACTTATCAAAGTAGGAGACGACGTGAGGAGTGTCTAATTAATGTTTGAAATACAATGAAATTTGAGACTCGTCACCTCATCTCCTACGACCAAACGAATTTTTAACGGGCTTTTTAGCCTCATGGAATTGCCAGGCGGGTGATGCCATTTGTAAGAATGGCAGCCAGACCAAAAGAAGTCATTTGTGCGACGCTTCCATCGGTCAAGCCGATATTGCCTTGGCCATGGTGCATGTCCGAACCCCAACTGGCTGAATCGGTTGGTTTGAACACGGTCAATCCATTGGTCGATTTCGTTCCGCCAAGAATGTTTCGGTCACCCATGAAAACTATACCTGGATATGTATCATTTATAGCACCCACGTTCAAAAAATAGCTGATGTTTGTGGTGGCAAGCACGGGCCAGTTCGCGGCGGGTTGACGCACATCAGCGGGACAAACTAGAATTCGTGGCTCCTCTAACTCATTAGATAGATCCTTAAAGATGTTATACATTTTCCCGGTTCCCACATATTCAAGCGTGCCGCCAAAATTGATTGAAACACTCATTGGAAAGTTGTTTGTGTGATCTTGTTCCCAAATTTTCAAACCCAGAAAGCCTTCTTCTAAATTGTTGATGCAAGAAATTCGATACGACTTTCTCTTAGCAGCAGCCAAGGCGGGGAGAAGAAGAACTGCAATCAATCCAATAGCAACAGCAACAACCAAAAGTTCAGTCAGCGTGAAAGCATGGCTCCGGGTATGTGCATTGCAGTGCTTCATGGAATCGCCAGTCGCGTAACGCCATTGGTAAAATTCGCGGCCAACCCGGTCGAGTTAATCTCTTGAACGCTCCCATCGGCAAAACCGATATTACCGGCGAATTTATGGCGGGCAGCAGTCCAGCCGATCGAGGAATTGACCGACACTTCAAGCAAACCGGATTTCACAGGGATGCCACTGATCTCAAAGTTATCGTCGCCCACAAAAATCGATCCGGGAGGTTCTTTCTTCGTATCAATGCCAATAAAATAACTAATTTTAGCGGCACTAAAATCGGTCGAAAAATTAGTGGCACAAGAGTGGTTGGAATCCGCCTTGCAGTACAAGATTTTGGGAGTCGCCAATTGGTTGGACATAATCTGAAATGTCCGCACAACATCTGCATCTTGAGCGTATTCCATTGCTCCACCATTGGCAATTGAGATCTGCATTGGGAATTTATCATTATGATCACCTGCCCAAATCCAGGCTCCAAGGGTCACCTCCTTAAGATTGTTTACACAATTCATACGGGGCGCATGAATTGGATGTGGTCTGTCAAAAAGAGGCTGCAAAATAAATACTGCCAATACAATAATTACGAAGATTATCACCAACACATCAGCCCGCGCCAGTGCTGCATTCCGATTTCCTGAGGCTCGGAGTTTCATCTTAAGGAAGGTGATAAACCCGCATGACGACCCTGACAAGGGGAATTTTTCATAAATTCCGGGTTGATTTGGCTTAATTCACCTTGATTCACCTTGATTCACCTTGATTTGGTTGGACCAGGTCGAACTGGGTTGGATTTGTTTTAGACATGATCAATAGAAATGACAGGATTTGAAACAAAACGGAGGTCGGGTGGTCATGCGTATCCCAAAGGGATACAGGCCGGTAGCCACGGGTGCAGCGCAGCGGAACCCGTGGGAAGGTATTCAGAAAGAGGAATCCGCCCCAACGGGGCGGCGGGCTTGAGAATAGGCAACGGCTCGCGATGTAAGTCGCGTTCATGGGTAAAGGTTTAACAGAAAGGAGGCGAAACGTAATGTTGCCCGGCAACATGAAAACAAAAAGCGGAAAGCAGAAAGTCCGCAACGCCTGCGACAAGTAAATTTGCACCCCAACTCCGCAAGATTTTGTAGTGCGGTGGCTGTGACACAGCTTTGCTTCATTGGATGTTGGGCGTCGAATGTTGAATGTTGAATGTTGAATGTTGAATGTTATCCTCCGCTTGAGCACTGTGCCCCCGTAGCTCAAATGGACAGAGCTGCGGATTTCTAATCCGCTGATCCCGGTTCGATTCCGGGCGGGAGCACCACTTCATTGTTTTGTGAAAATCCTTTGCGGCCTTTGCGTTCTTTGCGTGAGGTTTAGTTTCAACGTCACCGCTCTCGTAAGGGAGAGAGAAGCCAAATTTCATTTACGATTACTGCCTTTTCGTTACCTTTTCATAAATGCTCACACTGGAAAATATGGCGGATCTTCTGGATAAAAACCGCGCCGCCGCGTCCGCGCGCGTGAAGGGGTTTGCCATCGCCGGAAAGAAATTCAATTTCAATTCGCACCCGGCCATCATGGGTGTCATCAACCTGTCCGCCGATTCGTGGTATCGCGAAAGCGTCTGTCTCTCGGTGGAAGCTGCGGTCGCACGCGGGAAGACTTTGATCGCCCAGGGGGCGGACATGGTCGATATCGGGGCGGAATCCACATTGGCCCACGCCGCGCGCGCGAATGACGCGGCACAAAAATCCAAACTGTTGCCGGTCATCAAACAATTGCGCGCCGCAAAAATTCCCGTTTCGGCAGAAACCTATTCAACTAAAGTCGCCAAGGCCGTATTGGAAGCGGGCGCAAATGTCTTGAATCTGACGGGCAGTACGAATTCAAAGGAGATCTACAAAATGGTCGCCGCGCATAATGCCGCCGTCATCATCTGTTATGTCCAGGGAAAGAATGTCCGCGAGGTTGGCGATTTTGATTTTGGGGCGGACCCGATCGGCATGATGCGCGATTATTTTTCGCGGCAGATCGAGACCGCACAACGCGCAGGGGTAAAAAACATCTTACTGGACCCCGGCCTGGGATTTTATTACCGAAACCTGCAGGACAGCTCAGTGCGGGTGCGTCATCAGATGAACATTTTCCTCAATACGTTCCGGTTGCGCGAATTGGGCTTTCCGGTGTGCCATGCCCTGCCCCATGCGTTTGAGTTCTTCCGGGATGAAGTGCGGTCTGCGGAACCGTTCTTCGCCGTGCTGGCGGCTCTGGGGAAAACAGATTTATTCCGAACGCATGAAGTGGCAAAGGTCAAAGCAGTGTTGGAGACGATGAGGGCGTTTTGATTGCGGAATGCGGAGTGTGGAAAGCGTATTTGAATCCAAACGCTCCGCCATTGCGGAACCCGTTCACACACGTTTGCAGAGGAAAATCCCCTCTTCTTCCGATTGGGTGATCCATTCCTGCTGAATCTCCAGTTTATACCCGCGGAGAATTTTTTGGAGGAGCGCCGGGGTGTAGCGATAGGAAAAGAAGAGTCGGATTTTTGAGCCTTTTGTGAAGTGAAAAGTTTCATCCTCGACTTTGATTCGCCGGGCCCGACGAAAACAAAAATTGGCAACGATGCGCTTGAGTCCTTGCTGCGTCGTTTCTATCTCAAAGCGCAATTCGCCGTCGGACTTTTCGATTCCCAGATCAACGAGGAAGGCCATAAGCCAATCCCGGGTCAGTTCATTGTCATATTGCGGCAGGATGCGTTTTATTCCAGCGGCGTAATCTTTTCCCGGTGCAAGATTGGCGCTGAATAACAAAATGTCCGCCGGGCGAACGACGGCGGCGAGCTTTGGCAAAATATCCCCAGGCTCAAAATTCGGGATCATGCCAAAAAAAGTAATGAGGCGTGAAGCGCGGGGCGCAGTCGGAAGAACGCCTGCCAAATTGCCAGCGGTCGCCAAATCACAAACGAACGGGAAACAATTTTTCTCCGGCAAAACCGCCAGAGCGGTCCGTCGGGCCGTCAAGACCATGGCGGCGCTGACATCGCATGGCGTATAGAAAATCTGTTTGCCGGATACCTTCAGCAATTTCAAGAGCCGCGTGTCTTTCTGTCCGCCGCCGCAACCCAACCCAATGACATTAACTTGCTTGGATTTTATTTTTGCTGCCGCGGCCCGAAAACCTTGCTCATAAATGGCGCGGCAGTCCGCATCATTGCGTGTCGGGGAAAATTGCTGGTGCAGGGCCAGCCATTTTTGCGTCTGCTTGACGCTGTCGTAATGGAACTTGTGGTTGACGGCCCGCGAACGCAGGGAGTCCAGCAGGTCGCACTGGACATTTTCTGGAAACTGGCTCTCGTGGATTAGAACGGAAACGGACGGCATATGCCCAAGGTTACTTTTGCGGAAAAATCTGGTAGAGCAAAAGGTAAACAATGACGCCGGTGATGGAAACATACATCCACAACGGCCAGGTCCAGCGGGCAATCTGTTTATGTTTATCAAATCTCTCACGGAGCGCGCGGCTCAACGTGATCAAAATCAGCGGAACGATGACCATGGCCAGGATGGTATGCGTCAAAAGGATCGCCAGATAGATTGGCCGGAACCAGAGCG
This sequence comes from uncultured Verrucomicrobiae bacterium, assembly GCA_963797825.1. Taxonomy (GTDB): domain Bacteria; phylum Verrucomicrobiota; class Verrucomicrobiia; order Limisphaerales; family UBA11358; genus UBA11358. The sequence continues at coordinate 72,446 of CAWCRR010000039.1, forward strand.
GATCAAGGAATCGCGTCGGCCCGCGATGCAGGACGACGGCGAGGTACGTGTGATAGGTCAGGTAACAGCACAGGAAAACAATGGACACGCAAAACGCCGAAATCATGCAGTTGCGATGCGCGATGACGCGTCTTTTATAGATGAAGATGCGTCCCACAGTCAGCAGAATGGCGCTCAGGCCATTGAGCGAGGCGTTGACGGCCGGCAAATCATAGATGCTCATGATTCGCGTTCGAGCCGGCGAATCGTTCCGAGCAGTTGAGGCTCGACGACATTGGTCCAGTCCACACCGTCGCCGCCGGTCTCGAAAATGCCGCGCAGTTGCCCGTGTTTGTCCACCACCACGAAAACTGAAGTGTGAATGAACAGGTCAACCGGACTCTTCTGGTCCTTTGACAGGACGGACGTCGAACCTAATTTCAGGCCATTGGCGGAAAGTTGGGCGATCTCGTACTTCGTCCCGGTCAAAAAAGTCCAGTGGCTGAAATCCGCGCCGTAACGTTCGCCGTAACGCTTGAGAATGACCGGCGTATCGTATTCGGGGTCTGTCGTCAGGCTGACCAGCATGGCCTCGCTGTCCGCGGGCAATTTGTCCTCGACCGATTTCATCTGCGCGCTCATGCGCGGACATTCCCCGGCGCATCGGGTGAAGATGATATCGGCCACCCAAACGCGGTTGGTCAAATCGGCGAGGGTCGTCGCCGTGCCGTCCTGGTTGGTGAGGGTGAAATCCCCGACCTGGCCGAGGACAGGCAGCGGCGCTTCATGCTGGGTCAAATCACCGAGCAACAGCAAAAATGCCATCGCCAGAAACCCGAAAAGAAATACCACGCCAAACCATACGGATGGGGGCAATCGGGACGAGGTCATGCAAGAGCGGCCCTATTCGAAAATGCTGGTTCCGTTGGTCGAAACGGGCGCCGGAGTTTTGGAAGCGATCCACTTGTCAAAGTCCGCCTGGCTTACGACCGTGACCATACCCCCGGTCATGGCGGAATGGCCCGGGCCGCAGAGTTGCGCGCAATTGATCTGGTAACGCCCGATCTGGGTGGGGATGAACCAGCAAGGAATGCGCAAACCGGGAATGGCATCCTGGCAAACGCGCATCGCGGAAATCTTGAAGGAATGGATGACGTCCTTGGAACTGACATACACGATGACCGGCTTGTTGACCGGCACGTGGATGTCATTGAGCAACTGGATATCGTCCTTGCCGTCGGGGTCGTTGGGGTCCACGCCAAAAACATTGCCCTCGGAAATATATTTCATGTCCTGCCGGCCAAATTTGCCGTCCGGTCCCGCATAGCGGATGTTCCAGGCGTATTGCTGGGCCATGACATATATGACGGTGGAATCTTTCGCGTCGGGAAAATGGTCCACGGCGTCCGCCCAAACGGGAATCGCCACGCCGAGCAGCAAAACTGCCTCAACCCCGGCGACGATCAGTTCGATGTAATTTGAATAGTGGTTTTTCACCCCTTCATAGTCGGCCCTGGGATTGCGTTTTTTATTAAAACGCCAGACCGCGTATAAAAAATACGCCACCCAGCCGACGAAAAGCGCGAGCATCAGCAAATGGACCCAGACGATCAAGGCGTCAACGCTGGCGCCGTTTTTCGACGCCAGTTGGGGCATCCCCAAAAGATGAATGGCCAGCCATTCGGTCATACGTCGGTGATGTTTTTCGGAGCGTTATCTTTTTTGTTGGCCGCTTCCTCTTTGCTGATCATCCGGATGAAGCAAAAGGCGAAGCACCCGAGCACGGGCGTGATCACGCCCAGCAGGGTGAAAATCCCCCAGTTCATGCCCTGCGCCAGCGGCGAGTCGGATTTGCCATAGCACGCGGCGCAGGCGAACAACGGCGAGGGCGCCAGCGCCAGCGTCCCGATGATGATCTTTCGGACAATTTTCATAGGTAACTGATCTTTTTCAATTTTTTCAAAAAATAAATCCCGTAAATGATGACCAATATCCCCGCCAGAATTCCCCCGATGCCGGCTAAAATCTTGCCGGACACAAAACCCCAGGCGGCGAAGCCAAACGACAATGTCGTGAGCAGCGTCACAAATATCAGATGAAAGGCTTTGAGTGACATATCAACGGAACGTGGTGCCCGTCGGGAAATCCGACATGGCGTACAGAGTCAGCCAAAACAGGCCGATCACAAAGAAAACAGTGGTGGCGAGAATTATGTAAACCATCTTTTTTTCGGAGATCAGGTGCATGAGGAACCCGGCCACGACGAAAGCGTTGCACGCCGCCACCGCCAAAATGAAAGTCACCTTGAACGCCCAGGAATAGCTCGCCGTCGGCAGGTAGGAAATCCAGACCATCATGGTGATGGCGGCAAGGATGGCGATGAAGATGTACAGGCAGCGGCGCAGGTAGCTGTTGAAATCCACCGCGTGCCCGTCGTCCGGCTTGTGCGGCGCGGCGTTCTCGATTTTTTGAGGATCGCTCATAGTTCAGGTCAAATATAGGATCGGAAACAGAAAAATCCAGATCAGATCAACGAAGTGCCAGAACAACCCCGAGACTTCGATGCGATTGGTGAATCGTTCACGGTCGGTCTTCCACATCCGGCGTCCCGGCCCCCATAAATAGCCGATGACGATGCTGCCGCCGAGAATATGCATGGCGTGCAAGCCGGTCATGGTGAAATAAAGCGCCAGATAGGTATTGTGCCACGGACCGTAATTTTCCATCTGCGCGATGTCGGAAGCCTTGAGGGTGATCTCCTTCAACTGAATATCTTTTTGCGAACGCAAATCGTAGAGCAGCGTTTCGTCGTTCACAATCCGGCCGTGGATCGTGAACGTGCCGGTTTTTTTGGCGAGATCAAAGTCGGGAGATTTTTCAACCAGATGGCCGTCGGCAAATGTCCCGTCATTCAATTTGATTTCGTAATGGATCCATTTGTCGTGGTACTCGTAGGATTTGATGCCGAGAAAGCACAGGGCCAGAAAAAGCGTGCAGGCGTGAAAGAACTTGAATTTTCCGAAGTGCCCCACTTTGCACGAGGCCCACGCGAGCAAGGTGGTGATGGCCGAGAGCGCCAGGATGATGGTGTTGGCCGTGCCGAACCGCACATCCAGCCAGCCATGCGGCCAGTAGCCGGGTTCCGCCCCGACGCGAAGCAGCACATACGCGGAAAAAAGTCCGCCGAAGAGCATGACTTCGGAGGCCAGGAAAAGCCAGATGCCTACCTTGGCGTTATAGATGCCGGTATCCGGCCTCGCTTCGACTGTATAAGGTATATCCATGAAATTTTAACGCGCGGGCGCCGGAACTTTTGCCGGAATGAATGTGGTTTCCGGTTCGTTCTGCGGCGTAAAATCCGTGGCATGACCGGGCACGCTGTATTCGTAAGGACCGCGATAAACGCACACCGGGTGCGTAAAATTGCCGTGCGGCGGCGGGGTGGGCGTCTGCCATTCAATGGTCGTGGCTTCCCAGGGATTGGTGCCAACTTTTTCGCCATGCTTCATGCTCCAAAACAGGTTCACGATGAATGGAATCTGCGCGAAACCCAGGCAAATCGCCGCCCAAAGGATCCAATGATGCAATTCCATGATGTAACCGGGAAGCGCGTCAATGGCCCCGGGCACGCGCGCGGCGGAATAATTCGCGCCGCCATCAGCCATGCGCCGCAACATGCCCTTCATCCCCTGCTCGAACATCGGCATGAAGACGAGGTTCATGAAGATTAACGAAGTCCAGAAATGCACGTGCCCCCAAAATTCATTCATCCTGCGCCCCGTCATTTTTGGAAACCAATAATAGATGCCCGCGAAGAGCGCAAAAATGGTCCCCGGCGCGACCACGTAATGGAAATGCGCGATCACGTAATAGGTGTCGTGCAGGTAGAGGTCGCTGGCATTGAAACCGAGCGGCAAACCGGTCAGGCCGCCGATGCCGAACATCGGCAAAAACGCGAGCGCAAACAGCATCGGGGTGTTGAGCCGGATCGACCCGCCCCAAAGCGAAATGAACAGGCACGTCAGGATGATGACCGAGGGAATGGAGATGATCATCGTCGTGGTCTGGAAAAACGCGGAAATTTTTGTGCCCATGCCGGTGAGATACATATGGTGCGCCCAGACGATGAACGACAGGAACCCGATCAACAGCACCGAATAGACCAGGGATTTATAACCCCAGATCGGCTTGCGCGTGTTGCAGGCGATGATCTCGCAAACGATCCCCATGCCCGGCAGGATCAAGACGTACACTTCCGGATGGCCGAGGAACCAAAACAAATGCTGCCAGAGCAACGGGCTGCCCCCGCCGCTGATGTGCGCCAGGTTGCCGCCCGTCGCCAGGCCCGTCGGCAAAAAGAAACTGGTGTGCGCCACGTTGTCCATCAATTGCATCACGCTGGCGGCTTCCAGCGGCGGAAAGGCCAGCAACAACAGAAACGCCGTCACAAACTGCGCCCAGACGAAAAACGGCAACCGCATCCAGGTCATGCCCGGCGCGCGCAATTGAATGATCGTGGCGATGAAATTCACCGCGCCCAGCAGCGATGAGTTGATGAGCAACACCATGCCGAGAATCCAGAACAACTGGCCGTGCGTAGGGATCGAAGTGGCCAGCGGCGAATAGGAAGTCCAGCCCGCCTGCGCCGCGCCGCCCGGAATGAAAAAGCTGACAAACATGGTGACGCCGCCCAGGAAATACGCCTGGTAGCTCGCCATGTTGACCCGCGGAAACGCCATGTCCGGCGCGCCGATCATCATCGGCACGACGTAATTGCCGAACGCTGCAAAAGCCAGCGGCACGATGGCCAGAAAGACCATGATGGTGCCGTGCATGGCGCCAAAGGAATTGTACAATTCCGGCGAAATGATCCCGCCCGCCGCGGCGTTGCCCAGGACTTTTTCCATGAGCCAGCCGATGCCCAGGGGAACGGGCTGGCTGGGATGCGCGATCTGCCAGCGCATCAACAGCATCAGGAAAAATCCGAACAGCATGAAACAGAGCGCCGTGAAACCGTATTGAATGCCGATGATCTTGTGGTCGCTCGAAAAAACATAGCCGCGCCAAAACCCGGGGTCGTGGTGCTCGTGACCGCCAGGACCGTGGTCATGATCGTCGTCGCCGTCATGACCGTGATCCTCCGGCTCGCGGTACGGCGGAAATTGGTGAACGTTCTCGTCCATAGTTTATTTCGTTTTATCCAGGCACAGGATTCCCAGCACGAGCGGCAAATAAATGATCGAGGCCAGGAACAAATGCCGGGCGCGCGTCAAATCCAATTGCCTGGAAAATTGGACCGCGCACAGCAAAAATGCCGCTCCTAAAAAAACCGCGCCGCCAAGATATGCCAGTCCCGCCATTTTGAAAAGAAAAGGACACAGGCTGACGATCAGCAGCGCCAGCGCGTGGCTCACCGTCTGTTGCGCCGTCCGCTGCCCGCCGGCTTCAACGTTTGGCAGCATCACGAATCCGGCCTTCGCATACTCATCGCGATAAATCCACGCGATGGCGAAGAAATGCGGGATTTGCCAGAAGGCCAGGATCGCAAAAAGCGCCCAGCCTTCCCCGCTCAATTCATTTCGCGCCGCGGCCCAGCCCATCAACGGCGGCAACGCTCCCGGAATGGCGCCGATGGCGGTGTTCAACCACGTCACACGCTTGAGTGGCGTGTAGATGAAAAGATAGCTGATGAGCGTGACCGCGCCGAGGACACTCGTGAGCAGATTCACCGCACCCGCGAGATAGACCAGGCCCGCGACCGAACTGACCCCGCCGAAAATCGCTACCGTCGCCGGCTGAAGGCGTCCCGAAGGCAGCGGTCGGTCCTGCGTCCGGCGCATTTTGGCATCGTACTCGCGCTCCAGCAATTGGTTCAACGCGGCGGCTCCTGCGGCGACCAGCGCCGTTCCAGCAAGGGTGTTAAAAAATAGCAGGAAATTCATCGGCCCCTGCCAGCCGATATAAAATCCCACGGCCGTGGTGAGCAACACCAGCGTCGTGAGGCGGGCCTTGACCAGATCGGAGAAAACCGCCGTCCAGCTTTTCTCAGCCGCGGCGTTACTTGCGATTTCAGCGGAAAAATCTTTCATCATTTGGCTAACTTTCCAAACGCTCCAAAGGTTTCGTTCTCGGTCACGGGCAATGTCGCCGAACGGCGAAAAGCGATCAGGCACCAAAACGCGCCGGTCACCAGCGAAAGCGCCCCGACCAGCAAATGCAAGGTGGCCACATCAGCGGCTTTGTTCGACAAAACCGTCCAGATGCCCAGCCCAATCTGCGCCGTGATGAGTCCCAGCCAGACCAGCGCAAAGCGTGCCAGGGCATCGCGCCGGCCCAATTCACGCCACGACAGCGTCGCGCAGAGCGCGACGCAGATAAAAATCGCCAGGGCGCAAATGCGATGGACCATCTGCAAAATCACGTCAAAAGCCGTGATGTCGTTGACATTCGTGATCTCAATCCGTTCCGCATTATAACGCTCAATGGCCGCCGCACTGGTGTCCGGCCATATCTGTCCGTGTGCGAGCGGAAAGTCGGAAATGGACAGGCCGGCATGTTGCCCGCGCATGGTCGCACCCAGGACAAGCTGGACGAAAATCAACAGGGTTGTGCAGACAACCAATCTTCGCAAATGGCGCGGGATGTTCGGCTTTTGTTCGGAAATTTTCCGCCAGAAACCGCTGGTGAACAAGGCGATCGAGCACATCAGCACAAAGTACGACTGCCCCACCACGCCGTGAATGACGCCGAGATTGTCATTGTTCAGGACCACGCGCAGACCTCCGAGGATTCCCTGCGCGACGACGAGCAGAAATGCGGCAAGCCCGAGCCACTTCATCCATTTGCGCGGGTCCCGGCAAAAATCCAGACCGCGAGAATGGTGGTCATCAGGCCCACGACCGTGGCCCACAGCCGGTGCGTGTGTTCGTAAAAAATACCGCCGATCCATTTCGAAGGGGGAAAGGCAAACATGTTATATCCGTAACTGTTCGGCCAATCGGGCACCGACATGCCGGCTTCATGGCTGGTGACGAGGCCACCGGCGCCGAGCAATAGAAAAGTACAAATCGCCGCCAGCACCGCAAAGCAGTGCAACCAGCGATTGTTATTTTCTGTGCATCCGTTGTTCATTCGTAAAAACAATGAGGCAAACGCTGCCCGCGACAGCAATTGCAAAACTTAAACCTACTTCACTTGAAACGTAAAATTGACGGTCACGTCCTTGTCGGCAACATCCACCACCTGGGTTTGTTCGCCAAGTTTCCGGTGGTCGGCCGCGACCGTGTATTTGCCCGGCGGCACGTTCTTGATGACAAATTTGCCATCCGAACCGCTGATCGCATAATACGGATTATCAAAAATGCAGGCCCAGGCAAACATCCACGGATGCACGTCGCATTGGAATTTCATGAACATCTCGGGATTGGGAAACGTATAAGTCAAATCCGCGCCGCCAGCCATTTGAGCGTCGTTATGCTCGGGATTGCCGGCCTTCGAAGTGGTGTGGACGTTATGGATGCAAAGATCGGAATTTCTCACGGTCAGCGGCTGGCCGGTTTGAAGGGCAAAAATTTGGGGCGCATACAGGCAGTGCTTTTGGTCCAGAACCACTGGCGGCTGGCTGGGGCCGGTGGATTTGCCGGTGATCGGCTGGCCGCTGCCGTCTTTCAGTGAAACAATCACATCCCCAAATGCGCCATTGGCTCCCACGACATAGAAATGCGTCGTGGGCGGCGTCTTGTAAAATTGCCCGCAAGTCGAGTCGTCCATGATGGGCGTGATCGGGATCTCCGCCGGCGGCGTGCCCTGGAGGGTGATGGTGCCGACGATGTCCGCTGCGCGCAGAGACATTGAGGCGGCCAGGGCTAAAAACATGTAAGAAGATGACCGAATAATCATAATCAGGCTTGAGAATTTACCATCCCGAAAAGGCCGGTCAAGAGATTTGTGAAATTTTTCACAAGCCCTGATGTCAACCGGCTCGAAATCCGGTATATCCTATTAATCCTGTCTTCCCTGTACCTTTCCCAAAATTGTTTCTGCTTTCCGTTTGTCCCCAAAAACAGTAAATGCCTGTCATGCCGTTCAGTAAATCAGATGGGGGAACATGAGCTTGCTGGTCTTCATTGATGAAACGGGTGACCACTCGCTGGAGTTGGTGGACAAAGGCTTTCCCTTGTTCGCCCTGGTAATGTTGATTTGCGACCGCACCCACTACGCGCAAAAAATTGTCCCGTCGGTCAACCAGCTCAAAACCGACTATTTCGGCCATGAGGGGGTGATTCTCCATTCACGCGACATTCGGAAGGGGCAGAGTGATTTTGGATTTCTAACCGACCCGCAGAGGCGTCCGCCATTTTACGAGCGCATCAACCGTATTATGTCAGAGTCGGAATACATGTTGATCGCATCGGTAATTCGGAAACAGGAGCACAAGGAGAAATATGCGCAGGCTGTGAATCCCTATGATTTGGCATTGAAGTTTGGAATGGAACGGCTGTTGCCGTTGTTGGAAGATGCGGGGCAGCGAGAAGTCCATTTGCTGGCGGAAGCGCGCGGCAAGCGTGAGGACAGTGAACTGAAGCTCGCCTTTTATAAGATCATCACAGAGGGCACGGAATATCTACCAGCCGAGCGATTCAAGCGGATTGAGTTTCATCTGGAATTCAAGCCGAAGACATTGAACATAATCGGCACACAGATGGCCGACCTCGCAGCCTATCCAATTGCGCGGCATGTTTTGGACTCGAAGAAAGCAAACCGGGCGTTTGAGATTTTGGAGGCGAAGTTTTACAAAGGGCGCGGGATGATTCGCGGTTTGAAGATATTTCCATAAAACAAAAAGCTCCGACTTTCGCCAGAGCTTTTTGCCGACCGGGAATCCCCAGTCCCAAATTGTCAACGACACAAGCTTACGTTGCGAACCAACCAGAGTCAAACAATAAATACTTTGCGCAATGTCACAAGCAAGGCCTAAAGCATCTCCATAATCCGCGCCGGAGCCTCGTTATTCCGCAATAACGAAGCCATCGTTTTCATGTGCGGATCGATGTGATTAAAGAACATTTTGTAGCCGGCGCAGAGGTAATTCAGTCCCCATTCGCCATCGGGCGTCTGGATGAAGCGATGCTTCGGGCATTCGCCGTTGCAGGCGAACCGCACTTCGCATTTCCGGCAGTATTGCGGCAATGAATCGGATTTGTCGTTGCCAAATTTGACCTGCCGCGGCGAATTGACCATCGCGCCGAGGCTTTGGTCCATCACATTGCCCAATTTCCAGCGCGGATATACGTAATGATCGCAACTGTAAAGGTCGCCGTTGTGCTCGATGGCCACGGCCGCCCCGCATTTCTCGGCAAAGACACACAGCGAAGAGCCGAGGCCCATCCAATTGCCCAGCGCCACGTCGAATAGTTGCACAAAAGCCTTTCCGACGTCCTGGCGCACCCACTCGTCGAAGATCGCGCAGAGAAAATTTCCGTATTGCTCCGCCTCGACGCTCCAGGGCGTCACGGCGGATTCTCTCTCCCCGGCGGAGAGGGTTAGGGTGAGGGGCGGTCGGGGCAAACTCAAACCGGAAGCCACCTCTCTCTTTTCCTCGATGTTCATGGCGAGACTTCCCGTTTCACCCATGAGCGGCGGCTCCGCAAAACCAAGGCCCGGCGGGTTCATATTCTCCGGCGCGACGCGTTCGACCAATGGAATAAATTGCAAAAATTCGCTGCCGATGCTTTTGAGAAACCGATAGACCTCCAGCGGCTGTTGTGAATTCGCGCGATTGACGACCGTGAGCGTGTTGAAATCAACCTTGTGCTTTTTCAGGAATTCCAGCCCGCGCATCACCGGGTCAAAGGTCGGCTGCTGCCTTTTGTCCACGCGATAAACGTCATGAAGCGCGCGCGGCCCGTCGATGGACAGTCCCACGAGAAATTTGTTGGAGGCGAGAAACCTGCACCAGTCATCATCGAGCAGTGTTCCATTGGTCTGGATGGCGTTGAAAATGGTTTTGCCGCCGGCGAACTTCTTTTGCAGGGCAATGGCCTTGCGAAAAAACTCCACGCCCAGAAGCGTCGGCTCGCCGCCTTGCCAGGCAAAATAGATCTCCGGCGAGGGCTGGTCCTGGATGTATTGCCGGACATATTCCGACAAAACCGCGTCGCTCATGCGCCACTGGGTCTCGCCCGGATAAAGTTTTTCCTTTTCGAGATAGAAACAATATTTGCAATCGAGATTGCAAATCGGGCCGACCGGTTTGGTCAGCACATGAAAGTTTCTCGCAACGTCCGGCATTGCCTCCATCGTAACGCAAACGCTCTTAAGGCGCATCTGACTTTTGCGAACTCATTAGGGCGCAAGTCGCGAAGCGACTCACCTGATTCAACCGGATTAAGGCGAGCGCACGTTGTAGTAGCGTGGCGAGTTGGTGGCTTGTGTGTCGATGAATTGGAGGAGGCCCGGACCGATGTTGGACGCCAGACCCAGGACGGTCCAATTGGTCAACGGCAGCGCCAGATTGGTCGTCGAGAGCACGGTGAAAGACGCGCCCGGGTCGCTGTTGGTAAAACTAAATTGAAACACGCCATTCGCCGAGAGCGTTGCGCCAATGAGAGTCGGAATCGACGGAATGCCCGTCACGTACAAGCCAGAAGCCCCGGCCAACGAATTGGGGCTGATGAAAATGGTCTGGCAATTAGGCTCTGTCCAATTGGAAACGGACAGAAAACAGATTTGATGATAGCCGGCGGAGAGATTGGAAATGGTTACGCCGCTGGCGAGATTGGTGCCGTTGTCGTCGATCATCCATTGGGCCTGGTTGGTTACGCCATCCGGTCCTAGCGTTACCGTGAGGGAGCCGGGGGCTGAGGCGGCGGGGGGAAAAAGAGTGCTCATGCAAAAGATCGTGCCCTCGTTAGTAGACCCACCCCCGATAGCAGGCCCGCCAAATTCGGTGACCCCGTAGAGATTGCCGTCCCCTCCCAACGCCAGTTGGCCGAGAGGGGTGGCCCCGTCAGATGCGTTAAATAAATGCAGGGTGGTCACGACGCCACTGAGCGACATCCGGAACATGGTGCCATTGGTGCCGTTGCCTCCGGTCTCGCAAGTGCCGTAGAAGTTGGTGTCGCTGGCCAGGAACAGGGTGCAATAGGGGTGACCGCCGTCGTTGCCGTTCGAAAAAGAATGCAGGCTGGTGAAGACGCCGTTGGTCGTGATCCGAAAGGCGGTGCCATAACCGCCATTGATGCCGCCGGCGGTAGTAGTTCCATAGAGCGCGCCATCAGGGCCGAAGGTCAGCCCGTAATCCGGCGTGGCGCCATCGGTGCCGCCAAATGAATGCAAGGTCGTGAACCCGCCGTTGTTGGTGATTTCAAAAATGGTTCCTTTTCCATTGGATCCGTCCTGGGAGGCGGTGCCGTATAAATTGCCGGCGGCGTCCCGGACCAGCCCCGCGTTGGGCGCATAGCCATCGTTGCCATCGTTGAAAGAATAAATATTCGTGTACAGGCCGTTAGTGGTGAGTGCAAAAACGTTCCCGTCGCTGTCGGCACCGCCGTACGAAGTGGTGCCATAGAGTGCGCCGTTCGTACCGATAATCAGAGCGCCGTCACCAGGAGCCACGCCACCGGGGATGCTGGTAGAGGAATAAACATTGGTGAATACGCCATTCGTGGTGATGCCAAACACGTTCCCGTAGCTGTCGACACCGCCGTTTTTGGTGGTGCCATAGAGAGCGCCGTTGGGATCGAGCACTAACGGCGCCTCGGGGAAGGCGCCATCGTTGCCATCAAATGAATGAAGGTTTGCAAACACGCCTGTGGTGGTGAGACGGAAGATCAAGCCAGCGGTGCCGGTGCTGCCACCTGCTGAGGTGGTTCCATATAAATTGCCATCCGGCCCAGTGGTCAGGCCGCCCCAGGGATATTTGCCACTGTTGCCACTGGAGCCGTCCGAGCATGTATGAACACTGGTGAATGTCCCTGAACCGAACGTCGCGTAGACGAAGACCTCACCGTATCCATTCGTGCCGCCATCGTAGTGGGTGCCATAGACCTTGCCATCGCGGCCCAACGTCAGGCCGCCCTCAGGGTTGTTATTGATATCGGTATGAAATGCGTTTGTGAACGAGTAAAGGCTGGTTTCCACGCCGTTGGTCGTCATCCCAAACACCACGCCGTTGGAATTGGCACCGCCGTAATGGGTGTTGCCATATAGTGTCCCGTCGGCGGTTTGAACCAGGTTGCCGTAGTAAGGATAGGCGCCGTCTGTTTTTTGAAACGAATGAATGGTGGCAAACCCACCGTTGGTCGTGATCCGAAAAACCGTGCCGAAAGTGGTGAAACTGCCGCCATCCTTGGTAGTGCCGTAAAGCCCGCCATCTGCGCCTAAAAGCAAACCGCCATAGAGCTGAGAGCCATCGGAGCCAGAAAATGTATGCAGGCTGGTGAACACGCCACCGGGCGTTATCCGAAAGATCGTGCCGGACACAGGGGCATTGCTGCCCGAAGCAGTGGTGCCATAAAAGTTGCCGTCCGGGCCCAGAGCCAAAGTGTCAAAGGGATTTAGACCATCGGTGCCGGAAAAGGTGTGGACCACGGTCAACACCCCGTCGGTGGTGACCTCAAAGATGGTGCCGTCGGAATGGGCGCCGTAAGCTTCGGCCGTGCCATAAAAGCTGCGATCGCTGGCCTGGACCAGGCCGCCATAGAGATGCCCTCCCTCAGTATTGGCCTGCATGGTGTGCAGGATCGTGAAAGCGCCGTTCGCGGTGATTCGAAAGATGGTGCCATAGCCGGTCGCCCCGCCTTGTTCGGCGGTGCCGTACAAATTGCCGTCGCTGCCCTGGACCAGTGCGGCGTAGGGTTGTCCCCCGTCGGTGCCGTTGGTGAAGGAATAAAGAGTGGCGAACACTCCGTTGGTCGAGATCCGGTACACTGTCCCGGCATTGCTAATGCCGCCGTTGATGGTGGTGCCGTAAAAATTGCCGTCCCGTCCCTGGGTCAAATCGCCGATGGGATTCGCGCCGCTGCCGATTCCGTTGGTGAAGGCATAAAGGGGTATCTCCGTTTGCGCCATCGCCGGCGAAGCGCACAGCCAGGCCAGGCCGGCAGCCAGGAGCGTCACGTTGACCGCGAAGTGGTTGAATGACTTAAACACCAGCGAACTGGCCCACAGCGAGGAGAAACGAATGGTTTGCATTTTTTGATCCTTTCGAGGGCCGCGACCGCACTGATTTGAGAACGATGTCGTGGGCTTTCGTGGTTCGCGGCCGAATCAAAAGCACCAACGCCTCGACACCCTAACCTTTTCTGTTAAATGGTAAACAGAAATCAGAGGTTTTACTGAACCGCAATGGTAGAGCTTGTGCCGAACGAAGAGGTCGGGATTGGGCCGACGGGCTTTGTCAGCACGTGAAAGTTTCTCGCATTGTCCGGCATCTTTCCAACGTATCGCAAATGCGCAGGAATGGCGAAATTTTTGAATTCCTCGCCCATCGCCACAATTGGCTATTTAAAAAATAGTGAACCTCCGGTAACTTATTTTTGTCCAACACCCAATGAGTTCCATCACGCGCAGAAAATTTCTTGGCCGGGCAGCCCTCGGCGCGGCCGCGGCGATGACGTTTCCAAATATTTTACGGGCGCAAAAGGCCTCACCCCGCAAACCCAACATCCTGTTCCTGATGTCCGATGATTGCCGCGTGGAATTGGGTTGCTACAGCAGCATGTTCGGGGCAAAGACGCCCAACTTGGATGCGCTGGCACAATCCGGCGTGCGCTTCGACCGCAATTACTGCCAGTTCCCGCTGTGCAACCCCTCGCGCGCGTCGCTCCTGACCGGGCGCAACCCGACGAAGACGAGCGTGCTGGGCAACCGCACGGATTTCCGCGTGGCGCATCCCGACTGGACCAGCCTGCCGCAATTGTTCCGCCAAAACGGCTATGTGTCCGTCCGCGCCGGAAAAATTTTCCACGGCGGCATCGATGATCCAAAAGCGTGGGACGCCTCGACGGCCTGGACGGTGGCCGATGAGGGCGGGATGCAATCCAACGGCGTCGGGCATGTCATGGACACGTCCAAAATCGCCGAGCGCAACGAGCGCGACCTGCGTTCGCCCAAACTGGCGGGCGTCACGGCAGATTCCCCCGAGGGACCGAAGCGCGCATTTTATTCCGACCGCATCGTGGTCCTCGACGGCAACGGGGAAGGCCATGGCGATTACCACACCGCCGACCAGACGATCGCGAACCTCCGGAAATACAAGGACCAGCCGTTTTTCATCGCCTGCGGATTTGTGAAACCGCACAGCCCGCCGACCGCGCCGCGCAAATTTTTTGATCTCTATGACCCGGCCAAACTCAGGCTGACGCCGGATTTTGCCGCGATGCCCACCGTGCCGCCCGGGTTCCCGCCTGCCGCCATCCGCCCGCACAATGCCGACCTGTTCATCGGGCGCGGCGCGAGCGAAGCCGAAGCGCGCGAAGTCATCCGAGCCTATATTGCCTCGATCTCCTGGATGGACTGGAACATTGGCCGCGTGTTGGCGGAATTGGACCGGCTCGGCCTCCGCGAAAATACCATCATCGTTTTTCTCGCCGACCATGGCTATCAACTCGGCGAAAAAGGAAAATGGTCCAAGGCCGGCTCGCTCTTTGAGATGGGTACTCGTGTGCCGTTGATGGTTTCCGCGCCCGGCGCGGCCGGAAATGGCCGGACCTGTACGCGCATCGTGGAGTCGCTCGATCTTTATCCCACCCTCGTCGAGCTTTGCGGCCTGCCCGGGTCGCCGGAATTGGAGGGTGCGAGTTTGTCACCGTTGCTGGAAAATCCGGCGGCGGCATGGGACAAGCCGGCCTTCAGCATCTGGAGCGAGGACGGAGCCACCCTCCACGGCACTGTCGTGCGCACGGAGCAATGGCGTTACGCCGAATACGGCAAGGATGGCGTCAATGGAGCAATGTTGCTCGATCCCCATTCCGATCCGCTCGAAATGAAAAACCTTGCCAACGATCCGAAGTTTAAATCCGTCTGCGCGGAACTTTCGGCATTGACCCGGAACTACGCGGCAACACTGGCCACCGGCAGCGCCGCTTGATTTTTCGGGGAGAGAATTCCCTCAAAAACTTTCGCGCATTGAACCCCTGAACCGATGGAGAACATCGAATATCCAATGGCTTCCCTTCGGGGCATTCATTCGATGTTGAATGTTGAATTCAACATTCAATGCTCAACACCGGGGGAATTGGGAAAGGCAGAACGGGAAAGGGGGGAGATGGAGAAGAAGATTCCGCGTAGGGTTTTGCCTCGCAAAACTACCAGTTGCATTTCAGCATTTAATGGTTAGATTTTGGGCAGTCTTGGTGGTTGAAGCACAGGCAATTGCATTCATCTCAGGCAGTATGATCGCTTCGGTGGAAAAAAAGATTGGGTTGGGATTTTTGGCGTCAGTGCTGGCGCTATTGGGAATCTCATTGCTTTCCTATCAAACGATTCAAAGCTCCATCACGGCACAGGCCTGGGTGACCCATACTTACGAAGTCATCGCCCAACTCGAACGCGGTGAGGCGATCCTCACGCGGGCGGAAACCGCGCAGCGCGCTTTTCTGCTGACGGGCGATGACAAATTTCTTGACGATACCCGGGACACGCAAGGGCAGGTGAAAAGCTGGCTGGTCGAGTTGGACAGCCTGCTTTCGGACAATCCGGAGCAAAAAAAACGCCTGGAGGAATTGCAGCCGGTCATCGCGCAGCGGCTCGCTGATTTGAACAACCGGATTGAGTTGCGGCGTGACAAGGGGTTGCAAGCGGCGGCGGAGGCCGTAGCGAGCGGCGAAGGAACTGAGCTATCGCAGGAAATCACCCGGCGCATCGATGCGATGCACGGGGTGGAGGAACAATTACTGCAAACACGGCAGCAAGCGCAACTCACAGACACGCGCACCGCCGTGGCTTTTGTTATCAGCGGCGGGACATTGGCCTGCGCGCTGGGATTGATCGCCATCTCGCTGATCCACCGCGACCTGACGGAACAACGGCGCATGGCGGGATTATTGGAACACGAGCGCCATTTGTTGAACCAACTGATGGACAACGCCACGGAAAATATTTATTTCAAGGACGCCGACAGCCGTTTTCTTCGTATTAATCGTAATCATGCAAACAAGTTCGGACTGGAGGACCCCGCCAAAGCCGCCGGCAAAACCGACGCTGATTTTTATTCCGGCGAACACGTCCGGGAGGCGCGCCAGGACGAAGAGGAAGTCATGCGCACCGGCAGGCCGATTTCCAAGGAAGAGCGGGAAACCTGGCCGGACGGCCATGTCACCTGGG
This sequence comes from uncultured Verrucomicrobiae bacterium, assembly GCA_963797825.1. Taxonomy (GTDB): domain Bacteria; phylum Verrucomicrobiota; class Verrucomicrobiia; order Limisphaerales; family UBA11358; genus UBA11358. The sequence goes on from CAWCRR010000039.1 coordinate 88,751, forward strand.
TCCTGACGGTCAAGGTGCCCTTGCGTGATCCCTCGGGAAAAATCATCGGCACTTTCGGCCTTTCCCGCGACATCACCGGGCGGAAGGCAAGCGAACAGCAAATCGAAAAACTGAACCAGGACCTGTTGCTGCGGTCGGGCCAGCTTGAATCGGTCAACAAGGAGCTGGAGGCCTTTTCGTATTCCGTCTCGCATGATTTGCGCGCGCCGTTGCGGCACATCGACGGTTTTGTGAAGTTGCTGGACAAGAGCGCCAGCACAAGCCTGGACGAGCGCGGGAGGCGATATTTGGAGATCATCGCCGATTCGGCGCGGCGGATGGGGGCGTTGATCGACGATCTGCTGGTCTTCTCCCGGATGGGGCGCATGGAATTGCATTGCGCGAAGGTGGAACCGGACGCGCTGATCCATGAAGTCCTGGAAACTCTGCAAGAAGAAATGAAGGGCCGGAATATCGAATGGAAAATCGCCAGGCTTCCGCAAATCCGTGCCGATCTGGCCATGCTGCGGCAGGTCTGGGCCAATTTGATTGGCAACGCCGTGAAATACACCCGCCCGCGGGACCCGGCCATCATTGAAATTGGTTGTAACGAAACTGACGTGGAATCTGTCTTTTATGTCCGTGACAACGGCGTTGGCTTTGACATGCAATACGCGCATAAGCTCTATGGAGTGTTCCAGCGATTGCATCGCATCGAGGAATTCGAGGGGACGGGCATCGGCCTGGCCAACGTCCAACGCATCGTCCTCCGCCACCATGGCCGCGTCTGGGCGGAGGGAAAAATAAACGAAGGCGCGACATTTTTTTTTGCGATCCCCAAACAAACCATTGAAACGAAAGGACAATAACCATGGCCCCCTTGAAACGCATCCTCCTGGTCGAAGACAATGAACGAGACGTCGAATTGACGCTCGCCGCGCTGGAGGAACATAACCTCGCCAATGAAGTGGTCGTCGCCCGCGACGGCGCCGAGGCGCTGGATTATCTTTACACCCGCGGCCAATTCGCCGGCCACGCGAACGGCTCTCCCGTGGTCGTGTTGCTGGACCTGAAGATGCCAAAAGTGGACGGCCTGGAGGTGTTGCGCCAGATGCGAAGTGATGAGACATTAAAGCGTGTCCCGGTGGTGATGGTGACATCGTCGCGGGAGGAACAGGATTTGGTGCATAGTTACGAATTGGGGGTCAATGCTTATGTGGTCAAGCCCGTTGATTTTCAGAAGTTTGTTGAATCAGTCAAACAGCTTGGGTTTTTCTGGGCGGTGATCAACGAACCGCCGCCCGGCACAGTGAAACGAGGATAAATTATGGCCATGGCGCCCGTGAAAGGTCAAATGCGCTTTTTGCATCTGGAAGACAATGCCAACGACCAGTTGCTCGTGCGCGAGATGCTGCATGGGGACGGTCTGTTGGGTGAAATGGTCGCCGTCTCCACCAGCTCCGAATTCGAGAACGCGTTGCACCGGCAGCCTTTCGACCTGATCATCTCCGATTTTTCGCTGCCGTCCTTCGACGGGTTGAAGGCCCTGGCCATCGCCCGCAAAATATCGCCGCACACGCCTTTCATTTTTTTCTCCGGCACCATCGGCGAAGAGGTGGCGGTGGAAAGTTTAAGGAATGGCGCCACCGATTATGTGCTCAAGCAGCGTCCCCAACGGCTCGTCGGGGCCGTTCGCTCCGCGTTGCGGATGAAAGGGGAGCGGATGCGGATGACGCAAATGGAAGGGGAACTGCGCCAGATGGAGGAGCGTCTGCGGATCGTGGCCCGCGCCTCCAACGATGTCGTGTGGGAATGGGACATCCCCAATGACAAAGTATGGTTCAGTGAAAATTTTCAGGATATTTTGGGATACCACCGGGAGGAAATCGGGTCGAGCCTTCAGCGCTGGCAGAGCCTGATCCATCCCGATGACCGCGACCGGGTGGTAGCCAGCCTGACGGCGGCGGTGGCGGGCAGCGGGCGGGTCTGGTGGAGCGAGCACCGGGTGCGGCGGGCCAACGGCTCCTACCTGAACGTTTACGATCGCGCTTCCATCGTTTATAGCGACGACCGCAAGCCATTGCGCATGGTCGGCATAAAGATCGACATGACTGAACGGAAGAAGTCGGAGGAAAAAATCCTCGAGCAGGCCGAGTTGCTCGACAAGGCGCAGGACGCGATCATCGTCTGCGACCTGGACCGCGCCATTCTTTATTGGAACAAGGGCGCCCAGCGCATTTACGGCTGGAGCGCCGGCGAGGCCCTCGGAAAAAATGTCCGCGAATTATTTTTCCATGATAAAATCCCCTCGCAACTCGCCGAAGCGGCCAAGAGCCTGGATGAAACCGGGGAGTGGACCGGCGAACTTTCTGAATTTACCAAGAACAACCTCCCCGTGGTGGTGCAGGCGCGGGCGACCTTGATCCGCGACGAGCGCGGAGTGGCCAAATCACTGCTCATCATCAATACCGACATCACCGAGCGCAAGCAATTGGAGGAGCAATTTCTGCGCGCCCAACGGCTGGAAAGCCTCGGGGCGCTGGTCGGAGGAATCGCCCACGATCTGAACAATGCCCTCGTGCCCATCATGGTGGGGGTGGACATCTTGCGGCAACAACCGCTTTCACCGGACGCGGAGAGCATGGTGCACACGATGGAGACCAGCGCGCGGCGCAGTTCGGAGATGGTCCAGCAAATGCTGGTTTTTGCCCGCGGAGGCGAGAAAAACAAAACCATCATCCACATGAACCAGCTTTTGAAGGAAATGGCAAAAATTGTGGCCGACACATTTCCAAAGAACATCCGATTGCGCTTGCACGCGGACAAGGCTCTCTGGCCGGTTTCGGGGTTTCCCACGCAACTTCACCAAATCCTCCTCAATCTCTGTGTCAATGCGCGCGACGCGATGCCGGACGGCGGCACTTTGACGTTTACCGGTGAAAACGTTGTTCTTCCCCAACAGGAAGCGACACGCCATAAAATGGCGCCGGGCAATTTTGTCTGCGTCAGCGTGGCCGACACCGGCACAGGAATCCCGCCCGACGTGATGGAAAAACTTTTCCAGCCCTTTTTCACGACCAAAGGCAAAAAGGGAACTGGGCTGGGCCTCTCCACCTGCCAGAATATTGTCAGGAGCCACAATGGATTCATCACCGTGCAAAGCAAACCCGGCGCCGGAGCCCGATTTGAAGTTTATTTCCCGGCTTGCGAGGAGGCATCGGTGAACACCGCCTCCGTACCCCGGCCGCCGCCGCCTTCAGGACGCGGTGAGCGCATCCTCGTGGTGGACGATGAGGAAGCCATCCTGGCCATCACGCGCGCGGCGCTGGAAAATTACGGTTACGAGGTGTTGGTGGCCAACAGCGGCCTCGAAGCCGTCAATTACTTTGAGGAAAGCCGCCCTCCGGTTAGCCTTCTCCTCACGGATTGGGCCATGCCCTTGATGGATGGAGCGGCCGCCGTGAAAGCCATCCGTAAAATCCAGCCAAACCTCAAAGTGATTTTTATGAGCGGCTCCGAAGGGGGAGTCGAGGCCTTGATCCCCAAAGTGGAAATGGATGCCTTCATTGGCAAACCGTTCACCAACGAGAACCTTCTCGAAACCATTCACGATGTGCTCTCGAGAAAAGCCTAAGGAGTCGTGAGCCGGTAATAGCCGCTGCCATTGCTGGCTGGAAATTTCTTCTTTCTTATTTCCCTTCTAAATTCGCGTTTCTTCGCGTCCATTCGCGGTTCAACTCTCCGCTCCAGCGGCGTCCACAAATTTTTCAATCATCGGCGCTGCCGCTTTCTTTTTCCAAATCGCCCCGACTGGAATCGTCTCACCTTTCGGATTCAAGGGGATGATCTTCAATCGCGGCCCGGCCATGCAGGCAAAGGAATCCGGCACCAAGGCAAAGCCGCGCCCCGATTCCACCGCCGCCACGATGCTGGCGATGCCGTCATGCTCCTCCACCACCTCCGGGATCCGTCCCGGCGCGAAAATCCTCGCGAGATGCGAATGGTATTCGGGATATTCCGTGCGGCTGTAACCGATGAGCGGCTCTTCCGCCAGTTCCGCCAGCGTAACAGATTTCAATTTCGCCAGCCGATGCTTCGGCGCGACTGCGACGCTCATCGCGTAACGCGCCAGCAGTTTGAAATCCAGATCGCGCATCAATTTTGCCTTGGGCTGCACCGTGAGCGCCACCTGCAACTTGCCCTCGCGCACCCCGGTGAGCATTTCTTCCGTGGAAAAGTCATGCAACACGACGCGCACCTCGGGATATTTCTCCTGGAACACCCGCAACGCCTGCGGGAGGATGCGGACTGTCAACGAAGGCGCATAGCCCACGTGCAATTCGCCGCCGGGTTTGTTCGCGGCCGCGCGCGCGGTTTTCACCGCGTCGTCCGCCCGTTGCAGGACGGCGCGCGCTTCGGTCAGGAAGATGCGTCCCGCTTTGGTGAGTTTCAATGATTTGGCGCTGCGCTCAAAAAGTTTGAAGCCTATCTCCTCTTCCAGGTCGCGGATCTGCCGGCTGATGCCTGGCTGCGAGACATGCAATTTCAGCGCCGCGCGCGAAACATTTTCCTGTTCCGCCGCCGCGATGAAGTAACGGAGATGGCGCAGTTCCATTGGAAGCCGAGCATAACGCAAAGTGCGATGCTTGCATAACGAAATGCCTTAATTCGGATATTCAGCGCGCTTTTCGACTCTCTCCCAGAACTGAACGTTCCCGCTGGTAATGTTGCGGCGCACTTCACCCGCCAGATGCCGGACGCGCTCGCTGTTGGCATTCACCTTCTCGCCTTGCCGCTTTAGCAGGTTTGCGATTTTCTTCTCCAAATTTTTAACCTCGTTCGTTCCAGCCATAGTGCGAGCAATGCTAGTAAAAACCCCGCAACCTGCAAGTGGGGCGAAACCCTACGATATATACCTTTAAGTTATGCTCAGGCAAGAAACATGATATTTCACAGGATTCCATGCGCGGGGTAATGTCTTTCCATGATGACTATACGAAAAGCAAATGAACGGGGCCACGCCGAACATGGCTGGCTGGACTCTTATCACACCTTCAGCTTCGCGGACTATTATGACCCGAATTGGATGGGTTTCCGCAGCCTGCGGGTGATCAACGACGACCTGTTGTTGCCGGGCCAGGGCTTTGGCGCCCATCCGCATCGCGATATGGAGATCGTCACCTACGTCCTGCGCGGCGCGCTTGAGCACAAGGATTCCATGGGCAACGGCAGCATCATCCGCGCGGGCGATCTGCAATACATGTCCGCCGGGAGCGGTGTGCAACATAGCGAATTCAATCCGTCGAAAGACGAGGCGGTCCGACTGTTGCAGATCTGGATACTGCCCGATGCCAAGGGCCTCAAGCCGCGCTATGCCGAAAAGACCATGCGCGACACGCCCGCGGGCCAATTGCACCTGATGACCAGCAAGACTGGACGTGATGGCTCGATCGCCATCCATCAGGATGCGGACCTCTGGCTGGCGAAATTGGATGCCGGCCAGAAGACCGCGCATGCGCTCACAGCGAACCGAAATGCCTGGGTCCACATCGCTGAAGGCGAAGTCGTGTTGAATGGCAAGACTCTTTCCGCCGGCGATGCCGCGGCGGTCAGCCAGGAAACGAAATTGGAACTGTCGGCCAACAAACCGTCGCAAGTTTTGTTGTTCGACTTGAACTAAGGCCGGGCGGAGAAAAGGTTTTACCAATGACCAAAAAACAGAAAAATTAAACATCAAACCAAACCAAAAATATGAAAGCTATCGATTCAAACCAACTCCTGGGCCAACTGAACTGGCGTTACGCCACCAAGCAGTTTGATCCCCTGCGAAAAATCAATGCCCAGAACTGGGCGACGCTGGAGGAAGCGCTGTTGCTGACCCCTTCCAGCGGCGGATTGCAGCCGTGGAAGTTTATTGTCATCACCGATCCCGCCGTCCGAGCAAAGCTTTTGCCGGCCTCATACGGACAGGCGCAGATCACCAATGCTTCGCACCTGGTCGTTTTCGCCTCGAAACTTAATTTCAACGAGGCAGATGTGGATGCGCATATAAAAAACCTCGCCGGCGCGCAGGGAATTCCGGTTGAATCACTGGCGCCGCTTCGCGGCATGTTGGTCGGCGGCATCGTTCAAAGCCAGGACGAGGCCGCCCGCAATGCCTGGGCGCGCAACCAGGCTTATATCGCCCTCGGCAATCTTTTGACCAGCGCTGCTTTGCTCGGCATTGACGCCTGTCCGATGGAAGGATTTGACCGCGCGCAGTACGATGAAATTCTCGGTTTGAAGGCAAAAGGGTTTGCCAGCGCCGTCATCGCCACGCTCGGCTATCGGCTGCCAACGGACAAATACGCCGCCGCGCCAAAAGTCCGTTTCCCGCGGGAACGGGTTTTTCTCAATGTGTAACATGGAAGAATGGACATCATTTTCTCGTCGTTTTCCGTGGGTGTGTTATAATTCTTGGCCATGGAAAGGAACTTGTCTTTGGTTCACCGAAGCAATCGCCGACAAGAAGTTGAAAGACAAATCGGCTGCGTGATTTTAGCCCGGATATTCGAATTATCCGCCCGCCATTGCCCCGACGATCAGGAACGGTTCCTCGCCGTTCACGACGGTTGCGGGCAGCGGTGTTTCCGGCGGTTCGAGCGAGAGATCTTCTTTGCAGGCAAAGAACCGGACGAACGGCCGGCGCTTCAACGTGCCGTGGTCGCGGATCGTTCCGCGCAGGACGGGATATTTTTGTTCGAGCGCGTCCAGGACCCCGCCGATGGTCGGCGAAGCCACTTCCAGTTGCGCCTCGCCGTCAAGGCGCGCGAGGTTGCGCAGATGAAACGGCAGTTCGACGCGGATCATCGCAGGGTTTGCACTTCCACCGAATACACCGGCGGCAAATCACGGACGATGGGGTTCCATGAATCACCGGCATCGGCGGAACAATAAACCTGTCCACCCGTGGTCCCGAAATAAACGCCGCAGGAATCGAGTTGGTCCACCGCCATCGAATCGCGCAGCACATTCACGTAACAATCTTTTTGCGGCAAACCCTTCGTCAATCCCTCCCATTCGTTGCCGCCGCTCTTGCTGCGATATACCCGCAGTTTGCCGTCCGGCGGATAGTGTTCCGAATCGCTTTTGATGGGCACCACAAAAATAGTCTCCGGCTCGTGCGCATGCACGTCGATGGGAAAGCCGAAATCCGATGGTAAATTTCCGCTCACTTCGTTCCATTGCCCACCGGCATCGTCCGTGCGCAGCACGTCCCAATGTTTTTGCATGAATAACACGTCCGGCTTCGACGGGTGCAACGCGATACGATGCACGCAATGGCCGACCTCGGCGTCGGGGTCGGGCAATTCAAAATTGGATTTCAGGCCGCGGTTGATGGGTTTCCAGGTTTTGCCGCCATCATCCGTGCGGAAAGCGCCCGCCGCGGAAATAGCGACGTACATCCGGTTTGCGTTGGTCGGATCCAGCAGGATGGTATGCACGGCCATGCCGCCCGCGCCCGGTTGCCATAGGGCGCCCTTGGCATTGCGCAGGCCTGGAAGTTCCTTCCATGTCTTGCCCCCATCGGTGGTTTTGAAGATGGCCGCATCCTCCGCGCCGGCATAGGCCGTGTCCGGATCGGTGAGCGAGGGTTCCAGGTGCCAGACGCGTTTGAATTCCCACGGATGCTGTGTGCCATCGTACCATTTGTGCATGCCGACCTGGCCTTCATACACAAACTTGTTGCTTTCTCCTTTGGGCATTCCCTCCGGGCCTTTCAATTCCTCCGGACTGCTCCCCGGCGTGTTCCACGTCTTGCCGCCATCGTCCGAGCGCTGGATGATTTGGCCGAACCATCCGCTCGATTGCGAGGCGTAAATGCGGTTGGGATCGGCGGTCGAACCTTTGAGATGGTAGATTTCCCAACCCGCGAAGTGCGGACCGCTGATGTTCCAGTCCTTGCGCTTGCCATCCGCCGTCAGGATGAACGCGCCTTTTTTCGTACCGACCAATAATCGTACTGAGCTCATAGGGATATTAGGTTTTTCGTTTGTGCAAAGTAAGGCGGTTGCCGTCGGGATCGGCGATGACCACCATGCGACAGGAGGGAAATTCGTGCGGCCCCATAACGACCGGAACATTTTTCGCTTTGACCATGGCCAAAGCGTCGTCAAAATTATCCACTTCAAGCGCAGCCGAAGCGCCTTTTGGGGATGGGTCCCACATGCCCGGAGCGCAACCGATGCCCAGTGTGGCGCTGCCGATGTCGTATTCCACCCAGTTTGGATTGGCGGAACCGTCGAAATCGCCATTGGGCTTGAGACCGAGAACGTCCTGGTAGAAGGCGCGCGCCTTCGGCATGTCACTGACCGCGTAAGCAAAGAATGCGATATCGGTGATTTTCATATTACTTTCGAATTGGTCGCCGCATCAAGGTTTGGCCCGGCATGTGAGCATCGGTTGAAAAAACCGGCGATACGACCAGGCCAGGTAAAGTTCCAGCGCCACCACGACGCACGCGACCGGCAATCCCGAGGGCGCGAGGTTCAGATGGAACAGGATGATGTTGACGATGACCGGCGCGAGCAAGGCGAGCGCCAGCGGCACAAAACAATTCAGCAACAGCAATGCGCCGCCAAGGGTTTGCGTCGCGAAAATCAGCGGGATCATGTAGCCGGTCTTCATCAGCGCGCCAAAGAAATCGCCCGCGCCAGGCGGCATGGTTTTGGGCTGCGGGATGAAATGGAAGAACCCATTGAGGCCAAACACGAAAAAAACCAGCCCCATCAGTAGCCTCGCGATGAGCATCAGATAATCATTGGCAGATTTAGCGGCCATATTTCCTTTCTTTAATGTGGCGTGACCAGAACCACCCTTATCACGCCGGAATCATTCCTCTTTGGAATTATTGTTTCATAATGCAACACCCCTGACCCTGTCAAGCAACATGATGTTTATTTCGTCGTCTCGGACGCATCTCAGTTTCTTGCAACCAAAGTTTATCGAGGCATGGGGAGCGCACGCGCCCTCGCGTGCAGCGGTTGACGCCCTCGTCAACCGCTTGGGCGCGCCTCCGCGCTCGTTTCAACGCGCGTTGGCGCGCGTCGTTCCGACCGCGAGGCGCGGTCGGAAGCATCCCGATTCATCGGGACGTGCGCTCCCCCGTTCATTCGAGAAAAAAAGGTTAATGGCACTCGCCGCGGCAGTGCCTATAGCGTCCCTTCCAATTCCGCCACTTCCGCCGACGTCAGCCGGAAATCCATCGCCCCAATGATGCCCTCCAGTTGCTGCGGATTCCGCGCCCCCACGATCGCCCCCGTCACTGCCGGGTGATTCAGCGTCCACGCAATGGCCACCTCGCCCGGCGTCTGCCCATGACGTTTGCCTATGGCCCGCAACCGCTCCACGTATTTGAGGTTCTGGGAAAGTTTCGGTTCCTTGAAATTGTCATTGCGCGTCCGCCAATCGTTCTTCGGCAACGCCGCGATGCGTTCGCGCGTCATTGCGCCCGTCAGCAGGCCAGAAGCCATCGGCGAATACACGATGACCCCGACATTGTTCTTCAAGCACCAGGGCAATTGCGCCCGCTTGATGTCCTGCCGGATGAGCGAATACGGCGGTTGCAGCGAGGTGATGGGCGCAATGCTTTTCAGTTTCTCCATCTCCTCCACGGTCGCATTCGACAGTCCGATCCAACGCAATTTGCCTTCGCGTTTCAACGCCGCCAGTGTCTCCCAACCTTCGATAGTCTCGGCCAGGTCATCCGCCGTCCAATGAATTTGATAAAGGTCGATGACTTCTACCTTGAGGCGGCGCAGACTGGACTCGCATTCGCGCCGGATGGAATCCGCCCGCAAGGAATAGCTGATCTCCTTTTTGTCATTCCACAACATGCCGCACTTGGTGAAGACATAGGGTCGCGGGCCTTTCCAATCACGCAACGCGCGGGCCACCACCTCTTCCGAATGCCCCAGGCCGTAAACGGGCGCGGTATCGATCCAATTGATGCCCAGCTCCAGCGCGCGATGAATGGCGGCGATGGACTCACTGTCGTCCTGCGCGCCCCATCCGAATTCCCAATCGCCGCCGACGGCCCATGCGCCGAAACCGATGGGTGTGATCGACAGATCGGAATTTCCCAGCTCCGTGGTTTTCATGGCCGGAAATATAGCACGGGACGGAAAATTATTGGAAAAATTATTGGAATTCTGTTTTTTTAACCGTTTCATTACACTTGGGCATTTCATCCTTCAAACCGTCGTCCTCTCACAACACGATTGTGACTCAAAACTCATCCGGGCCATCGGCAAGGACTGGAAAGGAAAACTTTCAATGGTTTTATATGCAACCGGCGTTGCCCTGGCGTTTTTCCGGCCCTGGATTTCCTGCGCCCTTTACTTCGGCGTGGCCCTGCTCTGGCTCGTTCCCGACCTGCGCATCGAACGCGTGATGAAATCAGGCGATTGATCTCCCCGTTGCTTTGCGCGCGAGTGGGCAATCTTATCCTCATCCTCATTCTCATCCTCCTCCTTCTCCCCAATTCCCTCCAAAAAAACATTCCGTTATGAAAAATTCCGAATTTGATTTAAGCTTCCCAACCATTTTATGACCGATCCACGTTACAAAAAACTGGCAAAGCTCCTGGTAAATTATTCCACCCAAATCAAAAAGGGCGACCACGCCCTGCTCGACATGATCGACGTGCCCGATGAATTCACCGTCGAACTCGTGCGCGCCGTGCGCGAAGCCGGCGGCACCCCGTTTGTCGAGGTGCGCCATACCCGCGTCTCCCGGGAATTGCTGCTGGGCACCAACGAACAGCACGCCGCGCAGGTCCGCGACATCGAGATGTTCCGGATGAAAAAAATGCAGGCGTACATCGCCATCCGCGGCAGCGCCAATACGAGCGAAAACTCGGACGTGCCCGGCCCGCGGATGCAGTTGTATTCCAAGGTCCTGCGTCCGGTACAGGATTATCGCGTCAACAAAACCCGCTGGTGCGTGTTGCGCTGGCCCACGCCCAGCATGGCCCAGGCCGCCGGCATGAGCACCGAAGCTTTCGAGAACCTCTACTTCGACGTCTGTACCATGGATTACGCCCGGATGGCCCGCGCCATGGTCCCGCTCGAGCGCCGCATGAAACGCGCCGACCGCGTCCAACTCAAGGCCTCCGGCACCGACCTCACCTTCAGCATCAAGGGCATCGGCGCAAAAATGTGCAAAGGCGACCGCAACATTCCCGACGGCGAAGTCTTCTCCTGTCCCGTGAAAAATTCCGTGAACGGCGCCATCCAATTCAACACTCCGACCCTTTACTCGGGAACAAAATTTGAAAATGTGCGGCTGGAATTCAAGGACGGCAAAATCATCAAGGCCACCGGCAATAACACCAAACGGCTCAATGAAATTTTGGACACGGACGCCGGCGCGCGGTACATCGGCGAATTCTCGCTCGGCTTCAACCCATACATCCTCAGTCCCATGTGCGACATCCTGTTCGACGAAAAGATTGCCGGCTCGTTGCATTTCACCCCTGGCCAGGCCTACGAGGAATGCGACAACGGCAACCGCAGCGCGGTGCATTGGGACATGGTGCTCATCCAGAGCAAGGATTGGGGCGGCGGCGAAGTGTGGTTTGACGGCGAACTCATCCGCAAAGACGGAATCTTCCTGCCAAAAGACCTGAAACCGCTTAACCCGCGGAATCTCAAATGACCATTGGAGTTGGTTGGAATTGGTTGGAAGCATAAACTTCAATTCGCTTCAATTTGCTTCAAACCAAAATGGGGGTGAAGTCCACCCACCTTCGCCAAGGCTACGGCGGGCGAGCATTCAACACCGAGGGGTGGAATGGAGAGATTGGAGATTTAAGATTTAAGATTAGGATCAGGAGCAGGCTTAGGATTAAAAGGGATATGCGCCCTACCATGGGATAGCCAATAGGCAATAGCCGATGACATCAGTGCGTGTATGGTAGGTTCCGTCGCCCCGATGGGGCGGGTTTACATTTTTGATCCTTATCCACGGGTTGCGCTTCGCTTCACCCGTGGCTATCGGCCTGCATCCCTTCGGGATGAAGAAGCGCGCGCACGGAGTGGCACGCCCTACCGCGACTGGCAGTGGGGAAATTGGAGATAACAGATTTGAAATTGGAAATGAAGCGCGAAACCCGAAGGGAATTAAGGGGAAGGCAAACAGGGACACAAATGGGAAGGGAAGAAGTCAGAGCGTAGATTGAAGAACAAACTGTTCTGATTCAACCTTTTCAAGGTTGATGTTCGGGGGAACGCAACCTGGGGTAGCTCGTTTCCTCGCAACCCCAGGCTGAGCGATGCGATCCTTTCAGGATGAAGAAGCGCGCCGTCCCTACCTGCGGATCAATCTTCCGGGCGGCTGGGCGCCGGTTCTTTGAGCAGCGAGAGAAATTGTTTCATGGCCGGGGACAACACTTTGTTTTTCTTGTAAACGGCGGCGAGGGGGCGGTAAAAATCGCCGTCCTCGATCGGTAACGCGGTCAGTGTCTGTTTGGAGATTTCCTGCTGGATCGTTCCCAGCGGCACGATCGAAATACCCGCGTCGATTTCCACGGCGCGTTTGACGGTCTCGATATTGTCGAATTCCATGACGTTGGTGACCGTGATGCCAAATTCGCGAAGGATCTTATCGAGGGCCTTGCGCGTGGGAATGTCGGGTTCGAAACCGACAAATTTTTGCCCGACGAGCGATTTAAGCTTCACATTTTTTTGCTTCGCGAAGGGGTGCTGGGGATGGCAGATGAGCACCAGCGGATCTTTGCGGAGCGCCACGATTTCGAGCTTCGGATCTTTTACCGGATAGGCGACCAATCCAAAATCCACGACGTTGCCGAGCACGTCTTCATAAACCTGGTTGGACCGGCGGTATTCGACGTGGACATTGACGGTCGGATAGACCTTCATGAATTTTTTGATGTACGGCGGCAGGTCATGCAGCCCGATGCTGTAGATGGTGGTCACCCGGATGGTGCCGGAAATGATGTCCTTGAGGTCCTGCAACTTGCTGTGGAGCGATTCAAAGGTGGAAATGATCTGCTTGCTGTAATCGTAAAGGACCTGGCCCTCGCGGGTGAGGCGGAACCGTTTCTTGCTGCGCTCGATGAGCAGCGACTTAAAGATTTTTTCGAGGGCGCTGATCTGCTGGCTGACAGCCGATTGTGTGACGCCGTTGATCTGGGCGGCTTTGGTGAAACTTTCCGTTTCCGCCAAATCGCAGAAAACTTTCAAACTCTCAATTTGCATAGGTCTTATGAAACACTGGATTTATTTCGAGGTCAACGCATTAGTAGCGGTAATTGTATGCTTAACCTTGGACAAAAGTTCTTCGCTGGTGAAGGGCTTTCGCAGGTAGGCCCCCCCGATTTGCTGGTCCATCGGAGGCACGCAGCCGCTCATGCACATGATTTTTGTGCCGGGCGCCATTTGCTTGATGCGTTCAATCAGTTCGCGCCCGCCCATCCCGGGCATGACCAGGTCGGTGACCACCAGGTCCACGTCGCCTTCCTCCCGGGCAAGAATGGCCAGGGCTTTGGCGCCGCTGCCCGCCGTCAGCACCTGGTAACCATATTCGGTCAGGATCGTCTCGGTCATGGACAACAAAAAATCCTCGTCATCCACCACCAAAACTTTTCCCGTGCCGTTCAAATCATCCCCGGTTGCGCCGACATTCTCATGGACCCTTTGATTTTCCGCCGGCAAGTAAATCCGCACGGAAGTGCCGCCGCCGGCCTGGCTGGAGACGGCCACCCCTCCGCCGTGGTTGGTCACAATCCCATACACCAGCGCCAGCCCCAGGCCCCGGTGATTTCCACTCTTTTTGGTCGTGAAAAACGGCTCGAAAATCCGCGGCAAAATCTCCGGGGGGATTCCGGGGCCATTATCGGAAAGCTCCGCGCAGATATATAATCCCGGCGCGAGGCGCACGTTGCCGTCCTGTGTCGTCTCGGACAGTTCCAGATTGCGGCTTTGCACGGTGATTTGCCCTTCGCTGGAGATGGCTTCCACCGCGTTCTCCATGACCTTGGTCAGGGCTTGCTGGATTTTCGCCTCATCAAATCGCGAAACATTAAGATTTTTTTCCAACTGCATGTTCCAGGCGGCTTTTTGGCCGTGGGAATTACGGAAAAAATCGACGCAACGGCTTAAAACTACATTCAGGTTCCCCAGTGGCACGCGGCGCGTTTCTTTGTCCTGCCGGCTGAAGATGGCCAATTCATTGGCGACTTCCGCCGCGTGCGCGGCGGATTTTTCGATCTCCAACAACGAATGCCGCCACGGATGGCCCGCCTCGGATTTGCTCAACAAAAAAGAAGCGTGGCCCAGGATGCTCGTCAATGCATTGTTGAAATCGAGAGACACCGTCCGCGCCAACTGCAGGGCGCAGTCCAATTTCTGTTTAAGGACCTGGCCGTTGGTGTCCGTCACCGGTTTCTCTCCCGCGCCTGGTCCCGTCGCGGATTTATGTTCGTTGGTCTGGGGCGGTGGCGCGGCAGGAATCGAAGTTTTCTCCGGCGGCGACGCTGCCATTTTCAGCGGGGGAATATTTTGCGGCGCGTATGCCAGTGTCGTCGGCTGCTCGTGGGCCACCGGGGCTGGCGTTGATAAGGGAGTTGCCGGCGGAGCCAGATTTGCCGTTGGCGTCGGGGCGGTGGCCAGGACGAGTTGCAGGACGAACCATTTTTGGTTGTCTTTGCTGAAGGTCGAGATCGAGGTCGTGAAATTCATGGCCGCGCCGTTGGACGAGCGGAATTTCAGCATCACGACCGGCATCGGCGTTTGTTCCCAATGTTTCAAAAAATCCATCGCCGGAACGCCATTTTCACCGGACCAGATCGCCGACAATGAGGGGGAATCGCCTGAAACGACCGGCCCAAAGGCTGTGACCGCCGCGGTGTTGGCGCGCAGGATAAGCCCGCGCTCATTCACCAACAACGCCGGCCAGGCGGCGCGCTCCAAACCGAATGCAATTTGCGGACTATTCATCAAAATCGGACGATTCAACGTAGAATCATTTCAAAAAAATTCAAGGCAGTTCCAGAAATGCGAACGGCAATAGTTCCTTCACGGTAAATTCACGGACTTGCTTCAAGTTGTCGCTGTCCGCCACCCATACCGCGGCCTTGGGCGCGTATTCCGCCAAAAGTTGCCGGCAGGCGCCGCAAGGCATCGGCCCGCCCTCGCACCGCGCGACGATGGCAATGGCGATGAATTTTTTCTTCCTTCCCGTCAGCGCCTTGAACAAGGCCACGCGTTCCGCGCAACACGTCAAGCCGTAGCTCGCGCTTTCCACGTTCGCGCCGGCGACGATCTGTCCCGACGGCGTCAACAATGCCGCGCCAACTTTGAACTGCGAATAGGGCGACACCGAGCCGTTGCGGGCCTTGTTGGCCGCGCGCATCAATTGGGTCTTTTTGAGTGTCATAAAAGTGGAAACCGGCGGCGGGCCGTCTCAAATTGAGATTACCGGCGCGCCGCCCGCTTCAAATACCATTGCCCGAAGTATTTAAGCAGATGCGCTGCCAATGTCTTTACCTTTTTTGCTGTTTCCATGACTTCATCGTGCGATAGCCGTTTTTTGCTGATTCCCGCGGCAAGATTGGTGATGCACGAAACGGCGGCCACGTTCAGGCCGCATTGCCGCGCCACGATCGCCTCCGGCACCGTGCTCATTCCCACCGCATCCGCACCCAGCTTGGCGAACGCGCGGATTTCCGCCGGGGTTTCATAATTCGGCCCGGTCACCGCCAGATAGACGCCGCGCCGCAGCTTCAAGTCACAGCTTTTTCCAGCCCGGAACAAAAGCTTGCTCAATTTTTTGTCGTAAGCTTGCGTCAGGTCAACGAACCACGGCAATTTTTTTTGGCGCGGCCCGCGAAGTGGGTTCGTTCCCATGAAATTAATGTGGTCGGTGAGGACCATGAAATCACCCGCGCGGAATTTTCGGTTGATGCCCCCCGCCGCGTTCGTCAGGAGCAGGTCCCGGATGCCGAAGGCCGCCAGCGCGCGGATGGCGAAGGTCACGCGTTCCATCGGATGGCCTTCGTAGAAATGCGCCCGCCCGCTCAATACCACGACCGGTGTTCCGCCGAGATGGCCGAAGTATAATTCGCCCGCATGGCCCGCAACCGACAGTTTTGGAAAGCCGGGAATTTTTGCATAGGAAATTTTTTTATCCACGCGCAGTTCCACCAGGACATGATGAAAACCGCTGCCGAGCACGATGGCCAGCGTCGGGCGCAGCCGTGATGTTTTTTTGAGCTGCGCGGCGGCGGTTTCGGGACTCGGCGAATTCATTGCGCCAGCTTCAACAAATTTTAGAGTTCGCGCAAGAGCCGTTCATATTCATCATGCGGGCCGATCCAAAACCAAATCAGGCTGTCGTCAAGTTGCCGTGCCAAAGCCCGATGGCCTCCGCCTTGCGCGTACCGACCATAATTCCGGGTTCTTGCGTTGAAAACGAAGTGAAGGATGATGGGGATTCTGTTTGAAAAGTTGAAAATTTTTGTCGGCAACGCGTTGGATTTCCGGCGGCAGCGTGTTGTAATGTCGCCAATATCTCGGCGAAGTGAAATTGTTCATGGAAACGGCTTGCAGCGACCGGCCAGATAGTCCTGCTTGGCCTCTTCCATCAATTTATCCAGCCGTCCAGCTTTGGCGTCAGCGTCAATCTGCTTGTCCCAAAGCTCCTCGCGCAATTCATCCAACAAATTGCCGACCATGTAAACTTCCCGCGGCTTCAATTTTTTGATGGCCGATTCGATTTCAGCAACCGTGCTCATGGCGGAACTTTAATCCAGTTTGCGGAACATCGCAACGGAGTTTCGGCGCCTTTGACATAGATTGCAACCGTTACATACTTCAAATCAATAAATGAAGACGCTGACGCCTGGGAACAATTTGTCCGGCAGCGCCAAAAAAATTGCAAATTTCCCCGTTGACAATTGCCTGTGCCGCCCTATAATGCACATGGATAGCTGAACACTAAACAATTATGAAACTCGCTAGATTTTTCAGTCTTACGGCCGTGGGCGCCTTGTTTTTTTCCGTATGCGCCAGTTCCTTTGCCCAGGACAAACCCGGTTATGCCACGGTGGTTCGTCTCACCGGTGAGGCCCGTTATTCACCAGATGGCACAACATGGAAGCCGATTGTGGTCGGCCAATACCTTGTTGCGGGGGATGTTATCGAGACAGCCTCGAGCGGTGACGTGGATCTCGTTCTTGGCAAAAAAGTTTCCGCCCATTTTGCTTCGGATCCGTCTCAAATTGGACCTTCGGCGGATCCCAATGTTCGCGGGATGTCCGGCTACCAAGCTGCCGCCTCGCAAAATGTCATCCACATGGAACCCGGTACCGTTCTGGCCATTGATCAACTAACCATAGGTGATACCGGTGTGGATGCCGTTAGCAATACGCAATTGGATTTGAGGCAGGGCTCGATCTTCGGCAACGTCAAGAAGCTTTCCGCCACTTCGCAATATCTCATCAAGATGCCCAATGGCATCGCCGGTGTCCGCGGCACAACCTTCATGATCACGATTGGCGGCGCCATTACCGTGATCAATGGGTCGATGGTGGTTTCGTTTACGAATGCTCAGGGCCAGACCACGACCTCAGTCCTGGTGCCGGGTGATTCATATAATCCATTCACCGGCCAGGTTACCGTATTGACGCCACAGCAATTAAGACGGCAAGAACACCGGCTGCATGTGATCATTACCATCGACTCCGGGATCATTACCTTCGTCATTGATCACGATCGGACCACGATAGTTATTTCGCCAACCATTGGATCCTAGTGACGATTTGTTTGGTTTGTTGTCCAGCCAGAGCAGCCTTGAGTTGCTCTGGTTTTTTGTTTAATCCGGGGGCGTGAAAATCACGTTGCCCAGGCGAGCGCCGGTCATTTTGGCTGCATCCGTCCTCGTCCTCGTTTGTGCCTTGCAACTGGCGCGGCTGGATTTCTTCGAACGGATTGAATGGATGACCTACGATCTGCGCGCCAAAGCCGCGCTCCATTTTCCCGCGCCCGCCGCCACCAACCTCGCCTTCATCTCCATCGAGGATTCCAGCATCAAAGCCGTCCAGGATGGCAGTGTCGGCTTGCATTTTGGACTTTATTGGCCGCGCGAAGTGTACGGCCGGCTCGTGGATGAATTGCGCGTGCAGGGCGCCGAAAGCACCGCATTCGACGTCCTCTTCAGCGATTTGCGCCCTGACCAGCAAATGGTCGTCCTCATGGCCGATGGAAGCTATATTACCAGCGACGAATTTTTTGCGCGGCAACTGGCCCGCGCCGGCAACGTGATTCTCGGCGATACCAGCGATGCGCCGTTGCCCGCCATGTTTGCGACCAACGCTGCCGCGCTCGGCGACATTACCAGTGAAAAAGATTCCGACGGCGTCCTGCGCCGGGTCAAAGCCTTCCGCGTCTATCGCCGCTGGCATCCCCTCTTCCAACAGGCGGCGGACGAATATAACCTGGACCTCGACAATGCCAAAATCCAGCGTGGCAGCATCATTCTGTCGCAATCTGGCACCACCAACGTGGTCATCGTTCCAATTGATGCGGACACGAATTTCGCTCAATCCGATTTTATCGGAGCCAATCTTCCTCCAGGAGCACCCCCCACGGCGAAAGCTTTCACTGATGAGCGTGTTTGGCAAATGGGCATTGTCCTGGCCGCTCAGGAATTGAAGCTGGATTTGACCAATGCCGACATCGATCTCCTGAATGGAAAAATTGTTTTGCACGGCGAGAACGGGATTCAACGGATCATCCCCGTTGACGGTAACGGCTACTTTTACGTTGATTGGCAGTTCGCGTACAACGATGCGCGCCTGCAGCAGGCCCCCATCGAATATCTGCTGGCGCAGAATTATCGGCGTTTGAACGGTGAAACGAATGGATTTACAGATTATTTTCGCGGCAAATTGGTCCTCGTCGGTTCAACGGCGTCGGGCAACGATTTGAGCGACCGCGGCGCAACGCCGCTGAATCGCGATACGTTTCTTACCACTAAATATTTGAACGTTGTCAATTCGCTCCTGATGAATCGTTTTATCCACCGTATCTCAACGCCGGCGGGACTGGGGATCACAATTCTATTGGGTGTCCTCACCGTCTTCCTCACCTTGAGATTGCCTGCGTTTTCGGCCTTGGGCGGCAGCCTCTCGCTGTCCGTGGTCTATTCCGCGCTCGCGTTCTTTGCTTTCATAAAATTTCGCCTGTGGCTGCCTCTCGTTTACCCCGTCGGCGGCGCCATTCTTGCGGAGCATATCGTTCTGGTGGCCTATCGCGTCTTGTTTGAGGAGGGCGAGAAACGCCGCGTCAAATCCGTCTTTTCCAGGATTGTCGCGCCGGACATTGTCAACGAACTGTTGCAGGTGGAAAAACTCTCGCTGGGCGGCGGCCGGCGCGAGATCACTGTTTATTTTGCCGATGTCCGAGGTTTCACCGAGTTTACCGACCAAAGCCAGGCCAATGTTTTGGAATATATCCGCGACCACAATCTTTCCGGAGCCGAAGCCGAAAATGCCATCAACGAAGAGGCGCGTGAGACCTTGAACACCGTGAACCTTTATCTCGGCGCCGTCGCCGATGTCATCAAGCGGCACAACGGCACGCTGGACAAATACATTGGCGATTGCGTGATGGCGTTCTGGGGCGCGCCTCTGCCCAATGAAAAACACGCCTCCACCTGTGTCCGCGCGGCCATCGATGCGCAACTCGCCATTTATGAACTGAACCTCAAACGCGTCGAAGAAAATCAAAAACGGGAACTGGAAAACATGATCGGCGGCGGCAGGCCCAAATCCAAATTGCCCATCCTCATGCTGGGGAGCGGCATCAATACCGGCATCGCCACCGTCGGGCTGATGGGCTCCAATGAACATCTGCTCAATTACACCGTGTTTGGGCGCGAGGTAAATCTAGCCAGCCGGCTCGAAGCTCTTTCCGGCCGCGCCCGTATCGTCATCAGCGTGCCGACCTACCAGCATTTGCAAAAGGAAGATCCAGAATTGGCAGCGCTTTGCACCGAATTGCCGCCCGCGAAAGTAAAAGGAATCGCTGCCGAGATAAAAACTTACGAAGTCTCCTGGCGCCCGGCGAACGCGTCGCCGTTCGATGAAGAGCTTTTTGCGTCGGCCAAGCCATCCGGAACCACCACCTTTACGGGCATTATCCAGCGTGAAAGCAATTGATGCTTCTTCTTTCATCAGTCTTGGGAGACTGTGGCAAAGTGCTTAAATTTTTAACTGGCAATTCAGAACTCAAACTTCAAAACTCAAGGAATGCGAACGGCCATTTATCCCGGCAGCTTTGATCCCTTGACCAACGGCCATCTGGATGTGCTCCAGCGCGCCGCGAAATTGTTCGACCGCGTCGTGGTGGCCATTGCCAAAAACGAAAGTAAAAATCCGCTGTTCTCGTTGAGCGAACGGCTTGCCCTGGTGAAGCCCGCGCTCGCGCATCTGAAAAACGTCGAGGCCGATAGTTTTGGAGGATTGCTTGTGGAATATGCCGCCGCCCAAAAAGCGTGCGCCATTGTGCGCGGACTGCGCGCCGTCTCGGATTTTGAATTTGAATTCCAACTGGCGCTGATGAACCGAAACCTGGATGAAAAAATCGAGACCATTTTCATGATGCCCAAGGACACTTATACGTTCATCAGCTCGCGCATCGTCAAGGAAATCGCGCGCCTGGGCGGCGATGTCAGCCCGTTTGTGCCGCCGCACGTGACCGCAGCGTTGAAACAGAAATATAAACGGGATTAAAGGAAAAAAACACGCCAGAGGGACTGTCACAAAATTTTCGGCGGGATGAATTGACAGCCTTACGGAAAGGCGTAGGGTTATGACAGAGTAATCGGAATTATGACAAAAAGGTTCTTTTGTCGGGTTTGGCTTTTAGCCGTACTATCTCTGCTCGCTTTGCCCGCAGTCATTCAGGCTCAGTTTACTTTTACGACGAACAATGGCGCGATTACTGTTACCGGCTATACTGGCACTAATGCTGTGGTGGTCATACCTTCTGTTACCAATGGTTATCCTGTTGTCAGCATCAGCGGGCAGGCATTTGAAAATTGCACCAACCTGGTCAGTGTCACCGTCATCGCCAATGTCACAAATGTTGGAGATTATGCATTTGAGAACTGCACCAGCCTGATATCTGCCTATTTCGGGACGAACGCACCGGAAGGCGGCATGGAGGCCTTTTATGAAGACCCGGCTACTGTCGTCTATTACCCTAATGGCACAACGGGCTGGGGCGCGACCTTTGGCGGGGCTCCCACGGTGGAGGAAACGGATTTAACTCAATTCTGGTACTATCTTAATGGTAATTCCATTACCATCGATGGCTATATCGGCTCAGACGATGCGGTAGTTGTTCCCGGCATTATCAATGGCTATCCCGTTACCAGCATCGGAGCTTATGGATTTGAGCCCGCTGGCGTAGGCCCGACGAGTATCATTATTCCCAACACTGTCACCAGCATGGGGTATGAGGCGTTTGCCTTTTGCGGTAATCTGTCGAGTCTTAACATGCCCATCGGTCTCACCAGCATTGGGCAGTTTGCGTTTAGTGGCACCAGTCTGGCCGGACTCACCATCCCCAGCACTGTCACCAACATCGGGTATGAGGCGTTTGGGGGTTGCACCCGCTTGACAAATATCTTCGTAAATGCCGCCAACCCGGCCTACAGCAGCGTAAACGGTGTCTTATTTGACGAGCCGCGACACACTCTCATCCAATACCCGGAGGGTCTGACAGGCAGCTACACTATACCCAACGGAGTGACGGATATCGGAGGTTCTGCGTTTTCCGGCTGTTCCCTGGCTGGTGTCACGATCCCGGGCAGCGTCACCAACATCGAGGGAAGCGCGTTTCAAATATGCGAAGACCTGACCAGTGTCACCATTTCCAACGGTGTCATCAGCATCGGGGATGGTGCATTTGAAGACTGCACCCGCCTGGCTAGTTTCGTTATCCCGTCAAGCGTTAAGAACATTGGTACATATGCGTTTGACTACTGCACCAATCTGACCAGTATCACCATCTCTGGCAGCATTCATGTTATTGGATACGAAACTTTTTGCAACTGTATCAGCCTGAAATCCCTCTATTTTTTAGGCAATGCCCCGAACGCGGACCCAACTGCTTTTGCGAACTGTCCCGTTGTTACGATTTATTACATGCCAGGCACAAGTGGTTGGATAGCTTTCAACGTATACAATCCTGCAAATCCGGCGGTGTTGTGGAATCCGCAGGCGACACCTTTTGTCCCGACTGGCGGACCATTTGGTTTTAAAATGACTGGCCCAACCAATGCCACCATCGTAGTGGAAGCTTGCACTAACCTGGTAAATCCGGTTTGGATTCCAGTGGTGACGAACACGCTGTCGGGCACTGGCACGTCGTCTTTCAGCGATCCGCAGTGGACAAATTATCCAAATCATTATTACCGCATTCGCGCGAAGTAACGGGCCAATAATTTCCATCGCACACTTGGCTTGCCTGCTCTTAACGTTGGCTTTATTTTCTTTTGAAATTGAACATTCGGGCGATTTTCTGTTCAATACATTATGATATCGGTTAACCTTCGACATCTGGAATCCCACGGTCTGCATTTGAAGGGTGAACTGCCAGTTGGGGAACTGGACCTGGAACTGCATGATGAAATGATTCGCGCGGAAAAGCCGCTTCATTACGATTTGCAGGTCGAAAAGCTGCATGACGCGGTACTGGTCCAGGGCAAGTTGGAGATTTCATTGGATTGCGAATGTGTTCGCTGTTTGAGACCGTTTAAAAAGAAGTTTGTATTGGACCATTGGGCGGTGCATTTGCCGCTGGAAGGCGAGGAAAAGGCAACCGTGGACAATGATTGCATAGACTTGACTCCTTACGTGCGGGAAGATATTCTGCTTGAATTTCCGCGGCATCCGGTGTGCAAACCGGATTGCGGCGGATTGAGGAAAATCAGCGAAAAGAACCACGAAGAGAATGAATCGGCGTGGTCTGAATTGAACAAACTGAAATTATAATTTGAATTATGGGCGTCCCAAAACGTAAACCATCAACAAGCCGGCAGCGTATGCGCCGCGCTTATAACAGCGTGCTGAAACTGCCGCAATTGAGCAAATGTCCGCAATGCGATGCGCCCTATGTGCCGCACCGCGTCTGCCCGGCGTGCGGCTTCTACAAGGGCCGGCAGGTCATCAGTATCACGACCGGGTCCTGACCCCATTTTGAGTTTTGGATTGGACCCATCCAAAACTCAAGACCTCGCCATGCGAATTGCAGTCGATGTCATGGGCGGCGACCACGGTTGCGGGGTTGTCATCACGGGCGCAAAACACGCGCTCGAGGCCAATAAAAACATTTCCGCCCTATACCTCGTCGGCGACCAGGCCGCCATCCATGCGGCCCTTCCCCCGGGAGGCTTTCGCGACCATCGCGTCCGGGTCGTCCATGCCAGCGAAGTGGTGGAGATGGACGACAAACCCGCCACCGCGCTTCGCCGCAAAAAGGATTCGTCGATTGCCCGCGCCGCCGAACTCATCACGGAGGGCAAGGCGGATGCGCTGGTTTCGCTCGGCAACACGGGCGGGATTTTCGCCGCGGCCACTTTCAAGGTGGGCCGCATCGAGGGGGTGGAACGGGGGTGCATCGCCACGGTGATTCCGCGGCAGGGAAACGAGTTTGTGCTGCTGGATGCGGGCGCGAACATCGAATGCAAGCCGCTGCACCTGGCACAGTTCGCGGTGATGGGCAATGTCTATTCGCGCGAGCTGATTGGCCGCAAAAATCCGCGTGTGGGCATTTTGAGCATCGGCACCGAAGATTCCAAAGGGAACGAATTGACGCTGGAAGCTTTCAAGCTCTGCAAAAAATTGGATTTGAATTTCATCGGCAACGTCGAAGGCCATGATTTATTCAAGGACCACGTGGATGTGGTCATTTGCGACGGCTTTGTGGGCAACATTGTATTGAAGACTTCGGAGAGCCTGGCGATAGCGATGTTCTCGATGTTGAAGCGCGAGTTGATGCACTCAACGCAACGGCAGATCGGGGCTTTTCTGGCCAAAGGCGCGTTTCAGACCATCCGCAAGCGGATGGACCCGGAGGTTTACGGGGGAGCGCCGCTGCTGGGATTCAAGGGACTGGTGTTCAAGGCCCACGCCTCGGCTCGGGAGCGGGCGGTGGCCGGCGCGATGCGCGTGGCGGCGGATGCGATCAGGCATCACGTCAACGAAATCATCGCGCGTGAGATCGCCCGGGCGAACAAGAAACTGGAAATTGTTTCCGAACCCGGCGCCGCCGACTGCAAATAATTCAATGAGACCAAAATTCAAAAATCCGCGCGCCACGCATAATTTTGTGGGGCGCACCTGTTCCATCACCGGCATCGGCTCTTATGTGCCGGAAAAAATCCTGACCAACCATGAGTTGGAGAAAATGGTGGAGACATCGGATGACTGGATCGTCTCGCGCACGGGCATCAAGCAGCGGCGCATCGCCGCCAAGGACGAGTTCACGTCGGATATGGCGGTCAAAGCCGCGCACCGCGCGATGAAAATGGCGGGCATCACAGCGGCGGACCTGGATTTGATCATCGTCGCCACCATCACGCCGGACATGCCGTTTCCGGCGACGGCGTGCCTGGTCCAGCACAAAATCGGCGCCAAAAATGCCGCGGCCTTTGATTTGGAGGCGGCGTGTTCGGGTTTCATCTACGGGCTGGAGATCGGGCAGCAATTCATCATGTCGCGCACCTACGACAGCGTTCTGGTGGTGGGGGCCGAGAAACTTTCGGCCATCATCGACTGGACGGACCGCAATACCTGCGTTCTGTTTGGCGACGGGGCGGGCGCGGTGATTTTGCAAAATCGCGCCAACTCGCACGGTCTGTTGACTGCTGTGATGGGGGCGGACGGCGGGAAAGGCGATTTGCTTTTCATGCCCGCCGGAGGCAGCAAATGTCCGGCTTCCAAAAGCACCGTGGATGCGCGGATGCATTACCTGCGGATGGAGGGAAAAGAGACGTTCAAGAGCGCCATTCAGGCGATGCAATCGGCAGCGACGGAAGTGTTGCGGCGGTGCGAACTCGACATCACGAAAATCAAATGCATCATTCCGCACCAGGCCAATCGCCGGATCATCGATGCGCTGGGGGAGCGTCTGGGCGCCAAGCCGGAACAGTTGTTCATCAACCTGGACAAATACGGCAATACGTCGGCGGCATCGGTGGCCATTGCGCTGGACGAGGCGGTGGCGTCGGGCCGGGTTTCGCGCGGGGACTTGATTTTATTGATGGTATTTGGGGCGGGATTGACGTGGGGGGCGGCGGTGATTGAGTGGTGAGGGAGAAACGACCAACATCCAACATCCAACATCCAACTTACGAGGAATGAGATAAAATCAGGCGCCACGGAAAATTTGACGATTTGATGAAATGTGATAGTGTAAACACATGAGCGCAAGAAAACTCGGAAGTATTGGTTCATTAGACCAACAGGTCACGTTTGAAGCGCGGCAGACGCGTTTGGAATTGTCTGCCGATACTGTCGCCATCCACAAAAACGGCATTGAATTTCGCAGCCCGACTCCTTTCAAGGAATGGTCGGAGATGACGGTGGCCTTGCAATCGCCTGGCGGGGAGAAGCTGCAGTGCGCGGGAATCATTGTTTCCTGCGCCGGCAACAAGCACACCGGCTACCGGGTTTCGATGATTTTCAGCGATTTAACCAAACAGGCCCAGGAGCGATTGACGGCCATGGCGTATTCTGAACTGGGCGCCGGTTGAGTGCAGTTTTTTCATGGTGATTGGCAAACCCCGAACATTGGTTCGGGGTTAATTTTTTTGACCATGAGGCCGGGGTCTTATACTCTTAAAGTTCATGAAAATCTTGCTGACGACCACTTCTTTTCAGGACACCCCCGGAGAACATCACGATTTGCTCGCAAAAACGGGCTGGGAAATCATTCGCGCCCGCGGACCGCTCAACGAAGCCGATACGCTCAAGCTGGTGGGCGACGTGGAGGGGTATATCTGCGGCGATGACGCCATCACGCGCAAGGTACTCGAAAAGGCCCGGCCCAGGCTGAAAGTGCTCAGCAAATACGGGATCGGCGTGGACAAGATTGACGTGAAATCCTGCACCGAATTTGGGATTCCGCTGCTCTTTACGCCGGGCGTGAACCATACGACTGTCGCCGAGCACAATTTTCTGCTGCTCCTGGCGCTTGAAAAGAATTTCCTGTTCCATACCGATTCCACCCGTTCGGGCGGCTGGAAACGCAAGACCGGCCATGAATTGCTGGAAAAAACCATCGGCATTCTCGGTGTAGGGCGGATTGGGAAGGAAGTCGCCATCCGCGCCCGGGCTTTTGGCATGAAGGTGATCGGTTTTGACGTTTATTGGGACGAAAAATTTGCCAAGGACCATGACGTGAAGCGGGCCAATACACTCGATGAACTTTTTGCCGCGAGCGACTACATTTCGCTCCACACAAATCTTACGCCGGAAACCCGCGGCATGATCAATGCCAAGGCTTTTGCCAGGATGAAGAAGGGTGTTTTGCTCCTGAATTGCGCGCGTGGCGAGGTTGTGAATACCGGCGAATTGGTCGAGGCCTTGAAATCCGGCCAGGTGGGCGGCTACGGCACCGACGTTTTGGACCAGGAACCGCCACCGGCGGACCATCCGCTGCTCAAACTGCCGAATGTCGTTTGCACGCCGCATGTGGCCTCGCGCACTTACGAAAGCGTCGTGCGCCAGGCGACTACGTCGGTGAAGAACCTCATCCTGGCCATGCATGGCGAGAAGCCGATCGCGCAGGTGAACCCGGAGGTGCCGGTGAAGAAAGTGGTTTGACGAATGGAATAATCATTATGAAATTGATTGCTGATTCGCGCGGACGGTTGACAGCTCCGGATTTATTCCGGCCGAATACCGCGTTTGATGCCAGTTACCAGCCAGATGGCAGCATTCGAGTCGTTGAACTGGTCGAAAAAAAAGTTCCGGTTGTGAAACTCAAGCGGAACAGAAACGGAACTTTTAGACTATTTTATGCCCGAGACCTATTACATCGTTCCCAAAGAAACCCATGATACGCTGGTGACCCGGGCGTATCTCAAGCGCGGATACAGTGCCGAGGAAGCGGCGGCCGGCGCGCGATTTTGCTCCAGCGCGGCGTATTACGGCATCCGCACCCATAATGCCCTCAAGGCGCTGCACCTGGATGAATTGTTCGGCAGCATGGTGGGGCGCTGGAAGCCGGGCGCACAGATTGAGAAATTGCCTTCGCGTTTCGCCGCGGCGGAAATCTGGAACGGCCATAACAAACTCGGCCAGGCCATCGCCTATGAAGCCATGGACACCTGCATGAAACTCGCCGACCAGTACGGCGTGGGGATGGTCAGCGTGGACAATGCCACCCATTATCTCTGGGGCGGTGGTTATGTGATGGATGCCGCGCTCAAAGGTTATATCGCTTATACGAATTGCACGTCGGCCACGTCCGAAGTGGTGCCGTTCGGCGGCAAGACGCCGACGATGGGAACCAACCCGCATTCGTGGGGATTCCCAACGCAGGACGCCATCGGCTTTCCCATTGTCATCGATTGGGCGACTTCGACCATCGCCATGGGCCGTGTTGCGGTGATGAAGCGCGAGGGCAAATTACTGCCCCCGAACGCCGCGGTGGATGCCGAGGGCAATCCCACCACCGATCCGAACAAAGCCGTTGCCTTGCTTCCGTTCGCCGCGCACAAGGGCTATGGCATGGGTTTGATCGACGAGCTTTACGCCGGTTTCATCGGCGGTTCGCTGCCGGAAATCCGCGGCACGTCGCGCGGCGGCGAGGGGGAGAAGCGCGGTTCGACGTTCTTTTTCCAGGTCATCCACCCCGACGCGATGAAGGGCAACGATTATGTCAAAGGCCGTTCACAAATGGAGAATGTGAAGGCGATCATCGCCGACATCCTGGGGCATGGGAACGAGAAGTGCATGTTGCCGGGCCAGCCGGAAGCAAATTCCGGAGCGCTCTCCAGGAAATACGGCGGTTTGCTCTTCACCAAGGCGGAGATCGAGGAGCTTAATCACCTGAATAAGGAAATTGGCGATAGGCCGTGGAATTTGGGTGATTTCAAAACCGCGGACGTTTGACCGGAATGACTAATGACGAAATCATAATGACTAGAGAATGTCCAATGACGAATTGGGAAGGTGAAGAAAGCCATTCTGCCGTCCCTAACGGGACTTGGTCTCTTTTGCCGCAGAAACCGCCGTTGAAACGGCGGGCTATTGTCGGCCGCGCCATCCGGCGCTAAACAAAGTTAGATTTTGATTTTTTAAACCACGCAACCCAATCACTTTATGGCAATCAAATTAAGAGAAAAATCCACCTGCAAGTACGACCAGATTTCACTCGGCGAAATCATGATGCGGCTTGACCCCGGCGAAGGACGTATTCGCACCGCGCGCTCGTTCACGGCCTGGGAGGGCGGCGGCGAATACAACACGTCGCGCGGCTTGCGCAAATGTTTCGGCTACAAAACCGCCACCTGCTCCGCGTTTGTGGACAATGAGGTCGGCCATCTCATTGAAGATTTCATCATGCAGGGCGGCGTCGATACCGATTTCCTCTTGTGGCGGCCTGACGACGGCATCGGCCGCAGCATCCGCAACGGTTTGAATTTCACCGAGCGCGGCTTCGGCATCCGCGGCGCGGTCGGCGTGCCGGACCGCGGCAATTCCGCGGCGTCGCAGCTCAAGCCGGGCGATTTTGATTGGGACAAAATTTTTGGAAAGCTCGGGGCGCGCTGGTTTCATACCGGCGGCATTTTCGCCGCGTTATCGGAGACCGCGGCGGCGTTGACGATTGAAGCGGTCAAGGCGGCGAACAAACACGGGACGATTGTCAGTTATGACTTGAATTACCGGCCCTCGCTCTGGAAGTCCATCGGTGGACTCAAGAAAGCGCAGGAGGTGAACAAGGAAATCGCCAAGTACGTCGATGTGATGATCGGCAACGAGGAGGATTTCACGGCGAGCCTTGGGTTCGAAGTCAAAGGGGCGGACCATAACCTGAGCAAGATTGAAACCGGGGCGTTCAAGGCGATGATTGAAACGGCGGTCAAGGCCTATCCGAATTTCAAAGTTGCCGCGACGACCCTGCGCCGCGTGATCACGGCGACGAAGAACGATTGGAGCGCGATTCTCTGGCATGACGGCAGTTTTTTCGAGAGCCGCAAATATCCGGAATTGGAGATCTTGGATCGCGTGGGCGGCGGCGACAGTTTTGCCAGCGGCTTGCAATTCGGCTTTCTGGAATTCAACGATCCGCAGAAGGCGGTGGATTACGGCGCGGCGCACGGGGCATTGGCCTCAACCACGCCCGGCGACACGAGCATGGCCACACGCAAGGAAGTCGAAAAAACGATGGGCGGAGGCAGCGCGCGGGTACAACGATGACGCGGTTAAAGAGTTAAAGCGTTGAAGCGGATTCTGATTACGCTTAAACTCTTTGATGCTTTCAACCCATTACGAATCATGAAATCACCGGCGGAACTTTTTTCACTCAAAGGCAAGGTGGCGGTCGTCATCGGGGGCACGGGTGTGCTCTGCGGCGAGATGGCCGAGGGCATGGCGGCGGCGGGCGCGGCCATAGCCCTGGTGGGCCGCGACGCGGCCAAAGCCAAAGCACGGCTGGAAGGCATTTCCAAAGCCGGCGGGAAGGCCGAATTCTTTTCCTGCGATACCACGTCCAAAGCCGCGTTGGAGAAACTCCTCGCCGACGTGCTCGCGAAATTTGGCCGCGTGGACATCCTCGTGAACGGCGCGGGCGCGAATTCGCCGACTCCCTTTTTCGACATCACCGGGGAAGAGTTCGAAAGAATCATCACGGTGAACCTCAAGGGCCTGATGCTGGCCTGCCAGGTTTTTGGCAGGCATCTCGTGGCCCAAAAATCCGGCAGCATCATCAACGTCGGTTCAGCCTCGGGACTCGCGCCATTATCGAGGGTCTTCACCTATTCGGCATCAAAGGCGGCCATCCATAACCTGTCGAAAAATCTGGCGCGCGAATGGGCGACTTCCGGTGTGCGCGTCAACATTCTGGTGCCGGGCTTTTTTCCGGCGGAACAGAACCGCAAGGTGCTCAACCCCGAGCGGGTGGCGCAGATCATGGGCAAGACGCCGATGAAACGGTTCGGCGAGGCGGACGAACTGGTGGGGGCAACCATCCTGCTGGCATCGGACGCCAGCAGCTTTATGACCGGGGCGGAAATCGTCGTGGACGGCGGGTTTAACGCAATGACCATCTGATTATGAAATTCCTGGACAAAGATTTTTTACTGTCGAACGGCACGGCCCGTGAACTCTATCACGGCACGGCCTCCAAACAACCGCTCATCGACTATCATTGCCATCTCTCGCCGCGCGATTTGGCCGGGAATAAAAACTTTAAGAACATCCACGAGCCGTGGCTGGGCGGGGATCATTACAAATGGCGCGCCATGCGGGCGAACGGCATTCCGGAGAATTTGATCACCGGCGGTGAAACTTCCGCGCGCGATAAATTCCAGGCCTGGGCGAAAACCGTCCCCACCACTTTGCGCAACCCGCTGTTTCACTGGACGCACCTGGAATTGCAACGGTACTTCGGCATCGAAAAACTGCTCGAAGAAAGCACCGCGCAGGAGATTTGGGACGAGACCTGCCGGCTGCTCGCCCAGCCGGGTTATTCCGTGCGGGGACTGGTCGAACGCATGAACGTCAAGGTCATCTGCACGACGGATGACCCGACCGATACGCTCGAACATCACCAGGCCATCAAAAAATCCGGATGGAAAGTGAAAGTGTACCCGGCCTTTCGTCCGGACAACGCCTTGCGCGTGAATCAGCCGGAACGATTCAAGAAATGGGTGAAAGCATTGGCCGAGGCCTCCGGCGCCGGCGCCGGCACCTTCAAGGGATTTCTCAAGGCGCTGAAGCAGCGGCATGATTTTTTCCATGCCCAGGGCAGCCGGCTCTCCGACCACGGGATTGAGCGGATGCCGTTGCAGGATTGCACGGAGACGAAGGCCGGCGCGATCTTTTCCGCGGCGCTCAAAGGCAAGGCGGCTTCGCCGGAGGACGCGGACCGGTTTGCCTCCTTCATGATGGAATTTTTCGGGGTGCTTGACGCGGACAAAGGCTGGGTGAAACAACTTCACCTGGGCTCTCTGCGCGACGTGAATTCAAAGACCGGCGCCAAGCTCGGAGCCGACACGGGTTGCGACACGATCGGCGATTTCAAACAAGCCGGCCCGCTGGCCCGTTATTTGGACCGGCTGGATCGCGCGGGCAAATTGCCCAAGACCATCCTCTACAATCTCAATCCGTCGGACAATTATTTGTTTTCGTGCATGGCCGGCAGTTTTCAGGACGGTTCCAGCGCCGGCAAACTGCAATACGGCGCGTCGTGGTGGTTTTTGGACCAGGAACACGGCATCCGCGCCCAGTTGGACGCGCTTTCAGATTTGGGCCTGTTGACGCGGTTTGTGGGCATGTTGACCGATTCGCGCTCGCTGCTTTCCTATCCGCGCCACGAATATTTCCGCCGCATCCTCTGTGATGTGCTCGGTGGCGACGTCGAGAGCGGGCGGCTGCCGGACCGCCGCGAATGGCTGATGAAGATGGTCGAAGATATTTGCTACGGCAACGCGAAGAACTATTTTCAATTCCCGGGTTGACCGGGGCGATTGGCGATTTCGGATTTTCGATTGACGGGTTGCCGGTTGACTGATGTGTGAAACATGTTATCGTTGGAGGATGAAAACGATTACCATTCGTGATTTGCGCCAGCGCTGGCCGGAAGCGGAGGCGGCGTTGCAGTGGGAGGATGAAATTCTCATCACCCGCGATTCCAAACCCGTCGCCAAGCTGGTGCGCGTCGTCCCCGGGAAGCCCAAACGGAAACGATGGAATCCCGAGGAGCACGCGGCCAGAATCAGGAAAATTTTTGGAAACAAGATTTTTCCAAGTATTGACGAGGAACTCGCCAAGGCCAGGGCGGACCGCAAGCTGTGATCTACATTGATACCAGTTGTTTGTTGAAACTTTTTCGCACCGAACAATCGAGTACGGATGTACGCGCTGCTATCGCGGCGGAGGCCGAAGTTATTGTGTCGGCGCTCGCCGAATTGGAAACGCTCGTCCAAATGAAGGCATTATGGACCGGCGGGAGTTTGACCAGGCCGCAATGGCGCAAGCTGGAGGCGGAGGTGGCGCTGTTGCGAAATGAGCCTCCTTTCGAATTCCGCACTCTGCCGGCGGCAGTTTTCCAGACGGCCTTGCGCCAGCATCGGAATTCCGGTGACAAACATTGTCGCTCCCTGGATCGTTTGCACCTGGCCGCCATGGAAGAATTGAAGATTTCCCGCCTGATGACGCATGATGAAGGACAAGCCAAGGCCGCCATCGAAGCGGGTTTTGAAGTCGTCCGCCCCGGGCGTGATTGAGCCGCGGGACAGTCTCTCTGTAGCATTCTGAATTAATTGAAAGGGATAAATAGGGACGTAAAGGACGGATAGGGCCAAGCGACAGATGAAACATTCAACATTCAAAAAATATGAGCGCCACTCACCCGAACGCTCTCCATGAACCTCAAGGGAAAGAGAGAAAAAATCTCCAGTATGAGTTTGCCCCGACCTCCCACCCTAACCCTCTCCCCCAGGGAGAGGGAACAGCGAGAGGACGATTTGCGTCGATTGAATACCTGGAAGAGTGCGGCAGGTTCATGGTGCCAATGCAGGCGAAAAATCGAAAGGGGGCTTTCCATGAACCCAGGGAACATCCAACAACCAACATCAAATAAATGCCCCGAATGGAGGCTGTTGGATGTTGGTTGTTGGTTGTTGGGCGTTCGATGTTCGATGTTCGATGTTTTCCGTCGGTTCATCCGTCTTCGCTGCGCTACGACGCGACAAGGTGGTTCAAGGCGCGAAATTTTCTTTTCCGCGTTCTGAATCGCCCGCATGATTGCGGCGTGAAATCGTCCAATGCTGACATCCGCGCCGCCGTCAAACGCGCGCTCGCCGAAGACATCGGCAGCGGCGACGCGACGACCGCGGCGATGGTCCCGTCCGGCCTGAAGGTCCGGGCCGTGATGCTCGCCCGCGAAACGCTCGTCGTCGCCGGGCTCGATTTCGCCGTAGAAGCGTTCCATCGGCTATCCCGCAAAATCAAGATTGAAAGGATCGCCCGCGATGGCGAACGGGTCGCCCGCGGCAAAAATCTTCTCAAAATCTCCGGCCCGGCCCACGCCATTTTGAGCGCGGAACGCGTGGCCCTGAATTACGTCCAGCGGCTTTCGGGCATTGCCACCCTCACTGCCAGGTTCGTGCGCGAGGCGAAGGGGACGGGGACCAAGATCCTCGACACGCGCAAGACTACACCCGGATGGCGATCGTTCGAAAAATATGCCGTCACCTGCGGCGGCGGCAGAAACCATCGCCTCGGGCTTTTTGACATGATCCTGATCAAGGACAATCACCTGGCGGCGTTGCGGAATGAAAAGCCAAACGCCATCGCCGCGGCCATCGGGCAGGCGCGGGTAAAATTTCCCGATCTGCAGGTGGAAGTGGAAGCGGACAACCTGGCGCAGGTCAAACACGCGGCGGATGCCGGCGCAGACGTCATTCTGCTCGATAACATGGACCTGAAACGCCTGCGGCTGGCGGTGAAGATCATCGAGGGCCGCGCCTTGACCGAGGCGAGCGGCGGCATCAGCCTGAAAACGGTCCGCGCCGTGGCGAAGACCGGCGTGGATTTCATCTCCGTCGGCGCGCTCACCCATTCGGCGCGGGCGGTGGACATCGGACTGGATTTTGAATGACCCCGGACGCAAAAATTTTGACGGCGTTGCGCGAAAATCCCGACGGGGTATCCGGCGCGGAACTGGCGGCGCAATTGCGCATCAGCCGTGCGGCGATCTGGGCGCGCATCGAGGAATTGCGCACGCTCGGCTATGAGATCGAGGCCGGGCCGCATTTCGGCTACCGGCTGGTCGGCGAACCGGATGCGCTCCACGCCGACGATTTGCTGGCGCGCCTGGGAAAAACCAAAGTCATCGGGCGCGACATCCAGGTGTTCGAGCAGACGACGTCCACGAACGACGTCATCGAGAAACTGGCGCGCGATGGGGTGCGGGAAGGGGTGGTGGTCTTTGCCGAATCACAAACACGCGGGCGCGGGCGGCTGGGCCGGAAATGGCTGTCGCCGGCGCGCAAAGGGTTGTGGTTTTCGATCCTCTTGCGGCCCAACTTGCGTCCACAGGAAACCACACAATTGACGGTGGCCTCGGCCGTCGCCCTGCGCCGCGCGGTTGCCTCGGAAACCAAATTGCAGCCCGAGATAAAATGGCCGAACGATATTTTGCTCCGCGACAAAAAAGTCTGCGGCATCCTGACGGAAATGAGCGCGGAACTGGACAAGATCCGCTATATCATCCTGGGCATCGGCATCGACGTGAACCTGAACGCCAACGAATTTCCGGCTGAATTGAAAAGGACCGCCACGTCGTTGAAGATCGAGACGGGCGAAACCCTTTCGCGGGCGGGCCTGGCCGCGGCCATCCTCAAGGAACTGGACCAGGTGTATGCGGAGATCGGCGCGGGGAAATTTTCGGCGGTCGCCGATGAATGGGAAGAGCATTGCGCCACCATTGGAAAAAATGTCACCGCGCAGATCGGCGACCGGAAGATCCGGGGGACCGCGGAATCGCTCGACGATGCGGGGGCGCTCCTCTTGCGCACCGAGCATGGGCGGCTGGAACCGATTTTTGGCGGCGACGTCACCGTGGAAAAATGATCCTCCTTCTCGACATCGGCAATACCAACACTCACGTCGGCCTGGCGGACCCCAAACGCGTCGTGCGCCAGACGGACATCCCCACCGCCAGGTGGTCCGGCGGAAATGCCGCCGCGCTCGTGAAAAAATTTGCCGGCGCAAAGCAGATCGAAGGCGCGGCCCTGTGCAGTGTCGTTCCGCGCGCGACCCCGTTCGTCCGTAAAACAGTCGGGAGGTTTTGGAATTGTGATATTTTGGAGCTATCGGCCCGGAGCTTGCGGGGCGTGGGCATTGATTATCCCAGGCCGGGTTCCATCGGGGCGGACCGGCTGGCGAACGCGCTGGCGGCAAAAATCCGTTTCGGCGCGCCGGTGGTGGTCGTGGATTTTGGAACGGCGGTGACGTTCGATGTGGTTGACGCGGCCGGAAATTATGCCGGCGGGATCATTGCGCCGGGACTGGCGGCCATGACGGATTATCTGCATGAAAAAACTGCGTTATTGCCGAAGATAAAGATCGTTGAGCCGAAAAATATCGTCGGCAAAAGCACGGAAGAGGCGATGCTCGTGGGCGCGGTGCATGGCTATCGCGGTTTGGTAAAAGGGCTGATCGCCGAATTGAAAAAGGAATTGCGCGCCAATAGTTTACCAGTCGTGGCCACCGGCGGTTATGCCAGTTTGATTGCGTCAAAGATGCCGGAAATTTCCGCCGTCGAGCCGGATTTGACCCTGGACGGCTTGCGGCTGGCCTGGCAGGCGCAGCAGGATTGATTCGTAAATTTCGTCATTTTCCCGGTTCGGGAACCTAAACGCGTCTTCGTCCTCTCATCTTCGTGAATTGGAGATTTTCCTATTATCTCGTTGTGAGCACCTTGATGCTGGCCGCGGCGTCAATGGGCCATGCGCAAAATGTGTGGGACGGCCCGATGATCAGTTATAACCAGCCCACCCCTGATCCCACCCAGGTCTCCAACCAGGACCGGATCACGCCGGACGTGTGGTTTACGCGGGCGAAAATGAAAGGGCTGTTCAACGCGTTCAGCGAAACGAGCGCGGGAACGCTCAGCCCTTCGAACACCGTGTGGGCGTTTGGGAGCATCACGAATTATTCTTCGCTCACTTACACCAACTGGCTGGCGCTGCTCAACGGGAACTCGCCGGTGACATTGATCGGACAGCCGATGGTGGTGTATCTGCCGGCGGACAACATTTATTTTTCGATCCTGATCACGAACTGGGCCGCGGGGGGCGGGGGCGGGTTCGGCTATTTGCGCTCGACGCCGGTCGTTAATTATTCGCAGGCAACGGCAGGCAATGGCCGGTTCTCATTCAATTACACCACGCAAGCCAACTTTAGCTATGTTGTTCAAAGCTCGCCCGACCTGGTGAATTGGGTTTCCGTCTCCACGAATACCGCCGCCGGCAGTTCCATGTCTTTTACGAACCTGTTGAATCCGGGCGGAACACAATTTTATCAAGTAAACCTGCTGCCCCAACAATGAAACGACTTCGTTCACCGTGTTGTAACAAAAAATCTGGAACTTTAATCGATTCGGGATCTCACACCTCAAATGAAAGGAATAAAATCAATTTGCACAAAATTAGGACACGTCCTCTTGCCGGCCTTGTTGCTGGCGGCAGCGCCTCTGTCTCACGCCTCCACCATCTGGGACGGGCCTACGAACGGGTTTTTCGGCGTTGCCACGCCCGACCCGATCTTGGCCAATGTCTATATCAACCGTGTGAACGACTCGGGTTCTTCCGGGGGATTATACAACTCCGGCACCAACACCGGTTCGTCTACGGCCATTGAAACCGGGCCGGCCTCTGGCAGTCCGAAGGGCACAGCGTGGTCTTCATCAGGAAACACCCTGATCAGTTATGCGGGCATCTCGTACGGAAACTGCCCGATGGAGGCACGCGGCAGCCCGTCGGGAGACATTGGACATACTTATGTCGTGCATCTATTGACCAATGACATTTATTTGCAATTGACCCTTACCAATTGGGGCGGGGAGGGCGGAGTGGGCACCAAAAGCTTTGGCTATATCCGGTCATCCCCGACGGTGCCGCCATCCATCACCAGCCCTTCCCCGGGCGCTAATTTCAGCGGGCCGGCCAATGTCACCCTCCAGGCATCCGTGCTGACGGATGTGCCGGTGCAATTCACCAACGTGCAATTCTACACCAATAATGTCCTGGCCGGATCGGTCAAGACTGCGCCCTTCAGTTTTGCCGCCAACAATCTGGGCGCCGGCTCCTATGCCCTCACGGCCGTGGAAGTTGCGGCCGGGAATTTCACGACATCCTCGATCGTGAATTTCACCGTTACCTCCGCC
The DNA here is from genome assembly GCA_963797825.1 of uncultured Verrucomicrobiae bacterium. Lineage (GTDB taxonomy): Bacteria > Verrucomicrobiota > Verrucomicrobiia > Limisphaerales > UBA11358 > UBA11358. Next base: position 125,923 of record CAWCRR010000039.1, read on the forward strand.
AGTGTGCCTTCGGTGACCATCACCAATCCCGCCTCGGGGGCAGTCTTTAGCGCGCCGGCAAACTTGAAAGTCGGCGCTATGGGATCCGACACGGGCGGCACCCTGACCGGGGTGCAATTCTCCCTGACCTCCGGGGGAGCCACGGCGATCATCGGCAATGTCACCACCAGTCCCTACGTAGCCGTCACCAACAATGTTAACGCGGGCAGCTATACGCTCACGGCAATCGCGACGGATAACAACAATGTCACCAGCACGAATTCAATCCCCATCAGCGTGGTCACGCCGGTGCCGGTTTCGCTGGGCGGTTCGACAGCGACCGGCTCCACGGATTTTGGATTCAACTATGCGGCGAACGTGGGCCTGAGTTATGTCGTCCAGGGCTCGACTAATTTAACGCTCGGAAATTGGGTCTCATTGGTCACGAACGTGGCCGCCAGCAACCCGGTGGTCTTTTTGGACCCCAATGCCACCAACAAAGCCGGTTATTATCGCGTGGGACTTTTGCCCAACCCTTGATCAACCAAAACAACTTAGCCGCAACGGTCATCGCCATCATCCGTGACCGCTTGTGGCGTTTTTGCCAACGGGTCCTCCCCCAAGCGAAACGGGCCCGCCGTCTCACTGTCGTGGGCTTCGCCGTGGGCTTAAGCCTCTTCCTGGTCCTGATGAATTCCTGTTCCACCGACCGCACGGTGTTCGTGCCGCTCAAGATCGATGGCGCGACCTATGTCGGCGACCAGGCCTGCGCTTATTGCCATGCCGACATCGCGCGTACTTTTCCCGCCAGCCCCCATGCGGGACTGCGCCTGGCCAATCCCGGCCAGACGGGCCAGTTCGGCTGCGAATCGTGCCACGGGCCGGGCAGCAAACATATTGCCATGGGCGGCCAGGGCGGGCTGGATAAATTCATCATCAATCCGGGCAAAGATCCGCAGGCGTGTCTGCAATGTCATGTGGAGGTCAATGCCGAATTTCATTTTCCCCAGCATCATCCGGTCCTCGAGGGCGACATGAATTGCATCCAATGCCACGACCCCCACGGCGAGGACATCATGAAGCCGGAAGGTGGACTGGCGATGTCCCGGTTGAATCAGTCCTGCTCCCAATGCCATCGGGAAGAGACGCAGCCGTTCGTTTTTGAACATCCCGCCATGCGCGAAGGCTGCACCGTCTGCCATGCCCCCCATGGCTCCATCAACGCCAACATGCTCATCGAACCGGATTCGAATCTGTGCCTGCGCTGTCATGCGCAAGAGCCGTTGCCCGGCAGTCCCGGCGTGATCCTGATTGGCGGCCGGGACCATACCTCCGACCTGGCTTTTGGCAGTTGCTGGACGTCCGGCTGCCATACCGCCGTCCATGGCTCCAATGTTCAGCCCATTCTCCTCTATTGAAAGGGAACGCGCGCATCCCGTTGACGTTGGGGGAGGCCCTTCCCGCCCTGCTCGTGCTCTTCACCTGTTCGCGGCTCTTCGCAGACGACCTCGATGTCTCCAATCTGCCGCCGGCCGCCCGATGGCCGGTTGATTTTGGCCGCGACATCAAACCGATTTTGGCGGACAACTGCCTGCGCTGTCACGGCCCGCAAAAACCTAAAAGCGCGTTCCGGCTCGACGATTTGCCGGATGCCTTAAAGGGCGGAGATAATAATACCAACGACATCGTCCCCGGTGATAGCGCCGGAAGTTTGTTGATCGCCTACGTGGCGAGGCAAGTGCCGGACATGGAAATGCCGCCCGTCGGGAAAGGCAGCCCGCTGACGACCAATCAAGTTGCCCAGCTGCGGGCCTGGATTGACCAGGGGGCAAACTGGAACAGCGAGCTGTTGACCAATAATTCCGATTTTTCATTCACGCCGATCGTTGGCGAAAATGTGGTCAGCGGCAACGCGTCGGCGTTCCGCGAACAATATTGGCAGCGCGACGGCGCGGTTGGCGGCGTGGAGCAATTCCAATTGTTCCAGCAAACCAGCCCCAATACCACCCTGCTCGTCAATGGCCACGTCTTGCCAGATGATTATAAGATCACCGGCACGTTGGACCGGAACGGTTTGGGGTTCATCGACGGTGGATGGCAGCAGTTCCGCAAATACTATGATGACAACGGCGGTTATAATCCAAATGTGGCCCCCATGGCGCCAAGCCTGGATGAGGATTTGCACCTGGACGACGGCAAAGCCTGGGTCGATTTTGGCCTTACGTTGCCGGACTGGCCGAAGTTGGTCCTGGGCTACGAATACGATTATCGGTTCGGCAACCAAGCACTGACCCAATGGGGCGCCGAGTCCGGTCCCACCACCACCGAGAACATTGCCCCGGCCTATCAGAGCATCAATGAGGGCACCCACATAATAAAATTCGATCTCACCGATGACATCAAAGGCTTTTCCATCGATGACAGCTTCCGGGGCCAATTTTACCATTTGAATACCACCGTCACCAATACCGCTTTCCTCGGCTCTCCCGTCACGGAAAATGTCAACCAGGGCACCAGTTATTTCCAGGGCGCCAACACCATCCGGGTTGAGAAAAAGTTCAACGATTGGTTCTTTGGCTCCGCCGGCTATCTGTACAGCAAATTGAGCGCTAATTCCTTCTTCATCATGGACGATCCCACCTTGCAGCAGATCACGGGCATCCCGCAAATCACCCTGGAAAAAGAATCGCACGTGGGAAATCTCAACGGCCAGTTCGGCCCCTTCGGAGGCCTGACTATCGCCACAGGCGCGCAAGCCGAATGGACGCGGCAAAACGGGTTTGGGACGGGAGCGTTCGACCAGCAGTTTACTCCTCCTCCGGATTTTATCGTGCCGTTCACCGAAAATTCGGATTATGACGAAGCCTCGCTCCAGGAAAATTTATCTTTGCGTTACACCAGCATCCCCTACACCACGTTGTATCTCGAAGGGAACGGGGAGGAACAGGACATCGGACAGGATGATCAGTTTGCCGCGCCCCAGGAGATTTTGAGCAAGGCCGTTTTTCAACAGCACACGGCCTTCAGCAACGAATCGGCGGATTTACGGATCGGCATGAGCACTTCGCCCTGGCGCTTCGCCTCGTTCAGCGCCCAATACCGGCGGCTTGACGATGACAGCCATTATGATAGCGACCCGTTGATCGAGCTTATCCCGACTGCCTATCCCACTTTCATTACTTCCCGCCGGCTCATCACGGACCAAGTCGATACCAGGGCGATCCTGTACCTGAGCCCGCGCTTGAAAGCTATTTTATCCTACCAATATCGTGACGATGCCTATGACGTGAACGACCAACCTTTTGTCGAATTCGGAACCCTCGTTGCCCCCGGCGGGGGATTGCAGGCCGGGCAGGATTACTCTCATACCTTCTCGGTTGGCCTCAACATGACCCCCACGCCGCGCATCTACCTCTCCACCCTGTTCTCTTATACCTTGTCAGATACTACGACCATGGCCAACGGCGTGCCCGCCGTGGTTCCCTATCGCGGCGATGTCTATACCGTCCTCGTCGATGGCACCTATGTTCTGAGCCAAAACACGGACCTGTTCGCCGGCTACTTTTTTTCTGACGCCAATTATGGCCAGAACAATTACTCCGCCGGCCAGCCCCTGGGCATTGAATATCAACAACAAAACGCTCAAATCGGGATCTCGCGTCGTCTAGGTAAAAACGCCTCAGCCAGGCTGCAATATCGGTTCACTTATTACAACGAACCAACCAGCGGCGGGGCCAATAACTATCATGCCAGCTCCATTTTCGGCTCCATCACGTTTCAACTCCCCTAAATGCCGGTTCAACAGGCTTGCAATCAGGCCGGATATGGACACAATTTCGCTAACTTTCGACATTTGTCGGAACAATTGATGGTCTGGAAACTCTTAATTATGCGCCCGTTATGGCTGAAGGCGTCGATTTTGACAGTTTGGTGGCCCGTCACTACGAGCCTCTGTACCAATTCGCGTTCAGCCTGACACGCGATGAAGCGGACGCTTGCGATTTGACGCAGCAGACCTTTTGTATCTGGGCGGCCAAAGGCCATCAATTGCGAGATGTATCGAAAGTGAAAACCTGGTTATTTACCACCTTGCACCGGGAGTTTCTCGGGGCGCGGCGAAGGCAATCGCGCTTTCCCCATGTCGAGTTGGAGCATGCCACGGCGGAACTGCCGGTGATTTCACCCGCCAATGTCAACCAGTTGGATACCGCCCAATTGGCCGATGCCCTCGGGCAATTGGATGAAATTTACCGCGCGCCGGTTGCCCTTTTCTATTTGCAGGATTATTCTTATAACGAAATCTCGGAGATACTGGTGATACCCCTGGGCACAGTCAAATCGCGCCTCACGCGCGGCCTGGCACGGTTGTATCAATTGCTTGCCGACAAAATGAAAACATGAACCGCGACGAAGCCAAAAATATTTTGCTGCTCTACCGCTCCGAGGTGGACGCGGCCGATCCACAAATCGCGGCGGCGCTTTCATTCATGAAAACCGATTCCGATCTGCGCGAGTGGTTCGAGGGCTATTCCGCCCAACAAAAAATCGTGCGCGAAAAATTCCGGCGGATTTCCGCCCCGCCGGGATTGAAGGAGCAAATCATCTCCGAACAAAAAGCCATGGCGGAGAAAAAATCGCGGCGGGACAAAATCGTGGCCGCGGTCGCGATAGTGGCCATCGTGGCGTCACTGGCCGTCATAGCGGCCATTTATTACCCGCGCGGTTCCGCTCCGGCGCCGTCCAATACGTTCGCAAATTACGAAGCCCAGATGCTCTATGTCGCCGGCTACGGATATAGCATGAGTCTCGCCACCAACGATTTAATGCAAATCCAGGCGTATCTTGCCAAAAATCAATCCCCGGCCGATTACACGCTGCCCGCTCCGCTCCAAAACACCGCGGCAACCGGTTGCACCGTTCAGAATTTCGCGGGGGCAAAAATTTCCATGATCTGTTTCGCCACAGGAAAGCCGTTGCAGCCGAATCATCCCGGCGACCTCTGGCTGTTCGTGGGCCCGGCCAACGCCGTCAAAGATCCGCCCGCCTCCGCCACGCCGCAACTAGCCGAAATCAACGGCGTGTCGGTCGCCACCTGGACTCAAGGCGGCAAATTCTATTTGCTCGCCACCCCCGGCGACCCACAAGCCGTCCAGAAATACCTTTAGGGCATTTAGGAGCGAGGGTCTGCCTGCCACGCCATAGCACAGCGACGGCGGGTGACCCGCAGCACCTTCACCGTTTTGGTTCATGGTATGGTGGGTGTTGAATGTTGAATGTTCGATGTTTTCCTTGCGGCTTTACCTCTTTGCTCCTTTGCGTTGATTTCCCCGCACCTGCATTCAAATCCGACATGTCAAATCCGACATTGCCCGCGCGCCGGATTTTCCGCAAACTCTGCGGCTCAATGTCCAGCAGCCGCAGACAATATCCGTTTCATTTGATCGAACCCAAATGGCAAAATGTTTGGGAGCAACAACAGGCTTTCCGCGCGTTCGGTCCGGGCGATGACATCCCCGCCGACCACCCGTTCGCGCAGCGGCACAAGATTTCCGGCAAAGTTTCCGCCGCGCAGTTACCCCGGAAATTCTATATCCTCGACATGTTTCCCTACCCCAGCGGCGTCGGCCTGCACGTGGGGCATCCCGAAGGCTACACCGCCACGGATATCCTGGCGCGATACAAGCGCGCGCAGGGTTTCAATGTGCTGCACCCGATGGGTTGGGATTCTTTCGGCCTGCCCGCCGAACAATACGCCGTCAAAACCGGGCAACATCCGCGCAAGACGACTGAGGAGAACATCGCCACCTTCAAGCGGCAGATCAAATCGCTCGGCTTCAGCTACGACTGGACCCGCGAACTCGCCACGACCGACCCCGATTATTTCAAATGGACCCAGTGGATTTTTCTGAAGCTCTATAATTCGTGGTTCAATCCGGAAACGAACAAGGCCGAGCCTATGGAAACGTTGAAGCTGCCCAAGTGCTTTAACGATACGGCCTTTGTTGCTCAAACTGGCGAAAAGATGGGGTCGGTTCGCGAAGAGTTATCGCAATTGGAGGAGCGCTTGACCATGGAGAGAGAGAAAGCGCAACGAGCCTACCGCGATTCCCGGCGTCTCGCCTATGTCAGCGAACAACCTGTATGGTGGTGCGAACAACTTGGCACTGTTCTCGCAAATGAAGAAGTGGTGGATGGCAAAAGTGAAGTTGGCGGATTTCCCGTCATCCGCAAGCCGATGCGCCAATGGATGCTCCGCATCACCGCCTATGCCGAAAAGTTGATCGCCGACCTCGACACCATCGACTGGACCGATTCGCTCAAGGAGATGCAGCGCAATTGGATCGGGCGGAGCGAAGGCGCGGAAGTGGATTTCCAGATCACCGGGGCACAGGGAAAAATCAGCGTTTTCACCACGCGCCCCGACACGTTATTCGGCGCCACCTACATGGTGCTCTCGCCGGAACATAAACTGGTGGATCAAATCACGACGCCGGAACAACACGAGGTCATCACGAAATATAAAACCGATGTCGCCAAAAAATCCGATTTGGAGCGGACCGAATTGGCCAAGGAAAAGACCGGCGTTTTCACCGGCGCATTCGCCATCAATCCGGTCAACGGCGAAAAAATTCCGATCTGGATAGCGGACTATGTTCTCGCCAGCTATGGCACCGGCGCAATCATGGCCGTGCCCGCTCACGATACCCGTGACTTTGAGTTCGCCACGAAATTTAGTTTGCCAATCGTTCAAGTCGTCCAGCCGCCGGATGCAAAAGCCGATTGGCACGGATTTATCGGCGATGGCGTTTCGGTAAATTCTTCCGGCCCGGAAATCTCTATCACCGGTTTGCCCACCACCGAAGCCAAAAAGAAAATCACCGCCTGGCTCGAAGAAGAAGGTCTCGGCAAAAAGACCGTCAATTTCAAATTGCGTGACTGGCTCTTTTCCCGCCAGCGCTATTGGGGTGAGCCGTTTCCCATTGTTTGGAAAAAGGACGCCGATGGAAAACTTTATCACGAGGCGTTGCCTGAAACCGCTCTTCCCGTGTTGCCGCCGGAGTTGACGGATTATAAACCGACCGCCACCGGCGAACCGCCGCTCGCCCGCGCCAAAGATTGGGTCAACCTGCCAGACGGTTCCGTCCGCGAAACCAACACCATGCCGCAATGGGCTGGTTCGTGCTGGTATTATCTGCGTTATCTCGACAACAAGAACGATTCTGCTTTCGTCGGCAAGGACGCGGAATATTATTGGATGGGTGGCAAATCCGCCGGCGTTGATCTCTACGTCGGCGGCACGGAGCATGCCGTGTTGCACCTGCTGTACGCCCGTTTCTGGCACAAGGTACTGTTCGACCTCGGCTGCGTTTCCACGCCCGAACCGTTCTTCAAACTCGTCAACCAGGGCATGGTGTTGGGCGAGGACAACCAAAAAATGTCCAAATCGCGCGGCAATGTCATCCCCGTCGATGTGCCGGTCCGTGAAGTCGGCACCGATGCGTTGCGCCTCTATGAGATGTTTATGGGTCCGCTCGAAATGGTGAAACCGTGGAGCACCAAAGGCGTCGAAGGCGTCTATCGCTTCCTCGGCCGTGTCTGGCGTCTGTTCGTGGATGAAAAATCCGAGACCGAATTTGAGCAGGCCGAGACCACCGCTGGCGCGCAAAATCTCGAAGGTTTGCTGGATACCATCAAATTGGACTCATCGATAAAAGAAGCCGCTCCGACGCCAGCACAATTGAAGGCGCTTCAGGCGTGCATCAAAAAAGTCACGGAAGATTTGGATGGTCTGCGGTTCAACACCGCTATTTCCGCGTTGATGGTTTTTGTGAATGACGCGATGACCTGGGAAACCAAACCGATCTCCGTCCTGCGTGATTTTCTGATCCTGCTCCAGCCCTTCGCACCCCATCTGGCGGAAGAATTATGGTCCAAAGTCCAAGGTCCAAAGTCCGAAAGCAGCCGATCTGCGGAAGGTACGACTGTGGACAGTGGACAGTGGACTGGCAACTTAGGCTACCAGCCCTGGCCGAAATTCGATGCGGCATTGCTGGTCGAAAGTGAAATGGAGATTCCCGTCCAGGTGAACGGCAAGCTGCGCGACGTGATAAAAGTTCCCGCTGACGCGGACAACGCCGCGATTGAAGCTGCGGCGAAAGCGTCGGAGAAAGTTCAACTGTTCCTAGCCGGTAAAACCATCAAGAAAGTCATTGTGGTTCCGAAGAAACTGGTGAATCTGATTATTGGGTGATTTTCTACTGCGTGACGAGGAACATCGGGATGATGTTTAGGTAGTGGTTCTCTGATAAATTTCCACCTTCTAACTTTTAACTTTTCCCCCCGGTAGGCTTCTCGTCGTGCGCCTTTGGTGCGTTTTTCCTTGTATTAGCCTCAATGGATGATAGGCTTTCAATTGTGGAAATGGTCATATAATTTTTATATGAAGGCGAATCCTGTCACCGTTGTCTTGAGTCTGATTTTTCTTTTGGGTACAAGCAAATCGCCAGCCGGCCCTTTGAATCAATGGATCTGGCGATATCCAAATCCCCAAGGCATGACCTTGCGTGCCGTCACGTATGGTGGGGGCCAATTTGTTGCGGTAGGCGATAATGGAACCATTATCACCTCGCTTGACGGTTTCAACTGGACGGTTCAATCTTATGACGTCTTTACCAATTTACAGGGTGTGGCTTATGCCGCCGGGGAATATGCGGCGGTGGGGGATGGCGGCGCCATACTTGTTTCCTCAAATGCAGAAACCTGGGCTCAAATCCCATCCGTGACCAGATACTCACTCCATGGCATTGCTGGCGACACTACCTGGCAAGCGGATGACGACCCCCAATTTTTGGCCATAGGCGATTCCGGGACTACGGTGGACTGCTTGAGGGGCACGAATTGGTCGGTTTTTCCCTCCGGGATATCAAATTCGCTTTATGGAGTCTCTTTTGATCCATCCTGGACCGATTATGTCGTGGTCGGTGCTGGCGGAACAGTGGATATTTTTGCTTTTTATCAAGTTCCCCAGGATACTCTCGGCACGTCAAATAATCTTTATGCCATCGCGACACCTGGCAACGGCATTGATGCGGTCGCCGGTGATATAGGTGGATTGTCTTTAAATTTTAATGGAATTCTTTATTCGTTGGATTACGGATATGATGAATGGCAAATCCAAAAGTTGAATTCTCTCTGGTTTCCGAGTCAAACGTTTATATTGCGCAGTGTCACCTTTGGCCCCAATGGTTTTGTAGCGGTGGGTGACACTGGATACACCCTGGAGTTTGATTATCCTGGAGTGGTCTTTACTTCCAGCAGTGGCACGAATTGGACGGAAACTTCACCCTACACCTCCGAAAACCGTCTTTATGGTGCAGCTTATGGGAATGGTGTCTATGTTCTCGTTGGTGATGCAGGAGGAATTGTCGTGTCTTCAAATCTGGTCAACTGGACTGAAATCGACGGCTATCACCGGTCCGTCATCACCGCCATTGCATGCTCGACCAACCTTTGCATTGCGTCCGCAGCGCAAATTTTTCGCGAATATTCGAGCTTCCCAGATTTCTCGACCATTATCTCGTCGAACGGAGTAGATTGGTCTGTTTCAACGACGAACCTGCCCGCCTTGACGGACTTGACGAGTGGCGGCAATCAATTTGTTGGAGTCAACGGTACTAGCCTTTATACGACAACTGACGGATACAATTGGCAGAGCAACAGCTCGTTTACTAATACATTTCGTGGTGTTCGTTATGCCAGTAACCAATTTATTGCTGTCGGCGACAGTGGAAGTATCTTTACATCGGCTGATGGCACCAATTGGAATAACGACTCGGTCGCCACTTCCGGCTCACTTTACGGCGTTGCCTATGGAAACGGTCTCTATGTCGCGGCCGGTTCCGTCGCTGCGACCTCGTCTGACGGCATTTCATGGTTGCTTGGCCCTTCAAATCCTCCGGCGGTCATCGATCGAATTGTTTATGGTCAAGGCCTGTTTGTAGCCTCGGCAAATGGGGAAATTCTGATTTCGTACGATGGCCTTAACTGGCAAACACAAACTACTGCGCCTGGCGGCATTGCCAGTATCGCTTATAGTGGCGGAACGTTTCTTGCAATTTCCGGTCCAGGACCCGTGTTTGAATCATCAGACGGAACCAACTGGCTTAGCACTGGTTTTTCCCTGCCTCGTGTAGATGGGGGAAGTTTTGGTATCTACTACAGTCTTAATTTTCCGCCCTTTCCGGCCGCTTACCCGACCGTTTGTGCTAACCAGGGGACATTCTTTGCCGCGGGCCTGGACGGCATTTTAGTTCAATCTGGCAACACCTGGAATCCTTCAACGCTCACAGCTTCACAGTTATCGTCGAATGGGTTCGCCTTTTCTTACAACCAGCAGGTTGATGTGCCGTACCGAATACAGTCATCTACCAATCTTTTGTATTGGGCGAACGTTTATAGCAGCGTCGGCAGCGGCGAACCGACCAATTTCGTTTATACCGTGTCCTCGAATAATGTGGCGCAGTTTTTCCGCATCGCTTCACCTTGATGTCTTGAAAGCCCTCGAACGTTTCCACCCGTCTTGGAGGAAATATTCCTCGCCGGTAAGAGAGAGAGTTAGGGTGAGGAGTGTCGAGGTAAAACAATATCCTTGCGGCAGGAGCGAGGAGGTCGTTTAACTGAATCAAATTTCATTTCTCCCCGCCCGCCAAAATGGTCTGGAAATGCGGCGGCTGTTCTTCGCGGGCCACCACGCTGATCTCAATCTTCTTGAATCCCGCCTCCTCCAGCCAGCGATGCAAGTCGCACTCCGCAAATCCCTGCCAGCGGTCGCCGTAAAGTTCGCGCGCTTTGTCAAAATTATGCTCCTGCAGATCGAGAATCATGATCTGCCCGCCGGGTTTCAAAATCTTGTACGCGGCGGAAATCGTGGCGGCGGGAACTTCGGCATGATGCAACGCCTGGCTCAAGATGACCAGGTCAACGCTGCCGGGCTCAATCGGCGGGTTCTGCAAATCGCCCAGGCGGAATTCCAGGTTCTTCATCCCGTTCTTCTTTGCCTTGGCCTTGCCGAAGGCTACGATCTTTTCCGAATTGTCCACCGCGATGACCTTCCTGCATCGCCGCGCCAGCAATTCGCTCAGCAATCCTTCCCCGGCGCCCAGGTCGGCTACAACCAGCGGCGGCAGGATGCGCAACAGCAAATGCCCAAACGCCTGCCAGGAACGGCCCGGGCCGTACACGCGGTCAAAACGCCCGGCAATCTGGTTGAAATAGACCTGCGCATGTTCGCGCCGGCGCGCCAGCACGCGCTTCAGGTTGATCTGGTCGCCGCCGCGCTCCGGCAATTCCTCCGCGCCGCGGATCGCCAATTGGATGAACTCATGCGCCGTCGCATCGGCGGCCTCGTTCAATTTATAGAACGTGCGCTTGCCTTCGCGCCGCGATTGCACCAATTCGCAGTCGGCCAGCAGGCCCAGGTGCGTCGAGATGCGCGATTGGCCGAGCCGCGTGATCTCCTGAAGCTCGGCGACGGACAACTCGTCCTTCTCGAGCAGCGCAACGATCCGCAGCCGCGTCGGGTCGGACAGGGCGCGCAATGATTTCAGCGTGGCGGACATATTATTTTTTCTTTCGCACGGTATTTTTTTTGTTTCGAAATTTGGCGACGAGTGTATTCAAGGTTTCAATAAGTTCCAAGCGATGGGAATTGGAAACCGGCAATTCTTGAATTCGCCTTCGAACAATTTCCGGTTTCGCAAATTGGCGCCGCAGCATGGCTGTCAGAAATTTTTGGTCCTTGCTCCGCCAGACAGCGAGTTTGCTGGCAAACAAATCATTCGGCTCAAGGCACCAAGCCGTGACGCCGCCAGTGCGCGCCGTGCGGAAGGGAATCAAACGATCCATCCAGCCGTCGGGCAGCGTGGCGAGGCCGGGGTCCACACAATCCAAAAAGACGCCGTGACGTCGAAAAAATTTTGAGCCGCGTCCCATTTGTGAGTGCAAAAGACTCCAAGCCTGCGAACGGCGCCTCGGATAAAGATCGGCTTCCAACGTTTTGGGAAATTCTTTTGGATAACGTGGGCAAATTGCCCGGAGTGATTGGCTGCCGAAAAGAAAGAAATCCTTATCACGCGCAATTTTCCCGGCTTCGCGCAACATGATTTCGAGTTTAACTTTTGTCATATCGCGCCCAGATTGCTTCGCGTTCTTTTTCGGTCAGAATTCCGCAAAACGGGGACGATTGGCGCAAGCGATTCCCTTCTTCGTCCGCGCGGATCATGATGCGCAGCACTTTTTTCACGTCGTTTTCGTTCAGGATTTGTTTCCATTCCCGCAACGGTTCAGGACAACCACGATTGCGTTTTTCCCAGCGGGCTATATTGCGGCGGGCGCGATTGAACAATGAAGGCTGCCGGCGAATCTTCCGCACCATGGCGCGGTGTGCCACCAAATCCACAAAGTCCATCCACTGATGACTTCGCACGGGCGGCAGTTTATTCGCCGGTTTTCTCATCATTCAAATTTTGCCAAAAATCGCCGGATATTTCAAGCGCGTCAAAATAATTGGAGATTGCATTTGACGAACAATGAAAATGTTATATCATCAAATCTTGATACGTCAATACGTTATATTATGAGCAAAAACTTTATCTTTTCATCCGAGTCTGTCGGCGAAGGCCATCCGGACAAAGTCTGCGACACGATTTCCGATTATATCCTGGACGCCTGCCTGGCGCAGGACCGGTCCAGCCGCGTCGCCTGCGAAACTTACGCCAAAAGCAACCTCGTCGTCGTTGGCGGTGAGATCACCACCAAGGCTAAACTCGATTTCAATGCCATCGCCCGCGAAGCCATCCGCGAAATTGGCTATACGCATGATGACGATGTCTTCCACGCGGACAAGGTCCTTATCCTGAACGCCATCACTTCGCAATCGCCGGACATCGCCCAGGGCGTGGACGCCCGCGAAGCCGAAGGCAAGGAGACCGACGAGCAAGGCGCCGGCGACCAGGGCCTCATGTTCGGTTATGCCTGCAATGAAACGCCCGAACTCATGCCCGCGCCGATCATGTACGCGCATTTGCTTGGCCGCGCGCTCACGAAAATCCGCAAGACCGGCAAGGTCAAATGGCTCCGGCCCGACGCGAAATCGCAGGTCTCCGTCCGTTACGTCAACGACCAGCCCGTCGAGATCACCAACGTCGTCATCTCCACCCAGCACGCGCACGACGCGAAGCACAAGACCATCAAGGAATTTTGCATCGAGGAAGTCATCAAGAAAACCCTTCCGAAAGAGATGCTCACGAAGAACACACAATATCTCATCAATCCCACCGGCCGTTTCGTCGTCGGCGGCCCGCAAGGCGACACCGGCTTGACCGGGCGCAAGATCATCGTCGATACCTACGGCGGCATGGGACGGCACGGCGGCGGCGCGTTCAGCGGCAAGGACCCGAGCAAAGTGGACCGCAGCGCGGCTTACATGGGGCGTTATGTGGCCAAGAACATCGTAGCGTCCGGACTTGCCACCAGCGCGGAGATCCAATTCGCCTATGCCATCGGCTATCCCGACCCCGTCTCGGTCTGCGTGAACACCTTCGGGACCGGCGTCGTCCGGGACGAGGAACTCGAACAGGCCGTGTGCGAAGTGTTCAGCTTCAAACCGGCGCACATCATCAAGCAGTTGAACCTGCTCCGCCCCATCTATTCCAAGACCACCAATTACGGCCATTTCGGCAAAACCGATCCTGAGATTACCTGGGAAAAGACCGACAAGGCTGAAGCGCTCAAAAAAGCGGTCCGTCCGGTGAAAACGGCGCCATCCGCCGTCATCAGCAGCAGTCGCGCCGCGGCCATCGCCCGTGCAAGTTTATAAATCCTTAAATCGAAAAATCAAAATTATCATGCCAAAAATTGCTCTCTCTCCCTCCCGCCGCACCGTTCTCAAAACCAACGGCAACGGCGTCAAACACGACTATTTCGTCCGCGACATTTCCCTGGCCGACCTCGGCCGGCGCGAGATCGAAGTGGCCGAGCAGGAAATGCCCGGGTTGATGGCGTGCCGCGAAAAGTACGGCTCATCCAAACCCCTCAAAGGCGTGCGCGTTTCCGGTTCGCTGCACATGACCATCGAGACCGCCGTGCTCATCGAGACGCTTGTCCAATTGGGCGCCAACGTGCGCTGGGCCAGTTGCAATATTTTCTCGACGCAAGACCACGCGGCCGCCGCCATCGCCAAGGCCGGCGTCCCGGTGTTCGCCTTCAAGGGCGAATCGCTCGAGGAATATTGGGATTTCACCCTCGACATGCTCAGCTTTCCCGGCGGCAAAGGGCCTGAACTTATCGTGGACGACGGCGGCGACGCCACTCTGCTCCTCCACAAAGGTTATGAGATGGAGCATGGCGACAATTGGGTCAATACTCCGAGCGACAACCACGAAGTCACCGTCATAAAAAATCTCCTGAAAAAATGCGCGAAGGAACGGCCCGGCTGGTTCACGCAAACCGTCAAAGATTGGAAAGGCGTCTCCGAAGAAACCACCACCGGCGTTCATCGCCTCTATCAGATGTTGGAAGGCGGCAAGCTGCTCGTGCCGACCATCAACGTCAATGATTCGGTCACGAAATCGAAATTCGACAATCTCTACGGCTGCCGCGAGTCGCTCGCCGACGGCCTCAAGCGCGCCCTCGGCGTGATGATCGCCGGCAAGACCGCGTGCGTGGCCGGCTACGGCGACGTCGGCAAAGGCTCGTCCCATTCATTGCGCGGCTTCGGCGCGCGCGTCATCGTCACCGAGATCGACCCCATCAACGCGCTGCAAGCTGCGATGGAGGGATTCAAAGTGGCGACCCTCGAAGACACCCTCGGCGAAGCGGATATTTATGTGACGACCACCGGCAATCGCGACGTCATCACACTGGAACACATTTTGAAAATGAAAGACCAGGCCATCGTCTGCAACATCGGCCATTTCGACAACGAGATCCAGGTGGACCGCCTGAACACCGCCAAAGGCGTCAAGAAAGTGACCATCAAACCGCAGGTGGACCGCTACGATTTGCCCGGTAACAAGAGCATTTACCTGCTCGCCGAAGGCCGCCTCGTCAACCTCGGCTGCGCCGAAGGGCATCCAAGCTTTGTCATGTCCAACTCCTTCACCAACCAGGTGCTCGCGCAACTGGACCTGTGGAAGAACAAGGACAGCTACAAAGTCGGCGTCTATCGTTTGAGCAAAAAACTCGATGAGGAAGTCGCCCGCCTGCATCTCGAAAAGATCGGCGTGAAATTGACCAAACTCTCCAAAAAGCAGGCCGAATACATCGGCGTGCCGGTGGAAGGCCCTTATAAAGCCGACCACTACCGGTATTGAAGCTCACAGTTCCCGCAGCGCCACGGCGATGGGCAGGCGCGCGGCGCGAATCGCCGGGAACAATCCGCCGATCAAGCCAATAATGGCCGCCCAGACTATTCCCCGCGCCAGTAATTGCGGCGTGACCTTGAAGGCAAAAGTCATCTGGCCAAAGCTTTGGAAGTTCATCGTCGAGGTGTGAAAATTATTGAAGGCGAGGTAGGCCAGCGCGCCGCCGAGGATGCCCCCCGCCAGCGCCAGCAGCAGCGATTCGAGCATGAGCGAGACGACCACCGCGCCGCCGCCAAATCCGAGCGCCCGCAGAGTGCCGATTTCCCGCGTTCGTGTCGCCACCGCGCTATACATCGTGTTCAGTGCGCCGAACACCGCGCCGACGGCCATCAGGACGGCGATCAGATAGCCAAGGGTCGTGATCAACAGGGTGAGGGTCTGGGATTGCTGCGAGTAATAATCGGTTTGCCGGATGACCTCCACGCTCACTTGCGGATTCGAAGTCAGCGAATCCTTGAATTGCTGGAACGACGCCGGCGAATTCAAACGCACGGAAACGGATTGAAACGAATCGCCGCGATTGTAAGCGTCCTGCAACACCTTGGCGTCGCTCCAAATCTCCGATTCCGCCGCGCCGCCGTCGGCGGTGAACAGGCCCACGACCGGCCATTGATAGCGGCCCACCTGGATGACCGAGCCGACGTCCAGCCCGGCGAATTCCATCGCCGCGCCGCGGCCAACGATGACTTCATCCTTGCCCCAATCAAACATCCGCCCCTGGACGATTTTCAAATTGTCATGCACTTGCAAGGCGGCAGGCTCCACGCCGCGCAGTGGCACGTTGGCGTCGGTGCCCGTCGTGCGCTTGGGCAGGTCGATGATGACGAATAATTCCGGAGACGCCAGCGGCCCTTGCGCGGCGTGCGCCACGCCCGGCGCGTCGCCAATCACGCGTGTGTCCTCGCGGCTCAACCCGCTGACCATTTCACTGTTGGCGCCGCTGCGCATGACAATCGCGCCATCCGGGGAAGCGGAAACCGACATGGCCTGTCGAAAACCCGCGGCGATGGACAGCACACCCACGAGCACGGTCACGACGCCAGCGATACCGATAATGGTGGCGGCGACCGCGCCGCGCCGTTGCGGGATGCTCATCAGTCCAAATTTGGTGATGGAGCCGATTTGCGATAACCAGTTGATGGGGCCGGCCATGTGTCAGGGTGTTAATGGTTTGTAAATCACATTTGCCTTAATGCGTCGGCCACGCGCAGGCGCATTGCCTGGAGGGCGGGGATGATGCCGGTGACAATTCCCAGCGCGAGGCTGAAGCCGATTCCGATGAACAGATCGCGTGTCGGCAGATAGAACATGGGCAACAGGCCTGCCAGGTTTTGGGCCAGAACCGGCGTAACCATGCGCGCCAGCACCAAACCGATGGTCCCGCCAATAACGGTGATCAGGCACGATTCGGCGAGCACCAGCGTCATGACCTGTCCGTTGGTGAAGCCGATGGCCTTGAGCACGCCCAGTTCACCCGTTCGCTCGCGCACCGCCTGCGCCATGGTGTTGCCCGACACCAGGAGAATGGTGAAAAAGACCGCGCTCAAGATCGCCGCGACCATGAAGACGATGTTGCCGATTTGCGCGGCCCATCCCTGGATGAACGCGCCTTCCGGCTCGGTTTTGGTCTCGGCGGGTGAATTGGCAAACTCCGCGTCCACCCGTTTGGCCACTTCCGCCGCCTGCGAGGGGTCCTTGATGCGGATGGTGTACCAGCCCACCTGCCCCTTGCCCCAATTCTGCCGCGCCTCGTCGAAATAATCATACCGAAAAAACATCGGCGTGGTATCGGTGCCTTTGTCCTTTCCATCGTAAATACCAACGATATCAAATGTCCAACTGCTGCTGCCATTCGGCTGTGTCCAAATGGGGGATTGGAGGGGAATTTTGTCGCCAATCTTCCAGCCAAACCGGTTGGCCGTGCGGCGGCCAACAATTGCGCCGGTCCGCGTGGCCAGCCAGGCATTGGATTCATCCGCCGGCAAAATGAGTTCCGGGTGGATCCGCAGAAACTTCTCCGGCTCGACGGGATTTTGCATGAAGAAATTTTTCGGGTCCTGGTAAATGCCGCCGAACCAGGTCTGGTGCGTGGCAAAATCCACCCCGGGGATCCGTTCCATTCGCGCTTCATAGCTGATGGGAAGAAGGTTAATGATGGAAACTTTCTCGCGGACGATCAGCCGGTCGGCCCCCGCCAATGCCACGCCGCCCACGAGCGCCTGCTGGATGGCCGAAAGGATTCCAAAAAGCATGAACGCCACCACGATCGAGAGCATCGTGAGCGACGTCCGCAGCTTCTTCCGCCTCAAATTGCTCCAGACCAGGTGCAGGTGTTTCATTTCAATGGTTCATCCGCCAATTGGCCTTTGTTCAAATAGATCGTCCGCGCGGCCCGGGCCGCCGCATGGGGATCATGCGTGACCATGATGATGGCCTTGCCATGCTCGCGGTTCAGCGCCTGGAGCAGATCCAGGATTTCATCGCCCGATTTCCGGTCGAGGTCGCCCGTCGGTTCGTCGCACAGCAACAGGGTCGGGTCCGTGACGATGCCCCGGGCGATGCCCACGCGCTGCTGTTCCCCGCCCGAGAGCGTACGGGGATAATGTTTCTCGCGATGCGACAATCCGACCATGGCCAGCGCCGTTTCCACGTGCTGCTTTCGTTCTGCCCGGTTGAGGTGGGTGAGCAATAGCGGCAATTCCACATTGCGCTCGGCGGTCAGCACCGGCAGCAAATTGTAGAGCTGGAAAACAAAGCCGACGTGCCGCGCGCGCCACTCCGCCAGCCGCCGGTCGGATAATTGGTCGATGCGCTCGCCGCCTACCATGACCACGCCTCGGGTCGGCCGATCCAGTCCGCCAATCAAATTCAACAACGTGCTCTTACCCGAACCCGACGGCCCCATCAATGCCAGAAATTCCCCCGCTTTCACCTCCACATTCGCGTTGGTCAGCACGTGGATGTCCTCCGCGCCGCGATGAAAGATTTTTTCCACGTTTTCCACGCGGACCAACGCGCCATTGCCTGATGTATTGTCGCTCATAAATTTTTCTCTTTCACGCTCGCGCCGTCCTTCAAATCGTCGGGCGCGGACACGACGACCTTTTCGCCGCCGGAAACCCCCGCGCTGAGAATCGAATCGTCATTTTCTGTATCGCTCACGGTGACCGCCCGGCGTTCCACATGGCCGTCCTGGACGACGAATACCACGTCCTGGCCGTCCTGGTTGACCACCGCGTTTTTGGGGACGATGACCATGCGGCTCGGCGCCGTTCCGCCGCTGTCGCGAAAAGCCACTTTCACGGACATGTCCGGCAGGATGCGCGGGTCCAGTTGCCCAAAGCCTACGCGCACTTTCACCGTGGATTTGTCGCGGTCGGCGGTCGGGATGATGGCGATAACCTTGCAAGGAATTTTCCAGTCCGGATAGGCGTCCAAGGTAGCCACGACTGCCTGTCCCGGCAGCACGCGGCTGATGTAGTTCTCATTGACGTCGATTTCGATCTCCAATGATTTCATGTCCACGACGGTGCCGATCCCGGTGCGCATGAATCCGCCGCCCATCATCTCTCCCGGTTGGGCGTCTTTCGAGGTAATGACGCCATCAAACGGCGCGCGGATAATCATGTCGTCCATCTGTTGCTGCCATTCGATCACGGTGCGTTCCGCAACGACGATATCCAATTGTTGTTGCGCCAGGTGGGCTTCCAATGCCCTGGCGTTGGATTCGGCCAAATCGAGGTCGGACTGCGAGTCGATGTGTTCCTTGGCGAGTTCGATGGCACGTTGGTATTCCTGGTCAGCGTCCTTTAGTTGGGCTTGGGTTTCGGCAAGCGCGGCTTTAGCGGACGCCAACTGGGCCACTGCCACGTCGAGGCTGGTTTTGACATTGGAATCATCCAGCCGGGCCAGGACCTGTCCGTTGGTGACTTTCATGCCTTCCTCGATGAGCAACTCCGCGACCTTGCCGGCGACCTTGCAGGAAACTGTTGCCTCGCGCCGGGCGGTGACATAACCGGAAGCGTTCAAAACCGTCATCTCTCCGCCGCTATTGGCATCGCGCGCCACAATCGTCTGCACCCCAATGGCGCCGGTCTGCGAATGCCACCAAATCACCGCGCCCAACGCCAGCAGGATAAGCGGGACAATGCCCAGCCATAGCTTCGATTGAGTTTTCTGTTCCGGCTGGCGCTCAATCTTCAATCCGTCAAGGGAAAGCTTGGGTGTGCTCATGCTAACTCGCACCAGCCAACCCGATTTTTGACCCGCGGTCAAGCGGCACGCGGTAAATTCTAGAACCAGAAAGATTTCCCCTAAAAGAAATTTCGCGCATTATGGGCCGAATGACAAAACAAATTTCCGCGATCCGCATCTTGAAGTTATTTTTGTTTATAATTTTCGGAGGCTATCTTTTTCTTTGTCTGGGAATGGCCGTTTTTCAGCGCTCATTCATTTACCTCCCCAGAGAGTATTCTTCCGCACAAGTCGATCAAATGGCGCGCCAGGCCAACCTGGAGCGCTGGACAAATTCGACGGGACAATTTATCGGATTTGAACGCCGTTCGCCAAAGCAACCGGCGGAAGGAAGCATCTTGATCGCGTACGGCAACGGGGGCACTGCCACCGGCAGCGCTCATTACGCAGATGACATCCAAAGCGTCGTTCCGTTGGATATTTTTATCCTCGAATATCCCGGATACGAAGATCGCCCGGGTTCTCCCAGTCAAAACAGCCTCTTCCAGGCGGCGGCAGATGCTTTTAATTCGCTTCCCACCAATCATCCCATTTATCTCATTGGCGAATCACTCGGAACCGGCCCGGTTTCATATTTGGCAGGGACTTTTTCAAATAATATTGCGGGCATCGCGCTGATTTCCCCCTTCGATCGCCTGGCCAGCCCCGCCCAGAACCGTTTTCCGTTCCTGCCGGTAGGCCTGTTGCTCATGGACCGTTTTCCCTCGGCAGACTACTTGCGCGATTACCACGGCAAAGTTGCGATCACTCTCGATGGTGGCGATGATATTGTGCCGGAGAAATTTGGCCGGCGGCTTTACGACAGCTATAACGGCCCGAAAAAATTATGGGAATTTCCGAATGCCGGCCATTGCCAAATCACCGGCGCGCAGTCATTATTTTGGGGCGAAGTCATAAATTTTTGGCATACTTCAAATTGAATACTTTCTTCGTTCCCTTTTATTAAATCTCCCGGCTCTTTTTGTTTTTTTATTTAAATGCCTTCTGCCAAAATCCCTCATCATGTACCGCATCGGCATAGACCTCGGTGGCACAAAAATGGAAAGCATCGTCCTGGACGATGCCGGCCAGGAACTGTTCCGCAATCGCATCGAGACGCAGCAACAGCATGGCTACCGCCATATCCTCAATCGCATCAAGGAACTCCACGACGAATCGGCGGCGCGGATTGGAAACCAACCGCACAGGTTCGGCATTGGCACGCCGGGCGTCGTCTCGCCGCGCACCGGCCTGATGAAAAACTCGAACACCACTTGTCTCATCGGCCAGCCGCTGAAGTCCGATCTGGAGAATCTCATGCACCGCCGGGTGGAGATTCAAAACGATGCGAACTGTTTCGCCATGGCCGAAGCGTTGTACGGCGCGGGGAAGGAAAACGATTTGGTCTTCGGCATCATCATGGGAACCGGCTGCGGCGGCGGCATTGTCCATAAAGGACAGGTCATCGTCGGACGCCAGGCCATCGCCGGGGAATGGGGCCATACCAGCATGGTGCCGGATGGGCCGGCGTGTTACTGCGGCCAGCGCGGTTGCGTCGAAACCTTCATCAGCGGCGGCGGCGCGGAAGCGCGCTATGCCGGGCGGTTCGGCGTCCAAAAACCGTTCCGCGAGATTGAGAAGGATTTTTATGCGAAAGAGCCGAAGGCGGTTGAATTCATGCAAACTTTCTTCGCCCATTTCGGCCGCGCCCTCGCCAATGTGATTGATATCATGGACCCGGACATCGTGGTCATCGGCGGCGGCGTTTCCAATTTTGACGCGCTCTATACCGAAGGCGTGGCGCAGGTCGCGAAATTTATTTTCAGCGATTCGCTCGAAACGCCCATCGTCAAACATAAGCTGGGAGACTCCGCCGGGGTCATCGGCGCGGCCCTGATCGGGGTGTGATGGCCACGACCCTTCTCATCGCCACGCGCAACGCGCACAAAGTCGGCGAAATCCGCGCCATTCTCGGCGGGCAATTGCGCTTCCTCACACTTAATGATTTTCCCGAGGCGCCAAAAGTCATCGAGGACGCGCCTACTTTCGAGGGCAATGCCATGAAAAAGGCCTCAGAGTTGGCGAAATGGATACAGGACCAAATAAAAAGAAACATCCAACATCCAACGTCCAACACTCAATTCACAAGGCCGGATTTTGTTTTGGCCGACGATTCCGGGCTGGAAGTGGACGCGTTGAATGGCGCGCCGGGTGTGCATTCCGCGCGCTTTGCCGCGCTGGATACAGGCGCCTCCGGCAACTCGCCCGACGCCGACAACAACGCCAAATTGTTGCGATTGCTAAAAAATGTTCCACCGGAAAAGCGCACGGCGCGATTCCGCTGCGTCATCGCATTGACGCCAGTTCCTGAAACTGTGGTAGAGAGTTCCTCGCCGGTTTGTTACGCGGATGATTTCCAAACGCAAACCTTCAGCGCCGCTTGTCCGGGAAAAATCCTGTTGAGTCCGCGTGGTAAAAATGGTTTTGGTTACGACCCCCTGTTCGTGCCGGATGGACATCAGCAAACGTTCGCCGAACTTGGCGACGACGTGAAAAATCAGATCAGCCATCGTGCGCGCGCGCTGGAGAAGTTGAAAATCTTCCTTTTAACCAAATACACGGCGCCGTCCCGGAAACCCGGCTAAAGACCACCGTGCGTCGCCGCGCCTCCATTTTTTGCAACCTTGCGTTCAGAATCCTGAAAGGATTCCAGCATTCAGCCCGGGGTGGGAGCGCAAGCGACTACCCCGGGTAATACATCAAAAAAATCATCTACCCCAACTGGGTTGCATCATTTTCGTTCTCTCAACTCTCCATTCAAATTCCTCTCAACTATTTTGGTTAAAACGCCGCCAGAAGCCCCTTGCGATAATCTTCAAAATGCGAACTTTAATACGTGACCTGCACCCGGTAAAATCGATTCTGTCCCGCCGCCGGGTCCGTCACAGTCATTCTGGCGCCCGTCCCATTCGTCGTGACCAGCGTGTTCCACGTCGAAAAATTGGTGGTGTACTCGACCCTGTTCGTCAGGCCCGTCGCGCTGTTCCATGATATTTGTTTGCCGGCCCCGGATGTTTGAATCCCGATTTGCAAAAGGGAAATGTCCATAAAGACAAAATTGGTCGACGCGGGGGGAAAATTGGAATAGAGCACGGGCACCGTGCTTAACGCCCCGTTGAAATAAGTGTAATAATTTTCCAATACCAGGTTCGTCGGCGAGGGCGCGGGAAGGCTCGTCCAAGCCTGAAATTTATTAAAAATATTCAGCACATTGGTTCCGGAAATGACGTGTCCAAACACGACAAACAGATCATTGGTGTCCGCCGCGTCCAGAAATGAGTTGTTAGCTAAATTAAAATACCACTCGGAAGTGGCTGAATTCGTATATCCCCCAAGTTTTGCCATCGCGATTGTCCCGTAAACATTGCTGTACCGCTGGCCGATGCCAAATTCATTCGTGATCGGCGGGAATGTCGGAATGGCGTAGAACGTATTGTTCGTCAAAGTATATCCCCCGCCTTGAATGACAAAACCCGGCACCAACCGGTGTGCAAATCCTTTCTGGTAAAGCCCGCTCTTGACGTAGTTCAAGAAGTTTTTGACCGTCACCGGCTTGTCCTGGTCGTAAAGTTCCACCTCGATGTCTCCCAAAGCGGTGCGGAATTGAACCAGCGTCCCGGCGTCAACGCGCGTGAAAGAACAAACCAACGCGGCCAAAATACACACTGTCCGAAGCTGCTGCATTTGAAGACTTTATCGCTCTTTCGCTAACTTAGCAAATCTCCAAGTTTCAATTTCCGGCGCAGCTTGCCGTTGTCCGCGCACATCCGCAGCCGTCCATCCGGCAATAGCTTCAAAAACATCTCCCCGCCGGAACATTCCACCATCAGGCCGCCCGCCGCGATGTCCCAAAGATTGATCGTGCGCTCGATATACACGTCGAGACGGCCGCTGGCGACGTAGGCCAGTTCGAGCGCCGCCGAACCCATGATCCGGATTTTCTTCGCCTGGCGCGCCAGCCGGTTCAGATGCGGCAGGCTCTTCTCCAGGTTTTCTTTGCTCTTGGAAAATCCCATCGCCACTAACGCATCGTTCAGCCGCGAACGATCGCTGCAACGGACTGGACGCCCGTTCAACCTCGTTTTCCCACCCAGCGTCGCCGTCCAAAGCTCATCCGTGAATGGATCGTAAATCACACCTAACAAAGTGACATGTGACGAGTGACGAGTGACATGATTTTCGCCGGGCCGTTGGTTGTTTTTCTTGTCACTTGTCACCTGCCACTTGTCACTTTTCGATTGCAAAGCAATGGACACCGCCGCGTGTGGCATCCCAAAAAAGTAATTTACCGTGCCATCGATCGGGTCCACCACCCAACGATACTCGGCGTTCACGTTCCCGGAATCCCCTTCTTCGCCGAGCAGCGGAATTTCAGGA
The DNA here is from genome assembly GCA_963797825.1 of uncultured Verrucomicrobiae bacterium. Classification (GTDB taxonomy): domain Bacteria; phylum Verrucomicrobiota; class Verrucomicrobiia; order Limisphaerales; family UBA11358; genus UBA11358. The sequence continues at coordinate 149,994 of CAWCRR010000039.1, forward strand.
AACGCGCCGCGTAGAATGTCTTCGATCAATTCCTGGCAGCGCACGTCCAATTCCAGCTTGATGTCGTGGGCATCGAATTGTTTGACGCGCTTGGGCCGATGCCAGTTGTCATGCATGAGCCGTCCCGCCGCGCGGGCCGCCTTGATGGCGGCATGGAGTGCAGTTTGTACTTTCACAGATGGACTTAATGCCAGAAAAATGGTCCAGGAGCGAGATTATTTGGACGAACTTGATTTGGTAGGGACATCGCGCTGCGATGTCCCCGCCCGCGCAGAGCGGGCGGAACGAATATGCTAATGTTTACAGAGCCAGATCACTTGTCAATACTAAGAACCCCTCAACGATTTTTCCAAATTGACCGTGTTCATCGGGGTTGCTACGCTTTTCATCCGTTTCAAAATTTTATGGCAAAAGTTTATACCGATCAGGACGCCGATCTGGGCGTGTTACAAAACAAAACCCTCGCCGTGCTCGGCTTTGGCTCCCAAGGCCATGCCCACGCGCTCAACCTCAAAGACAGCGGTTGCCGGGTCATCATCGGCCTTTACGAAGGCAGCAAATCCATCGGGGTCGCGCGGGAAAAAGGGTTCGAGGTGGTCTCCACGGCCGAAGCCGTTCGCCGCGCCGACGTTATTTTTGTTTCCCTGCCGGACACGAAACAGCCCGCCGCTTACGGGAAAGACATCGCGCCGAACCTGACACCGGGCAAGACCCTGTTGTTCGCGCATGGTTTTTCCATCCATTTCAAGACCATCGTGCCGCCGAAGACCGTGAACGTCACGCTCAGCACATTGTGCAGTCCCAGAATATCGGCAGATTCGTTGCAATATTTTCGTCCCAGGTCCGCAGGACGAGCGACAGTATATGGCCTGCTGCGCCGCACGACCGAAGTCTCCGGCACCACGTTGCTTTCTGGCACCGCAGGGATCTTGCCGCTTTGCGACCTTCCCGTCCTGGCCTGTGCGATGCCGCGCCGGCGGTACTCGCGCTCGACAAACATGTTCAGCATGTACCCGCGATGGGCGCCTTCAGCGTCGAGCGGATGCGGCGGCCAGTCGAGAATCAGCATGCCATTCGAAGCAATGGGGCGGCCATCATCCTCGGTGATCCATCCAATGTATTTGCCCTCTTCGATCATTCCGGCTACCCACGGCTCGAAGTTCTTGCTCATTGCATCGAGCACCGCCTCTGAGGCTTTGCCAATGTCGGCGAACATCGCGCGGCGATGTGCTGTGAGAAGCGCTGCGTCGGCGCAAGTAGCGATGCGGGTCTGGAACATTTTTGAAGTATAGGCGGTCCCAGACCCTGACCCTGCCCCTGACACCCCCAGGCGCGTCGCCAGTAAAGGAACTATGATTTTGGCATGCGCCCAGGCAATCGCGTGTCGAAGCTGGGGGTGCGATCGCTCAACGGGCTGGGGCCGGTTCGCAAGTGGGTGGCTGGGGATGCGTTTGCTGGTGCTGCTGGTACTGGTGCTGATCCTGGGCGGGGCGCGATGGCAACGGCAGCACAAAGACGTTGAGGTGCTGTTCATCCGCGACCTGAGCGATTCCACAGCTATGTCACGGACGCACCCGGCCGACAGCCTGAGAAAGAGCGTCGACCAATACATGGCGGAATCCCTGGATGCGAAAGAACACACGCCTGGCGACCGCGTCGGCGTGATCGGATTTCGCCGAAAATGCGTTGTTGAGTCACTGCCTTCGCAGCGGCTGAACCTGGGTTCGCACGCCGTGCAGGAAAGCGGGCGGGGGACCAATGTGGCATCGGCCATCCAGCTTGGGCTGGCGTCGCTGTCCAACGAGGCGATGCACCGCATGGTGCTGATCTGGGACGGCAATCAGACTACGGGCGACCTTTCGGCCGCGGTGTCCACGGCCGCGGCACAGGGCGTGCCCATCGACGTCATGCCGCTGCACTACAGCGTGCCGGCCGCGGTGATGATGGAGCGGTTTGTCGCCCCATCATGGAAACGGGAGAGGGATGCATTCTCGCTCCAGGTCGTGCTACGCAACACCGCCAACCACGATGTGACCGGACAACTCAGTATCTTGCACCAGGGCAAGGCCATGGACGTGAATCCCGATCAGCCGGCATCCGAACGCAGTGCGCATCACGCTCAAGCCGGGGCTGAACCCGGTGCAGGTGAAGGTTCCGCCGCTGGAGGGCGGCATCCATCCGTTCCGCGAGGTCTTCGAACTGGATGCCAAGCCGGGGCAGAAGAATGTCGCCGATCGTTGTCACACCGTCGATGGACGCGTTCACGATCGTGCAGGGCAAAGGCAAAGTGCTATACGTGGACAACGTCGAGGGCGAGGCCGGGCAGATTCTGGCCCGCGCGCTGGCGGAGGAAGGGATCACGCTGGAGCGCATCCGTCCCGGAGAGATGCCGCACGACGTGATGGGGCTGCAGAACTCGACGCGGTGATCATGGCCAACGTGTCGGCCGGCATCGGCGGGATCGACTCGCAGCAGGATCAGATGCTGGCGTCATACGTTCACGACATGGGCGGCGGGCTGCTGATGATCGGCGGGCCCGAGACGTTCGGCGCCGGCGGGTGGCAGGGATCGCAGGTGGAGAAGGTGCTGCCGGTGGACATGGACATTCCCGCCCGGCGGATGATCGGCCGAGGGCGCTGGTGCTGGTGATGCACGCCTGCGAGATGGCCGACGGCAACTACTGGGGCAAGCAGTGCGCCCTGAAGGCTGTGGATGCGTTGTCCGAACAGGATGAGATCGGAGCTGATCAGCTATAGCTGGAGGGCAGCCAGGCGAGTTGGGACTTTCAGCTGGCGACCAAGGGCAATGGCGAGAAGGTCAAGGCCGCAATCCAGGGCATGCAGCACGGAGACATGCCGAGTTTCCAGGACTGCATGGACTTGGCCCTCAACGGCCGGGGTGGGACCAGGGGGCTCAAGGACGCAGGCACAGCACAAGCACGTGATCGTCGTCAGCGACGGTGACCCGGGCGGCCCGTCCGCGGAACTGCTCCAGAAGTATCGCGACTGCAAGGTGAGCATCTCGACCATAACGGTTTACCCGCACCCGGAATGCCTGTCGGACCGAACGGCCTGCCGCTGGCCATGGAGGAGATGGCCAAGGGACCAAGGGTCGCTCCTATGGTCCGATCAACAGCAAGCCTGGACCAGTTGCCGCAGATCTTCATCAAGGAAGCCCAGGTTGTCCGGCGGACGCTGATATTTGAGGAAGAGGCGGGCATCCCGTTGCGACTGCGCCCGTCGCTGTCGGATGTGGTGCAGGGGCTCGGCCGCGAACTGCCGCCGGTCACGGGCATGGTGCTGACGAGCGTGAAGAAGGACCCGCTGATCGACATGCCGATTGTCGCTGGGAAGTCGGCCGACCCGCTGCTGGCTCATTGGCAGACGGGCCTGGGTAAAGCCGCGGTCTTCACAAGCGACGCCCACACGAAATGGGCATCTCGCTGGGTGAACTCTCGCGACTATTCGAAGTTCGGCGTAGGTGGTTCGGAGTGTGTCGCGGCCGCCAATGAGCCGCGACATGGACCTGCAGACAACGGTCGAGGGCGACAAGATTCGAGTGGTGGCCGAGGCGATGGATAAGGAAGCCCACCGATTGAGCTTCCTCAACGTGGCCGGACAGGTCGTCGGCCCGGACATGAAGGTGAAGGATATCCGCCTGGCCCAGGTGGGTCCCGGCCGATACGAGACGGCCATCG
>CAWCRR010000040.1:0-9589 GCA_963797825.1 uncultured Verrucomicrobiae bacterium
GTGATCAGGATGTCCGCCGATTGCGTCATCTGCACGGCGTAACAGGTGTCGCCGACGTCGCTGCTGGTGAGGCCGAAGTGAAACCAGCGCGAGGCGTCGTCGTTGATTTGTTCGGCCACGGCGGTGGTGAAGCCGATGACGTCGTGGTTCAGCGTTTTTTCGAGTTCCCTTTGTCGTTCGACGAGGCCTTTGAGGTCGGCAAGGCATTTGTCCACGCCGGTTTTTATCTTCGAGAAATCTTTTGCGGGTACGACGCCTTCCTTGACGAGCGCCTGGCTGGCGAGCAACTCGATCTCCAGCCAGATGCGGAGCTTGTTTTCGTCCTGCCAAATCGCCCGCATTTCGGGGCGGGAATAGCGCGTAATCATGCCCTCATTAAACGGGAAAACGGGGAGATGTTAAAGAGATAAAGAGATAAAGAGGAAGTGCCGCGGTTAAAAGCGAGAATCAAGCTGGAATGACTAATGACTAAACCATAATGACTAAATAATTCCTAATGACAAATGACGAAATTATCTTGAAAAATCATCATTTGAATTTAGTCACTCTTTCGTCATTAGGATTTAGTCATTAACCCATCACCGCTTGGTCATTTTCGAGCGGGCTTTTTCGAGGATTTCACGTTCGCGGGAGGTGAGGCTTTGGATACCGTGCGCGGAAATTTTATCGAGGATGGGGTCCACTTCGCTTTTCAGGTAATCGTCGGGAGACGAATCGTCATCGGGCGGGGGCGCGGAACCCCAGAGTTTTCTTCGAGGTTTGGTTGATACGAATTCAGGTGATTGGCTGCGAAAAGAGGGCAGGGAAAAGCCGCCGCGGATGATTTGCCGCGCAAATAAAGCGCCGGTGAGGATTCCGCCCAGGTGCGCGGCATTGGCCATGTTATTGGGAAACAACATGCTGACGAGGGCCAGCGCGATGCAGCCCCAAAAGAGGATTTTCCCGCTGATGTTGGCGGGGAATAAGAAGTAGATAAAGACCGTGAACCGTTGTTCCCAATACAACATGGCAAAGGCTGCGACCAGCCCATAACCACCCGCCGACGCGCCGACGACCGGTACGCCAAAGGAAGGAATCGCCAGTGCCGCGATCATTTGCACGAGGCCGCCCACCACGCCGCTGGAGAAATACAGCGCCAAAAATTTCCTGGCCCCGAACGCCTGTTCCACGGGCCGGCCAAAGAAAAAGATCGCCACCGAGTTGACGAGAATATGCAACCAGCCGGCGTGCATGAATTGAAAGGTGAGCAGTTGCCAGACAAAGCCGCGCTTCAAACCATCAAGGCTCAAGGCGAGATAGTTGTCCTGGAAGTTGGCTCCGCCCGGCGTCTGCCAGGAGATGAGTTGCGCAATGAACGCCGCCGCGTTGACGATCAAGACCGCAACGGTGAACGAAATGCGCGGCCTGCCGTAGTAGTTCGGCTGGCGCATGTAATCTCGATCTTCAAGCATGGCAATGGCAACTTAACGCGGCTGGCCACAATTTCAAGCGATCCGCCCATCGGTCAGTTCGATGGTGCGCTGCGCGTGGGCGGCGACTTTTGTGTCGTGGGTGGCGATAACCAGCGTCATTTGCCTTTCGACACGCAATTTTTTGAGAAGTTCAATTATTTCGCCGCCGGTCTGGGAATCGAGGTTTCCGGTCGGTTCATCGGCCAAAAGGAGGTCCGGCTGGTTGATGAGCGCCCGGGCGATGGCCACCCGCTGCTGCTCGCCGCCCGACAGTTCGGAGGGCTTATGCTCGACGCGATTTTCCAGGCCGACCCGGTGGAGCAGGTCGCGCCCGCGGCTTTCGGAATCGGCGGCGGAAATCCGGGCCATCCGCGCCGGCAGGCAGACGTTTTCCAGGGCGGTCAATTCCGGCAACAAATGATACGCCTGGAAAACGAACCCCACCCGGCGGTTGCGGAAATGGGTCAATTCACTGTCGGAAAATTTTGTCATGTTTTGGCCGTCAAAGAAGATATCCCCGGCATTCGGCGAATCGAGGCCGCCGATGAGGTGGAGCAGGGTGCTTTTACCCGCACCGGAGGCCCCGCGCAACGCCAGGAACTCGCCGCGCGCCACTTCCACGTTCACGCCGCGCAGCACCTCCAGCGTGCGTTTGCCCATGACATAACATTTGGCGAGGCCCTGGGCTAATAGGAAATTACTCATAACGCAATGCCTCCACAGGTTTGAGCCGCCCGGCCCGAATCGCCGGCAACACGCCGCCGAGGATGCAGATGATGAAAGAGAGGCCACAAATGATCGCCACGTCATGGGCATCGATTATTGCCGGCAATTGGTTGAAGCCGTAAATGGATTGAGGAAACAATTCCCATCCGGTGGTATGGCGCATGAATTCCAGGAATTCGTTTCGATAGGTCACGGCCAGAATCCCAAACCCCAAGCCGGCGAGGACACCGAGGACGCCAATGATGGCGCTTTGGGCCAGGAAAATACCCGAGATTTGCAGGTTCGTCGCGCCGAGGGCCTTGAGCATCCCGATCTCCCGGGTTTTCTGGACGACGAAGGTGATTTGCGCGCTCAAAATGCAAAGCGCGGCGACGAGTACGATGAAGAACAGCAGGTAAAACATCATGTTTTTTTCGACCACCAGCGCGCTCAGAAGCGCCGAATTGTCTTCCATCCACGTCCGGACGGAAAAATTGGGGCCAAGCGATTGCAATAATTCCTCCCGCACCTGGTCGGCCTGATATGGGTCGTTGAGCATTACCATGAGGCCGTGGACATTGTCGCCCAGGTTGTAAAGGTCCTGCGCGTTTTCGAGGGAAGTCACGATGAAATCAGAATCATATTCGTAATACCCGACGTCAAAAATGCCGGTCACGGTGTAATCATCGGGCAGGATGGCCTCGATGTCCTTTTTACTGCGCGCCTCGCGCATTTTTTTGATGTCGTTCGGCGAGTAAATGGCCATGCGGTCGGCCACGGACAGATTCATATTCTCAGCAAAATCTTTTCCGATGAGGACACTGTTGCCTTCGAGGGCCGCGGCCAGATTGGTCTGGCCGAAACGGATGCTGCCCGGCAAAATGCTGACGGCCCCTTCCAATGCCGGGTCCACGCCCCGCAGATAGGGAGCCGCGGTGAGCGAGTCCTCCATATTGGTGTCCGCCGGTTCGGTTTCCACCAGCACTTGACCCAGCACAAAGGGCGCGACTCCGCGGACATTTTTATTTGAGGAAACTTCAGCCATGACCACCGGATAATTGGGCATAGTAGCGTTGCCGCGCTCCATGATGGTCAGGTTGGCATTGAAGCCGATGAGTTTTTGGCGCAAATCATGGTCGAACCCGCTCATCACGCTGATGACGATGATGAGGACTGCGACGCCCAGCGCGACGCCGACAACAGAAATAAGGGTGATGATGGAGACAAATGTCCGTTTGGGGCGCAAATAACGCAGCGCCAGCAGCAGTTCAAACGGAAGTTTCGACATCAGGGGAGGCTAAAGTCGGGGGAGGGAGGTTGCAATTTTATTTGCACAACGCAAGCTCATGAAACATTTTCCCCGAGTTTCACCGCACAGCAAACAAAAACATTAATACCCTGCTGCGCTTCATCGCCTGGCGACTCTTTAGGCGAGTACGCGGTTGCGCGTGCGACGGGCCATGCAGACAAACATCAAACAGCTCAAACTGAGCAGTAAGAACGTTGAAGATTGATCAGGGACAGGGCCGTTTGGGCCGTATTGGTATTGACCGCTGAATTGGGTGGTGAACAGTGTGAACGATTCGGAAGCTACTGGTTGGGTAGTATCATATTGATAAGCAATTGAGGGGCCAGAATTTACATCCCAGCCCAGGGTGCTGCCGGCCGTACTCACTGCGTTCTGAAGCGTTAAATAGTAAGTCCCCGCGTCCAAGGTGCCGCTGAGGTCAAAGAAGGACTGAAAGATTGGAGTAGGACCAGCATAGCCATAAGTATTGCTGTAGAGGCCTGCAGTACCAGAACTCACGTCATTCGCGAATGGGGTCGTCCCAATTGACCATTCCACACTGATGGGCGGGTCGTAGGGAATGGCCCACAGACCGACTTCCGCCGAACCCAGGCTGGTGTCGTCGCTCGATACAATGAACGAATCCGAAACCCCATTAATGGAGTTTATAGGGTAAGAACCGACCGTGCCATTGATAGGTCCGTTGTCATAAATTACCGACGCCACCGCCGGTCCGGAGATCGCGCAGAGCGAACCGAGGATGGCGAGAGCAAACACCCATGTGTTGAGTTTAATTCTGTTAACGTTCGTTTTTTGCTTTGAGGTCATATTTTTGATTAAAAAAGCAACTTCTTTTCCTAAACCTCAGGCAGTCATCAGGTTCCGTGCCATAATTCCAGAAGCTAACATTTGCCCATTCCATTTTAAAACGCAAGTTGTTTATTAAAAGGATGATACAATAATAAGTGTACGTAACCAGAATCATGTAATCAACTAATTGAATGTGGGAATGTGTAAAGTTTACAACCGCATTATGGCATTTTTAATCTTAAGTTTGAGTTGTTATCTGCTCTCCTTCAAGCACTTGCTCGATTAGGATTGAGGTGTAAACTTTGCCGACAGTTTTGTGGTGGCAAGGTGCCACTTTAATGTTGCGTCCGCACACTCATTTCCTGGATTCGAATGGATTCCCCTTTGGCGTGGCGGTGGAAATCCGCGGAAGAAAGAAAAAACTGGCGGCCAGATAAATCCAGCCAAGGACAAAATGCGCGGCAAAAATAAACGAGAATGAGACAAGATGAACCTGCCCAAAATTGTATAGCCAAATGCCCGCGATCATCATCAGCGCCCCGGGGAGGACCGCTGCCGCGGACAGTTTCCAACTGGCCCATAGATTCAGTTCCCGATTGGCCAGAAATCCGGCAACCCACGCCGGTATAAAATAGATCGTGGCCAGGATCGCCCAGCATATCAACAAAGCGATAAAGGCGACGGCAGCGGTGATGAACAAAATATCGATTGCCCATGCATTCCATCCGGGTTCCAGGTCTTTGCGGTTGAACGGCACCGGCCAATCGGGATAGAAGATCTCCCCAAATCCCGGCAGTATCGAATAGATGCGGATGGAATCGCGCCCAAATTCCACCTGGATATCGGCCGTTGAATGGACGTTGCCGCTGTGGTTCATGTCCACGTCGATGGCCAGAAGCTGTCCTTCCGCGAGCATCTTAGAGGGATCACCGTCCCAATGCAGACGGCCAAAGAAAATTTTTCCCGTGTCCGGCAGGTTTTGGATGGCGGCATGGACCACCGAGTAGCAATTATCGTTGAGAAAACAGGTGAGCGAGATCGCTGCGATGAGCGCGATAATGATCTGCGCCAGGAACAACCAGCCGGATTTTACGCGCGCAAATGCCGCTACGCCGCGGGGCGTGAACGGTTCTGCATACGCTGACACTAAAGCATTCATCCGCTCACAGGTTGCCAAATCTGCGAGCGAAATCAGTCTTTCTTTTCAGGCTCCGGCTGGGGATTTTTGTTTTGCGGCGGCGCCAGGATGACCGGGATGGGGTAGCGCAATTTCATGACGTCGTCCACGATCACTTCCACGAAATAATTTCCCGGCACTTTGAATTCGACATTGCCAAATAACTGCACACTCGTGAAATGCAACGACGGGTCTTTCAATTCAAATTTTATTTCACCTTTGCGCAGGACCGTCATCTGGTCGGGCGCGATGAGCTTTACGCTCTCGGTGAATTGCCCCACGCCCGCCGTCCACCGGTTGAAGACGCACAACCGCCCGGCCACAATCGGCAATTGCGGCACGCGGATAAAGCTGAAGACGCCGATGATGAATAAATTTCCATTGGCTTCCTGGCGCACTTCTTCGCAGAGGAGGGAGGCCTGGAGATCGGGGAGAATTCGGGTGGCGTTCATATTTTTGTTAAATTTGAGGCTGCCCTAACGGTATTGGCCATGAGCATGGCAATGGTCATGGGGCCGACGCCGCCTGGATTGGGAGTGATTTTTCCCGCGATCCTGCTCACGGCGGCAAAATCCACGTCGCCGACGATTTTCCCGTCCACGCGATTGACGCCGACGTCGATCACCGTCGCGCCGGGCTTGACCATGTCGGCTTTCACAAAATTGGCGACGCCCATGGCGGCGATCAGGATGTCCGCGCGGAGGCAATGCGATTTGATGTCGCGCGTGGCCGAATGGCAAATGGTCACGGTGGCATTGGCATTTTTGCCTTTCTGGCAAAGCATGGCGGCCATAGGTTTGCCGACGATATTGCCGCGCCCCAGGACGACCACTTCCGCGCCGTCGGTCTTTACATTGGAGCGCGCGAGCAATTCAACGATCCCCGCGGGCGTGCAGGGGCGGAAACCGTTTGGATCGCCCAACATGAGTTTTCCGACGTTTTCCGGGTGAAATCCGTCCACGTCCATTTTTGGGGACACGGAGGAATAGATGGTCGCCTCGGAAATATGTTTGGGCAGCGGCGCCTGCACCAGGATTCCGTGCAGCCGGGGGTCGGCGTTTAATTTTGCGATGAGCGCCAGCAGTTCGCTTTGGGAAGCTTGTTCCGGCAGGACATGCGTTTCGGAGACGATGCCGAGGTCGGCGCAGGCTTTTTCTTTGCGGCCGACATAGACTTTGGAGGCTGGGTCTTCGCCGACGCGGACAAACGCGAGGCCGGGGGTGACGCCGCTCTTCTTGAGTTCAGCCACACGCCCGGCCAGTTCGCAAAGGATTTGCCCCGCGATGGCGCGGCCATCAATGATGGCGTTCCTGCTGTTGTCTTGGGCTGAGATAGATTTGTTCGGGGACAGCATTGGTATTGACGACGATGATCTTTTGGATGGTCAGGACCGGGGTCTGCCAGCGCGCGGCGAGGTCTTCCTCACCCGTCACGATGATGTCCATGTTGATATACTTGCTTAGGTCCAGGTTGGTGGACGTCGTGTATAGGAAATCAATGTTTTCGTTGCTCGTCGGCGAATACAACTCATAGGCCGTGGGTGTGATCAGGCTCATCACGTGGCGGACAACGCCTTCATGGGAAACGACCCTCGGCAGGTTTGAGTCATAAGTAATGGCGGGCATGGTCTCCGGGGTGGAGGGGACTGGCGGATTTTCGGGGGCCGTTGGCGCAGGAGGCGGATTGTTCTGTTCGGTGATAATCGGCTGCGGCTCAACGGGAGTCGGGTCGCCATGGCCGACTCGATTTCCGTAACGTCTCAGGTGCAGGCTCGGGCGGACGCCCAAGCTTCCGCGGGCACGGACGCGGTGCCCTGGTACATCTGGTCCTGCCTCGTTGCGGTCGTCTCCAGCGTGATCGGCGGCGCGTGGGACATTTCCTGGCACGAGAGCGTTGGCCGCGACACGTTTTGGACCACGCCGCACATTCTCATTCAGTTGTGCGGCGTGATATCGGGCATTTGCTGCGGCTACCTGATTCTCTCGACTACCTTCCAGAAGAATTCGCCCTTGCGCGCCTATTCCATTTCTATGTGGGGATTTCGCGGACCAATGGGCGCATTCCTGTGCGCCTGGGGCGGCGTGGCCATGATCACCTCGGCGCCGTTCGACAATTGGTGGCACGCGGCCTACGGCCTGGACGTGAAGATCCTCAGCCCGCCGCACGTTTTGCTGGCGCTGGGGATGACCGGCATCCGCTTCGGCACGGTGGTGCTAGTCATCTCCGAGATGAACCGATCTCAGGGCGAATACCGGGCCAGGCTCGAGCGCCTGCTGTTTTTCGTTTATCTTCCTATTTGGCATGACGATGGGATCGTCAGGAGTATTCGTTCCGTTTTTTCATGCACGGAGCGACGTTTTATTTGGTGGCCGCGTTTACCCGCTGAACGACGATGTCGCTGCCGCCGATGCGACCATGCGACTCGGGTTCACCGTCGAGAAGCTGAACGAGGTTTTCATCGCCCTCAAAGCCCTCGGGACACCGGTCGTGACCGAACCAAAAGCGACCGAACGCGGCTATCGCGCCGTGGTGCTTGACCCCGATGGCCGTTCAGTTGAACTTCACCAAGAAGGACCACTGGATTAGCCTCGGCTCGTGAAACGTCGGTCTTTCGCAAGCCGCGCGTTCCCGCGATTTCGTTGCGGCTCTTTTCCCCCCCTTGCGAAGGGGGGGTTAGGGGGGGTGGTCGCGGCACCGCCAGTCACAAGGCCGTCGAGCGCTCTTTGTTCTTCGATGTCCAAGGCCCCAGCCCCACCCCCCTGGCCCCCCCTTCGCAAGGGGGGGAAAGGGATCGGTGGCTCGCGCCGTCGTTCGATCGAGCGCAACAGAAACGCCGCCCATCAAGCCCGTCCCGCCGGGACGGCTAACCCCAACTTTTCATCAGCCCAGGGTCACGGTTCTCCAAACTGCGGTCGATCACCATCTCTTGTATGGCAGGAACTTCCCCGACATGGTGATCTTGACCCGGTCTCCCTTGGGAGTCGGCTTCCTTCTCGACCTGCATGGTGAAGTCGATGGCGCTCATGATGCCGTCGCCGAACGTCTCCTGGATCACGTCCTTCAGCGGCAGCCCATAGACCTGCATGATCTCGTAGAAGCGGTAGAGCAAGCGGGTCGACCGGGACGACAGGCATCAAGCCCCCCTTGACCGGGAAGCTGGTCAAGTTCTTACAGGTAGATATGGTCCAGCCCCAGGGCATCAAGGAGCTTGATCGCCTGATCGTGGCTGAGGGCTGGCCTGGCGGTAACAGGCTGCCGCCAGGAACACCGGGTCGCAGCCCACCGTCTTCGCCAGCTCGCCGAAGGTAAGGTTCTCGACCGACTTGGCGTTCAAGATCGTCTCGGTGATCTCGGGAAGCATGAGTGCGGATCCTCCGTTCTGTGCTGGGGATTGATCGGCGCAAATCCCCTTTCTGACTGGTCATCAGTGTGCTGAAGTAGGCCGTGCGTGTCCTTCCTGCTTTCGCACTAATGCGCTCTTGGTCGAGGCTTCTTCCAGTTGAAGGAGAAGTCCGAGCCGGCGCCCGACGACCGCCGCCCAGAGTTCCGATCCCGGGCCGAGAAATGGCCGTCGCCGATCCGTCCGTTGAACAGCGGGCTGCTGCCTGGAACCTGATCCTTGGCCTCGATGGACAGGGCGAGCTGAGCGTTGACAAAATCGGCGATCGGGTCAAATACTCCTGGCTGTTCGCCCGCAGGTAATTGGTGACCAGGCCGGATAGAAGCCCGTTGACAGCTGCGGCATTCGCGTACAGGTCGAGGACGGCATTGCCGTCAATATCGAAGGCAATCCGGAGAGTCCGCAAAACCGCGGCAAGATGTGCGCCAAGGGTAAGGCGGGCATCATGAATCTCTACAATCCGCACCGGGTCAAAGTTCCGCTGAAGCGGACGAATCCGGAAAAGGGAATCGATGTCGATCCTGGATGGCAGGAAATCTCCTGGGACGAGGCGTTCGACACGATCGTCGCGCAGTTCGACCGCATCCGCGACAACCCGAAAAAGCTGTGGATGCAGTGCTGGGAATTGGTCGGCGACAATATGTTCTGGTTCAAGGCGTTCGGCAGCGCCTTCGGCGCCCCCACACGAACAACACGGCTTCGCCGACCTGCGGCAAGGTGATCCATCCGGTGGAGTTCTTCTCCGGCGGCGGCTTCCA
>CAWCRR010000041.1:0-123435 GCA_963797825.1 uncultured Verrucomicrobiae bacterium
GTCCGGCAGCCGGGTCAAAACGCACCCTCAGCCATGAAAGCCTTCTCAACCGTCGAGCCTCCGTACGTCGACCTCCTCCAGCTTTGCCTTCACATGGTAGTAGAGGAACCTGAAGGATGCGGCCCAGTTGGGCGTGTAGACGACCTCGCTCCTCCCCTTCATCGGGATGTACGTCCTGTGCGACTTGGCGAACGTGGGAGGCTCCATCACGATGTCGTAGACCTTCCTGGCTCCCTTGTTGTCCTGCTCGATGCGGAGCGCGAGCTGCACCTTCGCCTTGTCCCACTCGGTCGTCCATGCGTAGCTGCTCACCCCATACTTTTGCAGGAGCTTGTTTATCTGGCTCTGCGTCCTCTCGGGGTCTGCCTTCGTGTTCAGGTACGGCGGCTTTTTACTGATTATCATCGCTAACTCGTGCCTCCCCTGATGGCCTTCCGCGTGTCCAGCGTGGTCTTGAAGGCAGACTCGACGACCTCTGAGGGAGGGCTTTGTTTCCGCGAGAACCTCTGTAGAATCAAGCGTTGAGGAATCTCTCCTCACACCATTCGCCCTCTTTCCTCGGTCGTCGTCTGCTACTATCAGGTTGTCGGCGCGGATGATTCTGACGGGCATGACACCTTCGATGCTATCTCGGTCATCGTCTGGTTCACTATGGATCGTCCTGGGATTGTTACCGTGGTTGAGTTGTGGATGAGTATCACAGGGCTCTGGGTCGTCGTGACCTGACATATCACTTCAATGGTCTGCGGGGGTTCAGCGCGGTCGGCAGGGTGAAGAACAAGGAGACTACACAGAAGCATATGACGACAGACGAGATGACACACGAGAGTTTAGGATTTCCCACCAGCACCGCCGCCAGCCCCACCACCACCCCCACCGCCGCCGCCACCCCCACCGCCGCCAGCCCCATCCCCTCCAGCCCCACCGCCGCCACCACCGCCGCCACCACCGCCGCCACCAGCACCAATCCGTTAATTTGCCTGCCCCAGCCGGCACGCCCTCCCCGGCACAGTCCGCGACTTTCTCTTCGCAAATCGAATCTTCAAAGATGCCGCAAACGAATCCGATTGCCGTCACCTCAACAGTCTCCGTCAAGGCAATGGAAAATCCGTCAACCACGTCAAAATCACCTGCGCCATTTACCACGGGAATGCCTGACAAAGCAGCGGATGCCGCAGCCACGCCGGTTCCCAATCTCCAAGCAACCTCCAGCGGCTATGCAAAGGCGATATCCCGGCTTCCAGCATCTTTTTCGGTTCCGAATGGCGCAGTGATTCCAGCCATTCTCGTCCCGCACAACACAGACGAACCGCTGACCGAGGGACAGCAGGCGCTGTCAGATAAATTGGTCAGTCAGTTTGTCAACAGTCTCGGTCCTCAGCCTGCCAATCCAAACGATCCCTCCTACGCTCGGCGCTGGAATCAGGCCCAAGCCGCAAGCGACCAGTTATACAAGCTTTACTATGGCACCCAAGCCTATCTCCAACTCAATGCCGAGCAGGCAAAGCAGTCCGGTTTTCAACCCGCAACACCGTAAGTTTTCCCATCCGAGATTCAAATCTGATCCGTGTGCAGTTATTTGATCCGAAACGGGAAAAAGGCTTCTGTTGCACGGGATTTCAAGTAGTCAGCCACGGCTTGTTTCCCTTGGTTGACTTGCTCTGTTGAAAGCCACTTAATCAGGTCATCCAACGCCACGGAAGCCGTCACTTCATTCTGCTTGGCACTGAGCGTTAGCCATTGGTAAGCCAGAACCGGATCGCGTTTGACACCATTGCCTGTGGCGTAAGCCATGCCAAGATTGCTCTGGGCCTTGGCATTTCCCTGTTCAGCCGCCCTGCGGAACCACTCGACCGCAACTTTCGAATCCTTCGGAAAACCAAGACCAAGATTATGCATTACGCCAAGGCTGTTTTCGGCCGGCAAACTTCCCTGTGCGGCTGCCTTTTCAAACCAGCCAGCCGATTTGGCATAGTCCGTTGCAATACCGTCACGGCCAAAATAATAGAACTCGCCCATCTGGTTTTGCGCTTTGACTTGGCCATGTTCCCCAGCTTTTTCATACCATGCCAACGCCTCCTTCATATCTTTTTTCACTCCCCGCCCCTGTTGGAACATCCAGGCCAGGTTGTATTCCGCAGATGGATTTCCCTGCCCGGCGGCCTTGCGGAACCAGTTGACGGCTTCCCTGCCATTTCGAATCACTCCGACGCTGAGCGTATATGAACCCCAAGGCGAACTGTCCATCTGCGTTTCCCTGGGTAGCTGATTTCTTAAAAAGCTCAACCGCTTTGCTGTCATCCCGTTGGATGCCTTGTCCCTTGGAGTAGGCTCGGCCAAGCTGGAACTCCGCCCTGGCATCGCCTTTGCCAGCCGCCTCCTTGATTTTATCCAGATCCGGCTCATCAGCACCGCGGCAGACGGTATAACATAGCAAAGCCAGCAGAGGAGCACCCCACGACAAAACGGAACGATGGACGTATTTCATGGAATCATTTTTAAGCGCTGGGAGCCTCCATGCTCAAGTTACAATTCGGTGACAATGAGGACGGGGAGCGCACGCGCCCTCGCGTGCAGGTTTTGGCGCCTCGCCAAAACAGGATTTTCCGTGTGTCCTATAGCGCATTGTAAGCGTCCGGCCGAGCCCCACTGGACGATGACGTGGTAGATTGCGAAGACTATGGTCTATGCAATCTGCCATATCAGTGGTGCAACCATCGGAAATCTTGAGACGCGACAGGCGAGGTCGGGTGTGGATGAAGTCCGAGCGGCGGGAGGCGTTGCTGGACGAGTTTGAGAGGAGCGGGATGAGTGCTGCGCAGTTTGCGCGGCTGACGGCGGTGAACTATTCGAGTTTTCAAAACTGGGTCCAGCGCCGACGCAAACGACCGAAGGCAAAGGAGGCGGCATCCGTGGCGGAGGCAAAGCCGGAGAGATTACGACTGTTGGAGGCGGTGGTGGACAATGATCAGGAGGCACGGTCACGGCCCGCGCCCCCTGCACCGGTGGAAGCGGGACTCGTGATAGAACTGTCGGGCGGTGGCCGGATGCGGGTGGAGTCGCCGGTGCAACTACGCATGGCGGCCGAATTGCTGGGGATGATGGCGCAAACGGGTGTAGGGCGATGCTGAGCTTTACCGGGAGTTTGAAAATCTTCGTGGCGCTGGAGCCGGTGGACCTGCGCAAGAGCTTCAACGGGCTTGAGGCGGTGGTGGGCGAGCGGCTTGGCGAAGACTTGCGCCAGGGGGCGCTGTTCGTGTTCACAAATCGCAGTCACAGCCGGTTGAAAATCCTATATTGGGATGGAGCGGGCTTTGGTTTTGATCAAGCGACTGGAGCGAGGGACCTTCGCATGGCCGCGAAATGTGGAAGCCGGAGTATCAAAAATGAAACTGGCACCGGAGGCGTTGGCGATGCTGACCGACGGGGTTGATCTGCGCGGGGCGCGGATGAGGCCGTGGTATGAGCGGGAATAAAGGAAATGTGTAACAAAGTTGTTTCCTGGCGCGATGGCTGGAACACAAGCTGCTTTAATCCAGCGCATCGATGGAACCGAGCCCGCACGACGAAAAGGCCGAATTGCTTCGGAACGGGATTGCCCGATTTGGAGAGACGAGGAAATCGCGTTGCTTCGGCAGAAGCTGGACATGGTGTTGCGCGAAGATGTTTGGAGCCAGAAGCGAGAAACTCGATGCCAGACCAGTTGCTCTTGTTGTTGGCTCGGGAGGAATCCTCGCCGGGAAAATCCCCCGAGCCCGTGGCAGCGGAGGAACCACGGCGCTCGAAGGTCCCATCATCTCCGCGTGAGAGAAAGCCCCGGTTGCCCGAGCATCTGCCGGTGATCGAGGAAGTGATCATCCCCGAACCGGTGAAAGCAGCTCCCGAGCAATGGCGTCGGATCGGAGAGGAAATCAGTGAACGGCTCGATTACGAGCCGGGACGTTTTCTGCGGTTGCGCACGGTGCGGCCCAAGTATGTGCGCCGGGGAGAAGTGGATGCCGTGCCGGTGGTGGCTCCGTTGCCCGCCTGCCTGCTGGAACGCAGCCTCGTGGCTCCCGGGTTGCTGGCGCAGATCGTGGTGAGCAAGTATTGCGACCACCTGCCCCTTTACCGGCAGGAATCGATCTACTGGCGGACCGGCATCAAGTCTGGCTTCCCCGCCAGAACCTGGCTGACTGGGTTGGCTTGGCGGCGGACTGGCTGACGCCCTGTTTACCGGGAAATCAAAAAGCGAGTGGTGGGGCAAGGCTATCTGCCAGATCGATGAAACACCGATTCGTTATCTTGCTCCCGGCAACGGGAAAACCAAGCTGGGTTACCTCTGGACGTGCGGGGTTCCCAGCGGTGATGTGCTCTTCCATTGGGAAACCGGGCGTGGCGCTGCCTGCCTTGAGAACATCATCCCGGTGGACTTTAGCGGAGTGATCCAGTGTGACGGTTACGAAGCCTACGATTGCTTTGCCAGGGGGCGCAGCCAGATCGTGCTGGCAGGTTGCATGGCTCATGTGCGGCGCAAGTTCCATGAGGCAAAGGAACAGTCGCCACGGGTGGCAGGCTGGATCCTCAAGCACATCCAGAATCTTTACGCACTGGAATCCCGACTTCGCAAATCCCGGGCGGGTCCGGCCTTGCGACAAGCGGAGCGGGCGAGTTTGAGCCGGCCGGTGCTGGCGAGGCTCCATCGTGCCTTGATCCGGCTGAAAACCAGTCACCGGTTCCTGCCGCGCAGTGCGATGGGCAAAGCCATCGACTACGCCTTGGGCCAGTGGTCATCCCTGCTCGTGTTCCTGGAGGATGGCCGGCTCGAAATCGACAACAACCAGAATCGAGAACTCCATCCGGCCCACGGCGGTCGGGAAGAAGAACTGGTTGTTCGTGGGTGAAGCCGCTGCGGGAGAGCGGAGCGCGATCATCTACACGGTGATCGAGAACTGCCGCCGCCGTGGCATCGATCCGTTCGCCTATCTGCGGGATGTCTTCACCCGGTTGCCATCGGCGACCAATTGGCAGGTGAAGGATCTCACACCCGAGGCATGGGCGAAAACCCAGGCGGGTGGGAAACTACGCAAAATAGCGTAAGTGTCAGAGTCCCATCGCATCTGTCATCTACGTTCTTGGCAAATCTACGTTCCATCTGTCAATTTGTGGCTCGCCGGACGCTTACAGCGCATTTCCGAATACGCTTCTGGAACGGCTTGCCAGGCCGTCCGCGGCGCGCTGAGCCAGTCGCGCCCTACCGCTTCGCTTTCGGAAATTTATTTCGTCAGGAGCTACAGGATAGAATGCTTGCGGATCTCGGAAAGTTCGCAATGGTGAGGCACCATTGCCAGCACACGAGGGCGCGTGTGCTCCCCAATCAAAAAGCGGAGGCAAATCCCGGGCGGGAGGTCTTTTGATCCTCGGCCGTATTAACCGGCACGGCGGTCTGCGTCTGCTTTTTCTCTTGCGATTCTGGTCGTGGTACCACTACTTCCATCCCCGCCCCCGTAACCGAGCACCTCGACGGTGATAATGGAAGGCATGTCGGGCTGACCGCCCTGGTTTTGTCCCTGTCTGGCGGTGTCGTTGGCGGCGCTGGATGCAGCTCCCGCCGTGGTCGAAGCAACGGCGAGGCTGCCCAAACTTGGAGCCGATGACACCGGAACACCGGAACTCACACCGGAAACCTGAATGTTACCCGCATTCAAAATCTGATTCGCCGCCGCATTGAAATTTCCCGTCGCACGAATGCCTGCATCGCCGGCATCGATGGTGCCCGTCGGTGCGATCAAATCGACATCGCCTGGAGGCACGCCGGTCACCGTTGCAAGCACGCCGATACCTCCACCGGTCGCAAGTCCGGAGAGGTTGGTCTGAACATCGGCACTCTGGGGATCAATCAGCACCTGGGTGGGCGGCGCGGATTGCACGGTCTTGGCCGAGGATCCGGCCGCGATATTTCCCTTGGAGGACCAGATGATCTCGTTTCCGCCGCGCAAGGTGAAAATACGCCCGATTCCCAATGAAACATCGTTGTTGGTAAAGATGGAGATGTTGCCGCCGTATTCGGTGATAATGCCGGGAGGCGCCAGCGGATTGCCAATGGCGCTGTTTGCAGAGTGAGCCCTCCACCGGGGGCAAAAAGACTGATCCCCCGTTTTTGGTCAGAATGTCACGTGATTGCGTGGTTATGTTGCCCTGCCAACTGCTGCCGAGAAACAGTGCCGCAATCGCAGCCAGTCCTGCGTCGTATTTATGATAGCCGGGGCTGTTCGGATTGTTATGGTCGCGGCCCGTGTCGCGCAGAACGAGGTAGAAAATATCGAGGGGCAAGGGTGTCCTGCTGTTCCACGGGCAACTGGCTGTAGGCAGTCCAGATCTGCGAGTCGGTGGCGTTGGTCAGGCCAAGGAGGGTGCCCAGGTCGGGCAGATAGCGTGTGGCATATGCACCGCCGGTTGCAGGATCCAGGAACAGATCAATGAACCCTGTGGAGGTCTTGTCTGTGAAGTTGAGCTGGCTGCTGTCCAGTCCGTTCGAAATGCCGATGCCCGCTCCGGCGATGATATCCGCTCCCACAAACGGCAGGTAGGGATCGCGTGAATTGCCGATACTGGTAATGCCGACTCCCGTGCCATCGGCATTGTTTGATCCCACCCCCAGGTTGAGATTTCGCCCGGCCAGACCTCCGGAATGTCACCCGGCCCGCTGATCTCTTGGATGTCTCCGGCCTGGGTGGAATTTGCGTTGGAATCGTTAATAAAATCGGGATATTGCCCTTCTGATTCGCCAGTTGAAGCAACGGGGAGTTGGCATCATAGGCAATAATATCGCGTCCGGCGGCAACCAGACTCACGTCGCTTGAATTGTTATTTTGGATGTAGAGCGAAATATCGGTGATGTCCTGTCCGGCCACAACCCGCGCCGCCTCGCCGGAAAACAGGGTCAGGCCCGAAATATCCCCCGTCGCCGCATAGAGATGGATTGGATTGGAATTATTGATATGAAGCAGGCCGGGTGTGTGCAGCGCCTGTTTTTTTGCAATGCCCCGGAAGCACCCGTAGAACCCGTTTCGGCAAACAGGTTGTCGATAAAACTGAGAAACAGGTTTGCTGTCTGATTGAGCAGGACGGTGGTATTGCCCACGAGCGATTCGTAGGCAAAAGGATCTGCCACGCTTGGAACCGTGTCGGGATTTGCATCCGAGAGATTGATTTGCGCGGAAGTCCATGTAGTCAGAGTCTGTCCATTCACGATCTGGCTGGAAACACCGGTTGGTTGCAGACCGTTAATATCTCCAGACGCCAGGAGATTCAGCTCCCCGCTTGGTGAGGGAAACAAGGTGAGCGGTCCGATGATGTTGATGTCCCCGGAAAATACCGTGGTCTGCAATTCGGGCGGCATCAGAGTCACTATGGTTGCAAATGGACTCACCTGAGTTTCATCCAATCGTAGCCACGGTTGGTAATTTGCAGCTGTGCTGGTATTTGAGCTGGTAAAACAATTTTCCTGCTGCATCCATGCTTCCAGGATCGGCATTGCCGCGCGTCCATTCGGCGGGCATTGGCAATCGTAACACACTTCCGCCTAGTGATGACAGCAGCTGAACTAGTAGAAGAATAGGTGGAGAAATAGGTCTTATACCAAAACTTGTTGTTCAGTCCCTCCGGAAGCAGGAAGGGGTTCACCGTGGGGCCAAGAAGCACATCGCCTGTGGCGCTGACGTCAAAGCTTCCCTGTCCAAGAAACAGCGTGGTCGGCAACCATGTGTCAGGGTTGTCAATCGCAGGAGAAGTTGTGCTCGTCAATATGCCCAGCGACGGAGAGCGGGTGCTGTTGGTTGTGATGGAATTGCCTGCATTCAGTTTGCCGGTTCCCCGCTCGACGTAATAGACGCCACCATCAATATTGCGTCCGGCTTGAAGCACTATATCGCCGCCCCCAGTTCCAGCAAATTGGCGGCATTCGGCGTGGCAAGGGTCGTGTGGGTCGAATCGGTGTATCCCGGCATACGCGCATTGGTCGAAATCACGGCATCGACATTGCTAATGTCGCGACCGGCAACCATGGTCACATTGCCTCCTCCGACGCGCCGACGTCTTCAAAGAAATTACTGAAGTCCACCCACCAAGTTGTCGAAGCCGATGGATCGTTGATGGATCCCGTTCCTGCTGAACTAAATGTTCCTGTCAGTGAATTCACGTCACCTCTGCGATAAAGCCAGTCCATTGGCAATTGCCGCGAGGAATCAGCGATTAAAGTGCCATTGGTTGCCAGAGTATAGTGGCCAATGTCCTGTTGGGCCTTGATCGTCACATTTCCTCCGGCCATGCTGTATTGAATCGGATAGTTTTGTTGATAAGCTCCCAAAGACCCTTGAGAAGGAAGCCCTAGCCCTCCGGAGATAACCGGCAGACTGAAGTCGTTGGTGGTAACTACACTGGTGGGATTAGGGACCTGCACGCCAGCCGTGTAAATCGTGGCCCATTGGTTGAGCAACTCCACGTTGCGTCCGGCGAAAATATTGATGTCCCCGCTGCCGGTTCGAATCACCTGGAACCGCGTGGCCACGGCGGTGGTGGTGCTTGCGGTGGCTCCGTTTCCGGCAAGAAGCGCCGCTCCGTAGTTCTTTCCAAGCAGCAGTGAACCGCTGTTTGCCCCCAGGCTGGCCAGCGGCATGACCTTGCGGAAATCGACCGCGGAAAAGTCCGCACCGGCGGCCAAGTCGTAAGTCCATGACTGGCTGTTGGCCGGCAGGAGCGGATTTACACCATCAGAGGTGAAAGCCACAGGTTCGATCCGCCTGAGAAACCATCGCTCAAGGCATTGTAGAAAACCAGATTGCCGGCCGCGCGCAGTGTCAGAACGCCGGCCGCGCTGTCCGGGCCAAACCGATAGGTCGCAAGATTCCAGTCGCTGGACGCAGTCGAAGTGGTGGTGCCCAGGGCCAAATCCCCCGAGGAATTGATGATTTCGGCTCCGGGTTCAATGACGGCAACCGACTCAAGCCCGATATTGTTTGCAAACAACCGGTTTTGCATCGCCGTATAACCTGCAGTCGTGGTGCCTTTGGCACCCGCGAAAGTATTGCCATTGGACAAGACAGCCGCTTCCACACTGCTGATCGAACCTCCGGCAGGTGTATAAATCTTGTAACCTTCGACGATGATACTCGACGCGTTGTTGATCGTACCATTGATTGGATTGACCTGAAGATCGGTCCCGCCTGCCGTCTGCGGCGCGCGCAAATGCACGGTGCCGGTGAAAAGATCAATCCGGTTGTTCGTCGTCTTGCCCTGCGCCAGATCACTCGTGGTCAACTGGTGATTGACTCCCAAATCCATTTCCGAACCAGCCTGAATGTCAAGATAGCCGCTCCCGCTGAAAGTGCCGTCACCATTCTGAGTGGCCGTGAGATAGCTTCCGTTCGTTTCCGAGCCTGCGGCCAATGTGATCGCCCCGCCTTTGCCCGCATCGTCATAATAATTCCCCACAACGCTCAGTTTGGCTCCCGACTGGAGGATGAGGCTGCCATGCGCTTCCAAATCAATCGTTCCGCCTGTCTGCCCGGATGCATCAATGGTTCCGGCCACCGTGATCGACCCGCTGTCGGCCGAGAGGTTAAAGGTTTGCGCCTTCACCATGTCATTCCCGCCGATAAGAACATCGCCGGTTCTCACCCGGATCGACTGGGACTGGGTAAAACCGCCGGTTGCGAGCGCCGCTTCGAGTTGGGTAATCGTTGGAAGGCTGCCCACATCCAGGGAAAATGTGCCGTCATTGCCACCCGCACCGCCCTGGCCCAGCAGCGCGCCATTGATCACAAAATCCCCTTTCGAAGCATTGATGGTAACACCGCCAGCGTCACCTCCTCCCTGTTGCGCTGCCACGGCGAGGGTGCTTCCCAAAGCCACATTCACATTGCCGGTGTCCGAAGTCAGGGTAATCTGTCCGCCACTGGTGTATTCAACCAGATCAAAGAAGCTCTGGGACACGCCGCCGACATCAAGGCGGGTGGCGGACAGGTTTCCAACCTGCACATCTCCGCCGGTGGCATGCAGCGTCAGGTTTCCGCTCGGAAGCACAATATTGCTGTTTTCCGCAATGCTTGCGCCGACCAGTGCCAGGCTTGCTCCGAGTCCTCCGGAAACGGCAACCGTCGCATTTGCCGGCGCCTGAACAGTCAGCGCTCCGGCCGCCGTAATGGTCTGGGTGGCCGCCTTTGCCCCGGTGATGACCGGAGTTGTGATGCTCAAACCGCCCTGCACGGCAAGCCCACCCGCGCCCTGGAATAGAATCCCGCCGCTAGCATTCAGCGCCACGCTGCTTGCCTGATCCAAATTAATCTGGTTGGCGCCCAACTTGATCGTTTGCGCGTTGAATGCCAGCGTGCCAGCCGGCGCGGCTACGGGTCCCGGCGTCGTAGCGGCCGGACTGTTGTCGAGCAGGATGTTCTTTGCGTCAAATTCAACCGTGCCCCCGCCATTGTTAAAGCTCCGGATTTCCGCCGCGTGCAACGCAAGGTTGGCAAACTGGGAAGAACCAATCACGCCGGTTCCATAAGTATCAATGGAAGAATAGCTCAGAAGCGAAAGGGCCTGTGCGGTCTGCAGGCTTTGCAAGGCCGGTCCTGCCAGGACAAGACCCGCACCCGGTTGCAAACTCCCTGGATTGTTGAGTTGAAGGCTGATCTGGCCGCTGTCGAGCGCGATGGATTGGGCGGTGAGAACCGCCGTGGAATCGAGATGGGTCGCATGGGTCGAATCGAGAATGACGCTCGCGCCGCTGACAGTCGCACCGGCTCCAATGGTCAGGGTCGGCACACTCGAAGTATCGTAGGACGAGCGGGCAATTTGCGCGGACGGATCGCTGCTGACCCTTAAAAGCACGCCATCGCCGCTGCCCGGAGTACCGGAATTACCAAACAGGAGAGTTTCGGATTGAATGGCTGGCGCACCCCCCTGTTCTATCACGGCGCCTGAATCCAATGTAAGACTTTGATTCGCGGCAAGAATCACATCCGATCCCGTCAACGGGGAGCCGGAGTTATCGACTGTGATCTTATTGGTTGTAACTTGAACGGCCGTCCCATTTGCACCGGTCTGGCGGACACCCCCAATCAGCAGGCTTTCCGCGCCGAACGAGGATAACTCCGAGGAATCGAGCACCATTCCGTTAAATCCATTGGGGACCACTGTGTTCGCTCCTGCAATCAGGATATCAACCGGGCTGTCAATATCCACGAGCCCGCCCAGTCCTCCTGTTGGAGCCTGGGCTTCAAGCGTCCCTTGAATGCTCATTCCCACCGTCGCATTCAGAACGACCTGGCCCGAATCCACCGGCAACCGTGGCACGGAAATATTATTCGTCTGGGCGCTGTTCACAAAAAAGGTGTTGGCTGAAAAATTATCGTATTCGGCGCGGGACTGAACCACGGATTGCGGAGCCACTGCAAAGGAGGCAAACAGGGGCTGGCCGGTTTGGACGGAATCGAGACCGTTAAACTTGTAACCGGACACAATGCTCGAACCGTCCGTCAGCGATACGGTTTTGCTGACAGGGACACCGCTTTGCGGTGTGACTAGGAACGCACCGGAAAGAAGCGCGTACCGGGCCGGAAGGAGGGTGTAATATCCGGCGGGCAGTCCGCTTCCGCCATTGAGATAAACGCGATCACCCGGCGGAAAGGCCGCCATTGACATAACCCTGGTCGGTTCCCAAATTGCCCGTGGTGCTGTTGGAGTTATAAGCAGCGTAAGGCGCATAATCGAACTGATAACCTGGAATCACGGCAAAACTCGATGTGGAGGCGAGAATATCCCGGGTTCCCCCCAGGCCGGAAACAAACCGGTAGGAGTAGAGGTCGCCGCCGCCGCGAATGTCAATCACTGCACCTGCCTGGTCGGAAATCGTTTTGGCAGAGAGGTTGACCGCCTTGGCCGGCGGACCAAGGGTTGTTATATCCAGGCCGGTCGGATCGATCCACTCTGTTCCATTGAGATCTATCCCGTAGGGAATGGTCACACTCTTTCCCGTAATCGGGTCGATCGCCGAAACGGAAGTCACACTCACCGAACCGAGTGTCAGTTGTTGCGTGGTGGCAACCGTCTGCCCCGTCGCCCAGTCCACGGGTCCCGTTCCGGAACCATTCCACCCCAGATTGATGACTCCCATGGGCGCGCGAAGCACCCCGTCCTGGGTGATGTCCGATGCGTAGATGTTCAGTTCGCCGCCCGCCGACAGGGGAAGCGATCTGATGCCAGCCCCTTCAATCGTGACGGTGCCCGGCGTGCCGTTGTGATCATAAGCCGCAATGGTGAAACTGACTGCTGTCGGCGGATAAATCTGGCCTGCTTGCAGGGTTATGTTGCCGGCGACATCCAGCGTTCCGTCGCCGATATCTTCTGGCGACAGCGATGCCTATACCGGGGCGAATGAACTGGATAATTCGGGCCTCGCGGTGGCGCCGGTGGACAGCACCAACGTGATTGCCGTGGGCGGGACCAGCTTGACGATGAACGGCGCCGGGGCATCCTGGGCTTCCGAGAACGTCTGGAACTATAACACTACGGGCATCCCGAATGAAGGATCGGGCGGGGGGATCAGTTCATATTACCAAATTCCCTGGTGGCAGGCGGGAGTCAGCATGGCCAACAACCAGGGTTCGACAACCCTCCGCAATCTTCCCGATGTCGCGCTGACGGCCGACAACGTTTTTGCCTGTTACAACGATGGCACGGACAACGGCTCCAGTTATCTCATGGGCACCAGTTGCGCCGCGCCGCTGTGGGCGGCCTTTACGGCGCTCGTCAACCAGCAATCCGCGGCGTCGGGACACCCGACGGTCGGGTTTCTCAACCCGGCGTTTTATGCCATCGGCAACGGAACGAATTACGCCGCCTGTTTTCACGACACCACCACCGGCAACAACATCGGAACAAATTTGCCCGGGTATTACAATACCGCCAAAGGGTATGATCTCTGCACCGGATGGGGCACGCCGACGGGAACCAATCTTATCAATGCGCTCGCGCCGTATCCCTACCTCGTGACGCAGCCCGCCAGCCAGACGGGCACCAACGGAAACAATGTCGGGTTCAATGTCATCGCCGCCGGCCAGCCGCCTTTCGGGTTTGACTGGCTGATCAACGGGACTAACCTGCCCGCCGGTGGCAACGTCTCCGGCAACTTGAGCAATACGCTGACCCTCACTTCCGTCACTTCCGCCAATGCCGGCAATTACAGCGTGGTGGTGACCAACAACTATGGTTCCCTTACCAGCCAGGTGGCGAGCCTCACCGTGGTGGCGCTGCCTTCTTTCACCGCGCAACCAACGAATCTGACCGTCCTCAGCGGAGGCAACGCGGTGTTCAGCGCCGCAGCTTCCGGAACCGCGCCATTGTCATATCAGTGGCAAAAAAACGGGATTAATCTGGCCAACGGCGGCAACGTGTCCGGCGCTACTACCAACGTGTTGACCCTCGCCGCCGTGACTGACGGCAACGCGGGCAATTACACTCTCATCGCGGCCAACCTTTACGGCGCCGCCACCAGCAGCGTGGCTGCGCTGATTGTGGCTGCGCCGCCGGCCTTCACCCTTTCGCTGACGAACCAGACCATCCAATGCGGCAGCAACGCCGTGTTCAACGCGGCCGCAAACGGAACGCCACCGCCCAATTATCAATGGAGCCTGGATGGCGCGGTCCTGGGAGGCGCGACCACCACGAACCTCGTGCTGATCGATGTCTCCCTGCCCAACCACACCGTCACCGTTGTCGCGTCGAACTTGTACGGCAGCGCAACGGATTCGGCGTCCCTGGCCGTTGTCGATACGCTCCCGCCGGTGATTACGCTGTTGGGGGCCAATCCGCTTTATCTCCCGTTGGGCAGTTCCTTTGCTGATCCCGGCGCGACGGCTGATGATCTTTGCGCCGGTTCCGTGCCCGTCACCGCCAGCGGCGTGGTCAATACCAACACTCCAGGCTCCAATGTCGTCACCTACACCGCGACCGACGACAACGGCAATACCAACACGGCCACACGCACCGTCATTGTGCAACCGCGGACGTCCTCGGTGACACTGGCGTCGTCCGAAAACCCGTCCGGCTACCAGGACGACTTAACGTACACAGCGGGCGTGTGTCCGACGAACGCGACAGGCACGATACAATTTCTGACCAACGGCACGGCGTTTGACCTGGAGCCGCTCGTATCCGGCATGGCGATCAGCGCGGGAATCTCCTCGTTGCCCCGCGCGACCAACGAGATCGCTGCAGTTTATTCCGGTGACGCAGATGATTTGCCGGCCACCAACACGGTGGCGCAAATCGTCACCAATCACCCGCCGGTCTCCACGCCGGCGTATTACAGTACTCTGGCGGGTAATCCTTTGGACATTCCGGTGGCCAATCTCGCCACTAATTGGAGCGATCCTGACGGCGACACGGTTTCCCTGGCCGCCGTCAGCGAGAGCACAAACGGAGTGACGATTACGAACGACGCCGGGACGCTGATCTATTCCGACACCAACGACGTGGACGATGAGTTTTTCTGCACGATCACGGACGGATGGGGCGGAACAAATGTCGAGGCGGTTTATATCACCATCTTGCCGCCGTCCGTCGCCGCGGTGACGGTGGAGTCGTCTGAAAATCCGTCCGGGTATAAGGACAATGTGATCTTCACAGCGAGCGTGTGTCCGACGAACGCGACAGGCACGATACAATTTCTGACCAACGGCACGGCGTTTGACCTGGAGCCGCTCGTATCCGGCATGGCGATCAGCGCGGGAATCTCCTCGTTGCCCCGCGCGACCAACGAGATCGCTGCAGTTTATTCCGGTGACGCAGATGATTTGCCGGCCACCAACACGGTGGCGCAAATCGTCACCAATCACCCGCCGGTCTCCACGCCGGCGTATTACAGTACTCTGGCGGGTAATCCTTTGGACATTCCGGTGGCCAATCTCGCCACTAATTGGAGCGATCCTGACGGCGACACGGTTTCGCTGGCCAACATCAGCGTGAGCACCAATGGAGTGACCGTAACGAACGACGCCGGGACGCTGATTTATTCCGACACCAACGACGTGGACGATGAGTTTTTCTGCACGATCACGGACGGATGGGGCGGAACAAATGAGGAGGCAGTCTATATTACCGTCGTGCTGACCAACGAAGTTCCGGGTATCACCGGCGTGACGAGCGTCTCCGATGGCGGCGTGACTTTGACTTTCAGCGGGGCGCCGGGAACCAACTATGTGCTGGAGGCCACGACAAACCTGTTCTCAACGGACGATTGGGTCCCGATTACCACGAACATGCCCGGCACCAACGGCCTCTGGCAGTTCACAGACACCTCGGCAACCAATTATCCGCTCCGCTTCTACCGCCTGATGTTGCCACAATGAACAGGCGGTGGATGGATGGGATCTCAATTTCGCGCGCGTTGAACGATCTCCGGCAACACAGAACAAACAAAATCAATTTCCTCCGGCATCGTTTCACGGCCGAGAGAAAAACGCACGAGCGAATTGGCCGTCTTCTCTTTGCCCAAAGCCATAATCACGTGAGACGGCTCAAGGGAACCGGCGGAACAGGCCGAGCCGCTGGAGGCGCAGATGCCCTCGACGTCCAGTCCCGCCAGCAGCGTGATGCTGTCCGCGCCGTCAACGACAAAAGAAAAAGTATTGGCCAGACAATTTTTGGATGGAGAAACGAACTCGCAACCTTCGATGTTTTTGACGGCAACCGCCAATTTATCAACGAGGGGCTTCAATTTTGTTTTTTCAAAAACGGGCGGCCTGACAAATTTTTCCATCGCCGCAACCAGGCCGATGATGCCGGCGAGATTCTCCGTGCCTGCGCGCCGTTCATTTTCATGGCCGCCTCCAAAGAGCAGGGGAACCGGATGCAACGGCGATCTCGCCCAAAGCAACCCCGCGCCCTTGGGACCGTGAAACTTGTGGGCACAGACGGAAATCAGGTCCGCATTGAACCGGGCGAGATTCTCGAACGGTTCCTTGCCAAACCATTGGACGGCATCGGAATGAAAAACGATCCCGAGTTCGTGGCAGATTTTTCCAAGCTCTGAAACCGGCTGGAGGGTGCCGATTTCATTATTCGCCGCCATGATTGAAACAAGAATCGTGTCAGGTCGAATCGCCTTTTTCAAAGCCGCCGGGGAGACCGAGCCGGTTGGGTCCACCGGCAACCGCGTGACTTCGAACCCTTCGTATCTTTCGAGAAAATCGAAGCAGTGCAGCACCGCGTGATGTTCAACGGCGGAAGTGATGAGATGTTTGCCCTTCGGTTTGAGCAATCGCGCCGCGCCGAAGACCGCGAGATTGTTCGATTCCGTGCCGCCGCTGGTGAAGATGATTTCACTGGGTTTTGCGCCCAGGAATTTTGCCGCCTGGTCACGGGCGTCATCCAGCAAAGCCCGCGCCTTTTGACCGACATGATGCACACTTGAGGGGTTCCCCCAGACATTGCCGAGGAACGGCAGCATCGCTTCACGGACCGCCGGATCGAGCGGCGTGGTGGCGTTGTAGTCGAGGTAAATCGTTCGCGGCACGGGGAAAGGCTAACAAAAACGCCAATACCGGCGAATACAAAACCACGAAAGAGTCTCTTAACACAGAGCTTTTGGCAACGTTCTGACATCAGCATTTGAAATGCCATCGTGAAGCCAGGTTGAATATCTTAATTAATTCGCATCTTGAACTAAATCGGAAAAGTAGTAAAGTCGGGCAAGACCCAAAATATAAAACTAGAAAAGGGCCATGCATTGGACGCGAAACGCGGACACTCAGGTTGGCCGGAAAAATTATGAAAGCAAATTTTTTAATATCTACTTTGGTGGCCATCATGGGCGGGATATCCGTCAGCAGCATGGCTGACCTTCCTTACTACTTTTCTGTTGAGAACACGGCCACGAATTATGCAGCGCCGCCTTTGCCGGTTTTGAGCAGCCAGCCGCTCATTCAACCGCTGCCCGACCCATTCTATTATGCCAGTGACCCCATGAACATTCACGGCACTGCCAGCACCAACTTCAGTGATTGGGAGCACCACCGCTCCGAGATTCTGGCCCAGATCCAAAATTATGAGATCGGAACCAAGCCGGCGGTTGATATGTCAAATATTTTTGCCAGTTACTCCGGGAGCACACTCACAGTGCGCGTGACTAATTATGTCTCGGGTGTTGCTAAAACATGCACACTGACTTGCAATGTCAGCTTCCCAACGGGAGGAACCTCGCCCTACCCGGTGTGCATCGGGATGGATTCTCCCTATGGCAGTCTCGATGCCAGCGACTTTACCAGTCGCGGTATTGCGGGAATCACCTATAGCGAAAGTCAGGTGTCCACTTATAACAACCCGCAAAATACGGATCCCTTTTTCCAGCTTTATGGGCCGACCCAAAATATCAGCAACACCGGACAATATGCCGCATGGGCTTGGGGGGTCAGCAGGGTCATTGACGGCTTGTATAAGCTTAACGGGGTGCTTGGCACCAAGACCATAGATTTGACTCACATTTGCGTTACCGGCTGCTCCTATGCCGGCAAGTTAGCGCTCTTTAGCGGGGCAATGGACGAGCGTATCGCGCTTACTGTTGCCCAGGAGTCCGGTGGCGGTGGAGACACCTCCTGGCGATATTCGCATACTGAGCCGGTTGGTACTGTGGAAGATATTGATGACACCAGTTACCAATGGTTTAGCACGTCTCGGATGCAGCAGTATTCCGGCACGGAAGTTTCGTATTTGCCGGTAGATCATCATGAGTTAGTTGCTTTATGCGCACCCCGAGGGGTGTATTGCACGGCCAACACCGGATATACCTGGCTGTCCAATCCGTCCGCCTACGTCTGCGATGAGGCGGCGCAGAAGATTTATGCGACTCTCGGCATACCGGATCGGTGTGGCTTTAATGTTGATGGCGGCCATAACCACTGCGATTTTCCGTCCGACCAGGAGAATGATTTGGCGTACATGTTGAATAAATTCATGATGGGGCAAACCAATCTCAGCTCGGTCCTCTCAAGCAATCCTTACGGTTCCACCGTCAATTACTCTCCCTGGACTGCGTGGTGGGGAACGACTACTCCGATCTTCCCGCAGATTTACCTGACGATACCCGCCGCAGCCACCAAAGGCGATGGCACCCTCGCCGGACAGGGAAAAGTCCGCGTGAGCCTCGCTCCCACGAATATTGTAATCAACCTGACCTCGAGCGACCCGTCGAAAGTGATCGTGCCGGCGTCAATCGTCATTTCTACCGGCCAGAGCAATGCGGTGTTCGACCTGACCGTCCCAGGCGATTCGTTGCTGGACGGAGACCAGGTGGTGACTATCACCGCGGACGGCACCAATCTCGTCACTGCACAGGCTAATATAATCATTCACGACACGAATACGGCAACACTGGCTGTCACCTTGCCGGCCACCGCATATCAAAGTTCTGGAACTCTGACCAACGCCGGGATGGTGAGCATTGGAACGCCCGTGGCTGCGAATGTCACCGTCTTTCTTAACATCAGCGACCCTCAGGAGGTGATTATGCCGGGCTACACCGTCATTTCCAACGGCCAAACGTCGGCTACGTTCAACCTCTCTTTGGTAAATACCCATATCATTGAAGGCCCGCAAACCGTCACCGTGAGCGCGTCGGTTCCGAATTGGACGGGTGGCTCCAACTCCATGGCCATCCTCAACACGAATCCTCTGCCCGACCATTATAGCTGGAGCGTTGTTCCGTCCCCGCAGTTTATCGGCGCGCCATTCCCCGTGACCATTACCGCCGAGGATGCTGCGAACAACCCATTGGACTACCGTTTGCCGGTCACGCTATCGGCGCTGATTGCCAGTGGGGATCCGGGAACGAACACCATTTTGAATTCCCCAAGCGCTGAAGATTCATCGGATGACGAGACTGAATATTCTCTGGGTTACTCTTTTACACCCAACACAATCCTGCATGTGACCGGTGTCCGAAGCTACTGCGGGGACAAGGTGTCCATTTGGACGGCCAGCGGCCAGCTTCTTACCAGCCAGCCGGTAACCAGTATTGATGGAACATGGGTGGACACGCCGTTGCCGGCGCCACTGACGCTCTACGCAACGAACACTTATTTGGTGATGGCGCATGTAAATGCCGCGGACGGGTGGTATTACTGGAGCGGGGATCTCCCGACGACTTTCCCGGATGGAACCATCCATGAAGATTACTGGGATTACGGAGATGTTTTTCCAACCCAGACTGACCCCTTTCGTTGGTACTTTGTCGATTTGCGATACAACAAGGACTTCGTTTCCGTGCCAGTAAATCCTGGAACCACCCCCAATTTTTCAAGCGGCACCTGGTCCGGCAACGTCGCGGTGCTCCAGGCTGCCACCAACGTGATGCTTCAAGCCAGTGCGGGAAATCCCAGCTTGGCCAGCCTTAGCGCGGCGTTTAATGTGATCGCCAAACCGTCGGTGGTCCTTTCACCCATCAACAATTCATTCGTAATATCGTGGCCCATTTCCCCGGTTGGTTTCAACCTGCTGCAATCCACCGATCTCGTAAATTGGGTTCCTGATCCGGTGACCCCGACCCCCGTGGGTGGCCTCAACATTGTCACAAACGCCATCGGGACAGGTTCAATGTTTTACCGATTGTCCAATCAGTAGGATTATCCGTGAACGCCGCAAAGACGGCTTGAAAACATGAGTAATCCTCGCCTCTTGCCAGGCTTATCACTCATCACATATTACTGGGTACTTGTCAGCACACTGAAAATGGCGATATTATATTCGCATGAGCATGACCGCTGAAAAAGTCGCTGAAGTACTGGCCTTGCCACTGGCGGACCGGGCCGCATCAAAGCCGTAATGCATCTTCACCGCCGCCCATTTTACTGGCGGCACCGTTGAAACTACGCAAAAATTGGTAAAAGGACGGCAACAGGTGGTGAGACCGAAAAACGGGCATGAACTAGCCTGTCAGCAGTATGGTGATGACAATAGCCCCGGTCTTTCCGCTTGAAGTGCGGTTGAATCAGCTTCAACCGAAGACTTGCGCCATTGTTCGACGCATCGAAAACCCGGGCGAAGATATCCAACGGCTGCAAACGCTCGGCATCTGTGTTGGCCGCAGGGTTGAAGTGGTCAAAGCCGGGGACCCCATGATTGTCCGGGTTTTTGGTTCCCGCATCGGGATGTCCGCGGAACTGGCCGCAAATGTTTGGCTGGAAATCTGCGCGTCGCCGCAGGAATGCGCGCTCAAGGAGTCGTCATGCGAAGGATAAGCGCCAGGAAAACCGAGCGGGACTGCGGCCAATGCGAATCGGCAGGCCATGCTCCCGCGGCAACCAATGAATCCGCTTTCACGGTGGCGCTGGTGGGAAATCCCAACGCGGGCAAAACGACCCTGTTCAATGCGCTCACGGGTTTGCATGCCAAGACCGCGAATTTCCCGGGAACGACCATTGAGCGCAAAGTAGGTCGCGCCCAAGTCGGCTGCCACCAGGCGGTCACCATTCTTGATTTGCCGGGCCTTTACAGTTTGCAAAACGGTTCGCCGGAGGAACGCCTCGCCAGTGAAGCGTTGAAGGGGCGATTGGACGGCCAGGCCGCGCCGGATGCCGCGCTGATTGTTGTCGATGCCACGAACCTGGAGCGCAATCTCTTCCTGGCCGGCCAGGTATTGGAAATGAATTTACCCACCGTGGTGGCCTTGAACATGATGGATGTCGCCGAACACGATGGCATCCGCATCGACACGGAAAAATTGCGCGCCGAACTGGGTTGCGCGGTGGTGCCGATTTCAGCCCGCACCGGCCGGGGAATGGATGATGTGCGCCATGAGATTGGCCGATTGGCCGATGGGTTGCCGGGACAAATTCCAGCTCTGCCCAAATCCCGGATTTGCAGCAGTTGCTCCGGCTGCCCGTTCCAGGCGCGTTATGAATGGACGGAAGCCGTTACTGGCAAAGTGACGGACGAAAGCGTGGCGCGCCGGTCTCAACGCACGGAAAAACTGGATGAGACGCTGACGCACCCTGTCCTGGGGGCGATGATCTTTGCGGGGGTGATGCTCACGTTGTTCGCTCTGATTTTTTGGGTGGCGAAAATCCCGATGAACCTGATTGACGAGCTTTTCACCACCGCGGGCACGATGGTGGCAGCGAGCATTCCCGCGGGCGACGTGGAAAATTTGCTGGTCAACGGCGTGATCGCGGGCATCGGCGGCGTTCTCATCTTTTTGCCCCAGATCTGCATCTTATTCTTTGCGTTGTCCCTCATTGAAGACACCGGATACCTGGCGCGCGCGGCGTTCGTGATGGACAAAATCATGCGCCGCTTCGGCCTGCCCGGCAAAGCATTTGTGCCCATGCTTTCCGCCCATGCCTGCGCGATTCCCGCCATCATGTCAACCCGGGTCATCGAAAATTCCCGGGACCGGCTGGTGACCATTATGATCACGCCGTTGATGGCTTGCTCGGCGCGAATTCCCGTTTATGCCATGGTCACCGCGTTGTTGTTCCCGAGTTCTCCGATCAAAGCCGCCCTCGTTTTTACCGGCGCCTATGCGTCGGGGGTGGTCTTCGCGATGCTCGTGGCGCTGGTCTTTCGTCGCACGATATTGCCCGGAGGCAGCAAACCGCTGGTCATTGAATTGCCGCCGTATCGTTTGCCCTCCTTGCGGACCGCGCTGCTGCATACCTTTGATCGCGCAAAAATTTTCGTGAAACAAGCCGGCACCATCATCCTGCTCATCTCCCTGGTCCTTTGGGCGTTGTCCTATTATCCAAAATCCTCTCCGCCTCCGGCCGCGGTCGCCATGACCCAACAAGCTACCCGGATGGACAACGCCGGCAACGCGCGGAAGGCGTCGGACCTGCGGGCCTCCGCGGACCAATTGACCCGGCAATATTCACTGCAAAATTCTTTCGCCGGCAAGATGGGCCACGCCATCGAGCCGGTCATCAAGCCGCTCGGTTTTGACTGGCAGATCGGCATTGGCATCGTCAGCTCATTCGCTGCGCGCGAAGTGATCGTCTCCACCCTGGCCGTGGTTTACGGCGTGGGCGACAGCGACGAACACCATCGCACTTCCCTTTACGACACTTTGCGCCACGCGAAACGGTCGGATGGGACGCCGATTTTCACCGTGGCCACCTGCGCCAGCCTGCTGATTTTTTACATCCTGGCCGCGCAATGTTTGTCCACCACCGTCGTTGTTCGCCGCGAAACCAACTCCTGGAAATGGCCGCTGTTCCAGATCGCCTATATGACGACGCTGGCGTATCTCGGCTCCTTCATCGTTTACCAAACATTCAGCCACTTCGCCCGCTGATTTGCAATTTTCGCTTTCCGCCTTACGATTGAGGGCAACAGGCCCATCGTAAATGAGCACACGCGTAAAAATTTGCGGCATCACCAACCTCGCCGACGCGCAAGCCGCCGTCGAAGCGGGCGCGGATGCTTTGGGCTTTATCTTTTGCGAAAAGAGCCCGCGCTCTGTGACCTTGGAACAGGCGGCGGAAATTTCGAAACAAATCCCGCCCTTCGTCATGCGCGTCGGGGTCTTTGTGAATGCGCCGGAGGCTTTCATCCAGCGCGCCATTTCCGACATAGGCCTGGCGATGCTTCAATTTCATGGGGACGAGCCGCCCGAAGCCTGTACGCGATTCGGGCTGATGAGCATGAAAGCCTTTCGCATGAAGGACGCCGGCGTCCTGGCGGAGATCTCCAAATATAAAACCGATGCATACCTTCTGGACGCCTATTCGCCGATGGCCCTGGGCGGCACAGGACATACCTTTAATTGGGACCTTGCGCTCGAGGCGCAAAAAATGGGCAAGCCCGTCTTCATCAGCGGCGGCTTGACGCCGGACAACGTGGCGGAAGCCATCCGCAAAGTGCATCCCTTCGGGGTGGATGTTTCGAGTGGGGTGGAGTCTGCGCCTGGAAAAAAAGACCACGCCAAAGTGAAGGCATTTGTGCAGGCGGTGAAGGCAACGGCGAAGGTTCGTTTATAAACTACCCTCCGCCTTTATTTTTAAAAATTCCTCGCGCCACCTGTCCAGCCGATGGGCAACGCCCAGATTGGCCAGATACTCTTCGTTCAGGCTGCAATCGCCTCCATCCCTTTCATGCTCCAGGGCATTCGCCACGTGCACCGCGGTGAGGGGACTGAATTTCCGGTGTGTGCTCTTTTCCGGTGTATGATGAAACGCCACGGCTTCAACAATGGTTGCCGGCAATCCCCAAAGCGCCAGCAAATAGGCCGCCAGGCCCGCGTGGGTCGCCTCAAAAACTTCCTGTTCAATCACATAAAACGGCTGGGCGCGCGTCGCGGCCTGCGCG
This sequence comes from uncultured Verrucomicrobiae bacterium, assembly GCA_963797825.1. Classification (GTDB taxonomy): domain Bacteria; phylum Verrucomicrobiota; class Verrucomicrobiia; order Limisphaerales; family UBA11358; genus UBA11358. The sequence goes on from CAWCRR010000041.1 coordinate 23,335, forward strand.
AGCAATTTTTGAAATTCATTTGGCAGGCCGTCGGCCAGCATTAATTTCCCAATGTCATGCAGGATCCCCGCGGTATAGGCGGCTTCCAAATCCCGGGCGTCCGCGCCTTCCAACTGCATGATCAACCGGGAGGTGTTGCCGCATTTTACCAAATGGCTCCACAGCGTTTCCACCGGGAAATTGAGTTTCTGCGCCGGAGTAAAGCTCGCGAATACATGCGCCGAAAGCGCCAGCGAACGAACGGTGTTCAGTCCCAATTGCCGGATGGCTTCGCGCGGGTCCCTGAATAATTTCCGGCAACCCCACGGCCGCCGAGTTGACGACTTGCAACATTTTGGTCATCAGGGCGGGGTCCTTGAGAATTAAGTCGTCAATCGTTTCCATTGGCGTATCAGGGGCTTCAATCGCCTTCATAATTTCAAAGTACAGCCGGGGGAAACTAGGCAACACCCGGAATCGTCCCACCAGCGCCTTGAGCTTTTCATTATTCAGGAACACGTCCAGGCCATCGAGGCGCGCCAGCACGTCCTGAAGTTCGGCCAGCTCGACCGGTTTGGCGATGAACTGGTGCGTGAAGCCCAGAGCCTCGACGATCTCGGCCTGGTCGCTGATGCCGGAAATCATGATGCGTGACATTTGCGGATGCCGCTTGATCACCAGATTTAATAACTCGGCGCCACTCATTCCCGGCATCTCCATGTCGGTTGCCACCACATCAAAGGGACGCCCTTCCATCAACCTCAGCGCTTCCACGCCGCCGGAGGCGGTGGCCACTTCCCAATGCCCGGCTTCGCCCGAGAGCGCCTCTTGATAGGCCTCGAGCAACATCCGGTCGTCATCCACAAAGAGAAGTCGTTTCATTTTTCGATGCCAACTGCGTGATTTTAATTCATTTGCCGCCAAAGAGTGAACGACAAAAGCAATCCAATTTCCGCTCCCGCCATTGCCGGCGCCGATCCGGTCACTCACCGCCCAGGACTTGTCATTCCCAAAAATTTTTGTGCGGGCCGGGAAAAGTGCTAAAGTATTGCCATAGCCAACCAGTCAATTTTTGACTAAAGAATAGCAACCGACGGGATGGTCAGCCGGTACCCTGTGATAAGGTATGGGCAAAGTTATGAGTGAACTTATGAAAATTGCCGTTCCAAAAGAAACGTTCCTCGGCGAGACCCGCGCGCCCTTGACGCCGGATTGTGTCGCCAAACTGGTTAAACTCGGCGCGGAAGTCGAAGTCGAATCCGGATTAGGCGTCACCGCGGGTTTTCCCGATGAGGTGTATGCGAAAGCCGGCGCCACCGTCACTCACGACCGCAAAAGCCTTATCAGTTCAGGCGACATCGTCTTGCGCCTTCGCAAACCCGCAATGGAAGAAGTGGCCCTGCTCAAATCCGGCTCGATCCACGTGAGCCAGTTGGATGCCTTCCGCGAAAAGGAATTGGTCCAAAAATTGGCCGACCGGGGTGTCAGCGCCATCAGCATGGATTTCATCCCGCGCACCACCCGCGCCCAAAAGATGGATGAACTTTCCTCCCAGGCCAATCTCGGCGGATACGAAGCCGTCATCCTCGCCGCCCGCTATTCCAATAAGATTTTCCCCATGATGACCACCGCCGCGGGCACGATTTTGCCGGCAAAAGTTTTCATCATCGGCGTCGGTGTTGCCGGGCTGCAGGCGATCGCCACGGCCAAACGGCTGGGCGCCAAAGTCACCGCGTACGACACGCGGCCCGTCGTGGAAGAGCAGGTCAAATCCCTCGGCGCCCAGTTCCTGAAGATGGACCTCGGCGAAACCGGCCAGACCAAGGACGGCTATGCCAAGGCTTTGACCGAGGAACAGATCCAAAAGCAGCGTGCGGGGCTGAAGAAAACCTGTTCCGAATCCGATGTGGTCATCACCGCCGCGCAGGTGTTTGGCCGCAAAGCGCCGATCCTGCTCACCGCCGATATGCTCGATTCTATGAAGCCCGGGTCCGTTGTGGTGGACTTGGCGGTTGAAACCGGCGGCAATGTCGAAGGCGTCGTCTATGATCAGGTGACGGATCGCAAAGGCGTGAAGATCATCGGCATCGCCAATCTGCCCGGTCGCGTGCCGTTGCATGCCAGCCAGGTGTACGCGGCGAACCTGGAAAATTTCATCGAGGAATTTTGGGACAAAAAAACCAAAAATTTCGTCCTCAAACTGGACGACGACATTATCAAAAGCAGCCTCGTCACCCACGGCGGCAAGATTGTGAACGAAAAATTAAAGCAGAATTAATTCATTTATGGATACGAACATTCTTTTCATCTTCATCCTCGCCATTTTCGTGGGGTTTGAAGTCATCTCCAAAGTGCCCTCCATGCTGCATACGCCGCTGATGTCCGGCACCAACGCCATTCACGGCATCATTTTATTCGGCGGCATCCTCGTGCTGGCCGACGCCACCACGCCGTTGTCGATGGCGCTTGGATTTGTCGCGGTGATCTTCGGTTCGGCGAATGTCTTTGGCGGTTTCATGGTCACGGACCGCATGTTGCAAATGTTTAAGAAAAAGAAATAATCATGAATTCCCTCATCGCTCTCATCTTCATCGGCGTTGCCGTCCTGTTCATCATCGGCATCAAATTTTTGAGTTCGCCGAAAACCGCGCGGAAGGGTAATCTCATCGCCGCCGCGGGCATGATCATCGCCTTCTTTGCCCTGCACAAAGCCACCGGGGAATCGGTCTGGACCCAGGGCTGGACGTTTAATTACACCCTCATCGCCATCGGCATCGTCATCGGATTGATCGTCGGGGCCATCGGCGCTTATTCAGTCAAAATGACCGCGATGCCGCAAATGGTCGCGCTCTTCAACGGCCTGGGCGGCGGCGCGGCGGCCCTCGTGGCGAGCCTGGATTTTACGACTAATTCGCACAGCGCAGGACCAGTCCCGGCGTCCCTCACGGTCCCCATGCTCTTTGCCACGCTCATCGGCTCCCTGTCCTTTTCCGGCAGCATCATCGCGTATCTGAAACTCGAGGGAAAATTTGAAAAGCCCCATACGTTCCCCGGCCAGAATTTTCTGAACGGCTTGATCATGGTCGTCATCCTCGGCTTGTGCGGCTGGCTGACCATCAATGCGACCGGCAACAACGCCCTGACCGCCTTCATCGTTTTGTTTTCCTTGGCTTTGGTTTTTGGCGTCGCGATGGTCATGCCCATCGGTGGCGCGGACATGCCGGTGGTCATTTCGTTGCTCAACTCCTTTACCGGCCTGGCCGTCGCCGCGGACGGTTTTGCCATCAACAACCTCGCCATGATCGTGGCCGGAACGCTCGTCGGCTCCTCGGGCACGTTGCTCACGTTATTGATGTGCAAAGCGATGAACCGCCCGGTCACCAACGTCTTGTTCGGCGCCTTTGGCTCAGCCGGCGGCGCTGTCGCCGCGTCCAACGGCATTGCCGGAACGGTCAAACCCATCCAGGCGGACGAAGTTGCCCTGCTCTTGACTTATGCGCAGCGCGTCGTGGTGGTTCCCGGATACGGCATGGCCGTGGCGCAGGCCCAGCATCAAGTGCGCGAACTCTCCGATGAACTCGGCAAGCGCGGCGTGGAAGTCCAATTTGCGATCCATCCCGTCGCCGGCCGCATGCCCGGCCACATGAACGTCTTGCTCGCCGAGGCGAATGTCCCCTACGACCAGCTCATCGAGATGGAGCAGATCAACCCTTCCATGGACCGCGTGGACGTCTGCCTGGTCATCGGCGCCAACGACGTCGTGAACCCTGCCGCGCGCGAGGAAAAAACCAGCCCGATTTACGGCATGCCCATCATCGAAGCCGACCATTGCAAATCCACCATCGTGATGAAACGCTCGATGGCCGCGGGCTTCGCCGGCATCGAAAATCATTTATTCTACAAAGACAATACCCGGATGCTGTTCGGCGATGCCAAGGCTTCCCTCAACGCGCTCGTCGCGGCGGTGAAAGCGAACTGAAGACCACCTCGCTCTGGCTTCTCGAAGTTTTTGAGGAGTCTCTCAGACAAATCAATTGCGCTGAAAGCGCCAAACCATCGTAGCCGGGGGCAACGCCCTCGGAATTAGGGCGTTGGGTCGTCTGCGCCCTGAGAGGGCACTCCAAAAGAACAAATGAAGAGCGCGTTTCTTAGCCTGTGCGCCACAAATTTTTTACGATAAAGGATCAAACAATTGGACGCCAGACGGTTCGAAGTGACGCTTGTTATGGGTGGCTATGATGTGACCGTTCTGCAAGGCGGTGGCCGCGATCAACGAGTCCTCACACGTCATAGTGCGGTTTTTGACTTTTAAATCAGCGATCAGTTCCTTCCACCGCACTAACACAGGTTCAGTTAATTCTTCAGTGGCTGGCCCAAACTGTAGTCTGGTATCAGCCAACCAGGCCGCCAGGCTTGCCTGGTGGGTGGCCGGGGCATGGTCCAATCCAAATTGCAACTCGGCCATCGAAACAATGCTTAAGAAAATATCAGCCTCGTTGCTTTTGACCCATGCCGCCAGTTTTGGGGGAATCTGCCTCCGCTCCAGCATGGACAAAATGTCCGTATCGATCAGAAAGCTCACTTGAATGGCAACCGATGACGTTCAGGAGGTGGAATGGGTGACGGACAGCGGGAAAACTGCTTGAGCAATCCAACGGCGCCCCGGCGTTTGCCCGGCTTTGGCGTCAGAACAATGCTGTTCTTGCCATCGCGCACCGGACGCACCTCCACCGTGCCGCCACCGGACAGTCCGGAAGCATCGCGCCACCATTTGGGCAAGGTGCTTTGGCCCACCTTGGAAACAGTCATGGTATCCAAATCTTTCATCCTTTAAGGATTCCTTAAATCGGCCCGCTTGTCAATCCTCGTCGTGGAGCCTCGTCGTGGAGCCAAGGCTTCCCTCAACGCGCTCGTCGCGGCGGTGAAAGCGAATTGAGCTTTAACTGCGAGTGATGCGGATTAATGTGGTCAATCATTCAGTTGGAGTCGGCGGATCAAAGCAGCCGGCCAGAAATGATCGCCCGATATCGGGCGGGCTTGTCTTTTTTGACGTTCTCAATCACTCCTTCTTCCGTCAGTCTTGCCAGCCATTCTTTTGTTTGAGACCTGGTCACACCGAGGAGACTCATAATTTCCGCTTCAGTCCGGAAGGCGACAAGCTCGCGGCGGAGTATTTCACGCACAGTTTTGAAAAGCTCTTCGGCAATATCAGGCGTTTCACCGGCAATGTTGGAAGACCCGGCTGGCTTCACAGGTTGGTTGTAGGCAGCCGGTCGTTCCTGCAATGCGAATGAAAGAGATTCCTGTGTTGGTTCCGCGGCAACCGACTCTAACGCGGCTGAAAGCGCTCCAGCCAATTTCCGCGGCGTTCCCCGGATTTGGCCACGCCAATCCGCCATGGTGAATGAGCGCCGAATTTCCCCGGCCCGAATTGTTTTCGTTTCGGACAAATACCGGAACAAAGTGAAATTTTTCAAGCTGCTCGATTGCTCCCGCCCACGTGCCGCCCGTTTCGAAATCGGAAGTCACGACCAAAGCTGCGTCTGCTATGGCGTAAATGACCTTGTTGCGTTGCATGGCATTGCCGACATTGAATCCCGCCGCCGGATCGTAAGGCGATACAAGCAGCAGCCGGCGGTCCATGAGCGGCTCGCGATTTTCGTTGGCGATTGCCGCACGCTCAAGACTGTCGGCCATCACCGCCACTGCCTCGCCACCGGATTGAAGCACACCGTTGATGGCGGCGCGATCAATGCCTTTAGCTCCGCCGGAAATCAGCGTCTGATGCGCCTCCGCGGCGAGTTTTCCAATCCCCTCCGTGTAACTGATAAGTTCTTCATCCACGTGGCGTGAGCCAACCACCGCCAATCCGCCCTTTTCCAGCAACGCCAAATCACCACAGCCATATAGCAGGGGTGGGGCATCCTCCTTCAATCGTGTCTTCAGCCGTTTGGGATAAGATGGATCCGCCCGGCTGATGACCCAGTTGCTTCGGGCGCTCCATCGTTCGATGGCCTGACTCAATAAAAATCCTCGCCCCAACAAAGCTTCCAGTCTTTCACGCCCAAACTGTTGCGCGCAAAAATCGAGGAGATCGCCCGCGTCAGTCCCAAGCAAATCGGCGGGTTGTTTTTGTTTTTCACGCAAGAGGCGGGCGAGACTGATTATATTCGCCCAGGCTGAACAACTTTGGCGAAGGATCTCCGCGCCCGGCGATAAGCGGCGCGGTTAGCAGCAGGATGGCCTGCGTGTTCGATGTCAGCGGTGTGGTCATTCGTCAGCGTTAGCGGTCGAGGCCAGGGCTATAGGATACACCGGCCCGCTGCCGTTTGAAAGCAACAGATAAGCCGCGACCGTCATCGTCCATCTTGAATCCACCATATCATCCACCAGCAGGACCGCGCCAGCCGGAATATTTGCCACTGATCTTCAAGGAACCATCCACATTCCGCGCTTGTTGGCTGCTGTTTGCCATTTGTTTTTGTGCCGGGCGGTCATCCGGTCTTTTCCAGCAGCGGAATGGAATGGCAGATTTAATGCGGTAGCCAGCCGGCGGGCAAAGTCGCGGCACAAGAGTTCGGATGCCGGCGTGAGGGAATAAAAGCAACCCAAGCGGGCGCCGGTTGAGGTCGCCCAGGTCTTCACCATCGCCGCGCAGGCTTCGACCAATTGATCGGCAAATCGTCCGTCCTTCGATTTTCCCTTGGCGCACCAATGAACCCCAGCCCGCGTCGCCCCACATGCAAAGCACACGGCCAGATTGAGCCTGGCACTCCGGCGCAATTCGTCCGCTAATGCCCATTTGAGGCAGTCCGCCTGTTGGCCATTGACGGCGCGGTTCCAGCGGCAAACTCGTGCGGCGCAGAAATGCGACCGCTTCCCGCGCCAACCCGGCATCAAACGTGTCGGGCAAAGGTGCGATATTCGGAACATGATCGGGAACCGGGTCGCCATCTAATGCGCGAATGAGAAAGTTCCATGTGTCGGGATGTTAGCGCCACATATTCCAGCATCTGCTGTTGTTCGACGCGACGCAATCCAGTCAGTCGCTCCGCCCGCTCCCAAAATGCGGGAGACAGATTGGCTGTTGTCAAAGTCCATTTGTTTCCCTGCTTCACCGCCGGGGCGGGCGATTCCAACGATATCAATTGAAGAGCCTTTTCAATGCGCCCTCTCCGGATATTTGCCCGGCTTAATAGTTCATTGACGGAAAGTCCCCCGGATGCGTCCCGGAGCGCGGATAGAAGCGATTCAACTTCTTCACGTGATGGAAACGCACTTTCAATGAAAAAATCATTGATGTCTGATTCTTCCACTCCACTGAGCAGCACCCCATGAGCCGCTGAAATTTGCCGTCCGGCGCGGCCCACCTGCTGATAGTAGGCGACTACGGAGCCGGGCGTTTGGTAATGAATCACAAAGGCGAGGTCTGGTTTGTCATAGCCCATGCCCAGGGCGGTGGTTGCCACTAAGGCTTTCACGCGATTTTCCAACAAGGCATTCTCCAGTTCAACGCGCCGTTCGCCGGTCTCGCCGCTGTAAGATTCCGCCCGAATACCTCGCGATTGCAGCCAGCGCGGCGACCTGGACCGCATCGCGCACAGTGAGCGTGTATACAATGCCACTGCCCGGAATTCCCGGCAGATGCGTTGCCAGCCATGCCATTCGGGCGGCTCTGGCTTGGCATCCGTATCGTCTGAAGAAGTAGCGAAGGCCGGCCCAACTCACCACGCGATACTGTTAAATTCGGCCCAAGGATGATTTGCAAATCCTCAAGCACACGGTTGTTCGCTGTCGCCGTCGTGGCGAGCACGCGCAAATTCGGCGGCAATGTGCGAATCATTCGCTCGATAAGACGATAGTGTGGACGGAAATCATGGCCCCAATCCGAAATGCAGTGCGCCTCATCCACCACCAGTAACGAGATGCGTCCCGCCACCGGCCTCAGTACCTCCGCGCGGAAGTGCCCATTCGCCAACCGTTCCGGCGCAACGAGCAGAATGTCCACCTCATTACGGGCCAGTGCCCCCTCCACACTTTTCCATTCTTCCTGATTCTCAGAATTGATGGTGACCGCTCGAACACCCATCCGATGGGCCGCCACAATCTGGTTTCGCATCAGCGCCAAAAGCGGCGATATCAGAATGGCCGGCCCCAGACCCTGTTCTCGCAATAATTTAGCCGCAATAAAATAAACGAAGCTTTTTCCCCAACCAGTTCTTTGCACGACCAACAATCGACCGCGTCCATCGACGACATGCTGAATGGCGTTCGCCTGCCCTTCGTGAAATGCAGCCGCTGGATTCTGCGTGCCGAGGCGCAGCAATTCGAGGGCGCGTGTTGGGTTATAAGGCAAGGGGATTAGTTCTTATCACCGCGCGCACTTATTTAACGTCCATCGGCGTTATTTTGACAAAATAAACGTCATTCTGTCGCATGTCGAAGCTGCGCACGAAAGGCTTGCCGGATTCAATCTGTATTGTCTCCACCGATGTCGGGTCGCCACTGCTTGACTTTCGCAGAATTCCAACCTGGCCCGGCGTCAATTGCGAGGGCGCGCCGAGGTCGAGATAGCTCGTGTAAACATCGTTTACGCGATAGCCCGTCTGGTAAATTTCCAGGGAATAGCTTCCGGCGGGAAGATTGGCGATGTTCAGCACCGCCCGGCCAATCGGTTTGGTGGGTATCTCATTTTTATAAAATTGCTGATCGTTCGTTCCTGCCGGCGGGACAATCGGCGTATAATCCCAAAACAGGGCCTGTACGGAATGATCCGGGCCGGTGCAGACCCAGGACGCCGGGTCGGTATCGACGAGTTCGGTCGGTCCCAGTTCATTCAGGAATTTGAATGAATAGAAGGCCGGCTTTTTCAGGTCCTCGTAGTTGATCAGGCCGAAACCGCCGTGGAACGGTGTCATCCGCGGCCCACCCTCTTCAAAAATATCCGTGAACACCCAGTACGACATCGAGTCCACCGAACGATAGGCGCCCTTGACCTTGCTCAGGATAAAGGCCGCCTGCTGGTACGTGTCGTGCATGAAGTCCGTGGGTGTGTAGGCCGAACTCCATTCCGTGAAATGCAGTGGCAGGCCGGGCAGGGGCGACCGGTCAATCATCTGGCGCTCCCCGGTCATCCGGCCAATCACTGAATTGGTGTCGGAATCGATCACGGTTCCCCGCTGACCCGTCGCATCCAGATACCCGCTCTTGACACCATACGAATGGGACGAGACAAAATCGAGCGGCACGTGGTTGGTATAACAATAGTTGACGAACGATTCGTCCCAGCGGCCGATGGCCGTGGCCGGCCCGCCCACCCGGTAATCCGGCGAGACGCTCTTGATGGCGTTGGCCGTGACGGTGTACAGCTTGAAATAATCGTCTTTCGAGCCGGTCCAGAAACCGCCCATCAAATCGGGCTCATTCCAAACCTCGAAGTACCAGGTCTTCACCTCGTCCTTTCCATAGCGCTCCTGGAAGTGGCTGACCAGATTGCTGATCAAGTTGCCCCATTTGTCATACGATTTCGGCGGGGTCACATTGCCGTTCCACCAAAAAATGGTTTTCTTGCCACTGGCCAAAGCGTTGGGCATGAACGAAAGTTCGACAAACGGTTTCACGTTGATGCTGAGCAGAAAATCATAGAGCGGGTCGATGTATTGCCAATTGTAAATGGGATTGCCGTTAGCATCTTCCTTGTAAACGCCCATGTCATCGCAGAGCAATCCATGCATGCGGATATATCGGAAGCCGCAGTCGCGCTGCGCCTCCCGCAACTGGTCCTGCCAATCCGCGCGCAGTCCTTCGTTGGCCCGGCCGGCGCCGATGCACTCCTTGAAAGACGTGTCCAGCGGCCCCTGCACCGCGTTCACATCCACGGAAATTACCCGGACCGGCCCATTTGTTTCTGCCGCCGCGCCCATGCCCGGCCCCGCCATGTCCTGGCTGTTCGATTCTCCATTTGAAGACCGGCAACCTGTCAAAGCGAATGCCGTGACTCCCACTGCCAGCATCGTGGCCAAAGCACAGAACGATTTTTGTAAAATAAGATTTTTCGTCATAAAAATGGGGATTAAATGAATTCACTTCCAAAGTTGCAGTCCGAACCGCCACAGGTCTAGCTTTTTTAATTTCAATCACCGGTCTCCAACTGATTTTTGGGCTAACAGCCCGTTAAAAAATTCATTTAATTGTAGGAGGCGAGGTAACGAGTCTCAAATTGAATTGTGTTTTCAGACATCGCTTAGAGCCTCCTTACGTCGTCTCCCACTTTTTAAACAAACTCCTGACCTTTGGCAAAAATTGGTGAACATTTGGCTCAACAAGGTTGGTCTCAATCTTTCCCGGAACGATAATTCATCAAACCCATATTCTTATGAACCAGAAAACCCGATTCGATCTGGAACAGGCCGATATTCCCGCCGCCTGGTATAATCTCAACGCCGACTTTCCCGAACCTTTGCCGCCGCCGCTGCATCCGGGCACCGAAGAGCCGCTGCCGCCGGAAGCGCTGGAGGCGATTTTTCCGCGCAACCTCATCGAGCAGGAACTCAGCCGCGAAAAGTGGATTGAAATCCCCGACCCGGTGCGCGACATCTATGCGCTCTGGCGGCCCACGCCGTTGCTGCGCGCCGTGCGATTGGAGCGGGTCCTGAATACCCCGGCGCATATTTATTACAAATACGAAGGCGCCAGCCCCGCCGGCAGCCATAAGGTCAACACCTCCGTCGCCCAGGCCTATTACAACAAGATCGCCGGCACCAAACGGCTGGCCACCGAGACCGGCGCGGGCCAATGGGGCGCCTCGCTGGCGTTCGCGTGCAGCCTGTTCGGCCTGCAATGCAATATCTACATGGTCCGGGTCAGCTACGACCAAAAACCCTATCGCCGGATGCTCATGCACACCTGGGGCGCGCACCGTCCACGCCAGCCCGAGCGACCAGACGGAATACGGACGCAAACTCCTGGCCGAAGACCCGAAATGTCCCGGCAGCCTCGGCATCGCCATCAGCGAAGCCATCGAGGACACCGTCAAGACGCCCGACACCAAGTACTCTCTGGGGAGCGTTTTGAACCATGTCTGCCTGCACCAGACCGTCATCGGCGAGGAATCTCTCAAGCAAATGGAAAAGGCCGGCGAGGAACCGGATGTGATCTTTGGCTGTTGCGGCGGTGGCAGCAATTTCGCCGGGCTGGCCTTTCCGTTCATCGCAAAAAAAATCCGCAACGGAAAAAAATACCGCCTCGTCGGCGTCGAGCCGACGGCGTGTCCGTCGCTGACGAAAGGCGAATTGCGTTACGATTTCGGCGACACGGCGGAATCCACGCCGCTGCTGAAAATGTTCACCCTCGGCCACAAATTCATTCCGCCCAGCATCCACGCCGGCGGTCTGCGTTACCACGGCATGTCCCCGATGGTCAGCCACGCCCTCAAACTCGGCCTCATCGAAGCGGAGGCGTACCACCAGACAAAAATTTTTGAAGCGGCGATTTTGTTCGCGCGCAACGAAGGCATCGTCCCCGCGCCGGAATCCGCGCACGCCATCGCCGCCGTCGTGAACGAAGCCGCGAAATGCCGCGAGTCGGGCCAAAAGAAGGTGCTTCTCTTCAACCTCTCCGGCCACGGGCTGCTCGATTTGAGTTCGTACGAAAATTACTTGCAGGGAAAAATTCAGGACGCTTAAACCCAAAATAAATGAAAATTAAATTGATTCTCCTGGCCGCCGTTTGCGGATTGGCCTTCTCCCTCCACGCGCAATTGCCCGTGGGGAGCCATTACCCCACCGGCGCGGAAGGCATCAAAGGCGCCTCCCTTCCGCGGCCGGGAATTTACCTGCGCGACTACAATTTTTTCTACAACGCCAACAAGGTGGACGGCATGCCGAATGGCCCGGACATTTTCGCCTACGTCCAGGCGCCACGCCTGATCTGGATCACCCCCTGGAAAATCCTTGATGCGAATTATGGCATGGATGTCATCGTGCCCTTCGCTTACAAGAACATCGCCGCGCCCTTTGGCGACGCGCATCAATTCAATCTCGGCGACATCCAGGTCGAACCGCTGGTCCTCTCGTGGCACTTCAAGCAATTCGATGCCGCCGCCGGTTACGCGATTTGGGTGCCGACGGGTGAATTTGACGCCAGTACGCCCGCGAAATATCTCAGCAGCGCCGGAAACGGTTTTTGGACGGACATGCTCACCCTCGGCGGCGTCTGGTATCCCGACCAGAAAAAAACCTGGGCGTTTTCGCTGTTAAACCGTTACGAAATCAACAGCCGCCAGGAGCACACGCACGTGACGCCGGGCGAAATGCTCACCATGGAATGGGGCCTGAGCAAAACCGTGATGCCTGGTGTGGACGTCGGCCTGGCCGGCTATTACCAGCAACTCGTCACCAAAGACAGCGGCGCGGGCGCATCGCCGCATTATTCCGACGTCGTCGGCGTCGGCCCGGAAGTCAGCGCGTTCTGGCCGAAAATCAAGACCTTCACGTCGCTCCGCTACGCTTACGAAGTGACCGCCCGCAATCGCCCGCAAGGCCAGACCACCGTGCTGACCATCACCAAAATATTTTGACGGTTAAATATTCTTTGCGTCTTTGCGTCTTTGCGTGAGAATTGAACAATGAGTTCGGTTTTCGCAGACAATTTGCCCGACGCCCAGGGCCATTTCGGTCCCTACGGCGGACGTTATGTGCCGGAGACGCTGATGCACCCGCTGAAAGAGTTGGAAGAGGAATATTTCCGCGCGCAGCATGATCCGGAATTCCAACGCGAACTTTCCTATTATCTCACGGAATTCGTCGGGCGCCCCACCCCGCTTTATTTTGCCGAACGCCTCACCAAAGACGCCGGCGGCGCGAAAATTTATCTCAAGCGCGAAGACCTCAACCACACCGGCGCGCACAAGATCAATAACGCCATCGGCCAGGTCCTCGTCGCCAAACGGATGGGCAAGACGCGCGTCATCGCCGAGACCGGCGCGGGCCAGCATGGCGTGGCCACGGCCACCGTCGCGGCGATGTTCGGCTTGAAATGCTGTATCTACATGGGCGCGGTGGATTGCCGGCGGCAGGAGTTGAACGTCTATCGCATGAAGATGCTCGGCGCGGAAGTCGTGGCCGTCCATGCGGGACAAAAGACCTTGAAGGAAGCTGTCAACGAGGCCATGCGCGATTGGGTAACGAACATCCGCGACACGCATTACATCCTCGGCACCGCTTACGGCGCGCATCCCTATCCCGTCATGGTGCGGAATTTCCAGCGCGTCATCGGCGATGAAGCCCGCGCGCAGATTTTGGAAAAGGAAAAGCGGCTGCCGGACATGCTCATCGCCTGCGTCGGCGGCGGCTCGAATGCCATCGGCCTGTTCTATCCGTTCCTCGAGGACAAATCCGTGAAGCTCGTCGGCGTGGAAGCAGGTGGGTTGGGCATCAAACCCGAGCAGCACGCCGCGCGGTTCCAGGGCGGCTCCCTCGGCGTGTTGCAGGGAACGCGCAGTTACATTTTGCAGGACGAATTCGGCCAGATCCAATCCACCCACAGCGTCAGCGCCGGATTGGATTATGCCGCTGTGGGCCCTGAACACGCCTGGCTGCGCGACGCCAGCCGCGCTGAATACACCTACGCCACCGATGCCGAAGCGCTCGAAGGTTTTATGAAACTCGCGCGCCTCGAGGGCATCATTCCCGCGCTCGAAAGCGCGCACGCCATCGCCGAAGTCATGAAGCGCGCGCCGAAAATGGGCAAGAATGCGCTCATCATTGTGAACCTTTCCGGCCGCGGCGACAAAGACGTGGAGCAGGTCGCGAAGAAATTGAAATTGAAGATGCCGAAGTAATCGGCTAATTTAGATTAAATGAAAAGAAATTTTACTGCCGTTGTAAAACAGGATGAAGGCTGGTGGATTGGCTGGATTGCGGAAATTCCCGGGGTCAATTCCCAAGGCAAATCCCGCGCCGAACTTTTGAAAAATTTGCGATCGGCATTGAAAGAAGCATTAGAATTTAACCGCGACGACGCACTCGCTGCAGCAAAAACCGATTACGAAGAAGAGCCGATCTTCGTGTGAAGCGGCGCGAGCTAATCCGGCATTTGAGCGCACATGGATGCGTGCTTATCCGCGAAGGCAGCGATCATTCATGGTGGGGAAATCCGGCAGCCAACCGCCGCTCCGCTGTGCCGAGACATAACGAAATAAACAAATTTCTTGCGCGAAAAATTTGCCGCGACCTGGGAATTCCAGAGCCGTGAGCGCGGCGACAAAGACGTGGAGCAGGTGGCGGCCAAATTGAAATTGAAGATGCCGAAGTAATCGGCTATTTTATTTTCATGCTTGCGGCAGCTAAACATCGCTTTAGTGTGAAGGAATATTACCGGATGGCGGAAACAGGCGTTTTGCCTTCCAATGCCCGTGTCGAATTGCTGAATGGCGAAATCATTGATATGTCACCTATCGGCCCCTTTCATGGCGGAATCACAAAATATTTGAGTAAAATCTTTTTTGGGGCCGCCCAGGGCCGCTGGATCACGCAAGTCCAGGACCCGGTGCGTTTGGACGATTATTCCGAACCTGAGCCGGACATTGCGCTGCTCAAGCCGATTTCTGATTTTTACCGCAAGCGGCATCCGCAGCCGGAAGATGTCTTTCTGTTGATTGAAGTCTCCGACACCAGCCTGGAAGCTGATCTTGAACAAAAGCTGCCCGCCTATGGCCGCGCGGGAATTGTCGAAGTCTGGATTGTGAACCTCAATGCGGCGACGGTTGAAATTTATCGGGAGCCAAACTTCACCGGCTACGGCAGCAAAGCCGTTTTGCGCGCGGGCGACCAGGCCCAACCGCTGGCGTTTCCCGACGTTGCCGTGGATGTGGCCGAACTGCTGAAACGGTGAACCTCTCTCGGGCCGCGCGACGAAGACATGGAGCAGGTGGCGGCCGAAGTAATCGGCTGATTTGGATTATGTGAAAAGCAATTTTGCTGCCGTTGTAAAACAGGATGGTTCTAATCCGCGAAGGTCTCTAATACTTCAATGATAACCGCCAGAAACACACATTGCGTAGATGAATTTTGAAATATTTTTTGTCCTTTAACAACCTGCTATTGAAGGACTTTTGACTTAATGAATACGAATCATGCCAGCATTCCAAACGTCAAGAGTTCCTTTGACACAAAGGATGACACTGGGAAGGATTAAGCCAAGGATCAGACATAACCACATGAAATAACTCGTCCAGCACTGGCTTTTTGCGGGCAAAGGCCTCGGAAAATCCGGTGTGACACCTGCCGCAAGCATGCGGTCATAAAGATTAGGATGAATCTTTGTGGACAACGATGACATCACCGCTGGAGAGCCATTGGATTCATAAAGACGGGCAAGGGCGCGCGCATAGATGGCGCCATCCACCTGAAAATCTCCGACGATCTTGTCAGCTCGTTTTTCCATGCTGCGCGCTACGCGGATCACAACGATCCACAAAACAAATATCCCGATGACGAGAAAACCAAACGTGGCAGTGCCATTGTCGCCAAGCGAAAGAAGTGGCCGGCAAAAAATCCATGGAAAGAAAATGAATGAACCCAATAATCGGATGAACAGCACAACTTTTGGTTCGTCCAAATGTCCCAACTCATGCGCGCAGACCGCTTGTATTTCATCGTCATTGAGGATGGAAATCAATTTATCGGTGAAAAGTAATTGGCGCTCTAGGGGAAAGGCTGCGGCATTTGCCACATACGTTGACAAAATCCATGACTTACGGACCGGCACGCCTAATTTTTGAGAGGCCTCGGCCACGAGCGCATTCAAATGGTCCGTGGCTGGTCGCAACAAACCGAACCATTTCAGGATCAGCAGCCCCAATCCGAAGCGAAAAGCCAGGATCGTAAGAAAGACACCTGTGGCGAAAATCCAAGTGGTAAGGCCAAAATGGTCGGGCATGGCGAAAGCCGTGACGACTATCAACAACCACATGGGGATAATTAACAACAGACCTGCGGCCAGAAGATGCAACCAAAGTCTAAAACGTAGCGGGGGGTGCAACTCACGGCTCAAAAAATAGCCGGCAAACACAGCGCCCAGGAACGCGGATATAGCCACCACTAAAATTTGAATCCCTGAAAAAAAATAACAACACACCAGTGTTAGATTTAACGGGATCAACCAGGTATTCAGGCTGGCGGACTTTGCAACGGGATAGGACAATCTGGCCCGCTCAGTCCAGTGCTTGCCAACGCTCCTGCGCCAGGGAATAAGCGCAAGCCAGTTCAAACTCCAGGACAACACAAAGGCGATGCAAAAACTTCCGACTGTCAGCGCCAAAAACATTGCTGTTGAATAGCAATTTGCTTTAACCAAGTCCAGCATCGCAAAAAGGCAATTGTTTCATCTCGACATGGATATCTCAAAACCGAACATTCATTGAATGAACCAATCTCTCACCACCCGCATCGCCGCCATCGCCGGCTTTCTCGCCGTCGCGCTCGGCGCATTCGGCGCGCATGGATTAAAGGGATTGCTCGCGCAGAACGGGACGGCCACAATTTGGGAAAAGGCGGTCTTCTATCATTTCATCCACGCCGTCATGTTGTTCGTGTTGGCGGATCGAAAACCCTTTCCAGCGGTCGCCTGGTGGAGCTTCCTCCTCGGAATTATTTTTTTTAGCGGCTCACTTTATTTGCTGGCGGTGACGGATGTCCTTTGGCTCGGCGCGGTGACGCCGATCGGCGGCGTCAGTTTTCTGGTGGGCTGGGGATTCCTGGTCTTCAAATCTTCGCGGACGGAAATCAAATAATTGGGGAGCGCACGCGCCTCGCGTGCTGTTTCGCGCGCCCTCGCGTGAAACATCTTCGCCCTTTCAGCATTTTCCTGATTTAGGGCCTTAACGATAATTGAGGCCCTTGACCGGGCGCAACTCCGGTGTAAATTTCCCATCGAAAAGGAGTTTTTATGAAAAGATACTGTCTGGCAATCGTCTCATGCCTTTGCCTGGGCGCCACGGCGGCGCAGGCGCAATATAATAATCCCCCGCCCCCGCCGAATGGTCCCCCGCCAGGGGAGGGAATGTATATTCTCCCGCCGGACATGGGCCTCTATTTTCGCGGGGCCGTAGGGCCGTCTTTTTATCAGGATGGCCGGCTCACCTATTTCGGCGGCCCGGTCAGCAGCCCGGTGCATTATGATACCGGCGTCGCGGCCGATGCTGCCGTCGGATGGGCGTTCAACCGCTATGTCTCCGTCGATTTCCAAACCGGATTTCAAGGTGCGCGAATTGATGATGTGCCGGGATATTCTCAATATCATTCAGACGTGTATGACGTGCCGTTCATGGGCAACATAACGCTGTCGTATCCCATCCCGCGCACCTTTCTTGAGCCGTATATCGGCGGCGGGGCCGGCGGGGCCGACACCTATTTCCATGCGCATGATTTCAGCGACGGCGTCACCACGGTATATGGCGAGGAAAACGACGTGGTCTATGCCTGGCAAGTGTTTGGCGGCTTGCGTTTCCGGCTGGCTCCCAACATGTGGCTGGGGGCGGAATATAAATATTTCACCACCGGCGATACCAGTTACAGCTATCCTCCCAGCCCGAATTTCAACGTCGGGTTCGATGGCGTGCGTACGCACTCGGTCCTGTTTACCTTCGAATGGATGTTCTGGTGACAGGCGGGACAATGGCAGGGCGTACTACGACCTCGCGAGCCATGACTCTGTGAGTAATGCCTGAACCGGTCGCATAGTGCCGGACACCCCAAACACAAAACCCGTCCGCTTGCTGTTCCCTCTCCGCGTCGCGAGTCTGCGAGCGATGGGGAGAGGGTCAGGGTGAGAATTCCCCGATTCGTTTCGCGCATTGAATCCTTGAACCAGCCGCTTGCTGCCGTGTATTAGAGCTACAACGAGCATCCGCCTGCTGTTCCCTCTCCGCTCCCATCGGATGGGAGGGGAGAGGGTCAGGGTGAGGTGAGGGTCCGCAGGGTTCATGGGGAGGTGTCCGTTTCTTCCTTCTTCCTTTACCATCCAGTTTTGGCTATTGCTGTTGTCGTGAGCCATTCCGCTTCCAACGCGCCGGACAAAACTATCCGCGCGCGGGAGTTGTGCGACCACGGGTCCTGGAAGGAACTGCTGGCCTTCGCCAAAAGCTGGCGCGCGGAGGAGCCGTCCGCGGCCAAAGCGGCGTTCTTTCAAGGGCTGGCCCTCGCGTCGATCGGACGGTTCGTCGAGGCCGAAACCAGCTACCGGCACGCCCTGGCGCTGGACGCGAATGATTTCAAAACCTGGAACAATTTGTCGGGAGTGTTGTTTGATTCGCTGAACAAGCCGATGGACGGCCTGCGTTGCATGGAGCAGGCGTTGAAGCTGGACCCGCGCAACAAACTCGGCTGGTCCAATCTCGCCAGCATGTTGGGAAGGCTGGGCCGTCACGAAAAAGCGCTCGAATTCGCCGGACACGCCCTCGAGTTGGACCCCCACTTTGTCGAGGCGCTCCTCCACAAAGCCGCCGCCGCCAAGGCCTTGGGCAAGCCGGAGATCGTCCGCGAAGTTTCCTTGACCCTGTCCTCCATCGAAGCCGATAAATTCCGTCGCGGCAAGTAAAGGGCCAGCGGTCTCCTTCGATGTTGAATGTTGGATGTTGAATGTTGAATGTTTTACCTTCTTCCGCTACCTTGCCTTGAGTCACCAAAGCGTCGCCATGACTGCGCTGTCCCCCTCAGCAAACAGCGGTGTTAATGTCGCCATTCCCAATGGCGAAAAAATAATTCAAAGGATTTTTCCCTCCACGGGTTCCAACTTGTCAAAAGCACGATGCATGGCCGACGCCGACGATGACCTGGTGTTGCAATGCCAAAAAGGCAATGCATTGGCGTTTGAAACGCTCGTGCGAAATCATCAACAAATGATCCATGCCCTGACATTTCGGATGACCGGGACCGCGGCCGACGCCGAGGACCTCGCGCAGGAAGCCTTTATCCGCGCCTTCGAGCAGATCCAATCGTTCAACGGCGGCGCAAAATTTTCCACCTGGCTCTACAGCATCGCCATGCATGCCTGCCTGAACTGGCGCCGGGCCGAGGCGCGGCGCTTCCAGGCCTACGAAAAATGCGCCGAAGAGACCGCTTCAACCCTTCAACCCTTTAACGGTTCAACCGCCGCCGCCGGCATGGCCCAACTGGCGCAGGCGGCCTTGATGAAGCTGCCCGCCAAACAGCGCGCGGCAGTGGTCCTGACCATTTACGACGGGTTGAATCATGCCGAAGCGGCAAAAATCTTGGGCTGTTCGGAGACGACCATCTCCTGGCGCGTCTTCACCGCCAAACGAAAATTGAAACGGCTGCTGTCCGCAAATGGGAAAAGCCATGAATGATTCCGAGCTGGAACAGAAATTGAAATCCGTGCGCGTCCCGCAACGGACGGAAGACTATTGGGAGGACTTCCCCTCGCGCGTGTACGCCCAATTGCCGGCGGCCGTGAGTCAGAGGCCGCGAAGAGCCTTCCTGCCCGCCTGGGCATGGGCTGGCGGGCTGGCGATGGCTTGCGTAGTCTTTACGCTGGTGATTTGGCCGTCGTTCCAACTGGCCATGAAAGATGAGCGCGCGCTTCATCGCGAACTCGCGGAATTGCCCCGTCATCTGCACGTCCTGATGGCCGATGAACATGGAATGCATTATTTGATCGCCAACCCACAATGATATGCTCTCAGAAACAAAACAGGCGAATGAGAAAAAACCGGAACTGTCCGCGCCGAAAATCCTGGAGGAGCTTGTCCACCAGGCCGAGCGCGCCGGCGCCAGCGACATCCACCTCCAGATGCGGGGCCATGTCGCCGAAGTCGCTTTCCGGCTCGATGGCGTGATCTCCCCGGTGAAGGAATTACCCGCGGAAGTCGCCGACCGGGTGTTCGGGCGCGTCAAATTTCTCGCCAAACTCAAGACCTACCAGGAAACCCTGCCGCAGGATGGCCGCATCGCGCGCGATGAATTGAAAAGCCGCAACGATCTCCGCGTGGCCACCTATCCCACCGTGACCGGCGAGAAAATCGTCCTGCGCCTGTTCAACACGGATTCCGTCAAGGCCTTGGGCGAGATCGGGCTTCCCGAAAATGCCCGGGTGGAATTGGAAAAGTTTCTCGGCCAGCCCAGCGGCCTGCTTTTGCTCACCGGCCCCGCGGGCAGCGGCAAGACGACAACGATTTATGCCTGTCTGCGTCACCTCGCTGAAAAGGGCGGACGCCACATCATCACCGTTGAGGACCCCGTCGAGCAGATTGTCTCCGGCACGATGCAAACCGAGATCAACGAGGCCATCGGCCTTGATTTTGCGAAAGCCGCCCGGCATCTCCTGCGACAGGACCCGCAAGTGCTCATCCTCGGCGAAATCCGGGATGAAGCCACCGCCCAACTCGCCGTGCGCGCCGGCCTGACCGGTCATCTGGTCATTTCCACCCTCCACGCCGGTTCCTGTCGCGGCGTGTTCGAGCGGTTGCTCACCATGTGTGCCGATCATTCCGCCGTGGCCAGCGCTGTGGAACTCGTCTTGAACCAGCGGCTCATCCGCAAAGTGTGTTCGGGGTGCGACGGATCGGGTTGCGATAGCTGCCTGCAAACCGGTTACAACGGGCGCCTCCCGTTGGTCGAATCATTGCACATGGACGAAAAAGCGCGCGAGCAAGTCCGCCGGCGCGAATTGTCATCGCTCGCCCCCGCGCAGACGCTCGAAGCGTCCGCCCGTCTGCTCGTGAACCAGGGCGTCACCAATGAAGCCGAGTTCAAACGCATTTTTGGCCTATGAATAGTTTAACCTGTAGCAGCGGACATGAGTCCGCTCTAATTTCATTCAAGCACCGAACAAACGACCGAACTGGCTCATATCGGCTTATCCCGAAGGGATGCAGGCTGGTAGCCACGGGTGGAGCGCCGCGGAACCCGTGGACAGGAATTCAGGAAGAGAAAACCCGCCCCCTCGGGGCGGAGGAAAATTCGCGCATTGAACCCCCGAACTTGGTAGGGACGGCGCGCTGCGCCGTCCGCGCCGCGTTCAGCGGCGCAACGTGGGGCGTGATTGAGCGCGCCTTGGTCCATTCGTTCCGCCCGCTCCACGCGGGCGGGGACATCACAGCACGATGTCCCTACCGGAATCAGGGTCAGGGTGAGGTGAGGTCGGGGCAGACTCATATAAAAGATTGTCTCTCTTTCTTCGCCGGCGTTCATAGTCGGGGCTACACCCTGGTGGAGCTTTTATGTGTCATCGGCATTATCGGAGTTTTGGCCGGTCTTTATCTGGGTGCCATCGCCCGGGCCTTTCTTCATATCACGAAGTTTCTCCACCATTTTTAAAACCATGAAAAACGACGAATTTGCCTTCTTTAACCAACAACTCGCCGCGATGTTGCGCGACGGCATCCCCCTCGAAGGCGCTTTGCACCGGCTGTGCGATGACATGCGCCGCGGCAGATTGCGCGACGAATTGCAGGCCCTCGAAGCCGACCTCTCGCGCGGCACGCCGATGGCCGAAGCTCTCAAACCGCGCCAATTGCCCGAACTTTACAAACGGATGGTCCTGATCGGCGTCAAAGGAGGTGACCTGCCGGGCGCGTTGACGATGCTGGCGGATTATTTTCAACGGCAGAACGACATTTGGACGCGGCTCAAAAGCATGATGACCTATCCGCTGATCGTCATGTTTGCGGGTTTTTTGATTTCAACCGTGATTGCTCTCCTCTGGTCCTGTGTCATTGGCCCCTCTTTTCGCAGTGTATTCTCAGGCATGGGATTTATGCTTCCCGGCGCAACCCTGCTTGCCTTTCAAACGTTACGAGTGATTTGGGTATTTCCGGTCATCCTCGGCATTTTTTTTGTTTTAGTGGTCGGAATAGTTTTTCTGCCTGTCCTGCGCGGAAAATTTCTTTGGCGTTTGCCGGCTTTCAAAGAAGCAACAGTCTCGCGTGTCGCCTCGGCATTGACCCTCCTTTTAAAAAGCGGCGTCAATTTTCCAGAAGCCGTCGGACTTGTTGAACAGCTTGAGGATCGCAGCACCGCCGCCGAAGACCTGCGGCAATGGAAGGCAAAGCTGGCCACGGGCGTGTCGAAATTCTCAGAGCTTGCCGTGGCTGATAAGGTGTTTCCGCCGATGTTCGCCTGGATCGTCGCCAGCGCCGGGGAAGATTTGATTGCCGGAATGAATCGCGCGGCGGAAATCTATTATTCACGCGCCGTTTACCGCACTGAAATCGCGCTTTTTTCCGTGCTGCCGGTCGCTTCATTATTCCTTGGGGCCATCGTCCTCTCACAGGCGTTTTTGGTGATCAGCATGTTTTTACCGATGTTATATATGATCAACGCCATGTCCTCCTGAACAAAAAATATGAGCGACATCTTTTCCTTTTTTTTCGTTTTCTTTTGGTTCGCATTTTTGATCCTCCTTCCGGGGTTTCTCTTCTCCTTCCTTCTGCATCATTTGCTCTCGATGCCGATGCATCGGCGCGATCGCGCCTTGTTCTTTTTGGACTTGATTGAAACCGTTTTGCAGCGGGGGCAATCCGTGGAGCAGGCCATCCTTTCCAGCGCAGAAAATCAGGATCGGGCGATGGGCGTGGGCTATTTTTTGTTGGCCGCGCATATTGAGAATGGCGCTAAACTGGGCGAAGCGTTGGAAAAGGTGCCTTCTTTCCTGCCGCCGCAAGTCAATGCCATGCTTCAGGCCGGCGAAAAGCAGGGTGATCTAAAGAGAGTTTTGCCAGCTTGTCGTGAAGTTTTGCGGGTGGCGCCGGACACTGTTCGCACCACGATGCATTATATGGTCGCCATTCTGCTTCTTTTTGCCCCCATCGCCATTTGGTTGATCAGCGTCCTCTCTGTTTTTGTGATCCCGAGATTTAAAGATGTGGCCGCGGGCTCTGATGCTCCCCTCTGGCCGGTGACACGATTTGTCTTTGGATATACTTTTCTGTTCATTGATTTTGAAATGATCATATTTTTCGTCTTGGTAGCCGTCGCCACCATCTACATCGGTGGACCCGGTTTTGTCCGCTATTTCCGCTTCAAAAGCATTCCTGTGGTCGATGAGCTTGAATGGCACATTCCCTGGAAAAGAAAGAAATTGCAACGGACCTTTTCCGCTATGCTCGCCGTATTGCTGGATGGCGGCGTGCCGGAGGCTGAAGCGGTACGGCTGGCCGGCGATTGCACGGCCAATGAGATTTGCCGCCGTCGGGCGCAGCAAATTGTTTTGGCTTTGCAGCAGGGCCGGAAATTGCAAGATGCAATCGGCGCTTTCGATGTTAGTGGCGAGTTTCGTTGGCGGCTGGCGAATGCCACCCATGCGCAGGGTGGGTTCTTAAAGGCCCTCAATGGCTGGCTTGAGGCCCTGGATGCCAAAGCCTTTCAGCAGGAAGAAACCGCCACTCATGCCCTCACCAGCGGACTGGTCATCATCAATGGAGTGATCGTCGGGCTTATCGCGACGGCGATGTTCGGCGTTTTGATCGCGATCTTAAATGGCCAATTGGCAGGATCATGAAAACAAAATCATTAAACTTCAATCAAGGCCTGATTGCCCGCAGCCGCCGCGCCTATCTGGAAATGGACATGGTGCTCGCCATCATGATCCTCTCGGTGGCCATCGTCCCCCTCGCTTTTTCCTTCGCGCGCGAACGCGCCGTCCTCCGCGCGGAATATGTCCGCAGCGTCGCGGATGAGATCGTGGACGGTGAGACGGAAATCCTGGCGGCCGGCGAATGGAAAGATTTTCCCGACGGCGCGCAAACTTACACTGTCCCTGCCCATGCCGCGGCGGAATTGCCGCCGGGCCGCTTCGAATTGACCAAAAATGGAAACCATCTCCGCCTGGAATGGTTGCCAAACAAACAACAGGGATTTGGCGCCATTTCCCGCGAAATCACCGTCAAATGAACCTGTCTCTAACAATTCGTAGCAGCCGACGTGAGGAGGCTCTGGCCGAAAAATCTCAAATCTCAAATCTCAAATCTCAAATGGATCAGAGATGTTCCGGTATGCTGCTCATCGAGTGCCTGGTTTACATCGCGGTCTTTGCCGTGCTTCTCACCGGGGCAATGACCGCATTCTATTTTTGCTGGGACAGCTCGACCGCTTTGATCGGCGATACCGAGCAGATCCATTCCGCTTTGACCGCCGGCGAGCGCTGGCGCTCAGATGTGCGCGCGGCCACTGGGAACATTTCCATTGCGACCACGCCTGGCGGAGAAACCGTTAAAATCCCCGAAGGCCAAAACGAAATCGACTACCTTTTCGCCTCCGGCCAGGTCTCCCGCCAAAGCGGATCAGCGAAGGCGGTGGTGCTTTCGAGAGTGAAAACCTCCGGAATGGAAATGGACGCGCGCGGCGGCGTGACTGCCTGGCGATGGGAACTGGAATTGACGCCGCGCCGGAACGAAACCCACCTCCCGCTGTCATTCACCTTTGAAGCCGCTCAACCCAAGCCATGAAAATACCAACACCAAACCAGTTTGCGCACCGCGACCGCGGCATGGCGACAATTCTTTTCATCGCGCTGCTGGCGATCATGATCGTGCTGGTCACCGCCAATCTTCATGCCCTGGCGCGTCTGCACCGCGAAGTCAAATTACTCGAGCAGCAACAAATCAAGCGGTTGGAAACTTCCCAAACCAATTCAATCACGGTCACCCATTTGACCTTAAAATGAATAACGGCCCCGCCAAAATCAAAATGATCAATGCTTCGATGCGATGCTTCACCTTTGGCATGCTTGCCCTGCTGCCCATCATCGGAATTCCCTTTGGAATCATCGCCCTGGTCTATGCCGGGAAAGCCCGCGCCGGACAAAAGAAATTTTGGAACCCCGCTCACGCCCATGTGCTGGCGGGCGGCCTTGTCGCCGCATTATGCACCATTTTGTGGAGTTTTATCTTCATACTAATCATCTTTAATCTCCTAAACCCAGGCCCGGATTGAGGGGGTAAAGGGGGCCTTAATCCTAATCCTAATCTCACTGGATAGGTCGTAGGAGACGACGTGAGGAGTCTCTAATCTTCTCTCCGTTGGATGTTGGATGTCTTTCCATCTTCCATCCCCGGCTTCCCTTCCGCCGCTCCTTGTTTTCCCTATAATTTCAGCTAGAATGACCGCGTGATCTACGACGCGTCACTTGATGAGCTTCTGCAAAAGGTCTGGAACGGCACACGCATTTCCCAGGCCGATGCCTTGCGTCTTTATCATTTGCCCCTGGAAGAACTGGGCGCGCTCGCCGACCGCCGTCGGCAATTGGCCAAGGCCAAAGATTTCAATGGTCGCGGCAACGACATCGTCACCTACATCGTTGACCGCAACGTCAATTACACCAACGTCTGCAACGTCTATTGCAAGTTTTGCGCCTTTTACCGCGTGGAAAAAGACGACGATTCGTATGTGATTTCGTTCGACGAGATGGACCGGAAGATCGAGGAGACCATCGCCCTCGGCGGCACGCAAATGCTGATGCAGGGCGGGCACCATCCCAAATTGACCAAGCAGTGGTACCTCGACCTGTTGTCGCACGTCAAAAGCAAATATCCCGATTTCAATATCCACGGATTCAGCCCCAGCGAGTTCATCCATTTCCGCGAAGTTTTTAACGAGCCACTGGAAAAGATCATTGGCGATTTCAAGGCCGCGGGCCTCGGCTCGATCCCTGGAGGCGGCGGCGAAATTTTGGTGGACCGCGTGCGCCAGCGTATTTCACCGCTCAAAGCCATGAGCGATGACTGGCTCGAGGTCATGGACGTGGCCCACCGGCTTGGCTTGTATTCCAGCGCCACCATGATGTTCGGCCACGTCGAGACCATCGAGGACCGCATCGAACATCTCGATCGGCTGCGGGCGCAACAGGACAAATCATTAAAGCGGAAAGCGGAAAGCGAAAAGGCGGAAAACGCCGCGAGAGATTCTGTTTCCGCCTTCCGCTTTTCTCCGGGCCATTTCACGGCTTTCATCTGCTGGACGTTTCAGGCCGAGCATACCAGGTTGAAGGCCCCAACGGTCGGCGCGCAGGAATACTTGCGCACCCAGGCGCTGGGCCGGATTTATTTGGACAATTTCACCAACGTGCAAAGCTCCTGGGTCACCCAGGGACTCGAGATCGGCCAGGTGGCCCTCAAATTCGGCGCCAACGATTTGGGCAGCATCATGATCGAAGAAAATGTCGTGTCCCAGGCCGGTACCACCTTTCGCATGACCGTGGAGGACATGAAACGGCTCATTTCCGAACTGGGCTATGAGCCGCACCAGAGGAATAATTGGTACCGATTGGTGTAACGTTTAAGACGCCTCCCCGTATTGCGGTTGACAGCACCCGCAACCGGCGCGAAGGTGTGGTGTTATATAAATAGAGTTATTTTATGAAAATTTTAAACCTTCAATACTGGCTGGTTGGCGCTGCCGTTGCCGCTTTCCTGGCCGGCGCCGCACAGGCCCAAAATACCCCGGATGTTTCCGTTGTGAATTCGACCGCTCCCGCTGTGACCGCCGCGCCTGCGACCCCCGCGCCGGAATTGGCCAGCAGCGTTTCCCAAGTCCTGCAGCTTTCTCAGGCGAAAATCAGCGACGGCACCATCGTCAGTTTTATCAACAACTCCAGCACGAGCTATCCGCTCGCGGCGTCGCAAATCGTTTATCTGAAACAGCAGGGCGTCTCCGACGCAGTGCTCAACGCGATGCTCAACCAACACCCGGCAATTATCGCTTCCAGCGCGCCGGAGCCGGATAATTCCACGCCCGCCCAAACGGCGACAGCTACCGCTCCCACAGTGACGACGTACGAAACCGTTCCCTCCTCCTCGGTTTACGTCATCCCGGATACCCAAACTTATTACTATGACAGCGGGTATTACGGTTATCCGTATTATGGATATCCGTATTACTATGGGCCGGGTGTTTCCATCGGACTGGGCTGGGGCTGGCATGGCGGCTACGGCGGTGGCTGGCACGGTGGCTATGGTGGCGGTTGGCATGGCGGTGGCGGCGGCTGGCACGGCGGCGGCGGTGGCTGGCACGGCGGCGGCGGTGGCTGGCATCGCTGAAATCGACAAATATCCGGTTTTGGTTAAGTTAAGCCATGAAAGGCGAAGTGGTTTACCTCTATGCATTCGACGTGGCGAATGAAATCATCACCTCGCGCGTGCAGGAAATCTTGTCCGAAAAGCCGTTCCCCTTCGAAATTAAGATGGACCGGACGCTTCCCAAGGACATGCCTCTCTACAAACCGCTGGCCATCGAACCCCATTCACTCCAGGGAACCGTCCGCGGCGCGCCCATGAGCCTGCTCATCCGCATCTACAACGTCGGCGTCGTCACCGTGATGGTGCGCGTGCCCTTTGAGATGGATTCGCTGGCCGGCTTGATGCCGTTCCATAATGCCAGGCTGGATAATGGCGAACCGCTCGATTCCTTTGCGCTGAATTTTTGCGGCCAGGTTTCCGCCAGCCTGAAGGATTTGATGGTCGGCCGGCAGGAATGTCCAACGCCGGAGGCCTATACCGTTTTTTGCCTGACGGATTTGGACGATGCGAACGATGTAAATGCCTGGCTGGCCGCGCACCGGCGCGACGTCGCCGGCCTGCTGGCCGAGACCCCCCCGGAAAATTTGAGCGAAGCCCAGGTCAACGAGGTGCTGCGCATCCAGCGCTCCTTCGAGAACACCGATTTGGCGGTGATCGATTGGGACGCCGCGCTCATCGCCGATCTGGCCGGCTATGTGGACGACGTGCTCTATGCCCTCGAATTGGCCAACCTCCAGCTCGAAGAATTTCGCGTGATGGACCGGCGCCTGGACCTGTATCTCGACCGGGCCTACGACGATCTGGAACGGCGGCGGCTGCCCATGTTTGGAGCCGCGAACAAGATGTTGCGTCAATTGCGCCGGTTCCGGGTGGACGTGGCCAAGCTGGCCGATGAAGTCACCCATATCACCAAATTCTTCGGAGATTGGCACCTGGCGCGCGTTTATTTGGGCGCGCGCGACCGGTTTTACCTCGATCAATGGCGAGCCAGCGTGGAGCAACGGCTGGCGCAACTGGACAAGCTTTATAGTGTCGTCCATTCGGAAGTGAATGAAATGCGCATGCTTTGGCTGGAAATCATCATCGTCATCTTTTTTGCCGTCGATCTGGCCATCCTGGTCTGGCTAAAACATTGATAAACTATACACAATCAACAGTTTACAACTATTTCTGTTGAATTCAAACCAGTTCCAACCAATGACAACAAGCTCAAACGAATTCTAATGAATTCTAATGAATTCCAATGTTGACAACCATCGGAAATCTGGTTTAATTTCCGACCCTTTGCGGGATAATTTATGTACGCAGTTTTAGAAACAGGCAGCAAACAATATCGCGTCGTCGCCGGCGACACGCTCGAAATCGAACGCCTCGACGTCGAGGCGGGCAAACCGTTCACGTTTGACCGCGTGCTCATGGTCGGCGGCGAAAAGGTCACCGTCGGCGCGCCCACCGTTACCGGGGCCACCGTGGTGGCCGACGTCGTGGCGCACAAACGCGGCGAGAAGAAACTCACGTTCAAGATGAAACGCCGCAAGGGCTACCACAAAACCATCGGCCACCGCCAGGAACTGACGGTCGTCAAAATCACCGCCATCAACCTCTGATTCCGACTCTCAACTCTCACCTTTCAACTATTTACTAATTATATGGCACATAAAAAAGGTCAAGGCAGCGTCAAGAACGGGCGCGACAGCGTCAGCAAACGGCTGGGCGTGAAAGAATTTGGCGGCGCCCTCGTCACCGCCGGCAGCATCATCATCCGCCAGCGCGGCGCCAAATTCATCGCGGGCAAAAACGTCGGCACCGGACGCGACTGGACGTTGTTCGCGCTTACAGATGGCAAAGTGCTATTCGACAAAAACAGCAAGCGCGTGAATGTGGTCGCGGAAGCCGTTACGGCCAAGAATTGACGGAATTTAACCATCCCCGTGAAATTTCAAAAGCGAGGTTCACGCCTCGCTTTTTTATTTAGGGTAAAGACAGAATTAACAAAATGAACAGAATTCTATTTCCCTCTTCGGCAAATTCTGTGAATTCTGTCGATGAACTCAAACCTTGAAAATCTGATTTCATGTTTATTGACGAAATAAAAATTTACGCGCGGGCGGGGCACGGTGGCAAAGGCTGTGTCGCGTTCCATCGCGAAGCCTATGTCGATAAGGGCGGTCCCAGCGGCGGCAACGGCGGGCGCGGCGGCAGTGTCATCCTGCAGGCCGACCACGACCTCAACAATCTCATCGCGCAATATTATCAGCCGCGCCTGATCGCCAAGGATGGTGAACACGGCATGGGCAAGGGAATGGATGGCCACGCCGGGAATGACCTCATCATCAAGGTTCCCTGTGGCACCCTGGTCTGGAAATTGGCGAGCCAAGCTGTTCCGGGCGACGAGGAAGCCGGGAATGAAGAAGATGATGATGCGAAGCCTGTTTTCAAGACCAGCTCAGGCAAACGACCATTGATCCGCAGCGCGCGTGGCCAGGTCGCGCAGGAGATTGATTTGAGCAAAGAGAGTGCCGGCGAAAACAAAAGCCATCCGGAAAAGGGCGAACTGGTGGCCGACCTTACGCAGCACGGACAACAATTTATTTTGTGTGGCGGCGGGCGGGGCGGATTGGGCAATCGCAATTTTGCCACCGCCGCGCGCCAGTCACCGCGCTTTGCGCAGCCCGGCGAGCCGGGCGGCGAGGGGGATTATCTTTTTGAATTGCGCATCATGGCTGAAGTCGGTTTGGTCGGCTATCCCAACGCGGGCAAATCCACCCTGCTGACGGCCATTTCCAAGGCCCGGCCCAAAATCGCGCCGTATCCCTTTACGACCTTGCATCCGCAGATCGGCATCCTGGAATATGAAGATTGGCACCGGCTCACTGTCTGCGACGTGCCGGGCCTGATCGAAGGCGCGCATCAAAACGTCGGCCTCGGCCACGCCTTCCTCCGCCACATCGAGCGCTGCAAAATTCTCGTGCTCCTCCTGGACATGGCCGGCACGGACGGCCGCAAGCCGTGGGATGATTACAAACAACTCCTGCGCGAACTGGAATTTTACGATCCGGCCTTGCTCGAGAAACCCCGATTCATCGTCGCCAACAAGATGGACGAAGCCGTAGCAGAAGAATTATTGAAACAGTTCAAAAAGAAGATCAAAAAAGTATCGGTCCTTCCGATTTCCGCCGCGTTCGACCAGGGGGTTGATAAATTTAAAAAAATGATCCGAACGGAAGTTGAAGCGGCGGCGGAGTAAGTGTCTCATGCAAAGGCGCAAAGACACGAAAGGGAAGATAGAAATGGGGATGTTTCGCGCGAGGCGCGCGAAACGGCACGCGAGGCGCGTACGCTCCCCCAATCAGATTTCCAAAAACCGCATCACGGTGTCGCCGTGCTTGAGCATTTTGGCTTCACGCCACGGCGCGACAAGTTCCAAAGTGTCGCGCTTGGTATGGCCCAGGACAAATCGCCCGCCTGAAGCGAGGAGCTTTGGCAGATTTTTGTCATCGAGCAATTGCTGTGCAAACGATTCGGAACGGCATCCGACGTTCTTTTCGCCATAGGGCGGGTCGGCGAGGACCAGGTCAAACTGTTCACCGTTTTGAGCCAGTTGCGCGAGCGCCGTGAAAACATCCTGCGTTCGCACATGCAGGTTCGCATCGGAAATGGCTCCGGCATTTTGTTGGATGAAGTTGGCGTGTTTGTGGGATTTCTCGATGCACAACGCGGAGACCGCGCCGCGGCTCAAACATTCCAGGCTCAACGCGCCGCTGCCGGCGAACAGCTCCAGCACCCTGGCCCCTTCCACGCGCGCGCCCAATGAATTGAAGATGGCCTGTTTGACGAGGTCCGGCGTCGGACGCACGTCCAGCCCCTTTGGGACTTTCAGAATCCTCCGCGCGGCATTGCCACCAGTGATGCGCATCGGCTATTTAAAAATTTCCGCGAAGAAATCTTTCATGGCCTGCCACGAGCGTTTGTCCGCCTTCTCATTATATTTCGCGCCGTTGAGGTTTTCCTTGTCCACAGCGGGCTGGGTGAAGGCATGGACCGCGCCGCCGTAGAAGACGATTTGCCAATCCACGTTATTATCGCGCATCTCGCTTTCGAATGCCGTCAGGTCGCCGGCGCTTTGGAACGGATCATTCGCGCCGGCCAGCACGAGCACTTTGCATTTGATGTTTTTGCCATCGGCGGGGGTCGGCGAATCCAACCCGCCGTGAAAACTGACCACGCCGTCCAATTGCGCGCCGCTGCGGGCCAATTCCAGCACGGTCGTCCCGCCGAAACAATAACCGATGGCCGCCACGCGGCTGGTGTCCACCAACGGATTACTTTTCAGTTCATCCAGGCCGGCATTGACGCGTTCGCGCAGGAGCTTGCGGTCATTCTTATATTTGCCGGCCTCGGCGCCGGAATCCTGCGGAGACTGCGGGCGGATGCCTTTGCCATAGATGTCCGCGCAAAAGGCGACGTATCCGAGTTGCGCCAGTTGCTGTGCGCGCATCTTTTCGTAATCAGTGAGGCCATGCCATTGATGGACGACCAGCACGCCGGGGCGTTTGCCGGAAACGCTGTCGTCGTAGGCGAGATAGCCTTCCAGGGTGGTATTGCCGTCCTGGTAGTCCACAGTTTGGGTAATGATCTTGCCATGCATCGTCATGGCGCACAATAAGGCAGTAATCGCACAAAGCAAATGTTTCATAGCGGGGGAATTCATAAACAAAATCTCGCCTGATGGAAATCATTTTATCCGTGTGCATCCGTGTTTATCCGTGTTTAAAATTGTGGTGTGAGACCGATTCTCGAAATCTCCGGCCTGAAAATCGTGCGCGACGGGGTGACGATCCTTGATGGCGTGGATTGGTGTGCCGAGCGCGGCCAGCATTGGGTCATCCTGGGCGCGAATGGTTCCGGCAAGACCTCGTTGTTGAGCGCGCTAACGGGTTATCTTATGCCGACGGGCGGGGAAATCGTTCTGCTCGGCAAAAACTACGGACAATCCGACTGGCGCGAGCTTCGCAAGAAAATCGGCATCGTGAGTTCCGCGGTCCGGCAAATGATGGCTGACGACGAGCCGGCCCTTGAAACCATTGCCAGCGGCAAATCCGCCATGATTGATTTTTGGGGCAAGCTTTCGCGCGCGGAAAAGAATCGCGCATGGAAAATCCTCCGCCAAATCGAATGCGCGCATCTCGCGGAACGTCCCTGGCGCGTGCTTTCGCAAGGCGAACGGCAACGCATTCTGATCGGGCGCGCCTTGATGGCCGCGCCGCGCGTGTTGATCCTGGATGAGCCGTGCGCCGGCCTGGACCCGGCTGCCCGCGAACAATTTCTGCAATTCATCCAACAGCTTGGCACCCAAAAAGACGCGCCGACGCTCGTTTTCGTCACCCATCATGTGGAGGAAATCATGCCGGTCTTCTCACATGTGCTGATTTTGGAGAAGGGGCGGGTGCTCGCTGCTGGGGAAAAATCCACGACATTGACGGCAGGCAACCTGGCCCGCGCGTTTGCGGCGAGATTGAAATTGCGCCGCAAGGCCGGTCGTTACGCGATGAGTATTACAGCGAAGTCGAGAGCGGTGATTTAACCTGCATATTTCACAGTACCGTTGCCTCTCATTAACACCGTGGCTTCAGCCCGGTGCAAAACGCAGTGCGGCGGTTCAACCGTTTCAACGGTTTGCGAAACGCGAGAAGCCGTTGAAACGGCTGACGGCTCGCCCAGACCCGCCAACACCGGGCTGAAGCCACGGTGTTAATGAGACTACAGAAGATGATTGCGAAAACGCCCCGATCTTACGCCGGCGCTGGGGCCGTCACCGGTGCCATCACCGGTTTTTCCTGCCAGCCAAACATCTTGCCGCGCTTGATCAGCTCCACGATCTCCGGCGGCACATCGTTTTCCCAGGTGGCATCGCCCGATTGGATTTTCGTCAGCACGAACGGCGGGAACAGCGAAAGGTAATCCGGATTGTAATCCTTTATGCTGACGATGTATCCATTCTCCAGCAGGTGCGCATAGAGATGCCGCAGATGGTCGGCCACCTGCAAATTGTCCGCCGTGATGATCTGGCCATCGGCTGCTTCCCGGATCCAGATGCCGCTCTCGCCCTGGGGCGCGGTCGCATCGGAAAAAGATTTTTTGGCCGGATCTCGGAAAGGATAGACGTAAAGTTTCGTGGTGCCCTTGAAGAGGCGTCCGAGCGATTCCAACAAGCCGCCGGGCAAATCCGCGTAGAATTTCTCGTCAAAAATCCCGCGCAAACTCGGGATGCCCAGCGCGATGCCCTGCATTTTTTGCGTGTACCGCGAGAGATATTCCACCAGGCGATAGTACCGGCCAAAATTGGAAATGAGCACCGGCTTGCCCAGCGTGCTCAAAAGGTCCA
This sequence comes from uncultured Verrucomicrobiae bacterium, assembly GCA_963797825.1. Classification (GTDB taxonomy): domain Bacteria; phylum Verrucomicrobiota; class Verrucomicrobiia; order Limisphaerales; family UBA11358; genus UBA11358. The sequence goes on from CAWCRR010000041.1 coordinate 56,730, forward strand.
CGCGGTCCAGAAAATCCTTGTGCGCCAACGTCTCGTCTTCCAGCACGCTGTGCAGCGTCATCTCCATGAGGATGACCGGCTCCTGGCCCTGCACTTCCGGTTCGCTCAAGAAATGTTGGTGCGCGCGGTCCAAAATATCCAGGGTCGTCTTGGTGATGGGCCGAAAACTGCCGCGCTCCACCAACACCGATTTTTGATACAGCACTTCGCCCGGGATCACCACCTCGCCGTCCGCGGTGAACATCGCCGCCTCGGACATCTGGTGTTGCACCAGTTGCAACGCCATCAAACGGTTGTCCACCGCTGCAAAACTTTCCCCCGAGAATTTGATCATGTCGATCTCGATGCGCTCGCGGTTCAGGTCATCCATCAAGGCGGTAATGATCTTGTCCGGCTCCTGGAAATTATAGAACGACGCGTGGATGAGATTCACGCCGACGATGCCCAGCGCCTCCGACTGATGCAGACTGTGATCCTCGAGCATCCGGACATGGATGATAATTTCCGAGGGCTTTTCATGCGGACGGGTCTGGAATTTCATGCCCAGCCAGCCGTGCCCGCCGTCGCGCCGCGTGGTGACGGTGTTGGCAAAAACAAAAAAGGTGCATTTATCCCCGCGGGTCTTGTCGAGCCGCTGCAAAAGCAGGTCGAATTCGTAATTCAACATCGATTGCAGGCGCTGGCGGCTCACGTAACGGTCGGCGGTGCCGTAGATCGCATCGCTGACGGCCATGTCGTAGGCGGAGATGGTCTTGGCGACGGTGCCGGACGCCTTGCCCACGTGGAAGAACCAGCGCGCTGTTTCCTGGCCCGCGCCGATCTCGGCAAACGTGCCGTACCGTTTGGCGTCCATATTGATTTGCAACGCCTTTTGGCCGGTGCTGAATTTATCGTCGGGCATAAGATCCTTGGCGGCAATCTAGCGGAAGAATTCCCGCGTGTCCATTGTGGAAGAATTTGGGTAGTGGGCTACTTTCGATTTGAGTTTCCGTTTCCGGTCTGACTGTGGCAGAGTTTGGACATGATTAAACCGAAAAAGGCTCGCAAAGGTGATTCCGCCCAGGTAGCGCATAGCGTCTTTTCAGACGTGATAAGAATTTCCGAAAAACCAATTAAGGCACCTGTAAAGCCATCACGCAAACCACGTCAAAAATGATTCAGCGCTCAATACCATCACCAACCACCCACATTTTAGACTCAGTGATCAATTTTTCGGACAATGAGTGGATAATGGTATAAGGCTGCACGAGAGGGTTTGAGAATCGGTATCGGAATCTTCTCGACGATCCCTGTCTTTCCAAGACACATCCCCTTTTAGTTGAAATAAACTCATTGAGGTGCCTTTGAATATCCGAAACCGTACAGTCCTCGCCTGTTATAATTGCCATCGTTCTTGCTACTTCTGATGCTTGAAAGAACCCTTGTTCATCATTCCCGCACAATGCACATGCGAGAAGTGTCATTTTGTAAGTGCTGGATTTGTGCGCGCTTGAAACAGCGGTATAATAAACATGTGCAACGGTTTGCTTCGTCTTAACGATATGATTAACCGCGCTTTCAAAATCCGACTCGATTATTTCTTCGGATTTTCTGTCCACAGCGGCCAATCCTGACTCAAGAGCAAGAAGGTGCGTGTAATGAGGTAATCCATGTGATAACCTTATTATTTTTTCCCTCACTTCGGTGGTCATATTTATCCCCGATTTTTCAAGCCCCTTATCAATGACTTCACCTAATTCTAAATCCGTCATTCGATACATTGGAATTTGTACCAATGCCCTTTCAATAGATTGATGTTCGGCAATTAGTTCATTGACCGATTGCGCAACGCCCACCAATAAAAGTGTAGTCTCTATGTTGTGATCGGAAAGGTTCTTTATTGTATCTGCCATTAAAGTCCGGCAACTCTTATCCTGGATTCGATTAAATTCATCAAAGACAATCAATGTTCGTTCCTTCAATGTGGACAGTGCCCGCCTTACATCGTCAGGAACGACTTTTGCAGGAATAAGATCGTTAAGATTTTTCTCCGTTTCGGTTTCTTGTTTTGCAAAACCGGGAGATGAAGATTTGATCTTAAATGTTAGTTCTTTGAACGCTTTATGCCAAAGCGATGAAAAGTCATCGGAGCTATCACAATTAATCGTATCCGAATTAACAATTTTGATCCCGGCCTGCGATGCAAGTTCGGCTAAAACTTTTGCTAGGGAAGTTTTTCCGACACCCGGCTCGCCATACATAATAGCGTGTTGGCCATGTTGGATAATTGCTCCAATCACCATATCGGTTTGCGTTTGTCGTCCGGCGAAAAGGCTGTATTTTTCAATTGGCGCTCCCGGCCTAAAAGCCAATCTCAAAAAAGTTCTCATTGCGACTTGATCTTCATCTTTCATGTCTAAATTGTAACCTAATATAATAAATATGCAACTAAAAAATAAGTATTGACACCAATACAATTAAGTGTGACACTAAAGCCTGTAATTTGAAATTATGAATTGCTTAAGCACAGAAGAAAGAGCTAGAGTGGTAAATTGTTTGATTGAGGGTTGCAGCTTGCGCTCCACAGTACGCTTAACTGGCGTTGCCAAGAAAACCGTGTCACGCATCTTGGTTGAAGTCGGCGAAGCTTGTGCGGCCTATCATGACCGGATTATGCGGAACCTGCCATGCAAGGTGATTCAGGTGGACGAGGTTTGGTCTTTCACTTATTGCAAACAGGCCAACATTCCAGACCACTTACAAGGGCAAGACGGTATAGGGGACACCTGGACATGGATCGCCATTGATGCTGACTCAAAACTCATCCCCTCATGGCATGTTGGATTGCGTGATTCCGCCGCCGCTTATCACTTTATTCACGATTTAGCCGGACGGCTAGCACATCGCGTCCAGCTAACCAGCGACGGCCACAGGCCGTATTTGGAAGCTGTGGAAGATGCCTTTGGCAGCGAGATTGATTATTCGATGCTGATAAAAATGTATGGGCGCGAAACTGGCATTGGTGAAGTCCGCTATTCACCGCCAGTTTGTATTGGGGCGCGCCGTCGTAAAATCATCGGGAATCCAGACCGCAATCTGGTTTCCACCAGCTATGTTGAACGCCAGAATTTGACGCTTCGCATGACTAACCGCCGTTTTACCCGCCTGACGAATGCCTTTTCAAAAAAAATTGAGAACCACAAGCACATGATTGCGATTTACGCCATGAATTATAATTTTTGCCGGATTCATCAGACTTTACGTTGCACTCCGGCAATGGAGGCTAAAATCACAGACCGCGTTTGGAGCTTGGAAGAAATGATAAATTCGATTACCAATTAATTATGTCCAACATCAATCAGAACCAACCCACCATTCCCGCTGTTCATTTTCCGCCACAAGCAATTCCGCAGCCGATTCAGACAGCAAAAACGATTTACATTAATTTTTTTGACGGCATAAACGAGCCGAAAGTTAAGGCGTTAATGGGAATGATTTCTCAAATGGTCGCCCAAAATCGTCCAGAAACGTTATATTTTCTGTTCTCGTCTCCTGGCGGTTCCGTAGATGCAGGAATCGTGCTTTATAATTTTCTCCGGGCTTTGCCTGTGGAAATCGTTATGCACAACACTGGAACTGTTGCTTCTATTGGGACGGTTATTTATATGGCTGGATCGAAACGATATGCCGCGCCCCAATCAACATTTTTATTTCACGGAGTTCAGACCCTTTTCCCACCCAATGCCCCCATGTCGCATCAGCAACTTTTTGAGAGGCTCAGCATGGTCCGGCAGGATGAAAATAAAATAGCTGGAATTATAGCCTCCCGATCAAGTTTGTCAGAAAAGGAGATTCGGAAACTATTTCACCAAGGGGAATCCAAAGACTTGGCGTTTGCTCAAAGCAAATCCATCGTCCACGAAGTTCGAGACCCTGCTATCCCCAAAGACGCACCATTCGTCACCGTTAACCTCAATTGAGGCGGTTGGAATACCCTCCTCAAAAGCCGTTTTTATAGCATTTTGCTCTGTCTCTAGCTCTATTTTTTGGGCAATGTTCATTTGGTGAATGACGTTATGTCACCATAATTGGTTGCATATGTCAACGACTTAGTGAAATTTTTCACAATCTTCAAAATCAGGTTGAGTGCTAAGCATGTTTTATGCCCACGTTGTTTTGAAAGGTAAAACATCATACCAAGCAGAAAGTTCCGGTACAAAATCATACAATTTGGAATTTTTTACCCAAAGTAGCCCACTACCAGAATTTGGGCGTTCTTCGGTCATTCGTGCTTCGTCATTAATTAGTCATTATGGTTTAGAAATTAGTCATTCCACATCATCCGCCCAACTTCTCCACCCTCGATCTTTCTTCCTTCTACCTTTCCAGCCACTTCATTTCCTCTTTTCGCCGCCTGCAATTGCGCTATACTGGTTGGCATGTATCGGACGCAGGATTTACATGTCAGAGAGATTGTCCGCCTGGCCTCGCCGCGCGAGCTGAAAAGCGAAACGCCATCGGGCGAGGCCGCGGCCGCCACGGTCGCGCGCAGCCGCGAGCGCGTCATCCGCATTTTGCGGCAGGAGGACCCCCGGCTGCTCGTCGTCATCGGACCTTGCTCCATCCATGACCGCAAAGCCGCGCTGGAATACGCGGAAAAATTGAACGTCCTGCGCAAGGAATTCGCCGACCGCATGGAGATCATCATGCGCGTTTATTTTGAAAAGCCGCGCACGATCATCGGCTGGAAAGGCCTCATCAACGACCCGCACCTGGACGGTTCGCAGGACATCGAGACCGGCCTGAAAATCGCGCGTCAACTGTTGCTGGAGATCATCGGCATGGGTTTGCCCGCGGCCACGGAATTTTTGGACCCCATCGTGCCGCAATACATCGCCGACCTCATTTCCTGGGCGGCCATCGGCGCGCGCACCACCGAATCGCAAACGCATCGCGAGATGGCGAGCGGCCTTTCCATGCCGGTCGGCCTCAAAAACTCCACGGACGGCAGCTTGCAGGTCGCGATAGACGGCATGGGCGCCACGCGCCATTCGCACAGCTTTCTGGGCATCAACGAAGACGGCGCCACGGCCATCGTGCGCACCACGGGCAACCCGCACGCGCACGTCGTCCTGCGGGGCGGGCGGGCGAAAACCAATTACGACGCCGAGAGCATCCGCGCGGCGGAAGAAAAATTGATTTCTGACAAATTGCCGCCGGTGCTGATGGTGGATTGCAGCCATGCCAATTCGGAAAAACAGCATAAACGGCAGGAAGACGTCTGGCACAGCGTCATTCAACAGCGAGTCGAAGGCACGCGCTCGCTCATCGGCTTGATGGTCGAGAGCAACCTGTTTGAAGGCAACCAGCCCATGCGGGACAGCTTGAAGGACCTGCGTTACGGCGTAAGCATTACCGATTCGTGCATCGGATGGGAAACCACCGAGCGGATGCTGCGCTGGGGATACGAAACCTTGGGAAAAGCCATCCCCGCCAAAGTTTCCGCAGTTTGATATGAGCAGGACCGGTTACGACCCGATCAGACCGTGGTTCCTGGCATTGGAATCCATGGGCGAGTTCATCGGCATGCGCTTCGCCCGCATCCCCCCCGGAAAATCCGAGCCGGACTGGATTTACATTCGCCATTGCGATTATGACGGCATCGGCGCCATCAAAAAAATGTTCACCGAACGCGGCGGAGCGGTCGGAGAACTGCCGCAAGCGCGCCATCCCGCCAAACCATCATTCGGTTCCCTATTCAAACTGATGAAGTTACAGATGCAACCGCGCCGGCGGTTACATTGGAAGGAATTGGGGAACAGCAAACAATTGAGCGGCATCCCACAACCCGCGCCCGCCGCCGCGTGGTATGTTTTCAGTGAGGCCGACACGTTGCGGATGCGGAAATATTGCAACACGGCCGGTGTGACGGTGAATTCCTTTTTATTGGAGCAACTGACTGCAATCATCCGGCCCTATCTGGAAGAAGGCGCGTCGGCTTCCGTTCCCTGGATGATACCGGTCAATTTGCGGGGCCGGGTAATGTCGTCAGGTGAATTGGCCAACCAGACCAGTTACCTCAGCGTCACGGTGCGGCCCGCCGATACCATCCGCGATATCCATCAAAGCACCCAGGCGGCGATGGACCGCGAGGAACATTGCACCAATTGGTTCGCCTACGGCCTCGGCAGATATGTGCCGCAGCCCGTGAAAAGATTTTTGATCGCCAAAGAGCTTGCGACCTCGCAATGGAACCTCGGCGCGTTCTCAAATCTCGGCGCGTGGGATTCGGAGAAAAAGATCACCTCGCCCGATTGCATCGGGGCCTGGCTCGTGGCGCCGCCGGTGTTGCGCTTTCAACTGGTTGGCGCGGGCTGCATCACGTTCCAAAATCGCCTGAGCCTGCTCATCCAAACGCATCCGGAATTGACGACCGATGCCGCCGTTTGCCGGAAATGGATCCAGGAATGGGTGACGGCGATTGAAACGGACTTGGCCAAACCCGATGCCAGCCGCATTTCCGCACCCGTCCCGGCTTAAAATTTATACGTCGCCGAAATATTCACCGCTTTATTGAAGACCGTGTATTTTCCATCGGCAGTTTGACCGCTCATAGATGGCGGGCTTCCCGAAACGTTGCGTTGTGCGTAGGCAAATTGAAATGCCGCCACCCAATCCCAGCGCTTCCCGTGGTGGCCGAAACCGACGCCGCCGAGACTCAAATCCGCATCGTCAATCAATGGATTGTAAGTGGACGAGGGACAGGAATTTGCACTATACATATAGCCGACGCTGGCGAAATAACCGTCCCAAAGTTGACGGGTGACTCCGAATTCATAGATGAAGCTGTCCTGAAAATTAAATGTGAGAGTTGGGGGAGGGCCTGGGAATGGGCTTGCGCTAAAAGTGGCGGTTTTGTCCAAGCTCCATTTCGACCAATCCAGGTCCACTTCGAAATTCCAGTTTGTAGTTGGACGAAACGAAACGCCACCGGTGATATATTCCGGGAAATGAAGGGTAGCGCTGCTATTGACGGATGCAGGAAATGGCGCGCCAAAATTTTGTCCGGCTTTGCCACGATATGTTATTTCTGTGCTCGAACGGTAATTCAGGCCAAGAGACCACATCGGATCTGGTTGCCATAAGATGCCTGCGCCATAACCAGGATCCCCATCCTGTGCCTTTATAATTAAAACGGTTGCCGGGTGAGAAGAAGAGCGCATTTTGAAGGGTTACTTGTGAAAAATTGAAATTCGGTCCGATGGCGACCGATAAGGTTTTGGATATTTTCCATGCGACAACCGGGTTTACGCTCACGTATTCAAGGCTCCCTTGTTCGGCGATGGAATTAAACGGCGTATTGTTTCCCCAATTGACTGACAATCCGTAAGGAGCATAGACACCAAGACCCACGGAAAGTGGAATGTTCGTGAACGTGTCCACAAAATAAAATTGGGGGACGGCTTGCGGCGTCGTGTCCGTTTTCGCGCTTCCGGCAGGAGAAGAATACTTTGAGTCCGCAGATATGACATAGAGACCGGCGCTCGCCTGTATGCCTGGCAACTGCGTGATGCCGGCCGGATTGTAGTAAATGGCGGCAGGGTCATCGGCGGTGGCGGTGAAGGCGTCGCCCCGCGCGATGGCTTCGGGGTCCTGGTTGGGCAGACGAAAGGCATTGGCCCAAAGGGCATCAACAGAAAGAATAAGTACCGCGGCCGCGGCAAAAATCCTGGCAAACGCACTGCTTGCAATTTTCTTATTTAGATTTTTTTTCATAAAAAAAAATAATTTATCGGTCTTTTTTGGTTTCCTTATGTAACAATTTATCGCCTTTATTCGGGACACTAATGTCCATTGTTTTGACAAACACTTTTAGATTACTGAGTTACACCTGGTTTTTTACACTGAGCTTAACATGGCAAAGCAATGGCAATGCCAGTCCACAAATGAATCGTCTCCGGCAAACCGTTAGCAAATATCCCGCCGGACAACAATCCCTTTGTTTTGGCGCGGAAAATGTTCCATTTTAGCGGTATGAAGCAGGCATTAACAGGCAACGGCCACGGCGCGGAGAGTCAGGCGAAGAAAAATCTCCCGGCGTCCGCCAAAGCCGCGTCCGTTGACAAGGGAAATCAGGTCACGTTCCAGACTGCGGAACACGTGAAGCTGCATGGCAGCCTTTCGCGGGTGACGCGGCACCTGGCAGTCTTTGAACTTTACAGCCCGATTGCCACGCCTCGATTTTCAGAAGTGCTGAGCGAGTTCACGATTATGATGCAATCCCGCGCCGCCTATTCAGGACGCGCGGTCCTTTCCAAAGTGCTGGATGCGGGCACCAAAGTCATCTGCGAGGCAATGCTGGATGTGATGGACTGGCAGGATTTGAATTTGATCTCGGCGTTGCAACAGGAGGGGCAGATTGCCAAAGAGTTCAGGGAGTTTCTCGCCGAATGGCAAAAAAATTTCAAGGTTGCTCCCGAATTCAAGGTGGCCGTGGCGGACATGCAGACGTTTCTCGAGGATTTCCGGTTGTGGATGGAGCAGACGGAACTCAAGCTGCAGGCCCAGCCGTTTGATCGGCAGGCGTCGGAGCGCAAAATTTTGGAAGCGCTGGTGGGTCCGGTCATGCCCAGCCTGGCGTCCTTGTTTGAAAGATTCGAAAGATTGATCTACGAGATACCGAAGGACGCCCAGGACGCCTCCATCCTCTACGCCAAGCGGATGCTGCATCCGTCGGTTCTGTGCTCTCCGTTCATGCGCCGGACTTTTGAGAAGCCGCTCGGTTACGCCGGTGATTATGAAATGGTAAACATGATGACCCGCGACCCGTTCCAGGGCGATTCCCTGTTTGCGAAAGTCCTGAACACATTTTTTTTAAACACGCCGCCGGTGGTGGCCCACCGCAACCGGATCGATTCCCTCACCGAGCGTCTGCATTCCGAAGTATTCCGCAAGTCGGTCAAAGGCCAGCCAACGAAAATTTTCAACCTGGGCTGCGGCCCCGCCCTGGAGATCCAGCGTTTCCTGGCCAAGTCGCCGCTGTCGGATAACGTTGAATTCACGCTCCTCGATTTCAACGATGAGACCATCGAATACACGCAGCGGAATCTTGCGCAGATCTGCCGCAAATATGACAGTGACTGCATGATCCGCGTCATAAAAAAATCCGTGGCCCAATTGATCAAGGACAGCTCCGGCTTTGCGCGCGGCTCATTTGACCTGGTCTATTGCGCCGGACTCTTTGATTATCTGCCCGACCCGGTTTGCTCCAGGTTGATGGCGATCTTTTGGAATTTGGTAGCCCCCGGAGGGCTGTTGCTGGTTTCCAATGTCCACTCCAACAATCCCTCGCGCGGCTGGATGGAATATATGGTGGACTGGCATTTGATTTATCGCGACGCCGGGCAAATGCATGACATTCTGCCGCCGGATGTTCCCAGGGAACAGGTCCGGATTTTTGTCGAAGAAATCGGCGTAAATATTTTTGCGGAAATTCGAAGACCGTTAGATGCTGAAAATCCGTAATATTGGCTAAAACCCTTAAAATGGCTGATTTTCAACAAAATTTAACTGAAATTAACCGCGCCTTTATGGAAGCGGAGCGCGCCGTTCGCATCCGCAATTTCCGCATCGCCTGCATCTTGGCTGCGGTCTTTTCCCTGTCGGGCAGCAGTTTGGATGTCCTGCTGTATCGGGACCATTTCCAGGAATTTCTCAAACTCCGCCTAATCCTCGCCGGGTTGCTGTTATTCATTTGGTGGCTGGTCAAAACTCCGGTGGGAATGCGGATTCACCGGTTTTTGGGGTTGATGTTGCCGGCATTGCCGACATTTTTTCTGGCCATTATGCTCTATCGAACCAGCCCCAGTTCGGGCTATTATGCGGGCTTTAACCTGGTTTTGCTCGGCACCGTGATCATCCTTCGTTGGACTTTTATCGATACGGTGATCATGACGTGCGAGGTCTTGGGGATGTATCTTATCGCTGCTTTATTGAACCCGCCGGGCGGGCCGGGGGACATCTACGGGTCGCGCGTTTTTCTTACCAACGTCTTTTTCGTCGTGGTTACAGGCGTTTTTGTCATTATCGGCAATTACTATTACAATCAAATCCGCTTTCGCGAGTTTGCGTTTCGATACGAGCTTGACAAGAACAAGCGTGAACTCGAGGAGACCAACCGCAAACTCGTTGAACTGGACCAACTGAAGAGCCGCTTTTTCGCCAACATCAGCCATGAGATGCGCACCCCGCTCACGCTGCTGCTCGGCCCGCTGGAAACCTTGATGCAACGATTTGAGCGCTCCATCGACGAAGATTCGCGCGATCTGCTCGGCACCATGCACGCCAATGGCATGAGACTTCTGAAATTGATCAATGATCTGCTCGACCTCATCCGCATGGAAGCCGGGCGCATGGACATTAAAAACGACCCCCTCGCGGTCGCCGATTTCATCAAGGGCCTGGCCAGCGCCGTCCGGCAGGTCGCCCAAAACAAACAGATCGCTTTTGATGCCTCGGTGGACCCGCAATTGACCGCCATCCTCACCGACCGCGACAAGCTCGAAAAAATTTTACTCAATCTAATGTTCAATGCCCTCAAATTCACCCAGGAAGGCGGAAAGGTTTGGGTGCGGGCGGAGAAGGAAGGCGATAATTTTGCGCTGGTCGTGGGCGATACGGGCATCGGCATTGCGGAAAGAAATCTGCCGTTTATTTTCGATCGCTTCTGGCAGGCAGACAATTCTTCCCGCCGGAAACACGCCGGCGTCGGCATCGGCCTGGCCCTGGTGAAGGAGTTGACCGAAATGATGCGCGGCAGCGTTGAAGTAAAAAGCATAGAAGGCAAAGGCACCACCTTCACGGTGAAATTGCCCTTCCATGAGGCCCCAATGCCGCAAAAGACACAATCGCCCGGCTCTTTGCTTCCGGACAATGACTCGGAATCCGGGGAGTGGCTGGCCGGCTTGTATCGGCGCGCTGAGTTGTTTCCGACCGCGACCCTGGCGAGAACCAAAGCGGCGCCGGGGGATAGGGGCGGCACGCGCGCCATGGTCCTGCTGGCCGACGATGAGCCGGACATGCGCCGCTATTTGAAATCCGAGTTGGACGCCGATTATAATGTGCTGGAAGCGGTGGATGGCGTTGACGCGCTGGAGAAGGCGACCGAGCAACTGCCGGACATCATTTTGCTCGATATGATGATGCCGCAAATGGACGGCCTGGATGTTTGCCGCGAATTGCGCAAGCGCCAGGCCACCTTGAACATTCCCATCATTTTGCTCACGGCGCGCGCGGACGAAGAAACGAAATTCGACGCGTTGGAGATGGGAGCCAATGATTTCCTCGCCAAACCGTTTTCATCCACCGAATTGCAGGCGAGGATTCGCAACCTCATCGAATCGCATCATTACCAGCGCAAATTGACCAAACAAAACGTCGCCCTGACCTCCGCCATCGAGCAGATCAAGGAAACGGAAATGCAATTGGTGCAGTCGGAGAAGCTGGCATCGCTCGGGCGCATGAGCGCCGGGATCATCCATGAGATCAACAATCCGTTGAATTACACCCTGACGGGCTTGTTCGCCTTGCGCAACAAAGGCAAGCTGCTTCCGCCGGAGGATCGCCTCGAGTACAACGACATTCTGAACGATGTGGAAGAGGGCATCAAACGCGTCCGCAACATCGTCTCGGACCTGCGCACCTTCACTCACCCGGGCGGCGGCGGCGGTGAAATGGTGGAAGTGGATGATGCGGTGGATGCCTCCCTTCGGTTTTTGGCTGGCGAATGGAAGGGGAAAGTCCATATTGAAAAGAATTTGCCGGCCCATTTGGCAGTCTGGGGGAACCGGAATAAGTTGGTTCATGTCCTGGTCAATTTGCTGCAGAACTCAATGGACGCGCTGTCGGACAAAACGTTTGAAGGTTCTGAACAGCGCACGATTTGGATCGATGGACATGCGAAAGGGGACCGCAATTCCATCGTCATTCGTGACAATGGCCCGGGCATCGAGCCGCAGGTGCTGGACAAGATTTTTGATCCGTTTTTTACGACTAAAGATGTCGGCAAGGGCATGGGGCTGGGCTTGAGCATTTGCTATCGGATCTTGCAGGGTTTTGGCGGAACCATTTCCGTCAGGAGCGAACGCGGAAAAAATTGCGAGTTTACCATCGAATTGCCGGCTAAAGAAAGGCCGGCGGAACTGGAGACAAATGATGAACAACTTTTACGATTATAAAAAATATGCGATCCTGTACGTGGACGACGAGGAAAAGTCGCTGTCGAATTTCTCGCGCGCCTTTGGAGGGGAGTTCCGCGTTTTTACGGCTTCGACAGCGCAGGCCGGGTTTGCGCTCCTGCAAAAGCACGCCGACGAGATCGGCCTGTTGATGACCGATCAGCGGATGCCGGGCGAAAAGGGCGTCTGGCTTCTGGAGAAAGCGCGGCAATTTCGCCCCAACACTTTGCGCGTGCTGGTGACGGCCTACGCGGACATGGAGGCGGCCATCGCCGCTGTCAACAGCGGCGCCATTTACAAATATGTCACCAAGCCCTGGGACCCGCCGCAATTGGAATTGACGCTGCGGCAGGGGCTGGAGTTTTTCATGGTGCAAACCGAGCGCGACCAGTTGCTGCACGAAAAAATGTCCGTGCTGCGCAACATGATGATCGCCGACCGCATCGTCAGCCTGGGGTTGCTCGCCGCCGGCCTGAGCCATCAGATCCGCAATTCGCTCGTGGCCGTGAAAACATTCCTCGACCTGGCGCCCAAAAAAATGGCGGAGGAGCGCGCCAGCACCAATGGCCTTCGCAATCCAGACTTTTGGAAGGACTACCACTCGAACGTCCAATCCCAGATCGAAAAGATCAACGGTTTGTTGAAGGATTTGTGGGTGGCGTCCGAAAATTCGTCCACCCCGTTTGCCGATGAGGTTTCCCTGCACGAAGCCGTTGCCGAAAGCCTGGAGGCTTTTAAGGAGCCATTCGCCGGAAGGCGGATCGAAGTGGAGACCAATATTCCAGAGTCCTTGCCAAAAATGAAGGTGGACAAGCCCAAATTCAAGCGCCTGTTCGAGCTGATCTTCAAGGAGGAGATCGCGACCCTGCCGGCCGGTTGCAAAATTTCCCTGTCGGCGGAATTGCAAGGCGGCGCCAAGCCCGAAATTTTTGTCCGCATCAGCGACAACGGTCCCGGCCTGCCGCCGGACGCCCTGCGCGTGGTGTTCGATCCGTTCGTCGTGCGTGAATCCGTTCCCAGCGAATATGGCATCAACCTGATGGCCTGCTTTTTTATCGTGCATCACCACGGCGGAACGATTGACGCCAAGAGTTTGTCTGGCCGCGGAACGACCTTCACGATCCGGTTGCCGTTGCACCCCGAACGGGCGCCCATGGAAAAGCCCGGCGACAATGATTATCTCCAGAAGGCCCTGCTGAACGACGAACTGTGGAAGAAATTGATCGCAGGGGGCTGATTGGAATTCATTGGAATTCATTGGAATTGGTTGAGAGGAATTTGAGTTGAAGGTTGAGAGCATAAACGTCAATTCGCGTCAATTCGCGTCAATTTGCGTCCGGGGGTTTTCCTTATTAAATGTAAATTCGCGTTAATTCGCGTTAATTCGCGTAATGTGACCAAAGAAGCTTTAAACGCAAGATCGCGCAAGACCGCGCAAGAAGGCGCAACGAACGGACGATTGGATAAATGGATAAATGGATAATTGGATTGTTGGAGGGTTGGGGAGGATTCAGAAGCCCCGTTACCTCCTCCCTCCGCAGTGCTGCTACGGAGGACGGGTCGGCTCCTACGATAACATTTTGGCGCACTTCGCATGTTGGCATGATACCACAAGGGAAAGGGACGTAATGTTGCCCCGTAACAAAATCGTCAACCACGAAAGGACGCGAATAAACGCCAATTTGGGCCTGAAAAGTGGAAACATTTAATTGTGGAGTGCGGATCGCGAAGTGCGGAATTGTTACAGAAGGGAATAAAGAAAATGAACCCCCCGGGAAAGGGATCAAATCCCCATGACTTCTCGCAATTTCGTATCAACCTGTATTTGATGCATCTTCATTGCTAAAAGCAAATTTCGATAGTCTACCAATCCAGCCTTCCAGTGTGGATGCTCATAGCCATTTGCTAGGTAAAACTTTTTGAAAATAAGAACGTGGCGTTTCATCAGCGGCTCGGCTTGCTCCAGACGGTTCATGGCAATGAGCACCGTTGAGAGATTGTGAAGATGGATGGCAAGAGTTGGATGATCCGGGCCAAAGCTTTTCTCGTCGATGGCCAACATAATCGAACGGGTCAGTAGTCAGTAATCCAAAGTCGGGAAAGGTGCAGGGTACAAAGAATGAAAGTGTCAAAAGTGAGGACTGACACGTTTTGGCGGTATTTGTGTCCCAAGTTTCACCGCCAAAGCTTTCATGAATTTGCCAAGGAAAGCATTTTATGGAGCCGTTGGGCGGCCGCTTACTATTTACAGCAACGCACCAAAGGCGGCTCGCATCACACTGCGGTCCGCGCCCTGGCCTTCAAATGGCAGCGGATTATCTGGCGCTGCTGGCAGGACCGGCGACCCTATGACCAGACCATCTATGAAGCATCCTTGATAAAACATGGCAGCCCGATTGTCGCGCTGTTCGACCGCGTGGACTTGGGCAAAAGCCCGTGGAAACATCCGGCGAACAAAATTGAAAAATCCGTTGACGGATTACCTCAGAGGTGAGCTGAGCCACGCCGACGGGCGAGTGGCTCCGCAAGCTCGATAACCGTTGTATAACCCAAACCATCCATAAACTCAAGGGGCAGTCGGCGTTGTGTCGGAACTTAATGAGAATGTCCCTATTTGAACTTAATGGAAATGTCCCTATTGGGAGAGGATGGCGGCAGCCATCCTGTCCCGGACATGGAGACATTGACAATGAATCGGAAAGAACGGAATCGGATCACGATCATGGCGGGGATCAAAAGCAAAGCGCTGAGCCAGGTGGAGGCAGCGGGACTGATGGGGGTGGGCTATCGGCAAGCCAAGCGGATCTGGCGGCGGTATCAAGCGCAAGGGGATGCTGGTTTGGTGCATGGGCTGCGCGGCAAACCGGGGCTGCGGCGCAAGGCCCCCGCCGTGCGCACGCTAGTGCTGGCGCGTTACGCTGAGGAACGCTACGCGGATTTCGGACCCACGCTGCTGGCCGAGGAGTTGGCCAAGGAAGGGATCGTGGTGGATCACGACACGGTCCGGCGGTGGTTGCTGGCCGAGGGGAAGCTCACGGTGCGCCGACGCAAGCAAGTGCATCGGCAATGGCGGGAGCGCAAGCCCTGTTTCGGGGCGATGGTGCAACTGGACGGCTCGCATCACGACTGGTTTGAAGGACGGCGGGAGAAGTGTGTACTGATGGTGATGGTGGATGACGCGACCAACCGGATGCGGGCGCGTTTTTCCGAGGAAGAAACGACGCGGGCCAGCTACGATGTGTTGGAAAGCTGGGGACGCAAGCACCGTTTGCCTGGGAGCTTGTACGTGGATCGGGACAGCATCTACCGCTGCGAAGGGGCGGCCAGCGTAGCCGATCAACTGGCCGGCAAAGAACGGCAAACGCAGTTTGGCCGGGCGATGGCGACGTTGGGGGTGGAACTAATTTTGGCCAATAGTCCGCAGGCCAAAGGCCGGGTGGAACGGATGAACGGAGTGTTGCAAGACCGACTGGTCAAGGCATTGCGACTGGCCAAGATCAACGACCTGGAAAGTGCGAACCGGTTTCTGGAAGAAACCTATCTGGGAGAGTTCAACCAGCGGTTTGCGCGGAAGGCGGCCAGCCCGATGGACGCGCATCGAGGGCTGCCCCGGAACTTGAACGAAGTTTTGAGTTGGGAAGAAGAACGGGTGGTGCAACGGGATTGGACCGTGGGCTGTGAAGGAAAATGGTATCAACTGGACCAGCAACATGAGGCGTTGAGCCTGGTTGGACGCAAAGTGGTGGTGCGGACGCTGCGGGACGGGCGGGTGCAACTGGTCTATCGCGGGCAGAAACTCAAGTGGCGCCAACTGCCGCAACGGCCCGCGCATCTCAAGCCAGTCAAGCCCCTAACCGCCAGACCCGCGAATCAACCGCCAGGGGCAGGCCACCCGTGGCGGCGTCCGCTGTTGGCGGGCGGGCGGGCAGTGCGGTTTGGGTTGGGGGATTCCGGTCGGCCTCCGCTACGCTCCGGCCTCCCTCCATCCCCCAACCCAAACCGGGAAACAAACAAACAACATCAACCAACAAAAGGGGACATTTTCTCCTAAGTTATCAAGGGGACATTTCTATTAAGTTTTGACAGGGGCAGTCGGCGTTGGCTCCAGCGCGGAGGCGCAATCACGCTTCAAATTTTCGGGTCAATCTGCGACTTGAGCTTCTCGACATCCTTTTTCAGTGCTGACACCTGACTCAGCGCTGCCAACCCAAAAATAAAACCCATCACCCCAAAAATGTATCCAAGTGCTTCCATATCTTTGATTCCTTTCTTTTGTGTTTTTCGATGCGCCTAACATATTATTAGGCCGCAAACTGCGGTAATAATTTTGTCGGTTTCAAGACTATATTTCTTTGTTTTCCATTTGTCCAGAACAGCTTAACCTCGGAAATCCTGAAGATATGAATATTGCAATTGCCGCACGCAAGGAAAAGTTTGTCCCCGATCCAAAGTTGCGCTTGCGGGAGCGAAAAGAAAAGGGGTCTGTTAATGATATTGTCATATTTTTAGAAAACTTCGCAATGGTTTTCCGGCCCGAACCCTTTGTTTTCGCCGGCTCAACAGGAAGGCCAGGCCCCGTCTCCGCTTCGCTTCGACGCGACCGCGCCGAAGCCGTAGCGAAGGCGGGGAGTGCGGTGGCTGGCGGGGAATGGGGCTGACACCGCTTTCGAATGGCCTCGGCGCGTGCGAACGTAAAAGCGGTGTGAAGCCCCCACCCCTCACCCACCGCACTGCACGACGCTGGCGCGCTTTTCGGCCATCCCCAGCCGGAGCGTGGCTACAGAATTAGTTGAACCGCTCTCTATGTTGAATGTTGGATGTTGGATGCCACGGCCCGGTGCAACGCGCACGGACAATTGAATCGCAAACCCACCGGTGAATCGGTGGGCTATGGTCTTTCGCCCTGCCGGGCTTTCCCAGGGTGTCTTTGCGGAGAATGAGGAATGCAGAATGAAGAAATAGGGCAATGCCCCCCTGAACCCCGCGGACCCTCACCTCACCCTGACCCTCTCCCCTCCCATCCGACCGGCCTTCGCCTCGCTTCGGCGGGGCAGGCCCGCCTTCGCCCGGCTACGGCCCGGCAGGTGGGAGCGGAGAGGGAACAGCAGGCGGATGCTCGTTGTAGCTCTAATGTAGGGCAGCAAGCGGCAGGTTCATTCGTCTTTGCTGCGCTTCCGCCGCCGCTAAAGCTTCCATCTTCGCTAAAGCTACGACGGACGTGATGGCGAGACAAGTTGACGCGACAAGGGGGTTCAATGCGCGAAACGAATCGGGAATTTTTACAGGGCGTAGCATTCGTGGATGGCTCTCCGCCGATGGCGTTGCCCCCGGCTACGATAGTTCAGGCCGCAGGCCTGCTGATTTCAGGTTGCCCCGCGTGCGTCGCGCCGAATACTCTTGGCGGATGCGGTTGCTCGACCGATACCTGTTCCGCGAATTGCTTACGCCGCTGGCTTATTGCCTCGGCGGGTTCCTTATTTTCTTGATGTCATGGAACCTCTTCAACGAGTTGGACAAGTTGCAGCAGGCAAAATTGCATTTGGTGGATATCGTCGAATATTGCATCGCCATGACGCCGGAATTTCTGGCCACAATATTGCCCCTGGTATTGCTGCTCGCGTTGCTTTTCGCGCTGACGAATCACGCCCGGCATAATGAAATCACGGCCATGCGCGCCGCCGGCCTGAGTTTATGGCGGATTTGCCTGCCCTATTTCATCGTTGGTTGCGCGGCGGGAATCGTTTTGTTTGTGTTGAACGAATTTTGCATGCTGCGCTGCGCGGATTGGGGGGACCAGATCTTGAACCGTTATGTTCCCCACCAAACCTATGAACCGGCCAAGGAGGGTTTTCAAAATGATCGGGTGAACCGGAAATGGATTTTTGACAAATTGGATTACCCCAAGGCGGAACTGCTCCATGTCCAGGTCAACTGGCAGGCGCCGGGCGAGTCGGGCCTGCAATTGAACGCCGACCATGCAATGTATGCCAATGGCGTGTGGACTTTTTATGACGTATCGGAATATGGCCAGCACGTGCTGGCGCAAACCAATGCGCTGGCGATGCCTGAATTCCACGAAACGCCGGAAGAGATGAGAATTGAAATCGAAATCAACAATGCGGAACTGCTCGGCTCGCACAAGATTGCTGTTCCGCTGCCGGACATCTTTGATTATCTGCGCCTGCGTCCGGGAGAGGCGTCGCCGTGGTTGAGAACGCAGTTGCAAGAGCACCTCGCCGCCCCGTTCGTCTGTCCCATTGTTGTGCTGATTGCGATCCCCTTTGGCGCAGGCTCCGGCCGGCGCAATTTGTTTTTCGGTGTCGCCGGCAGCATTTTTATCGTGTTTGCTTACATTGTGATTCAAAAGGTCGGCATCGCCATTGGGCAGACGGGAAATTTACCGGCCTGGCTGGCCGCGTGGTCGCCGGATTTTCTCTTTGCCGCCGCCGGGATTTTTTTGACGATGCGCGTGAGATGAAGGCGCATCTTGACACTGTCTTGAATCGTTCCGCCCGCTCTGCGCGGGCGGGGACATCGCAGCCCGTCCTCCGTAGCGACACTGCGGAGGGTGGACGCGATGTCCCTACCAAAAGCGCTGCTGGACGCGGCGCGGACGGCGCAGCGCGCCGTCCCTACCAGGAACAGTGTCAAGATGCGAGTGCGATAAAACCGTGAACGACGAATTGGAAAAAACGAAAGCGCGCCTGGAGCGGCTGCAATTGCTCTACCAGGTCAGCAACGTCATCCATTCAACGCTCGAACCGCAGGAAGCGTTGCAATTGATCGTGCGCGAGGCCGTTCGCCTGATGAATGCGAGCAGCGGGTCGCTGGTGCTCATCAACCCCACAACCAGCTTCCTGGAGATCCATGCCTCGCAAAACCTGCCCGCGTCGGCGGCGAAATTGCAATTGCGGGTGGGCGAAGGCGTCACGGGCTGGGTGGCACGCCACGGAAAACCCGCGTGCGTCGGCGACGTGCGGCATGACGAGCGCTACATCGTGGCGCGCCGGGGCGTGAGGTCGGAATTGGCCGTGCCGTTGGAAGTCAATGGCGAGGTCCGCGGGGTGATCAATGTCGATTCCGACCGCGCGAATGCCTTCAGCCATGACGACCAGGAATTGTTGCAAGAGCTTGCCGTTCAAGCGGCTAAAGTCATCCAGAACACCTGGCTCTTCGAGCAGTTGCGTTTAAAGGCCCGGTTATTCGAATCCCTGGTTGCGGTCAGCCGCGCGATCAATTCCACGTTGAACCTTGATGAAGCCTTGCGGGCCATCACGCGGGAGGCCAGCGAATTAATGCGGGCGCGCATGTGCTCGCTGATGATGCTGGATGATTCGCGCGAATGGCTGGATCTGCGCGCGAGCCACGGCGCGGGGGCGGCTTATCTCAAAAAACCGCGATTGAGCGTGGGAGACAGTTTCCTGGGCGTGGTGGTGCGCCGGAAAAAGCCGATGCAACTGGAAAATGTCCAGACTTCGACCCGCTATCAAAACGTGGAGATGGCTCGGCGCGAGGGCCTGATTTCCCTGCTCAGCGTGCCGCTGCTCTTTGCCAATGAAGCGATCGGCACGCTGAACGTTTATAGCGGCGAGCCTTATCATTTTTCCAACGAGGAAATCCGCATCCTGAGCGCCCTGGCGGAACTCTCGGCCATCGCCATCGAGAAAGCGCGGCTGTACGAGCGCATCGTGGACGTGGAAGAGCAATTGCGGCAGAACGAAAAATTGTCCGCACTCGGATTGCTCGCGGCGGAGGTCGCCCACGAAATCCGCAATCCGCTCACGGTGATGAAATTGTTGTATCATTCGCTGCAACTGAAATTTCCCGCCGGCGATCCCCGCACCAAAGACGCCCAGATCATCGATGGAAAAATCGAGCATCTCAACAAGATCGTGGAACAGGTCCTGGATTTTGCGCGCACCACCGAGCCGACTCTGGCGCCGGTGGACCTGAACGAACTCATTGACGAATTGGGACTTCTGGTGCGGCATAAAATGGCCAATCAGAACATCAAAATGCTCTTGAAATTACAGGCGGATTTGCCGTCCGTCATGGGCGACGCCACCCAGTTGGAGCAGGCATTTTTGAACCTGATTCTTAACGCCGCCGAAGCCATGCCCGAAGGCGGAACGTTGACGGTGAGATCACGCGCCGTTTCACCCACGCAGATCGCCGTGGAATTCAAGGATACCGGGGCCGGCATGAGTGAAGAATTGCAACGCCGCGCCTTCACCGCTGTCTTGAGCTCCACCAAAGCCAAAGGGACCGGCCTGGGATTGGCTATTATCGGCAGGATTGTTGAAACGCATCACGGCGCCATCCGCATCAAATCCTCTCCCGGCCGCGGAACGAATATCATTATCACCTTGCCAGTGAAATAGTCTGGCGGGGAGTCGGTAGTTTGTAGTCAGTAACGCCAATTGGCCCGAACTAACACAGAACTGAATGGCGGGAAGCGGGAAAGCCTCAAAAAAAATCACAAAAGTTAGCCTTTCTCTTTTCTCACCCCTCACCCCACTGCTGTCCAGTTAAGAGTTGGTCAAAAATGATTTCAATCAATGTTCATCGGGTTAAAGGCAAAGGGCGAGGTGTCCTCGATTGAAAATCAAATGTGCAAATCACCAAGTTGTTTTCCTTGGAAATACGCATATTTTAATCTTCAAATTGGCCTTAACTGGACAGCAGTGCCCCTCACCCTGACCCTTTCCATGAACCTTGGGGAACCCTCACCTCACCCTGACCCTCTCCCCTCCCATCCGACCGGCCTTCGCCCGGCTACGGCCCGGCAGGTGGGAGCGGAGAGGGGACAGGAAGAGGACATCAACTGTTGTTCAATGCCAAGCACGATGCGGCAGGTTCATGGTGCCAATGCAGGCGAAAAAGCGCGAGGAGGCTCTCCATGAACCGGGGATGGAGGGGACAGATAGGACGCGGGGAATTCTGCCGTCCCTACCGGGACTCCGTCTGAAATGAATCGCAAACCCACCGATGAATCGGTGGGCTATGGTCTTTCGCCCTGCCGGGCTTTCCCGACGAAGGAACCCTCTGGTCCACGCCGGCGCGCACGGAGTGACGCGCCCTACCGCCCTTTCCATGAACCTTGGGGAACCCTCACCTCACCCTGACCCTCTCCCCTCCCATCAGACCCGCCTTCGCCCACGGCTACGGCGGGGCAGGCCCGCCTTCGCCTGGCTACGGCGCGGCAAGTGGGAGCGGAGAGGGAACAGCAGGCGGATGCTCGTTGTAGCTCTAATACACGGCAGCAAGCGGTTGGTTCATCCGTCTTCGCTGCGCTTCCGCCGCCGCTAAAGCTTCCATCTTCGCTAAAGCTACGACGGACGTGATGGCGAGACAAGTTGACGCGACAAGCGGGTTCAATGCGCGAAATGAATCGGGGAATTCTCTCCCCGTTGAGGGGAGAGGGAACAGGGAATGGACGTTTTAATATTAAGCGGTGAGGCTTCAAAGACATACGCAGACTATTTGAAACATCCTGACCGATACGGATACTAACAAAGGCTACTTGGCTTTCGGCTGGAAAAAGGAAAACCAGACGGCAATTGCCAGCAGGAGGAGATTAAAACCGCCGAGGACTTGTAACGCCATTTCCATGACCTTTACATCCGGGATATGGCCATAATATCGATGCAGCACGGCGGGGAGGGTGAATCCATAGGCAAGGGCGAGCAAGACCATCGGTGGAACGATCTTGAATTTCCCGCGCGCCAACAAATCGTTGACGAGCACATTTCCCAGGGCCAGCGGAATCATCGCGCCGGCATACCAGGGCAGAAGCGCGGTGGTTTCGTCAATATAGGCGCTTTTGAAAACAATTTTCACGGCCAGAGGCCCGACCAGGCATAAGCCGACCGTGCAAATGCCCGCAAGTATTCCGGTGCCAATCAAAACGATGCCGAGCAGATTGCTTTTTTCCGATTTCGCGGTGGCATGGACGATTTTGGGGAACATCACGGCCGCCAGGGGAAGCACCAGCCAGAGCAGCGCCCGCGACAATGTCCCGGCCGCGACGTAGGGCGCCATTTCATCACTGGAGAAAAACGCCATGCAATAGATGGTATCCGTGGTGAAGAGGAATTGGCACGCGCCAAAGCCGAGAAATAACGGAACGACCTGCCGCAGCAAAGGGCCGCCGTCGAATTTTTCAGGTTTGGCCGTCCACAAATCGCGCGAACGCCACATCCCGATGAATGCCCACGCGCCGATGCCGCACACCGCGCCGAGAACCATCCCGGTGGCCCCGCTGCCGAGGGCCAGGACCATGAAGATGGCGATGAAGGAGCGCCCGGCGCCGTTGGCAATCGTCCCCCAACCGAGCCAAAAGAAATCCTGCCGCCCTTGTAGGACGCCGGCGAACAGTGGCATCCATAGATTCATCAGCACCGCTGCCAGGGTCACATACAAAATATTCGAGCCGGGCAATTTCCATTCCTGGATGATCCGGCCCTGGTAGAAACAAATGACAGAGGCAGCGACCGCCCAGATGATAAAGGTCCAGAGCCAGCCCAGCCGGATCATCCCGGCGAGCTGCCGTTCGCGGCTGGTCACCAGCGCTTGCGCGGTTTGCTGCGCGTAAACCATCTGCAAGGGGATCGTCGGGATGCACGCCGTAACCATCAGCATCGTCCCAAAGATGCTGTATTGGGCCTCGGGAATCCGCTTGGAGAGAAAATGGACGCCGAGGGTGAGGATGCCCGAGATGATATTGGCCATCATGAGCCAGCCGCTTTGGCGAAAGAATGCCGCGTGCGGTTTATGATCAACGGTCGGGATGCCGGCAATTTTTTCAGCGGACATTGGCGCGCCAAGAGTGCCGGAAGGGGAAGAGATTTACAATGCCGTTCGGTGGCGTAGGGCAGGCATCCTGCCTGCCGGTGAGAGCGGCTTCCAGCCGCGAGTTTTGACGCCGCCTCACAATGGTAATTTCCTTCGGCGCGACACTGTTTGCAACTTCGGGCAGGATGCCCGAAGAACCGGCAGGCTGGAAGCCTGCCCTACATCATGCCTACATCGGCGGACAGTATGCACTGCTCCATTGCCAGTCTTCGGGGCGCGTGCAAAGCCTGGCGCTGACCGGGTTGTTTACCGTGTAAGCCGCGCAACGTAAACGATCGTCATCATCACGAATGAGATGATCATAGGACTCGGTTTGCCAGAAGATGCCCGAACGGCCCAAAAATTTGTTGGCCGCTTTGGACGTAAACGATTTCCAACTGTGCAATATGCGGCTCAACGTCTCCGTTTGACGCGGCCAGACAACGACATGCACATGATTCGGCATAATCACCCACGAACGCAGGTCGTAGCGTTGCCCGTCGAAGAATTTCAGCGCCTCAGCGACGACCTTTGCGATTTCCGGCTGGCGAAGAAAACAATCTCCATGCCCGGCGTCGAGATAGGCGTCCACGCGGGCGGAATACCAGCGGAATAGCTCCTCTTGTTCCCGCCAGGTGAGCGGGCGTTTGGCGGCAAGCGCGTGTTGGAGTATCTGCTCGCGCTCCTCTCTGAATTTTTGCAGGACACTTGCGGGCAACGTGCCGGCCAGCCGGAATGTGACAAAGTAGCTGCTACCTTCCCTTTTCAGATGTGGCAGATGATCGCGCGAATGGAAGCCGGCGGTGAGTCGGCGCGGCGTAGGGCAGGCATCTTGCCTGCCGGTGGCAGCGGCTTCCAGCCGCGATGTTCGAGCACCGCTTTTCTGCCGCGATGTATTATCCGATGGCATAATCATTCAACGACTTCGGGCAGGATGCCCGAAGAACCGGCAGGCTGGAAGCCTGCCCTACATTTCAGGGCAACGACCGGAGGTATTTCAAAATCAAATTTTTTCCGCGTTCCAGCTCTGAAAGGGAGATCCATTCGTCGGCCGTGTGCGCCTGGGCCACGTTGCCGGGACCGAAAACCACGCTGGGGATGCCCCCGGACGACAGGATCGCCGCATCACAGAAAAAATGGACGCCCGCGGCTTTTTTTTGGCCGAGAGCCTCCATAAATCCGCGGACCAGCGGCAGTTTGGGATTGGTTTCCAGGGGCAGGGCCGGCGCCAGTTTTTTTACCGCGAGGGTGGCGTGGAAATTTTTTGACCGGAGAAGTTTTTGAAGCTCGCGTTTCACGCCGGCATCCGTTTCCCCGGGCATGGTGCGGCGGTCGATGGTGATGGTGCAACGGTCCGGCACGATGTTCGGTTGCCGTCCGCCACAGATTACACCCACGTTCACTGTGGCGTGCCCGAGCAATTTGTGTGTGCAGCGCCGCAAACGCGACGCGTAATCCGTTTGGAGGTAATTAACGAGGTGCGCCATTTCGTGGATGGCATTTTTGCCGAGATGCGGTGTCGAGCCATGCGCGGCCACGCCACGCGTTTCAAGCTCCAGCCAAAGATTGCCCTTATGCGCGGTGACCACTTGCAATCCGGTCGGTTCCCCGACAATGGCCAGGCTGGCTTTTAGCGGCGTGGTTTTTTTCGATCCCTGGCCAACCAATGCACGAGAGCCGGCTTGCGCATGCTCCTCATCGATCAGGCCGGCGAAAATGATTTCCGTCTCCGATGGACGTGATTTTCCCTCCGCCAATTCGCATAGCGCGGTGAGCATGGCGGCGACGGAGCCTTTGGTATCGCACGCGCCACGGCCATGGAGGCGGCCATGCTTGCGGCGTGGGGTAAAGCCTTCGGCGTTGACGGTATCCAGATGCGGCGCGAGCAAGATGGTGAGGCGGGTTTTCCCCGAGGGCAGCAAGCGCGCTATAAAATTTGGCCGCCCGGGCAGCACCGGTTGAAATTCAATCTCCAACCCGGCGCGCGAGGCGATGGCCGCCAGGAATTCCGCGACGTTCCGCTCGCCGAACTTATGGCCGCTGCGGACCGCGCTGTCCTGCCCGGCGAAGGCGGGGTTGACGCTCGGCAGCGCGATGAGTTCGGCCAGCAGCTTTTCGGTGCGCGTCATGCGCGCAGGGTAACGGTTTGCGCTCCTGAAAATCAATGTTTGATGCGTGAGGGCGCACCCAAAGGGCGCATCTTGACTGTCCTTGGTAGGGACGGCGCGCTGCGCCGTCCGCGCCGCGTCCAGCGGCGCAACCGTATGTGTAAACATTAGACATTCGTTCCGCCCGCTCTGCGCGGGCGGGGACATCGCAGCGCGATGTCCCTACCAAATCAAGGACAGTGTCAAGATGCGCCCCACCCAAGCGGTTGACGAGGGCGTCAACCGCTGCACGCGAGGGCGCGTGCGCTCCCCCCGGTTGATCTGAGTTTGCGAAAAATTAGGGTGCGGGTTTGCGGCTGGCGATGACCATCAACAAGGACAAAATCGCAAAGACCGCCGGGGAAAAACGCTCCTCCACCGTCATCGCGGCGCCGCCCGCAAAGGACAGAGTGTTGGTCAATACGAACCCCACCCAGACGTTACCGACGGCACGCTGCGGATGGCGCCACAGCTCGATAAATCCGGGGACCGTGGCGAACGTGGTCGCGAGCGTGGCAAAGATGATCGCGGTGCGCGCCCCGCCTAAGCCCCATCCGGCCAGGCAAACCAAGACCAGCGCCAGGACCACGCTGTCCAATCGGCCCCAGGCAAACCGCCCCTTCATGATGAGCAATCCAGTGAGAATCCAGCCGCCCATGGCATATCCCAACGGCAAAAGAAAATTCCCATGCTGGACGATGGTGCTGGCGGCGAGAATGGAATCGAGCATGGCCCAGAGCAGCCAGGTGGAAAAACTTTGGCCGTCGCCGTTGCGTTTGATGACTTCCAGTGACATCGGAATGAACATCAGCAAGGTGCCGGCGCCGCCGGCAATTTTTAAGGCTTCATGAATTTCCATCCGCGACAATATATCGTTGAACATATTTACGTCGAGACTCGTCAGAATTACTGGACAGCGTAATTTTCTGATGCAAAAATAAACCAGTGAAACAGAAGCGGGAAAGAACAAGAGCCATCCTATTGGTTGAAGCCTCCGGCTTCTCCTTCATGATCGCCATGTCCTGGCTCACGGAATTGTTTCGCATCCCGCACTATCTTTTTGGCGAGCCATTCGCGCCGGATTGGCGGCGCGCGATCTTGCGCACGGTGGTCTTGTTGTTGATTTGGGCGTGGGTCCATTTTCTGACGCGGCGGCTGCTGAAGCGTTTGCATCATCTGGAGGAATATTTGCGGATCTGCGGCTGGTGCCGCAAGGTCTGTCACGAGGGCGAATGGATGGAAATGGAGAAGTATTTTAAATCCAAATTTGCCACGAAAACATCCCACGGCATGTGCCCGGAATGCCTGGCCAGGAAAAAAATCGAATTGACGCCGGGAGAAACGCCGACGGTAACACCCGCCCCATAGTTTTACGCTGCGGCCTTTGCAACCCGGCTCGGCCTTATTTCGAGAAAATCAATTGTATTCGCCGGTCGCCTGGCGGCAATCTGCCAGCAATTCATCTTCTTTTGTGGCGAGAAGATAATTTTTGGCCATGCGAAAATTTTTCTTTGCTTCCTGAGCATCTCCCTGTTTCGCCAGCACGCAACAAAGATAGGCGCGAGCGATGCTTAAATGCCCGTCCTTAAACGGCCGCCACTTCACCTTATCAACGAGACTGATCGCGGTTTCAAGATCGCGCTTCGCCGAGGCATAGTCGCCTTCCAGATAAGCGATGACGCCCAAACAGCGAAGGCGAAAGGGCTTGGCAATTTCTGTCATTGGGCTTTTATCCGCTTCGGCCATAGCTTCCCGGGCCTTGTTGGAATTGCGTGCATAGCTGTAATTCGGAAAAACCATCAGCCAATAACATCGCCTTCGCTTCATTGGCGCTATCGGCGGTAATCTCTCTGATTACGGTTTTCCCAAAACGGTCTTTGGCAGTCCAAACATAATCGGGCATATTTCCTCCGGAAGAGTTTTGTTTAGGGCACACGTCGCCTCTTAAAAATCAGTTCGACAATAAAAGCCCAAAATAATCCGGCCAGAACGCTGCCAACTAAAAGCCACACTGGTGGGTCAGCAGGTATCAACGCCCCAGCAACCACCACTGGCCATGCAAACACGAACCATGTGATAACAACCACCCTTCCAAAAACCGAATCATCGCCGGGAATCATAAGACTTGTAACAAAGATGGTTGCCGTCACACAGACTGCGACAATGATAAAACGCATCCATTTGTCTGAAGACCTATCGCAGGCCCGAATGGTTGCGAAGAACTTTCTCACTAGTTTTTGGCGCGCTAATTTGTCTAAAAGTGGTTCCATAATCAGTGTGGCCTAATGTTCCAAAGCTGAGCTGCGGGGTGGGAAACGGCAAGCTCAAAATCATCACAATCTAATCACACACGACCGAAAGGTTCAACCGTCCCGGTATTGACTTGATGTCAAAATGGTAATACCATTAGGGTATGGAAACGGTCACGTTAAAAATGGATCGCCGGCACGTCGCCTTTTTGAATGAGCGCGCAAAAAAGCTGGGCCGCTCGCGCGCAGCGGTTGTCCGTGATCTGATTGACGAGCATTTGATGCCGAAAAAGCGGCCGTCGCTGTTTGACTTGACCAAAGATCTCTGCGGCAGCGTGCGCGGGCCAAAGGATTTGTCCACGCGGCCTTTGACGGGCTATGGCCGCGACTAGAATTTTTGCCGACACAGGCCCGCTCGTTGCGTACGTCAGCGGGACCGACCAATATCATCGCTGGGCCTATGCGACTTTTGGCTCGTTCTACGAACCCATTTACACCTGTGAAGCCGTGATTTCAGAAGTTCTCTTTTTGTTACGCTCGGCGGATTTGGGAACTGAACCGTTTTTGCAAATGTTGGAACGCGGCGCGGTGCGACTCGATTTCAGCGTGGAAGAAAATCGTGCCGACATTTTGAACCTGCTGCGCAAATACGCCGACCAACCGATGAGCCTGGCCGACGCCTGCCTTGTGCGCATGGCGGAATTGCATGACCGCTGCCAGATATTGACCGCGGACAAGGATTTTTCAGTTTATCGCCGGAAGGGACGGGGTGTGATCCCGTTGCTCGCGCCATTTTGATCAGACTATCTCCAACGGGCATTTCGGCAGCGCGTCAATAAAGGACTGCCCGTATTGCTTCGTTAATATCCGGTTGTCCAGGACCACGATGATGCCGGTGTCGGTTTTGGTGCGGATCAAGCGCCCGACGCCCTGCCGGAATTTCAAAATGGCCTCGGGCAGGGAGAACTCGCCAAAGGAATTGCCGCCGCGGGCTTCGATCGCCTCGAGGCGCGCCTCGATCAGGGGATGGTCCGGCACGGCAAACGGCAATCGCGTGATGATGACGTTGGAGAGCGCTTCCCCGGGAACGTCCACGCCCTGCCAAAAACTGTCCGTGCCGAAAAGGACGGAGTCCACGTCATCCTTGAATTTCTCCAGCATCGTCGAGCGCGGCATGCCGGTGCCCTGCACGAAGCAGGCGACGCCAAGCCGGTCAAAAACCGGTTGCATGGCCTCGGCGATCTCCTGCATGAGCTTGTAGTTGGTGAACAACACAAACGCCTTGCCGTGCGTCATCTTCACAAAATGTTCGATCCAATGGATCAGGGCGTCCCGATAACCGGTTTCCCGCGGGTCGGGCATTTTTTTGGCCACGAACAGTTTCATCTGGCGCTCGTAATCGAAGGGCGTGCCGACTTGCAGTTTCTCAGCCGATTCGGCGCCGACGCGTTTGGCGAAATAAGCCAGAGGAGTGGAATTGGATGAGGCGCCTCGCGTCACCCGTCCTGAGCCGGCGCTGGTGGCCAGCGTCGCGCTGGTCATGACGATGGAGGTATCACTCCCAAACAAGCGGCGGCGCAAAAAATCCGCCACGTCGATGGGAGCGGCATTCAACGACACGTTTTTATGGGCCTTGCCGCCGCGTTCGACCCAATAGACATGTTCGCCGGCGCTTTGGCTTAAAAACATCGCCACCTCTTCCCGCAATTCGACCAGCCGGCGGTTGCACTCGACCAGTTCCTGCCCGAGGTCTTTGTCGTCACTGGTCTTGATGAGTTCGCTGACCGCTTCGCGCAAGCGCTGGATGGGGAGGGTCACGTTGTCCTGGACCAGTTCAGCGCGGCGGATGCGCAATTCGGTCCAGGCGCGCCGGCGTTCATTTTCGTTTCCGCCGAACCTGTTTTTGACGGTGGATTTTTGGATTTCCTCGCAGGCCTCCTCGACGTTCTCGAAAAATTTATCGGCCTCCGCCAGGATGTCCGCGACCAATTTCACCGCCGCGCCTTTGCGCAACGTGGCGAGCAGCCCTTTCTCCGTGCGCGGATTCCACAGGCGATTCAGGGAGTACCGCATTTGCCCGCTCGAAACGCTCAAGCCGATATGCCGCGAAGCGACGTGCTCGACGGTGTGGGCCTCATCAAAGATGACAAAATCGTTCTTAAAGAGGATGCCTCCCTCCTGATCCTCGTCCACGCCGCCCAACAACGTGAAGAACAGCGTGTGATTCAAGACCAGCACATCGGAGGAAAGGATCTTGTTTCGCGCGCGCTGGAAGAAGCAAACGCCGTGGTCCCGGGCGAAATCCGACGGGTGCCCGCAAATTTTTGGCGAACAAAGCCCGCGCTCGGAACACACCTGCGCCCAAACCTTCGGGTCAGGCTCGACGTCGAAATCGGACAGGCTGCCGTCGGCCGTTTTTTTGGACCACTCATAAATGCGGCGAAGCTCCCCGGCCTCGGACGACGTGAAGAGGTTTCCGCTCTGCTGCATCGCTTTCTGCAAGCGGCGCGTGCAGAGATAATTCGCGCGGCCCTTGAGCATGGTGAAGCTGAATTTTACCGGCGCGGGCATCGCGCCGAGCACGCCGGCGAGCATGGGCAGGTCTTTTTCGGTGAGCTGCTCCTGCAGGTTGATGGTATGCGTCGAAACGACGGCTTTCTTGTTTTGAGAAACGGCGAACAGGATGGCCGGCACCAGGTAGGCCAGCGATTTGCCGACGCCCGTCCCGGCTTCCACGGCGAGGTGTTCGCGGCCTTGCAATGCCCGCGCCACCGCCACGGCCATTTGTTGTTGCTGCGGCCGGAATTCAAAATTTTTCGCCCGGGACAAAATTCCCTTCGGCGAAAAAATTTCCTCGACCTGGGAGACCAGGCCGGCGCCGATCGGCTGATTTTCGACGATGGCAATCATTCGTCATCATTCTGCGCTCGAAAATCTTTTTGAGCGAGGATGATTTGAGCCGGGGAACAATTTATTTGATTGAGTGGGCGGATTTTTATGACAAATTTGCCCGGCGCGGGCGGATGTGTTGAAACCAAAATTACTCATCGTGGAATTGTGGGGGCTGGGCGATCTGATCATCGCCACGCCGTTATTGCGCGCGGCCATCGAGCGGTTCGACGTGACCCTCCTGGCCAAGCCCTACGCGGTCGATCTGCAACGCCGTCTCTGGCCGGAAGTGCGAGTCGTTCCCTTCGTGGCGCCCTGGACGGCGTTCAAAAACAAATACCGGCTTTGGCGCTGGCCTCTGCCGCAGATCCTCCGCCTCCGCCGGCAATTAACGGGCGAGCGTTTCGACGCGGGGCTTTCGGCCCGCTGGGACCCGCGCGACCACTTTTTGCTTAATCTGGTCGGGGCCAAAAGGAGGATTGGCTTTCCCCGGATGCGCAGCGGAATCTATTTGACGGATGCCCTCACGCGGCCAGGGCCCGAGGCGCATCGTTATGAGTCATGGCGCGTCATCGCGCGCGCGTTGGACCTGGAATTGCCGCCGCGCGACCAAATTTCCATACCCTCCACCGCACAAAATCGCGACACCGTGCTCATCCACACCGGGGCCGGACAACCGATCCGCGTTTGGCCCCTGGAACATTACCGGAATCTGGCGATCCACTTGAGAAGCAAAAAATTCAACGTGCAAATCGCTTGCGACGCCGACCAGCGCGATTGGTGGCTGCGCGCCGGGGAGGAAAAAGTGGCGACGCCCGCGACGGTGGCGGAATTGATTGAACTGACGGACCGTGCCGCCGCGTTTATCGGCAATGATTCCGGCCCCGGCCATCTGGCGGCATTTTGCGGGGTGCCGACGTTCACGATTTTTGGGCCGCAATTGCCCGAATGGTTCGCGCCCTTGCATCCGCAGGCCGAATGGATCGCGGGGAAAGCCTGCCCGTACCTGCCGTGCTCGGACTATTGCCGTTTTCCCGAGCCATTCTGCATCCGCAAAATCACTGAAGAGGAAGTGCTGGAACGGATC
This sequence comes from uncultured Verrucomicrobiae bacterium, assembly GCA_963797825.1. Taxonomy (GTDB): domain Bacteria; phylum Verrucomicrobiota; class Verrucomicrobiia; order Limisphaerales; family UBA11358; genus UBA11358. The sequence goes on from CAWCRR010000041.1 coordinate 88,150, forward strand.
GGAAAATTCCTGGAGGACCGGGTCAAAAAATAGGGGCATCAGAACGGTTCAAATGGTCCTGAAACTCACTTCTGCTTCACGATTTCGTCGTAAATCCACGCATACGTTTTTTCCATGCCTTTGCGCAGAGGCAAGTCCGGCTCCCATCCGAGCGTTTTTTTGATGAGCATGTTATCGCTGTTGCGGCCATTGACGCCTTTCGGCGCGTCCAATTTATACTTCCGCTTCAATTTGATCCCGGCGATGTCTTCAACGATGTCCACCAATTGATTGATGCTCACTTTCTCCGCGCTGCCCAGATTGATGGGGAAGGTCACGCTGTCACTGTGAAAAATCTTTTCAATGCCCGTGATGCAGTCATCGATATACATGAAGCTGCGCGTTTGATGGCCGTCGCCCCAGATCTCAATCTCATGTTTGCCCGACAATTTTGCCTCGATGACTTTCCGGCACATCGCCGCGGGCGCTTTTTCCCGTCCACCGTCATAAGTCCCCTGCGGGCCATATACATTATGGAAGCGCGCAACCCGCGTGGTCAGCTTGAAATCCTCCGTGAAATGGCGGCACATCCGCTCGCTGAAAAGTTTTTCCCAGCCGTAGCCGTCCTCGGGCATCGCGGGATAGGCATCCGCCTCGCGCAAGCCGGTGACATTGGGGTCGGTCTGTTTGTCCGCGGCATAAACGCAGGCGGACGAGGCGTAAAAATATCTTTTGGCCCCGGCTTCACGGGCCGCCATGAGCAGGTGGGTGTTGATCAGCACGCTCAACATGCAAAGCCCGCGATTCAATTCGATGAAGCCCATGCCGCCCATATCGGCGGCGAGATTATAAATGTGTTCCATGCCTTTGGCGGCGCGGTCGCAATTTTCCCGGAGTTGGAGGTCCGCCTGGATGTTTTCCACCTGGGAGAATATTTGATACCACTCGTCAAGCGGCTTGATGTCCACGGCGCGGACCTCTTTGTGGCCCTGGCGGAGCAATTCGGCCACGAGATGGCCGCCAATAAAACCGCCCGCGCCGGCGACTAAAATTTTGTTTGGCATGGGCTGGATAAATTGCTCGACATGCGGCTCGGAAGCAATTCATTTTTATCCAAATGTTGATCGCCGTCAGGCTCTGGATTTTGCTTTCCGCGCTGCTGGTCGCTTCGGGCTGGATTCTATCGGCGTTGCACGAATTAAACCCGGCGGGTTACGGCACGGTTTTTTTCCTGGCGGCAGTGGCCGGAATTTATTGGCAGAGGAAAACGAGGTGGCATCCCCGGCAAACCACGGCGCAATGGACCCGCAAATTTCCAAGACGTTTCAAACACCTGGCCCCGCTATTATTTTTCTGCCTGCTCGCCCTGTCACTCATTGGCGGCGCGGTCTATGCGCCTAACAACGGCGATTCCGAGGCCTACCGCACTCCGCGCGTCCTGCATTGGCTTTACGAGCAGCATTGGCATTGGATCCACACCATCGACGTGCGGTTGAACATCGCGGCGTGCGGCTTTGAATGGCTGTCCGCGCCGCTGATCTTATTGGCGCGAAATGACCGGCTGGTGTTTCTGATCAATATCGCCTCCTATGCAATGTTGCCGGGTTTGATTTACAGCGTGTTCACGCGTCTGGGTGTGTCCTCCCGCGTGGCCTGGTGGTGGATGTGGATTCTGCCTTCGGGCTGGTGCTTCGTTTTGCAGGCCGGTTCGGTGGTCAATGACAGCTTCGCGGCCATTTACGCGCTGGCAGCGGTTGATCTCGCCCTGCGGGCAAAGGAAAAGAATTCGGTTGGAGATCTTTGGCTGTCCATGCTCGCGGCCGCGTTGACCACCGGAGCCAAACAATGCGACATCCCGCTCATTTTGCTTTGGGTCATCGCGGCATGGCCGGCGTTTTTGCTGTTGAAACGGCGGCCATGGGCCACGATGGCGGTTGCGGCCATCAGTTTGCTCGTCTCCATTTTGCCGATAACGGCCTTTAACCTGCGGCATACTGGAAACTGGATGGGCCTTGGCGCCGGCCAGGCTATGGGGCAATTGACCTCTCCATTTTGGGGGATTGTTGGAAATACGTTCTGCCTCTCCGCGCAAAACCTGATGCCTCCGTTCTTTCCCTGGGCTGATCGCTGGAACACGCTCATGGACCGGTTCGTCGCCACGCCCTTTGGGCATCATTTCTCCTCATTCGAGCATTTTGGCCAGGTCACTTTTCGCTCGCACAGCGTCGGCGAAGGCAACGCGGGAATCGGCCTGGGAATCTGCGCCTTGATGCTGGTTTCAATTTTCGCGGCCTGGCGATTTTCAAAAAGAAACGCCGCCCCCATCGTTGCGACTGGTTCGCACCGATGGCTATTGCGAATCGTCCCGTGGGCGTTGCTGCTCGTGTTCATGGCCAAGGTGGGGACTTATGAAAATGCGCGCCAGTTGGCCCCATATTACGCGTTCTTGCTTCCCTTATTCCTCGCCCAACCCGGACACAGGCTCCTGGTCCGGCAACGATGGTGGCAGCGGCTCGGATTATTATTAATGCTGTTCACCGCGGGATTATTGGTCATTTCCCGCAGCCGCCCGTTGTTCCCGGCGCAAACAATCCTGGACGGACTCCACTCGGAATATCCAAATTCCCGATTGATTTCACATCTCGATTTTTCGTTCACCGCCACCTTAAAGGCCAAACAATTGAGTGGATTGATAGCAAAAGATTTGCCGCCGGGCGAAAAATTGATCGGTTATGCCACAGTCAACGGAAGCGCTGAACAGGATTTATGGTTTCCGCTCGGCCTGCGCGCGGTGCGGCGCGTGACGCTCGACGACACGCCCGAAAAATTAAGGGCCGAGGGCATCCACTATGTCGTGGTGGATAGCTGTCTTTTGGATCCCTACGGGAAAACGATCGGGCAATGGATGGCTGAATATCGGGGCGAGTTGGTCGATACATTGAGCTGCCTGAGCCAGCCGGACCTTCCGCCCTATTATCTTTATTTGGTGCGGTTGCAGCCATGATCAGCTCCGTTGCCGCCATCGCAGCAGCCGCAACGCGTTGCCGATGACAATCAAGTCGGACAACCCCATCGCCGCGGCGCAAAAAACCGGGCTGACAAATCCCAAAGCGGCCAGCGGGACCCCGATGGCGTTGTAAAAAAACGCCCAGAACAGGTTTTGTTTGATGGTCCGCAACGTGGCGCGCGCCAGACCCAGCGCTTCCGGCACGCCGGCAATCTCCGATTTGAGCAGGATGATGTCCGCCGCCTCGCGCGCAATATCGCTGGCCCGGCTCACGGCAATCCCCAGGTCGGCTTGCGTGAGCGCGGGGGCGTCGTTGATGCCATCGCCCACAAACGCAACCCGCTCGCCCTGCGCCTGCAGTTTTCTCACGAACTCCGCCTTCTCCCCGGGGCGCGCCCCGGCGAAAATATTTTCGGGCGCAATGCCGGTCTGTTTGGCGATGCCCGCCGCGGTTTGCGGATTATCGCCGGTGACCAGATAAATCTTCAGGCCTTGCTGCCGGAGGGTTTTGATTACGTTGGCCGCGCCCGGCCTGGCAGAATCGTTCACCGCAAAGAGGCCGATCAAACGTTTATCTTCGGCCAGTCCCAGGACCGTTGCGCCCATCTTCAGCCAGCCGGAAATAAATTCTTCCCCCGCCGATAAATCCACACCGTTCTCCCGGAACCAGCGCAACGAACCAAGACGGACAGTTGCCATGCCGCCATACCCGGCCTGAACGCCGCATCCGCGGATTTCCTGCCAGTCAGCCAGGGGGATTTGATGGGCGGAGATTTTTGCAATGGCCTGACTCGCCGGATGAGAGGAGTTTCTTGCCAATGACGCGGCCAGGTCCTCCATGGCGGCCTTCTGGCCGTTTAGTTCCAAAGTTTCCGCCAACGCCGGTTTGCCAACGGTCAGCGTGCCTGTCTTGTCAAAAACGATGGCTGAAATTTTCCCGGCTTTCTCGAGCGCCACAGCGTCGCGGACCAGGATTCCGCGCCGGGCGGCGGCATTGGCGCCGGCCATGACCGCCGCGGGCGTGGCCAACCCCATCGCGCAGGGACAGGCGATGATCAGGACCGCGGCGGCGATGATGAATCCGGCGGCGGCACCCGTCGGCACGTGGGATGGCCACAAAAAATGTGCCAGCCATCGGTGAACGTCCCCGACAGATCCCGGCGCCAATCCCCACCACAGCCCGGCGGCGATGGCGATGGCGACAATGATCGGGACGAAGACGTTGCTGACACTATCGCCGAGGCGCTGGATCTTGGCGCGACTGGTTTGGGCGCGTTGCACGGCGGCGATAACGCGGGCCAGCGCCGTTTCCCCGCCCGTGGCGGTGACGCGCATGACCAGGCGGCTGTTCAGATTGGCCGTTCCCGCAAAAAGTTCCGCGCCGGACTTTTTTTCCACCGGAATGGATTCACCGGTCAAGGACGCTTCATCAACAGTTGATTCGCCATCCACGACCAGGCCATCCACCGGCACGCCATCACCCGGACGCAAAACCACTTCATCACCGATGCTCAACGCAGAAACCGGAACTTCTTTTTCAATTGCGGAATGCGGAGTGCGGAGTGCGGAATTTGAAAATGAAGCAGTCCTTAAATCGAAACGGCCGGAATTCCCGACTCCGGATTCCGCGTTCCGAATGCGTCTGGCGGTTTGTGGCGCGAGTTGCATGAGCGATTTGAGCGCCTGGCCGGCTTTATCGGTCACGCGGGCTTCCAACCAATGACCGCCGCTGATGAGCGTGATGATGGCCGCGGCTTCCATGAAATAGAGATGCCCGCCCGCGCCGCTCAAAAGCGCCCAGGCGCTGTAACCGAAGGCGGTCGTCGAACCGAGCGCCACGAGGGTGTCCATGTTGGAGCTGCCGAGTTTGAGCTGCCGCCACGCGCCGCGATAAAACGGCGCGCCGGAAAACACCTGCACAAATCCCGCCAACGCAAATGAAAGCCAGGCAAACCATCCGTCCATCCCGAAATGAAAGACCCATTCGCCTGCCATCAGGATGATTGTGACGACAATCGCCAGCCACAGGCCAATTTGCCAATCTTTGCGAGGAGATGCATGGCAATCGCTGGAATCATTCTGGATTTCCTTCGCATCGTACCCGGCATTTTTTACCGCTTCAATGGCCGCGGGGAGATTTTCAGCGGTGCCGGCGTTCCAATTGACGATGGCACTGGCGCTCGAAAGCGAAATCGTGGCGCTGCGGACCCCGGGCACGGACTGGAGCGCTTCGGTGACATGGCGCGCGCAATTGCCGCAGGTCATGCCGCTGATTTTCAAAATCGTCACGAAGGAATTTTAGGGCAGTCCGCAGCGCTTGTCGAATAGCAGGCTTCAACCAACAAATCGATGGCCCAATTGGATGGCTTATTTTGCCACCGGCCCAAGCGGCCAAAAAACTTTTCCGTAAAGTTCGTTCAAGATTTGCGCCAGGCCGGTGTAGATCGCCAAAAATCCGCAGACGATGCCCTCATAGCCGGCGACATGTTCGAAGTCCGCACCCGCTCCGAAGAAATGTGCATACGCCAGCATGAAAAACAGGATGACGAGCGTGCCAAAGACAAGTTGCAGCGCCCGGTTCAGGCGGAGGGTGCCGACGAACATGACCAGGGTGAAAATTCCCCACAGGGCGAGATACGCCGACATGGCCTTATCATCGGCGGGGGTGAAACCCATTTTGGGCAGCGCAATCAGCGCAACGAGCGACAACCAGAAGAACCCGTAGGAAATAAAGGCCGTAGTGGCAAAGGTGTTTCCCTTTTTCCATTCCATCATGCCGGCGATGATTTGCGCAATGCCGCCGTAGCAGATGCCCATGGCCAGGATCATGGCGTTCAATTCGAAGAATCCGGCGTTGGCACAGTTTAGCAACACCGTGGTCATACCAAAGCCGAGCAGGCCGAGCGGCGCGGGATTGCCGGTGGTGTCTTTGATTTGTGTGGATTCACTCATGGGATAGGGGGTTGTAGGTTGGTCGGGAATGAACGGTTTTTAGCAGAAATTGCGCTTCGCGCAACAAGAAAGTGCCGGTATATGCGTGGCAAGAAAGACACTGGTGGAAATCTGTTTCAAACTGCGTTATTGTCCCCGGCACGGAACGAATCCACGTTCCCCGCAATTGAAAGGAACTATGAAACGAAAAGCATCGGCAGTCTGGCGCGGCGACTTAAAATCCGGCAACGGCAGCATCAGCAGCGATAGCGGTGTGCTCAAGGACGCGCAATATTCCTTCAGCACCCGGTTTGAAAACGGCATCGGCACCAACCCCGAGGAACTGATCGCCGCGGCGCACGCGGGCTGCTTCGCCATGGCGTTTTCATCCGAGTTGGGCAAAGTCGGCCTCAAGCCCGAATCCATTTCCGCCACGGCGACCGTCTCATTGGAAATGCTTCCGGGCGGCCCCACCGTCACGGAATCGCATCTGGATGTCACGGCGCGCGTTCCCGGCGCGGACAAAAATAAAGTCATGGAAGTAGCCAGCGCCGCGAAGGCCGGCTGTCCCATCTCACGGGTGCTCAATGCCAAGGTGACGATGGACGCAAAAGTGGAAACGTAATCACCTTTCCTGACTGGATGAATTGAATGGAATGGTCCAACCCCGGGGGTTGATCAATTCGGGGTCAGCGGCTCGAGATAAATATTCCGGAATTCAATCAGGCCGCCTTCGGCCTGCAACCCGATCGCTCCGGAATTGGTGGAGGCGCCAGTGATGGTGTTTTGCAAAACGCCGTTGACGCGCACGGTGATGGTGTTGCCGCGGCAGGTGATGTCATAGGCGTTCCATTCGCCGATGGGTTTTTCCGAGGAGGCTTGCTGGCGCGGGACAAAATGGGGATGGTCCGGCGTGATCCCGTTCGCGCTCGAACCGCCGTTCATGCGCACTTCGCCCGCGTCGCCGGAGAGCAACTGCGCCTCGAAACAATACGGCCAGACCTTGTCCGGCGGATTGAGGTATAGAAAAACGCCGCTGTTGCCCGGGGCCACTGGGAAACGCCATTCGGCATGAAGCTGATAGTCGTGATAGCGCTGAAACGTGCGCGCATAGCCATACGGTTTGCCGAGGCACCGGATCACACCATTGGTCACGGACCAAATCGCATCAGCCGGCGCATTCGTACCTTTGGAAACGAACGTCCATCCCGCCAGACTTTTGCCATCGAACAAGTCCATCTTTCCCCCGGGCGCGACGGCGGATTCATTTTGCGCGGGGAGTGGAAGGGAAATAACGGCTGATAAAATCGCCATCACCGGCGCGAGACATATTTTCATTGCAGTGTCCTTATCAAAAGCCGCCCCACTGATTCAAGCACAATCCCTGGCCATTCGGCATAATCTCTTTCTATTTCTTCAGCCGGTAAAACATATTTCCTCCGGATTCCAATGGAAAGACGGCCGGCGAATTACTGCCGAGCGTCACCCACGCCGCGGGAGAGAGGGTTGGGGTTTGTTGCAGGCTGAAACTCGGGTCATACCACGTCAACGTCAAATTGCCGCCGCCAACCTGATAATTCAAAACCGGATTTGTGCCGGTTACCGCGGTTAAATAGATTGGCGCGCCATATCCCATGTAGGATGGCCCATAAGTGACGGCCTGGACCTGGATCAAATAGTTTCCGGCCTGAGCCGGCGTGAAAGTAAAATTCGTGCCGCTCGAAACCGTGGTGACGATCTGGTTGGTCAAAGACTGCAGGTTGGTAAAAGCGACATTATCAAGATACCATCCAAAGTAATCATTGGTTTGCGGGTAATAGCTTCCGCCGGACACATAATGATAATTGAACCGCACTTGCAATTCCTGGCCCGCGAAGCTGCCCAGCGAAACCTGCCGGGTGCTGAAAGTTGACTCGAATGCCCCGCCGGCTTCGGAATACACGTCCTGCCAGGTGGAGCCTGAATTGGTTGAGACTTGAACCTTGGCCACTTGTGAGGATGTCGCATAATCCAACAGACTTGAAAATTGAACGGCGGAATTCGCCTGGGCCAGCAAGGTATAATTTAATTGGAGAAGCTGGTCCGCGGGTTGGGCATGAGTGAGATGGAAAGAATAATTTCCCGAAGCCTTGACACTGCTCGAAAAGATGTTGTAACCGCCGGTAATCGTTGCCGTGAAATTCACCAGGCCATTTTCCGCGCCATCCACCAGATTGAAGGGCAGTTCCGTCCACTGCAGCCACTGGTAGCGGATGGCCTTGGTGACGGGGGTAAAGCTGTAGGAATTGGCCTGCCCGATGATCGGATTCGGCGGGCCGGTAATGGCGGGGGTGGTCAAGACTGCTCCCGCCAGCAACGAGGTCCACAGTCCCCGCCCAAACGTCGCGGCCCGTAACGCAAGCGAAGCGTATTCAATTTGCATGTCGGACACCCGGGTGTTAGGCAGATTGGTATTAAAGGTCTGCCAGTCGCTCATGGCCCCATTGCGATAGTAAATTCCGGTATCCGTGCCCAGATACAATCCGTCATCCGATCCGCCCTCATAGACGATGCAGTCCACGAGACGATTCGGCAATGAACCCGTAAAGGCCGACCAGTTGGTGCCGCCATTGGTGGAAACATAAACCTTGTTCGTGGTGCTGTAATCGTTCTGCGCCAGCCAGAGTTTGGCCGGGTCACTACTGCTCACCGCCACTGCCACCGCCCCGCCAGACTCCGGGATCGGTAAGTTTGTCCAATTGGTTCCATTATTGGTGGTTCGCCATAAGGCGCCATCGCGGATGACACAGACAAAGGCTGGATTGGATGGGGCAATGGTAATGGTGCTGCACACCGCCGAATCGCCAAAACTTGAAATGGGAAACCAGTTGGCTCCCGCGTTGGTGGTTTCCCACACGTTTTCAAACCCCGCCAATAACACTTGATCGTTCGCCGGGCTGATGACCCATGGCGATTCAAAGCCCGTGCTTTCCGAACTGGTGATGTTCAATTGACTTTCCGTGGCCCAGGAATTGGTGGTTTTATAGTAGTAACCGTGCGCTGTCGCATAAACCGTATTTTGGTCCAGGGGATCGACTATCGGTTGCCCATAATCACCGGCCAGAAAGTGCGACCAGGTTCCACCCGCATACTGATTTAAACCGTTGTCCTGTTCGCCAACATAGATCAGCGCGGGATTTTGCGGCGCGCCATAAACATTATAGATCTCCGCAATTTCCAAATTCGTGCTCAAATCCGTCCAACTGGTTCCACCATTCACCGTCATGTGGATGCCACCATCCGTGCAGCCGTACAAGACCCCGTTCAGGACGGTCAATCCGTGGACATCCACGTGCGTATTCTCATAGGTTGCCGTTTGCCAGGTCACTCCACCATCCGTTGAACTGCCAATCAAGTTTCCAGCCGCGAAAACATCATTGTAATTGGCCGGCGAGACCGCAAACGCCAGGTCGTAAGATTCCTGCCCGTCAAACATCAGTCCCGACAGGTTATTCGAGGTTTGAAGGCCGAAGGTGACGCCCCCATCGGTTGAGCGGTAAAGGCCATAAAACCCGCCGGTGGTTGCGCTCCCGTAAAGAAGATAGAGCGCTTGCGGGTTATTGGTGGAAACACCCATGATGGAACGGTCAACCCCCGAGGTGGGAAGTCCGGCCGTGATGGACGTCCAGTTTGTTCCCAGATTGGTGGACCGAAGATAATGCGCCCCCTGGCAGGTGACATACATGTTGGTGCTGCTGCCGGGTTGAAACTCGACGTCATAACAAAGAGTGTTTTCGCCTGGAAAGCTCTGTTGCCAATTGGCGCCACCATTGTAGGTGACATACAAACCGTCGCTCGTCGCCGCAAAGATTTGCTGCGGATTGGAGGGGTTCATCGTCAATTTGTAGATTAAATTGTAGGTATTCAAAGGCCATGACAGTCCCGTGGCGGACCAATTGGTTCCGTCATCAATTGATTTCCAAACTCCGATGCTGTAACAAACCCCGGCGTCAGCATCGCCCGTCGCCATGTAAAGGGTATTCGTCTGGAGGGGATCGATGACAATGGAACTGACGCCCAGCACCGGCAAAAAGTCTGTCAGCGAAAGCCAGGTGGCGCCGCCATCGTTGCTGCGCCAGACCCCGCCATCCGGAGTGCCAATAAAAAGGCGGGCAGGCTCTCCCGCGGTTGCGATGACGCAGTTGACCCGTCCCATGCTGGTTTCATAGTCCGGCATGTCAACGGGTCCCAAAGGCTGCCAGTTGGAGGCAAAATTTTGAGCGGAATTAAGCTGCGCGAAACCAATAAGAAAGAGAAACAGAAGGGCGTTTTTTTTCATGTTCTTGGTATTTGCCTGAACTCCTGATCCGGGTTGGCACACAATGAGTACGACCGGATTTTTGCCATTCTCATTCTGTTCGAAAAAATTGCAAGCCGGATCGCAATTTTTTTGCCCGGCGTGCCTGATAGGGTGAAGACGCAACCAACCCATGCGCCGATTGCTGCCCCACTGATTCAAGCACAATCCCTTGCCATGGGCGCATCTCAGTTTACCAGAGCGAATGCCTGCCAGCCCGCATGAACTAAATCGGAAATTAATTCTTTGCGAGCAACTTATTTCCGATAAAACTCCAGACATGAAAATCAATATCGAGCCGCTCCGACGGTTCCTGTTTACGGGAACAAAACTTTCACTTCTTGCCGCCGTTCTTCCGTTGTGCTTTTGCGCCGCCGCGCCGCAGGCCGCAGCCGCGGCCGATGCGCTGTTTTATCTCCATGACGGCGACCGCGTTTGCTTTTACGGCGACAGCATCACCGAGCAACGGTTTTACGGCGTGGACGTGCAGACTTACGTGCGCACGCGCTTTCCCCATCTGCGCGTGAGCTTCGTCAATTCCGGCGTCGGCGGCGACAAGGTCACCGGCGGCTGGGCGGGGCAAATTGACCTGCGCCTGCAGCGGGACGTCTTTCCGTTCAAACCCAACGTCGTCACCATCATGCTGGGCATGAACGACGCGAAATATCAGTCCTTCAACCAGGAGATTTTCAATACCTACACCAACGGTTATGAACACCTGATCGAGTCCTTGCAGGCGCATCTGCCGGGCGTCCGCATCGTGCTCATCGCACCGTCGCCTTACGACGACGTGACCGAGACGCCGAAATTTCCCGGCGGCTATAACGAAGTCCTGCTGAAATATTCCGCGTTTGTGCATGAGTTGGCGGCAGCGCATGACCTGATGTTCGTGGATTTCAACGAACCGCTGGTGGCGGTGATGCAAAAGGCGTTCGCGCAAAATCCCGCGCTGTCGCATGAAGTGATCCCCGGCCGGGTGCATCCCTCGGCGGCTGGCGAATTGGTGATGGCGCAGGCGCTGCTCCAGGCGTGGAACGCGCCGTCCACAGTGACGGCGGTCACAATTGACGTCGTGGCAGACAAGGTGGAGCGCGCGGACAACACCCGGGTGAGCGATGTCAAGGCGGACGGCGGAACTGTGGCGTGGACGCAGAAAGACGCCTGCCTGCCGTTTCCGATTCTCGCGCTGCATGACGACTGGCCGCAGTTTCCGCCTTACGAAAACCCCCGTTGGGGCGTCATGTCCTTTGTCTGGCCGGAGCCAAACCCAAACTGGGATTACACCAACCCCGTGATGCAAATGGTGCTGGGCGATTGCGGCTTCTACGCTGCGGCGGACGAGGAACCGTTGCAGGTCAAGGGGTTGCCAGCCAGTAATTACCAGCTCAAGATTAATGCACAGGTGGTGGGCGAATTTACGGCAGACCAACTGGCCGGCGGCATCAATCTGGCGGAATGCCACACGCCCATGCTGGAGCAAAGTTACCGCGTGCTGGACCAGGTGTGGCAACAGGTTCAGTGGCGGTATTTCACCTGGCGCCAAATCCAGTTGAGACTTTCCGATGATCACGATCGGGCAGTGCGACGCGCTACCGAGAATCTGATTCATGCCCTACAAAATCAGAAAGACCACCTGGCCGAAGAACAATATGCCGCCGCAGCCCCGCAGCCGATGCATTACGAATTGACGCCGGTTGGCCCTTGACCAATCTGGCCGACGTCCGGCCCTTGACCTTTGTCGCCGTGTATTCGGTGATGCCGTTTTAGGACGTCAAGAATGGACAATAGCGGAACGACCAATAACCACGTTTCCAATGTTTTCTCAATCTATCAAGCGTTCCGGTCCCTTTATGAAACGATGTCGTCCCGATGTTCGTAACATTACTGAGAATCGTTACGTTCGTCAGCTCATCCAAGTCGTTGGTGGTGATTAAGACGTCAATCGCTAAATCAGGAAGGCCTTCGGAAGAAAAATCCTAAATATTAGCCGCAGGGCAACAAGAAGACGGAATCACCGTACTCAATATTGATGAGCAAAAGAAAGTTATAAAGTTTAACAACAGCGGTGTCATTCAATATATCCCGTTAATTGCCATTGAAAATCTAACATTCAAGGGAACGTGTTTATTGGAAATCATTTGAGACGTCGTTCTGAGGCGGGTCTATAGAAAGTAAAAAAGCTCACCCACATTGTGTGGAAACCCGGTTCAACGGGCGTTTTGCCTTAAAATTTCTGTTCCGGCCAGCATCACTGGACCCCAGCCATGCGGATCATCGTCTGAACGCCCGCGCTTGATGTAGTAATCCAGTTCCAAGCCGACGCCCGTGCCTTCGCAGGTGTTTTGGATGCTGCCATCGGCGGCCACGTTTTTGCTGATTCCCTCGAACGCCTTGCGCGCCACGGCCATGTTCGTGGCGTCGATCCATCCGCGATTCACCGCGCGCGCAATGCCGTAAGCAAACATGGCCGTGCAGGAAGTCTCCTCCCACAAAGCTGGCTTGTCCAAAACCTGCCGCCACATCCCGTCGGGCGCTTGCACATTTTTCAGGCCGTCAATTTGTTTGCGCAAAATTTCGAGAAGCCGCGGTCGCAGCGGGTCGTTTCCGGGCATGACTGAAAGAGTTTCGACCAGTGCCAACGTCGCCCACCCGTTGCCGCGACCCCATTTGAACGGGGCGTGTTCTTTCCGGTCCACAAAATAGCTGTGAAACCAAAGCCCGTCGGCGTCCTGCTCGACCGCGGCCTGATGAACGATTTGGTTCGCGGCATCATCAATGTATTTTTGGTCGCCGGTGTATTTGCCCCAACTGGCGAGAAACACGCCGCCCATATACAGATCGTCAGGCCAGATGGTGCTGTTGGTTGGCCCGCCGCGCGAAAGGGTGCCGTCGGGCAGGCGGCTTTGTTTGTTGACGATCCAATCGGCGCAACGCCGGACCACTTCCTTTTCTTCCGGCGTGGCCTGGTCGGGATGGCGCATCATGTTTTCAAGGATGGCGTTGCCAATCGCCCCGCAACTATCGAGGCTGCCCAAATCCATCAAGCCCCGGATTTTTGAACCTCGCACAAAGGCGGAAACTTCCGGCGAGGGGCCAAGATTTTCATCCATGCCGTCCAGCCAATGATAATAGCGGGAACAAACCCGGGTATATTGAGCAACAAATTCACCCACCTCCCCGTCACCTGTTACGTCGGCTGAACGCAGCATCCCGCAGAGACTTACGCCTTGCGGGTAACTTTCCGGCCCCCAGTCAATGCCTTCCGGCGGCAGGGCGGTTTCGGCCTCGACGATGGTTTTGACCGGCGCGTAATCGCCGTCCTTCAATTCGTGAATCCGGCGGCGCGCGACGCGGGAAATAATATCACGGATTTTGGCGTCCGAGATTCCATTTGTCGCGGGCGGGACGGGTGGCGCGAGTGTATTCAGCAAAGACAGCGCCAGGAGCAACGACGCCAAAGGCATTGGGAATTTAATCATCCCTCTCATTTTTATTTTCGACATCACCATTCAAATAGAAACCGCCCCCATGTTTTATTGTGAGCCGAGGCGGTAGAAACGGCCGGGGTAATTTGTCCACTGCGGATCGCCGAAATAGAATGAGCCGCCGGTAAGAGTGTTGGTTTTCAGTGGAAACCAGACAGGATTGGACAGATTAGTGCAGGCTTCCACCACAACAGTCTGGCCATTGGCCCAATTGATATTGAATCCAAACTGATTTGTTTGGACATCGGAACCGGCGTCGTTGGGCTGCATCTGCGGCAACCACAAGGCGGCAGGAAGACCATCAAAATTTGTGCCCCAGCCTGTAGTTCCGGGCAAATAATAGACAACTGTACTGGCTTGAACGGTGGAAGAATCAAATCCAACACTCGGAGCGTTGCCCATAAAGTAAACTTCGGTCAGGCTGCGGCAGGTATCAAACACATCGTTACCGATGCTGGTGACGCTGGCGGGGAACGTGATATTGGTCAGGCTGGAACACGTATCAAATACCCCGGTCCCGACATTGGTGACATTGTCGCCAATTGTGATACTGGTCAAGCTGGTGCAGTTAAAGAACGCCTGCGACCCAATGCTGGTGACGCTGTTGGGAATTGTAACGTCGGCCAGGCCAGTGAATTGGAACGCATTGTCTCCGATGTTGATGACGTTGGTGCCGATTATGACACTGGTCAGGCTGGTGTATCCGAATGCCGCTGATCCGATGTTGATAACGCTGTTGGGAATTGTAACGTTGGTCAGGCTGGTGTATTCGAACGCATCGGCTCCAATGTTAATGACGTTGGCGCCGATTATGACACTGGTCAGGCTGGTGTCCTTGAATGCATTGGCTCCGATGCTGGTGACGTTGTTGCCGATTGTGGCATTGGTCAGGCTGCTGCAGAAGTCGAAGGCTTGATTTCCGATGTTAGTGACGTTACCGGAAATCGTGACATTGCCCAGGTTGGTGCAGTAGTAAAAAGCGTCGTTCGCGATGTTGGTAATACAGTCGGGGATCGTGTAGTTACATCCCGCTTTGCCCCACGGATATTGTATGAGTGTGCCATTTATCTTGTCAATCAAGACCCCATCCATACTGCCATAAATTGGGTTGTTCGTATCTACCGTTATCGCGCTCAGAAAGGTGGCTGGGGGGGGAGCACCTTCAATATCAAAGAGTTCGAACGCCCCGAATGCAATATTGGTAACGCTGTCGGGAATGGTGACATTGGCGACACTGGAGTAAAAACCTAGAATACTGGAAAAATCCGGAACACTGGAAGCGATGCTCGTGACCGGAAAGCCATTGGTTGTGCTGGGGATGACTACGATGCTACTGGTTCCAGTATATCCCGTGATGGTGATCGCACCATTGTTGGTTGTGAAATTGAATTGAGCTTGCGCTGTGCCGGGCAGCGTTAAAACGAACAACACCCTCATGGCAATCATATTGCTAATGATTAGCTTTTTCATAGGGGCTCTAGTTTGGCCTGGTTGCGCCTTTTCGGGTATATAAAGGACTTTACCAGAGTTCAAAGGAAAGCAACATCGGGAAAATTCCCGACTGATCATCAACTTCCATGAACTCAAGCTCACGGACGGGGTGGTGCGCATGATCCTGCCCGGAGCCAACCGGGAGGAACAAAAAGATTAACAGAAGGAAACGAAGATAACGAAGATTCCTGCATATATGTGTTTCAATATATAGCCGGGATGGAAATCCTCGGAATCTCCGGTGTTTGAAGAATTTTGTCATGTACCCCTCGCGGCAGAATATCATTTTCCACGCCGTTTCGGACTTTTGCGATTGACGACTTGCGCATATTTCCAACCGTTTTGTTGGCAGAGGACTCGCGCGTGTGAATCCCACGTGGGTTCGGCCTTGGGGCGTCCGCCCACGAAACAATCAATGGCCAGATATACCAGCGGACGGTTTCCATCGCACCGAATGGAGTGAAACATCTGGCGGGGAATACGCACAAGGTCTCCGGGCTGGACTGGCATCAGCATTTTTTTGGCAGCCACGCGCAAAAGCCCGCGCCCTTTCAAAATGTAGAAAATCTGTTCCGTATCATCGTGTTTGTGAAAGGGCGGCGCTTCGCCGGGTTCCAGGACGACCACGAACACTTCCGAGGTTTCCGCGTCCGCGCGGTCGAGGACGAGATCGTTGGTGTGGGTGGGAAAGCGGTAATGTTTTATTTTGGAGGTGGGGAATACGAATTTCATATTTGATTGGATTTTGGATTTGTTGTTTTTCATTTCTATCAATGCCGGGGTGCAATTAGATCGTGACAAGTTGAGGGTTCCGTCCGACGCGATAGCCTTTCCATCCGTAAAAGGTGACATAAATAAAAGCGACCAACGGCACGAGATAAGAAATTTGCAATCCGGCAACGTCAGCGATGCGCCCCTGGAGCAAGGGCATGAGCGCGCCGCCAAAAAGCCCCATGACTAAAACAGACGAGACCTGACTTTTGTAAATACCCGTGCCATCCAAAGCCAAGGCAAAGGTGTTTGACCAGCCGATGGAGATGAACAGGCCGGAACCGACGACGCACCACATGGCGATCTTGCCGCCGAACAGAATGGCGACTGCCAGCATGAGGACAATCGCGACAGAAAAATTGGTCAGATTACGACTCGATTTGCCCTGGCCGAACTGGAACAACAGCCAGCAAAGACCCAGGATGGGCAAATAATTCCGCACAATGGACCAACCGCCGGCGAAATCGAATTGATGCTGGTCCAGATTCCAACTGCGCAGAACCCAGAACAGCAAAAGGCCCAGGAGAGGAATCACCGCCAGAAGGAGTTGCTTGTTGAACTTTCGCATGTCGCTCATTTCAGCCGCCCCCATGAAGCGCCCAACCATCAATCCGCCCCAAAACAGGGAGACATATTTGCTGCCCTCCACCGGGGTAAGACCCGCGACATTGCTTTGTCCGAGGAAATTGATCATGGAACTGGCGATGCAAATCTCCCCTCCCACATACATGAAGATGGCGACTGCACCCAGGATGACGTGCGGGTATTTCAAAGCGCCCGCGCCAGGTTCCATCTTTCGTTCGCCCACGTGCGGAAGATGGATGAAGAAAAAAATCACCGCCAAGATCAGAAAGATGATACTGAAGACAAGATAAGGCACTTTAACTGAGTCAGCGCCCTGAGCGCCCGGCTTGACAAAGTATTGAAAAATCAGATAACCAGCGATCAACGGGCCGATGGTCATGCCGATGGAACAGAACCCCTGCGCCAGATTCAGCCGGCTGGAGGCGGTCCGTTCCGGGCCGAGAATGGTCACGTAAGGGTTGGCGGCGATTTGGAGCATGACAATTCCAAGCCCGATGACAAAGAGGGCGACTAGAAACAGCATATAGGAAAGCGCGACCGCGGCCGGCCAGAACAGGGCGCCGCCGACCGCGGCCAATAAGAGGCCGATCACCACGACATTTTTGTAGCCGATTTTGGCAATCGGGTCGCCGGCGAACGCTGAGATCAGGAAATAAATCAGCGAGCCGGTAAAGTAAGCCCCATAGAACGCGCATTGAACCAGCATCGCCTGGAAGTAAGTCAGGTCGAATACCGCCTTAAAACGCGGGACCAAAACGTTGTTAAAAACCAACATAAATCCCCACACGAAAAACAAGGTGGTCATAATGGCAAACGGACCGCGGTAGGTTTGGCCGTTGCTTTCGGTTGCCACGGAGGCGGGCTTCGGTCCGCTTTGAGTGCTGGGGCCTGTCATATCGGCTTGCTCATGGGTCGTTTTGAATTGGATGCATAAAAATCACGGTGCCACCACCCGGAAGAAAGAAGTCCCTCCGCCTACCGGCAAAACAGCCGGATCGTTGGTTGTAACGGCCGACCAGACAGCGGAGGCTCCGGTTAAAGCCGGAGAGCTTTGCAGTGTGCCCACGGCCGGATTCCAGGAAAGAACGAGATTATTATTGGAAATCACCTGCTGGAGTTGCGGAGGCGGATCGAATTCAAAGGCGATGACATTGTACGGTGGAATAACATAGCTGAAGCTCGAATTGGTATAGACTGCCGTTCCCAGCCAGGAAACCGGGGTCTGGGTTGCATTGACCGCGTGAATCAAAACCAAACCATTGGGCGACGGGATGTTATTCAGATTAAAATTCACGGTGTAGGTGGTATTGCTCGTATCCTTGTTGACGACCATGACGGTATATGTGCCTGCCGCTGTTTTCTCAGAGGCGATGCTTTCCAGCGTCGAGGCCCCGCCGCTCGAACTAATAAATTGATCGCCAAAATAATTCCCAAAAAGATAAAAGGTGTAATAGGGCGTATAGGGGCTGTAAGACGAATCGTTCGCCAATCCCAGCAAGTCGCTACCCCCTTGCGAGAGAATGAAAAACGAGAAGATATCGGCGTTGCCATACATGGCGTTGATGATCGCGCTGGCGGCAAAAGTCGCGTCGAATTCATCATGATACATGAGATCAAACGTGGGGTTAACATCGTACTGGTCCATGTTATATTCAGTGATGGCTCCGGGATAGAGCCTGCCTCCCGGCCCTTTAAATATCCCGCCATCGCCCGACTCTTCCGTTTCGAAGTTGGTTTTATAATTCAAAGGAGTCCAGTTCATGAAAACGGAACCATTCGTCCCCTGGCCGCTGGGTCCGTAATCATGCCAGCACAAAATGTCAATTTGGGCGGAAAGGTTTTTCGCTGTGTAAGAAACCCATCCACTGGAACTGAAATCTGTGTAGTCCGCCACCGGACCAATCAGTTTGATGGTTGGATCCACCGCTTTCATCGCGCTGCCGACCGTTTGGACAAAAGTGCCGTAGGCCGATTCCGAGGCGAACTTGCCGTCGGGTTCAATTTCCGGCTCGTTCCACATTTCCCAGTAACGCACCGAGTTATTTGTTCCGAGTGCATGCTGAATATTGTAGCGGTAAACCACGTTGCTCATAAAAATGCCATACTCATTCCAATCGGCGTTGGTAATGTACCCGTTGGCATCGGTGGAATGCGATACGCCCCCGGGAAAGTCGCAAATGGTGACGACTGGTTGAGCGCCGGCGACAAAAATGGTGTTCAGAATGGCATCCAGTCCCGTAAAATTCCAATCGTTTGGCGCCGGGTAAGGGTCTCTACCGGTATAGATGCAGTTTTGGATGGGATTGATCCTGACGAGTTTTATCCCCGCGTTCCGAATGTCCTGCTCGAGGTTTACGTTGCCGGCATACCAGGTTTGTTTGTCCGGGCCGTCCACTCCCCAGACATTGGGATTGACCGGGCCAAGGACGGAAGCGCAATTGATGTTAAGATTGACCGTTGGACCTGTGGTCACAGTCAATGTGGCCACGCTGCTGTTCGTGGAACCATAGCTGTTGGTGACAGCTACTTGAAGAGTCATTCCATTGTAGCTGGCAGGAACGTTATTGAGTGTATAGTTGGCGCTTGTGCCGGCAGGATCAGCCACGTCGTTGGTGAACCATTGATAGCCCGTGGCATAACTGGCCGCCACCGTAAAGGTCGCAGTACCACCGATTGTGGCAAACTGATTGGCTGGCTGCGCGGTGATTATAGGCGCGTTGGTATAAGCGCTCCCTGCGCCGTTGACACTGAAGTTATCGAGGACGGCGGCACCCGTGTTTTCAGCCACCCGGAAGCACGGATAGACCGAGCTGTCCGATGAAAGGGCTGCCTGCGTGCTGGTGATGGTTTGCAACGTGCTAAACGCGAACACATTCGTTCCCTCCACCTCCCCGGTGGTCCCGAAATCAATCAGGCTGGATGCAAGGTTGTACGATGTGCCAGGCCCGGTATTCGTGAAATAGGTGTTGAATTGATACCAGTGGCCGATTGTGAGGGTGATGACCGAGCCGACGTTCACATTCGCGGTCGTCCCGTTGGTGGCCGTCTGGCACACCAGTTGATATGTCGGTGCTGTCGTGGACTGCGGCTGCAACCGAAAACTGCCAAACACCCAGCCATCGCCCGCCGCCGCCAACGCATATCCGGCGGTGGTGCTGTTGACGAAGCCCAATTGGATTTTGTTCGCCGTACCCCCGGACGCCGTCGCCTGTTGAATCTCCATCATCATGGACACGCTAATGGAAGCGCCATTGCTTGAGAAATTCCAACTGCCGTTGGTGTAAGTCGCATTGCTGTCGCCGCCGGTGACCCGCAAGGCGCCGCTGTTGCCCATGCCGCCGGCGTTCGTTTCGAGGCAGGAACTGCCAGTGCCGGGATTGCTGAAGTTACCCGTGTATTCGCCTGGAGTGTTGAAATCCAACAACAAACTTTGCGCCGACACGGATTGGGCGAGAAAAACACATAGAACCAGAAGAACACGGCGAGCCGGAAATTTCCCGCACCGCAACTCTTCGAGTAGATGTATTGTCAACATATGGAACTTGCGGACATAAATACCGGACGGGGAGTGGAAAGGTGATCAAAAAATATTATTATCTGGCGTCATCTCCTCCCCGACTCATCGGAGAACGAGGAGGACTAAAAAATACAACCCCGACGGGTGGTCGGGGTTGTTTTGAAAATTCATTTTATATTTTACGCTTCAAGTATTTGATTCCCAGCAACGCGGAGAATCCCAACAACACCAAAGATTGGGGCTCGGGCACTGACTCCACCACAGAAAAATTGTCCAAAGCGTTAATTCCTGAAGTCGCGGTGCCCACCCGCCAGCCGGGCGCAGCCGCTGTGGCTGCCACAAGAGCAGCGCCTGAAGCTCCAGTGACATCTATCATTGAATCTCCACCACTTTCATAAGCCGCAAGCAGGTCGATTCCTGTTGTTGGCGACAGGCCGGTGGTTCCGTAATCATACAGATTTGCAGTCATGCTGTAGGACGTACTGCTGAGGTCAACAAGAGTTACATCAAACAGATACCAATCGCCGGGGGTAAGTTGAAAGGCAGCGCTCTGCACGGCTGTGCTAGACAGGGTGCCACCCCCGTCATATTGAGGTCCGATCTTAAAACCGCTGGCCCCAGAGCTTGATCTGCTCAAACGAAAACTTCCAAATGCCGGCGTGGCGGTTGACGAACCGGCCATTACAAATGAACTGTTAACGCCAAGACCCAGTTGAAATGTCCCGCCACTACTTCCTATAGGATTCGCAATCTGCGCCATGAGCGAAAGGGTGATTGAATCACCCAGTTGAGAAAAATCCCAAGTGCCAGTGTTATAAATCGAATTAGCATCGGCTGCATCGTTATTCAGAAGTCCACCACTACCATTCACTCCAGCAGTAGTTGATTCCGTCATATTAGCCGCCGTGATGAAGTTGCCGGTGTATTGGCCTGGCGTATCAAAATTCAAAGATACTGATTGTGCATGGACGTGCGTGCCTGCAAATGCAAGGATTGCGGCCAATATCATCGAACTAAACAGGGTTTTATCGCTTCGCATAATAATTGAACTTTGTATTGTCGTTTAGGTTTAGGCTTATTTCCTAATTTACAGGTTCTTTCATCAGGCGTCTTGTCGGGAAATCTCCCGACGGTGAATCAATGCACATAAAACATGCTATCCTATTGATTTAAAATGACTTACTCTGGAATAATAGGATGTGTCCCCCATTGGCTGGGTTGCGGTCCCATGACAAAATCCAGCCTCCCACCCTGCTTCAGTTCGCGATAAGGCAGGAATGGATTGTCGAGGTTTTTGCCGTTGAGTTGAACCGACTGGACGTAAATATTCTTGTCCGAAAGATTTTCAGCCGTCATGGTAAAAGTATTTCCATTGGACAGGCGCATAACCGCCTTAGGCACGCACGGACTGCCGATCACATAATAATCGCTCGCGGGACAAACCGGATAAAATCCCATGGCGGTCAGCACATACCACGCCGACATTTGGCCACAGTCATCGTTCCCGGGGATTGAATTGGGCTTGTTCCCATATCGTGTGCTCATGGTCCAATGCAGGAGTTTGGCTGCCTTCCACGGTTCGCCGGTAAAACCGTAAAGGTACATCGCCTGTTGATCCGGCTCGTTACCGGGGTCGTATTCGCCTATTGGGCGCCCTCCAAAACTAAAGAAGGAATCCAATTCGTGATTGAATCCGGCATTTCCCCCCATCAATGCAATCAACCCCGGAATATCCTGCGGCACAAACCATGTATTCTGCCAGGCGGTCTCTTCTGTGTAGTCACCACTCGCACCCATCGTCCAATGATGCGGGTCAAACGGTGTTTTCCAGTTGCCGTGCGAGTCTTTTGGACGCATCACACCGGTGGAAGGATCGAAAAGATTCGTAAAAGAACTGGCGCGCCCCATGAAATACCCATAATCGTCTTTTTTGCCAAGCGACCTGGCCATTTGCGCGATGCACCAATCGTCGTAGGCATATTCCAGGGTCTTGGAAACCGACTCGCCGTATTGGTCGCAAGGCACCCAACCGAGTTTGCCAAAGGCAGCCAGACCGCTGTAATTGCGGTTCATCGCGGTAACCTTGCACGCCTCGTAAGCGCGTTCCGGGTTAAAGCCTTTCACATCTTTGAAATACGCATCCACGATGACCGGCACCGCATGGTAGCCGATCATGCACCATGTTTCATTGGCCTGCAAAGGCCAGATGGGAAGCATGTGCGCCGGATTCTGATCGTAAAAAGCAAGCATGCCGTTGATGATGTCCGCGTCGCGCTGCGATTCAATCATCGTGAAGAGCGGGCACTCAGCGCGGAAGATGTCCCAGAGGGAAAGGATGGTATAATTGGTAAAGCCGCCGGCTGAATGAATTTTATCGTCCACGCCGCGATAATCACCGTTGACGTCTTGATACACGTTCGGCGCCAGCATTACATGATACAACGCGGTGTAAAACGATTCTTTATCGTATTGCGAGCCTTCTATCTGGATTTTAGAAAGCTCAACGTTCCATGCGTCGCGAGTTTTGTTCAGGACCCGCTCGAAGTCCCAATCCGGAATTTCCGCGTCCAGATTTTTCATGGCATTGTCCGCGCTGACCGCCGAAACAGCGATCTTGACGAGGATTTGTTCGTTCGCCTGGGTTTTGTATTGCGCGAGAAATTGCAGGTTCGTCCCGGAAGCTTCCTTCGAGTTTGCCAGCACATTGCCGTCGCTGACGATCTCATAACTTTCGAATGGCTGCGAGTAACGCGCCGCGAAGTACAGAGTCCGCCGCGTGGACCAGCCGCTCGTCACGTGATAGCCCGTGATGGTCTGACCGTCCACCACATGAACTTGAGACGCAAGCAAGGCACGGTGTTTAGCCCAGTCGGGCCAGAGAAAATGATTCAGGTCGGTCAGGATAGCCGACTGGTCGGAAGCCGGAAAGGTGAAGCGCATGATTCCCGCATGAACATCCGCCGTCATTTCCGCCGTGACGCCGGAGGTTAGCAGTTTCACCTTGTAATAGCCGGCGGACGCAATTTCATTGGCATGGGAATAGCGCGAGCGGTAGCCGGATGCGGAATCCCCCCTCGTCCCCGGCGAGAATTTCGGAGCGCCCACTTCCGGCATGAACAGAAAATCACCCAGATCGGCAACGCCCGTGCCGGTGAGATGGGTCATGCTGAATCCCAGGATCGAAGTATCGGAGTATTTATAGCCGGACGGGGTTTCACGATCCGTGTCGGGGCTCAGTTGCACCATTCCAAACGGCGCGGTAGCGCCAGGAAACGTGTTGCCTCCGCCACCCGTGCCGACCAGAGGACGGACATAATCGGACAATTGAACAGGACTATTATCCCCATCTGCCTTTGCGTTAATCAAAAATCCTGCTGTCAGGAAAGCGGTTGCAAGTAAAAACGATTTGGATAGTTTGTTTTTCATTGGATGCTTTTTTCGTTTTGAAATCAAGGTTCAGTAACTGCAATCTGATAATAGCGCGCCTGCGCGGTCGGCGCGTTTGTATCGGTGAAACTCATCGTCGAGCCGTTGCCGGTGAGAGTCGCCAGGACAGTCCACGAGGCCAGCGGCAGGGTCAAATTGGTTGCGGACAGGATTTCATATAGCGCTCCATAGGCAGTCTGGAATGAGGCCGAGAATCCCCCCGTCTGCATGGATAAATTGCCGATGACGGGCTGCATCAACCCTGTAATGGTAATAGTGCCCGATCCCCCCGGCAGAAAATTTGTGAAGGTGCTGGAAAGTTGCGCGTAGGTGTGCAAGCCCAAACTCAGGGAGGTTCCTTCAATCTCCATCCCGCCGAAATTGCAGTTGGTATGCAGATTCATGAGGCCGCCATTGGTCAAAACTACCGTTCCTGCACAGACGGCCGGATACGAAAAGTCGAGAATGGCCTGGGCCGCATTGCCGCCTCCATTACCGGCGGTTTCGAGTGGGAGAGCGGGCAAACTGGACAGCGCCTGCGGGTTATTGGCATTGCCGGCCAGGGGATTCACAATGAAACTGCCAACCCCGAGGGATTGAGGAGCCGTGCCAATCAGCCAGCCCTCCTGCACAATCCATTGGCCGGAAAATGTATTCTGATTGCCGGTAACCAAAATTGGATTATTCGTCGGAGTCAAGATGACCGCCAGCATTCCATTGCCCGAGAGGGTTGCGCCAATGGTAAAATTTCGGCCGGCCAAGGTCAAAGGAGGGGCATTGCCCAAATTAGCTCCAGGCGCAAAACAGGAAAGCGATCCGCTGGCCGCCTGGATGGTTCCGAGGAGAATGAAATTCCCGGTGTCGCCATCATTCAACAGCCCGCCGTTAAGAAGGAGACCCGGATTATTGCCGACGCCGGGAAAAATCATCTGTTCGTTGTCATTGGCCGTATCTTTGAATCGTATTTCAGTATTGGTATTCATCGTCAGGGAGTTTCCGGGAAAAGTTTGCGGCCCATTGGAGACGGGGTTGCGAATGCGGGTGTTCCCGGCGCCAAACGCAAGCTGGGTGGAATTGAAGACTTCCTGATAGGTGTTGCCAAGAATGGGAGAAACCAAAACCCCGCTGCTATTCGTTTGCCAGATCGCACCACTCCAGCTTGAACCTGATCCCTCACTGGCGGTGGTGATCAAATTGGTGCCTTGCCCCGGAGTTACCACGTAAATATTGATTGCGGTTGACGAGCCAACAGCCCCGGTAGAATCCGTTGCCGCGGCATAAAGCGTATAATATCCGGCGGGCACATTACTCCAGACAAAGTTGTAAGGAGCGCTGGTCAAAACGGCGAGGCTGTTAGTGCCTTGAAAAAATTGCATGGTCACGATGGGACCGTTGCTGCTGCCCGCCGTTGCGTTGAACGCGATGTTTGTGCCCGGCAAGAAAGTGGCGCCATTAACAGGTGCGACAATTGAAACCATCGGCGGCGTAACAATCACCGCACCGCTCGGGAAATGAAGGCGGCGCGTTGGAAGCCGCGCTGCCCCAATTCATGTTTGGCGTGTTGCGTCAGGGTGAACGCCAGCGTCGTGTTCGTCGTTTCCAGAATTGTTCCAATCGGCAGCCAGAGCTGCGACGATGGCTGGCCGTCCAGCAACAAACTTTGAACGTATTGGTTCGTGTCAGCCGCGGCGGGCGCGGTGATTTGGAGGACGTGCCCGCTTTCGGGCGTAATGGTTACTGAAGTAAAAATCGGACTGCCAAAGACAAACCCGCCAACGCCTGGAATTTCCGGATACATTCCCATCATCGCCCACACCAGCCAGGCACTCATGGCTCCGCCATCATCGTTGCCGGGCATGCCGCCTGGGGAATGTTGGACCACAAGAACACACATTGCCGCGTCACTGCCTGCGTTCCCCACGGCGCGCCTGCGAAATCGTATTCCCACGGCGTTTCCTCCTCCGGTTCGTTGCCCATGTAGGCATAGGGGCTTGATTCCCCCGCGTTCAGCTCCGTGAAGTGGGCATTCAAACGCTGCGTAACGACCGTGTTCCCGCCCACGGCGGCGAATAATCCGCTTAAATTAAATGGGATCATCCAGGTATAGGTGTAAGTATCGCTTTCCACCATGCTGGTTGTTAAAGAGAAACTGGATTCCCAACTGCCGTCCGCATTGCGCGATTGCACCCAGAGGCTGTTCGGATCAAAAACGTTATGCCAATTTCCCGAACGCGCCAGATAGGTTTGATATTTATTGGTGTTTTCCAGCGCCAGCGCCAGTTGACTCAACGCAAAATCGTCATTTGCATATTCGAGCGTGACTGCCGGGGCGGAATCCACATTGCCATTGAAAATGCCATACGACGAGGAAACATAACCGAGGTTCAGATAATCACTCAGCCCCGGGCGCGCCTGCTTGCCGCCGCTGGTCGCTCCGGCCGTTAAAGCCGAATAATCCGCCGCGTTGAACGCGGATTGAACGTCAAAATTTGTGGCGCCATAGGCATAAGCAGTGGCGATGTTAATCGTCGGCCCGTCGCCCACCATATTTGCGGAATTGGCATTGGCCTGCTCCCATTGGGGCATCGCGCCGCCGCCTTGCGCCGCGTCGTTCACCGCCGATTGCGCCATGTCGCTTGCTTCATTCGGAGAAAGAAGCGAAACCAATGGGAAGAGACAGCGGTAATTGTCCCAACTCGACATATTTTCATATTGAACGTGATTTGTCTGTGTATGCACCGCGCCGTCGAACCCGAGGTACTGTCCGTTGACATCGCTGAATACATTCGGGTGGATATAACTATGATACAAAGCCGTATAAAACATGGTTTGTTCATCCGACGTCCCGCCCGTCACTTGCACCCGGTTCAATACCGTATCCCAGGCGTTGCTCGCGCTGCTCCGAACCGCGTCGAAATCCCAACCGGGATTTTCCGTGCTCAGGTTCAGCACTGCGTTGGAAACACTCACAAAAGAAATCCCGACGCGAGCCAGCACTTGGGGATTGGCCGTCGTGTCAAAGGTCACATACGCCGCCGTGGCCGCATTGCTGTTGGTGCGCGCGCCGGCCACCAGTACGCCCCCGTTCCAGACGCCAAACCCGGTGAACGGATGGTCAAAGAAGGCGGCGAAATAAATCTTGTAAGGATTGCCGCTGCCACCGATGGTGCTGGTCGTCTGGCCGGTTACTTCATTTGTTCCAATGAATCGAAACCTGCCCGGCGCTGTTGGCATTGGCGCTGCCGTTTGCGTTGATAATCATGTTGGCTTGCGTTGAAGACGGATAAGTGAACCGTCCCATGCCACTGCGCGGAGTTACTGTCAGTTCGACTTGTATTCCCGTGCCAAGCTCAACGCTGTAATAACCCGCCGCGGCCGTCTCGTTGCTGTGCGAAAAGCTCGCCCCATACGACGGTGGCATTCGTGGCGGGAGACGCCGACAAGGTGCCCACGACGGGCATAAACGGAAAATCTTGATAGACGCCCACGCCGCGTCCGCTGAAATGGGTCAGGCTGAAGCCGCGCGAAATCACCGTGTCCGGATACCGGTAACCCCCGGGCGAGGTGGTCGTGTCGGGACTCCACTGCACCATGCCTTCGGGCATATCCGCTCCCGGAAAGCAATCCCCGCCATTATCAGTTCCGATGAAGGGATTGATAAATTGCGCCAAATCCGCCGCCTTTCCCGGCCCTGCGGCAACGACAACGAAAAGACCAACCGCGGAAGCCAAATGGAAAAGGCGTGGTACTAATAAATATTTTTGGGTGACTTTCATCAGGCTCTTATGCTGTTCGAATTTTAAAGGTACTGTTCTTACCTATAAAGGCATTGTGGGACTTTCGTGGCATCCAATATAAGCAATGATTTGAAGGGCAAGTATCGGGAGTTCTCCCTACATGGCAAGGATGCCTTGCTCTGAGCTTAATTCATTTACCGGGTGCTCAATTTACTGCTGCAATCTATAGAATTGCTGCGGAGCATTGGACGGAGCAACGACATACGGACTGGCGGCATTTGTCACCGCGGTCCACGGACCGGCCAGATTGGTCGCCGTCAACAACGTGACCGTACCGGCCTCCACGGATTTGGACGATGAACCGCCCGCAATCCATGTCAAGGTCAACTGTCCATTCGAGAGCTTCTGCATGCCAAATTGCGGCGCGCTGCTCAAAGGCTGGCCGACAATCACCGCCGGTAATCCCGCGCTGCTGCCGATGTTCACCGCAAAGTCATCCAATACATTGGCGCCGGTGTCATCAGCATCCCGGAAGCTCGGCCATACCGTGCTGTCCGATGAAAGCGCTGCCTGTGTGCCGGTGATCGTTTCCAACGTGGTGGACGTGGTGAACACACTCGATCCTTGTGTTGCCCCGGTGGTCCCGTAATCAATCAGGCTGCAGGCCATATTATACGATGTGCCAGAACCGGTGTTAGTGAAATAGCTGTTGAACTGATACCAGTGACTCGCCGTCAGTGTCACCACCGAGCCGATGTTCGCACCCGCAGTCGTTCCATTGGTCGCCGTCTGGTAAGCCAGTTGATAGGTCAGCGCAGTCGTGGACGTCGGCAACAACCGGAAACTGCCGAAGACCCACCCGTCGCCTGTCGCCGCGCCGGAGAACCCTGCGCTGGTGCTGTTGACCAATCCTAATTGGATTTTGTCTGCCGTGCTGGTCGCCTGCTGGATTTTAGCCATCATAGATTCACTGATTACGGCGTTGTTGGCCGAGAAATCCCAACTGGCGTTGGTGTAGGTCGCGTTGCCATCGGCACCGGTGACAAGGATTGCTCCGCTGTTGGTCACCCCACCCGCGTTGGTCTCCGTGCAGGGACTGGTCGTGCCCGGATTGTCGAAATTCGTCAGATATTCGTTAGCCGCGTCAAAGTTCAGCCACAAGGTCTGCCCTGAGGTGCTGCCGGCATTGCTGCTGGTGACGTTGAAATTATCCAGCACGGACACGCCCGTGTCATCAGCCACCCGGAAGCTCGGATAGACCGGGTTGTCCGATGAAAGCACCGCTTGTGTGCCGGTGATCGTCTCCAACGTGCTGAACGTGAACACATCCGCCCCCTGCGTCGTCCCGCTGGTTCCGTAATCAATCAGGCTGCACGCCATCGTGTACGATGTCCCAGGCCCAGTATTCGTGAAAAAGGTATTGAACTGATACCAATGTCCTGCCGTTATTGTCACCACCGAGCCGACATTCGCAGTTGCGGTCGTCCCATTCGTCGCCGTCTGATACGCCAGTTGATAGGTCAGCGCGGTCGTGGACGTCGGCACCAACCGGAAACTTCCAAAATTCCAACCGTCACCCGCCCCCGCCAACGCAAATCCGGCGGTGGTGCTGTTGACCACCCCTAACTGGATTTTGTTTGCTGTGCTTGTGGCCTGCTTGATTAACGCCATGAAGGAGACATTGATCCAAGCCTTATTGGTCGAGAAATCCCATCCGCCATTGTCGTATGTCGCGTTGCTGTCTCCGTTGGTGAGCAGTAATGCGCCGCTATTGCTTAACCCCCCCGCGTTCGTCTCCTCGCAGGGACTGCCCGTGGAGGGATTATCGAAATT
Organism: uncultured Verrucomicrobiae bacterium; assembly: GCA_963797825.1. GTDB lineage: Bacteria > Verrucomicrobiota > Verrucomicrobiia > Limisphaerales > UBA11358 > UBA11358. The sequence goes on from CAWCRR010000041.1 coordinate 117,248, forward strand.
CGTCAGATATTGATTAGGTGTGTTGAAATTCAACGACACGTTCGGCGCTCCGCCGCCGCGGGTTACATTATTACTGTTGACGAACGTCGTGACGCTGTAAGGAGGAAGACTGTAACTGAACGAGCCGCCACTAACACTGACCGTTCCCAACTTCACCGGAACGTTGGTGGAATAATTTCCCAAGTTGCCTCCCGAATTTTTCTGCCACACCGTCAGCGTGCCGCTTGATAATCCCGTCAGGGTAAATGTCACGGAAGAGGTCGTGCTTGGAGTTTTGTTCACCGCCACAATGTTCTCCGGGTTGGCCGAGGCGAAAATCTCGATGTTGGTGGTGCTGGAGATGCTATTCACCACTTCGGCGCCGAAGGATTGGAAAAGATTTTCACCGGTGAACATTCCTATCCCATGATAAACCGGCTCCGGATCGTTAATACTGCTATTGTAGGTCACGTTGGACGGCGAAGTGGCGTTCTCATTTGCGGTTTCACACATCGCGCCCAAAACTCCGTTCTTATCGGCGTATTGACGTTCCATGGCGCCGCCATTAAGCATATGCCCCACCGCCGAGGCTCCCCATACGGAAGCATAATTTTCAAGCATCCGCGAGTCGGACGTGCCGGAGAGGTTCCACTCGCCGATCTCAATGGGCATTGTCCCGCCCACGTCCGCTCCCCACAAGCCGATCAGAAAACTCCGGAGATTGGCCTCATTACTTTCGTACATTTGTCCCGTGCTGGCCATCAATGTGGCATCACTATCGCTGTGACTGCCATAGATGTGGACGTCTGCAAAATCCGGGGTTATTCCATCATGGTGGAGGATGGAGAGGATCATTTTCATTTCTCCGGTGGGGGATGTGTTGTACGTGGCGCTGGCCGGACCGCCGATTTTGATAGTGGAATCAACCGCTTTCATGACCGGAAACATCGCCGCAAATCCCGCGCTATAAGTGTTGGTGGTCAGACCGTTGTTGCTCGGCTCGTTGCCGATGATCCAGCGAGCCACACGGTTGGTGGTTGAGGTGACGTTGAAATGCTTCACCATGTTTGAGGCGTCTATCACCCAAGTGGATTGTGAATTGGCCGGATTCATTTGTACACTGACTTCCGGCACCGCTCCAGCCGCCTTGATGGCGTCGATCCATTGGTCACCGGTGATGCTCGTTGAAGCCCCGGCTGCCTCGCAAATGATGGTGCTGTTCGGGTCGCCCGGTGTCGAATAGCCCAAATCCGCCCGCATCATCACAACGTGCAGGTTGGCAATGTTGGTTTGCTGTTGCGGCTCATGGGTTATGTCTGTGTTCCCTTGCCCGTATCCGCTTTCATCCATGCTAAAAGCGAGCGGACTGTTGGTCATTTTAGCGGTGGTAAAGTCCACCGTGGCCGTCTGGGTATCGGCCAGCAAAGCCATTTGCGGCATAAGCAAAACCAAGCCGAGGATCAATGTCATGTTGAAGAGCGCGCAACCCTTCGAGTCTGGAATCGTTTGCTTCATAAGGTATTTAAATGTGTGTTTATAGTTTTGCTAATTATCCCAGATGTAAAGAGGCCACAATGGTCGTGATAAGTTCATTGGCTAAGTGGCTGGAAGTATACCAGATTTTTATTATCTGTAATGTCGAGAAACCTCCCTACATTGAAAAAATTTATAACTACGCCATTTATGGCCATGGTCGTTGCCAGAGAATCAAAGGAGGCTTAGCCTGCTCTATAAAGATAGAGTTACTAGATTGCTGGAACGACAAGTGGTTTATTGGCCAGTGTCTGGAAACGAAGGTGGCGCATCGGCATCCGCACTGCCCCAATTCATGTTCGGCGAGTTTGTCAGCGAAAATGCCAAGGTCGTGTCCGGCTCTCCAAGAATGGTTCCGATCGGCAGCCAGAGATGCGATGATGGCTGGCCGTTCAACAACAAGCTTTGAACGTATTGGTTCGTGTCAGCCGCGGCGGGCGCGGTGATTTGGATGACGTGCCCGCTTTCAGGTGTGATCGTTACTGACGTAAAAATCGGGCTGCCCATGACAAACCCGCCGACGCCAGGAATTTCTGGAAACATTCCTATCATCCCCCATACCGCCCAACTGCTTATCGCCCCGCCGTCATCGTTGCCCGGCAAACCGCCCGGGCGATCAGGAAACAATTCCAGGATGATTCTCCGCGTCGCATCCTGAGTCCTCCAGGGTGTTCCCGCGAAATCATATTCCCACGGCACTTCCTCTTCCGGTTCATTACCGATCCAGGCATAGATACTTGACGGGCCCTCGTTCAATTTTGTGAGATGCTTGTCCAGGCGTTGCACCGCCACAGCTTTTCCTCCCATCGCATCGAACAGGCCCTGTAAATCGTAGGGCACCAACCAGGTGTATTGGTATGAATCACTTTCCACCATGCTCGTGGTCAGTTTGAAATCCGGATCCCAACTGCCATCGGCATTTCGCGCCTGCACCCAATGGCTTGTCGGGTTGAAGACTTTCCGCCAATTGCCCGACCGGGCGCGATACTCCTGGTATTTATTCGTATCTCCCAAAGCCAGCGCCAGTTGGCTCAACGCGAAATCATCGCCAGAATATTCCAATGACACCGCCACCCCCACACCGGGGCCATGATCCGCGGTATGCGATTCGGTCTCACCAATATACCCTCTGGCCAGGTAATCCTGCAGATGCTCCCGTGCATGCAATTTGGTGCTGGTCGCGTCAGGCGATGAAGCCCCGTAATCTGCCGCCTTGAAAGCCGCCTGCACGTCAAAGTTTGCAGCCCCGTATGCATACGCATTGGCGGTTACAATGTCGGGCGAGTCGCCCACCATTCCGGCTGAGTTATAATTGATTTGCTCCCATCTGGGCATTGCTCCGCCACCCTGTTCCGCGTCATTTACCAGCGATTGCATCATGTCTCCCGTTTCAGCGGGGGTAAGCAGCGACTTTAATTGGATCAGCGACCGGTACATGTCCCAGCACGGAAAATTTTCGTATTGCACAAAGTTGGCCGCCGTATGCACCACACCGTCAAATCCCAGGTACTGCCCGTTGACATCGCTGAACACGTTCGGATGCATGTAACTATGATACAAAGCCGTGTAAAAAACGCGCTGTTCATCGGCGGTTCCGCCCGTGACCTGTATCCGGCCCAATACCTTATTCCAGGCGCTCCTGGCATTGTCCCGAACCATATCAAAATTCCAGCCGGGAGATTCCGCATTCATTTCCGTATTCAAATTAAGCCATGCATTGGACAGACTGATATAAGAAATGGCCACCCGCGCCAACACCACCGGATTTTTTGTCGTGTCAAAGTTTAAGTAAGCGGCCGTCGCATCGTCGCTGTTGGTCCGCGCTCCCGCAGCCAGCGTGTCTCCGTTCCAGACGCCAAATCCGGTGAACGGACGGTTAAACTGCGCCGCGAAATAAATCGTATAGTGGCTGCTGCCGCAACCGATGACGCTCGTCGTTTGCCCGGCAACTTCGTCCGAGCCAATGATCATGACTTGTGATCCGCTGTTCCCATTAGCGCTTCCGTTTAAATTGATCACCATGTTTGCCTGGGTGGAAGCCGGATAAGTGAAGCGCCCCATCCCGCTGTGCAGATCCACGCTCAACTCGACATTCACTCCGTTGTCCAACAGCACCCGGTAATATCCGGCCGATGCGCTCTCATTTGTGTGCGAAAAGGTCATGCCATAGGCATCCAAAGCATTCACGGGAGAAACTGTCAAAGGCCCGACCACGGGCATAAATGGAAAATCCTGATATGCGCTGCACCCTCTTCCGCTGAAATGCGTTAAACTGAACCCCCGCGATATTACTTTGCTGGTCCAGCGATAACCTCCCGGACCTTTCGTCGTATCCGGGCTCCACTGCATCATCCCGGCGGGCATGTCCGCCCCCGGAAACACGTTGCCTCCGTTTGCCGTTCCTATAAATGGATTCACCATTTCCGCCGGCTCCACTGCGGCAGCCGGGCTCGCCCCAAAGCAGAGAAGGCCAATGGCGGCAAATAACGGACAAAAAAATGACGGGTAGCAAAGTGGTTTGAGCACAAAATTAAATCTCATATCAGTGCGTGCGGCGGAATCCATAGTGTTTTGAAACAAGTTGCCCAAGAATATCACAATTTCAACATGACAAATAATCCAACTCAATTAAACATTGACAGGCTGCGGGAGTGTCGAAAGCCGGCATCGAAATTGAGCATAAATAATTTCATGGTAACAGGAAGTTGTTCAAATGAGTCGCATCGAGCTTAACAAAATCAGACGGATTTTGATACCAATAAATGTCCGCCGTATATCCCAATGCCGCTCCATAATTGTTAAAATTCCACATGGGGCCATAAGCCTTGCACCATTGTGCCGAGCCATCCACAAACACTTCATTAGCTCCGGCAGCACGCCCTCCTGAATCTGTATGTGGCGGAATATTACCGTATTCAGTTTGATACTGATGCTTTTCATTTGCAGCCGCTGTTGCCCATTGGCCACCCATTTTTATAATACTGTCGGCACCCAATACCCACCACTGTTTAGAAGTCGCCAGCTTTACCGGACTGTAAGCCCGGCTAAAACCATTCCAATTTGTCATTCCACCCATGTACGAATAACCAATGATTACCTGAAGAGGGTTCGGATCAAAATACGGCAGTCCCAAGGAACGTTCGGGACAGGTCCAAACCGTGGGTATTGTCGAACTACTATCCGCATTGGTTATCACCTTCATATATGAATTCATTGCGTTCAAAATGTTCGTATCAAAGGCGTCTTGAATAAAGGTAGTTGGAGCATTGAGTCCTGTGTTTCCCGGGGGGACATAATCGTTGTTATCTCCGGCATACAGATTGCCACCCATGCCAATTTGCCTGAGGTTGCCCAAACATTGGATTCGCCTGGCCCTTTCCTTGGCGTTGGCCAGCGCCGGCAACAACAGCGCCGCCAAAACGGCGATAATACCAATAACCACCAATAGTTCAATCAGAGTAAAAGCAATTTTTCTACGATGCGTTAGTGACATGGATTTAAGTATGCAACGATATATTTATGGAATCGTCAATTACGGTTGTTCCACCCGGTAAAATGTCCGACCGTTGGTTGGTGTGACTGTAAACGGCGAGGTGGCCCCGACATTGGTAGTCCACGGCCCTGCCAGGTTGGTTGCCTGGAGCAACAGATCCGTTCCGTTGGTCCATGTCACCTGCAAGGACCCACCGGCAGCGGAACCGATTGTCACCGTTCCTGGTGTTGGAACGACATTATTGGTGACCGTCACCGCATTGGCCAAGGTGGAGGTCGAGGCGCCCCCATAGAGGTTGCTTACCGTAAGGCTTACAGTAAACGTACCCGCAGTGGTATAGGTGAACGACACCACTTGATTCGTGCTGGCAAGAGTGCGCCATTGGCGTCGAACGTCCAGATATCCGCGGTATAAGCGCCAGTGCTGTTGTTCGTGAAGTTGACAGCCAGCGGAGCCGCGCCACTGGAAGGACCGAATGTGAATGAAGCAGCCGGCGAAACGGCGGGATAAATGTCCAAATAACTTAGCTTGTCGTTATTGGTGACAGAGGGAGCCACCGTCAGCGTATTGTTCGTGACCTGGCACACCACCATCCATTGGGCAAAGTAATTTCCGGCCGTCGGAGTAAAGGCTGGCGTGGTCACTCCATTGACCGTCTGCTGATAGATTGAGTTATTGGCGGTCGCATCCCCAGAGACCACGCGAACCTGGTACACTCCGTTGGGTATGCCTGAGACGGCCCAGAACGGAAATGACGACGCCGGCAAACCATAGAAATTTGTGGCTTCCGAATCTTGAGTCTGGTGGATGAATGAATCTCTCCGGAGATCCCCCGCAGGGTTATTGGGATTATAAGTGCCTTGCGCTACCGCACTCATGTCCCAACCCGCGGCAACAGAAACAGTGTTCGTTACCCATCCATAGGTGCCATCCCCCTGATCTCCATACGCAAATCCAATGTCCTGAATATAGCCGGGAGGCGCTGGAGAAGCGGGGTTGCCAGCATTTGCATATCCGGTGCCAAAGGCGAAGGAAATCGTGCCATTCGGAATCGAGTTGCTTACCACACCGGAAACCGCCGAACTGCCGGAACTATTGGTCACCTGAACATCAAAGTAATATTCCGTTGCTTCGTTCAACCCGGTGTCCAAAACATTATTAGTTCCATCCAAAAGCGTTGCCA
>CAWCRR010000042.1:0-226367 GCA_963797825.1 uncultured Verrucomicrobiae bacterium
GTTGATCATTCACCATGAGAGAGATCATGGTAAGAGGATGGTAGAAATTGCACTCGACATGCGTGAACATCGCCGCAATTCCATTCAGGGTAAGACCGCCTCTAACCTCTGCGTTCTCATACACATAAATGTCATCGTCAACGTTGACGAAACCGTAGTGAAACGTCTGGCCGAAAACGGCGAACGTGATCGCTGCCAGAAAAATGCAAACACCGGCAACCATCCAGCGGTCACGCAACCCGGCTGGTGAAAGGTGGGTACCCGAACACGTAGCGGGAACATTTTCCGGCACGGTTTTGTTTTTTGTTCTTCGACTCATTGGCTTCCCTGATCGGCGCCATCGGGCAGCGCGCCGTTCGCGCGTGACGTGTCCGGCACATAGACCGGCGGCGGGGTAATGAGGGAGGCGGTGGAGAGGGCACCGGCGACGAAAACGGCACCGGCCATTCCGAAGTATAGAGAAATACGCGATTTCATAACACTGAGGCCCGAAAATGACTGAACAATGTCGTATCTTTGAAATTGTTCAAAGGCAAGATCTATTCCTTAAACTTTAGCACCCATTTGACCGCCTGACTGCTCTTTGACGTTATCAGAACACGCAGCCAACCCTCTTCACCCGGAACAGCGGTTTCGGGAGTAACGGTGATATCCTTAGCCATCTCCCCGGCAGATGCAGTGACGGATACAAATTTCCACTTACTCACACTGTCGTTAACTCCGGCTATCCGAAGCTCGTATGGGTCATTCCCGACCACCTGGCTGACTCCAGAAAGAGTTCCCAAAATTGAGTTCCACGTTTCATTCTGAACATCCACCATTCCCTGGGTAACGTGCCGCGAAGTGCTGACCAGCACCGGATGTCCCTCTACGGCGCGAACAGCGATAACACGACAGGATTCCGCTGGGACTTCAAAATTGAAAGCATCTTTGAAGCTTGGAAGAGGTTCTTTATTCCAAAAGTCAAACGCGTAATAGGTTTTCGCTCCGTCCAATCCAGCTTTAGCGATATCATAACCAATCACTTTCTCATCACTGTCCCAATTATACAAACCCAGCACATCACGACGGACGGACTGGCTGGTATCTGTCGTCAACCAAATCTCCGGCATTGTTGATTCGAAGTAGTCCACCGGCCGGGCCACGGCGTGGTGCGGAAGCAGACAGCGCTTGAGAATATCAAGGCGTTCCGGCGGCAAGCCCGGAAGCCAGTCACTATTCAGATTGAACATGCCACTGAGTGCCATCCATGAGGCGAGCAATTGTGCATGGTTGAGTTTAACACTGGGGCGAACATAGCATGGATCGGGATCATTCCACCACACACGACCGTTTAGGAAATAAAGGCGGCTGCCACGAATGGGGCCAGTAATAATACCGCCGCCATCAAAATGAATGACTTCATTGCGATAATCCTGCCAGTCAAATCCATTATCGGGTCCAACGCGCATGGAATCCACCAGGCCGATGGAACCGGCCAACGAACGCATATTTTGGCTGGCACAACAACCTGAGAAGAAGACATCCGGACCAGCGCCTTTGCGCAACAGCTTCAATCCGTTGCGAAGGACTTCAATGCTGGTCTCCATCGGATCGTAAAACGGTTGGTAGTTGCCAATGTCATCGTCTTTGTAGCCATCATTAACATACATTTGCTCAGTAACCGATCCCGTCCAAAGTCCATCCATCTTGAAATAATTATAACCCCAACCATGTAAGGTCCGAGCCAAGTTCACAAGATGTGCCTGGACTTCTGGTCTCGTCAAGTCGAGCGAAGTGCCGCCCCAAACTGTCTCATAAGGACTGCCGTTCAAGCGTTTCATAAACCAATCCTGACGATCTTTATATTCAGGATCCTGATAATTGCGGGCAAAAGGCAGGAACCATATTCCTGCAGTCAAATCGTTGCTTTTGATCATTTCTGCCACCGGCTTCATGCCGTGCGGATAGGCACCGTTTGGCGCCGCTCTCATAAAACCACGTTTGGGTCCGTTAATACTTTCGCCGTCTTGCCATCCGTCATCAATCTGCACAAGGGAAAATCCGTAGGGTTTGAGTTCTTTCGCTGCGAATTCGGTCAACGTTGCAATATCCCTCTCATTACTGCAACCGGCGCCTCCCTTCTTATCAGTCAGCCCGCCAACTTCAGAATACCAGGTGCAGTAACCTGGAACTTGTGCCGGCAACTTAATTTGATATTGGCTTTTGATCGCATCGGCGTATTCCTCCTCGCCAATGCGGGCATCATCAAACACACCGATGGCCAATGTCTCGAGTTTTTCCGTCTTTCCGACGGGAATGTGCAGATGGCCATAATCAATTTGGGCCTTAATTTGGACCTTTCCATCCTTTACCGCAGAGAATATCACTCCGCTGCCCCGGTCCTCGGTAAGCCAACCGGTTACCACTCCCCGGCGAGTGGACGGATCCGCGAGCGTCAGGAACAGGTAGCTGCCAGGATTTTTGTCTGGCATAGTCAATCCGGCAGTTCCCATCGTACGAAGTTCTTCAGCTGGTTTACCAAGATCCAACTCAAATGTAACCGGGTCAAGTTTCTGAAAATCAGTCATTGTACTACCGCTATTGTGTAAGTCCTCGCGTACAAGCAGAAATGGAAGCTGATTATAAAGCTCAAAAAATATAGTGCTGCCATCGGTTTGTGTTACAACTATTTCCATTCCTCTATCAAAGACAGCGTCTGTCGCAGGGTTTATCTCCACCTTTTTTGGAATACCTTCCGTTTTACCATCAATCAAAAATGTTTTACCTGTAGCCATGTCGGCCACTGAGAATATCCCCGTTGTGTCATTATATCCTACAGAGAGCTTTTCGTTATGGATACTGTAGCTAGTAGCCAATACCTCTGTTGAGATAAGGCAGACAACCGCCAGAATAATCACAATGCATTTCATCTTTCATCACCCGCTTACTCTTCACAAAGTAAAGCACACGCAGCAGGACGATCCAGAATCGGCAGCGGCGAATGTCGCATGACAATCTTTCATCGATGCAACATCCGTTTATGCCATCAGTATTGTTTTTTTAGTGCATGCCATGCCATAAATAGTTGGCTCAGCGGTTTCTCGCTTGGGCCGGCAGCCATACGCCCTGTCGCCTAAGATGAATAATGGAGCCATAAGCCGTTAAACCAAATGCAAGATTGATGTCTTGACACGATCGGAGCAATTATTCGATGCATATTTGTGTGGTTAATTTTAAGATTTTCAAATTCTATCCAGTCGCGGTTACCTGCATTGTGCTCAATCTCTACGATACTGAAACCTAACGTGAACCGAATTCGGTATTCATGTAAACATCGATCATAATTTTAGATTCCGCCTTCGCGCAATCCGTCAAATTACGGATGCCTGCCGGGGCACCAACGCCATTGACGAAATAACTGAATCTGGTTATTGTGTTGCACTCATTGTATCCAATTTGAAAACCTTTTTCCGCCGGATTTGTCTTAATTTGCCGCAACGCTTCCGCTGCCTGGTTGCCGTCGCAGGCTGGGGAATTTTACTAAATGGCACTGTGGTGTTTGGCCAGGCATTTCAAATACAGAACTGGCATGTGGAAGACGGCTTGCCAGACGGTGAGATCAGCGCCATTCAGCAAACGCCTGACGGCTATTTGTGGATTGGGACGCGAAAAGGATTGGCGCGATTTGATGGAGTTCGGTTTAAGGTATTCAAAGCCAGTCCAGGATCGGCGTTTACTGACTCGCGGATTACTTGGTTGATGACAAGCCGGGATGGCACACTTTGGATCAGTACTCAGGACGGCAACATAATTCGTATGCGTGATGGGAAATTTGAAAGCGTGCGACTGCCTCCAGGTTTGGTCCTTGACCAGAAAGCAAAGCCCTCAGATGAAAGCTTGTTGTGGGAGCGACGGATCCAACAAGAGCAAATTCTCGAAGGCAGCAAAGGGATGGAAGATGAGAGCGCCCTGTATGGCCGAACTCATGCTGTTTTAATTGAGGATGGTGAAGGAGCCGTTTGGTGGCATATTTCCCCTACGGCTGTCGTACGACTCAAGGGGGACAGTTGGTCGGTTTTCACACCGACCAATGGACTGCCGGCCGGCGGTGTTCGACAATTAGCGGTCGATCATGAGGGGCGAGTGTGGGCTGAGGCCGATGGCAAACTCCATCGCTATGATGGTGACGGATGGGATACTCACCAGGAAGCAGTTCCTTTGGGTGGACGATGGCCTGTACTCGCATCCGCTAATGAAGGCGGTCTTTGGGTGGCTGAACCGCATGGCTCATGGTTCCACAAAGGCGGTGAGGTTCGGAGGTTTTCCAGCGGCCAATGGCATAGCGGTCCGAAGCCGATCCTCGCAGTTCCCACCCCTGGCTCAATTATCACGTGCCTAATGGAGGATCACTCGGGCCACATCTGGTATGGGACGGCGTCTGGGGTTGGTGTATTTTTCTCCGATTCGGATGGCAACTGGCACAGGCTAAAGGCCCAAAATCCATTTACACAAGGCTATGTTTCCTGTCTTTTCGAAGACAGCCAGGGAAATATATGGATAGGTTCGGTCGGAGACGGCCTTTATCGCGTCACGCGACAACCATTGACCATGCTTACATTGCCACCATCATCAGAAAATGCTGAAATCAATACACTGTGTGTGGCGCACGACGGGGCCATCTGGATAGGCACAGGCGGCTTTGGACTTCTTCGGTTCAAAGATAACAACTTCACCACATTTGGAGATGCACAAGAACACAGCAATCATGTTTGCGCTGTGTTTGAAGATTCGCAATCAAACCTATGGGCAGGGACGTCTGAAGGATTATTTCAGTTGGAAACCAATCGCTTTGTACGGGTCATCGGCCCATCAGAAATGACGAATTGGGTAAAAGTTCTTTTTGAAGACCGAACCGGACGACTCTGGATTGGCGCGGTAGGAGGATTGATCTGTCGCGAGAAAAATCGGTTTACTGTATTCCACTTGAGGGCAGATCGGGGCTATTGCGACATTCGGAGCATCGCGGAAGACCCTACAGGCAATCTTTGGATCGGAACCGTCGGACAAGGTCTATTTCTCCTCCCTCACGACCAAACCGAAGATCTCCATCATGTGGAAGAATATCCGGCAACGGATGCGCGGTCTCTTTTTTGCAGTAAGGACGGAACGCTCTGGATAGGGAGTTGGGGTGAAGGACTAATTCGATATAGCAATGGAGTATTCACCACCTTTACAACTGATAACGGTTTGCCCAGCGATAGGATACAATCCATCATTAACGACGACGAAAACAGACTTTGGCTCAGCACGGACAACGGAGTCGTTGGAATAGCAACACAGTTGCTCCAGAATTATAAACACGGATACAGTCCACCGCTCTGGTGTAATCACCTTTCCCTGGCTGAAGGCTTGGCCAACCGGGGCTGTTCTGGATCGGGACAACCTGTTTCCACTCGAACGCAGAACGGATGGCTCCTATTTCCCGATCACGAGGGAATATGCATGCTTAATCCTAACAGCATCACGACTAAGCCACAGGTCCCTGTGGTGTTGGCAGAAGCGGTTCAGGCTGACGGAAAGACATTAACGTTAACACAGAGTGGTGAATTTCAGGCCCTTTCCAGCACAAGACGTTTTGAATTTGATTATGCGGCACCGGACCTCTCATTGTCACAAACCCTGAGCTTCCGTTATAGATTAGAGGGTATGGATCATGATTGGGTTAAGACGGGAGCGCAAAATGTCGCCAACTATAGTCAGTTAAGACCAGGTCATTACAAATTTGATGTGATGGTTAGTGGTAGCGATGGTGAATGGCATAAAGCCGAGCAAGAAGTAAATTTATATGTTGTGCCGCAATTATGGGAGCGACGTTGGATACAGATATTGGCGAGCGGTTTGTTCATTGGCACTATGGCAGGTGGCATCACATGGGGCATGCGGCGCAAGTTTCAACTTCGAGTCGAACGATTGGAGATGCAACAGGCTGTGGAAAAAGAACGCCGCCGCATCGCACGTGACTTGCATGATGAACTCGGAGCGCGCTTGACGGCAACCGCACTCCAGGGTGAGCTGGCGGTTCAAGACGGGACAATATCTGAAAAGGCAAAGTCAGAACTCAATTTCATGAACCAACGCGTTAGACAATTGATAGGTACGGTAGATGAAGTTGTTTGGACGACTGATCCTCAAAATGATACTCTTCCAGATCTAGCCGCTTTTTTGTGTGATTATATTGAAAGGCTTCTTGCTCCGACAGGAATTGGCTGCCGCCTGGAAGTGGATTCAGAACTCCCGGATTTACCTCTACCTGCGCTGGCCCGGCGCAATATGTTATTGGCCTTCAAAGAAGCTCTTAACAATAGCATTCGCCACGCCAAAGCCCGGACGATTTATTTCAAAATTCATCTGAAGAACGATTTGCTGCACGTGGAAATTTCTGATGATGGTCATGGATTTGAAGCTAACAACGGACGGCCAGGCGGCAAGGGACTTTCGAATATTAAGAGCCGGATGGAACTTATCAGGGGACAAGCAACAATTAGAAGCGGGGCGGACACAGGAACTACCGTCAGTCTTTTATTGCCGCTGCCCGGAATCAATTCTGCGCATCACAAATAAATTTTTATGAAAATCAAGGTTGGTATTGTAGAAGATAATATTGAAGTCAGGGAAAGCTGGGTGAAAGTGTTGAACGCCCACCCAAAACTCAAATGCGTTGCGGCATGTGAAACGGGAGAAATGGCACTCAAGCTATTTCCTAATTGTCAACCGGATGTGGTTCTTATGGACATCAATCTTCCAGGGATGTCAGGAATTCAAACCACTGCACTACTAAAGGATCTCCTGCCTAATACACATATTCTCATGGTGACCATTTATTACAACAACAACTCCATCTTTGAATCTTTGCAGGCTGGAGCCAGCGGTTATATCCTCAAAAACAAGTCATCGGAGGAGGTAATTCGATCAATAATCGATGTTGTCGAAGGCGGAGCGCCCATGACCGGCCCAATTGCACGACGGGTCATCGAGGTTTTTCGCAAGCCAACATACAAGGGCTTATCAAAAGACCTGCTTACTCCTCGGGAGAAAGAGATTTTACACCTCATCGCCAGCGGCTATGCAAATAAGGAGATTGCTTCCAAAATTCAGGTAGAGGTATCAACGGTGCGGACTCATATTGAACACATCTACGAGAAAATGCATGTTCATTGTCGCACACAAGCCGCGGCAAAATATCTTGGCAGCGAAGGTCGTGATATAGTCGACAAACAAGGGCCCGAGGGTACCAAATAATATATTTTTCATCGTCGTTTGCTTATGCGATTTTTTTTCGTCTTGTTTTTGACTCTTTGTTGCACACAAGCTCAAGCTTCTCTTCCCCTTCGGTCGAGTGCCGTGCCGCACATACGAGGTGCCTCCCCCATCCTTTCTTATTCAAACTACGGTGAACATAATTTTACAGACCCGCCACAGTCCACGTTCGTGATCGATATGGTCCACAATAATCCCGGTGAGCCACTTCAAACAACGGCATTTCGCGACCCGCGCACCTTGAGCGAATTAGGTTACAATGGCCAGGTTATCATGGCTGAAGCGGACTCGTGCGAGAGTTTCGACGCTATTGCGCCGGGCGTATTGCCAAAAGGCAGTGATGCACGGATATGGATCGATCTCCATGCACAGGCTCTCGAAAGCCTGGCTTCTCAGGCGCACGCGGCAGGTATCAAGGCGTATGCCTGGATGCAATTCATCGTCCTGCCAAAAGCGCTGGTCGCGCGATTCAAAAATGAAATTTGCGATGACCAGGGACGGATTGACGTGGAGCGTCCGATGACCCAAAAAATTCTCCGCGCGCAAATCGAAGAATTATTTGATCGGTGTCCTTCACTCGATGGCCTCGTCGTCCGCACTGGTGAGGTTTATCTATTTGATAGCCCGTATCACACGTCCAGCGGAAATGAAAATGAAAGCAAAATGCAAGGCGCCACAGCCATCCTTCACGGCCCGGACAGCCATATCGCACTATTAAAAATCCTGCGTGATGAAGCCTGTGTGAAACGTGACAAAATGGTTTTTTATCGCACATGGGATTTTGGCAACAATTTTCATATCAACCCGGAATATTATTTAAAAGTGACAGACGCGATTGAACCTCATCCAAACCTGATTTTCTCCATCAAGCCGCAAGCAGGAGATTTTTTACGCATGACACCGTTTAGCCCTACGCTTGGCATCGGCAAACACCGACAAATCGTGGAGGTGGAATGCCAACGCGAAGCGTATGGCAAAGGCGCCCATCCCTATTACATCGGCGATGGCGTCATCAACGGCTGGGAGGAATACAAAACAATGATGAAGCCGGGCCAGCCGAAAGGTTTGCGTGATCTTGTGAACAACAAGAATTTTGCCGGCGTGTGGACCTGGTCGCGTGGCGGTGGCTGGGAAGGCCCTTATATCACCAATGAACTGTGGTGCAAGTTAAATGCTTATGTCATTGCTAAATACGCCGAGAACCCAAATCGCACTGAAGAGGAAATTTTCGATGAGTTCGCAAGCCGGCAGCTTGGGTTAAAAGGCAAAGATATTGAACGGTTTCGTGAACTGAATTTACTTTCGGCGGCAGCCGTGCTCCGGGGACAATGCAGCCTGAAAGGACCAGTCGACCTTTGGTGGGCACGTGATGATTTCATTGCTGCTCCGGATTTGAGCTTCTTTATTACTAACAATTTGGTTGCGGAGGCGCTGGCGGAAAAGGCGGAGGCGGTAACCATGTGGAAAAAAATTGAATCACTGGCACAGCAAATTGATTTTTCCGACTCGCAGACGAAAGAGTTCGTGGTTACATCAGCAGCTTATGGACGGATCAAATATTCAATTTTTGACCAAACATGGATTATTCTGCTTTATGGCGAGATGGGCGATAAGTCAGGTCATTATGACTTAAACAAACTTTCGCCTGCCATTGCTGAATATGACCATCTGTGGAAAGAATGGCAAGTTCTGCAAGCCACACATCAATCCTGCGCGACACTCTATAAAGATGTCGCCTTCCAAAACGAGCCAGGCATTGGCGCGGCCGTGGAACATTATCGGATCATTTGCAATCGCGAGCGGCTACACAGTGCCCTCGGCTACAATTCACCCGTGGACTTTGAAATTCAATCCAACTGAAAATACTAAGCCTATATCTCGTGCACCCACACGGTATCATCCGTCATTTGACGGATGGTAATCATTTGTAAATTACTGCAAGGTCAGAAAAGGTCCAAGCTGGCCGAGAGCTGGAAGCCGAATAAAAAATCCCAGATCCGAGGTTCCATAACATAGAGTTTATAAAACAGGAAGTATGATGAAAAATCCAAGCTCCGGCAATGTGTCCGCTAAAGTTCCATCTTTGGCATTTACTTTGATTGAGTTGCTCGTCGTCATCGCCTGCATTGCCATTCTGGCGGCCTTGCTTCTTCCCGCCCTGACCAAGGCCAGGCAGAGAGCCAAAGTAATCGAGTGCGTTTCAAATCTCCGCCAGTACGGCATCGCCATCACTACCTACTCACTGGACAACCATGATGGGCTCATGCAAATCGTCAACCAATGGGGTGGGCCATATCCTCATTTCATCCGGTTGAAAAATACGCTCCCCAATGGCCCTGTCGAATGGAATATAGCCACCATCCAGCCTTACATCACAGGCTTCGGCGTTGGAAACAGGCGTATTTACGGTGTAAGCATCTGCCCGGAAGTGGATGCCGAATCCATGAACAATTGGATCCAGTATGGTGACCTCGCCACATTGAATTACATCGAAATCCCATACGCCTACTGGGCCAGAATAGACCAGATCCCCACCCGTTTACTAAACGGCAACGCAGCTACGGAACTAACTGGCCGCCATTTGCAACCGAATCAACTCCTGATCAGCGATGTGCTCAACTTTGACCGTTCCTCCTCTGCCTATCGTTACAACCATGGTTATCATGGCTGGGCCTTTGCTGAAAATATAAATGGTGTTCCAGTCGCTTTTTTCGACAATGGACCCACCCCTGCGATCCGTGGCTTGAACGAATGCTTTGGTGATGGCCATGTCCAATGGAAAAACCGGTTTGCCTTCACCTCCCTGAACGCCATGAACTCTCCCGCCAACTATCCGCAAGGGGCCCTTCAATCCGTAATCGGCGGCGATACGGACTACTATTGAATGGCCCGA
The DNA here is from genome assembly GCA_963797825.1 of uncultured Verrucomicrobiae bacterium. Lineage (GTDB taxonomy): Bacteria > Verrucomicrobiota > Verrucomicrobiia > Limisphaerales > UBA11358 > UBA11358. The sequence continues at coordinate 10,193 of CAWCRR010000042.1, forward strand.
ACATCATCCGGACAACATTTTATTACACACCATTTGTCTCACCTGCAGTATTAGACTTTAATCAAATGGATTGACTTACATGGCAGTGCGATTTCAGTCGCTCCCGCCAATTTGATTGGCTTCCATCAATGTTTCCCAGATACCTCGCGATCGTTGATAGGGTCCACTAGTCCGTCGAACAGAAGGGTTATCAATCGACCATGCTTCCGGAGTCCAGAACCAGCGGTCAGAATCGGCATCGAGCCAAATGCGCGCGTACGTGCTCCACGCCGTGTATAATCCTTCGGAAACCAGCGCGCCATCATTCATTACCCGTCCTTGATGAATAAGATTGGCGGCGGCAACAAAGCTGACACCAACCCACACTTCCTTGGAGTGGACTTGCGCCGGCCCGGTGCAATCAACGGCCGGCTTGTTATCAGGCGTCAGGCAATTGGCCATGCCCATATCTCCAATTCCGTCCCCGTTCAAGTCGCGCAATGGCACCACCAGGTGGCGAAACATTTGCCGACAATGTGAAGTAAGATGGTCCGGATCCAGCAGTGGTGGCAAACCGAAAGTATCAGGGATGCGCATACCAACCAGGGCATCGGCCATAATGGCGTCATTTGTCTCATTGAATTTGTAATAACCAAGTTTGTCGTCCCAAAATTCGCGCTCGGTGCTGCGGCGTGCCAGCTTCAAGTCTGCATCAACTTCGTTTGCCATCGCTGTATCGCCCAGTTCCTTTGTGATTTCCTGCATGCATTCCAACGCCCCCAGCCAGAGCACCGCGTTAAAAAACTTGTTCTTTATATATTCAGAACTGTCCATCTCGCTTAATCCATCACCAGTAGTGTCAGTGCTTTTTTGATAATGATAAGTGCGCACCAACGCCGGATAAATTTCTATCAGAAATGTTCTGTCGCCAGTAGCTTTCCAATAAGCGTATGATTGTTGGATCAGTTTGGGCGAGAATTCCGACCACGGCGTTGGCCAGCTTCCGTGATGATAATAGCGTATATAATTGCGGGCATACTGGTCAAAGTCGAAAAACGGATCCTTTTCCGGGCTGCCGGCATCATGTGGAACAGCGCCCGTGGGGTTAACCTTTTCATCCGTCACAAAATCACCGAATCCAAGAAGGATATCGCGTTCCATTTGTGGCCAGAGTTCACGGGTCACACGGCATACGTGTTGGCGCACATCGAACGATTCAGCGTAGTTGTATTCCATACACTCCATAACGAACGCAAGGTGCTGGCCTGGACGCGCGCCATATTTTTTTGGCTTGGTAATGCAGCCGTTTTCCCAAAACGAACCTCCGAAAGTACAATAATAGAGTTCGTTCATCGCTCCCTGTTTGAGCCAGGCCGGCGCTGAGCCGGCCAGATAGGGCGACTGCCAATCGTCAATCGCTTTGCTCCATTTATGAAAGTTCTTGAGAGCATCAGCGGCAATTTCCTGTGCCTGCGGTTTGTCTGGTGGAAAATATTCAGTGTAACGCCGCCACCAGCGTGTGCCTGAACCGAACGATACCTGCGGAAAATCCCACGCCAATACAAATGCCACGTCTCTGGATTCGCCGGGCTTAATAGTTATGGTGACCGCGATTGCGCCACATGGGAAATCTGTGTTCACCCGGGTATCCTGCAACACGCCGTTTTTCGAAAATTCATCAAGAATGTCACGGCCATTTCCATTACCGTCCCAACAGGTTTGCAAGGACGCGCCTTGCGGATCCGTTGCAATACACCATTGTGAGCCTTGGGTTTCTTCGGGATTTGTCGGGCTCCGGGCCGTCATCACGACCGCATTCATCTCACTGTTATGCACGGCGTTGTTTGTCAATCCACTACGCGCGATTCTTTTGACATAAGATGCATTTGGAAAAGTGAACATCAGCGAAATTTTTACCGGCTTGTCCGAGGGGTTCTGGATGTGGAATAGAAATACGCCGACGGGAAAAGATGTTTCACGGTAATTATCTTTGATGATGGGACTGAAAAATTCCAGTGTGACAGTCGATTGAAACCCTCCATATTCACACCATCCTTTTGGAAATAGCGCGTGGTATGTGGCCGCGCCCGGCTCAAGTTTAGGCCATGCCGGCATTACATCTGTGGTCGCCAGTGTCACTACATGCGGAGTTTGACCTTCCACTTCCTCGCGCACGTGAAATGCAGCTTGCGGCAAATATCGCAGTTCCAAATCCTGCGGCCTCATTCGCCAGGGGCCAAATGTGCCGGAGGCATTATACATGAAATTACCCGCGCCGATGCCACCGAGTGGAATGCCCGCCTTATGCGCACTAGCGCCCAACGGAATACTCCAGGCATATGATGAAGGATAGTAATCTTCCGCGTTAATTTTTGCCGCAAAACATGACAATATCGCCATGATGCCGCACAGGGCTTTGCGGTAAGAAACTTTTGTCATGATGATGGCTTTAGTTACCGCGTGCCGGTCAAAGTAACCTTGAACACTTTGTCGCCATACGTCTCCACATCGGACCAGTCACTGTTCTGCAGTAACAGGACGCCCATATCGGTGAACTGGACTGGCTCATCAGTCCGCAGGTCTACAACCGAGGCAACCTTGTATCCGTTGTTGGGTACGCGCAGGTGGTCCGATTTGGGTACCGTCGTAACGTGGATGTATAGAATCTTTGGGTCTTTTAAGGAAACTGTGATCGATCCATAGGCCCCGTCATTCCACCATCCGGGGTTAAGTGCGGAACCTTCGCCACCGATCGTGTCGTAAATGGACTCCGAAGCCCAGGCAAAATAATTGTGGAGGACTTCCATCATCGGTTGAAGGCTGGCAGAAAACTTGCCATCAATCATCGGTCCAATTCCAATGGCAAAATTCCACTCGCGCCGCTGGCCAAGGGAGGAAACCATTTGTTTTACGATGAATGTTGGGTCTTTGGCATAGCGTGAATCCTTATAACCATCAACACCTGGCCCGGGAGTTGTGTAGTACCAGGAACCGACACACGGGATGTCTTCATTATAGTCACGGTCTGGCGGGAGGAGACCCCATTCCGTATGGGTCTTGATGAGGCCGGATGGCCGGCTATAATCCGGATCAGCCGGGCCACTTAAAAACTCGGTTGTGCCATAGTCAATGTTTGGATCAGCCGCACTACCCCATCCAAAATAATCGTCATTGTTATGAATGATGATGCAGCCTGGAAAGTGCTGCCGTATATAGGCAGGCAAGTCAGACGGGCTCCCATCAATCCAAAATCCGGCGATTTCACCGGGATATCGGGCCGCTAATTCATCCAGCAATCCCTTGGTCGCTTCGACATATTTCTTGGGATCGCGCAACGAGTCATCAAGCCAGTTTCCGCCTTCGAAGCCATGGTCAGGGCCACCGCAAAGATATAACATCAGTGGAATATGTTCCTGATGGCAACATGCGGCCAAAGCTCCTATGTAATCTTTTGTTGTTTTCAATTTGAAGCCGGGTGTTTTGGCGGGAAACATCACTGCATGGCGATCATCACTATGCAATAGGGTAAAGGTGATGTATCTCGCTCCCATCTCCTTCGCCGTGACAACGAGATTGCTGGCAATAACATCAGGATCCGTGGCCGCCGCTTCAAAAGCTGCAATCGTATCATAGCGCACGTTATTGGATTTTTCATCGGGGCTGCCAGTGAACAACCCCCAATGACAAAAGAGCCCAAACCGGGCCGGGGCATACCACTCGCTTACACGGTCCTGGCGGTCCTGATATTCCTTTTTGAGAGGTATAGCTCCTTCAACATTCAGAACATCACCAGCAATGGCTGACGTGCCCAAAAGCGATGAACTAATAAGTGTAATCGCCATGCGCATAAAAGCTTCCTTCCCGATGAAAGAACATCGTTGGAGCAATCGTGACCCGCCATTATAGTTCAACATGGCGCATAGCATTACGGGGTTCCTGACAAAGTAACCTTGAACACTTTGTCGCCATACGTCTCCACATCAGACCAGTCACTGTTCTGCAGTATGAGAACGCCTGCGTCAGTAAACTGAACCGGATTCCCGGTCCGCAGATCAACCACTGAAGCAATCCGGTATCCATTATTGGGAACACGCAGATTGTCTGAGCTGGGTTCCGTCGTAACATGGATATAAAGAATCTTCGGGTCTTTTAAGGAAACTGTGATCGACCCATAGGCTCCGCCATTCCACCATCCGGGGTTAAGCGCCGAATTTTCCCCACCAATTGTGTTATAGATAGATTCTGAGGCCCAGGCAAAATAATCATGGAGATTTTTTACCATCGGATCAAGGCTCGCTGCGAATTTGCCATCGATCATTGGCCCGACTCCAATGGCAAAATTCCACTGGCGCCGTTGGCCGAGCGAAGAGACCATTTGTTTTACGATAAATGTGGGGTCTTTAGCATAACGCGAATTTTTATAACCATCAACGTCCGGCCCGGAAGTTGTGTACCACCAGGTTCCAACGACAGGGATGTCTTCGTTATAGTCGCTGCTGGGCGGAAGCAGGCCCCATTTTATATGGGTCTTCACCAGTCCCGATGGACGGCTATAATCCGGGTCAGCCGGGCCACTTAAAAACTCGGTTGTGCCATAGTCAATGTTTGGATCCGCCGCGCTGCCCCATCCAAAATAATCATCGTTGTTATGAATAATAGTGCAGCCGGGAAAGAGTTTCCGCATGTAGGCAGGCAAATCAGACGGGCTCCCATCAATCCAAAATCCGGCGATTTCACCGGGATATCGGGCCGCCAACTCATCCAGCAACCCCTTGGTCGCTTCGACATATTTTTTAGGATCGCGCAACGAGTCATCAAGCCAGCTTCCACCTTCGAAGCCATGGTCAGGACCGCCGCAAAGGTAAAGCATGAAGGGAATTTTCTCCTCGTGGCAACGTTTGGCCATAGCCCCTATGTAATCTTTTGTTGTTTTCAGTTTGAAGCCGGGTGTTTTGGTGGGAAACATCACGGCATGACGATCGTCACTATGCAACAAAGTGAAGGTGATGTATCGCGCCCCCATCTCCTTCGCCGTGGCAACCAGATTGCTGGCGATTACGTCAGGATCGTTGGCCGCCGCCTCAAACTCCGCAATCGTGTCATAGGCAACGTTATTGGCTTTTTCATCAGAGATGCTGCCAGTGAACAATCCCCAATGACAAAAGAGTCCAAATCGGGCTGGAGCATACCACTGGCTCACACGGTCCTGGCGTTCCTGATATTCTTTTTTGAGAGGTAAGTTTCCTTCAACATTTAAAACGTCACCGGCTAAGGCTGATACGACTAAAAGTTGGAAACTTATAAGTATGATAACATAGATTCGCATAATGATTTTATCGGAGACCGATGGTTGTTAGTTGTTGATAATTTCATTTACCGGGGAAGAAAGATGAAGCACCACGACGCTGGCGATTTTATCGGGAGCGGTGGGTGGCAGTTGGATGATGAGGCCGTCTGCATCTGTTTCACATTTGAGTTTGTGATGCGGATCAGCCATCAACCATGCCCTGGCTTTCTTGTTCGATAGCGGCACGCGTAGCCGCCCATCGGCAGGCCAGTCGAAGACATGGAGATAGAGTGTGCTGTTTTTCTGCGTGCAGCGCCCCCAGCTGAGTTGCTCTTTGAATGGACTTGCTGTTGTTCCGTAAATTGCCTGACCGTTGACCTTCATCCAGTCACCGATCTCCTCGAGCCGTTCGATGGATGCATCGGGGAAGACGCCTGCTGAAGTTGGACCAACATTTAGCAAGTAGTTGCCGCCCTTGCTCGAACAATCAATCAGATTACGCACCAGAGTTTGTGCCGATTTCCAATCATTAGCATTTGTGCGGTAGCCCCAGGTGTCGTTCATGGTCATGCAAGATTCCCAATAAATGCCGGGCCCGAAACCATTAGCGGGGATTTCCTGTTCGGGCGTGCCATAATCACCCACCCCTTCACCCTGATCCATCCCGCTCATTCCGGCACGCGCTTTACCGACACGATTGTTGACGATGATCTTGGGCTGGAGGCTGCGGACATAATTGTAAAGATCAATGCCCCGTTCGTTTGTCCATGGCTTCTCCCACTCACCGTCAAACCAAAGAATGCCGATCGGCCCGTAGCGCGTGAGCAATTCTTTCAGTTGCCCTTTCATATATGTCACATAACGGTCCATATCAGGCGTGCCGGTGGCGACGTCATTCCATGCACGGCGTTCCGGCCAGTCCGGATGATGCCAATCCATTATGGAATAATAGATGCAAAGCTTAATACCGGCTTTGTGACATTCATCCGCAAGCTCCTTTATCGGGTCGCGCTGGAATGGAGTGGACTTTATTCCCCAATCCGAAAGATCAGATCGGAACATTGCGAAGCCATCGTGATGTTTGGCGGTGATGACAATGTATTTCATGCCGGCGTCTTTGGCCATGCGCACCCACTCTTTGGCATTGAACTCGACCGGGTTAAATTGCGGCACAAATTTCTCGTATTCGGAGACGGGAATTTGCGCCCTTTCCATGATCCATTCTGCAGTGCCGGGAGTGGGTTTTCCCTGCCATTCGCCTGCCGGAACGGAATACAAGCCCCAATGAATAAACATGCCAAAGCGCGCTTCGTTAAACCATTCCATGCGCTGCTGACGATGCGCAGCTGTTTCCTGCGCGATGGCATTGGTTGACGTCTCCGTGGCATTTGCTCCCATTACGGCGATAACCATTAGCAGGATTGCATAGCATGTCAGAATCTTTTTCATGGGTTCGTTCGGTCGATTATTATCATGCGCTTATGTCGATTATTCCGCTCGCGGATCAACATCGAACTTGCGAAACATGGTCAAATTGTCGGGGCTTTTTCCGGTAAATGTAATTTCTCCAAACAATCCACGTGTCAGCGCATTGATGACTACGTCAGAGGCATCGTAAGCATTGATGTAGGTATCGGCCGAAGCGAATTCGTCGCTGTGAAATGGGTTGTCAAGCGAGACGACAATGGTTTTTTCGCGGCCGGCCATCCCATACGTCCAGGTGTCATTTTGCGCTCTTCCGCCGTACCAGGTCTGAAAACCCACCTCACACACCAGATAAATGATCAGATCGTTTTCCGCCGCCACCTCCGGCATGGTCTTTACCGGGGGTTTAGGAAAAATGTGAAACCACCAGTTGTTCCACCACGGATGGGTAACCTGCGACTTCTCCAGCCAGAGTCCGCGCTTAATGGTAGCGGTGATGCCGCGGGCAGCCAGTACCGACTGCAGGTGCTTTGCCGCGCCGCCCACCCGCTGGTCTTCGCTGGATATGGGAATAATTACAACATGATGGATCGCAGATGGGTTTAACGGCAGGAGCTTGTTGCGATCTCGAACAAGCGTGATGCTTTTTTCAGCAATATCCTGCGCTGTCTTCTGAACAAAGGCTTTGTCTTCGTCAGTCAGCGGACGCGTTGGTGGATTGTTTGTATCGAGCAGGCCAAGTCTTTGCTTCAACCGCCAGATGCGCTGCACGGCATCATCCAGCCGTGACATCGGGATGCGTCCGCTTTGAACGGCTTTTTCCATATCGTCAAAATATCGCTCGGGCGGCCAAAGCAACATATCCGTGCCCGCCTGGATGCTGTGTACGCAAGCGTCATCACCATAAAATTTGATGAAACCTCCCATGATCAGTGCGTCGGTAACGACGACGCCTTTGAAGCCCATCTTTTGTTTGAGGAGTTTGGTGGTCAGATCATATGACAGTGTTGCGGGCAGAAATTGACCATTCACAATTTCTGAATCGCTCTGGTAACAGGGCAAGGAGATATGGCCTTCCATGATGGCCATGACATCATGGTCAATAAGCGCCTGAAACACGGCCCCATGATTTTTGTCCCAGGCCGCCTGCGTCAGTGCGTTGCAAGACGTGGTCTCGTGCTGATTGCGGTAATCAACGCCGTCGCCAGGGAAATGTTTGGCCGTGGCGGCAATGCCGTTGTCCTGATAACCATTCACCATGTTGATCAGGAGCGGAGTCGCCACACTCGGATCATCCGATATGCTGCGCTCGGCCACGAGGTAATTGAATGGGTTCTGCACGAGGTCAGCCACCGGCGTGAACAACCAGTTGTAGCCGATTGAACGCGCCTCAATCGCAGTCGCCCGGCCGAAATCATAGGCAAGCGCGTTCGAGCGGGTTGCGCCCACCCCGGATAAATGAGTGATCCTGGTTAAACCGCGGACATTCGCACCCGCGCCGGATTCCATGTCGCCGCAGATGATCAGTGGGACAGGTGAAGCCTTGCGCAATCGCGCAATGCGATCCCCGACTTGGGCGGCCGCCGGTCCGCTATCGAAAATGACCGTGCCACCTTCGAACACACCACCCACCGGATATTTTTTCAGGAAAGCAGCCAGTTCTTTGTCGGTCATGTTCTTCTTCAGCAATGAGTCGCTCCTCATGATCACGGTCTGCCCTATCTTCTCCCGCAACGTCAATTGCTTCCAGCCGTCATCAAGTGATTGTGTGGACGAAACATTTTGCGCGGCACATAACATGGAACTGAACAGCAAAATCGCAGAAACTTTAAAGTATATTTTTTTATTCATTCGGTTGCAATTATCACGGCGACTGAAGTGTGCTTCGGAAGAATTGCGCCTGGTTTGTCAGCCCTGTCAAGTAGGGTGACACCACATTGGTAACGTATGTCCAGGGGCCTGTCACCGCCGGGGCTTCCTGGAGATAGCCAGAAGTCCAGCTCACTGAAATATTTCCGCCCGACGGCTGAATTGACATCATTGGCAGGGCAAGAGAGATGGCCGTGGAACCGACCTGATAGTGATTCAATATCTGGCTGGACGTCAGCGCGTAATTATAAATCGCCACATGCGAGATGCCGCCATGCCAGAAATTACCCCGCTCGTATCCAGTGGCGAGGGCGCCGCCACCGTTGTAACCACCGCCAGACCCGCCCGGAGAAGAATAGGAGCCAATGATAAACGGCAATTTGTGCGTGCCGTAAACGCCTTCGCTTTCATAGTGCGTGTTCATGGCCACGGTTGCCATCAGGACTCCGTTTGTGTAGGTCAACAGATTTGAGTTCGACCCATTGTATTCCTCAACAATATGAACCCACTCCCCCGAAAAACTGGATGTTGATGCAGGCGCCGGCGAAAGCCATACCCCGGGGTATTGCGCCAGATTAAATTGCACGTCTCCTTCAATCCCGGACGAGTCGGTTTCGAAAGCCATCCACCAGCCATTCTCCGCCCCACCATAGGCCTCAAGGCCAAGCGTTGTCTGGAAAGCAGTTTTTGTATAGCCGATCGGATAGGTGGGAACATATACCCATGCCTCCGCAGTGAAGGTGCTTGAAAGATCCAGTGCAGCATTATACGGAACCACAATTTGGGAATTATTCACACTTGTGTCCAGGTTGGTGAAATAGATGGCTGTGTCACCCGGCACACCTGGCAGACCGCCGGGGCCACCCAAAAGATAAGTCGCGCCGTCGGACGAACCGGAACCGGCAGTGGCGAAGGCATTATGCTGATTATTACCCAAGGCAGTGCCATCCGTTGACGTCATCAGCGTTCCATCGTATCCGCTGACGATATCATGGATGGTGGGACCGGTGGTTTCCTGCATCGGCCAATAGGCCACTGGACTGTCGCTCAGGATCACGAGCTGATAGGATAAATTCGTCACGACGATCAAGGTCGCCACAGCACTGGTAATCGAGTTATACGAATTGGTCACCACCACCACGTAATCCGCGGCATTCCCCAATGTCAAATTGGAGATGGTCAAGGTTGCGTTTGTTACGGCGGAAAATTGGCCTCCGGCAATCAGGTTGGTATAAATGCCACTCCCCATGCGACCTCCATACCATTGGTAACATAATGGAGAGGAGCCGGTGGCGCCAACGGTGAATGTGGCCGTTTGATTGACATAGTTGGTCTGGCTCGCCGGTTGTGATGTAATTGCCGGCGATGGATTAACTACTGTCAACGTCGCCACAGAACTGGTAATCGAGCCATTCGAATTGGTCAGCACCACCACGTAATCCGCAGCGTTGCCGAGTGCCAGGTTGCTGATGGAAAGAGTCGCATTTGTCACGGCGAAAAATTGTCCCCCCGCATCGAGGTTGGTATAGACGCCGATGCCAACCGGTCCAGCGCACCATTGATAATAAAGCGGCGAAACGCTACTGGCGGTAATACTAAACGTGGCGGTCTGGCCGACAATGTTTGTTTGACTCACCGGTTGTGCGGTAATGACAGGAATGGCATAAGGATTTGGGAATGACTGGGGGGTGAAATTAGCTCCCGGAACCCAATATGTTCCACCGACCTCATAAGCCCCGATATCGGGAGCCGATCCATCATATCCATCGGTGTAAGGCGGATACACTTCTCCTCCATTAATCGCTCCCGACCCGGCCTGAGGCACATAGTTCGTCCCTAATGGAGGAAACCAACCATTGTCCGCTAAAACGGTATTGCCGCTGAATGTGGTCTGCGCAGAGGTAGTATTCCAGATGTTATTGATGAACGAAACATTGATATCGCCACCTCCATTGCATAAGAGGTCGGTTGTATTCGAAACGGAGGTGTTGTTGATGATCAAATTATTGGTGAATGAGTTAAAGCACAGGCCATTGGCATTGCTGTAGCACACATTCCGATAAACTAAATAGTCATTTTGATTTTGGTCTATATAGATCCCCGCCCAGCAATTATGCGCCCAATTGTTGTGGATAGATGTCCCGTTCCCATTACCACTACTAACATACTCATAAGTTGCGCCGCCGTCACTGGTCAACAATGTGCCATATCCTAAATTGTTCGAGGCGATCTCTACGCTCGTGGCGCTGGCGCCAACCAGGTAACGCCCGCTGTACAAAAACGTATTGTTAATGATTTTTGTGCCGTTGCCGCCACTATAGGCAGTGACCGCGGCGTAATAGGTTCCAGGATAGTAATCCACCTGCTGGATGACACAGTTGCTTACCATTTCGTTTTGGCCGGTGCACCGGATGCCGTCCTGCGAACTGTAGGTGATGGTCGAGTTTTCCCAAATGCTGCCGCTGCCACTCACCTGGTCGGCAATGGGAACGTTTACTTGCCAGTCGGCTGTGGTGTTGTGCTGGACGTATTCCAAATTACAATTGTCCACTATGCAATCAGTCGTGTTGGCCATGGAAATGCCGGCCCCAAACACATATATCCCGTTCACGGTAATGTCGGAGAGATTGTCGAGGGTGAAAGCGTTCGTTCTGGTTTTGATTTCGACGACGTGTGTCGCCGGCGAAGCTCCATCTGGAGTCCACAGATATAATATGCCGCTTGAACCGTTCAAATACCATTCCGTCGGAATATCCAATAATGAAAGAGCGCCGTAAACGTAAAAAAATGTATTGACCCCATTAGTGTTAAAAATGTTGCCACTCCATGAAATTGTTTTTGTCGAGGAATTCCACCCAGTGATCTGGCGCGTGTTGGCGGCATACCCGGGATTTGCATACTCGTCTGGAAATATATGAAGGGTCGCTCCCAAAAGATTAACGTTTGGCAATGAAGCATCCACCAAATTTGTATATGTGCAGATACTCGGTGTCGCCCTCGGTGCATAAAGGAGATTGTTCACAGTCGCGTTGGGCCAGCGCGCTTCATTCATCATCACGCCGTCCACGAAAAGTTGCCGGGAGGATTCGCTCGTGCTGGCCTGGTAAATGGAGTTGCTGTAGACGCTCCAGGAGAGACTGAGCACATCCGCGCCACTGATGATCGGAGTCGCTCCGGGATAAGCAGCAAACGTGATCGGGAAACTGGAAGTCCCGCTGTGCGCCGGAGTGACTGTCTCACGGTAAGTTCCGGAGAGAATATAGCAGGTATCCCCCGCGTTCATGACTGAGGCGGCTTTCTGAATGGTTAAAAACGAGAGATTTGTGCTGGTTCCTGCATTCGAGTCATTTCCGGATTTGGAAACGTAATAAGTTGTGGCCAGACCGGAATGCGCCAACAAAACAGCAGTTATGATTAAAAACAATGACCGTCTCACAGATTTCAGTTTAATTTTTTAAAATGCTTATGGATTCACCATACAAAAGCAAACCACCCCTAACGACAATAAGCGCTACGTACGGCGCGGCACGTTGAATCGGGCAAATGTAGAATGAGTTTTGTTTGTGCTAATTATTCTCGCCCAAGTTTTGTTCCTGTGCAATCCGTCAAATGACGGAGGCATTAACCGCACTGCAATTAATTTACCGAAAACACTGCTTAAACAGTAAGACTTCATGCGCATCGAAATCCATCTGACGGTTGCCGGAGATTTTAAATTATCGTACGTCCGTACGAAAAGGAGTTGCGGGAATCCCCTGCCGGTTGAACAAATTTATGACAGGCACATTCGCCCAACCATAGCGAACGGCTATGGGTTTCAGAACTAACGGACTGAAAACAATCACCTTGCCCCCATTTATTTCTGCAGTCGCATCAACAAATTTTCCGTCTTCACCAGCGATAGTAAAACCTTCAAGCTCCCCTCCCTTGGCGACAAGACCGCCATCAACATGAGTGAATTTTATGATTGCACGGCCATCTCTCACTTTCATCGAGTCATAAACTGGTCCGGAGTATTCTATCTTTTCTCCATATGCAATCGCACGAGCAGCCAATGCAAGCCGTGTGCCGACCGGCTCCTTTCGTGTCGCGTGAATATTATTCGCATCGCCAACATCAGTAATGACGGCCATAGCCGTTCGCGGCACTTTTTGCCAGGTTAATAGCTGCGCCTCGCGAATTTCTGGAGTCATTTCCCGATAGGGTGCGATTTGAACAAAAAGAAATGGGAATCGACCTTCCCCCCACGCCTCTCTCCAACTGTAAATCATGGCGGGAAAGAGTTTGCGGTATTCAGCGGCACGATCATTGTTTGACTCGCCCTGGTACCAAATAACACCAGCGATAGCGAATGGTTGAAGCGGGGCAATCATGGCGTTGTAAAGTCCACCAGGACGGCCAATGCTAACCGCCGGACTTTTAATCAGCGGAACTTTAGACACGTCTTTGCCTTCGACTCTGGCTTTGGCAATATTTGTTTCATTTTGGGATTCAGCTTTGGCCGGATCAAAGTTCTCGATGGCCCGGGCCTGCCGTTCGAGGATTTGCTTCAATTCAGGGTCCGCCTCCAGCGTAGAATTTGGTGTCCAGGCCTCAGCCGGAGTTCCACCAACTGATGAATGAATCAGGCCAATTGGCACATTAAGCGCCTGGCGAAGATTTCGTCCAAAGAAATATGCCACAGCAGAAAAATATTTCGCACTGCCCGGTGTTGTTTCGGTCCACGTGGCAGAAACATCGGTTAACGGCTGATCCGATGCTTTATGAGGAATTGTGAAAAATCGCAGTTGCGAATCGCGAGCCGCGCTAATGATCTCCGCTGAGTTGGTGGTGGCCGCCAGCGGCATTTCCATATTTGATTGCCCGCTACAGAGCCAGACTTCACCGATCAAAATATTGGTGATGGTGATGACATTTTCACCCGTGATCGACATTACAAACGGCCCACCGGCTTTCAAAGGTCTAAGGTTTAGCATCCAACGCCCGTCCCTGGCGGTTGTGGTAACAGTTTGGCCTTGAAATTTCACTGTTACTTTCTCGCCGTCTTTGGCACTACCCCAAATCGGCAAACTGATTCCTTGTTGCAAAACGACACCATCAGTAAAAAGGCCGTTAGGCTTCACCTCCGCGACTGCCGACAGGCATGCACAGGCCAGAACAATGACTATCTGAAAAATGTGGGATGTATGAAAATTGATTTTGCTACGGGCAGACATAAATACTTTAATGACTCTACATTCGTTATGATAACCGAAAAACTATTATCCCCATCGTTCACAATCCCGGCATTGAATTAATTGTGTCCGCGCCAAAAGCTGGAGTCACCGCCTCCACATGGTAGTCGGCGAAGCACACATCAGCCTTGCCGCCATGCCGGACGGTCAGCGGATCGTGGTCCGGCCCCCAACGACCATCCACAATCGGAGCCAAATATCCATCTGTTCCGGCGTTGGGATTATCCCAGCCTCCTGTCGTGCCCGGTTCCTCGGCGAGCATGATTTTTCGTCCCGGGTTGCGCACGGCGTTTTCCTTGAAATAGGAGGCGACCGGCGATCCGCTCGAACTGTCCACCGCCGTGGACATACCGCGATTAATATTGTTGTCATCCAACCCATAGCCATTAAAGCTGTAGCTGAAAAGATATGGCCCGTAATCGTCGTTATAAGGGTAATTCAACCGGTCAACGTCGCTCACGTCCAGCGGGCATCGCAACGACGGTTTCTGCATGCCAGGTACAGAAGTAAGGATGGGGCTTTTTGAGAATTGAGGATAAGCCGTGTTCGTCCGCCAGTAAATCCAGTCTTCGAGGTGGTAACCATATAACCGCGACGCGATTCCGGGGAAAGTGTCGCCGTTGTCCTGCACATACATTTGCATCCCCAGGCCGAGTTGTTTTTGGTTGTTGATGCACGGGGCTTGCGCCGCTTTTTTTTTGGCCGCGCTCAAAACCGGCAGCAACAATGCCGCCAGGATTGCGATAACGGCAATGACGACGAGCAATTCGACCAGTGTGAATGCGGCTTTTTGCGAGGTGGATAAACTCATTTCGTTATTTGTCTGAGCGGTGAGTCATTAAAAGATGATACTTATCATTAATTTCACTTCATTCACAATCCGTCAAATGGCGGATTACCGGCACCTCCAAAGTTAATTAACATACAAACCACTCTTAACCTGAATCTTAAACGTGAATACCAATTCCTGTCTTCGCAAAATGAAGTTGCTTTTAATACCCGTGTTTCTCTTTGCGTCTGTATTTTTTTGCTGGGGCCAAATTCAACATCCCATTCTTCTTTGGCCTAATGGTACTCCTGGTGCATTAGGAGTCACCAGCAACGACATCCCGACTCTTACTCCTTATTTGCCTGATGCTGAATCAGCCACCGGCGCTGCAATGATTATCTGTCCTGGTGGCGGTTATGCGGCTCTTTCACCACATGAAGGAGGCGATTATGCGCTTTGGCTTAATCAACACGGCATTACCTGCTTTGTGCTTAAATATCGGCTGGGGTCGAACGGTTATCATTATCCGGCCATGTTCGATGATGTTACGCGTGCCATGCGGCTGGTTCGTGCTAATGCCGCCGATTGGAAAATCGATCCCAAGCGCATCGGTATCATGGGATCATCCGCCGGCGGACATCTTGCTTCCACATTGCTGACCCACTTCGATTCCGGCAACCCAGACGCGAAAGATCCCATTGAACGTGAAAGTTCCCGTCCTGATCTGGGCATCCTTTGTTATCCAGTCATCACAATGAAGGGTCCGTATGTGAATGTGGGATCCAAGGTCAATTTGCTTGGCAAAAATCCGTCTCGCAAGCTTGTAAGACTGCTATCCAATGAACTTCAAGTAACCAGTAACACACCGCCATGCTTTGTCTGGACCACCGACGAAGATAAAATCGTGCCTTTGGAAAACAGCCTGGAATTCGTCTCTGCCTTGAGAAAAAATGGCGTGCCTTTTTCATTTCACATTTATGAAAAAGGCGGACATGGCATGGCACTGATGGATAGTCCGCCATTTTCCCACCCTCATCCCTGGGCGGCAGATTGTCTTTTTTGGCTAAAAGAGCAGCACTTTATTGAATGAAACTATACTTTTTATTGGGGATGCCCCGCGTATTTCATGATGAAGTCCACGATGGGTGCAGAATTGGTAAGCCCGTGGGGATGATGGCCAACACCGTGCTTTACAATCAATGTGATGTTTCCGCCTAGCTCACGGTAGCGCTTGGCCACGACTCCAGTATTTTCATCCCAGGGAACGACCGGATCGGCATCGCCATAGACGTGCAACAGCGGAACGTTGTCGTCGGCGAGAGGCTTGAGATTATCCAGCGGATTGCCACGATAAGCAATCGCCTCGGCATCCGATTTGAAACCATACGCCTTCAGCATCTTGTTCCATTCTTCAATGTCGCCATCTCCCTTGCCCAACCCCTTCAATTTGCCACCGGGCCAGCTCTTAAAATCGCAAACGGGCGCGTCCGCATAAATGCACGCGACCTTGTCCGGATTGGCGATGGCCCAGTTGTAACAATACAACCCGCCACGGCTCAGGCCGATGAGCGCAGTTTTCCTGGCAAAACCATATTTCCCCGTGAGATCCTCATAAAATTTGTCCCAGGACTTCACCGCTGCGGGACTCCCGAACAAATCGGGCATGCTTAAAAAGGCGAGATAAAAGCCGTTCGTAAGCAGTGCCGCATCGGTATCGGCGTAAATGCCAAAAAATTCTCCCCGCCACGCCCAGGGTTTGCCGGCCAACGGTTGTTTCGGAACCACAACAATCGCATGTTGGCCATCCACCTGAAAATCATAACGATCAAACCCTTCCCATTGTGATTTTGCGCCCGGAAATGGCGCAGCATTTGTCGCTGGCATTGTTGTTACAGGCACATCGCCTGCCCGCGCCATGGGGGCGTTTAGAATGATTATTACTACTGTCAAAATGAAGACGTGAATTGTTTTGATATGTCCGATGTTCATAGTCTTTACCCGTTAAATTGAATATTGCTGGCTGCTCATAGGAAGATAACACCCAAGTCGGGCCATGGCCACTGGAGCTTGACACCCCTCCTTGCAACATGAAGTCGACATTTTGTGTTACGGTCAAAAACTTTAGCGGCAATGGCCGGTGGCCTCAGCGCACTGATAGAAACCAATTCCTACCTAAAACTTATCCAGGATACTATCCGTCAAATGACGGATTGTGGCCGCTTCTCATATACCTAGAATTTAAAGGTAATGCCGTTTAACTCGTCTTCCATCCGTTTAAATCACAACGGGGGCAAAGCAGTATGAATCTGGTACGGCGGCGTGAGTTTATCAGGATGAGCATGGGCGCGGTTGCGCTGGGTGAGTTGGCGCTGATGTTGCCAGCAGGAGGTCAACAAAATATCGCAAGCGGGCGGAACGCGAAGGTTCCCATCACGGCTCGTGAAATGTTGAAGGGTCTGCTCTTGACCAGAACCGGGGTGGAACAGTGGCTGGCCGGAAAAGCGTATCCATTTGCCAAATACAACAGCGAATTCGGCTGGCTGTTGCGGTCGGGCCTCGCGGCCGACGGAGTTGATCAATCTACTTGTATCTATACATTTGGCGCGCTCGATCAACGGATCACCATCAACTATCGTGATCAGCCGTGCCGCATTAACACCTACGGAAACAGCTTCACGCAATGTCACCAGGTCAGTGATGGGGAGACCTGGCAGGAAATAATTGCCGCGCACCTGCAGGAACCTGTCAGGAATTTTGGCGTCGGCGGCTGGTCGGTCTATCAGGCGTATTTGCGAATGCTGAAGGAGGAAGAACGCGCACCGGCAGATTTTATCATTCTCAATATTTACGATGACGATCATTTTCGAAATCTCGATTCCTGGCGGAGCATTCGAATGTCAAGACATCCACAATTCATCGAACCGACGCTGCCATATGTCACCGTCAACACGCAGGAACAGCATTTCGAGGAGCGGCCAAATCCATGCCCCACACCCGAAAGCGTGTTTAATTTGACTGACCTCGACTGGGTTGAAAACCAATTCAAAGACGATTTTGTGCTGCAAATCATGCTCGCGCATGCCAATACCTCGGCGGCAAATCCCCGGCAGAAATACACAGATCTGATGAAACTGGCGACGACTACAGGGATTGTCACACGGATTGACACGGAAGCGAGTTTTTCGCAGGCGGCCGACGAGATTTTCAGCCGCGCGGCATACTTCGCGACTGAGCGGATCATCGAGAAGGTTGAAGCTTACGCAAAAATAGCAAACAAACGCGTGCTCTACATTTTGTCCTATCCGGCCACATACATCGCGCGCTTTATCAGCGAACAAAGTAGGAACGACCAGGAATTTCTGGATTTTATGGAGAAACGTGGATTACCCGTCGTGGATTTAGCGAAAGCGCACAAAGCCGATTTCTCGCATTACAAGGGCGGGCTAAAGGATTATCTGACACAATACTTCATCGGACACTATAATCCGAGCGGAAACTTTTTTTGCGCAAACGCCATCAAGACTAAACTTGTGGAGATGCTTGACCCAAAGCCGGTACCTTACCGGGCGGGAAGCGCACAATGGTAACCGTGACAAGAAGGAGGAGATATGCAAATTAATTCTAAAATACGTTTCGTTGCCTTAACATTTTTTCTGGCTGCCACTGTTCTTTTGCGGACGACACCGCTGGAAACAATGTCACCTGGTATTGGACGCCACGATCGTTTCCGGGAAATTTCTCCAAGTGACATTGCGCCAGACGGATGGTTGCGTGAATTTCTTGTTCGGCAGCAGGATGGCCTGACAGGAAATTATGAGGTGCAAGGATATCCATTCACCATTGATTTCTGGGCCGGGGAAACTAATGCTGATAACAAGAGTTGGTGGCCGTACGAACAATCCGGTTACCTGCTGGACGGCATGTTACGGCTGGGCTTGTTGTTGAATGACAAAACGATGGTCCAAAAATATGAGGGCGATCTGAACTGGGTCATCAGTAACCCCATTGATAATGGCCAGTTGGGGCCAAGCCTTCGCATTGATAAATCAGAATGGCCGATGGCAGTTTTCTTCAAAAGCGTGATTGCTTATCAACTGGCAAACCACGATCCCAAAGTGACCGCAGCATTTGAAAAGCATTATCTAAATACCCCATTGGATCAGCTAAGCAGTGGACGCGATATAATGAATGTAGAGGGTCTGCTCCGAACTTATGAATGGACTGGAAACAGGGAATTATTGATCAAAGCCGAACAAGCTTACAAAATGTTTTGCAAGTCTCAATCCGATGATCTGACTTTGGACAAGTTAGAGTCCGGGAACAAAATCGTCATGCATGGAGTATCCTTTTGCGAAGAAATTAAGATACCCGTCCTGCTTTACATTTATACTGGAAATCAGGAATACCTCGCCGCAGCTACCAAAGGCCTGCAAACCCTGGAACGCGACCATTTATTGGTGGATGGTATCCCCAGCTCAAACGAATACCTTGCCACACGTGATCCATTGCAAAGCCATGAGACCTGCGACATCAGTGATTTCACCTATTCACTCGGCTATTTTTTAATGGCCACTGGCGACGCACAATACGCTGACATGATAGAACGCGGTGTCTTCAACGCTGGCTGCGGCGCGGTTTCCAAGGACTTCAAAAGCTTCCAATATTTTTCCTCTGTCAATCAAGTCATCGCAAACAGGAATGCGAATCAAAACGCCTTCTGGCGGCGGGATGGTGAGGCCAAGGTGGCTTATGCTCCAAATAGCTCTCCCATGTGTTGCGCAGGCAACGTGCACCGCTTCATGCCTGATTATGTTGCACGTATGTGGATGACCGGAGCGCAAGGCCAGTTGGTCGCCTCTCTTTACGGACCTTCACGTGTTACGGTAAGCGCGGGGACAGACCATACCTCAATCACCGTCGTCGAAAAGACGGGTTATCCTTATGATGAAAACATTGAATTTGATTTTGCCATGGGCGGCAAAACGGCCATGCCCTTTACCCTCAGGATTCCAGGCTGGTGTTCTTCGGCAGAATTGACGGTCAACGGTCAATCCTTTCAAGGAAAACTCGACCCCGGCACTTACGTAACGGTTGATCGCACTTTTCAAAATGGCGACGTGCTGAAACTCCATTTGCCCATGCCGCTGCACCTCATCCGTTTTGGTGACGCTCTCAGTTTGGAGCGCGGCCCAATCCTGTATGCGTATGCTGTTCCAGAAAACGTGACCATTGATCGGGATCACACCACAGATTCAGATTTCCCCGCCTTGGATATTCGTCCCGATGGTCCCTGGAATTATGCGCTGGATGTCAATGAATCCAACATCAACGACCGGGTGCAGGTAGTAATGCGCAACACGGATCGGTACCCATTAGACCCGGGCCAGGCTCCAGTGTGCCTGACAGTCCCCGTTCGGCGTGTTAAAGGATGGACACTCGATGGTGGCAAAAGAACACCCCCGCTGCCAATTGCCTACGAACTCGAAGGGCTGCCGGAAACGATCACGCTTGTTCCCTATGGCAGCACCCGGCTGCGTATGGCTGCTTTTCCTGAAACTGTTATCCGGGTGGAAATGCCGGTTGAGAATATGCAAGTATCCAGCCCATACCCTTACGACCGAAACAAGCCAATTACTGAACAGATCTACACTCCCGAAAAATCTGCTGAGACGGCAACATGGGAAACGGCAATGCTGCGAAACGATGGAATTCTTGATCTCAGAACCCGACTATCGGCCACCAACCAGTTGGCCTATGTCCGGGCAACCATTAATTCCGACGTTGAAAGGCCCGCGATACTGGCCATCAACGCCAAAGATGCCTGCGAAGTCCAACTCAACGGAAAAATCGTCCACATCGTCAGCCAGCCTAACCAGCTCGAATATCAGTTTCCCGACTGGATCCCGGTAACGCTGCGCAAGGGTATAAATCAAGTGCAGCTCAAAGTAGGTGAATATGGAAAAATTACTCAGTATCGGGATGGTTGGGGGGTCCGAATTCGCTGTTTACGCTGATGCATCCCGAAAAGCATTTCACATTTAGAACCTGATGCGCAAATAGAATTTATCCTGCTAAGAATGCCAGGCGCGGACATATTTTATACTAAAGGTCGAGGGCAGGTCTTCGTCCGCAGGCAGACCGAACCATGTCTGCATAACTTCACTATCAAAATACATATGTAATGGATTATGCCAGTTTGTGTTCTTTACCTGGCGCACAAGCACGCCATCAACATAATATTTGATTTCGCTTTTATTCCATTCGAGACCGAACACATGAAAGTCATCGGCAAAGCGCCAGGGAGCAATCCAACTCGACCCAATATTCCAATGTCGCTTCTCAGCCGGCGTTTCCCAAACATGCAGATTCATGTTCAATTTGCGATCAAAACCTGGAGACTTGCCTCCGATCTCGAAGACGTCAATTTCATTTTTTTCGTGAGGAGTCTCTGAATTGTGAAACCAGAATGTACTCGATCCGGCCGAGTTCATCGCGCGCGCCATCACTTCATAATAACCATAGTATGCGAGATGTGTGCTGCCAACGATAGCCGAGGCGTATCGTATCGGCCTGGCATTGTTTAATACATTAGTGGAAGAATACTTGCTCATAATCAGATGAAGCTCGCCTCCGCTCACCGATACATTTTTTGGACTGAACCTGGAAGGAGGGCGGCCACGAAATCCTGGGTACGCTGTTTGCCATTTGGATGTATCCAGGGAAGTCCCTTCAAACTCATCACTCAATTCATCAATTTTTACCCAGTGTCCCTTATTGGCCTGGTCGGAGAGCGGGTAAATATCATTCGCCCGTTTGGGAGGATTAGGCAGCAAGCCAACACGCGTCCAGCCATTATCCTCACTGGCCATGCGAGCGCCCCATTTATTTTGTAGGTATTCCAAAACGGTGCGACTTTCGTCTTCGGAAACAAAGGAACGGTCGTAAATCAGGATTTCGGCTATGTCACCATCAAAAAAATTAACTGGCCCGCGAGCAGACCGGCCAATAACTGTTACCATGGGTAAGGCATCGGAAAACTCCTGTTCTTCGACGCGTGGGGAATAAGGCTTCGGGCTGCCATCAGGTAAAGCCAGAAAACCAATGTTAGGCGCACGGCTGTCATCGGCGTTTGTGGCACTATTACTGGAAGAAACAAGCCTCTGCCACTGCTGGCCGGACGATTGATTGGCCAGACGTTGTGATATGATAAACACGGTCAACGGGCCCGATTGATGACGGATTGCGCCGGACAATTGAAGATATTGCCCGCCGCAAAAGCGCACGACGGCACGGTTACCCGTACTTAAGACTACTTGTGGACTGGAGGCGGGGCTATTGTTGGTCGCATCATTCCCATTGCCAGATTTATCGCGCCACTCGAGAAGTTGTCCATTTGTGTTGAGTGTTAAAGTTCCACTATCACTGGCATCGAGCCAAACCTGAAGCCCAGAGGTAGAAGGTTGGCCACCTAATGTCGCGATGCTCGAAAGAAGGATGATCGTATAAATCGCTGTACGTTTGACTGATCGAAATTTATAAAACGGACAGCGTTGAGTGCTCACTTTGTTTTACGATAGACGCTCCAGGCATACGAATCAAGCGGCACCGCATCCGTCGTATGCCGGATTGTCAACTTGCAAAAACCCACCAAGTTGCCTAAAAAAATGAAATGCAGAGTTTCGTGCTTCATTATTCAGCGATTTCCTGAAGTGTCATGGCCCACGTGTAACGACTCCACCTTGCTGAACTTTGGCCACGCAAAAGCATAGAAGGCGATGAACATGAAGCAGAACAGTGGGATAATGAAGCCGATTCTCATGCCTCCTTTATCGGCGATTAGTCCCATGATTGGCGTCATTAACGCACCGCCAACAACAGACATAACCAGCACAGAAGAACCCAACTTGGTGTGTTCGCCCAGTCCGCGAATGCTCAATGCGAAGATTGTCGGGAACATAATCGACATGAAAAAGAAGCTAGCCATAACGCCTGTCACGCCAGCCCAGCCACCGCCCGCCATAGCCAATACCATCATCATAATGTTTATTGTCGCATAAATTGCCAGCGCCTTATGGGGCCTGGCAAGCCCCACGACCACGCTTCCTACCAGCCGTCCCCCCGCGAACAATGCAAATGCCAGCGTCTGCAAATTACCCGCTGACCTGTCGCTTAAATTGTCGATATTAGCCACGGCATAATTGATAAAAAAACTGAAGATGCCAGTCTGGGCCGCCACATAAAGAAATTGCGAGGCCACACCCATTGTAAAATGCGGGCGTTTGAAAATCGGTTTGACGGCTTTTCCTTCAGCTTCTGCTTTGAACTCCTCAGCGGCGAGCAGGTTCGGAACTTTTGAAAAAATAAAGACTACCAGCAGAACCGCCACGGCGATGCCAATGCCCATATAAGGTATATATAACTGTGCATTGCTCGTGTTGACGTCTTTCGTCGCGGACAAAATAATATGCGCGCCGATGAACATTCCCAAAATCCACCCCAAACCATTGCAAGTTTGCGCTATATTAATGCGCGTTGCGCCGCTCTCGACGGGCCCTAACACTGTTGTGTAAGGATTAGCAATAGTTTCCAGGCATGCCAATCCCGATGCCAAAACGAACAACCCCAGCAGAAAAGCGCCATAAGTATCAATGGCCGTTGCATGGACAAACCAAAATGCGCCTGTTGCAGCCAGTGCCAGGCCGAAAATGACTCCTCCCTTGTATCCGAATCGCTTTGCAATCATGCCGGCCGGCAATGCCATTATAAAGTACCCCATATAAAACGCGTTTTGGACAAAGCCCGACTCGAATTTCGAAATGTGCAGTGAGTTCTGAAAATGCTTGTTCAAGTTGTCCAGCAGTCCGCTACAAAACCCCCAAAGCAAAAACAGCATCGTGAACAGAATGAACGTCGCGAGCATGTTGCGGCCGTCGGGCAGCCGGAAAAGGTTGGTTTGGCCGGGTGAAGAACCATCCGTTTTGATGGAGGTAATCATGGTGTTGTTTATTTTTTCGATGTCACAATCTGTTTGAGTTTTGCCTGACTCAAGGCTGATTAGAGGCGCGGAAGAACATGGACGGATTTGTTGCCAGGGTCGCATATGGCGAAACCTGGTTTGTGGGCAGAACATCTGTCCAGGGGCCGTTTACGGAACTGGCTTGCTGGAGAAAACCGTTAGTCCAGGATAAGGTGATATTCATGTTGGACTGCTGCACCGATATTATTGGCGTCGGTGGAGGTGGCAAAATTGCGCCTTTTGTGCCCATGTAGTAATGATTGGTGATCTGGCTGGTCGAAAGCGCATAATTATAGTAGGCCACATGCGACATGCCGCCTTCATAAAAATCTCCCAAAAAAATAGGAGGCTCCTTTGGCATCTGGGCTCCCATGATCAAGCCCAGGGCGGGTACGTTCGCTCCCGACGGCTGGCCATATCCCTCGGTGGCACTGACGATAGAAATCCCATCTACATATAGATCAAGGTTGGTTCCATTATACGTCAGAGTGGTATAAACCCATTGATTGGTATATTGTTCAGTCGGAGTAATCATGTTCCAATCTGCACCACCAGGTTGTCCCTGCCACGCTCCAATTACTCCTGACTGATAGGCATCCACGTCCTGATACTCGCCATTTTCGACATTCAATTCCCATCCCAGGCACGGCTGATCCCCGTTATACAAAAAGTCCAGAAGAGCGAAAGCTTCCGATGCCGGGAGGTAGCTGAAATTGTGCGGGTAATTTGGAATGTTGAGCCACGCTTCCACACTGAAGACAGAACTGTTTAAGCTCGGGGAATATGGAATTGAAATAAAAGTGGCATTCAAATTTGTGAAATAAATGGCCTTGTCATTTGGGACATTGTGCAAAATCCCGGGACCGCCCATCCCAAAGGACGAGCCATTGTCATTTGTCCATGCCGAATAATATTCCGAGTTATACTGCACACTCCCCCGTTGCATTGTCCCGTTGTTGGTGCCGACAATGTCATGGATGATCGGAGCAACGGTTTCCTGCATGGGCCAGTAAGAAACCGGATGGTCGGCCAGGATGGTGGCGTAATATGTGGTCGGAGCGGAATTCGTCTGCACGGTCAGCGTTGCCACGGAACTGGTCACCACCTCATACGCGTTAGTCACCGCCACCACATAATCCGCCGTGTTGCCCAGCACCAAATTGGAGATGGTCAGAGTCGCATTCGTGACGGCTGAAAACTGTCCGCCCGCCATCAGGTTCGTATACACGCCGCTGCCAGTCACCCCTGCCATCCATTGATAATATAGCGGCGGAAAGCCTGTGGCACCTACGGTGAATGTGGCCATCAGTCCAACATAGTTGGTCTGGCTAACTGGCTGTGTAAGAATGGAGGCAGGTGCAGGATTTAGCACTGTTAAGGGAGCCACGGAACTGGTCACCGAACCATGTGAATTGGTTACCACCACGAGATAATTACCCATGTTGCCCAGCACCAGGTTGGAGATGGTCAGAGTCGTGTTTGTCACGACCGAAAATTGACCGCCTGCTATCAAGTTCGTATAGACGCCGCTGCCAGTCGCCCCCGCCATCCATTGAAAATAAAGTGGTGGAAAGCCGGCCGCACCCGCAGTGAATGTTGCTGTCAGCCCAACATAATTGGTCTGGGCCGCCGGTTGGGTGGTGATGGACGGCGAGATGGCGGTATTTGTGCCGTAATAGTAGTGGTTGGCAATCTGATTGACCGTCAGCGCGCTGCCATAATATGCCACATGCGATATGCCCCCTTGAAATATCCGCCCCACCTCACTATCCCCGGAGATAAACATGGCGCCCATCAGCAGTGGCGCGACTGATGATCCAGACATTTTGCCATAAGCACCGGTTTGGGTGCTGCACACGGCTGCATTGGTGTATAATGTAAGGGTAGTTCCATTGTAGGTCACCACAGTATAACACCATTGGCTGCTCTTACTGACAGTGGTATATGGGGTCTGGTTCCAGCCTGCAAAGGTGGATTTTGCACACCAGGCACTAATACTTCCAGGAGTGAGGCCATCCTCGTCATCATCTATGTCTATCATCCAACCCGCCTGCGTTCCACCATTCCAAACCATGCTCAAGGGAGACACGTCAACTGTTGGTGGATTGGGCGTGATCGCCGCCCAATTGGGAAAATACAACCAGGCTTCCACTGTAAAACTCGCCGTGTTCAACTGGGACGAATAGGGAACACTAATGAATCCGTTGTTGGCATTCGTGAAGTAGATGGCCGTATCGCTTAATGCACCACCAAACAAGGCGCCCGGGCCACCCATGTCAAAAGCTGAGCCGCTGTTGGTGACGAAGGTGGTGGAATACCCGGTCCCATTCGGATTTGTCCCCACCATCATCGTTCCGTTGTTGGTACTGACAATGTCATGGATCGTCGGACCAACAGTTTCCTGCATGGGCCAGTAGGACACCGGATTATCCCCCAGAACAATGCTGTCGTAAGACGTCGTTCCTAACGTGAGAGTGGCGCTGGACATAACGACCGCTACAATCAGGATGGGGCTAGGTTTCATTTTCTGGGCAAAATAAGGTAATTTTTTAATTTTTTTGCCTTTCTCTTCATCACTTTCCACCCTCGATCAGGGCGCAAAATGACGCAGGACTCGCCGACTGCAAAAATTATTAGTAGTTGTGTAATCTAAATTTTACTTCTGCACTATCCGTCAAATGACGTATTCATGTTTTATGACTGTACGCCAACCAAAAGTAAGAGGCCAAAGCCAGAAGATTGGGTGGTCGAGTTAACCCGATTGGATTAAGTCAGCAGAGACACACTTTTGTGTCGTTCGCACAGTTTGTATGTCACGATGACACGGCTAAGTTTAAAGAATTAAGTTTCACCTAAATCTTCACCTAACGAGCGGTAAAAGAGCAATTGAGAGGCAATGTTAGAGCAATGATCTAACAGGCTAAGAATCTGCTTGAAACCTAATTAGGACGGGCTTAATATGCGCTTGTAACCGAGTGCGTTACAGTCGGAACGGTTTAGAGCCTGCGTTCGATTCCGACCCTCGCCTCCAGTTTCCAGCGTTGATTTCCAATGCTTTACGCTGAACAAGTCCCAAACTGTCAGTAAAATTTTTACTTCCGAACTACTACAGCGCTCTTCCGCTCCACTTCCACGCGAACGGGTGTGTCCGAGTCCGCCTGCACCTGTTTCACTCTTTCCAATTCGGCCAATTGCTCTTGAAAGAAATTTCGCTGCGCCTGTTCGGAAATCGGTATGCGTTCAAAACCGGAGTGCGTGACAAACCGACGGAATCAGGCAGAACTGCAGTTTGTGGTGCAATTTATGGTTGAAAGATGAGAGTTAAAAATCCAGACTCCCAAATGTCCGCCGCCCGAACCGGTCTTCGCCATGCTAAAATGCAGTTGGTTGTTTCAATTGTCTTCGCATTACAGGCCACGGCTCAAACCAGCGGGCAGGCATCCGTCCCGGCTTCGGTGAACATTGCCCACCACCGCGCCGCGTATCAATCGGACTCGTTTGATGATGATCACACCGCCCAGCTGGCCACGGATGGCAGCACGGCCACATATTGGGAAAGCGGAACGAATCAGAATTCTTGGATTGCCGTTGATCTTGGCGAGGAATGCCCTTTGAATCGCATCTGTTTGCGCTGGAGAGAATTCCATGCCACGGCGTATCGCATTCAGATTTCCAACGATGGCCTGCATCC
The DNA here is from genome assembly GCA_963797825.1 of uncultured Verrucomicrobiae bacterium. GTDB lineage: Bacteria > Verrucomicrobiota > Verrucomicrobiia > Limisphaerales > UBA11358 > UBA11358. The sequence goes on from CAWCRR010000042.1 coordinate 37,463, forward strand.
AGCGAACTGGAGGGATATTTACACCACAACCACGGGCAAAGGCGGGGTTGAAAATATTTCCATCAAGCCCGTGACCGCGCGCCATGTGCGGCTCGTGGCAACGGCCTATTCCGCCACCGTTCACGGCTGTGAGCTGTCTGAATTTGAAGTTTATGGCCATCGCAAGTCGAGTCCGGCAGCGCTGGGCGGCTTTTCAACGAACACGGATGGAGCCATTGTCCTGACCGGCGGGAATTGGAAGGTTCAGAACGCGATGTTTGTGGACGCTGCGCCAACGGACATTGCTCAAGCCGGTTTTGACGATGGCGACTGGATTCCGGCGGTGGTTCCGGGCACGGTGTTGACAAGTTATCTGGCCGCTGGCGCGATTCCTGACCCGTGGTATGGCGATCAGATGAGCCAGATTTCAGAAGAGTTTTTCTCCCGGAACGATTTCTGGTATCGCTGCCATTTCGTGATTCCGGCTGGAGATGCTGGAAAACATCTTTGGCTGGACTTCGACGGCATCAATTGGAAAGCGGAAATTTTTCTGAATGGCGCGGCGGTGGGGCGCATTGAAGGAGCGTTTATTCGCGGGCACTTTGATATTTCGTCCGTCGCCAGACCGGGAATAACCAATTATCTCGCGGTGTTGATTCATCACGTCGCCCATCCCGAACCGAGCGCAAGAACGGTGACGCATAAAAAGCTCGGCTCGCCGACCGTCAATGGTGACGCGCTCGGTTACGACAGCCCGACATTTGTGGCCAGCGCGGGTTGGAACTGGCTGCCGATTGTCCGCGGACGCGAAATTGGCATTTGGAACGGCGTCCGCGTGGAAACGACCGGCGCGGTTGAGTTGATTGATCCGTGGGTGATTACGGATTTGCCTTTGCCGCAAACCAATCGCGCCGACCTCACAGTGAAAACCGAATTGCGAAACGACACTGCTCAATCCCAACACGGCAAACTGATTGGACAAATCGGAAATCTCGCTTTCAGCCGGGAGTTGACGCTCGAACCGGAACAAACCGAATCGGTGACGCTGGACAAATCCAATTGCCCGGCGTTGTCCATTGCCAATCCGCGTCTGTGGTGGCCCAATGATTACGGCGACCAGCCGCTCTACAAATTGAATCTCCAATTTGAATGCGATGGCCAAATCAGTGACAGCAAAGATGTCACGTTTGGGATTCGCAAAATGTCCTACGTCGTCACCAACAACGTGCTGACCATTTATGTCAACGGCACGCGCATTTTGATTCGCGGTGGAAACTGGGGCATGGACGACGGGATGTTGAATTGCGACGCGGCGGGATACGATTTGCGCCTGCGTCTGCATCACGACGCGCATTTGAACATGATTCGCAATTGGGTGGGCATGACGGGAAAGCGATGCATTTTACGACGCCTGCGACCGTTATGGCATTTTGATTTGGGACGATTTCTGGCTGGCGAATCCCCAAGACGGTCCCAATCCCACCGATGACGGCATGTTCATGGCCAATGCGCGCGACAAAATCCGCCGCGTGCGCAGCCATCCGTCGCTGGCGCTTGTATTGCGGACGCAACGAGGGAATGCCGCCAGCAAGAATTGGATACGGGATTGAGCAACTCAGTGGATGAATTGGATGGCACGCGACATTACATTCCCCATTCTGCCGCGGGAACCGTGACCGGTTTTGGGCCATATGATGATGAAAGTCCCGAATGGTATTTTGCCAATCGCGGAAAAACATTGCACAGTCGAACTGGGCATCGTCGCCATGCCGTCGGTGGAAAGTATGCGGGAAATGATGCCGGCAGAAAGACCTCTGGCCGATCAACGACATGTGGGCGATTCACGATTATCAGAAGCCACGCTCGGATCGTTACACCAAACGCATTGAGCAACGCTACGGCGCGCCGACGAGCATTGAGGATTATTGCCGCAAAGCGCAAATGGTGAACATGGAAACGGCCAAAGCCATGTTTGAATGTTTGCAGGCCAATCAAGGCAGCGGCGTGCTCGTGTGGATGACGCAAGCGGCCTGGCCGGCGTTGATTTGCCAACTTTACGATTATTATTTTGATCCCACTGCGGCATATTTCGGGGCGAAGAAGGGCGCAGAACCTCTGCACATTCTTTGGGATTCCAACGCCGACATTATTAAAGCGGCCAATAATACCATCGATAAGCAGAAAGATTTAATTGCCGAAGCATGGGCCTACAATCTCAATGGAAAAGAAATCTGGCACAAATCCACAAACCTGACTCTGCCCGCTACGAGCGTGATGAACTGCTTCGCCATTGAACGGCCGCCCGGAGTTTTCTTCATCAAATTGAAATTGCGGCATGGAACACATATCTTATCCGACAATTTTTATTGGAGCAGCAGCAAAGGCGGTTCCTGCACCAACTTGAATGACTTGCCTCATCTGATGCTACCCGTCACCGTCACCAAATCCGGCGACGGCCAAATGTGCCGGCTGACGGCTCAAATTAAAAATCCCACCCACAGCGCGGCGCTCATGATCCATTTAAAAGTTATCCGCGCCAACTCCGATGAAAGGGTTCTGCCGGTATTTTACGATGACAATTATTTTTCGCTGCTCCCCGGCGAGAACCGGACGGTGTCCATGGAATTTGCCAATGCCAATCTGGCGGGCGAGCAGCCCAAACTGGCATGGGATGGCTGGAATATTTCACCCGAACAAATCTCAATCCATTAATTAAAAAACTCTTTATCTCATTTCCTTGGAAAGCGTTTGTCGATTCCGGTTTTTCAGTAAAAGAGTCAGGCATCCGTTGCATGGTCTCCGGTCTCCTTGCGCAATTCGCCAATGCGATTCATCAATTGGTGAGTGAGAGCTGCATAACCGGGTTGACCGTAGAGATTATGAAGTTCGCCGGGGTCCTTCTGTAGATCATATAATTCAAATTCTTCCGGCTCGTCTGGAAAATTCGCCAGTTTATAGTAATGAATCAACTTGTAGCGTTCGCTGCGGACGCCGCGATGCGGGCGCACGTGTTCCCATTGCGGATATTCATAGTATTCGTAGAGCCAATCCTTTCGCCAGTCTTCCGGCGACTCTCCGCTTAAAAATGGAACGATGCTGCGTCCGTGAAGAATCGCAGGCGCGGGAACACCGGCCAATTCCAAAACCGTGGGCGCAATATCCGTGTTCAATATCATTTTATCGGAAGTTGTTCCCGCGTTGACCAGTTTCGGATAGCGAACCATAAACGGAACGCGAATGGATGGCTCGTGCATAAACCGTTTGTCATACATCCGCCATTCGCCCAGAAAGAAACCGTGATCGGAAGTAAGAATAATAGCCGTGTCGTCCAACTTCCCCGAACGCTCCAGCAGTTCAATGATTCGCCCAAGATTGTCATCGTTGTCCACGACGCCGGCGTAATGATTCTTGGCAACCTCTTCCAGCGTGCGCGGGTCATCGTCCGACAACCAGGTCGTGCCAATTTTATTATTAGCCTCGGCGAAGGCGCGTGGCTTTCCGGGATAACCTTTCAAGTCGTCGTCAAAGGTGGCCGGTTTCGGAATTGGAATTCCATTGTAAAGGTCTAAATAACGGCGTGCGCGATAAAATGGAGCGTGCGGCGCAAAAGGATTCAACAGCAAACAAAAGGGCTTGTCGCGTTTCTGCTCCATCCAGGCCAGGGCGCGGTCGGCAACCACGTCATCCAGATAACCTTCATAAACTTTCGGCTCGGAAAATTTTCCGGCGATACCTTCGGTCAAGGCAGGATTGTAATAATCCGTGCGTCCGTTGAAGGCGAAATAATAGTCCCAGTAACGGTCTTTAAGCGCTCCTTTGATATGCGCCTTGCCAAAGAAGCCGACTTCGTAACCGGCCTTGTGCAGTAGTTCGGTGAACAACGGAATGTCATGTGGAATCGGCCCATTACCCTTTCCATCACGCAATCCGGACGGCTCATTGCCCACGGCGTTGATGGCGTGGGAATACAAACCGGTCAACATACTGGCTCGCGAGGGCAAACAAAGCGCGTTCGTCGTGAATGCATTTCGGAAGGTCATGCCTTCCCGCGCGATGCGGTCCATGTTTGGCGTTTTGACGATGGGATGGCCCATGCAACTTAATTCATCATAGCGCACTCCTTCACCGAGAAATATCACCAGGTTCGGTTTTTGGCCGGAACCGTTTCCTACCGGAGCATTTTGCGCGGCCATTGTCTCAAGCGCGGCCTGATTTAACGCCAAGCCGCCCAACACGCCGGCGCTCAATCGCAAAAACGAGCGCCGCGATTGCTTCAAATCCCCCGTGTCATCCATTTTTTCCATCGTCATAGTAGTTGTTGCAAAAAAGAAACTTTCAGGCGGGACGTTACGCCACTGCCGGATTTATTTTAATCTGCCATAAATCCGCGATTGCGATAGCCGTAGGTTTATATGGTAACTTGCTGCGGTGAAAAATAAATTCGCACACACTAGTTGTTATCATAAAAAAAGGAATAGTAAATTGTCCCGCTGGTTTGATTTGCGAACGTATCATAAGTGGTGATGGACGACGACCCGTTAATAATCTCAAGTTCGTTGCCGCCCGAATCCTCCAAACCGGAATAGGTGAGGTTGCCGCTGGCGACGGTCAATTTGCTGGTGCTGCCGGACCAGGCGTTGCCGTTCGGATTGACATCCCCGCCAATGTGGCCGGTGCTATAATTAAATCCGCCCTCAAAAAGCAGCGTGGCGTGAACATTTTGGAAAAGCAGCACGGCGCCGCCCGCGACCAGAGCGGTTATTATTGAACGTTTCATCAGATTCTTGTGTTTGGATTTTTCGTTGTGGGATCAGAAATCGCCATCAGTCTAGCAAACAGAAATATTTTGTCTGCCCGTATGTTTATACGGGAAGCGCTTGCGACATGCGCAAGGGGTATAAATTGACTGGCATGAAAATCACCGTTCTCTCATTTTTGCTTTGCTGGATGATGATCTTCATTTTGGCGGGATGCAGCACAGCGCAAAATCCGTCCTGTCAAAACTTAATAGAAATGTCCCCTTGATAACTTAGGAGAAAATGTCCCCTTTTGTTGGTTGATGTTGTTTGTTTGTTTCCCGGTTTGGGTTGGGGGATGGAGGGAGGCCGGAGCGTAGCGGAGGCCGACCGGAATCCCCCAACCCAAACCGCACTGCCCGCCCGCCCGCCAACAGCGGACGCCGCCACGGGTGGCCTGCCCCTGGCGGTTGATTCGCGGGTCTGGCGGTTAGGGGCTTGACTGGCTTGAGATGCGCGGGCCGTTGCGGCAGTTGGCGCCACTTGAGTTTCTGCCCGCGATAGACCAGTTGCACCCGCCCGTCCCGCAGCGTCCGCACCACCACTTTGCGTCCAACCAGGCTCAACGCCTCATGTTGCTGGTCCAGTTGATACCATTTTCCTTCACAGCCCACGGTCCAATCCCGTTGCACCACCCGTTCTTCTTCCCAACTCAAAACTTCGTTCAAGTTCCGGGGCAGCCCTCGATGCGCGTCCATCGGGCTGGCCGCCTTCCGCGCAAACCGCTGGTTGAACTCTCCCAGATAGGTTTCTTCCAGAAACCGGTTCGCACTTTCCAGGTCGTTGATCTTGGCCAGTCGCAATGCCTTGACCAGTCGGTCTTGCAACACTCCGTTCATCCGTTCCACCCGGCCTTTGGCCTGCGGACTATTGGCCAAAATTAGTTCCACCCCCAACGTCGCCATCGCCCGGCCAAACTGCGTTTGCCGTTCTTTGCCGGCCAGTTGATCGGCTACGCTGGCCGCCCCTTCGCAGCGGTAGATGCTGTCCCGATCCACGTACAAGCTCCCAGGCAAACGGTGCTTGCGTCCCCAGCTTTCCAACACATCGTAGCTGGCCCGCGTCGTTTCTTCCTCGGAAAAACGCGCCCGCATCCGGTTGGTCGCGTCATCCACCATCACCATCAGTACACACTTCTCCCGCCGTCCTTCAAACCAGTCGTGATGCGAGCCGTCCAGTTGCACCATCGCCCCGAAACAGGGCTTGCGCTCCCGCCATTGCCGATGCACTTGCTTGCGTCGGCGCACCGTGAGCTTCCCCTCGGCCAGCAACCACCGCCGGACCGTGTCGTGATCCACCACGATCCCTTCCTTGGCCAACTCCTCGGCCAGCAGCGTGGGTCCGAAATCCGCGTAGCGTTCCTCAGCGTAACGCGCCAGCACTAGCGTGCGCACGGCGGGGGCCTTGCGCCGCAGCCCCGGTTTGCCGCGCAGCCCATGCACCAAACCAGCATCCCCTTGCGCTTGATACCGCCGCCAGATCCGCTTGGCTTGCCGATAGCCCACCCCCATCAGTCCCGCTGCCTCCACCTGGCTCAGCGCTTTGCTTTTGATCCCCGCCATGATCGTGATCCGATTCCGTTCTTTCCGATTCATTGTCAATGTCTCCATGTCCGGGACAGGATGGCTGCCGCCATCCTCTCCCAATAGGGACATTTCCATTAAGTTCAAATAGGGACATTCTCATTAAGTTCCGACAGCGCAAAATCCGTCCTTGCCGACCGGCGGCAATCCCCCGAAACTCTCCCCCCATGAATCTGTTCGCCCGACGGAGCGTGGCCGACCTGCAAGCTGAAGCGTTAAAAGACCAGCGCCTGAAACGCGCGCTGGGGCCGCTCAACCTCACCTCACTGGGTATCGGAGCCATCATCGGCGCGGGAATTTTCGTCCTGACAGGCCATGCGGCGGCGCAATATGCCGGGCCGGGCATCGTTTTGTCGTTCATTCTTTCCGGCCTTGCCTGCGCGTTCGCGGGGCTTTGTTACGCGGAATTCGCCTCGATGATTCCCCTCTCCGGCTCGGCCTATACCTATGGATATGCGACTCTCGGCGAATTTGTGGCCTGGATCATCGGCTGGAACCTGATCCTGGAATATCTATTTGCCGCCTCGACGGTGGCCGTGGGCTGGTCCGGATATGTGGTCTCCTTTTTGAAAGACCTTGGCATCACGTTCCCCCCCGCGTTCACGAACGCGCCCTATGATCATCCCATGCCGGCGGGCGCGCATTGGTGGGATGTCTGGCAGCTTTTCGTGCAGGGCTGGGTCAGCACCGGCGCAGTGCTCAACGTGCCGGCCATGCTCATCATTGCCGTCATCACCCTCCTGCTCATCATCGGCATCAAGGAATCGGCGAACTTCAACAATGCCATCGTGGCGCTCAAACTGGCGGTCATCCTGACGTTCATCATCGTTGGCGTCTTTTACATTAATCGAAACAATTGGCACCCGTTCGTGCCTCCCGCCGATGCCCAGGGCAATTTCGGCTGGCTCGGCGTTGTGCATGGGGCCGCAGTCATCTTTTTTGCGTACATCGGCTTTGACGCCGTTTCCACCGCGGCGCAAGAGGCGAAAAATCCGCAACGCGACATGCCCATCGGCCTGCTCGGCTCTCTCGCAATCTGCACCGTCCTGTACATCGTCGTCTCGCTCGTCCTGACCGGCATCGTCAATTATACCCAACTCAACGTGCCGGCGCCCATCGCGGTAGCGGTCAATTCGCTGGGGCCTTCGCTCGCCTGGCTCACTTTCTTTATCAAGATCGGCGCCATCGCGGGACTCTCTTCCGTCATCCTGGTGATGATGCTCGGACAGCCGCGAATTTTTTACACGATGTCCAAGGACGGTTTGTTGCCGCCCATTTTCAGCGCGGTCCATCCCAAATTCCAGACGCCGTGGCTGGCGCAAATCATCACCGGCGCGGTGGCGATGGTCGTTGCGGGGCTGTTTCCCATCGGGCTGCTGGGTCAACTGGTCTCCATCGGCACGCTGCTGGCGTTCGCCATCGTTTGTGTGGGCGTGTTCGTCCTCCGTTTCACCGACCCGGACATCAAACGTCCGTTCCGGGTGCCGGCATTTTGGCTGGTGGCCCCGCTGGGTTTCGGTTTTTGTGTATTCCTGATGGTGGTGGGCCTGCCCGCGGACACCTGGTCGCGGCTCATCGTTTGGCTGGCGATTGGTATCGTTATCTACTTCCTGTACGGGTGCCGCCATTCCCAAGTGCAGCGGCGGCTGAAGGGGAAATAAGCCGCAGAGACCAGAGGAGAAGACAGAATTAACAGAATGGACTGAATTAAAACGGGGGGAAGCAGAGAATCCGCAGATTACAGAGATTAAAAATTTTACACAAAGGAAACGAAGGAAACAAAGATGGGAGAGATGCCCTCTTATCGGTTCAATATGGTGAAAGTTCCGAAAAGATTTGGGCCGGAACCGTTAGTCCCGGGATCACCATTGGGTCCTCCCGGTAATGTAACAGGACCTGTTGTAACAGGACCGGATCCAAAATCCAAAATAACAGCAATGCCGCCATTTCCGCCCACACCAACCTGATTCGAAACAACTGTAGTTTCAATCAGCTTGGCCTGTGAAGCAGCGGCCCCGTTGTAAATTCCACCACCGCTCCCGCCATTGCCACCGGCGCCACCAATACCATTCACGCCACTATCACCGGGCCCTTCAATTACTTGGTCTTCACCACCGACACCTCCTGAGCCACAGGCATTGTTGCTAATCATACAATTTTTTGTGGTCAACGCTCCAACATTGTAAATCCCTCCGCCATCACCCCCGTTGCCACCAGTTCTTCCAGAAGAATTATTAAGAGTATTTCCGCCATTGCCTCCATTCCCAGCGGTGTTATCGATGACAATGCAATTATCCAACATCAGCGTGCCAGTGTTATAAATTCCTCCGCCATTCCCGCCATTAATATTGGTAAAAAGAAAACTGTAAGAGCCAGCTGAACCACAAGTGTTATCGTTGATGACGCAATCGTTTAAGATCATCAACCCATCGTTACAAATTCCGCCACCATTTCCATTGTTTCCGATGTACACTGATCCGCAGGTATTGCCGCTAACAACGCAATTTTCGAGCAGGGCAGCACCTATGTTATCAATCCCACCGCCACTACCAACCAATCCGTTTTGAGAGGAATTGCCGGTAATGACACAATCAACCAGTTCCAACTCGCCGGCATTGTAAATGGCACCACTGCTTTGTCCAAGAGAGCCTGCGTAAAGAAGTGCGGAGGTCGTGTTACTACCACCTGTGATGAACAGATTTTGAAGTTTCAAATGAGCGCCACGCAATACTTGGAAAGCACCATAACCCAGGCCGGACGCATCAATTATCGATGAGTGTCGAGCCCGCCCAATGATGGTCAGGTTGCCTCTGGTTATTACCAGGTTGCCGGCGTAACCGTTAGTTACAGGAATGAAAAATGGAAACTGAATAGTATTGTTTCGGGTAAGTTGATAATAGCTTTGCTCCAGAACGATGGTGTTGACTCCTCTTCGCGCGTTGGCGGCGATAATCGCGCCACGCAGGCTATCGCTGTTGGTCGTATCCAGAGAGGAGGTGACATAAAAAAAATCACCGCGCGCCTGCATCGCCAACACTGACAGCAGCCCGACGACAAATATTTGAAAACTCGGAATTCTCATTTCTGCACTGACCCAATCTATCTGGTATCTATTTTTATTCAAAATATTTATCTCTCATACAGATAAGAATTTTATTCCAGAAGGGACAAATGGAACGGATAGGGCCAACGCCGTAAGACACGCTGTAACGATTTTAGCCAGAGACTCCTTACGTGGTCTCCTACGGACTGTGGGGCGCTCGCCGGACGGGAAATACCCCTGTTAATAACTTTTCAAACAAATGTTTGACAAAGTTCAAAATATTACCTACCGTTCGGTAAGTTATGGGCAAGGTGGTCAATGCCAAAGCGAGCAAAGAGACCCGCGCGCAAATCCTGCGAGCGGCCTTGAAGCTCTTTGCCAATGCCGGTTACGCCGCCACCTCCGTCCAGCAAATCGTCAGCGATGCCAAAGTTTCCAAGCCGGCGCTCTATTACCATTTTCGCGACAAGTCGGACCTGTTCGCCGCCCTGGTCAACGAGGCGCTCGACGAGCGTTTTGAGATCATCCAAAAGGCCGCGGCGAGCGCCAAAGACATCCGCGGCCAATTGGTGGCCGTGATGGCTGCGTTGTTCGAGTATTTTCATAAGAACCACGACCTCACCCGCCTCGCGTTTTCCAGCGCGTTCGCCGCGCCGGGGGAAATGCCGCGCGACTTGGACTATCTCGACAAATGCCAGCGCAACTTCAACGTCACCCACTCCATCATCGAACAGGGGGTGGCGCGCGGTGAATTGGACGGGCAGTTTGGCACCGAGGAGCTGGCTTATGGTTTTTACGGGCAATGCCACTTTTACATCGTTTCGCACTTGAAGATGCCGAATTACCGGCTCGACCGCAGCGCCGCCGCACGGATTGTGGACTTGTTCCTCGCGGGCGCTGCCGTCAAGAAATCCAAACCAACAAAAAAATGAACACGGATTCAATCCAACAAAAAACGCGCCGGACGATGGCCCGCAAGTTTGGAAACTTGCGATACAGCAGACTGGGAAGTCTGCGCTACACGATTTCCGCCGCCGCGCTCGCAGTCATCCTGCTGGCACTGGTGCTGGCATCGGCCGGTTGCGGGCGGGGCAACGCTCAAATGGGCCAGATGCCGCCGCCGCAGGTCGGCATCATCACTGTGGAACCGCAACCGCTGGCCATCACCAACGAATTCCCCGGCCGCATTGACCCCGTGCAAGTCGCCCAGGTGAATGCGCGGGTGGACGGCGTGGTTCTCCACCGTAATTTTGAGCAGGGGGCAAACGTCAAAGCCGGCCAGGTGCTTTATCAGATTGATCCCGCGCCCTACAAGGCCACGCTCGACAGCGCCAAGGCGAGCCTGACGCAGGCGCAATCATTAGCGGACCGTTATAAACCGCTGGTGGGCATCAATGCCGTGAGCAAGCAAACATACGATACCGCGGTGGCGACGGCGCTGCAGGACAAAGCCGCGGAGGAAATAGCGGCAATCAATCTTGGTTATTGCACGGTCACCGCGCCGATTGCCGGGCGCATTGGGCCGGCGCTGGTCACGGAAGGCGCGCTGGTCAGCCAAAGCGCCGCGACCCCCATGGCGGTCATCCAGCAAATGGACCCGATCTATTTTGATTTCACGGAATCGAGCGTGGAGGCGGTGAAATTGCAACAGGAATTGAAGAGCGGCCAATTGACCAATGCGGCTCCGGATGAAACCGGCGTGACGCTGACCCTGCCGGACGGCTCGACCTATCCTCATTCGGGGAAGCTGCTGTTCTCGGATGTCACGGTCAACGAGGCGAGCGGCATGATTACTTTGCGCGCGGAATTTCCCAATCCGAACGGCCTGTTGCTGCCGGGCCTGTTCGCCGTTGGCCAGCTCGTCCAGGCCGTTTCGCCACAGACAATCCTTGTGCCTCAACCGGGCGTGATCCTGAATCCAGATGGCACCGCGTCCGTCATGCTGGTGACGGCTGGAAATAAACTGGCCGTCCAGCCGGTCCAGATCGGCCAAGCCGTCGGGAGCGATTGGATCATCACCTCCGGCCTTAAACCCGGCGACCAGGTGATGGTGGACGGATTTCAAAGAGCGTTTCCCGGAATGACAGTCGTGCCTGTGCCTGCCGGCCCGGCACAACCCGGCGCGACAAATTCAATTTCAACCGGCGGAAAATAAAGGGACCCCATGCCGAGATTTTTCATTGACCGCCCGATTTTTGCCTGGGTCCTCTCCGTGTTCATCATGCTGGCCGGGGCCATGTCTTTGTCCCATTTACCGATTGAGGAATATCCGAGTGTGGCGCCGCCGTCCATCGCGATTACGGCCAATTACGCCGGCGCCTCGGCGGAAACGGTGCAAAGCACGGTGACCGAGGTGATCGAGGAGCAGATGAACGGCCTGGACCACCTGCTGTATATGTCATCGTCCAGCAGCTCCAGCGGGCAATCCCAGGTGCAATTGTATTTCGAGCCGGGCACAGACCCGGACCTGGCGCAGGTGCAGGTGCAAAACAAATTGCAATTAGCCACTCCCAGCCTGCCGATCACCGTCCAGCAGGCGGGTGTCACCGTTAACAAATCCACGCGCAATTTTTTGATGTTTTTTGCCCTCTATTCCACCAATGGCATGAGTGACATCACGCTGGGCAATTATATTTCGGCCACGATCCTGGATCCCATCCGCCGCGTGACCGGGGTGGGCGAGGCGGACTTGTTCGGCACCCAATACGCCATGCGCATTTGGCTTGATCCGCAAAAGCTGGAGGATTACGCCGTAACGGCCAGCGACATCATCGCCGCCGTGCAGGCGCAAAATGCGGAGGTGCCGGTAGGACAATTGGGAATGTTACCCGCCGTCAAAGGCCAGGAACTGAACGTCACGGTGCAGGGCCAAAGCACGCTGAATACGCCGGAACAATTCGGGAACATCATCCTGCGGGTGAATCCCGACGGCTCGCGCATTTACCTGCGCGATGTGGCGCACATCGAGCTGGCGGGACAAAGCTACATCACCCAGGTACACGTGAACGGTCATCTGGCCGCCGCAGTGGGCATTCGCCTGGAACCGGGCGCCAACGCCCTGGCCACCGCCAAGGCAGTGCGCGCCAAGGTCAAACAACTTTCGGGGTTCTTTCCCGCCGGGGTCTCGGTGAATTTCCCGTATGATTCGACTGAATTCATCAGCGGCTCCATTCATGAAGTGGTCAAGACGCTGATTGAAGCGGTGATCATGGTGTTCCTGATCATCTATTTCTTCCTGCAAAATCTGCGGACGGCGTTCATCCCCACCATCGTGGTGCCGGTGGCCCTGCTCGGTTCATTTGCGATCATGTACCTGCTGGGTTTTTCCATCAACGTGCTGACGCTCTTCGGGCTGGTGCTGGCCATCGGCATTCTCGTGGACGATGCCATTGTCGTCACGGAAAACGTCGAACGGATCATGAACGAGGAAGGATTGTCCCCGCGCGATGCCACTCGTAAGGCGATGCAACAGATCACCGGGGCGCTGATCGCCATTTCACTGGTGTTGACGGCGGTGTTTATCCCGATGGCGTTTTTCGGCGGTTCGGTTGGGGCGATTTACCGGCAATTTTCGCTGGCCCTGGTCTCTTGCATGGGCTTTTCGATTTTTCTGGCCATGAGCCTGACGCCGGCATTGTGCGCCTCGCTGCTGCCGCCGGTGGAAAAAGGCCATCATTTTGAAAAGCGCGGATTTTGGGGTTGGTGGAACAGGAGTTTTGCCGCGACAACGCATCGGTATGAAGGATGGGTGGGACGGGTCATCGGCCGCGCGCCGTTATATCTTTTGGGGTACCTGGTGATTTTGGTGGCGGTCGCGTGGCTGTTTGTGCGATTGCCGTCGTCATTGCTTCCCACTGAGGACCAGGGCTATTTCATCAACAGCATCCAATTGCCGGTGGGGGCCACGCAACAACGCACGGAAGCTGTTCTTGAACAAGTCCAAAAATATTATAGCCAGCAGCCTGAGGTGCAGGACTGCATTGAGGTGGCGGGCTTCAGTTTTAACGGCCAGGCGCAAAACTCGGCCATTGCTTTCGTCCATCTGAAACCGTGGAGCGAACGTCCCGGGACGCAACATTCGGTCCAGACGGTGATCGGCAAGGCCTTCATGGCGTTGAGCCAGGTCCGCGATGCGTTTATTTATCCGTTAAACCCGCCGCCGATTCCCGAATTAGGCATCCAGGCGGGCTTTGACATGGAACTGGAAGACCAGGGGGGGCTGGGCCACAGCAAACTGATGGCGGCGAAAAACCAGTTGCTCGGCATGGCGGCGACAAACCATGACATCGTGCAACCGCAGATGCAGGGACTGGAAGACACGCCGGAATTGAAATTGACCGTGGATAAAGTGAAGGCCGGCGCCCTGGGTGTTTCGCTGGCGGATTTGAACACGACGCTGACGACGTGTTTTGGTTCCTACTACATCAACAATTTTATCAGCGGCAACCGCGTGGACCAGGTGCTCGCGCAATTGGACGCGCCCTACCGGATGCTGCCACAGGACCTGGGCAAGGTTTATGTACGCGCCGCCAATGGCGCGATGGCCCCGCTTTCCGAGATGGTGGCAACGCATTGGATTTATGCGTCGCCGGCCTTGCAACACTTTAACGGATTTCCGGCGGTGGAAATCGTCGGCAGCCCGGCGCCAGGCGTCAGCCTGGGCCAGACGATGGATGACATGCAATCCATGGTCACAAAATTGCCATCGGGCATAGGCTATGAATGGACGGGGCAATCCTACCAGGAAATCATCTCGTCCAAACAAGCGCCGATTTTGCTCGCGCTTTCAATTCTGGTTGTATTCCTGGCGCTCTCGGCGCTTTATGAGAACTGGTCGATTCCGCTGGCGGTGATCCTGGTGGTGCCGCTGGGTGTCCTGGGCGCGTTGCTCGGCGCACACCTCCGCGGCCTGCCCAATGACGTGTTCTTCAAGGTCGGGCTGTTGACCATCGTGGGGTTGTCGGCCAAGAACGCCATCCTGATCGTGGAATTTGCCAAGGACCTCCAGGCGGAAGGCGTCGGTTTGGCCGAGGCCACGCTCACGGCCGCGCGGATGAGGCTGCGCCCGATTCTGATGACCTCGCTGGCGTTTATTTTAGGCATGATGCCAATGGCAATAAGCACCGGCGCCGGCGCGGCGAGCCGCCATGACATGGGAACGGGCGTCATCGGGGGAATGATTTCAGCCACCCTGCTGGCGATATTCCTGGTGCCGGTCTTTTATGTAATCATCCGAAGAATTTTCAAAAAGGGCAAAATCGCGCCGGCCCCGGGCCATGGCGCTGATAAAAACATCAACCCGCCCATGCCATGAACAGATATTTTTCATATCCAGCGAAATTGTGCGTGCTGGCCGTTTTGATTGTGACCGGTTGCACCATGGTGCCGCGCTATGACCGTCCCGCCCCGGGCATCTCAACGGACTGGCCCACGGCGCCGGGCTATGCCAAAACGCCGACCAATGCCACCCCAATCGCAACCGCGGACATCGGTTGGCGGGAATTTTTCCGCGATGCGCGTTTGCAACAACTCATCGGATTGGCGCTGACCAACAATCCAAACCTGCGCGCCGCCGTGTTGAATGTCGCACAGACGCGCGCGTTGTATCACGTGCAGGGAGATGCCTTGATCCCGACGGTTGCGATCAATGCCGGAGGCTCGCGGCAGCGCACTCCGAACTTTTTCGGCGCAAACGGCAAGGCATTCACTTACAGCGAATATTCGGTGGATTTGGGCATCACGTCGTATGAGGTGGATCTGTTCGGCCGGGTGCGCAGTCTCAAGCAACAGGCGCTGGAAACGTACTTCGCCACCGAGGAAGCCCAGAGGGGCGCCCAAATCGCACTCGTAGCCAATGTCGCCGCGGCTTATCTCGCCGAGCGCCAGGCCACTGAACAACTGGCCGTCGCACGGCGGGCGTTGAAAGCCGCCCAGCAAACGTATGACCTGACCAAAAGCAGCGTCGAAGCCGGCGTCCTTTCCCAAAACGACCTGGACCTCACGATCGCCCAGTTGCAAACTGCACACGGCCTGGTGGCCGGTTACGAACAACAACTGGCCGAAGCTCGTGACAGCCTGGTGCTGCTGGTGGGGGGATCTTTGCCCGCCGGCCTCCCGGCGCCGCGACCGTTCAATCCGCGGTTGTGTTTGTCAGACATTCCCGCCGGTTTGCCATCCGATCTGCTCGAACGCCGGCCGGATGTTCTTGAATCCGAACATCAACTCAAGGCCGCCAATGCCAATATCGGCGCCGCGCGCGCCGCATTTTTCCCGACCATCACCTTGACGGCCTCGGGCGGCACTGCCAGCGGCACACTCCAGAATCTTTTCGCGCCGGGATCTTCGACCTGGGCCTTTTCCCCGCAACTGTCCTGGCCGATCTTTGCGGCGGGCACAGCCTGGGATGCGCTCCAAGCCGATAAAGCCACCAGAGAAATGGACGCCGCCAATTATCAAAGCACGGTCCAGACCGCCTTCCGTGAGGTCGCGGATGCGCTGGCAGTGCGGGTTACGGTCCAAACCCAACTCCAGGCGGACCAGGCCGTCGTCAAAGCCGACCAACAATCTTTCGACCTGACCCTGGCCGGTTTCCAAAGCGGTATCAACAGCACCTTCGACGTCTGCACCGCCGAAGAAACGCTGGACACCGCGCGGCAAAACCTGATCCAGACCCAATATGCGCGCCTGGTCAGTTTGATCAATTTGTACCAGGCCCTCGGCGGCGGCTGGAATGAAGAGACGCCGGGGCCTTCGACCGTTTCACAGAACGGCCAATAATTTATGAGTGAGAAATCAGTTGCCGAAAGTCCGCCGAAAAATAACAGCGTCTTACAAAAATTTAATTCACCTGCTCCGCTAATCATCAGCGCCCTCGTGCTCGCCGGATTATTGTTCTTTGGCCTCGATTATCTCATCCAGGCATTCACCACGGAAAGCACCGACGACGCATTCATCGCCGCTCATATCGTTTCGGTGGCTCCCCGCATCCCCGGGCAGGTGGCTGCCGTGTACGTATTGGACAACCAACTGGTCCATTCAAATGACCTGCTTGTGGAGATCGATCCCGCGGATTATCAGACCGTCCTGTCACAAAAAGAGGCCGCGCAAAAAGAATCCGAGGCCACCTTCAACGCCTCCGTGGCCGGTTATAAAATGACCGCCGTCGGCGTGACCGTGGCGGGAGCCACCGCAAAATCATCCGAAGCCACCGCGGACGCCGACGCCGCGGACGATGCCAATGCCCAGGCCAATTTCAAACGCGCGAAAGATTTGAAAAAGCAAAACGTCATCTCTTCCGAGGAATACGACCGCTTCCAGGAAGCGGCCGATGCCGCGAGCGCCAACCTGAACTCGGGCCGTCAAAAAGCCGCGTCCGACCAATCAAAAGTGAATCAGGCCGCAGCGGAATATGATGCCGCCAAAGCCGAGTCCGAAGCCATGTTTGCCCAGGTCAACCAGGCCCAAACCGCCGTGAATCAGGCCCATCTGGACCTGTCCTACACAAAAATTTTCGCGCCCTGCGACGGCCGGGTGACGCGCAAGCAGGTTGAGGTGGGCGATTATTTGCAGACCGGCCAGATGATGATGTCCCTGGTGCCGACTGACGTGTGGGTCGTCGCCAATTTCAAAGAAAATCAACTCAAGAAAATGATGCCCGGCCAGCCGGTCACGGTAGAGATCGATGCCCTGGGCGGCCGGGTATTCCGCGCGCACGTGGACAGTGTGCAGGCCGGCAGCGGCGCGGCCTTTAGCTTGTTGCCCCCGGAAAACGCCACCGGCAACTTTGTGAAAGTAGTCCAGCGCGTACCGGTAAAAATCGTGTTCGATGAGGCATTGCCGGCGAACAAGACGATTGGTCCGGGCCTGTCCGTTCAGCCGACGGTTCAAACCAGTCCATTTCACGTCCCGTCGCTTGTGACGGCGATCGTCGCCGTTATTTTGGCGATCGTAGCGGCGCTCATTTTCAAGGGCATTTTGCGCCGCAAGGAGGCTTAGTTTATGCCGGATGGTTCCGTTCAAGATTGGCATCCGAAACACAGCCCGTGGCTGGTGGCGCTGGGGGTGATGCTGGCGACGTTCATGCAGGTGCTGGATACTTCCATTGCCACGGTCGCCCTGCCTCACATCGCGGGCAGTTTGTCGGCCAGCACGGATGAAGCCACCTGGGTGCTGACCAGTTACATGGTGGCCAACGCCATAATCCTGCCGATGACCGGCTGGCTCGCGAACCACTTCGGGCGAAAGCGAGTCTTCATTTTCTGTATCGTTGTTTTTACGTTTGCCTCTGTTTTGTGCGGGATGGCGATGAATTTGCCGATGTTGATCCTGTCGCGGATTTTGCAGGGGGCCGGCGGGGGCGCGATGGTGCCGATGGCCCAGGCCATCATGCTGGAAAGTTTTCCGGCGGAAAAACGCGGCATCGCCATGGCCACTTTTGCGCAAGGGGTGATCGTCGCGCCGATCATCGGCCCCACGCTGGGCGGATGGATCACGGACAATTTCTCGTGGCGTTGGGTTTTTTACATCAATTTGCCCGTGGGCATCCTTGCTGTTCTCCTGGCGTCATGGCTTATCCAGGACCCGCCCTACATCAAACGGAACAAGGGGGCCAGCATTGATTTCCTGGGATTTGGATTTTTGGCGCTTTGGCTTTCCACATTGCAGATCATGCTCGACAAAGGACAGGAAGCCGACTGGTTTGGCGCCGTGTGGATACGCTGGTTCTTTATCATTTCGATCGTTTCGATGATCGCGTTCATCTGGCGCGAGTTGACGACCGAGCATCCGATCGCGGATCTGCGCGTATTCAAAAACCGGAATTTCGCGGTGGGCGTGCTGCTCATCACCGTTATTGGCGCAATCCTCTACGGCACCACGGCGGAGCTGCCGTTATTTTTGCAGACGCTCATGGGGTATCCGGCGTTGCAAAGCGGCTATGCCATGAGCCCGCGCGGCCTCGGCGCTTTTGTCGCCACGTTCATCATCGGCAAGCTCATGGGAAAAATCCGCAACCGCTGGCTAATGCTGATCGGTTTTACCCTGTTGAGCCTATCCGCGCTCATGTTAAGCGACATCAACCTGCAAGTGAGCATGGCCAGCATCGTGTTGCCGGGCATCCTGAATGGCATTGCCACGAGCTTTATCTTTGTGCCACTCACCACCGCCACCATGAGCCAATTGAATCAAAGGCAGATCGGCAACGGCTCCGGCCTGTATAACCTCATGCTCAATATCGGCGGCGGCAGCGGGATTGCCTTCGTCACTACCATGATCGCGCGCAAGAGCCAGGAACACCAGGTCTTCATGGTCAGCAATCTATCAACCACCGACCCGGCCTTTGCGCAAACGGTGGGCGCCGCAAAAAACTATCTTGCCCGCCAGACGGACCCGGTGACGGCTCTGCACCAGGCCTATGCGTTGATCGCCTCCACCGTGGATGCCCAGGCGCATCTCTGGGCGTTCGTGGATAATTTCCGCATCTTCGCCCTGCTCGCCCTGTGCAGCCTCCCGTTGATTTTCCTGTTCCGGCGCGTCCAACGCGCCCCGGCCCAGAAAGTGGACGTGGCCGCGCATTGACCTGTGTCGGAGCGCGGCTTTGTGACCCGCAGCAGCTTCCTCTGGCACAACATGCTTGAAGCAATCAATGCGCACGTTGAAAACCCGGCGCCGTTTGGGTGGGTGGCCATTGGGGATGGCGTGGGCATCGCCATGTTTGGGTCGGCGGCCACTGGCAATAACCATTCCAGCAGGTACCATTGTCGTATTTCTGCCATCGGCGAAGAGTATTGCCGATGGCGGAATTTTTTTGTAAAGTCCCGGCTGGCAGGCGATTGAGAAACCTGCGGAATTCATACGGAAATTAAAACATGGGCCATTCAAAGAGACACAAAAACAAGGAGAAAGAGCGGTATTATCTGTTACCGGGCCAGGGCGGGAAGTTGTATCGCAAGAAGCAAAGATTAATCATCATCTGGTCCATCATCGCGGCACTCTTCGTGGCCCTGATCATGTGGGCCATCATGTATTTCACCGACCGTATGCAGTGAATTATTTTGACCGGCCATCCTTTGTTGTTAAACTAACGCAAGTTCGATGAAATTGTTGCGGTTAATTCCGATCCTGATTCTGATGACGAGCGGCCTCGTGCCGTTGCGGGCGGAAGTGGTGGATGGCATTGTCGCCATCATCAACAACACGGTCATCACCCGCCAACAGGTGCAGGATTTTGCCGCGCCGGCCATCGACTCCCTGCGTCGCACCTACGCCGACGACCAGTCGGCGTATGACGCGCAATTGAACAGTGCCCTGACCAACAGCCTGGAATTGTTGATCGAGCGCGCCCTGATCTTGCACGACTTCGACGTGGAAGGGTATCATCTCCCTGACAGCTACGTGGATCAAATGGTCAACGACCGCATCCGCGAGCGCTTTGGCGACCGCGTGACCTTGACAAAATCCCTCGAGGCCCAGGGCGAAACGTACGCGCAATTTCGCGAAGACGTGCGCGACCAATACATTGAGTCCGCGTTGCGCGCCAAAAACGTTTCGCAAGAGGTCATCATTTCGCCGTTCCAGATGGAAAACTACTACCACTCGCACCAAAACGATTTCAAGGTGGAGGACCAGATCAAATTGCGCATGATCGTGCTGAAAAAGACCTCTTCCGATGACACCAACACGGTGGCCCTCGGGCGCGAAATCATCACTGAAATCAAGAACGGCGCCACCTTCGCGCAAATGGCTTCAGTGTATTCACAGGGGTCGCAGCAAAAAGAAGCCGGCGAATGGGGCTGGATCGAGCGTTCCACTCTGCGCCCGGAACTCGCCCAGGCCGCGTTGCCCCTCCAGCCCGGCCAGATCAGCGGCGTGATTGATACGCCTGACACCTGCTACATCATGCTCGTGGAAGACAAACGCGCGGCGCATGTAAAGACCCTTAATGAAGTCCGCGATAGCATCGAGAACACGCTTCGCGCGCAGGAGGAGGCCCGCCTGGACAGACAGTGGATCGATTCTCTCAAGAAGAAGACGTTCATCCTCTACTACCCATCCTACTAACCATGAACGGCTGGGTTGGCATCGCGCTTGGTGACGTCACCGGGATCAGTCCCGAAGTCTCGCTTAAGGCCGCCGCCGCCGAATCCAAAAAGGACGCCACGAAATATCTGTTTATCGGCGCATGGAAAACGCTGGACCGCCTGAATCGAAAATTCTCCAACCTGCCGCTGAAAAAATTCTCCAGCTATCGCGACGATGGAAAGTTCTTCGTCACCGAGCCGTTCGATGAAAATCTTCCGGCGAACTTGCCCCGCGGCTCGCCATTGGCCGCGCGAGCGGCCATGGCCTTTCTGCGCGACGGCGCCGGGCGTTGTTTGCGGGGCGAATTGGACTCCCTCGTTACCGCGCCGGTAAACAAGGAATCCATCGTCCGCGCGGGATATAAAAATTTTACGGGCCAAACCGAATTTCTCTCCGGACTGGCCGGCGCCAAACGCACCGCCATGATGCTGCTCGGCCATGATGAAAAGAAACGCTGGCTGCGCGTGGCCCTGGCTACCATCCATATCTCGATCAAGTCGGTCCCAAAAAAACTGTCCGCCGAAAAAATTACACTGGCCGTTGCGCTGGCTGCGCAGGCCTGTCGCGACCTGAAGCTGCCCGGCGAGCGCATCGCCGTTTGCGGCCTGAACCCGCATGCCGGCGAAGGCGGCGAATTTGGCGATGAAGAGATCAAAATCATCGCG
This sequence comes from uncultured Verrucomicrobiae bacterium, assembly GCA_963797825.1. Taxonomy (GTDB): domain Bacteria; phylum Verrucomicrobiota; class Verrucomicrobiia; order Limisphaerales; family UBA11358; genus UBA11358. Next base: position 58,608 of record CAWCRR010000042.1, read on the forward strand.
CCCACGGTATCGGCCTTGCGAAAAAGAGGTTTTGATGTGACCGGCCCGCTGAGCGGTGACACCGTTTTTCATTACGCCCTGGCCGGAGATTTCGATGCGGTCGTGGCGATGTATCATGACCAGGGGCTGGCGCCACTCAAAGCCGTGGCATTCGACACCGGCGTAAACTGGACGCTCGGCCTGCCTTTCATCCGCACGTCACCCGACCACGGCACGGCCTACGATATTGCCGGAAAAGGCATCGCCAATCCATCATCCATGATTGCGGCCATCCGGTTGGCGAAGCAGTTGGCGAAGAATAGAAGCTAACTGCCGATCAATTCGCGGATTTTCGATTGGATATTGCCGTCGCGCAATAATGATTCCCCTACTAAGATGGCCTTCGCGCCGCTTTTTCTCAGTCGGGCAACGTCCGCGGAATTGTGTATCCCGCTTTCCGCCACGAGCAGTGGCTTTTTTTCCATCCTCCATCCTCCATCCTCCACCTTCGCCGCAATCCTCTCGGTCGTGCCCAAATCCACTTTGAACGTCTTCAAATCACGGTTATTCACGCCGATCAATTCCGCCCCAATCTTTTGGGCGCGCCCTAATTCCGTTTCGTCGTGGACCTCGACCAACGCCGCCAGACCGGCTTCGATCGCCAGTGAATGGAATTTTTCCAACTGCACATCGGTCAGGATGGCCACGATCAATAAAATCGCGTCCGCGCCCCATTCAATCGCTTCCAAAATTTGCCGTTCATCAATGATGAAATCCTTCCGCAAGAGCGGCAGTTGCACCGCCGCGCGGATTTGACGGAGATAATCGAGCGAACCCTGGAAGAATTTTTCATCCGTCAAAACTGAAAGACAACTCGCGCCACCCGCCTCGTATTCCTTTGCGATCCTGACCGGATCAAAATCCTTGCAGATCACACCAGCAGACGGGGAGGCTTTTTTCACTTCGGCGATCAAGGCAATTTCATCGCGACAAGGGTTTTTCAGGGCGGCAAGAAAATCACGCCGCTCGCCGTGCTCGAGCATCGCATCACGCAAATCGCCAGCCGCGATCACCCTGGCCGGCAACTTTGCGACCTCTCGCTTCTTCTCTTCAACGATTTTGTCGAGAATGTTCACGATCTAATCCTCCTCATCCTTCACGCCTTGCATCCGTTTTGCCGGGCAGCCGGCGCGCAGCCAGCCATTCACGAACGGGTCCAAATCGCCGTCCATGACCCCTTGTACATTGCTGGTTTCGACGCCCGTGCGCAAATCTTTCACCATGCGATACGGCTGAAAAACGTAACTGCGGATCTGGTTGCCCCACGAGACGCTGCCCTTCTCGCCGTAGAACCGCTCCATCTCGGCCTTCGCAGCGTCCTGGCGTTGCGCAAAAATCCGCGAGAGCAACAGCCGCATGGCGGTGGCGCGATTCTGGTGCTGCGACCGCTGGGTCTGGGATGCGACGACGAGGCCGGTTGGAAGGTGCGTGATCCGCACCGCGGTTTCAACCTTGTTCACGTTCTGCCCGCCCTTGCCGCCGGAACGAAAGGTATCGACATGGAATTCAGTCGGCGGAAGGACAATTTCGGTGTTGTTCTCTTCCAATTCGGCGATGGTGTCCACGCTGGCAAAACTGGTGTGGCGGCGTTTATTGGAATCAAAGGGGGAAATCCTGACCAGGCGGTGCACCCCGCGCTCGGCTTTACAAAAGCCGTAGGCATTTTCACCTTCGATGAGCATGGTGGCGCTCTTGATGCCCGCACCCTCGCCCGGCAGGGCATCGGTCACTTCCGTTATCCAGCCGCGCGTTTCCGCCCAGCGCTGGTACATTCGCAGCAGCATATTTGCCCAGTCGCACGCTTCGGTGCCGCCGGCGCCGGCATTGATGCTCAGGATGCAATTTTTCCGGTCGTGGGGGCCATTCAGGAAAACCTTCAATTCCAGCAAATCCAGGTCCTTCAGGAATTTTTGGAGGTCGCGGTCAAGTTCAGATTCGATCTGGTGTTGGGCGGCTTCCGGCTCGGCCTCGCCCAGTTCGAGCATGACGCGATAATCATCCAATTGTTTTTCCGCGGCCAGCAGGGGATCGATCTTATTGCGAAGGGAATTGGCCTCGTCGATCACCGACTGCGCCTTCTCACGATTGTTCCAGAAATTTTCGACCGCCATCTGCGCGTTTAATTCGCCGATGCGTTTTTGCGTCTTTTCGACGTCAAAGAAACCTCCGCAAATGCGAAAGTTTTTCAGACGCCGTGTTGATTCCAGACTTAATCGTTTCGAACATCTGGATAAAATAGGGGATTAAAAGCTGAAAGCCAACTGGTTTTGGCCACCAACTCCCCCACGCAAAGGGATTGCTACGACCCCACCTTAAAAATCGCCATCACTATCAAAACGGCGATAATGACGACAACGACCAGCGCACCGATCCAAAAATACATCGCGGATTGTTTCTTTTTCTTTTTGAAGACCGTGCTGGTGCTGTCGAAACCCGGGCCTCTGCCGCTGGTTTCCAGTTCACTCGGGCTGACTCCCCGCGGCATGACCATGGTGGCATCCACCTGTTTCTTGGGAGGCATTGGCGAGGCTCCAGGTGCGGCCGGGGTGCCTTCCGCTTCCAGTTTCATCTCGATCTGGCCCAGTCTCAGGGTTTGGCCCGGCTTGAGGACGCTTTCGCTGATGCGCGCGTCATTGATGAACGTGCCGTTGGTCGAATTCAGGTCCCGGATCAGGATCTCGCTGCCGCGCAGCAAAACTTCACAATGATGGCTGGAGACGGAAGGGTCAACGATTTGAAACGTGTTATCATCGACTCGGCCAACGGTGGTGCGGTCCGCGTGCAATTCGTGCGCACGACCAGCCATGCTTTGGGTATGGATAACAAGTTTAGCCATAGGTTAATAAATTCGATTATGGGCGCGATGCGTTCCAAGTCAAACGCAAATGACCGCCAAAATAATTATTTTTTCTCGATTAATGCGCGGAACTCCGCGAACAACGGCGTCGAATCATGCGGCCCCGGCGACGCTTCCGGGTGGTATTGCACGCAAAATATCGGTTTGGTCTTGTGGCGAAAACCTTCCACAGTCTGGTCGTTCAAGTTCACGCGGTCCACGGAAATCTCTTTTGGCAAACTCTTCGGGTCCACGGCGAAACCATGATTTTGCGAGGTGATCTCCACCCGGCCGGATTCCAAATCTTTCACCGGCTGGTTCCCGCCGCGATGGCCGAACTTGAGCTTAAACGTTTTTCCGCCAAAGGCCTGGCCCAGAATCTGGTGCCCCAGGCATATCCCAAAAATAGGGACTCCTGAATCGATCAAGGTCTTCACTTCCTTGACGATATAATTGAGGGCCGCCGGATCGCCTGGGCCATTGGATAAAAAAATTCCCGCGGGTTTGCACTTTAATGCTTCCTGCGCGGAAGCCGTCGCGGGCAGCACTTGCGTGGCAAATCCATGCTGCCGGAGCCGCCTCAGGATGTTGTATTTCATGCCATAATCGAACGCGACAATCGGAAGATCAGCCGGCGGAAGAGGTTTATGATGTTGCCGCGCATCCCGCTTCTCATTGCCGCGGACCAGGTCAAACGCCGCGCTGTGTTCGTCCTTTTCATCCCAGCGAAACGCCTTTTTATGCGTGACCTCCTTGACGTAATCGACTCCGACAAAAACAAATTCCTTCGCCCGGCGCACGGCCTCGGCATCCGAAATATCTTCCGTGGAAATATATCCATTGAGCGCCCCCCGCACGCGTAATTTCTTGGTCAAAGCGCGCGTATCGATGCCTTGAATGCCGGGGATGCCGTTCTTCTCAAGATATTGCGCTAGCGACAATTCGGCGCGCCAATTGCTGACGACCGGCGACAATTCGCGGATGACAAATCCCGCCGCATGAGGCCGCCACGATTCCACGTCCAGCTCATTGACCCCATAATTGCCGATGAGCGGGTAAGTCATCGTCACGATTTGGCCTTTGTAGGACGGGTCCGTGAGGATCTCCTGGTAGCCGGTCATGGAAGTATTGAAACACACTTCGCCGCACGCGGAAGCGCGTGCGCCAAAACCTTGTCCATGAAACACCGAGCCGTCTTCGAGCGCGAGAATGGCCTTCATCAATTAATCAGAAACTAATCGAAAAGTTCGCCGGTGGCAAAAAAAATGCGCGGCAAAATAATCGCCGCGCAAAAGTGTTTATGAGGCTTATTTGGTTTTAGCCTGGTCCAACTGCGCGATCATCGCGGCGGGGCCGCCGGGCAGGTAGCCAACCTGGGTCATCACCACCGTGCCATCGGGTTTCATGGCCATGATGGTCGGGAATCCGGTAATGTTATATTTTTGGGCAAGCGCGGCATTGGCCGCCTTTAGTGAGTCGGATTGCTGAATATTGTGCGGGTAATCCAATTGCACCAGCACCAGGTTCTTTTTCGCATAATCGGCAAAATCCGGCTTTGAAAAGGTCTCCGCGTCCAACTTCTTGCACCAGCCGCACCAATCCGAGCCGGTGAAATCCATCAACACCAGTTTGTTTTCTGCTTTGGCCTCCGCCTGTGCCTTGGGCACATCGGTCAGCCAGGTCAGCCCATCCGCGCGAGCCTGCAATAATGCAAAACAGGTTACTAATCCAATGGCGATTTTTTTCATAAGTTTATTTCTTGTTATCTTCAACCTGCCTTTAGACAGCACGTAACTCCATCTGTTCAACCCAAACCATTCTGCCTCCCACGATGGTCGCCTCCGCCTTGCCCTTGAGTTTCCAACCGTTAAACGGGCTGTTTTTGGATTTGCTCGCGGATTCCTCCGTCCTAAAAATCCATTCGGCCTCCGGGTCAAAAATAGTCACGTCCGCGTCCGCGCCCATGCTCAGCGTGCCCTTGGGCAAATTCAACAGCCGCGCCGGATTCACGGTATATTTCGCCAGCAAATCCGGGAGCGAAATTTTCCCCGGATGGACCAATTGCATGAGTGAAAGCGCCAACTCCGTTTCCAGCCCCGTGATGCCAAAGGGCGCGTAATCAAATTCAACTTCCTTCTCGTAATCGCAATGGGGCGCATGGTCGCTGCACAAAATATCAATCGTCCCGTCGGCAAGCCCTTCCAGGATGGCATCGCGATGACGGGCGGAGCGCAGCGGCGGGTTCATCTTGAAATTGGTGTCGTATTTCGGCCAGGATGGCAGTTCATCGGTCTGCGAATCCGCGAAAATTTTCCCGTCCTCGCTCCAAAACTTTTCGCTGCCGGCGACGGCGGCGTCCGTGAGCACAAAATGATGCGGGCAAGCCTCGCCGGAAACCGGCACGCCGCGCCGTTTGGCTTCCCGGATCAAAGCCACGCTTCCAGCCGCGCTCAAATGCTGGCAATGGATTCTGGCGCCGGTCAATTCGGCCAGTAAAATATTGCGCGCGACGATCATTTCTTCGCCCGCCGAAGGCCAGCCGCGCAATCCCAGCGCCGTGCTCCAATACCCCTCATGCATCACCCCGTCGGTCACCAGGGAATAATCCTGGCAATGGTCCATCACCGGCAAATCAAACATCCTGGCGTATTCGCAGGCCCGCCGCATCAGCTCGTTGTTCTGGATACAATGCCCGTCGTCGGTGATGGCCACCACGCCGGCGCGTTTAAGGCCGCCAATCGGGGACAACTCTTCCCCGGCGATATTTTTGGTGATGGCGCCGGTGACGAAAACATTGACGATCCCTTCGCGCGCCGCGCGCTCGCGGATGAGCGCCACCGTCCCGGCGCTATCAATGGCCGGCGACGTATTGGGCATGCACACCACCGAAGTGAAACCGCCCCGCGCCGCGGCCGCAGTCCCGGAGGCCAGATTTTCCTTGGTGGTCTGCCCCGGTTCGCGCAAGTGGACGTGCAGGTCAATCAGCCCGGGACACACGATTTTTCCCGCCGCGTCAAAAACTTCCGCGTCCTTCGGGACGTTGATTTTCTTTCCGATTGCGGAAATCTTGCCATCAACGATGAGCACGTCCCCGGAAAGATCGATCTGGTTCGCGGGATCAATCACGCGTCCACCGGTGAGAAGTAACGCTGCCATGCGGGCGGATGATATGCCAACCGCGCTGTCCTTGCAATAAAATCAGTTAGTACGATATTGGCCTGGACGCCGGTCACCTGCGATGAATGGGCAATCTTAAAACTTCTATCATCTTACGGGCGATCAAATATTGCCGTCCGCCGGTGACATAGCCCTTTTGGTCGTCGAACCGTGCTTTGGGTAACAAATGAATTTTGTCGCAACGCACCATCGTTTTCCAATCCAGCCCGTCGGCTTCGTCCAAAACTTCTTCGGTGGTTTTTGGCTCACGATTCACTTTGGCCGATGTGCAAAGCAAGGCGTTGACTTCCTCAATATCCGGGTTCTGGCAGGTTTCGTCGTTGGAAATGATGACCGCTGGATGCCGCCGCTCCTCGCTGAACGGAAACATGAAAATGTCCCATTGCTTCATCGTATCCGTTATTCAAGGTCATTGGGCGCGCGGACAATGGATGCTTTGGCCAGGCGATTATCCTCTTGGATTTCAGTGCGGCTGTAAGCGTTGGCGAAATAACCCGCCGGGCGCATGGGGATCGGTTCAATTTCTGGAACTTCCTGTAAAACGAACCGGCGTTGACCGGTGACAATATAAACCGTCTCGCCGCGGCTGGCCTTTTCCACTAACCGGCCTAAATAGGTTTTGGCGTTGCTCAAGGTGAACATTTGCGAGCGCAAATCGACCTTCGGTTTTCGGGGACGCGCGGCAATTTTCATAGGCTGAATGTAGCCTATATTCAGGCTTGTGTCGAGCAATTTTCCCCATCAAAAACCCGTTAATGAAAAAAAACGGCGCGGACATTCGTCCGCGCCGCTCCCCAGTTCCTCCTGGCGATTCAAACTATTTCTTCTTTGAACCTTTGGTTGGCACAGCCGCAATCGTTTGCAAAATACGCCCGGCGACCTTGTAAGGGTCCGCTTGTGAATTCGGACGGCGGTCTTCGAGATAACCCTTGTAACCGCTATCGACAAATTTCTGCGAGACGCGCAGCGAAGCGCCGCGATTGGCCACCCCGTAATTGAATTTATCAATCGACTGCGTTTCATGCAGGCCGGTCAGCCGCAAATGATTGTCCGGGCCATAAACGGCGATGTGCTCGTTTTTGTATTTATCGAACGCGCCCATCAGCGCTTCAAAATACTCTTTGCCCCCGGTCTCGCGGATATATTTGGTCGAGAAGTTCGTGTGCATGCCCGAACCGTTCCAGTCCACGTCCTTGCCGAGCGGCTTGCAATGCCAGTTCACGTCCACGCCATAGGATTCGCAAAGACGCATCATGAGATAACGGGCGACCCAGACCTGATCGGCGGCGTTTCGCGAGCCTTTGCCGAAGATTTGAAATTCCCATTGGCCTTTGGCCACTTCGGAATTAATGCCTTCGTGATTGACGCCCGCATCCAGGCAAAGATCGAGGTGCGTGTCTACAATCTCACGGGCGATGCAGCCGACGTTTTTATAACCTACCCCGGTGTAATATTCGCCCTGCGGATAGGGAAAACCGGATTCCGGAAAACCGAGCGGCTTGCCGTCTTTGTAGAGAAAATATTCCTGCTCAAATCCGAACCATGCCCCCGGATCGTCGGGAATGGGCGCCCGGGAATTTGACGGATGCGGCGTCTTGCCGTCCGGCAGGTAAACTTCGCACATGACCAGGGCGCCGTTTTTCTTGGTCGAGTCGGGATAAACCGCCACCGGCTTCAGCAGGCAATCCGAGCTTTTGCCCTCCGCCTGACGCGTCGAGCTGCCATCGAAGGCCCACCAGGGGAGTTCATCGAGTGTCGGGAAAGAATCCAATTCCACGATCTTCGTTTTGCCACGGATATTCGCAACAGGCTCATAACCGTCCAGCCATAGATATTCGAGTTTATATTTTGCCATTTGAGTGTTGATGTTGTTGTCTTTTTTGAAAACAGGGTCAATCGGTGAGCACAGAGCTTCATGATCGAACCTGATTCCCTTCATTTGAGCAGGTCAAATGCCATCTCGCAACAATTAAACGGCCCCCAACCGGCCGATGCCAATTTAACTCAATAAAATCAACTGTTTTTAACGCTCACAGGTTATTCACAAGCGCCGACAAATGCGGATGGGATGTCGCATTTTATCCCGGTTGCTCAAATAAATCCGGGGGAGCGCACGCGCCCTCGCGTGCAGCGGTTGACGCCCTCGTCAACCGCTTGGGCGCGCCTCCGCGCTCGTTTCGACGCGCGTTGGTGTGGGCGGACACACGCGAGGAACCGGTCGCTCCCCTGTGACACTCTTTGCATCACTGGTAAATTCAGCGATAGTGAGTGGCAAGACATCGCATGTTGAAAGTCAAAGACACACTCCGCTCCACGGTCCATCTCGCTTACGATGGCCGGGTGATAAAAGAATATCACGGCCCCAAAGCGCATGAGCGGTTTGCCAATGAAGTCCTCGTCCTGCGCCATCTCGAGGCTGCCGGCTGCACCTTCGTGCCGCGTCTCCTCGAATCCGACGGACAAAAACTTCGGATTGTCACCACCAATTGCGGCAGCCGCGTGGACCACCTCGATGCCGACCGGACCCGAGAACTGTTCTCGGAACTGGAAAAATTCGGCGTCCGCCACGACGACCCCGATAGGCGCAATGTGACCTACCGGCAAACGGACGGAAGATTTTGCGTGATAGATTTCGAGTTCGCCACCATCCTTCCTGGTTTTGAGTTCCCGCACAAATGAAGAGCAAAATTGAAACCGCTCATACGAAGCAACGCCCCGGCACGACGCGTCACTCCGTGCGCGCCATCAGAAGCAATCAGAACGCTCTCTCCTTGCAATGGTCAGGATGGACAGACCGCGGCAAAATCCGGCCTCACAACGAAGACGCGTTCCTGGGCATTCAATTCAATGACCGGGAGGTCAATCGCCTCGGAAAAATCGGTTCCGCTTCGTTGGCTGAGATGAATTATGCCTTCGCGGTAAGCGATGGCATGGGCGGCGCCAAAGCCGGCGAATTTGCCAGCGAAATCGCCGTCGAGAAAATCACCGCCCTGTTGCCGCCCTTGTATCAGCGCTCGGGCGGCATCGGGAAAAAACGTTTTGCCGGCACGCTCGACATGCTCTTCAAACAAATCCATCGCGCCCTGGTCTATGTCGGTGACAGTTACGAAGAATGCGCCGGGATGGAGACGACCTTGAGCCTGTGCTGTTTCACTCCGGGCTGGATGTATTTTGGCCACGTCGGAGACAGCCGGATCTATCATTTGCCCGCCCGCGAAAAAAAGCTCATTCAATTGAGCCACGATGACACCTACGTCGGCTGGCTGCTTCGCAACCGGCAAATCAGCCAGTATGAGGCGCGCACCCACCCACGCCGGAATGTTCTCCAGAAGGCCCTCGGCGGCGCCAACCAATTTGTTGATCCGCAAATCGGCTCGGTGCCGTGCCAAAAGGGCGACATCTTTCTGCTTTGCACGGATGGCCTGGTGGAAGGGTTGCAGGATGACAAATTGGAAGGATTCTTGCGCCCGCCCGAATCCGCAAAAACCGACGGCCAGACCGCCCAAGTCCTGGTGAAGACAGCGGTGGAAAACGATGGCCGCGACAATACCACGGCATTGGTGATCCAGTTGGAACGTTTACCATTATGATGTAACGCTCGCCCGACTAACGATTTTGCCGGGACGCCCATCAAAATTTTAAGGTTCGCATATACAAAAACGTAAAGGCCGGTGTCTATCCAGTGATGCACTCGAACGACCTGCGGATCATGGAAGAAAACGAACAAAAATCGGGGTTCCATCTTCCCCGGACCATCCGTGCCGCCCTGCTAAGTTTGGTTGAAAATCATTTTGGCATCCGGCACTCTCCCTGCATGAAATTGGCCAGGTTATTCGCGGTGGTTCTTCTTGCACCGTTTTTTGCGGGCTGCAATAAAGCGGAGACGACACACGGGCCTGTGCCGGGGGCGCCGCCGCCGCAAGTACAGATGCCCACCCAGGCCCAGCCGAAGTTGCCGACGATGAAGATTTATGTCGGAGCGCAAGTGATGGATACGGAATTAGCGACAACGCCCCAGGAAGAAGTTACGGGGATGATGTTCCGCACGAATATCCCGGAAGACGATTCGATGCTGTTCGTGTTGCCTTATCCTACCGCCGCTTCCTTTTGGATGACCAATTGTCCCGTGTCCGAATCAGCCGCCTACATCGGTCCAGACGGTACCATTGAAGAGATTCATCATTTCGAGAAGAACGACCCCGTTCCCGTCGTCGCCACGAACCAGAACATCCAGTTTGTTCTGGAGACGGCGGACGGATGGTTTGACCGGCATAATGTGAGCGTGGGCATGGTCATCAAGACCGAAAAAGGTTCCATGGCCGATACATTTTTGAGGAAATGATCAGGCCAGGCTGACCGTTTTGCCGGTGCGGGCGGATTCGTAGATGGCCATCATGATCTTTACGTCCTTCAAACCTTCTTCGCCGGGAACGCGGGTGGGGCGGTTCTGAAGGATGCATTGGGCAAAATCATCCATTTCAGCGGCAAATTGGTCGATGCCGGGGAAATTGATTTCCTGGCCGTCGCTGCGAACTCCCTTGATGCCGCCGTAGCTAAAGGCCGGATCCAACGAGAACCATCCCTTGTCGGCAAACGCTTTGTAAGCATTCATGCCCTGCGAGTTGTAGGTGGCGCTGCAATGGGAAATGATGCCGCTGGGGAATTTTGCGGTCCAGGTGATGGATTCTTCAACCTGATTGAATTTCACGGGGTCGGTCACGGTCGTAAGCCCCGAGACCTCGACGGGTTCTTCCCCGGACAGATAACGGGTGGCCTGGAGCGAGTAGATGCCCACGTCCATCAGGCAGCCGCCGCCGGCCAGCTCGCGATTCAGCCGCCATTGCGTGGGATCGCCCATCCGGAAACCGAACCCCGCTTCGATGACTTTGACATCGCCGAACACTTTATCGCGAACCAGCCTGACGCATTCCAGGTTGTTCGGCTCGAAATGCAGCCGATAGCCGATGGCCAGTTGTTTGCCCGCCTTTTTGCATTCATCGATCATCGACTGGCATCTTTCCACGGAGACTTCCATCGGTTTTTCCGAAAGGACATGTTTGCCCGCGCGGGCGGCTTTGATGGTATGGTCGGCGTGCAGGCCGTTCGGCGTGACGACATAGACGACATCGATGTCCGGATTGTCCGCCATCTGCTCCATCGTGTCGTAATTGTAGATGTTTTTATCGGGGATGTTGTATTGCGCTTTCCAACGCGCCGCTTTTTGGGGATGGCCGGTGACGATGCCGGTGAGGCGGCAAAATTGTGTTTTCTGGAGCGCGGGCGCGATCTGGTGGGTGTTCAGGTTGCCGAGGCCGCAGAGCGCAAAGCCGATTTTCTTGCCGGTGTCTTGCGCGCGGGAAGAGAGCGCGCCGAGAAAGGGCAGGCTGGCAGTGGCGAGGGAAGCGGTCTTGATGAAATCACGACGGGATTGGAACGGGGCTTTCATGGAGGGAGTATTCCCAATCGGGTATGAAAGGCAAACGAAAAGAAAATGCAGAATGAAGAAACAAAAATCTCACGCAAAGGACGCGAAGTACGCAAAGGTTTTTGGAAAATTCTGGTTTTGAATGAATCCAATTCCTTTGCTGAAGCAATTCACATGGACCTTGGGTCGGACCTCTCATTAACACCCCGCTTCAGCGGGGTGTGGGCGCTGGCGGTGCGACAGAAACCGTTTCAACGGTTTTATCATCACGCCACTTCAGCCCATACCATTCCACAAACAATTTCAATTCGTCTGAGAAGCTTTTCTTGCGGTGATGCTCCTCCTGTTGGGCGAATAGAAAGACATGAGAGAGGTTTAAGTGGAACGTATAGAAAGGCAAGACGAGAAACCGTTGAAACGGTTTTTTGGCTGATGGGGCATCATACACCCCGCTAAAGCGGGGTGTTAATGAGACCGGCCAAAGAGCCAGAGGATTTTGTCGCGTGCCCGATTGCAGGAGCGTTGGCTTGATTTTGTGGTTGTAGAATGGCTTTTGGAGGAATATATGAGCTGACAGTCAATTGATGGTAGTAAGACGCATGATTCGATTCCTTTGCCTCATAGTTTTATCATTCCTCGACGTACAGGTATTGGCGGAAACCAATGAGACCCTCGTTGCGGATTATATGCCATATCTCAATGGCAAACCTTGGCCATGTGTACCTGTTATTGCTTACGTGGAGAGCACATCAAATACATGGGTTCATCCTACCGATCCGAAGCATTTTCCAACCTTACAGGAGATTTCAGATCCCGATTCAGATTTCACTACCGTAGTTTTGAAACTTCTCGATGGCACCGTTTACAAAACGTATAATGATTTTGTCCTTGGCCCATATTTGGCTGCAGTTTACATGGGAGATTTTAATAATGATGGCAGGCCGGATTTTATGGCTATTAAGCCGGGTGCGGGAAACGGTCTCGCTGGCGAGTATTGCACTGGCGTTTTTGCGTTTTCCGATGGGGACAATTACCGTTTTACGCGAATTAGAACGATGGGCTTGGAACCAGAGGATCTCGTGCTTGACCCGGTGACCAAACAATTTCGGCTGATTCACACCTCTTTTCGACAGGGCATGTCCGTAGATGGTAAAGATCACAGTTTTTGGGTGCATCGTTTTTTTCAGTGGGACGGTTTGGATTTTCGAGAGGATTCCAGTCTGCAACCAATTTGGATTCAGTATCTGAATCGGGCAAATCACGTTCCGACGGAATTGTTAACGCCTGCACTCAAGGAAAAAGCATGGATGGAAGGCCCAGAATCGACCCGAGCATAGAATGGTAGCGCCTAACAACGCCTTTGCCAACGAGGTATATATCATATGCGAGCCGGGTAAGACCAGCAACCTAAGGAGTCAGAATTTCAATGTCCGGCGCGACGTGCTGAAAGTGTGACGGGTTGCGTGTCACTATCTGACTCGTTTTTTTGCGTCGCGCAAAGGTTGCATGCAGTGAATCGTAAATTCCTCCGCCCATGACTCCCCGGCTGCGCGCCTCTCGAATTGCCGTTTCATAGTCCGCCAACGACAATGCCTCCACTGCAACAGAATCACGCAGGTTCAAGGTCAACTCGGTCGCGGCGTCCGTCGGCACTTTGTAAAAGCCGGTGAGTGTGGCGAACGTTTCCGCCAGGGCATGGGCGTTTGTGAATGGGCGGGCGGAATCTTCCAGCGCTGCGAGGCAGACTTCATGTTCGGGATGCGACTTCAAGAGCGCGCCGACCAGAATCCCGGTGTCAAGGAAGGTCATCGGGTGTAGTGGCGTGATTGTTCCACAGCCTCCTCAATCGGTGTGGCGGGAACCGCGCCCGTCCAGACTTTGAGTTTGCCGCGTTTAATGATGTGGCCGGAAGCATTAGGCTCCATCTCCAAAATGATGCGTCCCGGGGTGGCGGAGGCCAACAGTTTTTGTCTCCGGGGAATTCCGGCGGCCCGCCGCAGTTCCCGCGAAAGGACGATCCGGTTGGAGGCATCAAGGGCGATAGTCGTTTTCATGCCATTACTATGGCGCGGTCATGGCGTGATTGCAAGCGGTTAAATAGTTGAGAGTAATTTGAGTTGAGAGCTGAGAGTGGATCCTTCGCTAAAACTACGGCGCGACCGGCAAAGTCACGCTCGACGAAGTCTCGCCTCAACGGAAAACCGTTAAATTCTGTCCATTTTGTTCATTCTGTTTACTGTTTCCCCCGAAAAATGCTCGCTGATTCAGGGATTTGTGAATTAAATATCGGGATGTCACGAACTGAATCCGAAAAGCTTTTTGCCGAGGCGCTGAAGTATATTCCCGGCGGCGTGAATTCGCCCGTGCGGGCATTTCGCGCGGTGGGCGGGACGCCGTTTTTTGTGACCAAGGCCAAAGGAGCCCACGTCTGGGACGTAGATGGCAATGAATATATCGATTATGTCTGCACCTGGGGGCCGGCGATCCTGGGTCACGCGCACCCGAAAATCATTTCCGCAGTGAAGGCCGCCGCCGATAATGGCACAAGTTTTGGCATCCCGAATCCGTATGAAGTCAGAATGGCCAGGCTGATCTGTGAACTGGTTCCCAGCATTCAGAAGGTGCGGATGACCAATTCCGGCACGGAGGCGTGCATGAGCGCCATCCGGCTGGCGCGCGGGTTCACGCGCCGGGATAAAATCCTGAAGTTCGACGGATGTTATCACGGCCATGCGGATTCGTTGCTGGTGAAGGCGGGCAGCGGGGCGTTGACGTTTGGGAATCCTGACAGCGCGGGGATCCCGGCAGATTTTGCGAAGTATACGATCGTGGTGCCGTACAATGATCCGGACGCGGTGCGCGCGGCGTTTGCGGCCAACCAAAATGAGATCGCGGCCATCATCGTGGAACCGGTTCCCGGCAATGCGGGGTTGTATCTGCCGAAAGAAAATTATCTGCAATTTTTGAGCGAGATCACGAAGGCGAACGGGGCGTTGTTGATTTGCGACGAGGTGATGACGGGATTTCGCCTGGCCAGGGGCGGGGCGCAGGAGCGGTTTGGGATCACGCCTGATTTGACTTGCCTCGGCAAGATCATCGGCGGCGGATTGCCGGTGGGCGCCTTTGGCGGACGCGCCGACATCATGGACATGCTGGCGCCGCTGGGTCCGGTTTACCAGGCGGGGACCTTGAGCGGGAACCCGATTGCGATGGCGGCGGGGATTGCGGGATTGGAGGAGTTACAAACCGGCGGCACCTATGACCGGTTGGAAGAGCTGGGGCAGCAGTTGGGGAGAGGCTTGCGAGAGGCCGCCAAGTCCGCAAAAATCCCGATGCAGGTCAACGTCTGCGGTTCGATGTTCTGCGCTTATTTCACCGGCGAGCCGGTTCACAACCTGGCGGACGCGATGAAGAGCGACCGCGCACGGTTCGCGAAATTTTTTCATGGGATGCTGAACAAGGGGATCTATCCGGCGCCCTCGCAATTTGAGGCGGGATTCATTTCCACGGCGCATACCGCGGCGGACGTGGAAAAGACAATTAGCTCGGCTGCAATAGTATTGCGAACATTGTAACCTTTAGTCATCATGCCCGTCTGACTGGATATCCACGTCACACACCGGCGTGGCGATTTAACAACAATCAACAACATGGAATAAGAAAAGTTATGAACCTAAACAGTAAAAAAATCATGGCAATGCTGGCCGTGGGCGGTTCCCTGGCATTCGGCCCGGCGCTGCTCGCACAGGATTCAACCAATACTCCCCCGCCACCGCCCGCCGCCCAGGGAGGCCAGATGCGCGGGCAAAATGTGGACCGGATGGTCCAGATGCTCACCACCCGGCTCAACTTGACTGCTGACGAACAGACCAAGATTAAGCCAATTCTTCAAAGTCAAGCGGATCAGATTAACGCGCTGCGCCAGGACTCGACTTTGACACCGCAGGATCGCCGGGCGAAAATGATGGCGATCCGCCAGTCCACGGCGTCACAATTACAGGGCATTTTGACGCCAGACCAATTCACCCAGTATCAACAGATGATGCAACGCGGGCGCCGCGGTATGGGACCGGGCGGTCCCGGTGGCACCAATGCACCGGCCGCTACGCCGCCAACCACTCCGCCTCCGCAACAGTAAGACCATCTTAACTTCAAAATACGCAAGGGACGGCTTCGAGCCGTCCCTTTTTCTATTTTGGGATTTGCCAGCTTTCCCGATTTAAGGAATAATGACCCTCCGTTTTCACGGCCAAATTTATGAAACCCCAAATAGAAATATATGACACGACTTTGCGTGACGGTTCGCAAGGCGAAGGCATCAACTTTTCGGTGGCCGACAAGCTCCGGATCGCGGAGCGGCTGGATGCCTTTGGGGTCCATTACATTGAAGGCGGATGGCCGGGGAGCAATCCCAAGGACATCGGGTTTTTCGTCGAAGCGCGAAAGAAAAAATTCAAAAACGCCCGGCTGGCGGCATTCGGTTCGACGCGCAAAAAAGGCGTGCCGGTGGAGCAGGACGACCAGGTACGGCTGCTCCTCGAGGCCCACACGCCGGTGGTGACGATTTTTGGCAAGACGTCCATGCTCCACGTCAGGGAAGTGCTGCGCTGCACGCCGGAGGAAAATTTGGCGATGATCGGCGACACGGTGAAATATCTCAAGGACCACGGAAAATTCGTGATCTACGACGCCGAACATTGTTTCGACGGATACAAGCTGGACGCCGAATACTCGGTGGCGACGTGGCAGGCGGCGGAAAAGGCGGGCGCGGATTTTGTGGTGCTATGCGACACGAACGGCGGCTGTCTGCCGGAGGAAATCGCCCGGATCACAAAGACGGCCATCGGCAAATTGAATTGCAAGGTGGGCATCCATACGCATGACGACAGCGGCCTGGGAGTGGCGAACGCCTTGGCGTCGCTCAACGCGGGCGCTGTGCACGTGCAGGGGACGATCAACGGCTACGGCGAGCGCACGGGTAATTGCAACCTGACGAGCGTGATCCCGTGCGTGGCGATCAAGATGAAAAAAACCTGCGTGCCGGAGAAATCGCTGCCGAAATTGAAAGAGCTTTCGCAATACGTGGATGAGATCGCCAACATGGCACACAATCCGCGGTTGCCGTGGGTGGGTTCGGCGGCGTTTGCGCACAAGGGCGGCATGCACGTCAATGCCGTGCAGAAGCTTACTTCCAGCTACGAGCATATCGAGCCGGCTTTGGTGGGCAATTCGCGCACGGTGTTGGTGAGCGATTTATCAGGGCGCAGCAATATCGTGATGAAGGCGAACGAACTGGGCATCAAGCTCAAAAACGACAGCCCGGAGTTGAAGACCATCCTCAACCGGGTCAAGGAATCGGAAAATGCCGGGTACGAATACGAGGCGGCCGAAGGCTCGCTGGCATTGCTTATCGAGAAGACAATGAAAGGGCGCGAACCGCAATTCACGGTGGAGACCTACCATGTCTCCATGCGCCGGGACACAAAGGAATCCATCTGCGAAGCGACAGTTCGGGTGCGCGTCGGGCAAAAGGTCCACCATGAGGTGGCCGAGGGCGACGGCCCGGTCAACGCGCTGGATGCGGCTTTGCGCGCGGCGTTGGCCAAATCATTTCCCAAATTGAAAAACATCACGCTGACGGATTACAAGGTGCGCATCCTGGATTCGACGACCGGCACGGCTGCCAAGACGCGTGTGCTCATCCAATCCAAAGACGGCAAACGCGAGTGGGGAACGGTCGGCGTGAGCGAGAACATCATCGAGGCCAGCTTGCAGGCGCTGTTGGACAGCATGGAATATGCGCTGTTGAGAAAATAGTTGATGTATATACAGCGTGATGTATATTAAGCGCCATGAAAAAGCGTAACCCAGCCAAATATCCGCCGCACAAAAGCTCCGCGCTCAAGCTGAAAGAGACGGCTGTGGTGGAGGAGGTCCAGGAAGCGCCGATGATCCGGACGCAGATTTATCTGAACCGGCAGGAGCATGATTTTATCCGGGCGGAAGCGTCGCGGCGGGATGAGCCGATGGCGGCGGTGATCCGTGGTTTCATTGACGAGAAAATGGAAATTCCGGAAGATGCATGGACGAATAATCCAATGTTTCGTCCGTGGCCGCATGATCCGAATTCGAAAGGGCATGAAGACAGCGGAATCAACCTGGACCATTATCTCTACGGTGTGCCAAAGGATTACATAAAAATAAAAGGCAAATACGTTGAAGCGCCGCCGTTGCCGGATGATTACTACGAGAATCACGCAAGCCGCGAGGCTTACGACAAAATGATACACGAGATGGATGAGTCTCAATGACAAATTCTATTTTCCTTGATGCTTCGTTCTGGGTTGTTTATCGCGATCAGGATGAGGTGAATCATGCCGCCGCGAAGCAAATTTTGGCCGATCTGCGCTCTCAACGGACATATTTTACGACGACACTACCCGTGGTCTGCGAAATTCACGCCAACTTTTGCCGCAGGCACCGCGTTCGCGGAAAAGTTCTGGACGATTTTTGGAACAATCCTCTGATAAAGATCGAGGAGATTTCGCATCAGGATGAAGCCGCCGCAACTGGACTTCTGCGCCTGAACAGTGACAAAACCTATTCGTTGTGCGATGCGCTTTCTTTCGTGGTCATGCGCCGTTTGAACATCACCCGCGCCTTGACTTTTGACAGGCACTTCCGCCAATTCGGCGAATTTGAAACCATTCCCTGAAAGATTTCCATGTCTGAAATTTCCAAAGCCTACGAACCGCGGTCTGTTGAAGACAAATGGTATGACTTTTGGCTGAAACACAATTGTTTCACCGCCGACCCCAAGTCGTCCAAACCGGCTTATTCGATCGTCATCCCGCCACCGAATGTGACCGGCGTGCTGACGATGGGTCACGTGCTCAACAATACCATCCAGGACATTCTCGCCCGCAAAGCCCGCATGGATGGCAAGGAAGTGCTCTGGCTGCCAGGCACCGATCACGCGGGCATCGCCACGCAAACGGTGGTGGAGCGGACCTTGAAGAAATCCGGCGAGATCCGGCACCGGGATGACCTGGGGCGCGAGAAATTTCTTGAGCGGGTGTGGCAATGGAAGGAAAAGCACGGCGGCATCATCATCCAACAATTGAAGAAGCTGGGGGCGTCGTGCGATTGGACGCGCGAACGGTTCACGATGGACCCGGAGTATTCAAAGTGCGTGCAACGAGTTTTCGTGGACCTTTACAAAAAAGGCATGATTTATCGCGGCAAGCGCATGGTGAACTGGTGCCCGGCCACGCTCACGGCGCTCTCAGATGAAGAAGTCGTTATGAAAGAGCAGAAGGGATCGCTCTATTATTTCAAAGTGGAAATCGCCGAGGCACCGGGAACATTTTTGACGATTGCGACGACGCGGCCGGAAACCATTCCCGGCGATACCGCCGTGGCGGTGAATCCCAAAGACCCGCGCTACGCGCAGTTCATCGGCAAACACGTGGTTCGCCCGTTGCCGGCGGAATTGCCGCGCGAACAGAAGCTCATCCCCATCGTCGGCGATGAGCACGTGGATTTTGAGTTCGGCACGGGTGTGCTCAAAGTGACGCCCGCGCATGACAAGGCAGATTTTGAGATTGGCCAGCGGCATCAGCTCGCGCCGATCGAGGTGATTGATGCGGCGGGCCAGATGAACGACGCGGCAGGCGCGGATTTGCGCGGCCTCGACAGGTTCAAGGCGCGCAAGGTTGCCGCGGAGAAATTGACAGAACTGGGCGCGATGGAAAAAGAAGAGCCGTACACGAACAACGTCGGCTTCAGCGAGCGCGCTGATGTGCCGATCGAGCCGCGCTTGAGCGAGCAGTGGTTCCTGAAATATCCGAGCGTGGAAAAATCCCAGGCGGTGGTTGCCTTGGGCGAAATGAAATTTCACCCCGACCGCTGGGCAAAAGTGTACGACCATTGGATGAGCGGCATCCAGGATTGGTGCATTAGTCGCCAGCTTTGGTGGGGACATCGGATTCCGGTGTGGAGTATTATTTGCCAAGGAGCACGGACCACAGAAATTTTTCATCTTCTCGATGTCCAGCTACAAGAAATTCTCGAAGACCTTCTCGAAGGCAAAGGCCGTGAAGAAGCAATTCGAATCATAAATGCAGAAACGGGAGAGTGGCTTCATCCATCGCTCATTGAATTCAACCACGGTCTTAATGATCTCAAAGTTGTCATTCAAGTTGCGCAGACGAATGAAAATATTGGCCCAGGCCTTGAAGAACACGGCTTCGTGCAGGACCCCGATGTGCTGGACACTTGGTTCAGTTCGTGGCTTTGGCCGTTTGCGACGATGGGTTGGCCGGAGCAGACGGAGACATTGAAGAAGTTTTATCCGACGACGGACCTGGTGACAGGGCCGGACATCATTTTCTTCTGGGTTGCTCGCATGATCATGGCAGGTTTCGAGTACATGGGAGATTTGCCGTTCAAGAATGTGTATTTCACCGGCATCATCCGCGACAAGCAGGGGCGAAAGATGTCCAAAAGCCTCGGCAATTCGCCGGATCCGCTCGATCTGATCGGCAAGTACGGCGCGGATGCGCTCCGGTTCGGCACCATGCGCAGCGCGCCACTGGGCCAGGACATTTTGTTCGACGAACAGAACGTCGAGCTGGGCCGCAACTTTTGCAACAAGCTTTGGAACGCCTGCCGTTTCCGGCAGATGCAAGGAGGCGCTGTGCAGGAGGAAATCGATCCGAAGCTGCTGACATCGGATGACAAATGGATTTTGTTCAAGCTGGACGCGGCCATCCGCGAGATCGACACCGCTTTTGCAGAATATAAATTCAGCGATGCGACGTCGTGCCTCTACCGCTTTTTTTGGAGCGAATACTGTGATTGGTATATCGAAGCGAGCAAGGCGTCTCTTTCTGGTAGCAGCCGACGTGAGTCGGCTCCAATCGAAAATCAGAGCGGACTAACGTCCGCTGCTACGGATGAGGTTAAGAATACGCTCGCGGTGATAGATTTCGTTCTCTCGCACCTGCTGCGGTTGTTTCATCCGTTCCTGCCGTTCATCTCGGAGGAATTATGGCATGGCATGGGTTACAACGGGGACATGCCGGAAAAGCAGGGTGGCCAGACCATCATGTTCGCGCCCTGGCCGAAGCCGCTGGATGACGATTTCAAGAGATTCTACGGCTTGATCGCGGCCGATGAAAAATTCATCGAGACGCGGAATGAATTCATCGCCCAAGGGCGCAATCTGCGCCGCAATGCCAATCTGCCGGCGAACAAAAAGGTGAAATTCATCCTCAAACCGTCCGGCAAAACCACAGCCAACGACATCGAAGTCTTGAAACTTTTGCTTAATGCCGAGGCGGTGGAAGTGAATCCAAACTTTCAAACGGGGAAAAATGTATTAGTGGTCCGGGGAGAGCCGGGGGAATTGTTCCTGCCATTGGAGGGTCTCATCGATGTCGAAGCGGAAAAGGCGCGCCTCAAAAAAGAGATCGAGAAATGCCAGGCGGAGATCGGGAAGGTGGAAGCCAAATTGAACAATC
Source organism: uncultured Verrucomicrobiae bacterium (assembly GCA_963797825.1). Taxonomy (GTDB): domain Bacteria; phylum Verrucomicrobiota; class Verrucomicrobiia; order Limisphaerales; family UBA11358; genus UBA11358. The sequence continues at coordinate 79,609 of CAWCRR010000042.1, forward strand.
CGAGCTTTGCGCAAAAAGTCCCGGCGAATGTCTTGGAAGACCACAAGCAACGCCTGGTGGAATGGCAGGATAAGTTGGCCCACGCCCAAACGGCGTTGGATGGGTTGGGAAGTTGATGTCATTAGACCATGACAATCGTTTTCTCACAGTCTCTAAAGTCGGGTGTAAATGAGCGCAGGTCGAAATAACAGTGCACAAAGCAGGGAGCTTTCTGCACAAATTCTTTATTTGTATGGGCATTCGATTCGATTAACTTGCAGGCACACATGAAATTGATGAAGCAATCTTCCGCGCTCATTTTAGCATCACTGGCTTTGACTTTTGGAGGACATGCTGCGAATCCGGCATTGCCGGTCATTCCGTCCTCCATTTTTAATGTCACCAATTATGGCGCGATCGGCGACGGAATGAAGGACAACACGACCAATATTCAAAGCACCATCGATGCGGCGAGCGCGGCGGGCGGCGGAATCGTGGAAATTCCGGCGGGCACCTACCTGAGCGGACCGATCACCCTGAAAAGCAGCATCGATTTGCAGGTGGACGCCAACGCGACGCTGGAGATGCTGCCTTTGGGGACTTATCCCGGCGGCACCACAAACGCGCAAACTTTCATCTCCTGTAATAATGTGCATGACCTGGCAATCAGCGGATGGGGCACGATTAACGGCCAAGGCGCCGCCTGGTGGAAGGAATTCCGCAACAACGGCAGGCTTACCCGCCCCATGATGCTCAACCTGTTTAACTGCAATCGTTTGTTCATCCATGACATCACTTACCAGAACCCGCCGTATCATCATTGCGGACTGAGAGGTTTCGGCGGCAACATCACCATCAGCAATCTCACCGTACACACCGACCCCAATTCGCCCAACACCGACGGCCTGAATTTCGTGGGCACCAATTCCGTCATCGAGAACTGCCATATCACTGACGGCGACGACAACATCGCATTGGGTTCCACCGGCCTCATCGACGACTTGCTCATCACCAATTGCGGTTTTGGCTATGGCCACGGCGTCTCCATCGGCAGCGGAGCGCGTAACGGCGTGCAAAACATGGAGGTGGCCGATTGCTCATTCACCGGCGGCACGTTTGGCATACGACTGAAGGCCGACGACGGCAGCGGTGGCCTGGTGCATAACCTGTCCTATCACGACCTCACCATGACCAATGTGCAGATGCCCATCCTCATCTACAGCTATTACCGGGAGGCAGGCTCGGGCAGCAAGATCAGTCACATCACTCCTGCCCAGGCCGCGGCGCTGCCGGTCAAGCCCGTGATGGCCGGCACACCGATCTGGGCCGACATCACCTTCAGCAACATCACCGCCACGGCCACCGTTGCCGGCGGGGCCATCTGGGGACGCCCGGAAATGATGGTATCGAACATCGACTTTGTTCATGTGGACATCACCGGCCCCGGCACCTTCAACATCTATAATGCGCGAGGGATCAAGTTTCAGGACTGCCAGATCAGGCGGGACTCGTTCAGGTTTTACAACGTCGGCCGTGTTGTGTTCACCAATTCGCCGGATTAGAAGTTTTATAGCGCGAAAAGGCGCAAGACAACGGCGTTTTTCTGCTATTGGTCGAAGTCTGAGCAGCTCATGAAGTAATGGCAGCGCGGACAGCGCAGCTTGCATTTCTCATTGATCAATTCATGGCCGCACTGCGGGCAAAACCGCCAGTGCTCGCCGGAAGTGTTTTCGGCCGGCACGGGGCAGGATTCACCATTTTGGTTAACGTCTTGCGGGGAAGATGAATCAGGCTGTGATTCCATATAGCGCCGTAGGCGCGACATCTTTGTAGCTGAAATTCAAAACAAAAGGCAAGCTCCGTATCAGGAGCGGCATATTCTGGTCGGAATTTTTTAATGCAAAGGCGCGAAGATGCAAAGGCCCAATCAACTGAAAAATGAGCCACAAAAGAACACAAAGATCTCAAAGATATAACCTCTTTTCTTTGACGTTTGGGACTTTGCGACCTTGCCTCTTTGCGTCTTGGCGTTAATTTTTCCGCTCTATCCGTCATTGCGACCGCCCGAATTTTTTTTCGAGTTCGCGGTAATTCATCTCAATCAAGGTCGGGCGGCCATGCGGACAGGTGTACGGCATGGCGCAGGCGCGCAGATCGGCGACGAGGTTCTCGAGTTCCCGACCGGCCAGGGGGTCATTGGCTTTCACTGCATGGCGGCAGACGGTTTTAGCCACGGTATGCTCGCCCAATCGCGCCAGATTTACTTCGCGCCCCGCGGCCTTCAATTCATCCACCAGGTCGAGCACGAATCGGCGGGAATCGGCGGCCTTGACGAAGGGCGGCAGGGCATCGAGCAGGAAGGTGCGCTCGCCAAATTCATTCAGGCCCACGCCCAGCCGCGTGAGCGCGGCGAGCTGGTCGCGCAAAAAATTCGCGTCGCGCGGCGAAAGCTCGATGGTTTCCGGCAGCAACAATTTTTGCGTGGGCGCAAATTCATTCTGCTCCAGGCGGTTGAGCATCTGCTCGTATAAAATCCGCTCGTGCGCGGCGTGCTGGTCGAGGAGGACGAGGCCGCGGTCGGATTCCAGCACGACGTAAAGCCTGCCAATGACGCCGACAAGCCGGAGCGGGACATTTAGCAGCGGCGTCGCGGATTGCGGAGCGCGAGTGGCCGGCTCTGAAGGCACAGTCGTAGAGGGAGGATGGAAGGTGGAAGATGGCAAAGGCAAAGTCGGAATCGCCTTTGAAAAACCCATCCGCAAGGGTGGCTGCGAGGCGGGCCGCGACGGCCATTCAGGGCCTTTTGCCGGGATTGGAAATTCCGGAAGCGACGGCGTGGACAATTCCAGCACTGCTGGCTTTATTTCCAGCGGTTGTCCAATGGCTTCGAGCTGCTCTTCCTGCTGTCCCGGCGCCACGGTGCTGGAGCTTTTCTGCTCGTCATCGTGGAAGCCCAGCAAGGTTTCGCGCACGGCCTGCGCGACGAATTTCCGCACTTCGGATTCGCGCCGGAATTTCACCTCGCGCTTGGCCGGATGGATGTTCACGTCCACGACGGCAGGGTCGATTTCGAGGAAGAGGCAGCAGATCGGGTAGCGGCCTTTCATCAAAGAGGTGTGATAGCCCTCGATGAGCGCGTAATTGACACCGCGATTTTCCACGGGGCGGCGATTGACGAAGATGAACTGGTTATCGCGTGTGGCGCGTGAAACGCCGGGTGAGCCGATCAACCCCCAGATGCGGATCTCTGAGCGCGGATTTTCCGCGGCCGATTTGTCGGGCCGGGCGTTCTCGAAGATTTCATCCTCTTGCGGCTGGAAATCTTCCTCGAGCGAAGCGGAAAAATTGACGGGCAAAAGTTTTTCGCCGCCGAGCAAGGCGCGCAGGCGTTCGCGCAAGGCCTCGATGCGGCTGGACGGGGCCCGTTCGCTTTTGATGGCAGGCAATTGCCAGATGAGCCGTCCGTCTTTTTGAAAGGAGAAGGCGACATCGGGAAATGCCAGCGCGGCGAGCGTGAGATAATGCTGGATATGCGCCGCCTCGGTCTCTTCCGTGCGCAAAAATTTTCTGCGCGCGGGCAGGTTGAAAAATAATTGGCGGACCTCGATGCTCGTGCCCCCGGCGCTGCCGGCGGCCTTGACCTCGGCGATTTTTCCTCCTGCAACAATCACCTGCGTGCCCTCGGGAGAATTTCCTTCGCGCTCGCGGGTGGTCAGGACAAAGCGGCTGACGCTGGCGATGCTGGGCAGGGCCTCGCCGCGAAAGCCCATCGTGGCGATGCACGCCAAATCCTCGGCGCGCACGATCTTGCTGGTGGCATGGCGTTCCAGGCACAGCAGGGCGTCGTCACGGCTCATGCCCCAGCCGTCGTCGGTCACGCGGACGAGGCTGCGGCCGCCGGCCTGCACTTCGACGGAAATCTGTTTGGCGCCGGCATCGAGGGAATTTTCGACGAGCTCCTTGACCACGCTGGCAGGCCGCTCGATCACCTCACCGGCCGCGATCTGGTTGGCGACTTGTTCGGAGAGAAGCTTGATGCGATTCACGTCGAGGCGATTTTACCGTCCAACCTTCATTTCGCCAATGGCAATGAGAAGCAAAATATCGCGCCGCGCCCCGGTTCGGTGCGGGTCCAGATGCGGCCCCTGTGGTCTTCGATGATTTTTTTGCAGATGGAGAGTCCCAATCCGGTGCCTTGGTCCTTGCCGAAGGTGACGAACGGCTGAAATAATTTATCGGCCACGACCGGGGCGATGCCGGGGCCGGTATCCTCGATCCCGGTGATGATCTCTTTCCCATCGGCGCGAAAATCCAGGAAAATTTTGCCTCCCTCGGGCATGGCATCAAAGGCGTTATGAACAAGATTGAAAAAAACCCGGCGCAACCGGCGCGCGTCCAGGGATATCTTCAGCGCGGGGGGCTCGCATCTGCGCTCCAACTGGATGGATTTGGGCTCGGACTCGAGTTGAAGCTCGGCAACCAGTTCATCGATGAAATCGGCGTAATTCGCCGGTGATAAAGCGATCTCGGAGCGGGCACTGCGCGTGAATTCCAGGATGTCGCCGACCATGTCGTTGATGCGGAGGACCTGCCGGCGGATGCGCGACCGCGATTCGGCGCGTTTTTCCGGACTGGCATTCAAACCGCAACCGATCTCGGAGGAAAGCCCGATGACGGTGAGCGGCGTTTTGAGGTCATGGACGATGGAACGCGCGAAGGTGCCCAGGAGGGAGAGGCGCTCGGCCTGGACCGCCTCGCGCAAATGAAATTGGTCAAACTCGCGGAGGCGCCGGCTGATTTCCTGCAAGACATTGAAGGCGAGCGGGGGCGTGCACTTCAGTAATTGAAGCATTTCGACGCGGGGCATGAAATGGACGTCCGTGTCTTTCAGCGCCACTGCCGTGGCCGAGCGCGGCAAAGCTTCGATGACCGCCATCTCCCCGAAAAATTCACCGGGCCCAAGTTGGGTGAAGACGCACCGGGTTTCCGAGGTGACCATGCTGGAAATCTCGACCAGGCCGTCCTTGACGACATAGAGGCCATCGCCGATGTCGCCCTCGTGAAAAATCTCCGCGCCGGCCACGATGTGAATTTCCCGGGTGAAAGCGCGCATCGCCTGGAATTCATCGGGTGCCAGTCCCTGGAACAATTTGACTGATTCAAGTGCGGCCACGGTTTTGAATTTTAGAGGAAAAACAGCAGGCGTCCAGCCTGTAAAACGGCGAAAAAAAGGTTGGATATTTAAAGATAACTGATTGACAAAATGTTACGGGAACGTCACATTGAATTGCATTCGGGTGGCAGCACGTTTCTTCAGCGGGGTCCCCCACCCCCACCTCCTTGGCGTCTGCCGCCCGGATTTTTAAACGCCTTTGCGAAAAGACCTTTAGAAAGCCTGGGAGGCATTTCTCAACGGGGAAACCTTGACCTTTGCCGGAAAATTTTTTAATTTAAGAATCCCCTTCGCGGGGGTGTAGCTCAATTGGTTAGAGCGCTGCCCTGTCACGGCAGAGGTTACGGGTTCGAGCCCCGCCACTCCCGCCATTTTCGTTAATGTTGAAGAGCCACGGTAATGTGGAGCGGTATCCTCAAAATGGCTGAAGGAAGTTGAAGAACACCGAAAATCAAGGACTTACCTCAATTCAGCAGGAAACAAGGTGAGCGGTTAACGATTTCCTAACAATAACGCTTAAAATCCATCGAAACACCTTTGTCTTAGCGTTTGGAAATCCGAAAGCGCTCAGAATCACCGTGGACAAAATGGGGTGGAACCAGGAACCGGTTTAAAGGTCTTCATTCCTTTTGCGTCCATCATAACACGCTAATTTTTAACCAGTCTTCGTCCAACAAAAAAAGAGCGCCGGCGCGGGCATTTTGCCCCCAGCACCGCGCAAAACCTTTCGTGGTGGTGTCGGTTTTGAAACCAGTTCTGTGGAGCGCGGCGTGGAGTGAATGTTGCGGGTTGTCGGTTGTCTTAAAAGTTGACTTACGGTTGTCTTACAGATTAATGTCTGTGCGTGAGTTATCAGCCGCCATTCACCATCACCCCGGCGTTGCTGGCACGGGTGGAGCAGATCGCCGCCCTGCGCGAACGCATCCTCTCCGCCACGGTGGAAGTGCCGTGGATTCCCGCCTTGCAGAAGGACACCCGGACGCGCAATACCCATTCCTCGACGGCCATTGAAGGCAACCCGCTTACATTGGAACAAGTCCGCGCCGTGGAGGAAGGCCGGGAAATTCCCGCCGTGGCCGCTCGCGCCAGACGTGAGGTCGTGAATTATTTCGCCGCGTTGCGATTCGTTGAAAAGCAAGCGAACAAAAAGAGCATTTCCCACGAGGAAATTTTGCGGTTGCACAAGGTCATTGCCGGCGACGTGATGGATCAGGGCACGGCGGGCCGTTATCGAACGATTGCCGTGAAGGTGGGTCGCTACGTTCCACCGCCACCCGAAGACGTTTCGGGTTTGATGTTTGAATTGCTGACCTGGTGGAATCAAGAATCGGCCAAAATGTCGCCCGTGTTAAGTTCCGCCATCGTGCACTATCGTTTTGAAGCGATTCACCCGTTCGCTGACGGTAATGGGCGAACTGGACGGGCGCTGGCGTTGTGGGAGTTGTATCGGCGTGGATTTGACACCCACCATATTTTTTCCGTGGACGAATTTTATTGGGAGGATCGTCCGCGCTATTATGCGGCGCTCGATGCCGTGCGGCGCGAAGGCGAGGACATGACCGGCTGGCTCGAATACGCCGCCGGGGGTTTGCAACTCACCCTGGAGCGCGTTTGGACGCGGGTGCAGAAGTTTTCGGCGGGGGCATCCCGGACGAAATTGGTGTTGCGCCCCAGGCAGGAGCAGTTGCTACAATTGTTGCGGGATCACAAAAGCATGACACCACAGGAAATTTGGGACGCGCTCGACATGACAAAGCAGGGCGCGATGAAGTTGATGCAACCGCTGCTGGACGCAGGTTTGGTGCAGCGTGTCGGCACGCGTAAAACTGGACGGTATATCCTGGCATGACAAACGGTGAATTCGAAAGATGAACCAAGGACAAAATACATTACGATTAACGGAATCCGTTATTGAGGACTGCGGCTGGTTTTAGTTCCATTTGAAATTCGCTTGCGGAAATGCCGCGTGACAGTAGTTTGAAATCACCAAGCTGATATGAGCGCGAATGGTTCATTTCAAAAACGGGGCTGCATCCTGTCCTTCATTTTGCTGGCGTGTTTGGGTCTCCACGCCCAGCAGCCGGCGGCTCAAAACTCCGCGGTGGCATCCACCAATTCGACCGCGGACCAAATCGCCGCGCTGCAACTGCAATTGACCAATGCATGGCTGCGCGTCTGTGCCATCGTGAATCAGCCGGTGCAGGCGTATCAGTTGGACCATCGTGACCACGTCTCTATTTCCAGTCCAGGCTGGTTTCATCCGGGCGCGTCGATTCCGGATTTCAACACCGTGGATGTGCGGCAAACCCAGCAATTTCCTTATGCGAGTGATCCTTATATCACCTCGGACCTGAATCCGGGAATGATGTTCAAGGGTTCCGACCTCGAGTTCAACGCCATGACCAAACTCTTCTACACGAACCGCATGGTCCCCAAAAAACGGCTCACGGAAGATGAGATGGTCGAAATCAATTCGCAGTACCGGACCATCGGGCGTTGTCAGGACCAAATTCGGGAACTCCAGGCGGGCCCGGTGGGAAACGCCGCGGCGGATGATGTCGATAACAGCACTAATGACATTGCGCCAGGGCAGGCGTTGGCAAGCATTCGCAGCATCCCGCAAAAAATGCGCATTTTTTACGGCGGCATTGCCATCGGCGTGTTGATCGTTTTAGTGGTAGCGGCGCGGTTGATCGGAAAAAAAGACCATTAACGGGGGCTTGATATTATCCAGTCATTCACGACAGCTTCTGGCATTGGGTCAAATCCACATAATCCGTGGTTTCTTCTCCCATCATCTTCTGTCATTCTATCCTCGTGTCCTATTCCATCGCCATCGTGGGCCGGCCCAATGTCGGCAAGTCCGCGCTGTTTAATCGCATCGCCGGGCGGCGCATCGCCATCGTCCATGACCAGCCCGGCGTCACGCGCGACCGCGTCACCGCGGAAGCGGAATGGCGCGGGCGCAGTTTCACCCTCGTGGATACCGGCGGCATCGGACTGTTGCGCGGCGAAAAATCGAACGACGTCATCGTCAAGGCCGCCCTGGAACAGGTCGAATTGGCGATTGAAGCCGCCGACGTGATCATCCTGGTGGTCAATGTGCAGGAAGGCATCGTGCCGCTGGACCGCGAAGTGGCCGCGACGATTGCGGCGCGGCGGCAAGAGGGTTATGGTGGCCGTCAACAAGGTGGACACCGACCGCGCCGAAAAGGGACATGGATGAATTTGCCGCGCTGGGTTTCGAGAAAATCTTTCCCGTCAGCGCCATTCACGGCGAAGGCATCGATGATTTGATGACGCGGCGACGGATGGCATCTTGGGTTTGCGATCTGGCATCTCGGCCGGGGGAATGGAGCCGTGGCGGAGTCTGGGGAACCTGCCGAGGCCTCAGCCCCTGGACCGCCGACGCAAGACGCTGGACCCTTGAAACTGGCCATCGTCGGCCGGCCCAATGTCGGCAAGTCGTCCATCATCAATGCCCTGACGCAATCCGAGCGCGTCATCGTCTCGCCCGATCCCCGGCACCACGCGCGATTCGGTGGATGTGCCGTTTCGAGGTCGAGACCGAGGGTGTGCGGCAGAAATATATCCTGATCGACACCGCCGGCATGCGCAAAACGCGCCGCATCGACGATTCGATCGAGTTTTTCAGCGTCAAGCGCTCGGAAGAATCCATCGCGCGCTGCGACATCGCGGTTTTGGTGCTGGACGCCGAGGCGGGCATCACCGAGCAGGACAAAAAGATCGCCGACAGGATCGTGGAGGACCGCCGGGCCTGCATCGTGGTCGTCAACAAATGGGACTTGATCGAGCGAGGACGTCCGCAAGGCGCGCCAGGAAGAAATCGAGCGCCGCGACCGGAAGCAACGGCGCGAGGGCCAGGACCGGCAACTCTGACCACGCTCGCCGGAATTTGGCGAATGGGTGCAGAAGAAACTGTTCTTTCTCGATTACGCGCCGGTGATCTTCACCTCGGCCAAATCGGGTTTTCACCTCGACCGCTTGCTGGAGGCGATCCGTTACGTGGCCGCGCAATTGCAACAAAAAAGTGCCGACGGCGCTCTTGAACCGGAAGTTGCGCGACGCCGTGGAGCACCGCCAGCCGGTCAGCGCGGCGGGCCATCAATTGAAGTTTTTTTACGCGACGCAAGTGCGCCAGGCGCCGCCGACATTTTTATTGTTCGTGAATCGCGACGAGATGTTCTCCGACCAGTATAAAAAATATCTGGCGGGCGAGATGCGCAAGGCGTTTGGATACGAGGGCTGCCCGATCGTGCTCGCGCCGAAAGCGCGTCCGCGAACAGTCGAACCGGTGCGAAAATTTAAACCCCGGGACCGGAAACCGGGCAGGGACGGCAGGCTGCGCCGTCCGCGCCGTGTCTAGCGGGAGATTAGTCATTTCCACCCCGCGGCGGGTCACATTCCCATGATCTGGTAGCCGGAATCGACGTAAATGACCTGGCCGGTGATGGCGGCCGCGCCGTCGCTGGCCAGAAACATGCCGGTGGCGCCTAATTCTTCGGGCAACACATTGCGCTTCAGCGGCGCGTGCGCCTCGTAATGTTTCAACATTTCCTGAAAACCGGCGATGCCCCGCGCCGCGAGCGTGTTCACCGGGCCGGCGCTGATGCAATTGACACGGATTTTTTTCGGGCCGAGATCGTAGGCCAGATAGCGCGTGCTGGCTTCGAGCGCGGCCTTGGCCACGCCCATGACATTGTAATGCGGCACCACTTTTTCCGCGCCGTAATAACTCATCGCCACGATGCTGCCGCCGTCGATCATGAGCGGCGCGGCCGCGCGCGCCAGCGCCACCAGCGAATAGGCGCTGACATCATGCGCCACGCGAAAGGCTTCGCGGCTGGTGTTCACAAACTCTCCCTCCAGCGCGTCCTTGGGCGCGAACGCCACGGAATGCAGAAGCAGGTTCAGCTTGCCAAATTTTTCAGAGACGGTCGTAAAAACGCCGGCGATCTCTTCGTCCTTGGTGACATCGCAGGGCAGGATGAGGGTGTCGGCGCCGAAGGTCCCGGCCAGCTCAGCGACGTTGTCCTTGAGCCGTTCACCCTGGTAGGTAAAGGCCAGTTTGGCGCCTTCGCGCGCCCACGCCTGCGCGATGGCCCAGGCGATGGAACGTTTATTGGCCACTCCGAAGACAATTCCGGTTTTTCCTTCAAGCAAGGGCATAATGAATTTACGATTTCAGATTTACTATTTACGAGTGTTCCTGTTTTCCATGCGACACGTCAATCGTATATCGAAAATCAAAAATGGAAATTATTTTTTGAAACAGCGATAGTTCTTCCAAATGTTAAAACGTCAGGCGGCGTCGAAGCCAGTCAAATTCGACGGCTCACTCGTTGCCGGATGGCCCATTGGTGTAATAAAGCTCCTCGGCATTCCACGTGGCCCGATAATAGGTCAAGGCCGTGGCCCGCACATTGCCGATGTTTGAGCGGATAGCCGCATAAATCATCGGCGTGGCCGTGAAGATCATCGGTTGTTGCACGGCTAGAATCTCCTGGATTTGGTCAAAATCTTTTATGCGCTGGTTCAGGTCCAAAGTCTGCATCTGGGCATCCATCAACTGGTCGATTTGCGCCTCCCACGGCGTCGAGGGAGTTTTTTGCTGGGGAAACCAGTCGTGCGAATATCCACTGGATTTCACGATATTCATGGAACTGCTCGGATCCGTGCCCGAGTCGGAATAAAACCCCATGAGAAAGCAGTCAAAATCATAAGTGACATCAACCTTCGAGACGAGCGTGTTAAACTCGATCGGTTGATAAATGGCGTTGATTCCAATATTTTTCAGGTCGCCGCAGATTAGCACCGCCATTTTCTTTCGCGCGTCATTTTCGACGTTGGTATTGAAAACGAACTCGATCTTATTGCCGTTCGAATCGGTCATGAAATCGTCCCCGTTTCGCTTTTCGATGCCGATCTCCTTCAACAATTCAACCGCCTTGTCGGGATTATACGGATAGGTTTGGATGTTGGTGTCGTACCAATTCTGGTATCCCGCCGTCAGGAAACCGTAATCAGGAACGCCGCGCCCGGAGAAAACCGATTTAACAATGGCGTCGCGGTCAAAGGCATAGGAGATCGCCTGGCGGAATTTCGTGTTGCGAAACCATGCCAGTTTCACAGGATCCACAATGGGTTTGCCGGTTTTCTCGTTGATATTGGTGTTTTCATTGAAACAGAAATAATAGGTTTCCAATCCCAAGCCCGGTTCAAGCACGGTAAAATTTCCCGCGGCCGCTTTGGCTTTGAACTCATCGTATTCGTACGGATAGACGTAGTCATCCACGTCGCTATCCCCGCTGAGGAACTGCAGGGCCAGCGCATTCAAATCCGGGACGATGCCAAAAACGATTTCATCAAAATACGGCAGGCGTGTGCCATTGGTATCCACTTCGATAAAATAAGGATTGCGCTCCAGCACCGTGAATTGCTCTTGTTTGTATTCTTTCAGGCGATACGGTCCGTTGCCGACGATATCCGCCGGTTTCCAATTCACGCCATAGGCCGAGAGAAAGCTTCCGTCCGCAACGTATTTCGCCAAAACATGCTTGGGATAGATCCCGACACCGGCGCCAAACGCCTGGAGAAAGGGCGCGTAAATTTCCGGAGTCACCACCTGGATCGTTGAGTCATCGATCTTCGTTACGATAAATTTTTGCCCATGAACGATAAAAGGGTCTCGCATGGCGCTGGGAAGGCTGGGATTATAAATGATGTCATTCCAGGTGAAAACCACGTCATCCGCCGTGAGGGGCGCGCCGTCGCTCCAGCGAAGATTTTTGCGGAGATGAAACGTCCAGGTCTTGTCGTCAGCGGAGTTGGTCCACCAATCGGCCAGACCGGGTTTGACCGTTTGCGTCGGCAAATCCAAATTCAGCAATCCCCAAAACATAAACCGCCCGATATCGATCGTCGAAGAATCGTTGGCCATGAGATAATTGAAAGTCTTCGGTTCGCCCGGTTCGTCGATGATGAATCGTCCTCCGCGGATGCCCGCATGGCAGTTCACCACCACCGGCGGGTCAGGCAATGGATAGTTCATCGTGGAATTTCCAGCCGTTGAAGAATTTTTCCCGCAACCACAATAACAGACGATGCTCACGACCAGCGCCGAAACAGTCCAAAAAAGCTTTTTCATGTGCCTCATTTATTTTTTAACACGCCGGCCTTGGCCGGTTCATCCCTAGAATAAGGTGAATCACCTCCCGCTGCCATGTTAAATTTCGTTTTCACTGGCAAGGAGAAAACATTTTTGCGAAGTTAAACGCGTTTGAAATGTGGCGATTTGTTCTAAAACGGCTGTTGCATATGGTTCCGCTGCTGTTGGCAGTGTCCCTGCTCACCTTCCTGCTCATGGCCATCTCACCCGGCAATTATTTCACCGCCCTCCAGCAAAACCCGCAAATCTCGCCGGAGACCATCGCCCAACTTGAAGCCCAATTCCATTTGGACAAACCGTGGTACGTGCAATATGTCTTCTGGCTAAAAAATGTTTTGGAAGGCAACTTCGGCTATTCCATGGCATACCATATACCTGCAACCGCACTCATCATGGGATGTCTCTGGAACACTTTCATTCTCTCCTTTTGCGCCCTGATCATCGCCTGGGGAATCGCCATCCCCTTCGGCATTTGGGCCGCCGTGAAAAAAGGGACCTGGATCGACCATGCCTGCTCTCTTGTCGCTTTTGTCGGGCTTTCCGTTCCCGACGTTTTGCTCTCCTTGCTCGCGCTCTGGTTTGCGGCCGTCACCGGTTGGTTTCCCGTCGGTGGCGCGCAAAGCCTGCCCGGCGATGAATTGTCGGTGATGCAACAATTTTGGGACCGGGCGCATCATCTCATTTTACCCGCGATCGTCCTGGCCGCCTCCGACCTCGCCGGCATCATGCGCCGGATGCGCTCGTGCCTGCTCGACACTCTCCGCGCCGAATACGTCACCGCCGCCCGCGCGCGCGGTCTGGGCGAAGGCTGGGTCGTTTACAAACACGCGCTTCGCAACGCCATCAATCCCTTGCTGACCATTTTTGGCTATTCGCTCGCCGCCCTCTTGAGCGGCGCATTCATCGTGGAAAACATCATGGCCTGGCCTGGCCTGGGGCGGCTGACCATCCAGGCTTTTTTTGCCAAGGACTCCTATCTCGTCGTGGACTGCGTCGTCATGGCCACGGCGCTGCTCGTCATCGGCAACTTCATCGCCGACCTCTTGCTCGCGTGGAGTGATCCGAGGATACGGTTGAAGTAATCCTCAGCGAAACCGCCCCTGGTCATCATTCAATTCGATTTGGCTTCAAGCCCCCCACCCCCGCCATGATCTTGCTGGTTTGCCTACACAGATCGAGACAGCGATTCGCGCCGGACCTGTTCCCGAAATAACTTGAAATGGCCGCCCTTCGGTGAGAATTTCCCCACATGAAGACGTTGACTGTGGATGACCGCCAAAGGGTCACACTCCCGGAAGTAAAGCCTGGACAGGTGTTTGCATACGAACCTGAGACCGACGGCTCAATCAAGCTGGTACCGGTGATGCCGAAGCCTGAACCCAAAGGCGTGTTCGCCAAACTGGTCGAGCGCGATGGCGCGATGTTCTTCGAGATACCGGAGGGATACACCCTCGACCCAGAGGACATTGGCAAAGCAGTGGCCGAGGAACGTGAAAGCCGTTCGTGAGAACGTACTGGGATACATCGGCGGCAATCAATGCGGCCATTTCGCCGGAAGTTTTTCTCCGCCTGAAAACCGGTGAACACGTGGCACGCTTGCATCTCCTTGCGGAATTCTTCGCAACCATGACCGGACGCGGCGTAAAAATCACAGATGCAGCCGGGAACACTAACAAAATAATTTTCACGCAAAACGAGTGCGCCGCCTGGCTGAGAAATTTCGCGGGCAAGGTCCAGTTCGAGGAATTGACCGCGGCGGAAGCGTTGAAGGCCCTGGACGAGGCGCAAGACATCGGTGTCCAAGGCGCTCGGGTATATGATTACTGGCATGCCCTGGTTTCCAAAAAAGCGAAAACGGATGAATTGATTACACGTAACACTCGGCATTTCCAGGGCCTGGCTCCAAACCTGATTTGGCCTTGAAATGGCCTTGAAATGCTGCCCCCACTCCCGCCATTATCTAGGCTCTTCCTCCCATCCCCCTCCAAGGGCTTTGTAAAGCTGCACGAGGTTCAGGGATACAGTTTGATCGCTTTGCACCAGCGCATCCTGCGATTCATAAAGCGAGCGTTCGGAATCCAGCACGTGAAGAAAATCCGCCAGGCCGCTCTTGTAAAGCTGGGTGGATAAATCCAGCGCCTGCCGGTTTGCCTGTTCGGATTGCGACAGCGATTCGCGCCGGACCTGTTCGCGGGCATAGGCGATGAGCGCGTTCTCGGTGTCTTCCAATGCCGTTAGCACGGTTTGTTGGTAAACATCCAAAGCCTGTTCCTCGCGGGCATCCTGGACGCGAACATTCGCCCGGATGCTGCCGGCCTCAAAGAGTTCCCACTTCACCATCGGCCCGGCGGACCAGGTCCGGCTGGCATAATCAAACCAGTTATTTGCCGAGACGCTTTCCAGGCCGCCGAAGCCCGTCAGCGAAAATTTTGGGAACAGGTCCGACTTGGCCACGCCGATGTTGGCGGTCGCGGCGGCCAGTTCGCGTTCAGAGCGCTGGACATCCGGCCGGCGCCGGAGCAAATCGGACGGCAATCCCGCGGGCACGACCGGCGGCGTAAGCGGGATGGGTTTTACGATCGACATCTGGTTCATCAACGCGCCCGGGGGCTGGCCGAGCAACACCGCCAGATGATAGACCGATTGGTCGAAACTTGTTTCCAGAGAGGGCACCTGGGCCTGGGTGGAGTTGAGCAACGCCGTGGCCTGTTGGACGTCGAGATCGCTGCTCAATCCATTTTCAAAGCGGTTGCTGGTGAGGTCGAGAACTTCCTGTTGCACCTGGATGTTCTGGCGGGTGATGGCGAGGCGCTGCTGGTAACCGCGCGCACTGATGTAATTGCGCGCAACTTCCGCCAGCAAGGAGACCAGTACGTCGCGCCGGCCGAATTCTGCCGCGCCGACCCCGGCGCTGGCAGCTTGCTCGGCGCGGCGGGTGCCCCCAAAGATGTCGAGTTCCCAGGCGGCATCGAAACCTGCATTGTAAAGATTGTAATCCAAAGGGACGCCAAAACCGGCCAGGGGGGGGAATGAATTTGCTCCGTAACGATTTCTTGAATAGGACGCCGAAGTTCCGAGGGAAGGCCAGAAGCTGCCGCTGACCACGCCTTGTTGGGCACGGGCCTCGCGCACACGGGATTCCGCGGCGCGCAGGGTGAGATTGGATTGGACCGCCATGGTCACGAGCGAATCCAGGTTGGTATCGCCGAAGTTCGTCCACCATGCGGCCAGGGCGGCGGGGCCATTCGTTTCGCCGCCGGCCAGGGGCGATGTCCATTGCGCCGGGACAATTGCTTGGGGCGTTTTGCAATCCGGACCCACGGCGCAACCGGCCGCGATGGCCAGGCATACTGCCACTATGAGCATTGCCGGTCTCATGCCTTTGCTGCCTGTTCCTTTTGGTTGGCGGCATTAAACAGATTAAGAATCGTGTCGGCGCAGAGGTCGTCACCGAGGCCGGTGTTCAGCATGACATGAAAGAGCTGGCGGTTTGGCCATTCATGGCCGAAACGGTGTTTGACGAATTTCCGGCGGTCCTCATCGATGGTGTCCACCAACTCGATGGCCTCCTTTTCGTTGCCCACGCGCTTGAGCACCCGCCGGTACTTGAGTTCGCGCGAGGCATACAGAAACACGCTATAGATGTCGGTGCGCTCGCGCAGAAAAAACGGCGCGCCGCGGCCGATGATGATGCACGGTTTTTTTTCCGCGGTCTGTTCGACGACTTTTTGCAGCAAACAAGACAGCCGGTGACTGTCCAATATGGCCAGGTCGGGCGACGGCAAATTGCGGTCAAAGCTGCCGCGCCAAAGGACATTGATCAATCGTTGTACCACGGGATCATTGCGTTCCAGCCGCCGCTGGCATACCTCATTCGGGATGTTCGCCAGTCTCGCGATTTCCTGGGTCAGCTCCCCGTCGTAACACGGCCAGTCCAGCCGTTTGGCGACAATTTTTCCGATGGTGCTGGCGCCCGCGCCAAATTCGTGATCAATGAGAAGAAGTTGTTTCATAACTTTTCCTTTCGTCATTCCGCCGCTGCCACAGCATGGATGGCGCGGGGCTTTTCATAAAGGACAATACCAAAAACGCACGCCCCGCACAAACAGGCGACCAGGAAAAACAGGTCGATGAACGCCCAATAGCCGGACTGCTGGAGCAAGGTGCGATAAAGCAAGCCGTGGGCCCGCGCCAGGGCGTCTGCCGGGCTGAAGCGCTGCTCGAAAAGATGCTGGAGCGCAACTGTTTTTTGCCGGAATTGCGGGTTCAACACCGACATTTTCCCGGCCATCATGGACTGGTGGGCCTGGGTCAAGCGTACCTGCAAGGTGGCGACCACCGAAAGGCCGATGCTGCCGCCGGTGTTGCGGATCAAGTTCTGCAGGCTCATGGCATTGCCGATCTGTTCGTTCCGCAGCGTGCCGACCGCCAGAGTGGTCAGGGGCACGAAGAGGCAGCCGGTGCCAAACCCGGCGAGGATATTCGGCAAAACCACGCTGCTGATCGCCATTTGCAGGCTCAGCCGGCACAGCATGAAACTGGAAATTCCCAGCACCGCGAAGCCGATTCCCGCCAGCAGGCGCGAATCAACCCTGCCCACCAGCGCGCCGACAAAAAAAAGCGCGGCAAATGCTCCCACCCCGCGGGGACAAACGCTTAACCCGGATTCGAAGGCGCTGTAACCCAGGAGCGTTTGGAGAAACAACGGTTGGATGGTGATCAGGGCATAAAGCATCACGCCAAACAACCCGAACAAGGCGCAGCTTACCGCGAAGTTGCGGTCTTTGAAAACATGCAAATCCACGAGGGGATGCGCGGCATTAAGCTCGCGCACGATAAAAGCAATGAACGACAGGACACAGATGACCGCAAACCAGCGTATCCAGACAGCGGCGAACCAGTCCGCGTCCTGGCCTTTATCGAGTATGATCTGCAACGTTCCGAGAAACAGCGCGACCAGGGCGAAACCGATTCCGTCGATGCGGCTGGATTTTTTGGCGCGGATATAGGGCGGGTCTTCCACCAGCCATGACATCAGGAAAAAAGCGAGCGCGCCCACCGGCAGATTGATGTAAAAAGTCCAGCGCCACGACCAGTTGTCCGTGAGCCAGCCGCCCAGCGTGGGGCCAAGAATGGGCGCCACCACAATGGCCAGCCCGAACAAAGCAGTGGCGGCGCCGCGTTTGGCTGGCGGAAAACTTTCGAGCAGGATGGCCTGCGAGAGCGGTTGCATGGCGCCGCCGCCCAGGCCTTGCAGCACGCGCGCGATGACCAGCATCGTCATGCTCGTGGCCAGGCCGCACCACAATGAAGCGACCGTGAAGATGACCGTGCAGCCAATCAGAAAACGTTTGCGCCCGAAAAATCCGGAGAACCATCCGCTGGCCGGCAATATGATGGCGTTGGCGACCAGATAGCTCGTCAGCACCCACGTGGATTCATCCTGCGTGGCGCCGAGATTTCCCGCGATGTACGGCAGCGCCACCACCGCAATGGACGTATCGAGGATGACCATGAAGGTGGCCAGCATCACCGCCAGCGCAATCAGCCACGGATTGGCGCGCGGCCGCCATTCCGTTGTTGTCGTAGATACCGCCTCGCTCATTTTACCTTCACTTTGGGCACGACGGACATTCCCAGCGCGATATCAACGTCGTCGGGCAATGCCTCATCGAAAACGATTTTAACCGGTACGCGCTGGACGACCTTTACGTAGTTGCCCACCGCATTTTCCGGCGGCAACAAACTGAATCGCGCGCCGGTCCCGGCCTGCAAACTGTCCACCTTCCCCTTGAACGTCCGGTTTGGGTAGGCGTCCATGCGCAATTCAACCGGATCGCCCGGACGCATGTAGGCCAGTTGCGTTTCCTTAAAATTGGCGACAACCCATACGTCTTTGGGCACCAGCGTGAACAGCGCCTGGCCGGGTTGTACGTAATTTCCCAGTTCCACCGTGCGCGCGGTGATCCGCCCGTCGCGTGAAGCCACGATTTTCGTGTAGGAAAGATTTAATTCAGCCTGCCGCACTTTGGCTTCGGCTTGTTGCACCGCCGCGGTCGCGGTCCCCACGCCGGCTTTGCTCAAGGCCACCTCCGCGGCGGCGGCATTCGTTTGGCTGAACGCCGCGGCCAGATTGGCGGCAGCCCCGCGTGCCTGGGCTTGGGCCTGGTCGAATGCGCTTTTGGAGATCGCGCGGCTTTCAACGGTTTCGTAACGCTCCAAATCAGCCGTTGCCCGCTGGTTTTCCGCCTCGGCGGCGGTCACGGCCGCCTGCGCCTGCGTCACTTTGGCTTCACTCACTTTCACTTGCGCCTGGGCCTGGCCCATTTGGCTGCGCCCCGCTGCCAGATCCGCCTGGGCCGCGGACAAACTCGCCTCATAATCACGCGGATCTATCTCCACCAGCACGTCGCCCGCCTTCACCGCCTGGTTGTCCGTGACCATCAATTGCGCGACCTCTCCCGGCACGCGCGAACTCACCAGGGTGGCATAGCCGTCAATGAACGCGTCATCCGTGGATTCGTAGGGAGCGATGAAAATCAGGTAGTAAAATATCACCACGACGAGCACAATCAACGCCGCGATGCCGGCCAGCAGAAATTTCTGTTTGCGCCCCCGCCGGCGCGGCGGTGGTGGCGGAGGAATGCTCTCCTTTTCCAAATGGATTGGCGCCTCACTCTTGCTGTTTTCTTGCTCCATAATTTTTGCAAAAACTTCCGGCAAATGAATGGTGCCGGCTAGCCTTCAATGAGTTGACCCCCTTGCGCATCCATTCTGCTTGGACATCAAATCGGCGTCGAGTGAAAAATTCACCTGTTGCCACAGGAAGGGCGCCTCTCGTAACTGCGAAATCACGGTTTTTGCGCGATGGAAAACACTGAATTTTGTGTCTTGATTTTGAGGTGGGCCGGGAGCAATTTGGAAAATACGCAAGTAACAGGTTTAACTGATGGTTCAAAAAGTGCGGAACCAGCCATGAATAAGCATCATCATGTTCATCATGTGACAAAAAGAAAGCTGTCCGACCAACAGAGACAGGTGCGAATCTTGGCAGTCCTTTTCGTTATTCTCGGTCTTGCAATCACCGTCGGACTTATGTGGTTGGGAGGCACTCTCGGCTGGTGACCACCATTATGTGGTGCGCGCGGCGGGGGTCGAACCCACAACCTTTGACTTCGGAGGCCAACGCTCTATCCAATTGAGCTACGCGCGCGTCGCAATCACCAGAATACCCCCCCACAACGTCCTTCTCAATCGAAATATCAAACCCAATCCATTTACAAAGTGATCGCCAAACACTCCTTGACATCGACCGGGCAGAATGCACTTTACCGTGGTGTCTGTGACATAGATGAAAATTGGCGAGACCCTGGACGTGTTGGCAACCACACCCTCTGCATGACCAAGCCGCGGGACATCACCGGACAGAAGCTGGCGCCGGAAGCGCTGCAAAAGAGCTACGAAGAATTCAAGGATTTATTCGACAATGCCCCCGTGGGATTTCATGAGTTGGACGCCGGGGGACGCTTCGTGCGCATCAATAACACTGAGCTAAAAATGCTGGGATACTCCGCCGAAGAATTGCTCGGGCAGCACGTCTGGAAGATCGCGGCGGACGAAGAGCTCACCCGCCGGTCCGTGCTGGAAAAATTGAGCGGTAAAATTCCGCCGTCAACAGGCTTTGAGCGGACGTTTCGCCGGAAGGACGGCTCCACGTTTCCGGTATGGATAAGTGACTGGTTGTTGAAACGGGAAGATGGCCTCATTATCGGCAGCCGCGCCGCCATTCAGGACATCACTGAGCGGAAGCAGGCGGAGAAGGCCTTATTGGAATCCCGGGCGCTCTACCATTCGTTGGTGGAACAAATCCCCGCCGGCATTTTCCGCAAAGACCCGGAAGGCCGCTACGTGCTGGTTAACGCCTGGTTTTGCCGCCTCCGGGGCATGAAAGAGGAGGAAATTCTGGGCAAAACGCCGGAGGACCTCCTGGCCGCGGAATTGGAGAAATTTGGCGACACGCGCCCTAAGATCACCCATTTGTTGAGCCTGGGGACAAAACATCACCAACACATCATGTCCAGTGGCGAGCGGATTGAAGTGGAGGAAGAATATCCGGCGGAGGATGGCCACAAACGGTGTCTTTATGTGGTAAAATCGCCGGTGATCGGTTCTGACGGAAAAATTATCGGCACCCAAGGCGTGCTGTTCGACATCACGGAACGCAAACAAGTGGAGATGGCCTTGCGGGACCACGAGGCGTTTCTGGACACCGTCATCGAAAACATCCCACACATGATTTTCGTCAAGGACGCGAAGGAGCTTCGGTTCGTGAAATTCAACAAGGCGGGCCAGGAGCTGCTGGGATATTCGCTGGAGGAACTTGCCGGGAAGAACGATTACGATTTGTTCCATAAAGAATTGGCCGATTACTTTACCGGGAAGGACCGCCAGGTGTTGCTCGGAGCGAAGGTTGAGAACATTCCGGAAGAAACAGTGCTCACGCGCCAGAATGGAGAGCGCATCCTGCACACCAAGAAAATTCCAGTTTTCGACAATGCCGGCCAGCCGCTCTTCCTTCTGGGGATTTCGGAGGACATCACCGGGCAGAAGAGGGTCGAGGAGGAATTGCGTTCGAAGACCGCGTTTCTTGAAGCGCAGATGGATTCGGCGCTGGATGGTGTGCTGGTGGTGGACAGCCAGGGAAAGAAAATACTCCAAAACCAGCGCCTCAACGAGTTGTGGAAAATTCCCCGGCACATCCTTGAAAATGACGACGACAGCCAGCAGATCCAATTCGTCATGAACCAGACCACCAATCCGAAACAATTCGCTGAAAAGGTGGCGTATCTTTACGCTCATCCCGACGAAATCAGCCGGGACGAAATTGAGTTGATTGATGGAACGATCATGGATCGATACTCAGCGCCGGTCAAAGACAAGGCCGGAAAATATTACGGCAGAATCTGGGCCTTCCGCGACATCACCGGGCACCGAAAACTGGAAATGCAATTGCGCCATTCGCAAAAAATGGAGGCGATTGGGCAACTGGCCGGGGGCGTGGCGCATGATTTCAACAATATCCTCGCGGCGATAACCTTGCAGGGCGAACTCGCCATGGAAGCGAGGCACTCGCCCGAAGATGTCCGGGAAAGTTTGCAGCAAATCCTTGTCAGTGCCGAGCGGGCCGCCCGGTTGGTCAGCCATTTGCTCCTTTTCAGCCGCAAACAGGTGATGCAGACGCGGCCTGTGGATTTAAATGAGACCGTCACGAATGTCGCCAAAATGCTTCAACGTCTCATCGGTGAAGATGTCCGGTTGCAACTGCGCCTTCATTCCACGCCTTTGATCACCCGGGCGGACGCGGGGATGCTCGATCAAGTACTACTGAATCTGGCGGTCAATGCCCGTGACGCCATGCCCCGCGGAGGGACCCTGCTCATCCAAACGGCGGAAAGAGACGTGGACGAAAACTTTGGGAAACTGGAACCGGACGTTAAGCCGGGACGCTATGTTTATATGAGCATCAAGGATACCGGCGTGGGGATTCCACCGGAAGTGTTTCCGCGCATCTTCGAGCCATTTTTCACCACCAAGGAGCCGGGCAAAGGCACCGGCCTGGGCCTGGCCACGGTGTTCGGCATTGTCAAACAACATCAAGGCTTTCTCAAAGTCGAGAGCGAGCCGGGCCAGGGCGCCGATTTCCAGGTTTACCTTCCGGCCAGCACTGCTCCGCTCGAATCTCCCCGCGTTGCGCCGAAAGCCAGGCCGCTCGGGGGTGTGGAAACCATCCTGCTGGTGGAAGACGAAGACTCGGTGCGTTCAGTTTTGCGGGCGGTTCTGAAAAGTTGCGGCTATCAGGTGCTCGAAGCCGTGAACGGGGTGGAAGCCCTCAAACTCTGGGAGCAGCACGCCGCGTCGGTGGCATTGCTGTTGACGGATTTGGTGATGCCCTCCGGTGTCACCGGGCAGGAGCTGGCCGCGCGTTTGCAAAAAGACCGGCCGCAAATCAAGATCATTTTCATGAGCGGTTATAGTTCGGAGGTCGCGGGCCGCGATATCAAGTTGAAGGCCCATGAAAATTACCTTCAGAAACCTTTCACGCGGGATCAATTCCTGGAAACCATCCGCCATTGCCTCGATAGCTAGAACTTCCCGCTCACAAATCCGTGATGGGACTGTGCCGCGGCACCAGGGCTTTCATGATCGCCCACGCGATCAAATAGCTGAACGCGCAAAGCACGAACATGAGAAGATATTCGGTTTGCGTGGATACCTTAAAGTGATCGATATACAACCCCGGCAACAATTGAACCAGCACGCCGCCAATCCCGCCGGCCGCGGTCCCAATGCCCGTGACGCTGGCCACGGTCTTCTTGGGGAACATATCCGACACCGTCGTAAACAGATTGGCCGACCATGCCTGGTGCGCGGTCGCGCCGATGCAAATCATGGCCACGGCCAGGATTTCAGCCATGTTGCCGAACCGGCTCACATCGCCAAAAAATTGGGTCAATAAAACGGTCAACGGGAAAAGAGCGATGATGAGCATCGTGGTCATGCGCGCCTTATAAATACCGAACCCGCGCTTGATGAGCATCATGGGGATGGTGCCGCCATAAATGCTGCCGACAATGGCGACGCCATATACGATAAAGGTGGGCAACATCACCTGTTGCTTCGACATTCCGAATTGCTTGTTCAGATAGTCCGGCAGCCAAAACAGATAAAACCACCAGATGCCGTCGGTCATGAATTTGCCGGCAAAAAAGGCCCAGAGCTGGCGGTAGCGGAACAACTTCCACCATGAAACTTTGGCGGCGGTATCCCCGGTTTGCTGGTCCACCGCGTTCTCATCGTCGATGTGAATGTAATCGTATTCCTCCTTGGAGAGCCGCTTCTGTTTGCCGGGCGGGTTATACAGCCAAAACCAAAAAATGAGCCAGATAAAGCCCGACGCGCCGGTGAGGATGTAGGCCATTTTCCAGCCCAGCTCGTTGCCAAAATGGATCAGGCACCAGGGGACAAAAATCGCGGCGACCATCGCGCCGCCGTTTGAACCCGCGTTGAAGATCGCCGTGGCCAGCGCGCGTTCGCGTTTGGGAAACCATTCGGCCACCGTCTTGATCGAGGCGGGAAAATTCCCGGCCTCACCAATGCCGAACAGACTGCGGATGACCATATGCGCGGTGACCAGGATGCCCACAAAGGCATTGGCAATCCCAAAAATAGACCAGGTGATGAGCGCGAGCGCCAGTCCGAGCTTGGTCCCGATTTTGTCAATGATCAAACCGGCGAAAATTGTGAACCCGGCATAGACACCCGTAAAGACGGAGGTCAAATGGCCGTAGTCCGTGGTCGTCCAGCCAAAGCCACCCTGTGCCGTGGGCACGCAGAAAATGTAGTCCTTGAGATAACCGATCACTTGCCGGTCCATGTAATTGATGGTGGTGGAGAAGAACAGCAAACCGCAAATCACCCAGCGAAAGTTGCGAAATGTGGAGGCGTTTTGATTTGGGGAGGTCATCGGCAAACAGCTATACCTTAAAACGAGCGCGCATTCAAGCGCCGAAATCCAACTTTACAAAACCTCCAGGCTTTGACAACTTGAGAGCGTATGAAAAAATTTCTGCCGCTTTTGCCAATGCTGTTACTGGCCGGGTGTACCACGCAATTCACACGCTTGACCCCGCTCGAGGAACCACGCAATCAGAATAACTTTTACCCGGTCGAGGTCCAGTTCGATTCATCCGAGCAAGCGCTGCGCTGGGACAGCATCAAGCCGTACGTGCTGGTGGACGGCAATCTATACCCGTTGCACCAGGTGCCGCTCGTGAACAACCGATGGGAAGGTTTTGTTTCAGCTCCGCCGGCATCTGATGAAGTGGACTACCGGTTTAAATTTGATTATCTGTACAATAACATGGGATCCAATCCCAAGCCCAACAGCGCGTATTCGCCGTTGTACAAGATGAAGATCCTCAATCAGCAACCCTAGGGCGCGGCAGGACAGTGCTTCCAGCTTGCCCGCAGTTGCCATTACGATTTACAACTCATTCCATCGCGCCTGGAAGTCTCGAAAGCCTTCTGGACAGGCAGGATGCCTGTTCTACAACCGTTGCTTGGGCCGGAGCAGCATCGCTTTTTTGTCAGTGCCTTCCACTTCCACGCTTTGGGATTCCACGTCGGGATCATCCTTGAGCGCCTGATGCACCACGCGTCGGTCAAAGGCGTTGAGCGGTTCCAACTCCACGGCATCACCCCAGCGGCGTACTTTGTCGGCGGCTTCCTTGGCCTTTTTCACCAGCGCCTCGCGCGCCTGGGTGCGATAGCCCCCCACGTCCACCATCGCTTTGGGCGCGTCGTGACTTTGCTGAAAGAGCAGGCGGTTGGTGATGTATTGCAGGTCGGCGAGCGTTTGGCCCTGGCGGCCAATCAGCCGGCCCGTATCGTCGGCCTTGACGTCCAGCAGGACGCCGTCTTCCATTTTTTGTTCCTCGACCGTCGCCTGGAAACCAAGCGAGGAGAGGATTTTTTCGAGGACTTCTTTGGGTTGCGCCATAAAGCTATTTTCTCGATTTCGGCTGCAGGGTCAATCCGGGAGCGGCCGGGTCCTTGAGATTTTTCGTGATCTTCGTTTGCAGGATTCCCAGCAACGTGCTGACCATCATGTACAGCGCCATGCCGGAGGAATAGCTGTAAAGGAATAACAGAAAAATTAACGGCATATAGCGCATCATCTTCTGCTGCGACGGGTCCATGCCGGGCGAGGTCGGTTGGACATGCGCCTGCCAGACCATCACCGCCACCATCAAGAGCGGCAGGAGGTTGAACGGGAAATCAATGCCGGGAATCAGAAAAAGGGTGTCGGGCTTCGTCAAATCCGCCACCCAGAGGAAATGCGCGCCGCGCAATTCGATCGCACTGCGCAGCATCGCCAGGAACCCGAAGAATACCGGCATCTGCACCAGCATCGGAAAACATCCGCTCATCGGATTCACCTTATGCTTCTTCCAAAGCTCCATCTGTTTCTGCGCAAACTTCTGCTGGTCGTCCTTGTATTTTTCCTTGAGCGCCTTTATTTCCGGCGCCAGCGCCTGCATTTTTTTCGCCGACCTCACGGTCATGGCCGTAAAGGGCCAAAACAAAACCCGCAAAAGAACGGTGATCACCACGATCGTCCATCCATAGGCGACGTGCAGCGTGTCGTGCAGCCAATTCATCGCCAGCAGCAGCAATTTCGCGAAAAACGTCCCCACCCCCCAAAAGCTGATATAACCCGAGCCGAAATTCATCGCCTCATCCGCATGATTATTAAATTGTTCGGCAATATCCGCGAGCGTCCGGTACTCCTTCGGCCCCGCGTAAAAAACGATCTGCCGCTCAATGTTCGAGCTCGCCGTGAGTGTCTGCGGGGGGTAGATCAGTCCTGTTTGAATTCCGCGGGGGAGCGCCGCTCCCGGGGCTTCTTCAACGTTTGGAAATTGCGGCAATGTGACCGGAAGCGCGAGAAATTCCCGCGCCGGCACTTTCGGCATGGCCAGAAGCAAATAAAATTGGTTGTAGGCCGCCGCCCAGATAACATTGTTTGAACCCGACTGGTAAACCGAGATCGGCGTCCGGGGGAAGATTCCGAGGGTGGAGGTGGAAGGGTTAAAGGTATTCAGATTGATCGGGAAGTATTTGTCGCCGTCATACCACATCGCGCCTCCGTAGGTGTTAAAACCGCCGGAGATCCCGGTGATCACATCATCCGGTCCCATGGGAGTGGCCGTGCCGATGATGATCTCCTGCGAAGGCAGCGCCAGGGGCTTGCCGGACACGTTTTGGAATTGCACGCTCGCGTCCACGAGATAATTGGAACTCAAAAGAAAATCCTTCACTACCCGCAAACCATTCGGCAACAGTTTCTCGGCGCGAATGTCCTTGCCGATTTGCGTGATGGTGAAATTCCCGTCGCCGATCAGGTTGGTATCGCCCAGGACTGCCAGCACCGGCAGCGGCGCGCGGGTATTCAGTGAGGCTACGCCGGATGCCGCCTGGCTGTTGATCTCCCGCCAGCGCGCGGAAATCGTCTCGGGAAAATCTAGCAGGTCGATCTGTTTCAAACCGCCACCGCGCGAGGTGAACGTATAACGCGCCCGCCCGTTGGTGATCACGATCAGGTTCTCGGGGAAGTTCGTGTCAAAAATTTCCGGCGCGGCGGGCATCACCGTCATCGCGTTGGCCGCGGGCGCGGTTGGCGCCGGCGTGGCCGCCGGTATTGAGGCGGTGGAGACGATATTGGTTGCCCGGAACTGCGCTTGCTCCCGCGCCTGCTGCATCGCAACCTTCTGCTGTTCAAAGACCCAGCCGATCAGCAGCGCCACGCATATCGAAACGATGATGATTCCAGTTTTATCCATTGAGTTTTACTAAAACTTGTTGCCCCGGCATTTGTGAAACTTTCGCACCTTTTTCCGGCGCCGGATCATGCCCGCCCGCGGTGAACGGATTGCAGCGGCAGATGCGTTTTGCCGCCAGCCAGCTTCCGGCCACGGCGCCGTGCCCGGCCCATGCGTCGATGGCATATTGGGAACAAGTGGGCGTGAACCGGCAGCCTCCGTTCGATCCAAAGAGGAAGAGTTGCGCCGGCGAAATCAGCAAACGATAAGTCCGGACGGCGAAAATCAAAATGTGCTGGAGCGGGTTCATCAATTTTTTAGCAGCCCCGCCCGGTTCAGCGCCGTGAGAAAATCCTTTTCCACGTCCGCAAATTCTTTGCCGGCGATCGAATTGCGCGCGACCAGGACCAGTTCCACGGGCAGCGTGAATTCATGTTGATGGAGCCGGAACGATTCCCGGAGCAACCGGCGCGCCCGGCTGCGCGCAATGGCGCCGCCGATTTTTTTGCTGGTGACCACGCCCAGTTTGGGACGGGCGCCTTCAGGCAGCCGGTTCCAATTGGCGATCAAACAACCTTGCACCAGGCGTTCTCCTTGTTGCCGGACGCGAAGAAAATCGCGGCTTTGCGCGAGCCGCGAGCCGCGGCTAAACCGCAGGCGTTTCGGCGTTTCGGCAGTCATGCGCGGATCAAACCGGCGTCAGACGTTTGCGGCCCAGGCGGCGCCGGTTGCGCAGAGTGGCGCGGCCGCCTTTGGTGGATTTGCGCGCTCGGAACCCGTGCTGCCGTTTGCGGCGGATTTTTGACGGTTGATACTGTCGTTTCATAAATTCAAATTCGCTTGCGCTCCAGAGGCAAACGAGCAGCGGAGCATAACAATCAAACGCCAAGTGTCAAGGCAGGTTTGGCAGGTGTCGGAACTTAATGAGAATGTCCCTATTTGAACTTAATGGAAATGTCCCTATTGGGAGAGGATGGCGGCAGCCATCCTGTCCCGGACATGGAGACATTGACAATGAATCGGAAAGAACGGAATCGGATCACGATCATGGCGGGGATCAAAAGCAAAGCGCTGAGCCAGGTGGAGGCAGCGGGACTGATGGGGGTGGGCTATCGGCAAGCCAAGCGGATCTGGCGGCGGTATCAAGCGCAAGGGGATGCTGGTTTGGTGCATGGGCTGCGCGGCAAACCGGGGCTGCGGCGCAAGGCCCCCGCCGTGCGCACGCTAGTGCTGGCGCGTTACGCTGAGGAACGCTACGCGGATTTCGGACCCACGCTGCTGGCCGAGGAGTTGGCCAAGGAAGGGATCGTGGTGGATCACGACACGGTCCGGCGGTGGTTGCTGGCCGAGGGGAAGCTCACGGTGCGCCGACGCAAGCAAGTGCATCGGCAATGGCGGGAGCGCAAGCCCTGTTTCGGGGCGATGGTGCAACTGGACGGCTCGCATCACGACTGGTTTGAAGGACGGCGGGAGAAGTGTGTACTGATGGTGATGGTGGATGACGCGACCAACCGGATGCGGGCGCGTTTTTCCGAGGAAGAAACGACGCGGGCCAGCTACGATGTGTTGGAAAGCTGGGGACGCAAGCACCGTTTGCCTGGGAGCTTGTACGTGGATCGGGACAGCATCTACCGCTGCGAAGGGGCGGCCAGCGTAGCCGATCAACTGGCCGGCAAAGAACGGCAAACGCAGTTTGGCCGGGCGATGGCGACGTTGGGGGTGGAACTAATTTTGGCCAATAGTCCGCAGGCCAAAGGCCGGGTGGAACGGATGAACGGAGTGTTGCAAGACCGACTGGTCAAGGCATTGCGACTGGCCAAGATCAACGACCTGGAAAGTGCGAACCGGTTTCTGGAAGAAACCTATCTGGGAGAGTTCAACCAGCGGTTTGCGCGGAAGGCGGCCAGCCCGATGGACGCGCATCGAGGGCTGCCCCGGAACTTGAACGAAGTTTTGAGTTGGGAAGAAGAACGGGTGGTGCAACGGGATTGGACCGTGGGCTGTGAAGGAAAATGGTATCAACTGGACCAGCAACATGAGGCGTTGAGCCTGGTTGGACGCAAAGTGGTGGTGCGGACGCTGCGGGACGGGCGGGTGCAACTGGTCTATCGCGGGCAGAAACTCAAGTGGCGCCAACTGCCGCAACGGCCCGCGCATCTCAAGCCAGTCAAGCCCCTAACCGCCAGACCCGCGAATCAACCGCCAGGGGCAGGCCACCCGTGGCGGCGTCCGCTGTTGGCGGGCGGGCGGGCAGTGCGGTTTGGGTTGGGGGATTCCGGTCGGCCTCCGCTACGCTCCGGCCTCCCTCCATCCCCCAACCCAAACCGGGAAACAAACAAACAACATCAACCAACAAAAGGGGACATTTTCTCCTAAGTTATCAAGGGGACATTTCTATTAAGTTTTGACAGGCAGGTTTGGCAGGTTTGGCTTACAAAGGAACATCCCTCAATCCCTCAATCCACCAATCCCTCAATCCACCAATCCACCAATCCATCACATGGTTAAAATTTCCTTCTATGCACAAAACAAAACAGGTGAGCAGCACCGGCTAAAAAGGTGGTCAATTTTCAACAGGAGAAGAAAAGCATTATAAACAAAGGGGGATATGGTGCCCCGGCAATGATGATTTTCAGTTGGCATCGGCATTGCTAAAGCGGCTTCAACGCGAATTGACAGGCCAATACGCGAGTACCATTACATAAAAAACTATGAAGAAAATTGAAGCGATCATTAAACCGTTCAAGCTCGAAGAAGTGAAGGACGCCCTTAGCGAAATCGGCATCGAAGGCATGACCGTGAGCGAGGTAAAGGGGTTTGGCCGCCAGAAGGGCCATACCGAAATCTATCGCGGCAGCGAATATACCGTGGATTTCCTGCCCAAGATAAAAATCGAACTCGTCGTCGCCGACGCCCAAACGGACGCCGCGGTGGGGGCGATCATCAAATCCGCCAAGACCGGCAAAATCGGGGATGGCAAGGTATTTGTCTCGACCGTTGAACAAGCGGTGCGCATCCGCACCGAGGAGAAAGGGGAATCGGCTGTTTAAGTCCTTGAACCTACTTGAACCCAAAATATAAAACCATGAAACGAATTCTATTAACCCTCGGTTTAATCGCCACCGCCACGTTTGGTTGCCTGTCAGCGCTCGCGCAAACCAATGCGCCGGCCATGGCATCCACCAACGCGCCCGCTGCTGCACCTGCGGCATGGACGACAAATGCGCCAACGTCGGAGCAACGCCTGGAATCTGTCGAAGCTTATTTCCAAAACTCCGACCCCACCGCGACCTACAAGGACACCAATGGCAACTGGACGGTGAACTTTGGCCTGGGACCTTCCATCATCAACACTAACTTGATTAACAGCCAGGGCAACTATGTATCGTATCCCGGCGCCGGTCACAATGCATGGTTGCTGGCCAGCACCGCACTTGTGTTGTTCATGACTCTGCCCGGTCTGGCATTGTTCTATGGCGGTCTTGTTCGCAAAAAGAACGTGCTCTCCGTGCTCGCGCAATGCTTCCTGATCACCGGCCTGACGACCATCCTCTGGATCATCTGCAGTTACGGTATGATCTTCGGCGGTGATGGCACGCCTACCGGACCGTTGGGCATGACCAACGACTGGATCAAAGGCATCATGGGTAATCCCAAGGTTTGTTGGATGTTCTATAACGTCACTTCCGCGCCCAACCCGGGATATTCCTACTGGGTCTCGGAAAACGTCTATTCGATGTTCCAATTGATGTTCGCCATCATCACCCCGGCGCTCATTATCGGTTCCATCGCTGAACGTATGAAGATCAAAGCCATTTTGGTCTTTATGACCCTCTGGATCCTGCTCGTCTATAATACCCAGGGCCACATGGTTTGGGGCGTCAACGGCATGATGAACGGCTGCTGGAACTCGGCCGCGACCATCAAAGGCTTGGACTTCGCCGGTGGTACGGTGGTGCATATGTCCTCCGGTTGGTCTGGCTTGGTTCTCTGCATCATCCTTGGCAAACGTATCGGTTTCGGCAAAGACAACTTTACGCCGCATAGCATCGTCCTGACCTACATCGGAGCTTCCATGCTCTGGGTCGGCTGGTACGGATTCAACTCCGGCAGTGCCGTCGCCGGTGACGTGATTGCGGCCAACGCCTTCACCACCACGACCATCGCCACTGCGGTCGGCTCATTTGTCTGGCCGATGTGGGAATGGATCGTCAAAGGCAAGCCCAGCGTGCTGGGATTCTGCTCCGGCGCGGTGGCGGGCCTCGTGCTCATCACCCCTGCTTGCGGTTACGTGTTGCCTTCCGGCGCGGTCTGGATTGGCATCGCCTCCGGAACCATCCCGTGGTTCTTCTGCTATAAGGTCAAAGGCTGGCTCGGCATGGACGATTCGCTGGATGCGTGGAGCGTTCACGGCATCGGCGGTACCTGCGGCGCCATCATGACCGGCATGTTTGCCCGCCAGGAAGCCAACCCGAACCTGGCTGTCAACTTGAGCAAAACCGTGACCGACCATATCTTCCAGCCGCAATTATGGGAGCAATTCAAAACAGTCGGTGTCTCGCTGCTCCTGTTTATCCCCGGCACCATTATCTGCGCCTACATCACCAAAATGCTTGTCGGTTTGCGTGTGAGCGAGGAAGTGGAAATCGCCGGTCTCGACATCAACGAACACGGCGAAGAGGGCTATCACAGCTAAACCAATTGTTGGTTGAATCACACGGCGGGCAACGAAAGTTGCCCGCCGTTTTTCTTTGCCCGGCTTGGTCACCAGCTTTTCCTGTTAACCAACCATATTACCCCGGTGGCGAATGCCAATCCCAAAATAGTGAAAAGCACCGCAAAGAATCGCACTTGCTTCTGGTGGTCAGAGGGCTTTGGCTTCCTCACCGGCCGATGGTTATGCATTTCCCACGGTTCTTTCTGACAAAAATTCATTCATAAGATGATGATCCGCCTGGGGATGCATGACTGACCGGATAATGCCAATTATTCATCCTGTTTTGGCATAATCTTTTTCTTGAATAAGCCTAATTAAAATCCACCCGTCTTCGCTCGGCTTCGAGCTGTTGCCGCATTATTTCGATCTTCATCTTCAGTAATTCGCGATTTTCTTCGGTGCGCGCGGCCAACTCCTTCTCCAACTGCTGAATCTGGCCCTCATACGCGCGCAGCCGTTCCTCGAGCGGAATCTGCAAACTGTCCAGGCGCCGCACCAGGCCGGCGATTTCCGACGTGGCCATCTGCTGCACCGAAAGCAGTTCGCGCCGTTGCGCTGCCAGTTCCTGCACCAGCGCCTCCTTCACCGCCTGGGCCAGTTGCGGCGCAAATTCAGAAGGCACAACGGGTTGATAGGCCGGCGGATTGTTTTCGACGCGCGATAGGGCCGTGGGAACGGAAATGGAACCGGCCATGGCCCGCCGTTGCCGGAGCGCGAGCCAGATGACGGAAAGGGAAATGGCGGAGATCACCGCGCACACTGCCGCCAGCCATTCGTTGCGGATATGAATCTCCCGCTCCTGGTTCTGGGCGAGCAGCGCCTGCTCCCGCATCGCCGCGGCCTGGGTGCGCTCGCGCTGCGCGTCGGTCTGGGCCAGGTCGCGCTGCTGCTGCGCCTCCTGTTGTTGCTGATGGGCAAGTGCGGCCTGCTCCTTCTCTTGCTGGGCCTGTTCCGCTTCCTGCTCTTCCTGCGCGCGTTCGGCGGCGATCTGCCGGCTTAAGACGCCCGGCATCAGCTTTTCATTCAGTTCATCGAGCGCGGCCTTCGTTCTGAAATCAATCTTTTCGCCCCGCCGAACCATGATCTGTCCGGCGTCAAAATGATCGTCCACCACCAGGCCGGCAGTGGCGCGGTCGCGCGCGGTTTGAGTAAGATTATTGTCCGGCGCGCAATTCGGCTTTAACATTTCCGCCAGCGCCCGCGCGAATAACTGGTCGTCCTGCGAAAATTCACTCCGCAATTCCGCGCGCGCTTGCCTTAGCGTGATGACGCCCGCCGCAGTGATGATTTCCGCGCGGGAGCCGCCGTCGAGCGACGGCCGTTCATTCAAGGTTTTGACCGGAATCAGTTGCACCGCATCGCCGAGCACAAAAGTCAGTTGGCCATCGGGCCGGACAGGCTGTTCCATCGCTTGCAATAATAACGTCAGGATCCCCTTTTCTTCAATCGCGCCGCTCCTGCCTTCGGCCCAGGTGTCTGCGATGGAAGCCGTGACCGGAAAGTTTTTGTTTTTTGCGTCAAAGGCGGTGACGAAATAGCCGAAGTCCGGCGAGGCAATGGTCCCGTTGGTCAACGGCATTTGATGAAACGTATTCAGGAGGTCAGCGCTGAATGCAGCCCGGGTGGCTGCAAAAGTGTCCTGGAATTCCTTCGCCACTTCATTGGTGGCGCCGGGATAACACTCGAAAATCGCCGGCGTCTTCAGCGCTTCGGACGATTTCAACGCCGCGGTCGCCCCCGGGTCGATGACATCCAGGGTGACCGGCGTGGAAATATCCGTGTCCGCGACGTCGCCCATCCGATAAGACGCCGGATCTTTGGCCTGGGCGGAAAGAGAGAAAAGCGCGGCCGCGAAGAAGGCGCAACCGAACACTGTTCTTGATTTCACCATAAAAATGATTTCTGTTCGCCGAGCATGTTGTCGCCGTCCCAGAGCGTGACGCGCCAGGCAATCAGCGTGCCGAAATTCTTATAATCCGCGCCGCCGATCTTAAGCGAAGTCCAATGGCGTGAGGTTTTCAGTGCCAGATTGGTTTCCAGGGTGGCGACCGTTGGCAGCGCGTTGGTGCTGACGCCCCGCAATTCAGCCCGCAATTTGACCTGCTCATTCGTCGCGGGATGGCCGGTCCACAGGACGTCCACGCGCAACGCCGAAACGTCTTCAGGATGGTTCCGCAAATGCGCCTGATAGGCGTCACGGTCGAAAAGGCTTGGCGAAGTCGCGTCCACGCCATTCGTATCGAGAAAGAGGGGAAGGACTTTGATGACGCGGCCATCCGGGTCGGACGCAAATACCGGCAGCGAGACCAGCGCCAGGAAAAGCACCGCCGCCAGTCGCATGAAATATTTGTGATTCACCACTCGCGCCATCGTAAATCTCTAATGCCGGCTCGTAAAGTTATTTGGCAGTGTCCTCTTGGCCAGTTAATTGTCCCAATAGAAATCCACAATCTCGACGTTGGCGCCTCTTTGGAAGAGAATGGCGTGGAAGACTCGGGGAGGGACCTGGCCGGTGGTCGCGGTGATATCAACTTGGAAAGT
This sequence comes from uncultured Verrucomicrobiae bacterium, assembly GCA_963797825.1. Classification (GTDB taxonomy): domain Bacteria; phylum Verrucomicrobiota; class Verrucomicrobiia; order Limisphaerales; family UBA11358; genus UBA11358. The sequence continues at coordinate 113,589 of CAWCRR010000042.1, forward strand.
GGAACTGTTCACGGTGCAATAGCGGCTCATCCCGTTGGCGACCGCCGGACTGATGCCGGCTGCCTGGAGTTGGCCAACGTTTTGGAAGGGCGTCGCATCAGGCCCCGTTTCGTCTCCGGACGGCCCCGCGCGGTACTGCAGAATGCTGGCCACGGTATTGGTGTCCACGCCCGGAATCAACTGCAGGACATTGGCGTCGGCCGTGTTGATGTTGATTTGGCCGGTCGAAAATGGCGTAAAGACATCTTTCAGTCCAAAAGGATAATCCGGCGGCTCGGCTTCATCGGCTGAATTGGCGAAGCCTAAGTGGTGTTGCAGTTGCGACTGCGGCACGTTGGAAGCGCTGCCGCCAAAATATATTTCCGGATGGTCCGAGATGCCCCGCACCAGCAACAGTTCGCCCATGTCATCGATCGGCGCTTCCTTGCAATTATAGGGTGGATTCAGGCTTTGATAGTAATCGTTCTTGGCGCCGGCAATCCGCGGCGAATCACCCGGCTGCACCCAATCCTGGATGGAATCAGATACGATAGAGATGTCGTCCGCATCCACGCCCATGACGGTCAGCGCCTGCTGCAACAGAGGGGTGGGGGCGGTATTGATGTTCGCATATCGGTCCAAATCCGTGAATTTAATAGAAACCGTGCCGTCACCAATGGGGATGTCGGTCAAACTAGACCCCACGACAGGACTGTTTGATTCGATGGCCGTGCCAGCCCCGCCAGCCCAAAGTTGATTAAGCGATTTATACGGCCCGGTTTTGTCATTCACCAAATACCAGCACGCGTATTGCGCGCCGGAACGCCCAAGCCAGATCAGTTTTTGGTCGTCATTGGCCGTTGCCGCCAATTTCGTCTCCACTTTCATCGAAAACGCCAACGTGGCCGCCATGATGGCCAAAACAAAAATCGCCAGCATGGCAATGATCAGCGCAAAGCCGCGGCGGCGGTTCTTTTGGAGAGATATTTTCATCAGGGCAGCGTTATTTGCCGTCCCCCTCCCGGGGCAGTACCCACCTTGATTCCAGGGCCGCCAGGATTAAGGCCGTTGTTGACTCCGCTTGGCACTTGCACAATGGTGGGCATCATTTCCGACGGCGGTGAGATGAGGCGCGAAACTGAAAAGGTCGGCGTCGAACTTCCAAAGTTGTCCGTGTTCCTGCCGAGCACCAGGTCCACGCGAATCAACGGCGGTATGGAATTGGTCGTGTCCCATTCATCGACCCAATCCATCGCATTGGTGTCCCAGCATTCCACCGAGAATGTTTGCACGTTCCGGGCCAGCACCAGCGGATCGGCCTGTTCATCCGAAGACATGCCGGTGAGGATCGGATATTGGCGCAGCACCAGGTCCTTCTCGCCGGTATTTTCCACGGAAGTGTTGGCCGGGTTTGGCGGAGGTTCTACGCTAAAGATAAGCCGGCGCACACTATAACCGCTATACCTTCCGCTGCCCGGAAAATCATCCGGCAACCGCGAGGTGAAACTCAACGACGACGAATCGCCATTCGAAACGACGAAACTATAATACTGTGGCGACGCCTGGAACGACTGGATGGTGGTCAGGGATTCTTCGATGCTGTGAATGGTGATGCGCTGCCGCTGAACCTGCGCCGCCGCCACCTGCGCCGTCCGCGTGCCGTTCAAAATCAGGAACCACGTCGAGTATATCGCCGCCACCACCATGCTGAAAATGGCCACGGAAATCATCACCTCGATCAAGGTGAAACCCGCGTGGCGAGGCGATTGTCGGCGATTCTGGCATTGGCGCATCGCAGTTTTAGAGGGGCAAATGGCAGAAGATACCGCTCCTAACGGAGCTTTGATTGTTTTTGTGTCATTTTCTACAGAGATTTCGCCCCTGACGGGGCTTGCCGATTGTTCCTTTGAGAGCCAATGCAATGCCTCAAGCGCCGTAGGCGCGGTATCTTTGTAGTAATCAAACCAATTAGAATCCCTAGCCCCGGTAGGGGCGGCATAGTCCGGCTGTGAAAATTTCTGGCAATTGGTTCTCATCGGGCCACTGTCGCTCCATCCATGCTGCCCGCCGGCGAGGCCGGGCAATAAAATAGGTAACTCCCCTGCGAAATCACCGCCTGTTTCTCGTTCTGGAGCACTATATCCACTTCATACAGCTTATTCGTTTTCACTTCCACAGAATCACCGTTGTAGAGATAACCTTTATAGGAATCACCGAGGAGATCGCCGAGGTCGCCCGAAAAATGGCCTTCGACGATTTGATTCGTCAGTGACAATGCTGATGCCACCAAACCCGCGTCCACCATTGGACGCTGCAAACGCCGCGCTTCGTCCAGCGATTGCGAGACCAGCGCCAAAATCGCAAACGCGGCGGTGCAAAAAGCGATGACGGCAAACATCACTTCCAGCAAGGTGAAACCGCGCGCTTTGGATTGAAGTCGGATTTTCATCGTACCAGTCCCACGGACGTCAGCGCGGTGATCGGATCCAAAGTGATTTTTCGCCATTGATCGCCCGAATGGAGGACCAGGGTACATTCATCACAAGTGCCATTGGGGAAAAATCGCACATACGCCACATCCGATGCCCCGAAATCCATCAGATTGATGTCCAGCATGGCCACGTCCACCGTCGGATCAAAGGTTGTGGAGTTGACCGCCGCCGCTTGCCCTACGCGTGGCGGCGGCGCGGAAGAACTGCTGCCGCTGAATTGAACTTCCCGCGTGAGAGGATGAAACGTCACTCGCGTGGGTTTTCCGCTCAAGATCGCCTCCGCCCGGGCGTGTGTGCAAATTTCGAGGGTGTCATTGACCGCTTTTCGCAACGGCTGTTCACGGGTCACCGAGAGAATCGCCGGCACACCCATCGCCACCACCAGCCCGATGATGCCGACCACCATCATCAATTCCAGCAACGTAAAACCTGACAAACGGCGCATATCTTTCAGGGTTGTGGCCCGCTGCCGATGTTTGACACCATCGAGAACATCGCCGAAAGGACCGCGGCCAGCAAAAAACCCACGATGGCCGCCATGCCGATGATCAACAGCGGTTCAATCACACTCATCATCACGCGCAACGCCAGGTTCAATTCGTTTTCGTATGTCTCGGCCACGTTGTTCAGCGCGTCGGAGACATTGCCGGTCTCCTCGCCAATCTTCACCAGGTCCACCATCAGTCGCGGAAAGACTTTGCTGGCGGCCAGCGGTTGCGCCAGCGACTTGCCGTCCGTCACCGCTTCACGCGTCCGCGCCGTCGCTTCCTTGATGATCACGTTGGGGACGACCTGTTCGGTGATCTTGAGCGCCGTCAGCACCGGCACGCCGTTTTTCAGCAACGTGCACAGCGTCCGCGCAAATTGGCCGTAAAGATTCAAACAGACCACCTTGCCCACGACCGGCGCTTTCATCTTCCACTGGTCGATGCTTCGCCGGCCCGTTTCGGTGGCTTGAAATCGCTTGAAAAGAATAACCGCCGTCACCGCCAGCAAGGCCAGCAACCACCAATAATGTTGGAAAAAATTGCTGATATTGATCAAAAGCACCGTGATCGCCGGCAAATGCGTGAAACCCGAGCTTCCGAAGATCGAGATGAATTTCGGAAGCACAAACGAGAGAAAGAATACGATCATCCCAATGCCCACCGTGATGACAATGGCCGGGTACACCAGCGCCGAGCTGACCTTCGATTGCAGTTGCGCGAATTTCTCGAAGTGGTCCGCCATCCGCCGGAGCACGTCCACCAGCGCGCCGCTTTGCTCGCCCGCCTTCACCATGTTCACATACAGCTCCGAGAACACCCGCGGTTGCAGCGCCATGGCGTCGGACAAACTCCGGCCCTCGGTCACCTCCTGCTTCAGTTCGCGGCTGACATCCGACGGAATGCCTTTCGTCTCCAGGTAGGTCATGCTGTTGAGCGCCGTCGATAGCGGCATTCCCGATTGCAACAGGTTCGCCAATTGCTGCGTGAACGTGGACAGCTCCTGCAACTTGGGCTTGCGCTTCTTTTGCATCTGCGCCCGAAGCGTCGGCGGCAACAAGGACTTCCAATCTGTCCGTTGCCCGTTCCGTTGCGCGCCCGGCGCCACGGCCTTCCCCGTGTCCACCGCAATGGGGAACAGCCCGAGACGCTCAATCTGCGCCACGGCGGCCGGACGGTCCATGACTTCGAGAACGCCCTCGACTAATTCGCCGGAACGTTTACGCGCCTTGTAGGAAAACTGAGGCATACAATTATTATCATCTAAAACCGTTGAGCGTCAAAAGTTTCAAAATCTTCTTCAAACACGCCTGCTTGAAAATGGAAATCGCGCTTGACGCGCGTAACAATTTCAATTGCACTGTCGTCGATATGAAAATGAAAATACTCGCGGGTTTGGCCGGACTTGGAATCGTCATCTTGACCGCCGGTTGCGAAGGCACCGTGGCCGGCACCCATTCGCGGGCAATCAGCTGGGGCCAGGACAGTGTCTATGGCCGTTATGATCGCTCGGTGGAACAGGTTTATCAGGCCTCCGTGCAGGTGGTGCAAACCGATGGCACCCTGATCACCGAATATGTGCCTCATGACAGCACCAATTCCGTCCGTTCACTCTACGGTAAAATCAACGACCAGAACGTCTGGATTCGTGTCGAAGGCATTGATCCCCAGGTCACCCAGGTCACCGTGCAGGCGCGCAGCAAATGGGGCGCCAAGGATTTGGACCTCGTGCATGAAGTGGAAAAGGAAATCGCGCTACAACTGGCGCGGTGAGTAAAACCGGCCGCCCTTCAGCCCGATATTTTGCTCATACTCGCCGAGCGCCTTGCCCGGCGGCCCTTCTTGCTGGCCTTTGATTTCCAGCTTCACGATGCTCAGCCGCCTGCGGGCGATCTCCGCCACCGGCAAATCGGGAAATAGTTCGATGATTTTTTCCAGCGTCGGACGGACCGTTTCGAAATCCGCCCCGCCGTGGATCTGCAAATCGGTCAGCAAATTCAGCCAGTGCGCGATCTTCTTCGGCGGTTGGCCCGGCTGTTCGGCCAATTGCACCAGCTCATGGGCCGCCAGATCAAGGCGATGATGATGCCGGGCGTAAAGAATGGCCAGCCGCTCGCGTACCTCCGCATCCAGCGGGTGTTGTCGCAGGTGCTTTACCAGCTCCTCAGTCAATTTGTCCGGGTCGGCCTCTTCCGGTATGATCTGGCGGATGCTCTCGCGCAAACCCGCGTTGGCGAGACCGGTGGGGACCGCCATGGGACGCCGGTCCTGCGCGGCCAGAAGAATTTTTTCCGTCCCGCCCAGATGCGCGATGCGTTGCGCCGCGGCGTTCGAATATTGCGAATCGGGAAATTTTTCAATGATGCGTTCCAGCACGGCGCGGGCGGAATCCACATCATTGGCGATCTTCAAGTGCCAGTCGGCCAACTGGGTCAGGGATGCGGCGATCTGTGGGGGCGGCGCGTTTTCCGACTCGCAAAAGTGGTTCAAGGTTATTTCGGCTGACTGCAAATCTTTCATGTCTTCAGCCTGGATGGTTGCCAATAACAGTATCCCCTCGTAATCGTTGGGGAATTTTGCCAGTTGCGTCCGAATCTCCACGATCGCTTCGAGCGGCCGGTTCAATTTCCGTTTGGTCAGGGCGATGGAATAATACGGCTTGGGTTCCACCTCCACGTGGCCACCATCAAAGAGCGAACCCAGCGGGTCGGCGACCAGACCAATGATGCTATGCCTCCAGATGGCAAATAAAATGACGCCGACAACCCACATTTGAAACAGGGCGGAGATGTCGCCGTACCCGAGGTTTCCGCTGACTTCCGGAATGACTTTCTTCCAGACATACCAAAGCACCAGCCCGGACGCGATCCATTTGACAACCAATTGCGGCCGCTCCGGGCTGCGTTTGAATGAAAACCAAAAAAGCCACGCGATGAAAGCGATCCCCAATGCAGGTAAAACCATGCCCCACACCACGCCCCACGCGATTTGTAAGAGATGACTCATGGCCTGCCGCAAACTCGTCCCCTTTCCCCGCCAACGCAAGCAAAAACGAGTCTATCCCATTTGCAGCTTGTTGAATGTTGAATGTTCTTTTCTTCTTTCCTGAACCTGCAGTATTTTTTCTGGCCTTCAAATAACGATGAACGTCCTCTGCCTGTTCCCTCCCCCTTGTCGCGTCGTAGCGCAGCGAAGACGGACGGGGGAGAGGGTTAGGGTGGGCACGCCGCCATTGTGTGTTGAATGTTGAATGTTTCGTTCTGTTTTCTTCCCCAGTTCCCTCTCCCCTCATCGGAGGAAAGGCAACCTCAAACGTCCCCGTCTTTTTCGGTCATTAGTGCTTCGTCATTATTTAGTCATTATGGTTTAGGAATTAGTCATTCGGTATCTTGGTGTTAAATCCCTCTTCCGGTGGAATAATTCTTTTGTGATCTTTGTTCTATGTGTTCTTTTGCGGCTCCATGGTATTACCCATACCGGTACGGCTTGGACATCTCGAAGGTGTTCGGCAAATGCCGGATTTCGCCGACCTTGCCGCCCGCCAGCAACACCTCCACGATGTCGAACCGGATTTTTACCGGCGGGTTTTTTATGAGACGCAGATAGTCCAGCGCGCATCGCGTGAGCCGCCGCCGCCGGGCCGCATTGACCGCCGCCGCCGGGCGCGTCCATTCCTCCGACGAACGTGTTTTGACTTCGGCAAACACCAGGCAATCCTCATCGCGGAATATCAGATCCATTTCGCCGCGCCTGGAGCGGAAATTGGCCGTGAGGAATTTCAATCCCGCTCGTTTGAGAAACTTCTTTGCGGCGTCTTCGCCCAAAGTGCCGCGGCGCAAATGCTCGGGTTTTTCTTCACGGGCGAACTTCGCTTTCAATGTTTTTAAGAAATTCACCCGGCGCGCGGACATTCCTGTCCGCAGCAACGTGGAAGCGAACTTCGCTTTCAATGTTTTCAAAAAAATCACCTGGCCACCGATTGAACACCAAATAGTCGCAGTGACAATTAAATTCAGAAGCAACGGGGAAAGGTAGGGCGGCCAGTCCTCTGCCCGCCGCGAAGAGGGTTAGGTTTCCAGATTGTTCATGGAGACGCGCAGAGGAGTGCGCACACTACCATCCATCGGAATTTGAACGAGGTTTCCGTAGTGGCGATTTACGGGACATTTTTCGGCTGACAGGCACGTGTTGGTGGCTTAACTTGCTGCTATGAGTTTTAATGAAGTTCTCCTCGAATTGCCGGCATTGACGGTGGAACAAAGGCAAGTGCTCATCCGCCGCGCATTGGAGTTGGACGATCCGCCGTTAAGCGAGGCCGATGAAGTCATGGTGGAGTCACGGCTGGCGGCATTGCGCGATGCGCCTGCGTCCGCAGTGTCGCTGGAGGAAATGAAAACCCGGCTGCGCGCGAGTTACCCGGGAACTGGCGGATGAAGTTTGATATTCGGACGTTTTTTGATATGCTGTGCGCTGTTGCCGGATGTCATTGAACTTACAACTGGACGGAGAAGCGTGGTCGGCGGTGCTGGCCGACCTCTCGCAGGCATTGGGCAAGGAAGGTTTACCGGTTCGTCTGTGTCTCATCGGTTCCGCGGCGTGCCTGTTCGGGGGCATGGAGGGCCGGACTTCAGCCGACTTGGACATCTGGAAACCTGCCAGCGATTATGACCGGGGAGAATTGAAACGGGCCGCCGAAAAAGCCGGACTGCTGTTTGATCCGAAGCAAACCCTTGACCCCAACCGTCCGTATCTGCAACTGGTCGAACCGGGGTTGACCCAACTGGGTGAGTTTGAACCGATCTTGATCGAGCGCATTGGGCGGTTGCACTTGTATCGTCCGCCGGTGGAAAATCTCATCGCCGCCAAATTGCTTCGCGCCGAGCCGAAGGATTTGGGCGACATCCGTTTTCTGATGAGCCGGCATCGCCCGGACGTGGCGCGCATCCGAAAAGTCATCGCTGAATTCAGCAAACCGGCGCGGGAACGCGCCACGGAAAACCTCGTCTATCTGAACGTGCTGGAAACCTGAACATGAATGCCCGCGAAGAAGAATTGATTGCCCGCGCCCTGCTCGCCGACCAGGCGCAGATTGACGTTTATCTGGCGCAGAAGCGCTGGCCGGAACTGGCGGCGCTGGTGCGTTTCGCCCGGCGCGATGTACCGATTCAACTCGCGCAGACCGACCCGGCGCTTTACCGCCAGCTTCGGGAACAGATCACCCGTTTTTATCTACGCGGTGGCGATGTGTTCTCGCTGGAACGCCTCGAGGTTTTGGCGCGGTGAACTGTGGTCGAACCGTGGAAGGGCTTTGGAGACGCCCTACTTTGCAGGCTCAAACAATTCCATCTCCTTCGGTTTCATCGGCGAGAAACTTTTGCGGTGGATCGCGCACGGCCCCAGCTTTTCAATCGCCGCAAAATGTCGCGGCGTCGAGTAGCCCTTGTGCTCGGCAAAACCGTAGCCGGGAAATTCCTTGTCCAGCTCGCGCATGGCGCGGTCGCGCGTGACTTTGGCCAGGACGCTCGCGGCGGCAATCGAATAACTGCGCGCGTCTCCCTGCACCAGCGCCGTTTGCCGGTACGGCAGCCATTTGATCCTGATTCCGTCCACCAGCACGTGTTCGGGACGCGGCTGCAATTGGTCCAGCGCCAGGTTCATCCCCTGCCATGCCGCCTGCCGGATATTGATGCGGTCGATCGTCTCGACATCCACGCTGGCGATGGCAAAACGGACGTCGGGAAAAGACACGATGCGCTCGAAAAATTTCTCCCGCTCCTCCTCCGTCAATTGCTTGGAATCGTTCAAGCCCCGCAATTTTGAGGGCAGCCCCGCTGTAAGCCAGCTATTGGGGAAAACCACGGCGGCGGCCACCACCGGCCCCGCCAGCGGCCCGCATCCCGCCTCATCCACGCCGGCCACGTTCGAGAAACCTTTTTGCCAAAGGTCGCACTCATGGGCCAGGCGGTTCCAGAATTTTGCCACGCCGCCAGAATCGTGTTTTTTCGAGTACGGTCAAAACAAACTTGTACAACTTATTCACAATTGTGTTACCCGCCCGGCCGACCCACTACGGGTTGTGATTTCGAGGAGAAATGCTGGCGTTCGCGGGGGCCGGTTACGCTTTTCTTTATTGACTTTTCTGCCGTATTTGTTAAAAATCCTCTATCTGTTCAAAAAACGGGTTGGTGTCAAAACAAGACAGATGTCAGTAACCAAAAGAAACCAAATTCGACATTCAGTGAACCTGCCGGTGCAGCGCCTCCCACTTGATTTTTGAACGTCCATGTTATGAGCCAAGCAAGATTATTCGTTGGGAACCTCTCGTATCAAACCGCGGAAAATGACCTGCAGGATTATTTCGCCCAGGTTGGCCCGGTAAAATCCGTGAACCTCATGATGGACCGGGTCACCGGCAAGTCACGCGGCTTTGCCTTCATCGAGTTTTCGACGCCCGAAGAGGCGCAGAAAGCCATCGAACAGTTTCACAACAAGGATTTCCAGGGCCGCGCCATCACCGTCAATGTCGCCCGCCCGCGCGAAGAACGCGCTCCCCGCGGCGACCGTCCTGATTATCGCAGCGGCGGCGACCGCGGCGAACGCCGTGAGCGCTATTAAGTCCGCCCCTGCCATTCAGATTTTGCGACCGGCCGGAAGTTCTCCGTCCGTTTTTTTCCAAAGATTTTTTTAGAATTGGGTTTGACACCCGCTGTGGCCCGCTTATCTTGAATTCATAATAAATTATGGCCGATCTTCCTCCAAACGTTCCCGGCGCGCCCATGGGCGCGGAGCCTCTCAAGAAAACCACCGGTAAAGTCCAACCCAAGAAGGAGACCGTCCGGATCAATTTGCCGCCCAAGCCGTCCGCCGCGCCGACCATCAAGTTGCCCACTTTGCCCCCTGGCGGACCGACCGGAGCGCCATCGGCTGCCATCCGTCCCGCCGGGACGACCGCTCCCCGCATTGCCACGTCCCCCGCCGCTGCTGCCGCCCCTCGCGCCGCCACCGCCGCCGCTCCTGCCGCGCCACGCCCCGCGCGCGCTCCCAGTGCCGCCGCAACCGTAGGCACGCTCGACACGATTCTCGCAATCGCCGCCATGGTCATGGCCCTCGCCGCCATCGGCACCACCGTTTGGATGATGATGATGCTGAACACCATCATCGCCAATAACTCTTAAACAAAAAAAGAGAATCATCGATTCGATTTATGGCCTCCCCCTTGATCGTTACCCTTACGCAGGAAAATTTTTCCCAAAATGTCCTCGAATCCCAGTCGCCCGTCCTGGTGGATTTTTGGGCCGAATGGTGCGGCCCATGTAAAATGATCGCCCCCCTGCTCGATGAATTGGCCGACGAATACCACGGCAAAATCAAGATCGGCAAGGTCAATGTGGACGAACAGCAATCCCTCGCCGCCCAATTTGGGATTCGCGCCATCCCAACTTTGCTGATTTTCAACAAAGGCCAGATCGCCGAGCAAATGGTGGGGGCCAAGGGCAAGCGCGATCTCAAAGCCAGCATCGACCGTCTCGCGGCATAGAATTATCCATTCGCGCCCGCGCCCAGTTGCCTGCCGCCGGGCTTGCGCATCGTCGCGGCAGGTCGGAGGAGAGGGCCAGGGTGAGGGGGCGCGCCGCCATTGAATGTTGAATGTTGAATGTTTCTTTCTGTAACTTACTTTTACTTCTTTGTTTTCACCGATACCGTTGCTTTTTTGAAAAATTCGTAAATTCCGTCGTCTCCCATGCTTCGCGCATTGGCGAGTTCTCCTTCCCGGGTGACGTACAGCACCTCGCCTTTGGGTGAGAGGATGGCCACGGCCGGGATGCCTTTTCCCAACGGCACACCATACGATTTGGCCACCTCAAGGTTCGTGTCAAAATGGCCGACGTTCACTTTGACAATCTTGAAATCTTTCGCCAGGAGCGATGCGGTGGCTCCCTTTGTCATCGCAAGGTCTAACATTTTGCAATCCGGGCACCAATTAGCTCCGAAGACAACGATGACTGGCGTCTGAGCCGTGGCGGCCTGGGCCAATGCCTGTTTGATATCAAGCCTGGCATCGGCAGTCTCATTGTAAGGTTTCTCTTGAGCGGTGGCAGCCACCGCCAGACATGCGAAAAACAGGGCATAGAGAATTTTCATATGTTGATGATCAGGACACTGAAGTCACTGCCACGATGGTTTCTTTTGCTCATCCGGCCAACAATATATCTAATTTGATATGCTTGTCGATGTGGGAAATAATCTGATTTTATTAAATCGTCCCTCTCAATGCAGTGCATTGGATTTGAAATGAAGCTCGTTTTTGAGACCCTTCATCCTAGGGAGAACGAATAGCGAGAGGACGTTTTTTGATTGTGGAATGGCTCCGAAAGATACCGCCATCCGTATTTCAAACAAAAGCGCCAAGCGTTTCCCCCTCTCCCCCGCCGTGCTCGTGCACCGTCGCGGCAGGTCGGAGGAGAGGGCCGGGGTGAGGAGGTCGTTTAACTAACTTTTTTTCGAATGGTCAAATGCCCGTGTGAAATTAGGCATCATTTCTTAATCTTCAAAATTAAAAAGCTCACTCCAAAAAGTATCACCAACCCGCCAACAACCATTCCCAGCAGCGTGCCCGTGCTCAAGGGATGTTTATCCACCATCGAATTGACCAGGGCAATCATCTAAATCGTCCGCGAAAATTTCCGGTCGCCCGGCGGCACCAGGGTGTTGTCAAAGCACATGGCGATGTTGCGGATGAACAGGCGCCCTTCTTCAGTCACTTCCAAACCGTTTTTGGAGAATTTTATCAAGCCATCAGCCTCGAACGATTTCAACGCCGCCAGTTCGCTTGAGAAATGCCCGGCGAAATCGATGCCCAGCTTCTTCGACATCTCCCCGTAATCCAGGGACAGATCGCACATCACGCGCATGATGGTCTCGCGGCGGATTTTGTCCTCATCCGTCACCAGGTAGCCGCGCGCGAGGGGGACTTTTTTGCCATCGAGCGCCGCATAATAATCCGGCAATTCCTTGATGTTCTGCCAATACACCTCGGGAATCTGCGAAATGGCGCTCATCCCAAACGCATATATATCTGCTTTGCCGCGCGTGCTGTATCCCTGAAAATTCCGCTGCAACGTCTTGTTCCGCTGGGCCGCCACGAGTTCGTCCGTCGGCTTGGCAAAATGGTCCATGCCAATATAGACATAGCGTCCGTTTTCCGTAAGCCGTTCGATGACGTTCTTGAGCAATTGCAGCTTCACCTCCGCGCTGGGAAGGACTTTTTCCTCGAGAATTTTTTGCGCCGGCTTCACCCACGGCACGTGCGCGTAACTGAAGACCGCCAGCCGGTCGGGTTGCATCTCCAGCACCGCGTCGAGCGTGCGATTAAACGACTCGGCCGTCTGGTGCGGCAACCCGTAGATCAGGTCGAAATTCACCGAGGCAAAGCCCAGTTCCCGCGCCCAATCCAAAACCTGTTGCGTCATGTCGCGCGGCTGAATGCGATGAATGGCCTGCTGCACGGCCGGCTCAAAATCCTGCACGCCCAGCGAAGTGCGATTGAACCCGATCTCGCGCAACGCCTCGATGTGCTCGCGCGAAAGCCGGCGCGGATCGATCTCCACCCCGGCCTCGATGTCCTCCGAAAATTTAAAATGTTTTTTGATGATTTCGCCGAGCCGCCGGATCTCGTCCGGGCGCAAGAACGTCGGCGAGCCGCCGCCCCAATGCAGTTGGACTACCTTGCGGTTGGTATCAACCAGCGAAGCCATTTGCGCGACCTCGTTCTCGAGATAATCCAGATAGGTTTTCCCCTGCGCATGATTCAAGGTAATGACCGTTGTGCAGCCACAAAACCAGCACAGCGTCTCGCAAAACGGAATGTGGAAATAAAGCGAAAGGTCGCGGCCGGATTTGTTGTTGCCGGAAATCTTTTCAGCCAGTTGCGGCCAGGAAAGGGAGTCGGAAAACTTCGTCGCCGGCGGGTAGCTCGTATAACGCGGCCCCGGCACGTTGTATTTCTTGACCAGCTCCAGGTTGACGTTCAACGCGCTCATTTGAAATTCTTCACAGTATCGACCAGCGCGCCGATATTTTCCAGTTTCGAGTCCGGCGGCACGCCGTGGCCCAGATTGAAAATGTGCCCGCGCGCCCCCTTCATCTCCGTCAGAATTCTTTTCGTTTCCTTCGTCACTTTTTCGGGCGTCGTCATCAGCAAAAACGGATCCAGGTTGCCCTGCACGCCCATGGATGCCGGCAACTGGGCGCGCACGTCCGCCAGCCGCAGGCCGGCGTCGATCCCCAAAATATTGGCCCCGGTATCAATCAGCGTGTCCCAACTGCCGTGGACGTCCTTCGCGAACACTATCACCGGCACCGTCCCTTTCAATTCGGAAACAATCTGCTTGATCCAACGGCCGGAGGCCAGGGCGAAATCGCTCTGCGGGAGCAGGCCGCCCAGACTGTCAAAAATCTGCACCGCATCCACTCCGGCCAGGATTTGCATCTGCAACAGGCGCGTCACGGCCGCCGTCAATTTCTCCATCAGCAACCCAAAAATTTTCGGTTCGGTATGATAGATCTTTTTGGCGTGTTGAAAATCATCGCTGCTGCCGCCCTCGAGCATGAAATTGGCGAGCGTCCAGGGCGATCCGGCAAAACCAATGAGGGCCGTCTGGTCGCCCAGCGTTTTTTTGACCAGTAGCAGGGCTTGCGGAATATAATCCAGTCTGTCCGCGACCGCGGACAGATCCAGCGCCTTGATGTCATCGAGATAGCGCAGGGCATAATTCATCTGGATGCCGCCGCCGCTGCGAAATTTGTATTTTTGCCCCAAACCCTCCGCCACCACGAGGATGTCGCTGAACAGGATGGCCGCGTCAAAATCGAACCGGCGCACGGGCTGGAGGGTGACTTCGGTGGCCAGCTCGGGTGTGCGGACCAGGGCCAGGAAATCGTATTTGGCCTTGAGTTTGCGGTATTCGGGCAGCGCGCGCCCCGCCTGGCGCATGAGCCACACCGGCGGACGGTCCACACTCTGGCACCGGCAGGCATCCAAAAATCGTTGGCGATTGGTCATTCTTGTCCCGGCAGGATAGCTGAAAATTTTTCGGCGGCGAGCGCAACTTTACAAACGGGACGGGTTTTAATTCTTCAATATGGACCAAGAGCCGATCCAGAATGACCTGCGTAAAATACTGGCGCGGTTGCCGGATGCCCCCGTGGCGTCGAATTTCACCGCCCGGGTGATGCAAGCCATTGACCTGGAAGAGTCCCGCTCGCGGCGGACAGGGAGTTTTGCACGGAACTTTCTCCGGAACTGGCGCGTCCTCGTGCCGCGCGCCGCGGTCGCGGCCATTGCCATTTCTTTCGCCGGCCTCACCTTGCAACATTACCGCGCCGCCGGCGAGCGGACTGCCCTCGCCAAAAACGTCGCGCTCGTCGCCCAAACGCCCATGCCCAGCGTGGATGCCTTGAAAAATTTCGACGCCATCAAGAGGATGGGCCAGCCCGCTCGCGCGGATAACGAGCTTCTCGCCCTGCTGCAATGAATGGTTGGTCCCACGCGCGCTGGTTGTTGATTTTCTGCGCGGCAGCACCTTTGGCGTTTTTTTGGCCGGCGCACGGAGATGAAACCAACTCGCCTCCCGCCCAGGCCGCCTCTTTGCCCTATCCCCCCTACCCGCCTGGATATTCGCCCGTGGATTTGTTCCGCCAGTTGCTCGCGATGACGCCCGATGAACGCGACAGCTATCTGGCCAAACGGCCGCCGGAGATTCGCGACCGCCTCCTGGGCAAAATCCAGGAATACCTCGCGCTTGATCCCGACGAGCGGGAGTTGCGCCTGCGCGCCACCGAACTGCGCTGGTATCTCCTGCCCCTGTTGCGCGATCCTCCGGCCCGGCGCGATGCGGACCTGGCGCAGGTGCCCGACCGCGTCCGCGACCTCGTCAAAGCGCGGCTCTTGCAATGGGAAATCCTGCCGCCGGAACTGCAGCAGGAATTCCTGGAGAACGAACGCGCCGTGCATTATCTCGCGCACACCACCAATTCCCCCACAGAAGAGGATGCTTCGTTCAACACCCCCACCGATGCGGAATTGGCCCAATGGAAGGCTTTGTCAGAAAACCAGCGAAACGCCATCGCCAATCAATTCAACGGATTCTTTGAGCTGACCCCGGACGAAAAACAGCAGGCGCTCAATACGCTCTCGGATGCCGAGCGCGCGCAAATGGAGAAGACGTTGCAATCGTTCGCCTCGTTGTCCTCGGACCAGCGCCTGGAGTGCATCCGCGCCTTCAATAAATTCGCCGACATGAGCCCGCGGGACCGCGCGGAGTTTTTGAAAAACGCCGAACGCTGGTCCCAACTTTCGCCCCGGGAACGGCAGGCCTGGCGCGACCTGGTGGCGGATGTCCCCCAATGGCCCCCCCTGCCCCCGGGCGCTCTCATCGACCCTCGTCACAACCAGGTCCAACCTCACAACGGTACCAATTTGAATTGAACCGGAATTTGCAGTTGTGTCAGCAAAGGCGGAATGTCTAATGACGAAACCATTATGACCAGGGCGTGTTTCAAAATCCAATTTTGTTTGGCGCCGGACGGCGCGCCCGAAAATAGCCCGCCGTTTCAACGGCGGGTATCGGTGGCAAAAGGGAACGAGTCCCGTCAGGGACGACAGAATGGCTTTGTCCGATTATTGCCAACGGGGCTGTTAAGGTACAACCAATCTTTTGATGAACCGATTCTGACTGAGTTCTGCCGTCCCAACGGGACTCATTTTGATTTGATGGTGGACCCACCGATAAATCGGTGGGCTATGATCTGTCGGCCTCTGGCCTTTGCCATCCTCTGAATTGTGCAAGCATACCCTGAAATAATTTAAACCGCTTAGATTCAAATTCCAATTGTAGCCGAGACAGCTTAACTTCACTTCCGTGCAACCGATCGCTTTTCATCTGGGACCGCTCACCGTCCACTGGTACGGCATCATGATCGCCCTCGCCTTTCTCGCGGGACTTTGGACCGCGATGTTGCGCGCCCGCCGCGAAAAGATTTCCTCCGATCGCATCGCCGACATCACCCTGTGGCTGATGGTCGGGGCGGTCGTCGGCGCGCGGTTCGTCTACGTGACGACTTATTGGCACGAGGAATTTGCCGGCGGCCCCATCTCGGAAATCTTTAAAGTGTATCATGGCGGATTGGTCTATTATGGCGGGTTTATCGGCGCGGCCCTGGCCGGGTTCTTGTTTATCCAGTGGAAAAAAATGCCGCTGTGGAAAACCGCCGACGTCCTGGCGCCCAGCATCGCGTTGGGCAGTGTTTTTGGCCGCGCGGGGTGTCTTCTCAATGGATGCTGCTATGGACGCCCCACCAATGTGCCCTGGGCCATCACCTTCACCAATCCACAGGCGCATGAACTGTCCGGTACGCCCCTCAATGTTCCATTGCATCCGACGGAGATTTACGACGGGCTTCTAAACCTGGCCCTTTATATTTTTCTCGCCTGGCTGTTCCGGCGGAAAAAATTCGACGGCCAGGTCTTTGCCACTTATTTAATGTGCTACGCCGTCGCGCGGGCCGTGGTTGAATATTTCCGGGGCGATTATTCCAATTTGCATTATCATTTCGGGCTTACCCCGGCGCAATGGATCGGAGTGCCCATCTTCATTGCCGGCCTGGCGCTGGCGGCGGTATTGTCCCGGCGCGAATTGCCAAAACCCCAATCGCCAAAACGGGTGAAAGCCGGCCCTTGAAAAATGTCCATCCCTCCTCCATCGCCCACCCCCTTGTTTCTCGCCGGCCCCACTGCCGTCGGCAAATCCGGGATCGCCCTGGCGCTCGCCGAAAAAATCGGCGGCGAAATCATTTCCGTCGATTCCATGCAGGTCTATCGCGGACTCGACATCGGCACCGCCAAACCCACCCTCGCCGAGCAAAAGCGGGCGCCGTTCCATTTGATCGATGTCGTGGATTTGGCGGAGTCCTTCGACGCGGCAAAATTTGTCGTTCTTGCTGAAAAAGCCGTGGCGGACATCCAGTCGCGGGGGCGGACGCCGATCTTTTGCGGCGGCACCGGGCTTTATTTCCAGGCGTACCTCGCCGGATTGGGCGAAGCCCCGGCGGCGGACCCCGCGTTGCGCGCGGAACTGGAGGCGCTGCCGTTTGAAACCCTGCTGCATGAATTGCGCGAGCGCGACCCCGTGACCTACGAAAAAATCGATAAACAAAATCCGCGCCGCGTGATTCGCGCCCTGGAAGTCATCCGCCTCACCGGCAAAAAATTTTCCGACCAGCGCGCCGAATGGCGCCCCCCAGCCCCCAGTCCCCAGTCCCCAGTCCCCAGTCCCGATACGCCAGACCCCAAACCCCAGACCCCAGACCCCAGACCCGAGACGCCAGCCCCCAGCCCCCAAATTGTGTGCTTTACACGGAAGCCGGACGATTTGCACGACCGGATCAACGCACGGGTCGATGAAATGTTTCGGCGCGGCCTCGTGGAGGAGACGCGTGGATTGCTCGGACGCGGCCTGGAGCAGAACAAAACTGCCATGCAGGCGATTGGCTACCGCCAGGTCGTGGAGCATCTTCGGGGCGAACGTGATCTGGCGCAAACCGTGGCGCTGATCCAGATGCGGACCCGCCAGTTTGCCAAGCGCCAATCCACCTGGTTCCGCCGTTACGGAGATTGCCGATTCATCGGGCTGAACCCTGATGATTCATTGGAAAAAATTCTAGCCTGCTTCATAGCCCCCGGCCAGTGACCTCCAACCTCCGTCTTCTGCCCTCTCTTAAGTACGTTTGACAGCGACACCGTTTTGCAAGAGGAATTGGCGCGGGCGGCGGGTTTGAAAACCAGGTTGTTTGAAATCGCGGGAGACTAACCGCAGGCCCCGCAGGAGGGAACCGGCGTGGAAAATCTTTTTCGCCAAACTCAATCCGCGCGTTGACATCACGCATTTCGGCGGTAGTCTGTTTGGACGTTCCTGCAGGCATTGATGGGAGCGATTAAGTTTGTGGCAGAGAAAGACGATTATTTGGCAGACGTTTTGGTCGATCTCGGACGAGTGACCGCCGACCAGATCGCCAACGCCCGCACAGAAGCCAGCGCCTCCGGCGTGGGCGTGATCGATTTTTTGCTGGCCAATAAAGTCATCCAGCAGTCCGACGTCACCCAGGCCAAGGCCGCCCAGTTCGGCGCCGAAGTCGTCAACCTGGCCGCAATGCAGATTCCGGATCGAAGTCATCTCCATCATCCCCCGCCACGTCGCCAAAAAATACCGCGTCATCCCCCTGTTCAAAACCGATGGCAAGATGGCCCTCGCGATTTCCGATCCTTCGGACATCAACACCATCGATACCCTCGGCCATATGTTCAGCGCCGAAATCGAGCCGCGCGTGGCCTCGGAATCGGACATCGAGGCGGCGCTCAACAAGTACTACGGCGGTTCGGAGAAAAAAGCCATCGAGGACGAACGCTTCAAGGACGTCATCCAGGAACTGACCGAATCCGACGTCGGGGTCGTCGCCGCTACCGAAGACGATGGCACGGCCGTGGATGTGGATGCGCCGCTCATCCGCCTCGTCAACCAGATCATCTTCGAAGCTTTTAAAATGCGGGCCTCGGACATCCACCTCGAGCCGCTCGCGAAATCGCTTTCGCCTCCGCTATCGCATTGATGGTGTCCTGCACGAGATGAAAGCGCCGCCCAAGCGGTTGCAACCTTCCATCATCGCCCGGTTGAAAATTCAGTCCGCCATGTCCATCTCCGAGCATCGCATCCCCCAGGACGGGCGCATCCAGTCCAAGGTCGGGCAACAAACTGATCGACTTGCGCGTTTCCTGCCTCCCCACCAATCACGGCGAAAGCATCGTCATGCGTATCCTGGACAAGGAAGGCCTCAAGCTGGGGTTGCCTGAACTGGGATTTTTCACCGATGACCAGCAATCATTTGAAAAGGTCATCAGCCTGCCGGACGGCATTCTCCTGGTCACCGGCCCCACCGGTTCCGGCAAAACGACGACCCTTTACTCCTGCCTGCATTTCATCAACCGGCCCGACCGCAAGATCATCACCGTGGAGGACCCGGTGGAATATGTCCTGGCGGGCATCAACCAGGTGCAGGTCGCCGAAGCCGTGGGACTGACGTTCGCCGCCGCGTTGCGTTCCATCCTGCGCCAGGCGCCCAACGTGATCATGATCGGTGAAATTCGCGACCTCGAAACCGCCACCATTGCCATCAATGCCTCGTTGACCGGTCATTTGGTTTTCTCCACGCTCCATACCAACGACGCGCCCAGCGCCGTCACCCGCTTGATCGATATCGGGGTCAAACCGTTCCTGGTGGCCTCCTCGACCCGCTGCCTGATGGCCCAGCGCCTGGTCCGGAAAATCTGCAAGCAATGCGGCGAACCCTATACCGCCACCGAAGAGGAAATGCGCGCCCTGAACCTGACGCCCGATATGTTGAAAAGCGCCACCCTCATGAAAGGCCGCGGCTGCGCCAATTGTTCCAATACCGGCTATCGCGGGCGTTTTGGCATTTTCGAAATCTTTAATATCGACGACGAAGCGCGAAAATTGATTTACGACAAAGTCTCATCGTCCGTCCTCCGCGCCCGTGCGCGCGAAATGGGGATGCGCACCCTGCGCGAAGACGGCATCCGCAAGGTCCTCGCCGGCTTGACCACGCCAGACGAAGTCATCAGGGCCACCGTGGGAGATGAAGCGTAAACGATCACTCAGAATGAAAAACGAATTTAGATGGGATTCGGCCCGCGGAACTGTTTCCGCTGGCTTCTTCTTTCTTCATTCTTCATTCTTCATTTAATCTATGTCCTATTCGATGTCAGATTTGTTGCAGTTGACCGTCTCCGAAGGCGCTTCCGATTTGCATATCCGCGTCGCCACCGCCCCCGTCATCCGCGTCCACGGCATCCTGCATCGCGTCGAAGGCCCCGCCTTGACCCCGGAAGACACCGAAGAGTTGATGCGCAGCATCACCTCGGAAGAGCACATCCAAAGCACCCGCGAGCGCGGCGGCGCGGACTTTGGTTTCGCCTTCGGCGATGCCGCCCGTTTTCGCGTCAGCGTGTTCAAGGAAAAGGGAAATTTCGCCCTCGTCCTCCGGCAAATCCCCAGCAAATTGCTGACCATGGAACAGATCGGCGTCCCGCCCTCCGCCAAGGAACTCCTCTACAAGCCCCGCGGTTTGGTCCTGGTCACCGGCCCCACCGGGTCCGGCAAGACCACCACCCTCGCCTCGATGCTCAACATCATCAACGAGGAGCGCGAAGAGGCTCATATCATCACCATCGAAGACCCCATCGAGTATTATCATAAACATAAAAAAGCGCTGGTGACGCAGCGCGAAATCGGGGTCGATGTCCCTAACTTTGCCGAAGGCTTGCGCCGCGCCTTGCGGCAGGACCCCGACATCGTCCTCGTCGGCGAAATGCGCGACCTGGAAACCATCGAAGCGGCCATCACCGCCGCCGAGACGGGCCACTTGGTTTTCGGCACCCTCCATACCACCGGCGCTGCCAAAACCATCGACCGTATCACCAATGCCTTCCCCACCAACCAGCAGGAAATGGTCCGCATCCAGCTTTCCACCGTCATGCAGGCCGTCCTCTCCCAGTTGCTCATCCCGCGCATCGATAAACCCGGACGCGTCGCGGTTTTTGAAATCATGGTCAATACCCCCTCCATCGCCGCCCTCATCCGCGACAATAAAACTTTCCGCATCCAATCCGACATCCAGACCGGCGCGAAATTCGGCATGGTCACCCTCGACTCGTTTTTGATCGACAAATATCTCCAAGGCATGATCGCGCGCGAGGAAGTGGTCACCAAAGCCCAGGACCCCACCACCATCCTCGCCAAATTGCAGGAACTTGAATTGGCGCAAACCGCGAACCAGCCCAAAGGCAAATAACCTCACATGCCCGAAGAGATTTCCAACCCGTTGCTGGCCCTCATCCGTGAGCAGGACATGATCGACGATTTGCAATACGAAGAAGTCGTCGGCGAACTCAAGCGCAGCAATACCCCCGTCACCCAGTTGTTGCAGGACTTCGGCATCATGAAGATCGATGACATCCTCCATGTCATCAGCACCAATATCGGCGCGGACGTGGTCACCATCCGCGGCGACATTACGCCCGAAATCCTGCAGCTCGTTCCCGCCAACATCGCCCGGATGTACCATTGCCTCCCCGTGGGGGTGAACGATGGAACGGTGCAGATCGCCCTGGCCGATCCGCTCGACCCCGCCAAGCCCGATGAAATCCATTTTGCCATCAAACGCGATGTCCAGATCGTCGTCGCCGATCCCGCCGAGATCGAAAAGGCCATCGAACGCCATTACGGCCAGGACGACACCGGCGGCAGCTTTTCCGATATCCTCAAAGAGATCGACGCCGATAAAAATATCGCCAAAGAAGTAGTCGAGGCGGCGGACATCGATGCCAAAACCGCCGAAGCCCTCGCCAACGAGGTGCCCATCGTAAAATTTGTCAGCCTCGTCCTCCAACAAGCCATCCAGGACCGCGCCAGTGACATCCACTTCGAGCCTTTCGAAACCGAATTCCGCATCCGCTACCGCGTGGACGGCGCCCTCTACGAAATGGCCCCGCCCCCCAAACACCTGGCCCTGCCCGTGATCTCGCGCCTGAAAGTCATGGCCAACCTGAACATCTCCGAACGCCGCCTCCCGCAGGACGGGCGTATCGCCCTGAATATCCTCAATCGCCAGGTCGATTTGCGCATGTCCACCCTGCCTACCCAATTCGGCGAGTCCGTCGTGCTCCGCGTCCTCGACCGTTCGGCCGTCAATCTCGAGATCGAATCCCTCGGCTTTCCCAAATACGTTTACGATTTCGTCACCGAGGTCATCCAGCGTCCCAACGGCATTTTCGTCGTCACCGGCCCCACCGGTTGCGGCAAGACCACCACCCTCTATTCCGCCCTCCGCCGGGTCAATACCATCGATTCCAAATTGCTCACCGCCGAAGACCCCGTCGAATATGACATCGAAGGCATCATGCAGGTCGCTATCAATGAAGGCGTCGGCATGACCTTTGGCAAAGCCTTGCGCTCCTTTTTGCGCCAGGACCCCGACATCATCATGGTCGGTGAAATGCGCGACCTCGAGACCGCGCAGATTTCCATCCAGGCCTCCCTGACCGGCCACCTGGTGTTGAGCACCCTGCACACCAACGACGCCGCCGGCGCCGTCACCCGCCTGGTGGACATGGGCGTGGAACCATTTTTGATCTCGTCCACCCTCATGGCCGTGCTTGGCCAGCGGCTCGTGCGCACCATCTGCAAGAATTGCCGCACCCCCTTCGAGCCGACCGAGGCCCAACTGGAATTGCTCAACCTCTCCCCCCACGACCTGGGCGATAAAGTGTTCCACTATGGCCGCGGCTGTTCCGTCTGCAACGACACCGGCTACAAAGGCCGCAAGGGAATCTTTGAGTTGCTGATCGTGAGCGATGCCGTCCGCGGCCTCATCAATGAGCGCGCCCCCACCGTGGTGGTGCGCCAAAAAGCCGTCGAATTGGGAATGGTGACCCTGCGCGAGGACGGCTTGCGGAGCATTTTCGAAGGCGATACCACCATTGAAGAAGTCGTCAAATACACGTAGTACCTCAGGGTAATGACTAATTCCTAATCCATAATGACTAAAGAATTTCCAATGACCAATTCCGACGCAGCCGAATATTCCACCATTCGCGCTTCGTCATTCTCGGGTCATTATGGTTTAGGAATTAGTCATTTTCAAAGCGCCGCGCGTTCCCTTGAATGTTGGATGTTGGATGCCTGCCGCGCCGGCTTGTCTCGCCATAGCTTTCAGCGACGGCGGAAGCCAGGCGATGGCGGGTTGGATGTTGGATGTTGGATGTTTCTCCCATCCCACTTGCGCAGCCATCCATGTCGTATTATAATGGCTCATCAGCCACCATTAGGTTATGCCAAAATTTGATTATGTAGCCCTGGACGCCCGCGGCAAGGAAACCAAAGGCAGCATCGAAGTCGCCACCCAGAATGAGGCCATCGGGCGCGTCAAGGAAATGGGACTCTTCCCCACCAAGATCATCGAAGCCGAAAAAACCCACGACAAAACCGCCAAAAAAGCCAAAGGCAAAGCCAAACCCGCCAAGTCTGGAAAAAAAGGCGGCGGCATGAACATCGAGCTGAGGATTCCCGGCCTGGGCGGGAAAGTAAAGCCGAAGATCCTCACCACTTTCACCCGCCAATTGGCCACCCTGGTGGACGCCGGCCTTCCCCTCTTGCGCGGATTGCGCGTTTTGGAAAAACAGGAGCGCAACGTCACCCTCAAGCGCATCCTCGGGGAACTCGCCCTCGCCATCGAAGGCGGCAGCACTTTTTCCGAGGCGCTTGCTCAACATCCCAAGGTTTTTAACCGCCTCTTCGTCAACATGGTCAAGGCCGGCGAGCTGGGCGGTGTGCTCGAAGTCGTCTTGAAACGCCTCGCCGAATTTTCTGAGAAAGCGCAAAAAATCAAGGGCAAGGTCAAGGCCGCTCTCTTTTATCCCGTCGCCGTCATGATCGTCGCCATCGGCATCCTTATCCTGCTGATGACCTTCGTCGTGCCCCGCTTCAAAGACGTCTTCAACGGCATGGGCTTTAAACTCCCCTGGTTCACCACCTTCGTCCTGGGCGTCAGCGACATCATCCGCCATAACATTTTGGCCGCCCTGGGCGTCATCGCCGCGGTCGTCACGGTTTTCGTGCTCTTAAAAAATAAAACCAAAACCGGCCGTTATGTCTGGGACAAGGTCAAAATGAAAATGCCCCCCACCGGCCAGGTCATCACCAAAGTTTCCATCTCCCGCTTCACCCGCACCCTGGGCACTCTCGTCAGCAGCGGCGTTCCCATTTTGCAGGCGCTCACCATCGTCAAAGAGACCGCCGGCAACATTATCATCAGCAACGCCGTCATGAAAGTGCATGAAAGCGTCAAGGAAGGTGAAACCATCACCGCCCCCCTCGAAAGTTCCGGCGTCTTTCCTCCCATGGTCGTCAGCATGGTCGACGTCGGCGAACAGACCGGCGCCTTGCCCGAAATGCTCCTGAAGATCGCCGATAACTACGATGAGGAAGTCGATAACGCCGTCTCCGCCATGACCGCCCTCCTCGAACCCATCATGATTGTTTTCCTCGCAGTCGTCGTCGGCAGCATCGTTATTGCCATGTTCCTGCCCCTCATCGCCATGATCAATAACATGAGCAGCGACAACGGCGACAGTGGAGGTTAGTTAATTGCTTGCCAACAACGGCTTTTTTTGCAAAAAGGTTAAAAAACCATTGACAAAAGCCGTGCCATTGAGTAAATACAAAGTAAAGACATTGCATGGCCGGATT
Organism: uncultured Verrucomicrobiae bacterium; assembly: GCA_963797825.1. Lineage (GTDB taxonomy): Bacteria > Verrucomicrobiota > Verrucomicrobiia > Limisphaerales > UBA11358 > UBA11358. The sequence continues at coordinate 137,922 of CAWCRR010000042.1, forward strand.
ATTTACAATTGAGCCTCTATGGACTTTGATTGGAATCATCCGCCATTTGAAATGGATAGTTCTTTGACTCAACGGGAAATTGAAGAATCCTTCGAAGACCCATTTGCGATCCGGCTCCTGCCTGACTCGTCGCGGTTTGGCGTCCAGGCCCGCTTCTTTAATCTCGGCACGTCCGCCGGCGGCATCGGTGTGTTCAGCGTCTATCGCACCAACGGAAAATTGATCCGCGTGATGCTCGCCCGCGCCTTCGAGCCCGAAGAAAGATTTTTTTATCAGCGAAAAATGGACCAAACGCTGAATTTGTGACCGTGGAAAAGCGAAAAGTGGGAGAGGCCGGTGCGGTTCCTTCGCCCGCGGGCTTGTCGCGCCGTAGCGAAGCGAAGGCGGAAGCGGGAGAAGGTGGCCGGAGGCCGGATGAGGGTCGTGGGGAAAAACTGGATGATGCACCGGGTAAGGGCCAGGTGGAAACTAGAGCAAAATAATGCGAACCTTCGCCAACTGGGAAGAAGTGCCGCTCTTCGATACCGAGGAGGCCGAGGCGGATTTTTGGTCGGAGAACCGGCCCGCCTTGCGGTTGATGGAAGGGGCCATGTCGGGCAGCGCCGAGGGTTCCGAATCCGTCACCATCACCTTGCGGATCGATCCGCGGATGCTCGCGCGCATCAAGCGGCTCGCGCGGTCACGGTATCTGAATTATCAAAGCATGATTAAACAATGGTTGAGCGAGCGGATGGAAGACGAACTGAGAGAAAAATAAAACGATGAAAACTGAATGGCCGGTTCATGAAAACGGTAAGAACAGGCGCGAGGCCTGCGGCGTTGGGCGCGGGGATACCGCTCGCCATCGCCCAGCGTTTGGAGTGCGATGGCTTCAGCATCGCTTTTGGGGTGGCTTTCAAATAGAGGGTGGACCCGGCATTGTGAGGCGATTGTCTGTGAAAGAGAGCGGCGGTGAACACGCCGCACTCCAGACGCTTCGCGAATTTTCAACGCGCGAGAATGCGCTGGCCGTCCCGGAGCGCGGGTCTGTGACCCGCAGCAACTTCCTTATACGGAAAAGTTTGGAGTTCAGTGGTAGGGCGCGTCACTCCGTGCGGGCCGGGCACATTCGTGCTTCGTCATTCTTTAGTCATTATGGTTTAGGAATTAGTCATTCTCAAAGTGGTTTAGAAATTAGTCATTTTCGCAAAACCGCCTTCACCCTCATTGAACTGCTCGTGGTCATCTCCATCATCGGTGTCCTGGCGGCGTTGATCCTGGCGGTCAACAACGGCGTCCAAAAAACCAAGTACGTCACCACCGCCGCCGCCGAGATGACCAAAATCGAGGCGGCCCTCGAGGCTTACAAACAACAGTACGGTTTCTATCCGCCCGCCGGCACCAACGCTTTGCAAAATCCGCTTTACTGTGAATTGGTGGGCATGACCAACAGCGCCGGGGTTTTTAACACCCTGGACGGCAATGCCCAGGGGCTGGATCCGAATACCTTCGGGATGAGCGGTTATGTCAATTGCAGCAAGCCGGGGGCCGGCGGCGAAAATTCCGCGGCGGCCAGGGATTTTATCGGCGAGTTAATGCCCAGCCAGATTGATTTGGACACTAACGTCAATCATTCGGAATTAACGAATGATCTCCTGGTGGTTTCCGTCGGCGGGCCGAATATCAACTATGCCCCGATCGGAATCCCGGGCGTCAACCCGTGGCGATACGCCTATCCCGGCACGAACAATCCCAATTCTTACGATCTCTGGGTGCAGCTCGTCATCAACAAAACCACCAACCTGGTCTGCAATTGGAGCAGCAAAGTGCAGGTCAACGCACCGTATCCATGAAAGACATCGCCACAACTTTTGGAGACCATCCGCAAACGGTGCCGGTCGAGTGGAACGATTGCGCCTGGCGCCCGCGCATCACGAAGCTGCCAACCGAAAATCCCGGATGGCGCGTGCCTCAAATCGCCCGCCGGGAGTGCCTGGCCTCGATCCTCCATCCTCGATCCTCCATCTTCGCTGTCCCCTCGCGCCGCAATATGATTTATTTCAAATCCATGAAAACTCAACTGCCCTCCTCGCGCCGGTCCCGTTCCGCCGGTTCAGCTTTCACCCTCGTTGAACTGCTCGTTGTCATCGGCATCATCGCCATCCTGGCGGCGCTGCTGCTGCCGGTGATTAGTACTGCCCAACAGCACGGGCGCATCACCCAGGCCAAGGCCGAAGAAGCGCAACTCGTCAATGCCATCCAAAAATATGATTCGGATTACGGCCGGTTCCCGATCACTGCCACCGCCCAGGCGGCAGCGGCGTCCGGAAACCAAAATGGCGATTTTACCTACGGCGGAATATTTTTTGATGAACATTATAATCCCACGGCAATCGGCACGACAGTATCAAGCGCGGCAACCCAAGTCCTGACCAATAACGAGGTCATGGCCATGTTGATGGACAATACGAACTGGACTTCCGTGGGCGGTTATATCAATCCCAATTACACCAAAAACCCTCAGCAGAATATCTTTCTGAATGCGAAACTTTCCGGCTATGACCCGGCCACCCCCTCGGCCACCGCGGTCGGCGGCGTGGATGTTTACGGCAATTTTCGCGACCCGTGGGGCAGGCCGTATGTCATCACGATGGGAACCAGTTACCGCGAACCGCCCACCTGTAACGACTGGCTTTATCAGAAAAAACTCGTCTCTCAAATCGGCGGTACGGGCCAGAAGGGCTACAACGGATTGTCCAACCCGGATTCCGGTGGCGCCACGGACAATTTTCAATATCACGGCGACGTGATGGTTTGGTCAGCGGGTCCGAACCCCGGCATGGTGGACGTCGGCGATCCGTCGACTGACGCCGAGAACAAAGGGCATATTTTAAGCTGGCAGTGATGAAGATGAATTTTTGAAAGCGTGAAGTTGTGAAGATGAATTGCCGATTGCCGATCGCGGATTGCCGATTGCCTGAATCAACGGGCACTGGGCTGGACAATCACATTCCTGGCGCTCGCCGTGAACCGGCCAAAATGCCGCCAGGTTTTGGACTGCGCCAGCCCTCTGGCGCTTTGGAAAGAGGCATTCTTTGGAAAGGGAACGATGCGCATTTTCAAGAGCCTTCCATCAGCGAACGCAATGCGGTCCCGACGCGTCGGGACCGCAGTCCAAGACGCTGCCGCGCCAGCGCCAACCCCTTCCGGGCCATGATCCCATTGCCTGCGAAAAATCCAGAGGTCACTCATCACTTTTCCGCTTTTACCCTCCTCGAACTCCTCGCCGTCATCGCCATCCTCGGCATCATCGGCGCGCTGATGGTCCCCGCCCTCAAAAATTTCGGCAAGTCCGATGCCTCCCTCACCGCCGCTCAACAAATCCTGCGCGATGTCGCCCGCGCCCGCCAGCTCGCCCTGGCCGACCGCACCACCGTTTATATGGTCTTTGTGCCGATGAACTTCTGGACGAACACTACGTGGTTAAACTCTTTGGCGACGCAAGATCCGGCATTGATGACCGCCGTGTCGAACCTGTGCGACAAGCAGTTGAGCGGTTACGCCTTTGTCGCTGATGGCGCGCTCGGCGACCAGCCGGGCAATCATCAATGGCATTACCTCTCATCATCGTGGCAAAAACTGCCCGAGGGAAATTTCATCGCCGACTGGAAGTTCGCCTATCCCTCTACCAATTCTTTTACCGACCCGTTCATCCAGGCAAATTGGTTCAAAATTGCTTCCTTCAATTACACCAACAACATTCCGTTCCCCACGGAACTCGCGACCAACGCCGCGCAGCCGTGGCCATCGTTGCCTTACATTGCCTTCAATTACCTGGGCCAATTGGTTCAGTATTCGGACCAGGACTATTCCGGCAGCGGTGTGGATATTCCCCTCGACAAAGGCTCCATCCTGCCCGCGATAAATCCCTCCACCAAGGCGTTTGTTTTCAACACCGCGCAGATCATTGAAACGCCCCAGGGCAACAGCACCAATGTCCAATATAACATCCTCCACATCGACCCCCTCACGGGCCGCGGCACCCTCCTCTTCCACCAGATCCAATGAAAATGTTACCTTTACATTCCAATTGCGTTGGTAAGTCGCGCCTGTCGCGCCGCCTGCCGCGCCATAGCGTAGCGACGGCGGGTAGCCACGCGAAGGCGGATTGGATATTTCCTTCCCTTTCCACCATTCGTGCTTCGTCATTCTCTAGTCATTATGGTTTAGGAATTAGACATTCCCGCGCCACCAGCGCCTTCACCATGATCGAAATCGCCATCAGCCTGGCCATCATCGGCATCGCCCTCGTCGCCATCGTCGGCGTCCTGCCCATCGGCATGCGCACCCAGCAGGACAACCGCCAGGAGACCATCATCAACCAGGACGCCACCATCCTCATGGAAGACATCCGCAACGGCGTGAAAGGTGCGGATGACCTCACCAATTACGTTTACGCCATCACGAACACGTGGACGGAATATCGTCAGAGCAGCCCCAACCCTCTTCGCACCGGTAGCTTCGGTTATACCTACTCAGGTTTCGTTCCTCATCCAGCGGCTGTGCCTTCAATCTATTCACAGCAGTTCATCAATTCCGGCACCAACATCATCGGCCTCTTGAGCACGCCGGAATATCAGGATATCAATGGCAAACCCATTCCCAATTTGAACATTCCCGATTTGATCAATGGCTTAGGCTACAGCAATCACGTCGTCGCCTACGTCTATTCCATGAGCGGGCCGGCGGTGGAAAAACCGCCGCAGCCCTCCGACAGCCTCGTGCGCCAGTCCGCCTTCGCTTACCGGCTCATTTGCGTAAACGTGCCGGTGCCGTTTAGTCCGCCGGGTCTGTCGCCTTCGTCCACCAACTGGGACAATAATTTCCAGAACAATCTTTATGAACTGCGGTTGTTTTTCCTCTGGCCGCAGCAGCCCAGCGGTACCCTCGGCCCGGGACGTCAAAGCTTTCGCACCATGATTGCCGGCCGGATGGTTCCGGATGGCATCCAAACCAATCTGCTTTTCTTCCAATCGCAATCGTTCAACGACTCTGTTGTTGCGGGAGGCCCGCCATGAGACTGAAATTGCATAAAGACACTGGGCACATTCGTGCTTCGTCATTCCCTAGTCATTATGGTTTAGAAATTAGTCATTCCCCTGCCCAGTCCAGGATGGCAGCGAGTGGAATCGCGGCATTCACCTTGGTCGAGGTCATCGTGGCGATGTCGTTGCTGCTCTTGATCGTGGGGGCCTTGATGGCCGTGTTCAGCAACACCCAGCGCGCCTTCCGCTCCTCCGTCACCCAGACCGACATCCTCGAAAATGGCCGCGCCACCATGGAAATGATCGCCCAGGATTTGCGCGGCATGACCCCCTCGTACGGCTACTCTGACGGCACCAATAATGCCTTCTTATTGGCCAATGACAATTGCGCCATTAACTTTTTTGCCACGAACAATTCCGCCTATTATGAGCCGCTGATCCAGCCGCTCGTGGGCGCCGACAACGGCGCTTTGCACACCAACCTTCTTGAGTATTTCTTCCTTCTGGGCCGGCAGAACACAAGCTGGATCGGCATCGGTTACATCGTCAACACCTACACCGTCAACAGCAGTTCCCTCTATCCGCTCTACCGCTTCTATGCCCAGACCAACATCCAGTCCAATCCCGCCGGCCTGTTCAATGATTTTCAAAGCGAGATCATCCAGGACCAATGGACCAATATGAGCCATCTCATGGACGGTGTCGTCGGCCTCACCGTCCGTGCTTACGACACCAACGGCGTCTGGCTCACCAACGGTTATAATTATAGTATTGGCCTGACGAACAACCTGAAAAACACCTGGTTCACCCCGCCGTATCCCGGGCCGGGCGGCGAAGTCGGCTTCACCTTTTACAGCAATGCGTTGCCTGCGAGCGTCGAGGTCGAGATGAGTACCTTGGAAGACCGCACCATGCAGCGCGCCGAATCGCTGGGAATTCCCGGCACCAACGCATACTATGTTCCAGGCAACGCCGCGCAATGGGCCTACCTCACCAATCGCGCCAATGCCGTCCACATTTTCCGCCAGCGCGTTTCCATCCCGCTGGTCGATCCCACCGCCTATCAATGAAACTGAAATTTCCAATTTCCGATCGCCCATTGCCGATTTGTAACAAATCGGCGAGGTCTGCTGCCTGTCATCCTGGACCCCAGACCCCAGACCCCAGACCCCAGCGCGGTATCGCGTTGATCATCACCCTGATCCTCCTCTCCGTGACGCTCATCATGGCCGTGGCCTTCCTGGCCATCAGCAACCGCGAACGCGCGTCGGTGACCACCACGACCGATTCGGCCAATTCCCGGCTCGCCGCCGATGCCGGCCTTTCCAGCGCCGAAGCCCAGATCGTTGCCAATGCCATCGCCGGTGGCTTCAACGCCGCGGGAACACCCGTCGCCAATCCCTACAACTTCGGCCTGCTCGTCTCCACCAATTTTATCAACCAGCATGGTTTCAACCCCAAAGACACCACCAGCGATCCGACCAATGTGAATTATTTTTATACGAGCGATGCTTCCTCGTATAGTCAAAGCGACTTTTTGCAGAACCTGGCCAATCTCTATTATCTCCCGCGCGCCCCGGTTTACATCCCGCAAAATGGCACGAACGATTTCCGCTTCTATCTCGACTTGAACCGCAACGGACAATTTGACGACAGCGGTTCGGTGCCGGTTGTCACCCTGGATGCCCAGGGCAAACCCGTTACCAATACCATCAATGGAAACATCGAGTACACTTACGAAATGGGCGACCCGCAGTGGATCGGCCTCCTGGAACATCCCGGCGAGCCTTACGGGCCGAACAACAAATTCATCGCGCGCTTTGCCTTCATCGCCGTGCCCATAGGCAACGGATTGGATCTGAATTCAATCCATAACCAGGCCCTGATTCCTCCTTTGAATAATCCCACTGATCCGATGAGTCTCATGGCAGATAGCTATTACCGTAATCAGGGTGTTGGCACTTGGGAAATCAATCTCGCCGCGTTCCTGGCCGATTTGAACACCAATCAATGGGATCCGCCGACACCGGCGGGCGCTTATAATTATGAGCAGGGCCTCAATCTCGGCACCGCCAATTCCGGCTATGCTTTTGCCGATGCCTTCTCGTTGCTGGATTATCGTTATGCGAGCGATTATACCTCGCTGGCTTCGGTCAATAACCTGTTTAATCCCAACAGCCCGAATTACACCAACTTTTTTATCAACGGAAATGTTGACGGTTACAGCGATCTGGCGTTGCAAACAAATTACGATACGAATGAAGATTACTGGGTCTTCCAAAACACGAAATACCCGTGGGCCGGCGCCGACAACACGAATCATTTCTTTGACCTGCCGTCCGATCTGTTTGACCCCGTTAAAACCACTTATGGCGTTTCAACTGGCTTTATTACCGGCGGAAATGACTTTCCCACGCGTTTATCAAATGCCGGCACCACCAACACCACCTACGACCGCTATACCTTCTACCGGATGCTGTCGCAGTTGGGCACGGATTCCTCGCCTGAAACCGGCCCCTCGAATACCGCCCTGATGAATTTGAATTACGACAATCTTGATTACGATTACACCAACAACTCGGCCAGCCAGACCAATTTCATACCCTGGACCCCCATTGCCTTCTTCACCAATGCCGCCGACCGCATGTTGAAGATGTACACCGCCCAATGGATGACGGCTTACACCAACGTGATCACCCCGGGAGTGGCGACTAATTTCTATCCGATCCTCAACACAAATTATGTGGTCGCGTTCAACCTGACCAATTCCTTCGGCATCGCGAACATTCCGGTCCTGGTCAGCAATCGATTTGTCTATACCCCCGCCGTCAACCGCCTCCTGCAACTGGCGGCCAACCTGTACGACGCCACCAGCACGAATTATTATCCCTCGGTTTTCCGCCCGTTGTTCCTCGTGACCAACCCACCCGGCAGTATCTACTATAATGTATTTATCAGTGGATATACCAATATTGCCTACGTCACCGACACGACTGATCCGCAATTGGCCCCGCCGGTGGACTTGGCGGCTCTGCTTCTTCCAACCCCCGATCCGGCCATTCTCAAAGGGCCGAATGTCGCGACGAATATTTATGGCGTGCCGTGGATCATCGGCGCCAAAAAAGGATTCCCCAACTTCAATGAATTTGTCGGCGAAAACATGGTCGGCATGACCCGGCGCTTGCAGTTCGTGCGCGACGTCACCGGCGCCACCGCCAATCAAGCCATCCCCATCCAGCAAACCAACCAGATGTACATGGTCAGCGTGAATACTTCGGGCGGACTGGATTTCTGGAATTCTTACACCAACAGACTCAACGATATCGTCACCGTTAATTACCGCGTCGTCACCTTTTTGTCGCTGACCAACAGCGATGCCAATGGCCAGGTCTCCAGCACGCCGGCCACACTGGGATATTTCAGTTCCAATTCCATCTCGTTTTCCGGCTGGCCCAGTTCCGCGCCCTGGCTCGGAGGCCAGCCAAACACCAATTCATTGTATGTTCCATTGAACTTTGTTGCTTTTACGGACCTGTCGAATTCCGTTTACCGGACGCCGTATGCGAGCGTGGCGGAGGGGACTCTTCCCTCGGCTTTCAACGTGGCGCCCTCCCTGGTCTGGACGAATTATTTCAATAATGTAGGGCAGCCAATGACGGCGGTTTTTGAAACCAATGTGCCGCCCAGCCGGAGATTTAACGTGCCGCAATGGGGGCTGCTTTCGACGAATGCAATGCAAGTATATATTCTGGACCGGGATGCCGGAGGAACGAATCATGTGATTGACTATGTCAATATGGAACAGTCTGGCAGCCAAAATTTAAACAGCGAGATTTTCTCCGATGATACGAATGGCATGGGCAATTATAATACCCAGGACGGCGTTTGGAACCCCAACCTAAATCCAAAAGCCGCCATCCCATTTGGAGTTTATAATCAAATAAATATTTCAAAGGGACTGCAAGGGATTGACTCCGAAGACGGCACCTGGCAACCGGATCCGGAAGCCGCCACGTATAGCACCGCGATTCCAGCGCAACAGGCTAATTTTGTGGCGTTTTTCTATCCGTATGGCGCCAAAGCCACTATTAGTGACAGCTACGGTACGGCTTCTGCATCGAATTTCGATGCGACTGTCCAGGCCCCCTATGCGCCGACCCGTTACGCCGTGGCATACACCGCCCTGGAGGCCAATGATCCACTGGTCCATTATCTGGCGAGTGATTTGTCACTTTCCTTCCAGACAAATATTCAAAGCGTATATAACAATTCCATCAGCAATATTCCGCCACCCGCCGCGCAGCCGTTCACGCTCGGCCAATTAAACTATAATTTCCAACCCTGGGGCGGAAATCCTTATAACCGGCTCAATTCCAATCCACAGACTTGGGCCAATACGGAACCGAACGCCTACGACCTCTCGGAACGGGACCCGCTGGCGTGGGGACCGGATAATTGGGATTTTCCAACCAACAAACTTCCCACCGTCGGCTGGATCGGCCGCGTCCATCGCGGCACGCCCTGGCAGACGGTTTATATGAAATCGCCGGATGTCTTGTCGGAAGCTTTTAAAGTGGGTAACACACCGTATGTAGGCCAAAATATTTGGGCGAAATGGACGGGTGACACTACCTTCCTGGGGAACAACCAAAGCGGCGAGTACTTCGATGCCGTAAATTCTTCACCCACCTGGGACCGGTGGTTGTTCGACCTGTTCACAACGGGGATCAATGACAACGCCACCCGCGGCCAGCTCTCCGTGAATCAGTCGGCGGATCAATATGATCCGGTGGCCAATCCTACCGCCGGCCTGGCGGCCTGGTCGGCGGTCATGAGTGGCGTGGTGATTCCACCAATTAGCCCTACCAATAACTACTATACCGTCAATCCGGCCGGCATAAATGGCGCCAACTCCGCGCTGGGCACTTTGGTCACCAATATCAATTACACGCGCGGGACTTTCGTTAACCTTGACGGGGTGGCTGGGACGTTCGAGCACAAGGGCGATATCCTCGCCACGCCCGCGCTCACCTATCAATCGCCATTCCTGAACCTGACCCAGTCGAACAACGTTGAAACATATAACAACGACGAAATGTACGAATGGCTGCCGCAGCAGATTATGTCGCTCGTGCGCGTCAGCAGCTCGCCCCGCTACGTCATCTACGCTTACGGCCAGACACTCAAGCCCGCCCCCAACGGCATTTACACCGGCAGCGCCACGATGGCCGACGGCCAATCCGCCTTTGGCATGATCACCAATTATCAGGTCACCGCTGAATCGGCCACCCGCGCCGTCATCCGCATCGACGGCCTCGTCGATGCCAATGGCCATCCGTTGCCGAATCCGCAGCCACATGCGGTGATTGAAAGTATTAACAGCCTCCCGCCCGACTGATTTATCGTAGGGCAGGCATTTTGCCTGCCGGTTCTGCGCGCGTCTCGCGCGCAGTTTGTGGGGAGCGCACGCGCCTTCGCGTGCCGTTTTCGGCGCCCTCGCCGAAAACACGGGGATGGCTGCAGCAGCTTTTTGAAAATTATAGTCGTGATTTAAAGCGGCGACCGAAACTCCGCGAGGTTTTGGAGTGCGTTCGTAGGAGACGAGGTAACGAGTCTCTGAAAAAACGGCGGTGAACCGCGTGATTTTTGCGATGGTGTAGTGGGCAATTAGTTGGTGAGCCGCCCCCTCACCCCAACCCTCTCCCCCGATGGGGGCGAGGGAGAAGAAACAGACGGAAGAAAATAGAGTGACGGCGGCCCGTAGCCGCCGCCGGTAATGCCAAATGCAATGTTACCGGAAATTCATGGCTTCCTGTCTGGCTTTTGAATGAAATTGTGATAAGCTGATACTCATTTCGCCTATGCGTTCGCGTTCGATGTTGTGGTTACTGTTGTGCCTGCTGGGCATTGGCGGCGCATGGTTGTTTTGGCATTCGGCAAGCCATCATCATTTTGCCAGCCGCCTAAACCTTTTCACCCACGTCCATCCCACCTCCACCGCGCCGCTTCTGACCAAAACCGCCCTGGCCAAAAACGCCGCGCAGATCGCCGCCGCCAAAACCAATCTCTTCACTTATCGCCTCAGCAATACCGGCAAAACCCTCGAACAATTGCTCCATGACCGTCACGCCATCCTGCTGGAGAACGCCCTGATCGATTCCAGCCGCCCGCTCAACCTGCCGTTTCCAAAACCGTTGCAGTTGCAGGGCGACCCCGGCGCTTACATCGTGCAGGCGCGCGACTTCGATAGCGCCGCGTTCCGCGCCATGCTCACCGCCAACGGCGCAAAGATCATTTCCTACATCCCCAACAATGCCTATCTGGTGGAGGCCCCGTCGGGCATCGCCAGCTCGCTGGCGGCAAACCCCGCCACCCAATCGGTGCTCCCCTACGAGCCTTATTACAAAGTCCAATATACGCTCCTGGGCGCGGCCACGGCCCAAACCATCCTGCCCCGGAACGCCATCCTCACCCTGGGACTCTTTCCCGATAACACCGCCCAAACCATTTCGCAGATCCAAAACCTCGGCGCGCAGATCGTCTCGCAGGACAGTTCCCCCTTCGGCCCCGTCGTGCGCGTCATGCCGCCCACGGATTGGACCGCCCTCGCCGACCTGCCCGGCGTGCAGATCGTTGAACCGTATCATTCGCGCGTTCATGCCAACGACTTGAGCCGCGTGACCACCGGCGTTTCCACGGACACCCTGGTCTCGTCCAATTACATGAATCTGACCGGCAAAAACGTGATCGTGGACGTAAATGACTCGGGCATCGACGATACCCATCCGGATTTCAGCGTCACTGGCAGCGCGGAAGCCCCCGGCACCGTGCCGCCAAGCCGTGTCACCGGCCAATTCCCTTTTGACCTTAGCGACACCGACGGCCATGGAACATTTGTGGCGGGTGAAATCGCCGGCAACGGCAGTCAGAGCTATAGTCCGGTAAATGTTGGTACGGAAGCGGAAGGCTCCGTCTCCAACGCCGATTTCCGCGGCAAAGCGCCCGCGGCGATGTTGTTTTCCGTGAATTATGGCGGCAGCGACAGCAATTTGCAGGCGGAGGCGGCGCTGACTAACGCCCTCATCTCCAACAATAGTTGGGTCTATGGCGGCGACCAGACCTATGACCTTGCCGCGGCCAGTTACGACGCCGCCACGCGCGACGCATTGCCCATGGTCTCGGGTTCGCAGCCGGTCTTGTTTGTATTTGCAGCGGGCAACGACGGTTACGGCCAGATCGGCGGCAATAATAATACTGCGGACACCATTGATTCGCCGGCCACGGCCAAGAACGTCATCACCGTCGGCGCATTGGAAGAGGCGCGGAATATCACCAATTATGTGACCTATGACGATGGAACTTCCAACCAGCCCTGGGCGGGAATAACGGCAAATGATTTCCAGGTGGCCGATTTTTCGAGTTGCGGCAACGTCGGCATCGGCATCGAAGGAACCTACGGGCGCTTCAAGCCAGACGTCGTCGCGCCTGGCACCTTCATCGTCTCGACCCGCTCATCGGAATGGGACACCAACGCCTATTACAACCCGACGAATTATGACGACAACACCATCACCAACCTCGTCCTGAACGCCGATGGCGATCTGCAATATTTTGGGCTATCCATTCCGCAAAACGCTATCAGTGTGGAAATCGAAGCACTGCCGTTTAATCCAGCGAACAACCTGCTGCTTTATGCCAGCGACAGTGATTTTCCGGTGCCGGGGAACCAAGCCACTTATGATATTGCTGAAACGAACGTCATCAATATTCCCACGCCTGACGGTGGCGCGGCCTATCTGAGCCTAATCCAGGCGACCGTTCTCAATTACGCCGTCGTCAATTCCAATGCACAGGCCGTCGCCTTCGATCTGTTCACCCAGATAGCGACCACGAACGACAATGGCAATTATTACGATGTCCTCTCCAACATGAACGACAGCCTGGGGCCGTATTACCGTTATGAGACCGGCACCAGCATGGCGGCGGCGGATGTGTCCGGCGTCCTGGCCTTAATCCAGGATTTCTTCACCAACACGTTGCAGTTGCAGCCCAGCCCGGCGTTGATGAAGGCGATGCTCCTCAACGGCGCGCGCCTGAGCGATGCCGAGCTTTACAACCTGCAGGTCAATAACACGATCAATTATGAGGGCTGGGGTCTCGTCAATCTGCCGAATACCCTGCCGCCCCCCATCGCCACCAATGGCTACAGCGGCTCGACGCCGTCCTCGATTTTCTTCCAGGACCAAAGCACGAATAACGCCCTGGCCACCGGCGACGTCCACACCTACACGTTGACCACCCAAACCAATAACGAGCCGTTGCGCCTCACGCTGGCCTGGACCGATCCGCCCGGTAATCCCGTGGCCGCCATCAAGCTCGTCAACAGCCTCCAGATCACGGTCACCAACGCGGATGACCCCACCAACATCGTGGTTTTTTATGGCAATGATATTGGCGAAGCCAGCGCTTTTAATACCCCGGAAAATCCCACCAATATCGTCGCCCCGGACACCATCAATAACGTCCAGACCATCATCATTCCCGAACCGACCGGCACCAACTACACGATCACCGTCACAGGCTATCGCGTGAACGTCAACGCCGTCGTCGAGCAGACCAATAACATCGTCCAGGATTACGCCCTGGTCATCAGCAGCGGCGACGGCACCGCCCCCGGCTCCTTCACCGTCACGGACAACGGCATCGTCTCCAATCCCACCGCCGACCAGGACATCTCGAACATCGGCACCACGAACGAGCCGGTGGACAACCAAATGGTTGGCGCCAGTTCTCCCTTGCTCGCCACCAACAAGATTTCCGTCGGCACCAACTCCACCTGGGCCTCCACCGGCCTCATCTCCCTGGGCCAGACCAATCAATGGCATTTTTATATCGTCACCAATGAGGCCGAGGACAGCCAGGGCATGACCACTGACGTCACCAACGCCGCCTTTGTGACGTTCGACGCCAACACCCTTGCCATCCCGCGCATGGGCGTTTACGCCAACAACAACGCCAACTCCACCCGCACCGAGGCCGATATCGATATGTTCGTGACCACCGAAGCCGCCCTGACGAACCTCAGTCCGACGGTCCTCTCCAATTGCGTCATCGGCTCGCAGATCGGCGCGTCCGTCGGCAACGTTTTCCACGGCGCATCCACGGGCCGCGGCGGCGAGGAAGTCATCGTCGATACCAATTCCCAGCACGGCGAAGTCTATTATGTCGGTGTCCAATCGGAAGACCAGATGGCCGCCGAATTCAATTACATCTCCATCTTCACGAGCATTCCGTTCAGCCAGATGAACAATTCCAACGGCGTCGAAACCGTCAACGGCAATCCCATCCCCTCTCCCATCCCCTCCGGCTCTCCCGCCGTGCCCGGTTTCAGCGACGTGCTCGGAATTTCCCTCCAGCCAATCCAGATCCAGGCGGTCATCGTCACCAATATCATCACCCAGGTGGACGTGGGCGACCTGGTCAGTTCGTTGACGCTCGATTCGGGCGTCGGCGGCCGCATCACCGCGGTGCTGATGAACCATAATTCTCCCAACACGCCGGGAACTTTCCCGTATGTCTATGACGACACTGGCACCGTCATTCCCAGCACTTTGCCCGGCGGCTATACGTTGCACCACTCGGACGGCCCCGGCAGCCTGCTGAATTTTGTCGGGCAAAACGTCGGCATCTTCTCCTTGTGGAACTATCACATCGCCAACAGCGTTACTCCCTTCAGCGGCAGCGTGAACGACCTCTCGCTGACGCTCATTCCGCACGAGAACCCGCTCAAAGGCATCACCATCAGTATCCAGCCCTATTCGTGGTACTACAATTACGTCACCGTCCCTCCGGGCTATACCAACCTGACCGTCGCCGCCACCAACCTGCCGCCGACCGTCGGGCCTCCCCCACTGCAGATGTATCTCAATTATGGCAATCCACCGACGACCAATAATTACCTCTTCGAAGCCGGTTTGACCAACCCTCCGCCGGGACTTCCGCCGTACCCGGCCAATGATGATCCGGGGAATTCGATTTCCTACGGCCCGCCGTTGGCGCCGGGGACCTATTGGATCGGCATCACGAATGGCACTGCCCAGACCGCCACCGTCTATCTCCTGGCCACCCTCGGCGGTTTCCAATCCGGCATCCCGCCATTCGTTACCGCGTCCAATGGCCCGCCCCTGACGCCGGAAGCCGTGACCAGCTCGAGCATTCATATCACCAACACTGAGCAGGTCGCCACGGCAAACGTCGGTATCGTCGCCCAGTACCCGCGCATTTCCGATCTCACCTTCACCCTCGTCAGCCCCGAGGGCCAGCAGATTCTGCTGATGGAAAATCGCGGCGGCATCACCACCTCCAACGCCGGGGTCATGAATGCTTTCTCAAACATCGTCAATTCCACCGCCACCGGCGGCGTGGCGGCCTATACCAATTACCTCGCGGCCAATCCCGCCGGCGGCACGTTGCCCATCGCCTACAACTTTTACACTGTGCCGGACGAAATGACCGTCTATGACACAACGAACCCCGCGCTTTTCAATTCCTCTTCAGGGACGTTGATTTTGGATACCGGGTTCATCAGCAATCCGCCCGCCGGGGTCGGGGCGCAAAATACGCAGACCGAATACACCAATACCGCGGCCTATCCGCCCAACTCACCCGGCCTCACCATCATCATGAACCAGTTCGGCAATCCCTATGGCCAGGGCAATGGCGATGCCTGGACTTATACCGCCGGCTCCGCCCAGACCAATTTCGAATACCTCATGTTCACCGAGGACACCAACCTCACCGATACCCCCATCAAATTCGCCGTGCCGCCCTTTGGCTTCGACGGCGGGGCCACCAATTACTCCTTCTCCTTTGAACAGGCCACCAACGGTGATTATTTCGGCCTCACCAACATTTTCGACCAGTTCGGCGGCTGGACGCTCCCCACCAATCTCACGACCGTCACCACGTTCTTCAACACCACCAACAGCCAGACCCAAACCGTCACCAACACCGTGCTGTTGACCAATAATTTTGTCACCGTCGTCACCGACCCCAACAATTCGCTCGGCGATAACTTCGACAGCAATTACCTGGCCCTGGCCGATGGCACCATCACGCGCACCATCCCCACCATCCCCGGCCAGCAGTACAATATCACCTTCTGGTATCGCGGCCCGGGCATCGCCGGCTGGTGGCGCGGCGAGGGCAATGCCCTGGACAGCGCCGACCCCGAAAACAACGGCCAAAACGGCTCGCTCATCGGCCGGTTCGATTTCCCCGCGGGCGAGGTCGGCCAGTCCTTCGAGATGGAGTACAACGGCCAGCCCTTTGATTTCGCCGGTACCAACAGTTACGTCCAGATCCATCCGCAATACTCGTTCGCGACTGCCGTCACCAATGGCGCCACCAACTTCGTCGAATCCTCGGCCCTGGATGTTGGCGCGGGCGGCGAATTCACCGTCGAGGGCTGGATCAATCCCACCAATGTCTCCGTCCAGCAGCCGCTCGTCGAATGGCTCGCCGGCGTGCCCACGAATTATCCGAACGTCACCGACACCAATTTCAACATCGTCGCCGGGCCGTTCCTCGACCCCGCCACCAGCCACTATTATTACCTGCTCGGCGCCACCAACTGGAACGTCTCGGAAACCTGGGCCGAATCGCTCGGCGGCCATCTCGCCACCGTGGACACCGCCGACGAGGAAAATTGGATCTACGACGCCTTCGAAAATTACGACGGCACCAATCGCAATCTATGGATCGGCCTGACCAACAACGGCCTCACCTTCGCCTATTCCAGCGGCCTCACCAACATCGCGTACACCGATTGGGCGACCAACCAGCCCAATAATTGCAATGGCACGCCGGATTACGTCGCCATCATCACCGCCACCAATGCCCAGTCCGGCTTGTGGCAGATGGCCGATAACAACGGCGACACTTGCGCCGGTACTAATCTCATTTATGGCGTCGCCGAAGTGCCCCTCCTCCAGACCAACGGCGTGCAGTTCTGGATCTCGGTCACGAACATTCCCGGCACCACCAACACCATCGTCGCCAGCAACGGCTGCCTCTATGCGAACCTCGTGGACACCACCAACGGCTCGCACATCTTCTTCTCCCCGCCCGGCCTGGTCCAATCCAACGTCTTCCAGCACGTGGCCCTCACGTACAACACCAACTCCGGCATCGCCAACCTGTTCTACGACGGCACGAACGTCGCCTCCACCAACCTCGGCGTCTTCATCCCCAAGACCACCGGCGACGTCTTGCTCGGCAAGGATATGAGCCTGCTCACCAATAATTTTTACGGCGGCCTCATGGATGAGATGAGCATTTACCGCCGCGCATTGTCCGACGCGGAAATCTGGACCATCTACAACGTCTCGGCCTCCACCACCAACGGCGTCACCGGCAAATTCGATGCCACGGTCACCCCGGCCTCCGGCCTGGCGGAAGCGTTCGTGGACCTCGGCGGCAACACCAACACTCTCTACGGCGTGAACCAGCAGTGGGAGCAATACAGTTACACCTTCATCGCCACGTCCAATTCGTTGCCGGTCACCATCACCGGCCTCGAGCCGGGAATGTTGCTGGATCAATTCGGCGTCTCCCAGGCGCCCGTGACCAATTTCTATTATTTCCCCGAGCAATCGCTCGACGAACTCAACGGCGATAGCGCCTTCGGCAATTGGACCCTGCAAATCTGGGACAATCGCACTGACAGCCTCCTGCCCCCGAATGGCGTCCTGGATAGCTGGGTCTTGCAGTTGGTCCTGCAAACCAATACGCCAAGCCTCCTGACTCTCAACCCGAACTCGCCCCTGAACATCACCATCCCGCCCGGCGAGATCGTCCCGCTGCTCATCAACGTCCCGGATTGGGCGACCCAGGCGACCAACCTCATTGATTCCGATACCGGCCCGGTGAATGTCTTCTACAATCCATCGCAGCCGCCCACGGGTGGTGCGCAGGATACGGATTTTGCAAATAACGTGATCGCGCCGCCTGCCGTTGTGGTTGGCCCAGCTATTCCTCCTGTCGTTCCTCCTGTTTTAAATACTGGAACCACTCCGCCGCTGCCCGCGCCGCCGACGAATTTCTATTATCTCGGCATCCAAAACACCAGCACCCACGCCGTCAATGCCACCGTCGAAGTCGATTTCAATCTCATCCAATTGACCAACGACGTTCCCTACACCGGCGCCGTCGGCACCAACCAGTCCGAAAATTATTTCTCGTTCAACGTCACCAACGGGTTCGAGGCCACCTTCCAATTGCTCAAGCTCAGCGGCAACGCCGACCTCGTCATCCGCCATACCCCGCCCCTGCCGACCCTGTTTAGCTCCGATTACGGCAGCTTCAACAACAGCAATGCCGATCAAAGCATCTACGTGCTCACCAATTCGTTGCCCGTGCCCCTCACCAACGGCACCTGGTATATCGGCGTCATCAAACGCGATACCGGCGCGGTGAAATACACCGTCCTCGCCAAGGAATTGGCCACCAACTCCGCGCCAACGGTGCTTTATATTCCGCTGACCAACAATGTGCCCTTCACGTTCTCCAACGAAGACGCCGGCGCGGCCCTCACCAACTTCTTCAGTTTCATGGTGACGAACCCCGTCGTCGCCGGAGTGACAAATTACGTTTCCGGTATCCGGTTCGAGACGTACGACATGACCGGCAACGGCGACCTGACGGTGCAGACGAATGTTCCGCCGTTCGCGCCGCCCTTCCTCCAGTTCAGCGCCCAACCCGGCACCATCCCCGAATACATCCAGGTCCAGACGAACAGCACTCTGACGAACCTGGCCGCGATCTGGTTCCTGGGCGTGCCGAACAACGAAACCAATCCCATCAATTTTACCATCATCGCGGAGATCGAGACCAATGGCGTCTTCCCCGCCTTCCCCGGCGCGCAAGGCGCGGGCGCCGGCACGTCCGGCGGCGGCGGCACTGCAGAATACCAACATCCGCGTTTATCACGTCACCAGCCTGGCTGATGACGGCAGCTACGGCACGTTTGCGCGACGCCGTAACGCGGACGAACCGGACCATTGTGTTCGACATCTCCGGCGTGATCTTCCTGCAAACCCCGCTGGTCATCACCAATTCGTTCCTGACCATCGCGGGCCAAACCGCCCCCGGTGCGGGTGTCACGGTGGCGGGATAGATGACCGCCTTGCAATCCGTCCATGACATCATCATTCGTGACATGCGATTCCGCTCGGGCGGCGCTCCGTTGACTGGTTTTGAACGGACAAGCGCTGGAGATTATACCAGCGGGCAATCGGTTGGAACATGGACCGTCAAGTCCAATCAGGTAAGCGTTGTTACGGATGCGAACATAGCCTATCAAGGCAGCAACTTCCTGGCCTTGGCGAATGGCACCATTTCAACCAACCTGCCGACTATTCCGGGACAGACTTATGCTGTCACATTTGGTTACCGCGGGCCGGACATCGCCGGATGGTGGCGTGGCGAGAGCAATTTGGTTGATAGCATCAATGGCAACAATGGGGTTGACACCAATGGAACCGTTGCTTTCGCCCCTGCCGAAGTCGGGGCGGGATTCAATTTTAATGGAAACCCCAACCGCTTGATCGTTTCCAATGCGCCGGTTTTGAACTTTGTCGCAAATCAGAATTTCTCGATGGATGTATGGATTAAAGCAATTCCATATAGCCCGGTTGGAAATGTCGCATCAATTTTCGACAAACGCACTATAAACGGCGCCGATTGCCACGGCTATGAACTCAATCTCACGGGTGGCTCTGTCAATGTCCATGTGTCCGACAACAATAACAGTGACGGCGCCGTTTGGGGCGGGCCATATCTGGCTGATTCAACCTTACATCACCTCTTGGTGACCATGACGCGAAACTCCACAACGGGTGTCCGCATATATGTGGACGGTACGCTTAGGAATACATACGATGCGACTGTCGTGCCAGGCGACCTGACGACCACTGTACCATTGCGCATCGGTAATCACTCTGATCCGACTTATACCTCGTCTTGGGACGGATTGATTGATGAAGCATCCCTTTACGACCGTGCTTTATCCGTTTCCGAAGTCAAAGCCATTTATTCTGGCAGCACCAATGGTAAATTCGACCCTGTTGAATTCAAAATTTCGCCATCGTTGAGCCTGGCCAAAGCTCAAATTTTGGTGAACGGTGCTACCAACATGACCTTTTATGGCAACAACACCAATTGGCAATCTAAAACCATTACATTCACAGCGACCACAAACAATACCGCCGTTGCCATATCCGGCATGGAACCGGGAATGTTGCTGGGTGCGTTAAGCATTGCACCTGGTGATTCGTTGCAACTCAACACCGTCTCGAACGTCATCGCCGACCACATCTCCGCCGAATGGAGCACCAACAACGACATGTCTGTTTTGAACTCCACCAATGTAACCGTCCAATGGTCCATCATTGCCGATAGCGTGCATAATTCTGTCACCAACGGCTATGGCTCCTTGCTCCGCTATGGCAACGGCACATTAAGTTTCCACCACAATCTTTATGCCGATAATGCCTACGCCAGCCCGCGGCTCGGTGACAATCTCAAGCTCGATTTTGAGGACAATGTCATCTACGATTGGGGCACTAATTCGGGCTTCTCCACCAATGACATCGCCACCGACACAGGCGGTTATACCAACGTTCTGAATTACATCTGTAATTATCTTATCGCCAGCACCAATTCCGTGACAAATACCATCGCGTTCTGGGCCGGCACGACCAATACCTGGATTTACCAGACCAATAATTTCATCCAAAGCACTAACACCTCTACCAACATCTTGACTGACTTGGCGTTGACCGGCCAGAACACCGGCTGGAACATGTTTACCACCAATGGCACCAGGTTTGACCGCGAATTCCCCTTCCCGCCTATCTCGGTGGATGAGGCTTATCTCGCTTACGAAAAAGTTTTGGACTTTGCCGGACCGGATATGGCCCAGCGCGATGCTGTGGACACGAACATTGTCGGAAATGTCCGCACACAGACCGGAAGCATCCTCAATACAACGCAAATCGTCCCCTCATCGGCCTCCTTGCTGCCTTACCTTGACACCGACCAGGACGGCATCCCTGATTTCTGGGACGACACTTTTGGCGGCAACCCATTCTCGCCGCATCCCAATGCCGTCATTGACGGCTCGGGTTATACCGAGCTTGAAGAATACCTCAACTGGCTGGCCGGCCCGCACACCCTCACCGTCACCAATCAGCCCGTTGGCGTGGACTTGATGCAATTATTTGGCCAGACAGGCACCTTGAGCTTCTTCCTGACCAATGCCATCAACGGTACGGTTTATCTGACCAACGTGTTGAATTACACGAATGTTTCCGGCGTTATCTACGCTGAGACCAACACCAGCACCTACAGCAACAGCTTCGCCATCTTCACTCCGACAAATATTTTTGGCGGCGGCACGACGAATTACGGCCAGGCCTCGTTCGATGTGTATGTCACCAACAACACGACCGTGGCTTACTTCGGCCCGGTAACGGTCAGCGTTGTGGCGAGCAAAATCCCCATCGTCATCAATTCCAACATACCACCCGTGATTACCATCCTGACGAATGGCGTGCTGGATCCCACAAATTCCTCGGGATCAGACTATTATGGATTTACCATCGATGCCGGCGCTTCCGGCGTCCTCTTCACCGTCACGAATATTTCCGTGCCGGGAGGTCTCGACTTGGTGGCGGCCTATAACCGGACGCCGTCGCTTTCGGATTATGATTACATCAGCACCAATACCGCCAATGAAAGCATTGCCGTTTGGACCAATTCCACCCCGGTGCCTTTGACTGCTGGTAATTGGTATCTGGCCGTGGTCAACGTCAACCCGTCAGGCGGACCCGTCAGTTACGACGTCTATGCCAAAGAATATACTGCCCCGCCGGGACCGCCGGAATTCATTTATCCAACCAACACAGAAGTATTCTCGAATATCGAAACGACGCTGTTCACCGTCACCTGCCAGGCAATTGACACGAATAGTCCGCCTGCGCCCCTGACCTTCTCCCTGGACAATCAGCCCGCCAACGTCCCGGGGGCCACGAATGTTATGACCATTGACCCCAATACGGGCGTGATCAATTGGACGCCGAACGAGGCCCAGGGACCATCCACCAACGCAATTTCAGTCAGTGTTTTCAACGGCGCCTTCAGCGTCACAAACACTTTCACTGTGATCGTGTTGGAATCGAACCTGGCGCCGTTCTGGCCGACCAATGTTCCTGCCCAGACGAATTACGTGATCCACGCCTATGACTTGCTCACGGTCATGAACACGGCTACCGACACCGATATTCCGGTTAATCCACTGTTCTATTCGTTGACCGTGACGCCAGCCGTGACCAATGCCTTCATTGACACCAACGGCATTATCACCTGGACGCCGACGCTCGCACAGGTGGGAAGCAATTACCTGTTCACCACCATTGTGACCGACACGAACCCGTGGGCGATCAATTCGAAATCGTTGAGCAACACGAATTATTTTACCGTCACAGTTCTGCCTCCGTCGGTTTTCACCAACGGAG
Source organism: uncultured Verrucomicrobiae bacterium (assembly GCA_963797825.1). GTDB lineage: Bacteria > Verrucomicrobiota > Verrucomicrobiia > Limisphaerales > UBA11358 > UBA11358. The sequence goes on from CAWCRR010000042.1 coordinate 160,522, forward strand.
TGCCGCAGACCAACACCGTTCCGCCCGGCGGAATCAGTTGGGTGACCGTCAATGTGCCGATCAACGCAATCTCTGCGACCAACATCCTGCTCTATGCCACGAATCTTCCCGTGAACATCTGGTTCAGCACCAACTTGCCGCCCACCATCACCAGCACCAACGATAAGATCATTATCCCGGATGCAAAATTTGGCGTGAGTGTGCTGGGCCTCCACACTTCCCCGGCCATCGTCCCGGGCAATACCTATTTCCTCGGCGTGCAGAATACCAACACCGTAACCATTGGCTACGCTTTGGCTGTTCATTTCGGTTATCCACCTCCGCCCGTTTTGACCAATACCATCCGCATCTCCAGCATCGTCCATACGAATATCGATGGAACGAACGGATTCCTGCTGACCTGGTTCGCGCCCAGCAACGATTTGTTCCAGGTGCAATGGACCGGTTCTCTCCAGCCCACAAGCTGGACCTCGTTCACGAATATTATCAGTTACAACACCAATGCGTTTACCGTTTCCACAAATACGCAATTCAATTTCTTCGACGACGGCTCGCAAACCGGTGGTAGCTTCGGATCGATGAGATTCTATCGTTTGGCTATCTTGCAGCCGAACACAGTGACATTGCCAGACCAGACCAACTTTGTCGTCGGGGTTTCCAACTCTGTCATCGTCACCAATACGGCGACCGACTCCAATCCAAATACGGTCCTTACCTATAATCTGGTCAATCCGCCCGCCGGGGCGGTTATCGATACAAACGGCGTCATTACTTGGACGAATGCCATTCCTGCCGGACTGGCCGCGCGTTTTATCACTGTGGTCGTCGATAATGGACTCCCGCAAGTCCAGGCCACGAACCAATTCACCATTTTCGTCGCGCCCTTCCCGGCCATCACCAACGTGGCAGTGACCTCCACCAACGTCACCCTGGCCTGGCTGGCGCCGACCAACGACCAATTCCAGGTCCAATGGACCACCAATCTGGATTCACCCATCGCATGGTATCTCCTGACAAACATTATTACCTCGGGTAATGGCGTCTTCTCCTTCACGGACACCAACGCATTATTGGAAGCGAAGTTCTACGAATTGATCCTCCTCCCTTAGCGTCCCTGGAAATGTTGATGTTGGATGTTGGATGTTGGATGTTGGATGTTGGATGTTGGATGTTGGATGTTGGATGTTGAATGTTGAATGTTGAATGTTGGCGTTTTCTTTTGTGTTCGTGGCTAAATTTTTTGATTTGTTCTACGGTTCGTAATAAATTCCCCTTCGTTCCCTTCGTTATCTTGGTGTTAAATCCGTCTTTGCGATCTCTGCGGTCTTTTGCGGCTAATAATCCGTATTTCGGCTTGAGCAAGGCATCCAGACGGATTAGAATGAGTCGTCATGACAGCATTGCTTGAAATGCCGGCGTTTCGCGCGCGGGTTCATCGGTTGTCCGTGGCCGAATATCATCGGGCGGGCGACACCGGCCTGCTTTCGGATGACGTGGAATTGCTACGCGGAATAGTGGTGACTAAAATGCCCAAATCCCCCTTGCACGAATTGGTGATCCAGAAGCTGATAAAACGGCTATTGGCTCAAATACCAAACGGGTTTGAAGTGCGGCGGGAAGCGCCGCTGACGTTGCAGGATTCCGAGCCGGAGCCGGATTTGTCCGTCGTACAGGGCGCGCCAGACGATTGGGCAACGGCACATCCCTCCACGGCACATCTGGTGATCGAAGTGGCCGTCAGCAGCATTCCGCTGGACGAAGGCAAGGCGGAAATCTACGCGGAGGCGGGTATTTTGGAATACTGGCTCGTGCGTCCGGAAGATCGCGCGGTGGACGTATATCGCAAACCATTGACGGACCGTTACTTGTCAAAGACGACGTTGATTGAACCGGAGAGTCTGTGTTGCGCTGGCATTCCGGGAATTGAAATCGCGCTCGCCGAAATTTTGCCGACTCGCTCTTAATCCGGTCCTTTCCAAAATACGGTAGGGACATTGCGCTGCGATGTCCCTGCCCGCGCAGAGCGGGCGGAACGAATCCCGACGAACGCGCAAATCTCCGCGGGAGACAATGAATGTTGAATGTTTTCTTTGCGATCATCCTCATTCTCATTCTCATCCTCAAGCGGTCGCGTATCCCAACGGGATTGCATCACTCAGCCTGGGGTTGCGAGGAACGAGCTACCCCAGGGTGGAACGTCAAATTTCATTTACCCTGCAAAGGGTTATATCGTCTTTGTTGAATGTTGAATGTTTTCTTTGCGATCTCTGTGTTCTTTCGTGGCTAAATTTTTTTGGTTTGTTCTACGGTTCGTAATAAATTCCCCTTCGTTCCCTTCGTTATCTTGGTGTTAAATCCGTCTTCCCGCCGGATGTTCCCTTCGTGCATTTTTTTGCGGCAAAATAATCCGTGTTCGCGTATTTCGTCTTTTTCGCGGTTAAACTGCTTGCTTCCCTTGCCCCAAAGAAAGGAGCTTCTCTATGCATTCTGTGTCCTTTGCGGCTAAAATAATCCGTGTTCGCATATTTCGTCTTTTCGCGGTTACACTCCCCAATCTCCGTTTTCTTTTGAATGTTGAATGTTGAATGGCGGCTTTGCGATCTCTGTGTTCTTTCGTGGCTAAATTTTTTTGGTTTGTTCTACGGTTCGTAATAAATTCCCCTTCGTTCCCTTCGTTATCTTGGTGTTAAATCCGTCTTCCCGCCGGATGTTCCCTTCGTGCATTTTTTTGCGGCTAAAATAATCCGTGTTCGCGTATTTCGTGTCTTTCGCGGTTAAAAGCCTCTTCCCTTGCCCGTCTTCTGTCTTTCAGCTTTTCTGCTCCCCGCTCCCTCCACCCGCAGCATGATTCACCGTAGGAGACGACGTACGAAGTCTCTGATTTTAATCGCAGTTCCGTTACTGGATTAATTCGCCGGTAAAATCTGTCTTGTTTATCGTCGTCCATTTGCGGTTCGGACAGAGTTGACTGATTTGCTCGAAATCCGCGGCTTCAATCAGGACAAACCGGGCCTTTTTTAGCAACTCTGTTGCACCCTTTAGAACATCAAGTTCAGCCCCATCCACGTCGATTTTAAGCAAATCAATCTTTCCTCCACCCCGGGATAACCAGATATCATCCAGCCTCTGGATTGCTACCCGTGAGATATTTTGGCCGGTATAAACCCCCGCTTCGGTCGTCGCCGTCCATCCCTCATCTCCGCCCTTGGTCAGCGTAGCAAACCCGCCGCTCGTGCTGCCCAATGCTGTATTTACGTGTGACTCTTTGGGCACAAAATCAGCCATTTCGGGCCAGCAATCGAAAGTATAAACGACCGCGCGAGGATTGATGGATCGCACATAACTTCTAAATTGCCCCATGTTGCTGCCAATGTCATAAACTACCGGGAAAATGGTCTCTTGCAGGTGCTTTTTCCATGGCCCGTCCAATTCACCAACGATTTGCATCGCAAATGCATTGACCAAACTTTGGATATTGTAAATCGGCTCTTGTGTGATGGGTGAATGGATGATCGGCCCGCAAAATCTCCTGTTGAACATAAATAACAGCCGCCGAATGACCATTTGCGTCGTAAAGCCGGGCGCAAAAACGAGCATCCTTGGCACACGACGCAAACACATCATCGCATATCTCGAAAATGAAAACGTGAGTTTCTTCTGTTCAGGCTCCATATGTAAATAACATTGAATTTATGCAATATTTTGGCTCGGCGATGCTGCGCATGATAACTTTATGCTTTTAATTTGGAGGATTTGAATTTTAAAAGCCACTTTAATTTTCCCAGAGTAGTTTGCTTGGGCGTATCAACGCATTGTTCTTAAAATGGTAGGAACATCGCGCTACAATGTCCTCTTTAAACACGGCTTCGACTCGTTCCCCCTCGCCCCGTCGTAGCATTTGTGGAGAGCCTCCTTTCGATTTTTTCGCCTGCATTGGGACCATGAACCTGCCGAATACTTTCAGGCCTTCAAGCGGCGCAAACCGCCCTCTCGCTGTTCCCTCTCCCCAGGGGAGAGGGTTAGGGTGGGAAGCGGGCAAACTCATACTGGAGATTCCCCTCTCTTTCCCTCGATGTTCATGGAAAGGGCGGTAGGGCGCGTCACTCCGTGCGCGCCGCCGTGGACCAGAGGGTTCCTTCCTCGGGAAAGCCCGGCAGGGCGAAAGACCATAGCCCACCGATTCATCGGTGGGTTTGCGATTCATTTCAGACGGAGTCCCGGTAGGGACGGCAGAATTCCCCGCGTCCTATCCGTCCCCTCCATCCCCGAGGTTCATGGAGAGTCTCCTTTCGATTTTTTCGCCTGCATTGCGACCATGAACCGGTTCGGTGTCCCGCCTTCAGGCGGCCGCGTAAACGCGGGACTCCAAACGGTCGGTTCATGGAGAGGGGACACGGGGAGAAGGATCTGGAATGAGGAGTGAGACAACGGAAAGCTATACTCCCCGCCATGTCTTTTGGTGGTGCGACCAGGCCATCCCTCATCGCCGTCACTGCTATTCATTCACCGGGCACAAGCCTGTAAAAGTGCCTCGGATTCGCAGGCAATGACGCATCGATGTTGGTATCCACCCAAAGTTGCACCGGCGCCGTCAACGTGATCGTCCCCAACGTAGTCCAACCGTTGCTATTCGATAAATCCGGACTGCTTTGAATGACATAGGAATTGCCCACCGTCCCGGTCACCATGATGCCTGGATACAATCCGATGCTGAACCCAGGCGGATTGACCACCACCTGGGCTGGCGCATTGGTCACACTTCCCAGCGAACTGCTCACCACCACCGAATACGAACCGGCATTGGAGAACTGAATGTCCGAAAAAGTGAGGGCTGCATTGGTTGCATTAAGTATGGCAGAGCCATTATCATACCATTGATACATAAGAACACCGCTGCCCCATGCGCCCACGCTCAAGGTGTTGGTTTGGCCAGATTCGGTGATAAAACCCGTGAAGGGGTCGATAATGGTAGGATACATGTACAAATTGGCGATGGAACTGGTTGCGGTGCCATAGCCGTTCGTGATCACCACGAAATATTGGCCCAAATTAGTTTGGACAATATCGGAAACGGTCAAAGTATCGTTTGTCGCATTCAAAATATCCGAGCTGTCAAAGAACCATTGGTATGACAATGGCGCGGCCCCAATCGCGCCAACGGTGAATGAAGTCGTCTCGTAAGGTGTAACGTAAACATCTTGCGGCTCATTGGTGATGACCGGGAGCGGCGGGGGAACATTATTCAGTAAGACGTAAACAGTATTGTCATATATGTTGGCAATCGCGACATCTGGCCGGCCATCGCCATTCAGATCCCCCATGGTCGCATCGTTGGCATCCCAGCCGGAAGAAAAGTCGGCTCGTCCCGTCAACGAATTTGCGGTAAAATTTCCGGGAGTACTTACGTTCTGAAAGATGGAGAATAGACTCGGCAACTGGTCTGGCACGGCTACGTCTAGTTTTCCGTCGCCGCTCAAATCTCCCAGCTCAACATTGCACGCCCAGCCGCCGGTGGTAAAGGATACCGGTGCGGCAAAGGAGTTGGTCGTGATTCCCGGCCCGGTTGTCAGGTTTCGGAGGACTGTGATCGTAACATTCGCCCAATCGGCCACCACGATGTCCAATTTGCCATCGCCGTCCATATCACCGATTTTGAGTAAATGAGCTTGAGGCACTCCGGTTATCACCACGGGTGAGGCAAACGAATTGGTCGTGATATTTCCGCCGGTGCCGAGATTTCGAAACACGGAAACCGTGCCATCGTTAAAATTGGGAACAATCAGATCAGGATTACCGTCTCCATCCAGGTCGGCGATCTTTACATCAGTGGGATAATTGCCCGTAAATAAATTTACAGGGTTGCCAAACGAAATGTTCCCGACTGTGCTCTCATTCTGTAAGATCGAAATAGTATTACTTCCCGTGTCGGGAATCACGATGTCGGGCCTGCCATCGCCGTTCAAATCCTGCACCGCAATCCTTTCCGAAGCGTTCCCCAAGGGAATAATGATTGGCGATGCAAAAGAATTGGTGGTTAGGACTCCCGGCGAACTGATATTCCTAAAGATGTAAATCAGATTGCTCCGGGAAGTGTTGGCGACGATGTCGAGTTTACCGTCTCCATCGATGTCGGCCACCGCAATCGAAAGAATATTCCCATAGCTTGCGGGCACAATTGGCAGCACCACCGGAGGCGCAAACGCCAGGATGCCATTGGAACTGATGTTCTGGTAAATCGAAACGTCGGCAGAATAGGCATCGGCTTCGACCAAATCAGGACGACCATCCCCATCCAGGTCAGCAAAGATAGTTTGGGCCGGCCCCGCACTTGTGTTAAGGACCAAAGGCGATCCCAGCGAGGAGCTGTCAATCTGACCGCTGCCCAGGAACGTCGGCATGAATGGCTGGTCGGAATATCCGGTCAAGCCATTGACGGTGACCGTAATTGGGGCAAAGGTGGCACCCACCGGCACGGTTACGACCAGATTTGTCGAAGTGGCATCGATAACGTCAGCCTGGACCGCGCCAAAATACACGATGTTGCTGCTCGTCACCGGACTGAAATCAAGTCCGGTTATGGTCACATTGGTTCCAACATAAGCTGATATGGGAACAAATGAGGTGATGATTGGAGGCGGGGTAGGCGGCGCTGGCGGGGTAGATTCATATTGATAAAGCTCTTGAACCTGCAGTGCGGACAAGGCGTTGGTGTAAACCCTTACATCTTCAATATGTCCCCGAAATGCAAGATAAGGACCGCCCGTATAGTCATAAATGCCGAGTGCTGTATTCAATGGAAATCCTGATTGCCAAAGGTTGGTTTTCGGAATGGACAACGTGGAGGCAAGGATACCATTTGTGTAAAATGAAATGCTTTGCCCTTGCTGATAGACTCCCACCAGATGGGTCACGGCGTTCGATATCATGGGGGTATAGACCGTCTGAAAGTTATACGGAGGGCACAGGTTGGCGCCGAACGAAAATTGACCCGACGAAGTGATGCCCATATTCATTTCGCCATTGGCAGGACTCTTTTCAAAAATGATCTGACCCGGGTAATTGCTGTTATCTGTCGTCACCCAGAGCGAAATGGTAAATGCAGGGGCTGTTGGACCAAAAATCGCTTCTGGAAGTTGAATCCAGTTTTGGACTCCGTTAAAGGCATAGGCGTTGTTCGGCACCCCGAACCGGTTTGTCGTTAGGGTGGCACCTTGCACAGTTCCGTTATATCCATCTCCGCTGGCGTCATTCGCATTACCATTAAATGGATAATACGCCACCAGCCCATTGGTGAGGAAGGATTGCGCGCCCGCTGGCATGGCAAGAGCCAAAGAAATGATAAAGATTCGGAAGAATGAAAGATTTGTTTTCATAAATCACCTGATGATTTTCACTTTTATTTAGACACCCCGACAACTGACTCACAATACAACTGACATTTTGAATTATGCCTGGCGACTTACAAAATTCAAGAAAAATAGCAACGCTTGGTTGCTTGGGCGTATCAACGCATTGTTCTTAAAATCGTAGGAATATCGCGCTACCATGTCCATGCCTTTGGCAGTGCGACAGACACATTGCTCATCGTCGTTCCTGGTTATTCATTCACCGGCAATAATCCTGCAAAATCGGCGCGAATTTGAGAGCCGTCCACAATCGCGCAGCGTCTGGACTGCGATGCTTGTGCATCGCCGTTAATAAAGGCCGCCGCCAAAAACTCTAAGTTATTAGATTCATCGTTTTTCGCTTGATTATTTTCAAAATCTTTGGATACTTACTAGCTAGGTCTTCTATTCAGGAAGATTTCAATAGTGGTTCGAGACGGCAGGTCATTTGGATTGGATTTGAGTTATGAAATTACTTTTTACGCCGCACGGAAAAGCCAAAATCAATCGTTGGTTCTTGAGCTTTTGGATCATCTTCCTTTTGGCGATATTCCAATTTTTATCCTTGGTGCAAGCCAGCGCCCAAACGAATGGATTATTAATCAACCTGGACTTGGGATGGGACGATGGCCTGGGACAGGGGAGCCAGGAAAAAGGGTTTGCGGCGGTGGGACTGGCGACCAACGATTTTTGGAACTTCTATGACGCGGATGTGTCGTCGACGCAGACGCGCAGCTCTGGGACGGTGACCAATCTGGAGTTGGCGGATGGAACGTTGACCCAGATAGGCGTGAACGTTTCGGATGCACCGGGAGTGTGGGGGGACAACTCAACCGATCCGATGTACCACATCTATGACTATCCGTTGGATGGCGGGAACGATGTGGTGACCTTCACGAACCTGCCGACGGGGCAGTATGATGTGCTGGCGTATTCGCCGGACGGTAATTTTGACCTGACAGCGGGCGGAACCAATTACGGGATGAAGATTTCATCGGATCCATCAGTCACCACCATTCCGGTATGGACAGAAGGGGTGCAATACGCGCGGTGGCGGAGTGTAACGCTGCAGAGCGGCCAGCCGCTGGTGTTAACGGTGATGAAGGGAACCATGAGCGGCAATGCATTGTTATGCGGCGTGCAAATTATTAGTAGCGGCATCAGTAATGCCCCGGCGGGGCCGCAGATCACGGAGCAACCGACGAATGAGACCGTTTTAGAGGGTTCCGAGGCGAACTTCAGTGTCACAGCGACCGGGACGGGTTTGAGTTACCAATGGAGTCTGGACACGTCGAACTTGGTCGGAGCGACGAATGCGACATTGACGCTGACGAATGTGCTGTTGGGCCAGGCTGGCGACTATGCGGTGGACGTCAGCAATGCTGGCGGATCGGTCCTCAGTTCCAACGCGGTGTTGACGGTGCTGGTGGCCGGCAACCCGACGAATGGTTTTTTATTGAACCTGGACTTGGGATCTGACAATGGCGAGGGACAGGGGAGCCAGGAAAAGGGGTTTGCTGCGGTGGGGTTGGCGACCAACGATTTTTGGAGCTTCTATGATGCGGATGTGTCGCATACGCAGACGCGCAGCTCTGGGACGGTGACGAATCTGGAGTTGGCGGATGGAACGTTGACACAGATAGGCGTAAACGTTTCGGATGCGCCGGGAGTGTGGGGCGATGATTCGCTCGACCCGATGTACCACACGTATGTGTATCCGCTGGACGGTGGAAACGATGTTTTGACATTCACAAACCTCCCGGCAGGACAATATGACATACTGGCATATTCGGTGGACGGAAATTTTGACCTGACCGCAGGCGGGACAGATTACGGGATCAAAACTTCGTCGGATATTACTGCGACGACGACGGTGGAAGCGCCTGTGTGGACGGAAGGGGTGCAATACGCGCGGTGGCGGAGTGTGCCGGTGCTGAGCGGACAATCACTGGTGTTGACGGTACGGGATGGCGCTGTGGGCGGAAACGCGGTGTTGAGCGGAGTGCAGATCATCAGTAGCAGCATCAGCAACGCACCGGCCGGGCCTCAGATCACGGAGCAACCGACGAATGAAACGGTTCTGGAAGGTTCGGAAGCGAACTTTAGTGTCACCGCAAGCGGGACGGGATTGGTTTACCAGTGGACTTTTGATGCAACGAACCTTGTCGGGGAGACGAATGCAACGTTGACGCTGACGAATGTGCAGTTGGATCAGGCAGGCGACTATGCGGTGGACATCACCAACGCCGGCGGATCGGTTCTCAGTTCCAACGCAGTGCTGACGGTGCTGGTGGCCAGCAACCCGACCAACGGGTTTTTATTGAACCTGGACTTGGGATCTGACAATGGCGAGGGACAGGGGAGCCAGGAAAAGGGGTTTGCTGCGGTGGGGTTGGCGACCAACGATTTTTGGAGCTTCTATGATGCGGATGTGTCGCATACGCAGACGCGCAGCTCTGGGACGGTGACGAACTTGAAGTTGGCGGATGGGATTATGACCCAGATAGGCGTAAACGTTTCGGATGCACCGGGAGTGTGGGGCGATGATTCACTCGACCCGATGTACCACATCTATGTGTATCCCCTGGACGGTGGAAACGATGTTTTGACATTCACAAACCTCCCGGCAGGACAGTATGACATACTGGCATATTCGGTGGACGGAAATTTTGACCTGACCTCAGGCGGGACAGATTACGGGATGAAAACTTCGTCGGATATCACGGCGACGACGACGGTGGAAGCGCCCGTGTGGACGGAAGGGGTGCAATACGCGCGGTGGCGGAGTGTGACAGTGCAGAGCGGCCAGCCGTTGGTGTTAACGGTGATGGATGGCGCCGTGGGTGGAAACGCCGTGTTGAGCGGCATTCAGATCATCAGCACTGAATTGGTTGAATCCAACCTGGATCATTTCAGTTGGGGACCGTTGCCGCCGACCGGATTTGTCGATACCCCCATCCCGGTGACCATACAAGCAATGAACGAGATCGGCGGGGTTGTTAGCAATTTTAGCGGCACCGTTGATTTAAGTTCGACCAATGACATTCCCATTGAACCTCAACAGCCGGTTACCTTCACCAACGGTTTATGGACCGGTGATGTTACCGTCAGCCAGCCGTCCACCAACCTGGTGTTGGAGGTTGCCGACCTGAATGGACATTCCGGCCTGGCAAACGCCATCACCATTGACGTTCTGCCAACGGTGGAGTTCACGACTTATGAAAATTTCTTCTTAATTTATTGGCCGGATTCATCCCCCAATTTTGTCTTGGAAACTTCAGCGGACCTTTCAGACTGGGTTCCGGTTACGACCCCGCCCTTGGAATTTTCCGGCCAATATCTCCAAATAATGCCAATGAACAATCCCAGCCAGTACTATCGCCTCCAATATATCGCCCCTTAATTAATCCTAATCTTAATCTTAATCCAGCCCCTCTTTTCCCGTGTCCATTCAGAGTTGAATGTTGGATGCCTGCCGCGCCGGCTTGTCTCGCCATCCTGTCCCGCCAAAGCCTTGGCGACGGCGGAAGCTTTCAGCGGCGGCGGAAGCCAGGCGAAGGCGGGTGGACTGCTTGCCGCGCCATAGCGCAGCGACGGCGGGTGGACTTACAAACGACTCACTCCAACCAATTCCAATGAATTCCAATGAATTCCAATCGGCGAATTTATGGAAAATTGTCGGAGCAGGAACCCTTTTTGATGCCACTGGCATTCACTAAAATTTTACTTTTGCCCCGTTTTTTGATATGCTTACCGATTATTTGATTTCAAAAATTGGCTGATATGAGCAAAGAATTTATTCGCATCGGCGGCGCGCGCGAGCACAATCTCAAAAACCTCACGCTGCAGATCCCGCGCGACAAGCTGGTGGTCATCACCGGCTTGAGTGGCAGCGGCAAATCGTCGCTCGCTTTCGACACCATCTACGCCGAAGGCCAGCGCAAATACGTCGAATCGCTCTCCGCCTATGCGCGCCAGTTCCTCGACCAGATGCAAAAGCCGGACGTGGATTTTATCGAGGGCCTTTCGCCGGCCATCGCCATCGAGCAAAGAAGCTCGGGCAGCAGCCCGCGCTCCATCATCGCCACCACCACGGAAATCTACGATTACCTGCGCCTGCTCTATGCCCACATCGGCCAGGCGCATTGTCCCGAAACCGGCGTGACCATCGTGCCGCAAAGCACCAGCGACATCGTTGACAAAATCCTCGCGTTGCCTCCCAAAACAAAAGTGATGCTCCTGTCGCCGGTGGTGCGCCGGCAGAAAGGCGAATTTCGCGATGTCTTTGAGCGCCTTGCCCGCGAAGGGTTTGTGCGCGCGCGAGTGGACGGCGAACTGATCGAGTTGGGTGATACCAACCGGCCCGCCAAATTGGACAAAAAGAAATTCCACAACATCGAGGCCGTCGTGGACCGGTTGGTGATTGATGACAAGATTCGGGTCCGTCTCGGTGATTCCGTGGAAACGGCTTTGCGCTGGGGCAACGGTGTCTTGCTGGCATTGCATCAATTGCCCGGCGCGGCGCCTGATTCGTGGATCGAGACTCTTCACTCGAATAAAATGTGCTCGCCCGCGACGGGTAAAAGCTTTGATCCGCCCACGCCCAAACACTTTTCATTTAATGCCCCCGCGGGCGCCTGTCCGGTCTGCCATGGCCTCGGGCAAAAAATGGTTTTTGATGAAAATTTGGTGGTGCCCGACCCGGAATTGTCTCTCGAAAGCGCCATCCAACCCTGGCGGCGCGCGGGAAAACGGATGAACATCTATTACAAGGCGCTGCTGCGCTCCATCGCAGGCCACTTTAATATCGCGCTGGAGACGCCGTATAAGGACCTGCCGGATGATTTCAAGAAAGTTTTATTGCATGGTTCGGGCGAAGAAGAGATGGATTTTTCGTTCTGGCGCGCCGGCAAAGTGAGCAAAATTACCAGGCCGTTTGAAGGGATCCTCCCCAATCTGGAACGCCACGCCACCGAAAGCGAAAGCGAATTCATCCGCAACCGGCTCAAACAATATATGAGCCCGCAATTTTGCGACGCCTGCAAAGGCAAACGTCTCAAGCCGGAAATCCTGGCCGTGACCCTTGCCGGGGATGCTTTTGCTTCCCGGTTCAAATCCCCCCAACGCGGGAAATTAAAGATTCCGGGACTGTCCATCATGGACGTCTGCAACCTTTCCGTGGAAAAAGCTGACGAGTTTTTTGCCACTCTCAACCTGACTGATTTCCAACGCCAGATCGCCGGGGAAGTCATCAAAGAAATTCGCGCGCGCCTGGGCTTTCTCAAGAATGTCGGCCTGGGTTATCTGACACTGGATCGGGAGAGCGGCACCTTGAGCGGCGGCGAAGCCCAACGTATCCGGCTTGCCACCCAGATCGGCGCCGCCCTCGTCGGAGTCCTCTATGTCTTGGACGAACCCAGCATCGGCCTGCATCAGAGGGACAATGATCGGCTGCTGGCCACGCTGAAAGGGCTGCGCGATCTGGGGAATACCGTCCTGGTAGTCGAACACGACGCCGACACCATCCGCCATGCCGATTATATCCTGGACTTGGGGCCGGGAGCGGGCATTCACGGCGGCGAACTGGTGGCCTCCGGTACGCTGTCGGATATTTTGGCCAACAAAAACTCCCTGACGGGCAAATATCTGACCGGCGAACTGCAGATTCCCGTTCCAAAAAAACGCAACCCCCCTTCGGAAGACAAGGGCTGGCTGGAACTCCTGGGCGCGCATGAGAATAATTTGCAGAATATTGATGTCCATATCCCGCTCGGAACGCTGACTTGCGTAACAGGAGTCAGCGGCTCAGGCAAAAGCACCCTGGTCAACGACATTCTCCAGCGCGCCTTGTTCCGGAAATTTTATGAGTCAAAGGAAATTCCCGGAGCGCATCGGGCGTTGAAGGGTTTTGAATATTTGGACAAGGTCATCGTGATCGACCAGACACCGATTGGCCGCACACCGCGGAGCAATCCGGCCACCTATACAGGGATGTTTAATCATATCCGTGATCTGTTCGCGCGATTGCCCGCGGCGAAAGTGCGCGGCTATGAACCAGGCCGCTTCAGCTTCAATGTCAAAGGCGGCCGTTGCGAAAAATGCGAAGGTGACGGCGTCCTGAAGATTGAAATGAATTTTCTGCCGGCAGTTTACGTCACCTGCGAGGCCTGCGGCGGCAAGCGTTACAATCGCGAAACGCTCGAGATTTCCTATAAAGGAAAGAATATTGCGGACGTTCTGGACATGACAGTTGACGAGGCGGTGGATTTTTTCCGGGCGGTGCCAAAAATTTATGATCCATTGTTGACCCTGGCGGAAGTCGGCCTCGGTTACATTCACTTGGGCCAGCAGGCCACAACGTTGAGTGGCGGCGAAGCGCAACGCGTGAAATTGGCCAGCGAACTGTGCCGCAAAGCCACCGGCAAAACGCTCTACATTTTGGATGAGCCAACCACGGGACTGCATTTTCATGATGTGGCGAAACTGCTCGAAGTGTTGTTTAAGTTGCGTGAGACCGGCAACACCCTGTTGATTATCGAACACAACCTGGATGTTATAAAAACGGCGGATTGGATCATCGACCTGGGACCCGAAGGCGGCGCCGGCGGCGGAAAGATCATCGCCGAAGGCCCACCCGAGGAAATCGTCAATTCCGCCGAAAGTTGTACGGGGCAATATTTGAAATCAGTGCTGAAACCGGCGAGAAATTGAGCGGCCGAAACCCGCTGGCGAAATATTCATCTTTTCGCGGCTGAATCAAATCGTCTAACATCAACGCATGGCATTGTTGCGGCAAACACTCTTGATTTTGTTCGCGCTCCTTTTGAGCGTCGGACAACTTCTGGCTGCTGACGGGACCAGGGCAAAACGCGCTTACGCCGCCGCCATTATCAGCTTCCAGGACGGCGATTACCCCCGCGCGGGGCTTGAATTTGCAGAGTTTATCCAGAGATTCCCAAACTCCACGAATGTGCCCAATGCCGTGCTCCTGGAAGCGCAGGCCGCCTATCAGCAGGAGAATTATACGAACGCCATATCGTTGCTTACAGAAAACATGGCCGGCGCCGGGACCCTGGCCGACCAATATATTGACTGGATTGGCAAAGCCCAATTCGCCGAAAATAAATTTTTGAAGGCGGCGGATACATGGGGTTCGCTGGTCCAGCTTTTTCCAGGTTCATCATTGCGGCTGCGCGCCACGGTGGAACAAGCTGCGGCTTTCGCCTCGGCCGCGCAATGGACGAATGTCATTTCGAAACTGGTGCAAACCAACGGCGTTTTTCAACGCGCGGCGCAATTGGACCCGAACAATGACCTGATTTCTCGAGGACGCGAATTGCTGGCCCAAGCGATGTTCTTCACACTTCAATATACCAATGAATCGACCGTCTTGACCTCCATCAATGCGCAAATCGTCCCCCCTGATTTATATACCGGCCTGGAACGATTGTATTATTCATTGTATATGGAAATGAGCAATTTCCCCTCGGCAGGCACGGCCGCGACCAATCTCTATCAGGCGGCAAAGATTGCCGGCGATTACGATTTAATGGCCGAAAGCATAGCGATGCACGCGGATGCTTTGAAAAAAATGGGCGACAACAATGATGCGGTCGCCGTCTATTCGGAAAATCTTACCACCAATTCCCCACCCGCGCGGCAGCGGCAGGCGATTTTGAACATCACCGGCCTTGCCCTGCGGCAACAGCAATATTCCCAGGCGGAAACCGACTTTGAAAATTTCCTGGGGCAGTTCACAAATACTACAGTTCTGACAAATTTCGCAGGGCGATTCGCGAATCCTCCATCCATCGACATGGGGTTGCTCTCGCTCGCAGAATTGCAATTGAAAGATCACGCGGCCCAACCGGATGAAACGAATCTTTTAAGCGCAGCACACGCGGAATTGGACGAATTCATTTCCACCTACACCAACAATTCACTGATGGGAGAAGCTTATTTGAACCGCGGCTGGTGTTTTTGGCTGGAACAAAAATTTGCGGAAAGCCTCCCTGATTTCCAGGCGGCGACAAATTTGCTGCCGCATTCTGAAGATTTGGCCGTCGCCATCTTCAAAACCGGCGATGCGGAATTTGTGAATACCAATTATTCCGCCGCGATCACGAATTACTACACCGTCGTAAGCGGGTTTACAAATTATCCCATCGTCCAGCAGGAACTAAAAGAACCCGCGTTGTATCAAATTTTACGCGCCAGCCTCGAAGAGGCCAATTTGGCTGATGCCAGCTATGCGCTGGCTCAAATTGAGACTCATTATCCCCTGGGTGAGTTAGCGCCTGGCAGCGAATTGCTTTACGGGGAAAATCTGGCGGAATCGGGCCACCCGGCGGAGGCGCGAGGCAAGTTTCAAATATTCGCGCAGGAATTTCCAGACTCCCCATTGCGACCCCAGGCCGATTTTGCGATCGCCCGCAGTTACGAATTGGAAAATGATTGGACTAATGCGATTGCCTCCTACCAAAGCTGGCTGGGAAACTATCCCACCAACAGTTCTCGTCCGCAGGCCTTGTTCGCGCTCGCCCTGGCGAATTTTCAAGCCGGATATGAATCGAATGCGTTCGCGATCTTCACCAATTTTGTCGGGCAATATACCAACAACAGCCTCACCCCGGATGCGCAATGGTGGATTGCTGATCATTTTTTCAGGCTGGGCGGCACCAATTATCTGGCGGCAGAAGAAAATTATGAATTCGTTTACCAAAATTTCCCGACCAACCGCCTCGCCTATCCGGCGCAGTACATGGCTGGACGCTCCGCCGCAGCGCGGGAAGATTTTTCCGAAGCAATCGGAGATTACAACCAACTTGAGACTTTGCTCGGTTCAAACTCCCCGGATTTGCTGGCTCGAACATGGATGGCTCATGGCGATGCCTTGATGGAAATGCCGTCTTCCAACACAAACAATCCCTTGGCGAATTTTCAATCGGCCACGAATGTCTTCATCCAACTTTGTCAAAAATATCCCACCAACGAATTTGGCGCCCTGGGTTGGTTTTATACGGGCAATTGTGATTTGCAATTAACCAATTTTAACGCCGCGACCAATGATTACGCACAAGTACTCGGTACCAACATGACCGCGACAGTTGCTACGCGCAGCATGGCGCAGGTCGGGCTTGGGCAGACCCTGGAAAATATGGCGGCATCGGCGACCGGCACAAACCAAACGGCGCTGCTCCAACTCGCAGAGGACAATTATCTTGATGTCTTTTATGGGTCGAATTTGCGCGACGGCGAAAAGGCGGACCCGTATTGGACCAAACAGGCGGGAGTAAAGGCTTTGCCACTCATTGAAACGCTGGGGACGGGGAGTCCAGGCAAATTCATCGACCGAATGGAATACTGGCTGCCGGAATCGAAAGATGCGTTCGAAAAAATGCGAGCTTCCATTCCATCTCCAAAAAGTTAGCAACCTCATTTGACACTGGAGCCGCACAGGTTTAGCTTGCGGTGGAAAATGAGCGTAACCACGACAAACCAACCAAGGGTGAGATTGACGGAGGGGGCGGTAGAGGAGATAAAAGCTCTCGGGAAAAAGCGAGAGAACGCGGGAAAACGGCTGCGATTATACATCGAAGAGGGTGGTTGTTCGGGCATGCAATATGGCATGGTTTTCGACGAAAAACGCGATGGGGACTTGATTTCCGAAGAGGGCGGGGTAACCGTCCTGGTGGACCCGGTTAGCGCACAATTTTTACATGGTTGCAGTGTGGATTTCAGTGATTCGCTGACCGCCGGCGGATTCAAGATCACGAATCCGAACGCCAAACAAAGTTGCGGGTGCGGAAAATCCTTTGAGGCCTGAGCGAATTTGATCGCCTTGCGCAGGCCTAATAACGCCGTTCCGTGAGATGCGGAACGGCTTTTTATTTCGTCTTCCTCATATCCAGTTCCTTCGGACCAGCCAGACTTTGATCAATTGGGTCAGCGCCACATAGCAAACCAGCGTCGCGGCCAGGATGGGCCAGAATTGCCACGGCAAGGGCACAAATCCCAACGGGGCGGCCAGGGGTGAAAACGGCAGGACAGCGCCGACCAGCATGATGGCTATGGTGGTCATGGTCAATTGCCAGCTTGCCCGGGATTGAATGAAGGGCACCAGGTTGGTGCGGATCACGTGGATGATAAGCGTTTGCGTCATCAGCGATTCGACGAACCAGGCGG
The DNA here is from genome assembly GCA_963797825.1 of uncultured Verrucomicrobiae bacterium. Lineage (GTDB taxonomy): Bacteria > Verrucomicrobiota > Verrucomicrobiia > Limisphaerales > UBA11358 > UBA11358. The sequence goes on from CAWCRR010000042.1 coordinate 178,092, forward strand.
TGTTGAGCAATGCAGCAGCGTAGGTGTGATTCGCGTCGATGGGGTTGGCAAACCGCGCGGCCAATCCCGCAGGAGTTGCCAGGTCCAAGTGGCTGCATTTGAAATAAAACCACATCACACAGAAGGTGGTGTAATCAAAAATGGAACTGATCGGGCCGAGGAACAAAATAAACTTGGTAATTTCGCCGAAGTGCCACGGACGCGGCTTGGCGGTGTATTGCTCGCCAACATTGTCCGTCGGGATTGGCACCTGCGAGAAATCGTAGAGCAAATTATTGGTGAGGATCTGGATCGGCTGCATCGGCAGGAACGGAAACCAGGCGCTGGCCCCCAGCATGCTGAACATGTTGCCGAAGTTGGAACTGGCGCCCATGCGGATGTATTTCAGGATATTCGCGAAAATTTTCCTTCCTTCGATCACACCCTCTTCGAGCACCATGAGGTTCTTCTCAAGGAGAATCATGTCGGCGGATTCCTTGGCGATGTCCACGGCGTTGTCCACGGAAATGCCGACGTCGGCCGCGCGCAAGGCGGGTGCGTCGTTTATGCCGTCGCCCATGAAGCCGACCACATGTTTCTTTTTTTGCAACGCCTGGACGACGCGTTTTTTGTGCGCCGGCGAAAGGCGGGCATACACATCGACGCTATCGACGACCCCCGCCAATTCCTCATCGGACATCTTTTCGACGTCATTGCCGAGAACAATCCGTTCGGCATGGATGCCGACTTCGCTGCACACTTTTCGGGTGACCAGATCGTTGTCGCCGGTGAGCACTTTGACGGCCACGCCATGCTGCCGAAGAGCCTCAATGGCCTTGGCGGCGGTGTCCTTGGGCGGATCAAGGAAGGCGAGGTAACCCGTCAGCACCAAATTTTCTTCATCGGCTTTGGAATAAGCATTTTTGGCATCAACCTTTTTGTTGGCGATGGCCAGCACACGAAAACCGTCTTCGCTCAAGGAATTGACCTGCTCGATGAGATTACCGACGAGGATAGGCTCCATATCGAAGACCTCGCCGTCACTCTCGAAATGGGTGCATTTTTTGAAGACTGATTCCGGTGCACCCTTGGTCAAGATTTGCCGCTGGCCATCCGGTCCTTCCACGACCACCGACATCATACGACGGGAAAAATCAAAGGGGATTTCGTCTACTTTGTTGTATTTATCGACGCCCAATTCCCGGTGCAATTCGGTATATTTCAACACGGCACGATCGAGGACATTTTTTAACCCGGTTTGGAAATGGCTGATGAGGAAGGCGTCGCGAAGGACTTCCTCACTTTCATTTTTAAAAACGTCGCAGTGGATCTCGAGAATGACGTGGTCGATGGTGAGGGTGCCGGTTTTGTCCGTGCAGAGGACATTCATGGCGCCGAAGTTCTGGATGGAATTCAACCTCTTGACGATGACCTTTTTTTTCGACATGGCCAGGGCGCCTTTGGAAAGACAGACCGAGATGATCATGGGTAGCATTTCCGGCGTCAACCCGACCGCGATGACGAGTGTGAAGAGAAAAGTCTCCTTGCCCCAACTGTGTTTCGTGAATCCATTGATGAAAAAGACGGCCGGCGCCATGACGGCCATGAACGTGATCATCAGCCAGACAAATCTTTTCACCCCGCGGTCGAAAGCGGTTTCCACTTGTTGAGAGGCGAGGCTGGTGGCCATCTTGCCAAAATAGGTCTGCGCGCCGGTGGCAATGATGACCGCCGTGGCTGAACCGCTTTCCACGCTGGTGCCGAGAAAGCATAGGTTCGTATGCTCAATCGGCTGAATGTTTGGACGCGGATCGGGGGCGTCGTTTTTCTCCACCGGCAGGGATTCGCCGGTGAGGGTGGCCTGGATGATGAACAGGTCCTTGGCCGAGAGCAGGCGCACGTCGCCGGGAATCATATCGCCGGCGGAAAGTCTCACCACATCTCCGGGAACGAGATCTTGCAGGGGAACTTCCCTGGACTGGCCATCGCGGATAACGGTGGCCGTGACCTTGATCATGGCTTTGAGCTTAGCCGCGGCGTTATCCGCCTTGGTCTCCTGAATCAGCCGCAGTGAAACTGCCAGCACAATCATGGCCACCATGACGCCGCCGCCGATGTAATCGCTGGTTTTCTCGGCCGTGGCAAAGGTAATGATAGCGATAACGGCCAACAGAATGACCAGGGGATTGCGCACCGCCACCCATAGCCGTTGTAGCCAACCGTGCTGTTTCTCCTGGCCGACCTCATTAGGGCCAAAAACCTCCAATCGCTCGGCGGCTTCTTCCTCTTTTAACCCATTGGAGGAAGTATTCAGCCGCTGAAGGATTTCAGCGACGTCATTGGCCGCGGCATCCCGCACCAAATCAGCGGCCTTCTGGTCATTAAGTTTTTTTTCGGCAGTCATGATTTTAGGCGATGTAACGTTCCAACATCATCAACAACGACCGCAAATCGCGGTGCCCCTCGGGTTTGCGCGCGGAATTTTCGATAAATTCATGTAAACGGGATTCGATGACCTCCTCGCTGAACGATTTCAGCGCGCCGCGGACAGACACCACCTGCATGAGGACGTCCGATGAATCCGCGCTGGTTTCGACCATTTTTTCGATGCCCTCGATCTGGCCCTTGATCCTGCGCAGCCGCACAATGAGCGCGCGTTTTTCCAGACCAGGGCGGACATACTTGGGTTTCATAAAATCATTCTTAACATTTTCGCCACAGGTGCCATTTCAAAATGTGCGCTGAACGCTGTATAGGGGATAGGGGTATATGGCAGCGAGGTTTTTGTCAACCTACTCGTTTGAGTTTAACGGTTACAACCGTGAGTTGGTGTGGGACGGAAGCAAAATGGATTTCGCCGCCATGCGCCGAGACGATCCACTGGGCAATGCTCAAGCCCAAACCGCAACCGTCCACAGAGTTATTATGGCTGGTGTCACCGCGAAAGAAGCGTTCAAAGACGCGGGATTGCAATTCCATGGCGATCCCCGCGCCGGTATTTTCAATCTTCAATTCGGCCCAGCCATCAACCTGCCGCAATGAAATGTTCACCGTGCCGGTGGGTTGGTTGTATTTGATGGCGTTATCCATGAGATTCAAAAGCAATTGCCGGAGCCGATGCCGGTCGCCGGAAATGGAGGCCGTTTCGCACGCTGCCAATTTGATCTGGACATTATGAGGCTGGGCGAGAATTTCGGCGTCATCCACACTCTCCCGGACCAATTCATCGAGCCGGAGCGTTTCGAAATTGAGCTTTACCTGCCCGGCGTCGGCCTTGGTCAACAGAGCCAGGCCGTCGACGATCTTGGCGAGGCGTTCCACTTCGGCAATATGACTTAACAATCGTTCCTTTTGCGCAGCGGTGACATTTTCTTCTCGCAAGGCCATCTCCAGTTCACCGCGCATCACCGTAAGGGGAGTTTTGAGTTCGTGCGAGGCGTGCAGGGAAAATTCCCGGACGCGCTGAAAGGAATCGTCCAGGCGCGCGGTCATGGCGTTAAAAACTTCAGTGAGGCGGTCCAGTTCATCGCCGTTTCCGGTGCGGGGCAGTTGTCCGCGCAAATTGCCCTCATGCACTTTTTCGACAGCGTTGGTCAATTTGGTCACCGGGGCCAGGGCACGGCGGGTGATCCACCAGCCTCCGAGCAGTCCCAGTACGACGGCCGGCAGTCCCACGTCGAAGACCATCTCGCCGGTCTCATTCAAAGCATGTTCCCATAAATTGGGCCGATGATTGTGGCGCATCGACTCGGCGATCTCTCGGTAAGTACCCGCGCCGATGATGATGAGCGACACGATAAGGATCGCCGCGTACCAAACTGTGAGGCGAGTGCGGATTTTCATTCTTTCAAAACGTAACCGACGCCGCGGACGGTATGGAGGAGCTTGGGATCAAAACCATCGTCGATTTTTTCGCGCAAACGTTTCACATAGACGTCAACCAGATTGGTGCCGGGGTCGAAATCGTAGTCCCATACTTTTTCTATGATGGTCATCCGGCCGCAAATGCGCCCGGCGGAACGCATGAGGAACTCAAGGAGGCGGAACTCACGGGCGGTCAGATCGAAATATTTCTCGCCGCGTTGCGCGCGGTGGGAAATGGTATCGAGGGCGAGGTCTGCCACCCGCAAAGTGGTGGATTGGTTTTCCTGGCCACGCCGGTTCAAGGCGCGCAATCGCGCCACCAGTTCAGCGATGACAAACGGTTTGGGCAGGTAATCATCCGCGCCGGCATTCAAGCCTTCCACGCGCTCATTGACCGCGCCGCGCGCCGAGAGCAACAGGACCGGCGTGCGATTTTGCCGCTCGCGCAATTGCCGGAGCACGCTCAAGCCGTCACGCCCCGGGAGCATGATATCGAGCACGATGCCATCGTACATAGCTTCGGCGGCGGCCAGCGCTTCATCACCGCGAAGGCAAACCTCGACGGAAAAACCTTCCGCCTGAAGACCCTTGCGGATCAATGTGGCGGTCTTTTTTTCGTCTTCGATAACGAGCACGCGCATGGAAAAATTAGAACCGCTGGCAGCCGGTACGTCGAGTAATTTCAAGGGTTGCAACATCCTAATCATGAAATAGGGCCATGCCTGGGGCAAAATGAATTCTTTGTCATAATTTAGATTTTTCTTTCAGCGGGAGGGTTTGATAAGTAATAACATTTGAAAAAACAATTATGAAACACAACACTCTCCCGCTTGTTTCCAGAAATATCCTCGCCGTGGCGCTCATTCAAGGCTGTTGGATCATTTCATCCGCATCCGCGCAAACCGCCCCGCTTACCCCCGGCGACCGCATTCCGCTGCCCGGGGTTACGGGTGGATTTGATTTCATCCGGTTCGATGCCAGCCAAGACCGGCTGTTAATGGGGCACGAAGGAAATCACACGTTTGATGTTTTTGACGTGAATGCCGGGAAGCTATTGAAAGTGGTGCCGACCGGCACTTCACAGGACGCACAAATCGACACAAAAAACCACAATTACTATGTCAGCGGCAATGACCCGGGCAGGATGGTGATCGTGGATGCGAAGACACTGGCTATTTCTGGAGAGATGCCGATGCCGGCCGACACTGACATTGGTGGATTCGACCCCGACACCGGCCTTGTACACCTCTGCAATGACACCGCCGCCCAACAATGGTTGATCGACCCGTTGCAAAAGAAAATCGTGGGAACGATCAACTTTGACGGAAAAGGGCTGGAAGACATGGCTTTTGACCTGAAAAACAGAAGGATGTACCAGGCGGTAAAAGGCTCAAATACCATCGGCGTGGTGGATCTTTCAAGCAACACAGTCATTGCATCCTGGCCCCTGGCTCCGGATACAGGCCCGCATGGGATCGCACGGGCACCCGAATTCGACACCCTGCTGGTGGCCTGCGCGGGCAAACTGGTCATGCTCGATTGTGCGAGCGGGAAAATTGTTTCCACGGCGCCCATCGCGCAGCGCGTGGATGAAATGGCCTACGACCCCGGCTTGCATCGGGCCTATTGTTCCGGCCGCACGGGGAAAATATCCATCATCCAGGTCGCCGCTGATAAACTGACGCCACTTGGCGACGTACCAGACCAACCGCGGACAGGGGATATTACGGTGGATTTGAAGACCCATACCGTATGGGTTGGTTGCTTCGATGGAACTAATTGTTTCGTCCAATCATTCACGCCCAACCAATGAATTGATCCGGCTGAGTGGTTTGACATGACCACCGCCGTCCCCTCTTAATCAACCTGAAAATTTCACGCGTGAAACTGTGCAATTCCATTAACACCGCGGCTTTAGCCCGGTGCCTGGCGGACATAGACGAGCAGACAGCCGTTTTAACGGCTTTTTTATATTTCGTTAAACCGTTGAAACGGTTCCATCACCGTGCTGCGTTTTGCACCGGGCTAAAGCCGCGGTGTTAATGAGAAGATGCGCCGTCCTTTGATCATAGTTTCAATTTTTCTGGCGGGCGCGCTGGCTTTATCGAGTGGTTGCGCGCACTTTCAATCGCAGCCGATTTCGCCGGAAAAAACCGCCGCTGATTTCGACGCGCGTTCGCTGACTAACGAAAATCTGCGCGCTTTTTTGGAGACCAATCATTTTGATGGTTCGTGGAATTTAAGCGCCTTGACGCTCGTCGCATTTTATTACCAACCCGCCTTGGCGGAGGCCAGGGACGGATGGGCCGCGGCGCAGGCTGCGGAAATAACCGCCCGGAGCCGTCCGAACCCTTCCGTATCGGTCACGCCGGGGTATGATTCGCAGATTCCCGACAACCCGACGCCGTGGATTGTGCCGGTAAGCCTGGACTGGCCGATTGAAACGGCGGGCAAACGCGGAAAACGGATGGCCGAAGCGAAGCATTTGTCCGAAGCCTCCTATTGGGATTATGTCGGCCGAATCTGGCTGGCCCGGAGCCATGTGCGGTCCGCGCTGCTCGAACTTTACGCGGCGGGCGAAAACGAAAAATTGCTTTCGCAACAGGAACTGGCGCAAAGCAATGTCGTCCGTTTGCTGGAAGGGCAATTGTCGGCCGGCAGCATTTCCAGCTATGAAGTCACGCAGGCACGGGTGGCGTTGGAGACCAGCCAATTGGCGCGGCAGGATGCGATGGGACAATTGAACCAGGCTCGCGCGCAGTTGGCCGGGGCGCTCGGCGTGCCATTGCAATCTCTCGACGGGACGGAGTTTTCCTTCGACGATTTCAAGAATTTTCCGGGAAATTTGACGGCGCCGCAAGTTCGCCGGCAGGCCTTGTTCAATCGCGCGGACGTTCGGGGCGCGCTGGCCGACTATGCTGCCAGCCAGTCGGCGCTGCAACTCGAAATCGCCAATCAATATCCTGACGTTCATCTGGGTCCGGGCTATGGCTATAATACCGGGAGCGCGGGGGACAATGAATGGCAACTGGGATTGACGGTGACCCTGCCGATATTGGACCAAAACCAGGGACCCATTGCTGAAGCCAGGACAAAACGGGCCGAGGCCGCCGCACATTTTTTGACGGTACAAGCCACCGCGATTTCGGAAATTGACACGGCGCTGGCGGGTTATGACGCGGCGTTAAACAAGGCCGCCACGGCCAAAAAACTGTTGGATGATTTGCAGCGGCAAATGGCGGCCGTTCGCGCGCAAGCGCAGGTGGGGGAAATTGACGCGCTGACGCTGGCAAATGCGGAGGCGGAATATGCCACTGGCGCGCAAAACCAAATGAACGCGCTGATCCAGGCGCAGCAGGTACTCGGCCAGTTGGAAGACGCGGTGCAAAGCCCGCTTACGTTGCCGCCGGAAACATTGGGCGCGGCGACCCACCAGGAAACTCAAAGATGAAACAGAAATCCATAATCATTGGCGGCGTGATCATCGCCTGCCTGGCACTGGGCATTTTTGCCTTCGTTAAGTCGCGCGGCGGAAGCGCGCCAGCGGCAGACGACCAATCAGGGAACGATAATGTGCAGACCATCATCCCGGTCCAGGTGGGCCAGCTCAAACGCGTGACGCTGCATCGCTACGTCACGGGTTATGGCACCGTTGAACCCGCGCCCGCCACGAAAAGCTCGCCGTCAGGCGGTGGACCCCTCGCCGCGCCGAGCGCCGGGATCGTCGCCAAAGTCGATGTCGTTGCCGGGCAACAGGTGAAGAAGGGCGATGTGCTGGTGGAATTGAATTCCGCGGGTGCGACGTTTGATTATGCGCAATCCGAAGTGGCTCGGCAGAAACAGTTATTGGCGCAACAAAATACTTCGTTGAAGAACGTCGAGGATGCCGCGGCTCAACTGGCTTCATTGGAAGTGATCACGCCGTTGGATGGCACGGTGACCCGGCTGGATGTCGCGCCGGGCCAGGCAGTGGACGTAAATACGGTGGTGGCGGAAGTGGTTGATTTGACCCGGCTGGCGGTGGGGATAAAAATTTCGGCGTCACAAGCCGCGGATCTGAAAGGGGGAGAAGACGTCCAGGTCGGCGAGGACCCGCAGACTACACTCGCCAGTATTTCATTTGTCAGCCCGGCGGTGGATGCGAATGATGGAACGGTTTCCGCGTGGGCGTCCCTGCCCGCGGACAGCGGATGGCGACCCGGACAATTTGTGCCGGTGAAGATCGTCACTCTAGTTGAGACTAATACGCTGGCCGCTCCCGCCGCAAGTGTCGTGACGGATGATGACGGCAATAGCGTAATCTCGCTGGTGAAAAATGACGAAGCGACGCAAACGCCGGTCACGGCTGGTTTGCGTGAAGGTGACTGGGTCGAAGTTTCCGGAACCAACCTGGACGAGAATGCTTCTGTCGTGACCATGGGCGCGTACGGATTGCCGGCACAGACAAAAATCTCGATCGTTAGTGCGCCGGATGATACCTCCGCCACCAATTCGCCCGCCGCGCAATGAACCCGGATACTTCCTCAAAGCTCGGGCCTTTTGCGACGCGACACGCGCTGTCCATCACGTTCATCGCGATCGTACTGTGCCTGGCGGGAATTTTTTGCGCAAAGCAGACGCCCTCATCGGTTTTTCCCAAAACAGATTTTCCGCGCGTCGTCGTCATGGTCAACAACGGCATCATGCCCGCCAACGAAATGATGGCCACCGTCACCCGGCCCATCGAGGAGGCGATGAAAAGCATTCCCGGCGTGGTCTCGGTGACGTTCCTCCACCACGCGCGGCTCGGCCATCATCAATGTCGTTTTTCAACTGGGGCGCGGACATGCGGCAGCTCGGAACTTTTCGTGCTCGGCCAGCTTTCAGAAATCCGCAGCGACCTGCCGGCCACGGCGTCCACCGATGTCTCGCGCGGTGGCGTTTTCGTTAAGCTATCCCGATCATCGGCATCAGCCTCACCAGTTCCACCCGCAGCCAGATGGACCTGTGGGACACCGCCAATTACACCATCAAACCGTTGTTCCTGCAGATCCCCGGCGTAGCCAACGTGGAAATTCTCGGCGGAAGCGAGCCGGAATATCACGTCACTCGTGGACCCGCTGAAATTGCAGGCGGCGCACCTGGGTTTGCAGGACGTTAGCGATGCGTTGACGCAGAACAACCTTGTGGCCGCCGCGGGCATGATCGTGGAAAATTATCATCTCTACCTGACAACGGTGGACGGCCGCGTCCATTCGGCGGAAGACATCGGGAACGTGGTGATCACGGTCCACGACGGCAATCCCATCCGCATCCAGGACGTGGCGCTGGTTCAGCGCGGGCCGGCCCCGGCTTACACGAGCATCACGGCGCAAGGCCGGCAGGCAGTATTGTTCAACATCGAAAGCCAGCCCGATGCCAGCGTCCTGCAGATCGCCGCAGCTTTGAAAAACGACCTGGCCCGATTGCACAAGGAACTGCCGCCGGACATGCAATCTGGCGTTTTTTTACGACCAATCCCAGTTCGTGCGCGATTCGGTAGGCAGCGTGTGGAGCGCCATCATCTTTGGCCTCATCCTGTCGGTGTTCATCCTCTATTTCTTCCTGAAAAACTGGGGCAGCGTCTGGACGGCAATCGTCACCATCCCGATTTCCGTGCTGATCACCATTCGTCGTGATGAAACTGGCGAACATGAGCTTCAACATGATGACGCTCGGTGGCATCGCGGCGTCCATCGGGCTGATCATTGACAACGCCATCGTCGTGGTTGAAGCCATGTGTCACCGGCTCGCCGCGGGCGGGCCGCGATTGAAGAGCATTCACGAAGCCATGGGTGAAATTCTGACCGCGCTGATCGGCTCGACGCTCACGCCGGTGGTCGTGTTCCTGCCGCTGGCCTATTTGAGCGGAATGGCCGGCGTGTTTTTCCGCGCGCTGGGGTTGACGATGGTCGTGGCGCTGCTGGTATCGCTGGTTTTGGCGATCACGCTGACGCCGTCGCTGGCCGCGTGGCTGATCCGCGGCCGGACCAAATCGGCTTCGACTGGTCGAGGAAGCCGGATTTGTGTTGCGGCCCGTGCTGCGGATTTACGAAGCCGCCATCCGCTGGGCATTGCGGCACGCGTGGCTGACCTTGCTGGCGTGCGGCTTGGTGTTCCTCGCCAGCATTTTCATTTTCCGGCAATTGGAGACGGGCTTTCTGCCGGATTTTGACGAAGGCGGATTTGTCATGGATTACACGGCGCCGCCAGGCACCAGCCTGGCCGAAACCTCGCGCATTTTGGACGAAGCGGAACAAAGCATCCGCACCAACGCCGACGTGGAGGGTTATTCCCGCCGGCTTGGGCACGCAACTGGGACCATTCATCACCGAACCGTACGTCGGCGACTATCTCATCAAGCTCAAGGCAAACCGGAAACATTCCACCGAAGAAGTTCTCGATGGCATGCGCAGCGATTTCAACCAGCGCTTCCCGATGATGCACTGGGATTTTCACGGTTATCTCGACGATTTGATCGGCGACTTGCAGATGGCCCCCGACCCAATCCAGATCAAATTGTTCTCGCCGGACATGGACTGGCTGCAAAGCGTCGCGCCGCGCAGTCGAGGAACAAATCCAAAAAATTCCCGGCGTGGTGGACACATTTGACGGTCTCACCGAAACCGGTCCGTCCATCAATTTGCGCGTGCGCCCCGCGGACGCCGAACGCTTCGGACTCACCGCACAGAACATCGCCGATGCCGTCAACACGGCGCTGCTCGGCGAAGTTTCATCCTACGTGCTGCAGGGCGACCGCATCGTGAACATCCGCGTGATGGCGGAGCCTAAGAGCGTGGACACCATTTCCAAGTTGCGCAATTTGCCCATCCGCACAGCCAATGGCGCGGTCGTGCGCGTGGAGCAGGTGGCCGACGTGAACATGGCGCCCAATGAAGTGCGAATTGAACCGGGAAGATTTGCGGCAGAATGACATCGTATCCGCGCGGCTGGAAGGCGTGGATCTCGGCACCGCCATGCGGGAGGTGCAGGCCAAATTGGGCCAGGACACCTGGCTGCCGCCCGGCACCGTGGAATATGGCGGGCTCTATCAGTTTGCAACAGGAATCCTTCCGCAATTTGCTGGCGGTGCTGCTCGCCGCCATCCTGCTGGTGTTCACCGTGCTGCTGGTGGAGTTCCGCTCGTTTTACGAGCCAATCGCGATCGTCTTCGGCTCCGTGCTGGCGTTGTTCGGCGCCTTGGCTGCGCTGTGGCTTGCCGGCGTTTCGCTGAACATCATTTCCTTCCTCGGCATGATTATCGGCGTCGGCATCGTCGCCAAGAACGGCATCCTGGTGCTGGATTATTTCCAGCAATTGCGGGCGCAAGGCGTGGAAATAGTCGAGGCGCTGGTGCAGGCGGGCCATCGCCGGTTGCGTCCGGTGCTGATGACCTCGCTGGCTGCTGCGCTGGGCATGTTGCCGCTGGCCTAGGGCGTCGGCACAGGCGCGCAAATGCTCCAGCCGCTGGGCATTGCCGTCATCGGCGCGCTGTTCATCTCCGTCCTGCTCTCGCTCATCGCAACTCCGGTGCTTTATTTCGTGATGCGCTCGTTTAAGAAAGAAACATCACAAGGCCCCGAATCGGAACCATAGACGAAACATTCAACCCAATAAGCAAGTTTATTCAATTCCTTCAATGTTGAATGTTGAATGTTTCCGTTCTCAACTCAAGTGCCGCCTTGACGGTACGGGCAATCCGGCCTAGTGTTTTCAGTGTTCGGGGAGCCACATCGCCCTCGGGGTGACGCTGAGAGTTTTGCGCGGGAGCGCAAATGACCCGTGAACTTGAACCGGATAATGCCGGCGCAGGAAATTGACCACTCTCGGGCTTCCCATCAAATTATGATCGCATCTAAAGATTCATTCGAACCGCATAGCCGCGAGCAATTGCCCGCCAGCAAACGTGTTTACGTCCCGGGCCAATTGCACCCCACCGTGCGCGTACCGATGCGCGAGATCGAGCTATCGCCCACCAAGGATTTCGACGGCCAAAGCGAGGCGAACGAACCGGTACGTGTGTACGATTGCAGCGGGCCGTGGGGCGATGCTGACTTTACCGGGACTGTCGAGGAAGGTTTGCCCGCCTTGCGCGCAAGCTGGATCCGCAGCCACGGAGACGTGGAAGAATACGCCGGGCGTGAAGCGAAGCCCATCGACGACGGATATCTCTCCGAAAAACACCGCGGCATGGACCACGCCAGGCGGCAGGACGAAACGTCGCTGCATCTGGAGGGATTGACCGCGCCGCGCCGCCAGCAATTGCGAGCCAAACCCGGCAACGTCGTCACCCAACTCGCCTACGCGCGCGCCGGCATCATCACGCCGGAAATGGAATTCATTGCCATCCGCGAAAATCACCGGATTGCGGATCGCGGATTGCAGATTGCGGAATTAAGCAACGACATAGCACGGAATAATTTGAACAAGCAACACGTGGGCAGCAGCCAGTTCGTAAATCGCAATTCGCAAATCGTAAATTCCTTCGTACCGTCCGTTTTCTCCCGTTTTCCCCAAAGAATTCCGTCCGAGATCACGCCGGAATTTGTCCGCAGCGAAGTCGCCGCCGGACGCGCCATCATTCCCTCGAACATCAATCATCCCGAACTGGAGCCGATGATCATCGGGCGCAACTTCCTGGTGAAGATCAACGCCAACATCGGCAATTCGGCTGTGGCGTCCTCCATTGAGGAAGAAGTCGAGAAAATGCGGTGGGCGACGAAATGGGGCGCGGATACTGTGATGGACTTGTCCACGGGCAAGAACATCCATGCCACGCGCGAATGGATCCTTCGCAATTCGCCGGTGCCCATCGGCACGGTGCCCATCTATCAGGCGCTTGAAAAAGTCGGCGGCAAGGCCGAAGACCTGACCTGGGAAATTTTTCGCGACACACTGATCGAGCAGGCCGAGCAAGGCGTGGATTATTTTACCATCCATGCGGGTGTGCTGTTGCGGTTCATCCCGCTCACGGCTTCGCGGATGACTGGCATCGTTTCCAGAGGAGGCAGCATTATGGCCAAATGGTGCCTGGCGCATCACAAGGAGAATTTCCTCTATACGCATTGGGACGACATCTGCGACATCATGGCCAGCTATGACGTTTCATTTTCCATCGGTGACGGGCTGCGCCCCGGTTCGATCGCGGACGCGAATGACCGCGCGCAATTTGGCGAGCTCGAAGTGCAGGGCGAATTGACCACCCGCGCCTGGGCCAAAGGTGTGCAGGTGATGAATGAAGGTCCCGGCCATGTGCCCATGCACATGATCGAGGAGAACATGGCGAAGCAATTGGAATGGTGCCACGAAGCGCCGTTCTACACCCTCGGGCCGCTCACCACCGATATCGCGCCCGGATACGACCATATCACCAGCGGCATCGGCGCGGCGATGATCGGCTGGTACGGCTGCGCGATGCTTTGTTACGTCACGCCCAAGGAGCATCTTGGATTGCCGAACAAGAAGGACGTGAAAGATGGCGTCATCGCTTACAAGATTGCCGCCCATGCGGCGGATTTGGCCAAGGGCCATCCCGGCGCGCAATATCGCGACAATGCGTTGAGCAAGGCGCGCTTCGAATTCCGTTGGGAAGACCAATTTAACCTGAGCCTCGACCCCGTGACGGCGCGTGAATTCCATGATGAAACCTTGCCGCAGGAAGGCGCCAAGAGCGCGCATTTCTGTTCTATGTGCGGCCCGCATTTCTGCTCGATGAAAATCACCGAAGACGTCCGCAAATACGCCGCGGAACAAGGCGTAACTGAAGAAGAAGCTTTGAAAAAAGGTATGGACGAAAAGAGCAAAGAGTTTGTCGAGAAGGGCGGGGAAGTTTACGCGAAGGCGTGAATCTGGTAATCATCCAACATGGCAATCAACGAGCCATCCGATAATCTTCCGCTGGCTGACGTTTTACGCGCGGCAAATGGATTGATTGCAGCGGGACTGATTGAGGACTGGGCGCTAGGGGGTGCGCTGGCGGCAATTTATTACGTCGAACCATTCGCCACTTATGACGCGGATATTTTTTTTATTCCCAAGGACAAAGGTTTGACCGCCGGTATTCCCGCCATCTACTCGCGCTTGCAAACACTAGGCTGGCAGATTGACCGCGAGCATTTGCTCATCAGAGCGTTTCCAGTCCAATTTCTCGCCGCGCATGGTTTAACAGAGGAAGCCGTGCGCGAGGCTGAGCATTTCGATTACGAAGGCGTACCCGCCAAAGTTTTTCGTGCCGAACATATTGTGGCCATCGCCGCGAGTGTCGGGCGGACAAAGGACAAAGCACGCATCGAACAACTGCTCCAGCAGGCCGATCTGGATAAAACATACCTGGAAAATCTCCTGCAACGGCATAAATTGAAGCTGCCGACGCCATGAAACTGGAACAACGCCAAAAACTCGCCCGCGAGCCATTTGCGGAAAAAATTCGCAAAGTGGGGCAGCTCATCCGGCTGGCGAAAACCTTTCCACGCCGTCAAAACCAGCCGCCCGCAACTCGTCCCGCCCGATGAAAACCGTCCAAGGTTACCATCTCATCAAACCAGAAGACCTCCATTGGCGGCCATCCAACCTGATGCGCATCCCGAACGCGGACTACCTGGAGCGCACCGGCAGCGAGAACCTGGGCGCGCGGCTTTGGCGATTGCCACCCAAGAGCGCCAACACGCTGCACAAGCACATCCGCGCCGAGGAATTTTATTTCGTGCTGGAAGGCACCGGCCGCATGCGCGTGGGTGATGAAACATTGACCGTGCCCAAATATGGCGGCGTGATGGTAGGCCCGGACCAGTTGCGCCAGGTGTTCAACGACACAGACGCCGAGGTGCTTTGGCTCATCCTGGGCGCGCCGGAGGAATTGGAATTTCTCCAGGGCTCAAAATCCCAGATGGACCTATCGCTCATCTACCCCATCGATCCAAAGCAATTGCCCAAGGAACTCGCCGGCACGGAGTGGCCGCCGAAAAGTTGATCCGTGGCTATTTGGTTATTTGATTGGGCAGTGCAGTAGCAACCACCCACGACTTTTTAAAAAAACTTATTCTGCGCAGATGCGTGAATTCCATCATGGGGCGCGTGAAATTTTTACGCGTTTGGGCAAGCGAAATTTCAAATGTTTCATTTAGCCTTTAAAAACAAGCAAACAGGCAATGGCATCGATAGTGCTTTGAGGAAACGACCGAGATAACCAGCATGAAAATATATCAGTTATTCTCAAGTCATCGCGCAGGTACTGGTTTGACGTATCGTCAACTCAGTCCACAGAAACGTAAATTGCCTCTTCGCTTTTATGTGTCTGGAAAGGAAATCATGAAGATCAAATTCGTTCATGTCTTTTTGGCCATTTTCGCGTTCTTCGCACTTAATCCCGGGTGCCAGACTGCCTACGGACAGAACATCACCTTTTCGACAAATAATTATACGACAGGTAACAATCCTGTGAGTGTCATTGGCGCCGATGTTTTTGGGACCGGTCGACCGGCGATCATAACTGCAAATATGTCCGATAACACGCTGACCGTGCTTGGAAACTTTGGCAACGGCACGTTTGCTTCCAACGCAACCTACACCGTCAGCAGTTCGCCCAGATGTGTCATCGCTGCGGACATCAACGCCGATGGCTTGCTGGACCTGATTAGTGTGGGTGCCACCGCGACCACCGTGTTGACCAATTCCAATTTTGGCCAGTTCGGGTCAAATACCACGATCAACGCGGGGGGAAGTTGTGCTGTGACGTGCGATTTAAATAACGATGGCAAAACCGACTTGTTGATCGGGGGCGGCACGAAAGTTATAATTTATACAAACGACGGCAGCGGGCATTTTATGTCCAATGACATCTTGAATGTGGTGGGCACTGTCTCGTCCATGGCTGTAGCGGATGTGAACCTCGACGGAAAACCCGATTTGATTGTGGCGAATTACAACTATGGCAGCCTTACTGTTTTCACCAATGTTGGCAACGGATCGCTTGTTTCCAATGCCACCTATAATGTCGGCAGCGATGTGCAATCGGTCGTGGCCGCTGACATCAATGGCGATGGTTATGTCGATTTGGTTTCTGCCAACGCCTATGGCTACCCAAATTCAACCCTGACCATCCTTACCAACAATGGCGGCGGGCTGTTTGTTTCCAACGCCACAGTGAATGTGGCCCGTGGGTGCTACGGAGTGGTTGCTGCCGATTTCAACGGCGACGGCCACGACGAACTGGTCGCTTTCGACAATGCTGATCTTCCTGGCATAGTGTCCGTGGTGGCCAACAGTGGCACAGGTTTTGGCACCTATTTTACAATTGTTGCCGGGGAGGAACCTCAAGCCATGGCGATGGCGGATTTTAATGGGGACAAAAAGCCCGATCTTGTCCTCGCTAATTCCGGAAACACCGTTACCGTTTTGCTCAACACGACGTTATTCGCTTCGCCACTCCTAAATATATTTTCGGCTGGCAACCAGTCTGTCTTTTATTGGAACAGCCCTGCGCCGAACAGCGTCCTGCAAATCACAACTAATCTGGATAATCCCAACTGGGTGACCATTTCCAATGGAGCGCCAATTACCGGCATGGCGCTGCCAAACACGTATCCTGCGGCTTATTACCGTTTGAAATCACAGTGACGAAGCGCCTTATTGCGATCGTATCTCCAGTTCCGCCGCGATGAGGGCTTCACTCATGGTTTGGGCATCAGGCGCCTCGCGCAGTTGATCAAGGACTTTGGTTTTCGTCGCGATAAAACAGAGCCGGGCCAGTGTGTGCAGGTGCAGCCGGTCGTCCTGGCAGCAGATCAGGAAGAATAGATGCGTCGGCTCACCGTCGGACGCGCCGAAATGGATCTCCTGGATCGTCCTGCCTACCACGATGAACGAAGCGTCAAACAGGTAAGGATCGTGCATGCGCGGATGCGGCAGCGCAAATCCGCCCGGCAGCGCCGTGGAGCACAAATCCTCGCGCTCCTCCAGGCTGGCCAGCAGCGTTTTAGGATCGCACAGGTGCCCGGTTTTTTCCCCCAGTTCAACCAGATCGCGCAGGAGGGACCCCTTGGTCTTGGAGGTCATGGCCGAGGCGACCGCGCCGGCTTTGAGCATCTCCGGGAGGATGGCTTCCCGTGGGAGAATTTTTTCCGTGAAGCGGGTGGATTTTTGGTGATAGGCGTTGAGCCCTTCACCGGAGAATCCGAGGATGCGTTGGGAAGCCCATGCATCGATCCTGCCCTTGTGGAAGACGACACGGTCGCCGCGGTATTCAAAGGGGATCACACGATCCTTCACGCGTTGCTCGATGTCCGCGACCGATAGGTGCAGATAATCCGCGACCTCTTCAAGATTGAGTATTCTGAACGGCATAATCCGCGCAGGATAACACGCCTTGGCCCATCAAAAAAACTCGAAATTTCCAACACGGGGGAGTAACGATCTCAAGGCCAGGCAGCGAGGATTGCCTCGGCTTTGGCGACCTGCTCAGGTGAACCAGTAAAACTGCATTTTACTTTTCCGGCCTTGCGGGTGACATGGACCACGATGGATTCCAGGCCGCTGTTCTTCATCCGTAACCGGAGTTGTTTATGGACTTCCCTGATACCGTGCTGTTGAAGGCTATTGCTCATGGTCAAGCTTCAGTGCGCAGCGACCCCATAGCAATGTAATTCGCCGTTTATTTTGGTAGACGGCCTGGCCCGCCGGAATTTCAACGCCCCAAAAAGTTTTGGTCCGTCTCTCCCGGGTTTTGCGCCAGGAGAGACAGGGAACTTTACCTTTTCTTTTTGGTGGCTGGTTTCTTTTTGACGGCGCTTTTGGCTTTGGCTTTTTTTGCCATAATTTTACTTTTCTTTGCAGTTGACCTGCTTGCGGAATGGAAGTTTCCCCGCAGGCAGAGCCATCATGGTGCTCGAAGTGATGATTGTAAATGGCGATTGTGCCAAATAGGTGACGGCGGCCCGACTGTCCTTGCGGTGAGCTTTCCTGGTGATAGTGTAATTTCGTGAAGCAGGAACAAAAAACCATCCATGCCGATGTCCGCATCGGGCACGTGCATCTGAAGGTGGCGGACCTGGAACGCGCGCTAAAATTTTATTGCGGCGTGCTTGGTTTCGAATTGCAGCAACGGTTCGGTTCGCAGGCGGCTTTCGTTTCCGCAGGCGATTACCATCATCACAAAGCAATTGGATTGCGCTCACACTTTTTCCTGGGCCAGCAACGCCTCAAATTCACGCAGGCTCGGCTTGATCTCGCGCGGTTTGCACACATGATGTTCCACGGCATCGAGCGTTTTTAATCCGTTGCCGGTAACGCAGATCACCGCCGATTCATCGCGCGGAATCTTGCCTGATTCGATGAGCTTCCTGGCCACACCCACGGTCACGCCGCCTGCGGTTTCGGCAAAAATGCCTTCCGTTTCCGCCAGCAATTGGATCGCCTCACGGATTTCATTGTCCGTCACGTCCTCGGCGGCTCCCCCGGTATCGCGCATCACTTTCAACGCGTAAAAACCGTCCGCGGGCGTGCCAATGGCTAGCGATTTGGCGATGGTGTCCGGCTTGACCGGCTTGAAGAAATCCAATCCAGCTTTTTGGGCCGCGGAAATCGGCGAGCATCCCGTCGCCTGTGCGCCATAGATCTTCGACTTGGATTCGGCGATGAGGCCGACCTTGGCGAATTCCTGGTAGCCCTTGTAAATTTTCGTGAGCAACGAGCCCGACGCCATTGGGATGACGGTATGTTGCGGCGCGCGCCAGCCGAGCTGCTCGGCGATCTCATAGGCCATGCTCTTGGAGCCTTCGGCGTAATACGGCCTCATGTTCACGTTCACAAACGCCCAGCCGTATTTTCCGGCGATTTCCGCGCACAACCGGTTCACCTCGTCATAATGGCCTTTGATGGCGATGACGTTTGCGCCGTAGATGACCGAATTTACGATTTTGCTGTGTTCCAGGTCCGAGGGGATGAAGACATAGGATTTCAATCCCGCGCTGGCCGCCTGTGCGGAAACGGCGTTGGCCAGATTACCCGTGGAAGCGCAGGCCACCGTGTCAAAACCGAGTTCCTTTGACCGGCTCAAGGCCACGCTCACCACGCGGTCTTTGAAGGAAAGCGTGGGATAATTCACGGCGTCGTTCTTGACCCACAATTCGCGGATGCCGAGTTTCTTCGCCAGCCGGTCGGCTTTGATCAATGGCGTGAACCCTGCCTGCGTGCCCACCGTCGGATCACTGGCCACCGGCAACAGCTCGCGATAACGCCACATCGTCTTGGGGCGCGACTGGATGGCTTCGCGCGTCATTGATTTTTTGATGCGGTCGTAGTCATAAGCGACTTCGAGCGGGCCGAAGTCGAACTCGCACACATGCGTGGCCTCGAGCGGATATTCCCGCCCGCACTCGCGGCATTTCAGCGCCTTCATGTAACCATGTTTGTCACTCATAGATTTCCTGTTTCGGTTCAGGGCAACAAAAAACCCTGTCTCATGCGGAGACAGGGCGACAAAACGACCTTCTCATTTTTCCCAAGCCAATGGTGCTTGAGCTGGAATTGGCACCTGGCATTGAGAACAAGCTCAATCGGTTGCCGTGGCGTCATCGGGCCAGTCCCTCGACCACTCGGCATGAGACCGTTATATCAACGGATACGGATATATTGATATTGATTCTAAAAACTGTCAACTGGATTTTTATGCCTCGGGCGCCTTCTGGGTCAAGGGAACTTCCTTGTTCTCAAGAGCCAGTTGTTCCGGTGCCGCGGTCGCCAGACCCTCCTCCACTGTGACGGGTCCCGGCGGCTTTTCGAGTGGGATGCGCCGGAGTTCGTCCGCCGCGGGCAAATCCTCCAAGCCGCGCAGGCCAAAATATTCCAGGAACAAGCCAGTTGTCCCGTAAGTTTGCGGGCGGCCGACCACCTCGGCGCGGCCAACCGACTCGACCAGCCCGCGTTCGGTCAAGGTCTGCATCACGCCATCCACGTTCACGCCGCGAATCTGCTCCACCTCGGCGCGGGTGATGGGCTGGCGATAGGCGATGATGGCCAGCGTCTCCAAGGCGGGCTGTGAAAGCCGCGCCGGGCGCATTTTTTGCCCCACCAATGCCTTGAGCCAGGGGGCAAATTCCGGTTGGGTCACGAATTGCCATGCGCCTGCGACGCACGCCAGCCGGTAACTGCGCGCGGCGGTGGCATGCTCTTT
Organism: uncultured Verrucomicrobiae bacterium; assembly: GCA_963797825.1. Classification (GTDB taxonomy): domain Bacteria; phylum Verrucomicrobiota; class Verrucomicrobiia; order Limisphaerales; family UBA11358; genus UBA11358. Next base: position 198,121 of record CAWCRR010000042.1, read on the forward strand.
CGCCAGTTGTTCGAGCGCGGCGGTCAATTCGCCTTCCTTGGCCTTGGCGAGCGATTTGGCGATGGCATCGGCGCCATCGCCTTCGGCGGCATTGGCGATGATTTCGCGAAGCTCTTTTACCGAAAGTGGTTTTTGCGCGGAGAAGAGCAGTGATTCGAGAATGAGTTTTAGTTCCATGATAAAATCAAGATTCCGGTGGAGGATTTTCCACAATCGGAGCGGCAGGCTCAGGCGATGCCACTGGTTCATTGGCGACCGGGGCCGGCGTGGCTTGCACCCGGCTGATTTCGATTTCACTGAACGGCTCGGGCTGTGTGCAGACCAGTTGTTTAAGACGGATCAGTTCGAGCAACGCCAGGAAAGTGCAGACGACTTCCGAACGGCTGGCGGCATCGGCGAACAATTCGGAAAACTTGATCCCGCCCCGTTCGGCAATCATTTTGAGGATGAATTCGATCTTTTCGCTGACGGTCCATTTGTCCTCAAAAATTTCACGCATGCCGCCGGCGCGTTGCTCGAAGCGTTTGAGCACCGTATTGACGGCATTGAGCAGATCGAAAATGGAGACATCGGGTTTGGGAGCCGGCGCGGAGGATTCAAATTCCAATTTTGCCGGCAGGCGCGGGAAAATGTCTTCCTGCCGCGCTTCGAGTGTTTGCAGTTGCGCGGCGGCATCCTTGAACTTTTTGTATTCGACCAGTTGGCGGATGAGTTCCCATCGGGGGTCTTCGCCCTCTTCCTCGCCCTCGACCTGCGCCTGCTGGTCCACCGGCAGCAATTCACGGCTTTTGATGTACATCAACGTAGAGGCCATCACCAGGAATTCGCCGGCAATTTCCAGGTCCAGCAACCGCATGGTATCGATGTATTCGATAAACTGGGTGGCCAGTTTGGTGAGATTGACCTCATAGATGTCGACTTCCTCCTTTTTGATAAGGTAGAGCAGCAGATCGAGCGGGCCTTCAAAGACCTCGAACTGGACTTTATATTCAGCCATGAACTTTTAAATTCTAAGGCGGGAAATCACCGTTGGCAATGATGGAGCGTTCGCCCGCGCCATTCACCATGAAATATTCTCGGATTGGGCATCAATTTAATGTACCATTTGGGCAGTTTTTAGGTTCCGAAGTTGTGAAGGCATTTTTAAAAAAAGTTGAAGCGTGGCCCACGTGGTTTGCGGCGGCGTTGAGCATCACGGTGCTGTTGCTGGTGGGGATTGGGGATTATGTGACGGGATACGAAATTAGCTTTTTCATTTTTTACCTGTTTCCCATCGTTTTGGGATCGTGGCGGGTAGGTACGCCGTTCGGCGTCTTCCTGGCCTTGTTTAGCGTGATCGTGTGGTATTTCAGCAATTCCGCCGCCGGGGCGTCCTTTTCGACATTCGTTACGGTCTGGAGGGGGTCAATGCTCCTGGTGCTCTATCTCATCATTGTCGGCATGGTCAGGCTATATAAGGAATTGGACGACCGTGTGCGGGAAAGGACCTCGGCTTTAACGGAAGAGATGGCCAAACGGCGGCGACTGGAAAAGGATTTGCTGGAAACCAGCGAGCGCGAACAACGGCGTATCGGGCATGATTTGCATGACAGTTTGTGCCAGCATCTGACCGGGACGGCACTCGCCGTGGAAGTCCTTGAAAAAAAATTGGCGGACAAATCATTGTCCGAGGCGGCGGCGGCGAATAACGTCATTGAACTCATCGAGAAAGCGATCGATATGACACGCTCCATCGCGCGGGGAATGCACCCTCTCGAAATGCAAGCCGTGGAAATTGAAGACCATTTTACCGATCTGGCGGCCGGGATCAGCGAGAGATTCAGGATAGATTGTAAATTCGAATGTCCCCAACCCATTCCTTTGAGTGATCCTGATATCATCACGCATCTCTACCGCATCGCCCAGGAGGCTACCACTAACGCCATCCGCCACGGCAAGGCCCGCTGCGTCAATATTGGCCTCGACGTATCCGAAGGTGAAATTGTTTTGACCATCACCGACGACGGCGCCGGTCTTCGCGAAAATCCAGGTTCCTCCCATGACGGCATGGGATTGCATATCATGGCCTATCGTGCCAGCATGATCGGGGCAACCTTTAATATTGAACGACTGCCAACGCAAGGCACACGGGTGACTTGCTTGTTGCCGCTGGCAGCCGTTCCCGACCAAAACCATGCCTCAAAAAAATAAAATTTTTCTGGTGGACGACCATCCGCTCGTGCGGGAATGGCTTGCCAATCTCATCAATGAACAGCCGGACCTGCAGGTTTGTGGCGAGGCCAGTGATGCGCCCCGCGCTTTTGAAATGATTGCCCAAGCCACTCCATCCGTGGCGATTATTGATATTTCGCTGGAAGGCGGCTCGGGCATTGAATTGATCAAAAACCTCAAGGCCAACCATCCCGAGGTCGCGATGATCGTCCTTTCCATGCATGATGAAGTGCTTTATGCCGAGCGCTCTCTGCGGGCGGGCGCCCGGGGATACATCATGAAACGTGAGGCGACAAAAAAAATTCTTCAGGCCATCCGGTCGGTCCTTGCCGGGAAAGTGTATGTCAGCGACAAAATCGCGGATATCATGGCGGAAAAATTTGTCGAAGGCCCGATTCCCGGCGAATATTCAGTCGAGCAACTCAGCGACCGCGAACTGGAAATCTTTGAATTGTTGGGCCGCGGCATGAACACGAGGCAAATCGCCGACCACCTGCACGTCGGTTTCAAAACCGTCCAGACCTACTGCGCCCGCATCAAGGAGAAACTCAAATTGGACAACGCCACCCAATTGCTCCATGAGGCGATCCGGTGGATTGAAAAACAGCAGGTGAAATAGTTCACAAATCTTGACGCTTCGTGTCATAAAAACTACCATGAGCAGATTGGGTGGTGGCCGTAGCTCAATGGTAGAGCCCCAGATTGTGGTTCTGGATGTTGCGGGTTCGAGTCCCGTCGACCACCCCACTTGCCTCAAATATCAAAGTTGGGCTTGTCTTTCGGTTCCTCAACCCGTCCAAACGGAATTTTATACCAGATGCGTTCATGGACGTAGAACAGAAAGATCTTCGTGAACAATTCCACACCACTGATGCTCAACGCCCATTTTATCCGGCCCGTGATGAGAAAGGCAATGACCATCGTGTCAATGCTGCCGGTAAAACGCCATGAAACAGCTTTGACGAGACTGCGGTAATGTTTTTCAACCATTCTGAAAACTAAAAAAATTCCCGAAGAAACTCAACCACCGTTCGCGCTTTCTGGTTGACCGCCTTTGATTCCGGACCGCAATCTTGTGGAATGGGTTTGCCTAATCCCTGGATGATTTTGCCGTTTGCGCTGCTGCTGCTTTTGATCGCCGCCGCGCCATCCGTTTTCCCCCAATGGTGGCGCCGCCATTACCCCAAAGCCGCCCTCGCCCTCGGCGGCATCACTGTGGTTTATTATTTTTGGGGACTGCATGCTCCGGGAGAGGTTTTGGAGATGGCGCACGAATACCTTGGTTTCATCGTGCTGCTCGGGTCACTCTATATCGTCAGCGGCGGTATTCAATTGGAAATCAAAAACAAGACTACGCCGCTGATGAGCACGGTTTTTTTGTTGGCCGGCGCGCTCGCCGCAAATGTCCTGGGAACCACCGGCGCCGCGATGTTGCTCATCCGCCCGTGGATCCAGATCAATCGGGACCGGATCGCCAGTTACCACATTGCTTTTTTTATCTTTCTCATCGCCAACGTCGGCGGATGTCTCACGCCGATTGGCGATCCGCCTTTGTTCCTGGGCTATCTCCAAGGGGTCCCGTTTTGGTGGATCACCCAACATTGCTGGCCGCTTTGGGCCCTCGCCGTCGGGATTCTGCTGGGGATGTTTTACGCCGTGGACAAATCACATCACGCCAGGCTCAAAATTTCCGTGGAAGACGGGCCGGGCGGAAAATCGTGGAGATTGAGCGGCGGCCCCCATTTGTTTTTTCTCGCAGTGATTCTCGCCGCGGTTTTCATCAACAATCCCCCTTTCTTGCGCGAGACCATCATGTTCCTGGCCGCGCTCGGTTCGTACTGGATGACGCAACGGCGTGTCCAGCCGGCTGAAGGCGGATTTGACCTTCATCCCATTATCGAAGTGGCCGTTTTATTTGCGGGCATATTCGCGACCATGATGCCGGCGATGGAACTGCTGAAGGCCAAGGCGCATGTTTTTCTAGGCGCCAATCCGCAGCCCGGAACCTTTTATTGGAGCACCGGCGCCTTGTCAGCGGTCCTGGACAACGCCCCGACTTATCTGGGATTTCTGAACACACTCCTTGGAACCACCGGTGCGGGAAACGCCTCTGATCTGCCCGGCCAAAATGTTTCCGGCCTCCTGGCCATCAGCATCGCCTCGGTTTTTTTTGGCGCCGCCACTTATATCGGCAACGGGCCTAATTTTATGGTCAAGGCCATCGCCGTCCGCCAAAATGTCCCCGTCCCGGAATTTGCCGAATTCATTTGGAAATTCTCATTGCCTTTCCTTGTGCCGGTTTTGCTGGTGATCTGGCTCGTTTTCTTTCGTTGAAATTCGGTGACATTTGTGAAACATTCGCATGTGTCAGACGTCTCATATTGAGAACTCGTCACGGGTTTGTTCGGAGTGCGCACGCTTTACAACATTTTATTCGCGTTCTTTTTTGTGCTGTCTTCGCCGTATTATTTTCGGCGGATGTGGCGGCGCGGCAATTGGCGTCCGGGTTTTCCGGAAAGGTTCGGACGTTATGACTCGAACCTCAAGCAAGCACTGACCAACCGGCAGGTCGTCTGGATCCACGCGGTCAGTGTGGGTGAAGTCAATCTCTGCACCCAGTTGATCCGGGCCCTCGAAACCCGCCTTCCCAACGTCAAATTCGTTGTTTCCACGACCACAACCACTGGCATGGCCCAGTTGAAAAAACATTTGCCCGCGCGCATCAGCAGGATTTACTATCCAATCGACCGCCGGAAATGGGTCAAGCGCGCCATCGCCGTCATCAATCCCGAAGCCATCATCCTGGTTGAAGCGGAAATTTGGCCGAATTTTCTTTGGCGGGCGCACGATTTGAAGATTCCAGTCTTTTTGGCGAATGCCCGGCTCTCCGATCGTTCTTTTCGCGGTTACAAACGGTTCGGATTTCTCTTCCGCCCCTTATTCGCTTCCCTGGCCGGCGTGGGGGCGCAAAATGAAACCGATGCGGCCCGGCTGCGCGAAATCGGCTGCCGCCCCCAGGCCGTTCGCCTCGTCGGCAATTTGAAATTCGACGCTGCCAAACTTGATGAACGCACCCATTTGGACGTGCCGGCACTATTCCGCAAAGTCGGCGTGCCGGAGGACGCCCAAATCCTGGTGGGCGGCAGCACCCACAATGGTGAAGAATTGATTCTCGCGGAAATCATGATGAAGTTGCGCCCAAAGTTTCCCAAACTGTTCCTGGTTCTTGTGCCCCGCCATTTTGAGCGATGCCCGGAAGTGGGCCGGCAATTGCGGGCGCACGGCGTCAAATTCGTTTATCGCAATGAAATTTGGGCGGACCGGACCTCGGCCAACGACAAGGTCGATTGTTTATTGGTGAATACAACGGGCGAGTTGCGGTTCTTCTACGAGTATGCGACAATAGTGTTCGTCGGCAAAAGTGTGACCGCGGTGGGTGGACAAAACCCGATCGAGCCGGGGGCGCAGGGTAAGGCGATCGTGTTTGGCCCAAACATGCAAAATTTTGCTGAGATCGCGCAAAATTTTGTGTCGGAAAATGCGGCCGCCCAGGTGCGCGACCCGGAAATGTTGGAAAAAATGATCGCCAAATTGCTCTCAGATGAAAAATACCGTGATGAAATGGGGCACAACGCCCGCAAGGTCGTGGATAAAAATCTTGGAGCCATCCACCGCACCGTGGAAATGATGGTGGAAAATCTTAAATCAAGAGGAGTTTACGTCGCGCCGGAAAAAGATTAAAAAAATTTTGTTAGCGGCTTGACGAACGCACACCGACTTTTCATATTGCCGCTCGCTTGCGGCCAGTTGCCCAGAGTATAGCTTGTATGTCAAAATCGAAGCATGAACCCGAGGGGATTAAGTTGGCGGATAAAACACCGCGCATTACCGTTGTCAACGGCGCCGAAACCGGCTTTGATCTTTCCGAAAAAATCAAGGAACTCGTCCGCCTCGCCCAGGAACAAGGACACCTGACCTATAACGATCTCAACGAGGTTTTGCCGGAAAACGTCGTGACCCCTGAGATCCTTGATGAAGTTTTCTCCAAGTTGCGCGGTTTGGAGATCGAAGTGGTCGATCAGGCGGAGATCGACCGTGTCAAAACCCCGGACGCTGATGAAGAGGAAACCGTCCACCTGGACGCGTTGGACGATCCGGTCCGCATGTACCTCAAACAAATGGGGCAGGTGCCATTGCTCACGCGCGAACAGGAGGTCGAGATTTCCAAGCGCATCGAGGCGGCAGAAAATGAGATGCGCAAGATTGTTTATAGCCTCGGCTTTGCCGGCAAGGAGCATATTGCGCTGGCGGAGAAACTGATCGCCGACCCGCCGCGCGAACGTTTTGACCGTGTGGTGCTCGACAAGAAAGTGGACGGCCGGAATTCGCACGTGGGCGTATTGGCCCGCCTGGTGGCGCGCGCCCGTGAATTGGACAAGGACGCCGACCATAAATACAACGACTGGCGCGCGATGCACGCCAAGGACAAAAAGCCGCGCGCCTTTACCGCCTTCAAACGGGCCGACCAAAAATTGCAGGCAACATTTCAGAAATTCTGTTTCAAACACAAAGTCACCGAGGAAATGGCCCTGGTCGCTGAAAATATCCATGATAAATTGCTCTACAGCCTGCGCGCCCTGGCCGATGCCGAGGCCCAGCGGGAGTCCAGCGCCCAACAACACCTGGTCGAAGCGGAAAAACAAAAAATTCGCGCGCTCGAAGAGTTCGTCCGGATGACCTCTGCGGATTTTATGGGGGTCTTCGACCGGCTCCGCGAATTTTCCACCAAGGCATTGCAGGCCAAGACAGAGATGGTCGAAGCCAATTTGCGCCTGGTGATCTCCATCGCCAAAAAATACACCAATCGCGGGCTATCCTTCCTCGACCTCATCCAGGAGGGTAATATCGGCTTGATGAAGGCTGTGGAAAAATTCGAATACCGGCGCGGCTACAAATTTTCGACATATTCCACCTGGTGGATTCGCCAGGCCATCACCCGCGCCATTGCCGACCAGGCCCGGACCATCCGCATTCCTGTCCACATGATCGATGTGATCAACAAACTGATGCGCTCCCAAAAGCGGTTGATCCAGGATTTTGGCCGCGAACCCAGCCCGGAGGAGATCGCCGAAGACATGCAAATGCCCGTGGAACGGGTCCGCGCTATCTTGAAGATGGCGCAGCAGCCGATCTCCCTCCAATCACCTGTGGGCGACGCTGATGATGCAAATTTTGGCGATTTTATCGAGGACAAGGGCGCGGAAAGCCCGCTCGACATGACCAGCTTCAGTTTGTTGAAGGAAAAACTTGGCGACGTCCTTTGCAGTTTGACGGAAAGAGAGCGGAAAGTTTTGGAATTGCGTTTCGGCCTGGGCGATGGTTGCGCGCGCACGCTCGAAGAAGTCGGTTCCCAATTTAAAGTCACGCGCGAACGCATCCGGCAGATTGAGGCTAAGGCTCTCCGTAAAATGCGGCACCCCACGCGGATCCGGCAATTGCACGGCTTCCTCGAGATTGAAAAGCTTGCCGCCGCGGTCGAATGATTTCAGGCGGGTTGCTGCTGGGTCAGACAGTGCAGCGAACCGAATCCCCAGACCAGATCCACCGCGTGGATGCCCGCCACCGGGCGGTCGCGGAACAATTCACCTAAAATTCTCAGCGCCACCTGGTCGTTTGGGTCGTTGAAGGTCGGCACGATGACCCCCGCATTGCAGATATAAAAATTCGCATAACTTGCCGGCAGCCGCTGGCCGTCGAAGTACAGCGGCGATGGCATGGGCAACTCGACCACTTCAGGCCGGGAACCATTTTCGAGGCGCAAATCCTTGATGCGCTCCCAATTTTCCGCGAGGGGCCGGTAATTTTCATCACGCGAATTGTTTTCACGCACGAGGACCAGCGTTTTTGCGTTCACGAACCGGCAGATATCGTCGATGTGGCCATGGGTGTCATCCCCGACCGGACCTTTTGCCAGCCAGAAGATGTTTTTGACGCCGAGATAATTTTTTAGTGTCGTCTCAATTTCCTTTATGCCCAGGCCGGGATTGCGCACCTGGATTTTCGGGTGCAGATAGCATTCTGTAGTGGAGATCAATGTGCCCCGCCCGTTTAATTCTATTCCGCCGCCTTCGATCACAAAGGGCTGGCCGTTGCATTCGGCGTCGAAGAGATGTTTGCGGAGGAATCGCGCGGCGGTTTCCGGAACTTTGGTGTCCTTGCGCCAGTTGTCGTATTTCGCCCAGCCGTTGAAATGAAAATGGACGATGGCTGTTTCCTTGTTTTTGACGAAAATCGGTCCCGTATCCCGCGTCCAGCCACGGTTCGTCGGATGGGTGATGAAACGGATTTTTTTCAGGTCCACGCCGGCGAGTTTAAAAATCTTGCGGGCAAGGCTCTCGTCAGCCTTATGGCGGACCAGCAGATTGATCCGCTCGCCCTCAGAAATCTTCCGCACCATTTCCCCATAGACCCAGGGGATCGTCTCAAATTTTCCCGGCCAATCGCTGGCGTTATGCGGCCAGCCGAGCCAGGTCGCCTCATGCTTCTCCCATTCGGCGGGCATGGAAAAGCCGAGTTCAGCCGGCGTCACGGGATGGGCTTTTGATTGCGACATCGCAAATCACCATCCGAGGATGTGCGCAAAAATCAAGGGCGCCACGATGGTCGCATCCGATTCGATGATATACTTCGGCGTTTTGATCCCAAGCTTGCCCCAGGTGATCTTTTCATTGGGCACCGCGCCGCTGTAACTGCCGTAGCTCGTCGTGGAATCGCTGATCTGGCAGAAATATCCCCACAAGGGCACGCTCGTGCGCAACAAATCCTGGTGCAACATCGGCACCACACAAATGGGGAAATCACCGGCGATGCCACCCCCGATCTGGAACATTCCCAGGGGGCTTTTCTTCGTCGTCCGAGTGTAAAAATCCGCGAGCCACGTCATATATTCAATGCCCGTGCGCACGGTATGGACGTTTTTGACCTCACCGCGGATCACCGCGGCGGCATACATGTTACCCAGGGTGGAGTCCTCCCAACCCGGAACGACGATTGGCAGATTCTTTTCCGCGGCAGCCAGCATCCAGGAATCCTTTGGATCAATCTGGTAGTACTTCTTGTATTTGCCGCTGCGTAGCACCTGGTAGAAAAATTCGTGGGGGAAAAATTGGACACCCTTCTTGTCGGCAGCCGTCCAGACTTCGAGCATGGCCTTCTCCATCCGGCGCATGGCCTCGCCTTCGGGGATACATGTGTCGGTCACGCGATTCATGTGGCGATTGAGCAGTCCCTGTTCTTCCTTGGGGGAAAGCTCGCGATAATGCGGCACACGCTCGTAATAATCATGCGCCACCAGGTTGAAAACGTCTTCTTCGAGGTTCGCGCCCGTGCAGGTGATGAGCTGCACCTTGTCCTTGCGGATCATCTCGGCGAGCGATAAACCAAGTTCGGCGGTGCTCATGGCGCCGCCCAGAGTGATCATCATGCGCCCGCCCTTGTCCAGGTGCGTCACATATCCGCGCGCGGCGTCCACGAGGCTGGCAGCATTGAAATGCCGGTAATGATGTTGGATGAATCGGGAAATCGGTCCGGTGCTTTTCTTTTTTGTCTTGGCCATAATTTGAAATGGCAGGGTCGCAGACCTGCGGGGAAAATTGAAGGAAATTTTCACCGCATCGGTGCTGATGCGTTTCAACGATTGGTCATCTGATAAATTTCTGGCTTGATTCACCTTGTGAACTTCCCCCGAAGGAGCGGACAGAAAGAGTTTGATTGCAGGCTCGAGGTGTGTGGCGGTGGGCTCAGGGAAACAGCGGTGACTCGCGAGGCAAGTCGCGTTCATGAGTTAAGGTTTAACAGAAGGGAGCTGTAACGTCATTTTGCCGGGAAACACAAATAAGTGGTGAGTGATGTGTTAGGAGGCCGATGAATTGTCATAATTTCTTGAGATTTACATTCCATTGGCGGTTCCAGGATTACACCACAGTCGCCCTGGGTGGTTGTTCGAATATTCGGCGTCAAAATCCCGGCGCCTGATATATTCAACATGCCCGTCAAAACAAGCGATTGTGCCGCCATTGGCATGGCGCGTTGTAATTTCGTCTGGTGGAATGTTGCAGCCATCGTTCCAGGCGCCAGGGCCGCCTTTCTCATCCGCTTCCCAATAGGAAACCTGGTCACCCCTGAACCGGATCAACTTGTAGGTGAGATAACCCAGCCTGGCATTCCCGTTGACACAAACATTCATGCAATAACTTGAAACCCGTTGCGTCCGCGGAACGGGTGGGATTTCCATGGTGAGCGGGGCTAAATCCATGGGACACCAATATATCTTGATTGAGTGGTGATAATTCCAGAGCAACCCATTGGTGGCATCGTCGGCCAGACTCATGTTGGGATATTTGTAAAGCCAGCCCGGCCCTTGCGGATCAAATTGAAGCGCATTGCAAGACGGCAGGTAGTCACTAAAATCATTCGCGTAAAGTTGCGTGCAGAGCATGATTTGCTTTTCATTGTTCAGGCAAATGGTCCGATAGCCTTTTTCCTTCGCCCGCGCCAAAACCGGCAATAGCAGCGCGGCCAGAATTGCAATGATGGCAATCACGACTAGAAGTTCAATCAACGTAAAGGCATTTCCCATCCGGCTTGGCCGCAACCCACGGCATGAAGAAATCACGCCGTCGTCCTTCGTTTGGTAGAAATGAAGCAATCTGTCGTATGGGTATTTCATTTACGATGGGTAGCCAGCCTTACGAACGAACCCAAGCTGAACCACGGCAAGAAAAACTGCAAGCGTGGATCGTGACAATCTGCCATAAGCCGGAACAGTCACCAGACGCTTCCAATGGAAAACTTTTTTGCCCGGATTATTTCACCAGCAACAGTCCCGGAACGACCAAAGAAAGCATGCCATGCACTTTATCCGAATATTTCACGCCGGTTACGACATTGTTGGTGCAGGTGATGTCATTGACGCGGAAGAGTGAGTCGCCGCATTGATTGGCGCTGATGTTGGTGAAGGAATTATTGATGCAATCGGTCTGCGCCTGGCCCACGCTGCTTTCGCCGAGGTTATCGGCGATGAACACGCCATAATTATGGCTGTCATGGATGGAGATGTTGGAGAACTTGTTGCCATGGCTCCAGCGCATGAAAATGCCCAGGTCGTTCCCCGAAAGCACGGCGGTGTTGATGACGTTGTGGCTGAAATTTCCGTCCAGCGAAATCCCCGCGCCATCCGCGTTATCGTGCAGATAAAGCTTGGTGAAAGTGGAATCAGCAGTCATAAAGCAGGCTAGGCCGTCAAATTCATTATCGAAGGAATCCAAATTGCGCACCAGAAGGCGCCTGGTATTGAGGGTGGTGACCAATCCGCCGGACCGGCAACGGGCGGTCGTTACGTTCTCCACCACTGAATCACTCACGTTCTGGATAGTGATGCCATTATTGCGGATACCCGAACCTTCGCCCTGCAAGCGCCAGGTCTCGCGCTGCTGATGAGCGCGGTTGCCATCGATATACAGGTCGCTCACATGCAAATGGCTGACGTGTTTGGGATTGTTGACCGGCTGTCCCATGATGATGACCGGGCAATTTGCGTTGTCTGCCAGGTATAAAATGGTCGTGTCACCCGCGCCGCGCAATCCTTGTCCTTCGCGGCTGAGGATAATGGGCCGGGTCACGATGATTTTTCCAGAGGGCAAAACCACCTCGCCGCCATCCATCGGCAGGGAATCCAACGCTTGCTGGATCTTCGCTGCCGTCACATTCGTTATGAGCGTGACCGTCACGGATGGGACCGGGATTGTGGGTTCGGCTGCAAGCGCAACCGCGCAAAACGCCAATAACGCCATGGAAAAAATCCCCATTCTCGCCTGTTCTGCCGCGTGGCTGAACCGATGAACTGTCTTAAGTAATTGCCTGTTAATCATTTTCTTCTTTTCAGGACTCACTACCTGTGTGAACCCTGCACCTCAAAATCGTCCATGCTGCGAAAAATTTCCAAACTTTTTTTCAAATATTTTCAAATTTTTTGTCGGAAAAATTTACAGTTGTGGTGTATCTTATTAATTGTGCGGCAGGAACTTTTGAAATTCGCGCTTTTCCCCTCGCAAACTCTCCACTCAAATTGCTCTCAACTATTTTTCACCGTCACCACCACATAATTTTTTTTGCCTTTGCGCAAAAGAAGATGCTTGCCAAACAGCAGGTCGTTTGACGCCACCGCCCGTTGGAAATTGGTTTCGCGGACGTTATTGACGTTCACGCCGCCGCCCTCGATGTCTTTCCGCGCCTGGCCTTTGGAGGGACACAGCCCGGCATGGACTAAAAGCTCGACGAGCGGAATCCCCCCGCCTTCCAATTTCTGGTTCTCGAGATGTTTCGTCGGCACTTCGCCGATGATTTCAGTGAAAGTGCTCTCGATGATGCCTTTCAGGTCCCCGCCGAACAAAATTTCACTGGCGCGGATGGCCTCCTGCGTGGCGCTTTCGCCGTGGATTAGGTCGGTGACCGATTTCGCCAGAGCTTTGTGCGCCTCGCGCGCGCCGGGATTTTCCGCGTGCTTTTTCTCAAGCGATTCGATCTCTTCGCGTGACGAAAACGTGAAGTACTTCAAGTAACGAACCACGTCGCGATCATCGAGGTTGATCCAAAACTGGTAGAAGCGATAGACGCTGGTGCGTTTCCAATCGAGCCAGACGGCGCCTGCCTCAGTCTTGCCGAATTTTGTGCCATCGGCATTGGTGATGAGCGGCAGCGTGAGGCCAAAAACCGGTTTTGCATTTTTTTTCCGGCAAAGATCGATGCCGGCGGTGATATTGCCCCATTGGTCGCTGCCGCCGATCTGCAATTCGCAATTGAAATCGCGCGCGAGCACCATGAAATCGAAGGCCTGCAGGAGCATGTAGCTGAATTCTGTGTAGCTGATGCCGCTCTCGCGGTCTTCCATCCGCGCGCGGACGCTTTCCTTGGAGACCATCTGATTGACGGAAAAATACTTTCCGATCTCGCGCAGAAAATCGAGGAACAGGACGTCTTTGGTCCAGGAAGCATTGTCCACGAGCCGGGCCGGGTTCGTTTTGGTCTCAAAATCGAGCAGTTTGGCCAGTTGAACTTTTACGCTGGCGATGTTCCGGTTGAGGATCTCCTGAGTAAGCAATTGGCGCTCCTGCGTTTTCCCGCTGGGGTCTCCGATGGAACCGGTCGCCCCGCCGGCCACGGCGATGGGAAAATGCCCGAGCAATTGAAATCGGCGCAAGGCGAGGAGCGGCACCAGATTGCCGACGTGCAGGCTGTCGGCCGTGGGGTCGAAACCGCAATAGAGCGTGATCGGCGCGGAGACTTTCTTTGCCAATTCGGCCTCGTCGGTGCAATCGGCGAAAAGGCCGCGCCATTTGAGTTCATCCAAAATATTCACGGGGTGCAGGATAAAGGAGAGAATAAAAAGCGGAAAGCGCTAAACAGTTGAGAGAATTTGAGTTGAGAGTTGAGATAAGAATCAACACCAGTTGGACATGATCTGTTCACTCTTATGTCGGCAACCCTCAAGCCTTTCGAAAGCGGTGTCAGCCCTCCCGCTTCGCGGGACCAGCCACCGCACTCTCCAAAACCTCGCGGAATTTCGGTCCGTGCTTTTTAAATATCGGCTATTATCTTTTTGGAATGCTATATTGTCTTTCGCCCGGTCGGGCCGGAAGGGAATCAACAAAATTGCCACTTTGGGCTTTAGACTTCCGGCTGCGGTCTTTAGTTTGGCGCGATGTCACAGATGCTCAAATCGTCCGGCGCGATGGCCACGGCCACGCTCACCAGCCGGTTGCTGGGCATGGTGCGGGAAATGGTGTATTCGCGGTTCATGGGCGAGAGCTGGGTTGCCGGCGCGTTCTTTTTCGCATTTCTCATTCCCAATCTTTTCCGGCGGTTGCTTGGGGAAGGCGCGTTGACGGCTGCTTTCATCCCCATCTTTAAGGAGAAGGAAAAGACCCACGGCGAAATGGAGATGTGGCGCTCGGCCAATGCCGTTATTTCCGGCCTGGTTATCGCCTCGGCGGTCCTCATCGCCATCCTCATGTTCGGAATCACCCTGGCCCTGGACTTCCATCATTTCGCCGACAAGACCGAACTGATCTTGCGCCTTCTGCGCGTAATGTTTCCGTATGTGTTGCTCGTTTGTCTGGCGGCCGGGTTCATGGGCATGCTGAATGCCCGGGGCCATTTTTTCATTCCCGCCATGGGGGCAACGATGCTGAATGTGGTGATGATCGGCTCAGTGCTCTGGCTTGCGCCAAAATTTGGCATTGGTCTGCACGGGGACCAAAGATTGCAGGTGCAAATTTTTGCCCTTGCCTATGGTGTCCTCGCCGCGGGGGTGGCCCAGGCTGCCTTCCAATTGCCCACCCTCTGGCGCGATGGCTTCCGTTATCGATGGGTGTCGCCCTGGCGCGATGAAACCGTCCACCGTGTCATCGTCAAAATGATTCCCGGCGCCATCGGCGTCGCCACTTTCCAGATCAATGTCACTCTCGTCCAAGCCGTCGCGTTTTACATTGATCCCACCATCAACGCGTCCTTCAACTACGCGGTGAGGCTGATGGAATTGCCGCAGGGGATGTTTGGCATTTCCCTGGCCACCTATTTGCTTACGACGTTGAGCGGCCTGGCGGTTGACAAGAATTATGCGGAATTCCGTTCCACTTTGCGCAATGGCCTGGGGACGATGTTTTTTGCGAACCTGATTGCCGGCATTTTGTTATTGGCGCTGGCGGTGCCGATTGTGCGACTGCTCTTCGAAGGCGGCAAATTTAATGCCGCTGCAACGCAACATGCGGCCTTTGCGCTGGCCTGCCTGGCGCCGGGACTCGTCGCCTTTTCGAGCGTCAACATCCTGGCGCGGGCGTTTTATGCGCTGGGCGACACCAAAACGCCGATGCAGATCAGCATCGTTTGCCTGGTCCTGAACCTCATTTTGTCGGCAATGCTCATCGTTCCGCTTCGACAAGGCGGCCTGGGAATCGCCAATACCGTTACTTCCGTTTGTAACGTCAGCCTGCTGCTGTTTGCGCTGCGGAAAAAATTGGGAAAACTTGAAATGGCCGGCTTGCGAAAGGATTTTATTTCGCTGGTGTCGATCTCCCTCCTTTCGGGACTCGTGGCCTGGATGGGCTGGAAGTATTGGGAAAGTTCCCTGGGCCATGCGTCCATTCCCCTGAGAATTGGCGCGGTGTTTGTGCCGGCGATCGTAGCGGGTCTGATTTACTTGGGACTGGCGCTGGCTTTCAAAATCTCCGCGGCGAAGGAGATGATGGGGTTTTTGGTGGCGAAGCTTAAAAATAGTTGAGAGAAATTTGAGTTGAGGGTTGAGAGGGGGAATGTCGGGGGGCAGCAGTCCGCAGCAATTTCACTCAACTCTCAACTCAAATCCCCCTCAACTCTCAACCACCGCCATCCAACCATTGTCTCCAAATCTGGATTTGAATTTTTCGGCGAGACTTTCCGCACTGGAGATGTTTGCGGCGATGGCAAAGGTGGTGGAACCGCTGCCGGACATGAGCGCGGCGAGAGCGCCATTCGACAGGAGAAATTCCTGGTAAAGCTTCAGGATGGGAAATTTTTCAAACGCGGGCGCTTCGAGCGAATTGTAATAACCGCCGGCGGCGGCGGACAGGTCGGGGTTCTGGAGTTTGGCGATCAAATCCTGCGCGCGGCCGGGCCGGCCATTGAGCGCGTCCGGGAAGCGCGCCAGATTTTGATAAGCCCACGGCGTGGAGATGCCGAATCCGGGATGGATCAGCAGGAACGCTGTGCCCTTCAATGCCGGAAATTCTTCCAACGACTGCACTTTCTCGCCGCGACCGATGGCCAGGGCCGGTTTGCTTTGCAGGAAGAAGGGGATGTCTGAACCGAGCGCGGCGGCCAGTTCCACCAACTTTTCGTGAGCCAGCGGTTTGCCAAAAATTTCGTCGAGCGCCAGCAGGGTGGCCGCAGCATTGCCGCTGCCGCCGCCCAACCCGGCCGCCATGGGGATTTTCTTCTCCAGGTGGATTTGTATGCCGTCGGAGATTTTCGCCGCCGCCAGGAAATCCTTCGCTGCGCGGAAGATGAGATTGCGCGAATCCGTGGGCAAATGGACATCGCTGCACGTAAGCTTGATCCCATTGCCGGCGCGCTCAAAGCCCAGTTCATCGCAGTAATTGACCGGCTGCAGGAGAGTTTCGATTTCGTGGAATCCGTCACCGCGCTTGCCCAGGATATTGAGCAGGAGGTTGACCTTGCAGTGAGATTTTTTATTCAGCGCCACGTCAAAAGATAAAGGCGTTGAAGCGAATTCCGGCGCTTCAACGCCTTGGCGGTTTAACTGTTGGTATCAATTGTCAAAGATATTGAAGCGGCTGCCGGGAAACCACGGCGCGGCGTCACCGGTGGGGAAACCCATGTATGTGTCGGTGTCAAAGGTGCTATCCGAAATCAGCCTGGGCTTGTAGCTCTCGGGATAGACTGGTCGCGGCGAAAGGTAGTTGGTGCAAACCGGGCCATAGGGCGGGATGGGGGCGGTGACGAGTTCATAAACACCGATGCCCGTGCGCGCCAAGGAGCGGTTCAATCCACGAATGAATCCCGTGGTATAACCTTCGCCGGGCGAGTCAAACATCGCGGTCTGTTCAATGGAGCGCCGCATTTCGCCCATGCGAACGACTTCAAAGGTATTGTCCATGCCGCGCCCGAATTTTTCTTCGGGGCCGGCGCAACCGGAGGCGAACAGGGTGACCAGGGAGATCAGAGAAAGAAAGACAGTGGCGCGTCGCATAATCTTAATTGTTAAACGAAGACTACGCGGATTTTTGGTTTTGTAAAGAGGTATTAATGATTTCTGGCCTGAAACCAATTCCATCCAAATTCCCAGCCCATCCAGAGAAGGACCCCCGCCAGGACGATGAGGAATACGCCCAACCACAGGCGGCGCCGCGCTTTGGCCCGGTCGGGCTGGTCCCAATACCACGCCACCCAGACCGTGGCTTCATAGAGCAAATAAAGCGGGACCGCCATGGTGATTTGCGTGAACACTTCCGGCGACGTCAGGACCGCCCCCAGGATCAGGTTGATGACCACCATATAACGCCACATGCCGCGCAAGGTCCGGTAGCTGAGGATATCGAGTTTCACCAGCGTCAGGAGGACCACCGGCAGTTCGAATCCAATTCCCATTCCGAGCATGAACCGGCAGACGAAGCTGATGTAATCCTCCGCCTGCCATTGGAACGCGCCAAACCCCAGCCAGGCGGAATACATTTGCGATGCCTCCAGGGCAATCGGCATCAGGATGAAATAGCAGAATGACACGCCCAGGAGGAAGAGCCCGCCGCCATAGAAAATTGCCCGATAAACGTAGCGGCGCTCTTTGAGCTTGAGCGCTGGGAAAATGAAAGACACGACATAATAGAAAATGAACGGCCCGGCCAAAACCATTCCGGCATAAAATGCCACCTGGAACGCGACTAAAAAACCGGCGGCGGGGCTTAAATTAATGAGTTCAATGTTCATCCGCTGCGCGGCGGCAACACCTTGCGGATCATTGATCACGTGCCAGCCGAGCACCTGATTGGTGCCGATCATCACCGGATTAATCTGCACGGAGACGAAACGATTCGTGCCCGGGTCCACGAGTGATTGTTGCTCCGGCGAGAGTTCGAAATTGCCGAGATGATTGGTGCCGAAGCTGACGATGGCCACGTGGTTGGTGCCGGCATAGGTCAAGTGCGCGCGCGTCAACGGCCACTTGATGATTTTGACGACGTGATTCCCCCCGCCGAGGCAGATCAGCATGGCCACTAACAGGGTGACGAGGCTCTTGATGAGGACCCAGCGGAAATCTTCGAGGTGTTCGAGAAAACTTTTGACAGGCCCGCCTTCGGATTCAACTTCCTTGTCAACAGGTTCGCCGGCCATGCGGGGATTGTTCGCCCTCAGGCTTTAGGCGGATTGGTCGATTGAGGAACGGTTTGGGCGGGCTGGCCGTTGGCGGCGATTTTGTTCTGTTGCGCGGGTTTATCTTCCCCGGCATTTTGGATCTCTTCGGTCACTTCCCGGGTGGCTTTCTTGAATTCCTTCACGCCCGTGCCGAGGCCCTTCATGAATTCGGGAATTTTCTTCGCGCCGAACAAAATGAGGACTGCCGCGCAAATCACGATGATTTCCGTGGCGCCAAAGCCAAACGCTGCGAACATTATATTCATACTTGAACTAGACTTTTATGAGCCTTTTAAAGTTACGCCTGTTATTAAAAATAGTAAAGGGCTAAAAACCATCATCTTGCCAGCACATGTAGCGCGGGTTTCCAAACCTGCTATCTCGCCGATTTCTAAATCGGCAGGGCATCGACCATCGAACGCCCGCAAGTTTGGAAACTTGCAATACAGCAGACTTGGAAGTCTGCGTTACGCCGCGCACCCAACAATCCAAACTTACGCTCCGCTCTTTTACGCTCCGCTTTTCGGATGGCACAGGACGAAATCGTCACGGCGATTTTTTGCCCAGGCCGCTTCATCATGACCGGGATCAGCCGGCTTGTCTTTGCCGTAGCTGATGGTGCGGACGCGCATGGGGTCCACGCCCAGCTTCGCCAGCGCTTCACGCGCGGCGAGCGCGCGGCGTTCGCCTAGCGAGCGATTGTATTCTTCAGTCCCGCGCTCATCGCAATTGCCTTCGATGAGCAACTTGACATTCGGGTCGGCGGCCAGCGCCTGGGCGACGGCCTGCAAATCGGCTTGCTCGCTGTCGCGGATCACGGCGCTGTCATAGGCAAAATGAACGGTGTCGGCGGCAAGGGCGGCGCGATCCTGATCCATATTGGCAGGATCCCATTCCCCAGAGGTCGCGATTTGGGTCGGGTTTACAGGATTCACCGGTTCGTTTGGCGGGCTATACGGTATCGTATTTAAATTTGGGTTATCAGACACCGGGGGCGGCGTAGGGCCGGGGATGTGTGTGACGCCGACGGGCTTATGCGCGCAGCCGGTGGATGCCAGGGTAATCGCCAGCGCCATTGCCAGCGAGGAAACCATTATATTCATTTTCATATTTTTCTTTCGGGTTAAATTTACGTTACAAATTAATTTCATCTTTGCCATGCAGGCTCGGAATCACTTCCGGAAATTCTGCCAATATCCTTGTATTGTTTGGTAAAAACGTCAAGCACAGACAATTCCTGCACATAATGGATGCTTTGGTCAAAAATTAGGGTCCGTGAATTCGGTGACCATGACGGGTCCTGCCCGGGAACCAACACGGTAGGCGGCGCGCTGCCATCGGCCGGCATCACGCAAATATCGAACTCGCCCATCTGCGAGGTGAACGCGATCCATTTGTTGTCCGGCGACCAGTCGGGTTCGGTCGGGTTCAGCGCGCCCGGCGTGGGAACGCGCTGGACGCTGCCGCCATCCACCGGGACTTTGGCCAGTGTGCGGCGGCCGTTGATTTTCGTGGCGAACAAAATCCACCGGCTGTCCGGGGACCAGCAGGGCGAGGAATCCTCGATGTCTGAAGTCATCCGCTTGAAATTTGAACCGCCGGCGTCACAGATCCAGACTTCGGGATTTCCGCTGCGGCTCAGGATCATCGCCACGTGCGAGCCATCCGGCGACGTGACGGCTTTGGTGTTTAATCCCGAAAATCCGGCGAGCACACGCCGCTCGCCCGTGCTCAGGTCATGGTAAAAAATATCCGGATTGCCAAGTTTATACGAGGTGTACAACAGGGCCAGCCGGTGGGGGACCCAGGACGGCGCGGCCACGATGGAGCCATCAGAAGCGACCGACTGCGCGTTGTATCCGTCAAAATCAGAAACGAAGATTGCGCCGTCGCCATTGGGTTGCTCCGCCTTGAAAGCGATTTTGGTTTGCCCGATCCCGCTCTGGCTGGTGAGGGCCTTCACAATGTCATCGGCAAACGCATGCGCCTCGCGGCGAACGCTCGAGCCGGTGTAACTGCGCGAGAAAAGCGTTCGCTTCGCTAATTTATCAGTGAGCATGCCGACGACATTGCCCGTATTGCTGCCGCTGATCTGGTATTGCGCGGCGTCCGGCGTCACGAAACTGAAGCCCTGCACGTACAGATCGAATCGCAAAACGCGCTCGACTTCGCCGCTGAAACCGACGAGGGAAACGGGAATGGGTTTGGTCATGCCGACGACATTGATTTCGGACTGGATGTTGATTTCCTCCTGGCCTCGCGAAAGATTGGCGGCGGCCAATAAAATCACGAAACAAAATTTTAATACGTTATTACGATTTATTTTCATTCGAGCATCCGTTTGGCTTTGAGATTAAAGTTGATGATGTAAGTGCGTTGTTTGTCGGTCGTTCCTTCGGGGAAAGGCGCGATAAAAGTGACGCGGTCGAGGGTTCTTTGAACGGAATCATCCGTGTTGGCGTCGCCGGAAGGTGTCATGATCGTGGCGGAAATCACAGTGCCATCGCTGGCAATGGTCACACTGACCTTGGTGTTGGCTTCGTCATTAGCGGTATCAGTTGGAGGAATCCATGCCTGCGTGTAAATGCTTTTGACGACGCTGGCGTAATTGGCATACGCCACACTGCTGTTGCCGGGCATATCGATTTGCGTGGCCGGAGACAAATTCTTCTGCAAATTTTTGAGAGCGCTGTTAATGGCCTTGGTCTTTTCCTGCGAATTGTCCCTCTTCGTGGTTTTGGGAGCGGTTTGTGTGGTCGGCCCCGTCACCAATTGGGTGTTCACTATGATCTTGTGCGGTGGAGTTTGTTCCACTTCCGGAGTGGGATTGACCGGCGCAGGCTTCGGCGCGGGCGCAAGGTAATGTTCGACCCGTTGTATCAAGGTCGGCGCGGGCTGGATGACCTTTGGCGCGGGCTGGACTGGCTGCGGTTGCACCGTTTGAGGTGGCGTTGGTTGCGGCACCGCGACCGGTTGCGGCAGGGGCGGGGTGGCATTCTTGACTCCGCTGTTGAAGGCGGCATCGATCAAATTCGCGGGAATCACATCGAGTACCGGCAGATTATCGGTCTTGGGTTGGGAATTAAAAAACGCGGGGCCAACAAACAAAATGGCCAGTAACAACAGGTGAAGTCCTGCCGTGGCGATAATGCATTTTTTTTGGAGGCGGTTCATTGTATCGGTTGGGTGCGCAAAGAGTAACGCGTGATACCGTTGCGCTGGCAGCCATCAAGCAACGCCGCGACGTTCCGGTACGGACCGTCGGCATCGGCGCGGATATAGACGATCAAACTCGGGTTGTCCCGGTATTCCTGCGCCAATTGTGTCGTCACCTGTTCGAGGCTCAGTCGCCGGCGATCGAGCATGTAAACACCCGTGTTGCTGACGTCCACCGTGCGGATGTTGTGCGGATTGATCGTCTTGTCCGGTACGCCGTTGGACTTGGGCAATTTCAGGTCCAGGCCCTTTTCCAGCAAAGGCGTGGTGATGACAAAGATGATCAACAGCACGAACGCCAGGTCGAGCAGCGGCGTGATGTTGATTTCGCTCAACGTCACCAAATGACTTCGTTGTGAGAAACGTCGCATACTATTCGTCGGCCAAAAATTCGGCTTCCATTTTAGAAACCAGGTCCTGCGCGAAATTGTCCAGGCCCACCGTGAACGCGCGCAGGTTATGCACCAGCCAATTGTAACCGAACATCGAGGGGATCGCCACCAACAGCCCGGCCACCGTGGTGATCAAGGCGGCGGACACGCCAGGCGCCATCGCCGCCATCGTGGCTGAGCCTTGCTGGGCGATGCCCGCAAAGGTGCTCATCACGCCCCAGACCGTTCCGAGCAAACCGAGAAACGGCGCGCCGCTTACCGCGATCGCCAGCAGGATCAATCCCGATTCCAATTCCAGCGATTCCTGCGCCACCACATTTTCGATGGAGCGCTTCACGTGCTCCATGTTCTTGATTGTCACGACCTGTTTGCGCCGTTCGCCGCCCGGCCCGCGCAGCCGCGCGTCCAATTGGATGCAACCGGCCTGATAAACTTCGTAGAGCGGGCAGCCTTCCACCTTCAATTTGCGGTCAAAAATATCGAGCACCGCCTTTTGCGAACGGAATTCCTCGTAGAAATAATAATTGAGTTTGCGGGCGCGGCGCATCTGGGTGGCTTTGTAAAACATCGTGGACCAGGCAATGATGGAAAAAATGAGAAGACAGACGATAATCGCCTTGGCTTCTGGCGTCGCCTTGTCCCAAACGTAAAGGAGTTCCGCCTGATTTGAAGCGGCTCCCACGACAACAAACGTGATCGAGCTCATATACAACTCTTGGTCGTGGAGGAACCGAGGTAGCGTCCAAGCAGCGGAAAAGTCGAGCTTTCTTCCGCTAAGAGAATTTCTAACCAATTTCCGGCAAATTGCAAGCAATTCTGTGAAAAAAATAAATGGTCGTGCGCTCGCGGCAGACAACATCAGCCGCCTCCAAACTTGGACCCTGCGATGAAATATTTACTGCCATGCCAGCCAGTTGATGAGCAGGTTCTGACCCCAACCGCCGGACGAATCCAACCGCATGACGCTGACGCGGAATGAGGTTGTGGAACTACTGGAAACGCAGAGGGCATACATATCAGATACGCCTTGTATTCCGAAGGAGATGGTAGCGGTAATTTTTGGCGTGCTGCTGAACGCATGTGGAAAGGTGATCAGAAAATTGGTTTCGTTGAGGCTTGAAGGAGGCATCTGGGCCTGGCCGGCCTGGACTTCGTTGAAGACAGTTCCACTGGTGGAGCCGAGGTAGGCTGAGTTTACGACATTGCTCAAGCCGCTGCCATCGCCGTTAAACGCTCCAGTCAAGGTCACTCCGGTTTCATTATCTGTCACCAACGAGCCTGGCAAGTTTGCCAGCGGAACCGTGCCGGAGGTGATGCTTGACGCATTCAGACTGTTCAAGGCGCTACCGTTGCCAAAGAAAATGCCGTTGAACCAGCCGCTGAAATGGCCGTCGAAACTGTTCGCGTAGTCGGTGAACGATTCCGCATTGGTCACCGCCACCACTTGAGTGGAACTCATAATCAGCGTCACTGTTTGATTGTTGTTACCGTTTTCATTTTCCAGGTCATCTGTGTTTGCGAAGATAAAATCTGGTTTGCCATCGCCATTGATATCCGCTGTCACGAGCGAACCCGGGAAGGGCCCTGCTGGAAGCGTGGCATTGAAACCAAAGCCGCCGCTGCCGTTGTTAGTCAGCACCGTCAGAGTTTTATCAATGTGATTCGCGCAAATCAAATCCGGTTTGTCATCGCCGTTAACATCCGCCACCGCGATGGAATCCGGGCCGTTGCCAACATTGAGCGTGGCACTGCGGGCGAAGTTGCCGAAGCCGTCGTTGGTCTCCACCGTCAGCGTATCCGCAACGAAGTTGGCGGTGATTAAGGCCATGAGACCATGACCATCCAGATTGGTCACGGCCACGACGTAGTCCGCTCCGCTGCCCGGCAGGCTCTCATTGAGGTAGGGAGGTTTGTAGCTGATGACGCCTTGACCGTTGTTCGTGAATATCGCTAGTGTGCCACCATCATAATTCGCGGTAATCAAATCCTGTTTGCCGTCGCCGTTGATATCCGCCACTGTGACCCAAACGTCGCCGCCCGCGTTGACCGTATTGTTCGAGTGTAAGATGCCGCTTCCGTTGTTGGTCAGCACCGTCAAAGATCCAATGGTCGCATTCAAAACGACCAAATCCGGTTTGCCATCGTCGTTGAGATCCGCCGCCACGACGCAGGTTGGACCGCGGCCGACGGTGAGCGTGGCATTAAGGCCAAAGCCGCTGCCGTTGTTCGTGAAGACCGTTAGCACGTTATAGACGCTGTCCGCCGCAATCAAATCGGGCTTGCCATCGCCGTTGACATCCGCCGCCACGACGTCATCCAATGCGGAATTATTATTCTGCAACGGTAAGAGCGTCGCATATACGACGAAGACGCCATTGCCATTATTGGTTAGCACGGTCAGCGTGGCCTCACTGCCATCTTCGGGATGGGTCGAGACGATCAAATCGGGTTTGCCATCGCCATTGACATCCGCCACCGCGACGGAATACGGCCAATTGAAGCCGGGGATCGTGTAAGGCGGAGCGAAGTAATCCGCCAGTAAATTAAAGGTTCCCGCCGGGCCTATGGCGGAAAGCTGGAGATTGGTCAATCCGCCCGCATTGCCTGCAAATGAGCCGGTCAAATTCACATCCGCGTCATTATTGGTGACCACCGCTGCCGGCAACTGGCTCAGTGGAATCGTTCCGCCAATCTGCGCGGCAGAAACCGTGCCGCTGATGTTGCTGGCCATGTTCGCAAAGATGGCATAGGGCACGGGGGTCAATTGCTGACGCGGCGAAAGCGTTGTAAAACCGCTGCCACCATTCGTTTGAACGGCGATTTCCAACCAGTTGCTTCCGCCGGTGAACACATTCAGCCCAAAATCAATCGTCGTGGTGAACAATCCGTTGCTTACGGCAGTCGCCGTGTTCGTCACCGGTCCGGCAATGGCGGCACCTCCCGCGTTGATCGCGTAAAGCGTGAATTGCAGGTCGTAACTGCCGCTGGCGAGGCTGCCGCCGGAGTTCAGTCGGCCCTGATAAGTAAACGCCGTACCCTGGGCGTGGGCGGTTGATGGTTGATAGATGAGGGTTGAGAGAAGTACCAACGCGATCAGCACATTTTTTATGCGAGTTTTCATATCGTTGTCTGCAGTATTGACTTGCGGCATTGAAAGATGAATGCCCTCCTTTCCGAACGCTGAAACCTTAATCCAAAGTCTTGGATTTATCCAGTAAAATCATAGGCTTGTCGCAGATGGAGGGCAGGATTCCAGCCTGGCGGTTTTCGGGCATCCTGCCCGAAGTTTTAAGAATGGTTAAATCGATGGACAACGGCTCGTGGCGGAAAGTCCCAAAAGCTTTCGGGACGGGCGAAGACGCCTGCCCTGCAAAATAAACTTCGTTTCCGACGGCAAAATTTAATACAAGAAGCAGATGTCTCGTCTCCGTTTGGTCGTCCTGCTGGTCGCGTTAGGCACACTGGCGGTTTATCTGCCCGTGTCGCACGACGGCTTTTCGTTGTACGATGACAACGATTACATTACGGAAAATCCCGTCGTCCAAAACGGCCTCACGTGGACCGGCATAAAATGGGCCTTCACCACCTGGCACGCCGCCAACTGGCATCCCATCACCTGGCTTTCGCACATGCTGGATTGCCAGTTGTTCGGCCTGAACCCCGGCCCGCAGCATAATGTCAATGTGATCTTCCACGCGGCCAATGTCGTGTTGCTTCTCGTCTTGCTGTTTCGCCTGACCGGGGCTTTTTGGCCAGCCGCATTCGCCGCGGCACTATTCGCGTGGCATCCCATGCACGTGGAATCGGTCGCGTGGCTCTCCGAACGCAAGGATGTCTTGAGCACTTTCTTTGGATTGCTTGCCCTCTTGTACTATACGCGCTATGTGACGTACCCTCACCTCACCCTGACCCTCTCCCCTCCCATCAGAATGGGAGCGGAGAGGGAACAGCTTGCGAACGTAAACAGTCGAACGAAGGCCACTAAGTCGGCAGCAGGTCCTTGTTATCGGTCATTGTTTTATGGGCTGGCATTACTTTTCTTCGCGCTCGCTTTGATGTCCAAGCCCATGTTTGTGACCCTGCCGTTTGTGATGTTGCTGTTGGATTTCTGGCCGCTTCAACGGTTTCAACGATTGAGCGCCTCGACAATTCAACACGTATTGCTGGAGAAGATACCGTTCTTTGCGCTGGCCGCCGCATCTTGTATCGTCACTTTTTTGGCGCAGAATCATGGCGGCGCGGTCATTTCGCTCGAAAAAATTCCGCTGGCGTTGCGCTTGGAAAATTTGCCTGTCGCATATTCACTGTATCTGCTGAAACTTTTCTGGCCCGCGCATCTCGCCGTGTTTTATCCAATGCCGGCGGCAGTCCCGGCCCTGACTGTTGCCGCAGCAACCACCGTTTTGATTTTTATTACCCTGGTCGCATGGCGCATGCGAAAAAAATGTCCCTATTTCCTCGTTGGCTGGCTTTGGTTTCTCGGCTCGCTGGTCCCCGTGATCGGCCTGGTGCAGGTCGGCAGCGCGGCCATGGCCGACCGTTATGCTTATTTTCCATCCATCGGAATTTTTCTGGCCGTTGCTCTGGGCATTCGCGACGCCGCCGCGAAATTTCATTTCCCCCGGCTAATCATCGCCGCAGGCGCAATCATTGTTTTGGTGATTTGCCTCGTATTGACCCATCGCCAACTGAATTACTGGCACAGCGACATCTCGCTTTTCACCCATGCCCTCGACGTGACGCCGGATAATGACACCATGCGCGTGGACCTCGGGACCATCTCCACCAAGAAGAGCAAGCCGGAACTCGAGGAAGCCGACACCCTCGTCGTCAATGGCCAGGAAATCAGTGCGTCATGGCCGTCAAAGAACCTCGCCACGCTGCCCTGGAAGGCCATGAACGTCGATTATGTGATCGAATCCACCGGCCTGTTCACCGACTCCGAAAAGGCCAAGGGCCACCTCGCCGCCGGCGCCAAGAAGGTCATCATCTCCGCCCCGGGCAAGGGCGAGGTCAAGACCATCGTCATGGGCGTCAACGAAGACGAATACGATCCGGCCAAGCACACCATCGTCTCCAACGCCTCCTGCACCACCAACTGCCTGGCCCCGGTCGCCTATGTCATCGAAAGGAGCGGCATCGGCATCGAAACCGGCCTGATGACCACCATCCACGCCTACACCGCCACGCAGAAGACCGTCGACGGCCCCTCCAAGAAAGATTGGCGCGGCGGCCGCGCCGCGGCCATCAACACCATCCCCTCCTCCACCGGCGCCGCCAAGGCCGTCGGCGAAGTGCTTCCCGCGCACTCAAGGGCAAGCTCACCGGCATGGCCTTCCGCGTGCCCACGCCGGATGTCTCCGTGGTCGACCTGACCTTCACCACCAACCGCGACACCAGCATCGAGGAGATCGATGCCGCCCTCAAGAAGGCCTCGCGAAACCTACCTCAAGGACATCCTCGGCTACACCGACGAAGAACTCGTCTCCACCGACTTCATCCACGACCCCCGCTCGTCGATCTACGACAGCCTCGCCACGCTGCAGAACAACCTCAAGGGCGAGAAGCGCTTCTTCAAGGTCGTCTAGCTGGTACGACAACGAATGGGGTTATTCCAACCGCGTGGTCGACCTGGTGAAGTACATGGCCAAGAAGGACCAGCTTCTGTAAGGATTTGAGCGAACAGAAAATAATGGACGCGGCCTCCCCGCCGCGTCCATTTTCATTTATAAATGCCGCCGGGATTCGCGCCGCTCACCGCGCAATCCAATTCCTCGCGGACTATCTGGCGGTTCCCCCGGCCTGATTCTGCGGGAGAGGACGTGTTTTGCCGGCTCGACCACCTGTCGCGCGGATGTTCGATCTAACGAATTGGGTAGCCTGATGCCCGCCCAGCTCATCGATGGCAAACTCCTCGCCGCCGCCACCCGTCAAAAGGTCGCCGACGAAATCGCCGCGCTCACCGCCGCCGGCCGGCTCGGCGGCCCCGCCGGCGGCGTCCGCCTCGTCGCCATCCTCGTCGGCGATAACTCCGCCGCCCAGAGTCTACGCCGAAAACCAGGCCAAGCACCTGCGCCCAGGTCGGCATCGAGTACGAACTCTGCACCACTCCCCGCCACCGCCGACGCAGAAACGAACTCCACGACGCCATCCACACCTCAACACGACTCCCTCCGTCACCGGCATCTTCCTCCACGCCCCCCTGCCCAATGGCCTCGACCTCCAGAACGCCCAATACCAAATCGACATCCTCAAGGATGTCGAAGGCGTCAACCCCGCCAACATCGGCCACGTCGTCTATGGCCACACCATCATCGCCCCCTGCACCGCCCTGGCCGTCGTCGAACTCATCGACTCCACCGGCGTCCCTCTGCAAGGCGCCGACGTCACCGTCGTCGGCGCCAGCCGCATCGTCGGCCGCCCGCTCGCCCTCCTGCTCACCGAACGCAACGCCACCGTCACCCT
>CAWCRR010000043.1:0-31311 GCA_963797825.1 uncultured Verrucomicrobiae bacterium
GGATATTTCCGGCCCCATCGGTCTGCACGCCGCGATGGATTACCTGGATGCCATCGGCCGCCAGCATATCTGGAAGCACGACCAGGAACTGGCGAATTATGCCTATGAAAAGCTGGCTGCGTTAAAGGGAATCCGCTTGTTCGGGCCAGGGTTGAATTCCGATCAGCGCGCCGGGCTGGTGAGTTTTCTCCTGAAAGATGTGCATGCGCATGACGTGGTGACGCTGGCCGACCAGGCGGGCGTGGCCTTGCGCGGCGGGCATCATTGCACCCAGCCGCTCATGCACAAGCTGGGTGTGGAATCCACCGCCCGGGCGAGTTTTTATTTTTATAATACGAAGGCTGAAGTTGACCGCTTTAGCGAGGTCATCGCGGAAATCCAGAAATTTTTTGGGCAATAAAACAGGGTGTCCGCCATCGGCCCCTGAATGATTTTTTCTGATAGATTTGTCTTGCTAATTGTTTGAGTTAGTGATAATAATTACCCCAACCTTGATGACGACCCAAAGTTGCCGTCAGAAAATGAAAGGAACGTTATGCATCTGTTACTCATACCCTTGCTTGGAGTTGACGAGGGGGTTATCCCCAGTGGTGCGCTTGTGATTGTCCTCCTGACGATCGCGGCGGTGATTCGCGGTAAATAATTCTAAGCAGAAGAGGTCAAGGATTCGCTGTGCGAATTTAAGACAGACACCAGCGCTGATTTTGGTGTTCGTGTCCGGTTAGGAAGTGTCTCGTTCATTAGACGACAGGATCGGTTTGGCCCTTATCCGACTCAATTTCCATTCTGTGGAATTGTCAGATAACTCATGACCATCGCATAAGGAGCCGCGGGGAAAACAAAGGCCCACTTTTCACCCTCCAACGTCACGGCAGCCAGCGCATTGTCACCGTTGAAAATTGGCGCGCCAAAAGTCACGCTGTCTGTTTCCATCACACCATTCTTCATGGAGTCCACGGTGATTTGCAGGCTGTCGGGTTTGATCCCGATTTGCGTGGGGTCGGTTAAATTGCGCATCACCCAACCGTCCGCATACAAGTTGCTCAATTGCTGCACTGCCTGCTCGATATTGCGTCCATCGACGATCCCGGTTGACCCGGCCCCCAATGACCATTTGTTGGCGGCATCGTGGATCAGGGTGCGGGTCTTGCCATTTTGTTGGATGGTGACCCGCGTGACCTCAGGCATATTGAAACTCCAGATGTGCTTGTCGCGGAAAACCCAGTCGGACGACAAAATACCGCCATCACCGAACAAATTGTTGAAATCGTGCGGGGTGACGGCGTAAATGAAATTTTCGTCGGCCCGGCGGACGAAGACTTCATTGGTGGAGGCGCCGCCAAAAAGCAATTGGACGAGAATGGCGTTGGTGTCGCCGGCGTTTTGGGCCGGCGCGGAACGCAAGGTGATCTGGTATTGCGGGGTGGCCAGCCCATAAGTTTGCAAATCAGGTTTGGTCACGACATTTTTGACGAAGCGTTCAATCTGCAAACCGGCGAGCGCCTGGATGCAGTTCAAGACGGTCCCGGGGTCCGCGGGAAATTTTTCGCCGACAATTCTCCAATCGTTGGTGCCGGCTCCCTGGCGGAGGACGAAATGATTCGGACCCGTGACATCGATTTCGGCGACCGGCGAAGTCAGTTCCAGCAAATTCGGGTCCCGAAAATCGTCCACCGCGCCGGACCACGGCGCCAGCGGCGCCTGGGCCGTGGTAAAGACGGTGTTCCATGCTTCGCGCCGGGCATAAACCTGGGTTGCGTCATCCGGCGGATTCTTGCCGAAATCAATCGCGGAAAGGAAATTCGTGCCTTCGCCGAGCCACAAGTTGAGATTGGCCGGTTGCAAGCCATACCGCGCCAAATCCGCATTCGAATCATCCGTGATGAACCGGGTGACTTGCGCCGTTTGCAGATGTTCCAGGGCGTCGGCGATGCGAAGGGAATCCGCTCGAGCGGGCAGGGGACGGATCATGCGCCAGAGATGAGTCAGGGGGTCCGTATGCAATTCGATGGCGTTCGCGCCATTGGTGATGATGATCCAATCGAAGTTTTGCCCAGCCTTGACGAGCGAGGTGTCGCGCCAGACATCGGCGGAGGAGGGAATCAATTTGAGCCAGGCCGCATCGGCCACATAAGCGCCATCGCCCCCGACAATCTTGAGATAGACCTGGTTGCCGGGAGCGGTCTTATTGCCGATGAGCAATTGCCATTGTTCGCCGGGAGCATCGATGAAAATAGTGGTTTGCGGAGAATTAAAACCATAATCTTTTTCAGAATTATTATTTCCCCTCAACTCGGCGGCGCTGATCTTTAAAGCCGGCGTGAGTTTTTGAAGCGTGTCCAGAAGCGCTTCCACGGCGGCGGATTGCGCCGGATAGACGACGGGTTTGGTGAGGAGCCAATCGTTGTTGGTGCGGTCGGCGCGGATTTCCAATTGTCCCGCCGGAACGACCTGAATCGTGGTCACGGCATCCGGGCGCAAATGCGGCAGAATCGTGGAAGGAGCGCCGCCCATTTGCGAAAAAAAATGCAGATAAATAAAAATGAACGCCGCCAGCCCAGCGGCAATCACGAACCAGACTCCTGTGGTTTTCGAATTCATTATTTTCTCCGCACCAGCCAGACCAATCCGCCAAATAACAGCACGCTGCCGGGCAGCAAGCCCAACAACAGCCAGCGGAGGGTCACCTGTTGCGACTGCGTCATCAACAACTTGTATTCCGTCACCGGTTTAGGCCCCAGACCCGCGAGCATCTGGGTCTGGTCCAATAGCCAATTGACGGCATAGCCGATAAAATCGCGATTTTCAACGAGGCCGATGGCATTGTTGCCAAAAGCGAATGAGTCGCCCACCACCACCATCCGTGTCAGTCCCCGGGAATTGGCGACACCGGCCCCCGCCTTCTGCTCGACTGCCGCCATCAACGGATAAGCCTGCGGTGCGGCGGCGGGCGAATCGGAGAGCGTGGCGTCCGGGCCTGAAAAAGCCAGCTCGTCCACCTCTGGTGAATCGGGAGGCGGATTCTGAAAATTCACCTTGCTGACGGGGCGTGGCAAAACCAGGAACAGGCCGGAGCCCGCCAGCGGATTGACGACCGGATGCTTTGCAAAATTGAAGATCTCAATGTCATTTCCATTGCGGGAAGGCGAATTTTGCATATCGCGGACACAGTCCATGCCGAGATTAACCCCCCAATGCTGCAATATCGGTTCCAAGCCGGTCGGGTCCTTGATCGAATAATAATTAAAAAGGGCGAACAGGCGCCCGCCTTGCGCGAGATACTGGTCGATTTTTTGGATCTCCGAATCCTGAAACCGTTCATGTGCCCCCGCAATGATGAGCACATCGCAGTCATCCGGTATGGCGCCGCCGCCTCCCAGGGTCAATGGCTCAATCTCAATGTCATTTTGCGCAATGGCAGTGGCAAATTTGTAGTATCCATTGTCGCCGGTGTCGGTCAACGACGGCTCGCCATCGCCTTGCAGGAAATAAGCCTTGAATGGCTTCGGATTGATGACCGCCAGCAGCAGGGACGTGAACATCATCTCACCGTTGAAGGCAACCGGTTTGCGGCGAAAGTTCAAATTCGTCTTATCGGTCTCATCTTGTATCTGTTGCAACGTGTATTGCACCAGCGCATCTCCAGGAGCGATCTTGAAACGGCCATTGTCGTCAAAAATCACCAAATCCTTGTCATCGGCGCCGTCCAGTTTGTATTGTTCCTTGATTTTTTGCGCGTCAGCCGCGTCCCGCACGTAATCCACCGTATGCACCGAAATATTCGGATTGGCCAATTGATATTCATTCAACAGCGATGAGATGGTCGAATACATCTCATCGCTCTCGTCATAATAAAGCGTCACCGCCACATGGTTGGTGATGGATTGCAACACGCTCAACGTATGGGCCGATAATTTCGTGCGTGTCGTTGAACTCAGATAAAACCTGCTGAAAAACTTCACGCTGATAAAATTGGCCATGACGACAATGGCCAGCACCAAAGCGGTGCGCAGCAACACGTCGAAACCGATCCGCCACCGGCGCGCCGTTGAAAAACTGGTTGAGGATTTGGGTTCGGTCGGCATTTTATTTCCAGCGGCGGCTTTCGACGACGCGCAACGTCAAAAACAAAAACAAAAAGGTAAGGCTCACGTAAAAAACCAGCGGGCGGGTGTCCACCACGCCGCGGACGAAATCGTTGATCTGTCCGGGCAAATTAAAAAAGGAGAGCGCCTGCGCCTGCCAGCCCGAAAATGAAACCTGATCGGACAAATAGCTCATCAAAATAATGGTCAGGCCCAGCGCGAGACTCAACGTGGCCGCCACCATCTGACTGCGCGTCAAGGCCGAGGCAAAACAACCGATCGACAGGAAAAGACCGCCGGTGAGAAACAGTCCCAAATACAATCCGCCAATCGCCCCTGCATCCAGGGCCGACGTCTGGTTGGTATAGTGGCGGACGATGAATAAGCCGGCCAAAAGTGGCAGCCACATGACCATGTAAAACAGGAGGGCGGCGGAAAACTTCGCGGCGACCACCTGGAGATCGCTGACGGGCGTGGTCATCAACGTTTCAAACGTCCCGGAAAATTTTTCCAGGGCGAACAACCGCATGGTAATGACCGGCGTCACCAGAGGTAAAATGATCCAAAACCACAGGGTGTTGAAAAACAACTGCGTGACCGGCATCGGGAATGGCGAACTGCCCAGCCGTTCGACCAACACCTTGAAGATCAGCCCGGTCAAAAAGGTCACCGCGGCGATCACCACATAACCGGTCAAAGAAAAGAAAAACGCCGATAATTCCCGCCGCAGGAGCGTCCAAAAAATCTTCATTCGATTTCTTCCTCCTCGTTAGGGCGCGTGATCTGCACGTAGATGTCCTCCAGCGAATGCCGGCTGCGGGTCAATTCCCTGACCACCCAGCCGCGTTCCCTGGCCATGGCGAAGATGATCGGGCGCAGGTCCAATCCATCGCGCGGCGTGAGCGCGCACCGTTGAAATTCTCCTTCGCCCGCCGAAACGTCGAACTGCTCCACTTCCGGCATTTGGGCCCAACATTCCCGCAAGGCTTCCGCCGGCGCCGCGATTTCGGCGATGACCTTGCTGTTGCCCGCCATCAACCGCTGCAAGTTTTCAGGAGTGTCGGCGGCAAGAATTTTGCCGTCGTACATGATCAACATGCGGCTGCACATCATTTCGGCTTCCGGCAAAATATGAGTCGAGATTAAAACCGTGTGTTTGCCGGCGAGATTTTTGATCAATTGCCGGACCGAACGGATTTGATGCGGGTCGAGCCCAATGGTCGGCTCGTCCAAAATGATCAATTCCGGCTCATTCACGAGCGCATCTGCCAGTCCGACGCGTTGGCGATAACCTTTTGAAAGCTGCCCGATGACCCGGCGGCCAACATCCGCCAGGCCGCATTGTTCCATGACCGTGGTGACGCGCTCGCGCGCCTTGCGCCAGCCCAATCCCTTGAGCCGGGCGCGAAATTTCAGGTATTCGCGGACGCGCATTTCCGTATAGAGGGGGTTGTTTTCCGGCATGTAACCGATTCGCCGCCGCACTTCTTCAGACTGGTGAAAAACGTCGTAGCCCGCCACCCGCGCCGATCCGCTGGTCGCCGGCATAAAACAGGACAAAATACGCATGGTCGTGCTCTTCCCCGCGCCGTTGGGGCCGAGCAACCCGACAATCTCGCCGCGCGCGACCGAAAAGGAGATATCACTGATCGCCGTTCGTCCCGCGTAGCGTTTGGTCAAATGTGAGACTTCAATCATCAGACTATGGAAGTTTAACTGAAAAAATCCATCATGAGCAATCGCTCTTTTATTGAACAGGCAGTTTTGCCATTCGTTGCGTTCAAATTTTGCGGGCTTGACTTTGCCCCGGCAAAACCCCAAAAGCAAATCCGCATGGCCTCAGAAAATTTTTATGCCCGCCATCGGGTGCAGCCCTGCCGGGAAAACTTTTTACGCGATGAAAACTTTCCGGCCGAACGATTGCTCCAGGCCATCTGGCAAAACCAGCGGCTGCAACGCGGCGAATTAAAAACTTCAGACGGGCAATCCGTTCGCATTTTGCATCCCGGATTTGTCAGTGTCGAGGGAGGGCCGGATTTCCGCGGGGCCGTCCTCCAGTTCGGAACCGACCCGCCGCGGTCCGGCGACGTGGAAATCGATCTGCATATCAACGGATGGCGCGGACACGGCCATGATAAGAATCCGAATTTCAAAAATGTCCTGCTCCACGTCGTCTGGGAAGAGGAAGGCCAAAAACGCAGCGCGCCACATCCCGCCATCCTGCCCTTGAGCAAGTCTTTGGACGCATCGCTGGCAGAATTGAGTTTGTCCCTTGAAAAGGAATCGCTGCGCGCGCTGCCCGGGAATTTACGAGGCAAATGTTGCGCGCCGTTGAGCGAACTCGGAGAAACCAGGCAGGCCGAATTGCTGAACCAGGCGGCGCGCGTCCGGTTTGAAAACAAGGCGGCGCAATTTCGCGCCCGCGCGAAAAGCGCCGGTTGGGAGCAAACCCTTTGGGAGAATCTCTTTCGCGCCCTGGGCTATAAACACAACGTCTGGCCGATGCAAACCCTGGCAGAGGCCAGGCCGCAATTTTGCCCCGGCGCGGTTTCGGCGTTCCAATTTCAAGTGCGGCTGCTCGGAATCGGCAGTTTGTTGCCAGACCAGCTAACCCGGTCGCAGGGGAATCCCGACAATTATTTGCGCCGCGCGTGGGACACCTGGTGGCGAGAACGCGATGAGTACGCCGATTTTATTTTGCCGCGCGCCCTTTGGAAATTCCACGGATTGCGGCCTCCCAACCATCCCCAAAGGCGGCTGGCGCTGGCGGCGCACTGGCTGGCTGGAAAAAAATTAATTTCGGAAATCCAGAAATGGATCATTGCCGAAATTCCCGACAGAAAACTCCTGCCGTCTCTTCATGAAATTCTCCAGGTTGAACGCGATGAATTCTGGTCGTGGCATTGGACCTTTAAATCGGCGCGATTGAAGAAATCGCAACCCCTCCTGGGCGAAGCCCGGGTAACCGACCTGGCCGTCAATGTCATCCTGCCCTGGTTGTGGATTCGCGCCAAAGAGGGTGCCAATGATAAAATCCAGCGCGAAGTGGAGCGCCGGTATTCTTTATGGCCGGCGGCGGAGGATAATTCGATTTTAAAGCTGGCGCGACAGCGCCTCCTGGGAACTTCCCATGCCGGAATCCTGAAAACCGCCACGGCCCAACAGGGCCTTCTGCAAATCGTCCGCGATTTCTGCGAGCATTCAGACGCAATATGCAGTGATTGCCGGTTTCCGGAATTGGTGAGGGAGTTCTGGGGGCTGGGGATAAACTCATCCAAAGGGAATAAACTCATCCAAAGTGGTTAAAGTCGTCTTTTAGCCGACCGGTGCCAATGAGACCAGAATCCTTGGATCTTGGCTGGCGCAACGCATGTATCGAATTCCAGTTACTCGGTTCCGAAATCCACTTTTCATCACTTTATTGAGGGTTGGACCTTATAAAGTCCACTTTTTATAAGATAGCGTTTATAAAAGTCAACATTTTATGACTTAACGGCCAATTAGACCGTTTTAATAAGTTCCGATTTTCCTAACTCCAGTTCGGTGTTTTTAGACCGGCTGCTACCGCCAATTGGCGTTGCCGAATATCAAAGGTTAAAAAATAACGGGATTTTAGTTCCAAGGCACAAGCCACGTGCAATACATCCAATGATCGCGTGCCCAGTTTTGGCGTATGATCCCTGCTTAATTCAGCAGCCCGGTTCAGGGCGGCCCGCCACAAAATATCGGCCTGATGGAGATGCCCCGCAT
Source organism: uncultured Verrucomicrobiae bacterium (assembly GCA_963797825.1). Lineage (GTDB taxonomy): Bacteria > Verrucomicrobiota > Verrucomicrobiia > Limisphaerales > UBA11358 > UBA11358. The sequence continues at coordinate 7,836 of CAWCRR010000043.1, forward strand.
CAAAGTCTGCGCTGAAGTCTGCCAAAGTCTCAGCCAACCCCTTTTCGTCAAGCTGTCCCAAAAACGATGCTCGACAGATCGCATTGATGATCTCTGTGCGTCCGTGATGTGTCACCGTCAGGCTACCGCGCAGCCTGGCCCTCCATGCAGCCATTTCGCGCGACCCGGCCTGGTGCATATAAAGGCGTGAAAGCGCACTCGGATCTACGTAAACTTCGGCCGCCGTCATTCGCGCTCTTCCTCCCAGAATTGACGGGTTGCATCAGGGGAAAGAGGGATGGGCTGCCGTTGGAGCAGTCGTGCGTAATAATCAGGAAGGGTCGCCTTTTTCTTCGGCTCCTCCAGCAGAGGCCGTATAACATAGGCAGGCTGACCGTGATCAGTAATCACCACCTGGCCGTGTTGCTCGATTCTCCGCTTCACCGCGCGAAAATCAGTCCTCAATTCACGGATGGTGGCAGTATTTTCACTCATTTGTGAAACATTATCGTTTCACACTGTTTTGTCAAGGCATCCCTATTTTACATCCAGCTTCGCGAACGGATTATTCGCAAACGTGGCCGGCTGGTGTTCATCCGCCACCGGAACTTTATGTTTGGCCGGCACCGGGGGATGCTCCTGGGAATTTTTCTCCGGCGCATGATTCTCGTCCGGTTTGATGGGACTTTTGGCGCGCTTGTTTCGGGGCAGGGGGCTGACCATGGCGTTGATGCCTTTGCCAATGAGCTTAGGCTCGAAATCGGGGTGGCCGTAGGGAGATAGCTTTTCCAGGAAATCTTTGATGACCTCAAAACCGATCTCCGTATGGGCCATTTCGCGGCCGCGGAACTTGAGCGCGATCTTGACCTTCATATCCTCGCAGAGGAATCCAATGGCATGCGTGATCTTGATGCCGAGATCATGCGGGTCGATCCGCGGGCTTAATTGCACTTCCTTGACCGTGGTGGCGTGCTGGTGTTTTCGGGATTCCTTTTCGCGTTTGGCCTGTTCGTAGCGGAATTTCCCAAAATCCACCAGGCGGCAGACGGGCGGCGTGGCGTTGGGCGAAATTTCCACGAGATCCACCCCGTGCTGGCGCGCCAGGTTCAAGGCTTCGTTCAGGGGAAAAATTCCCAGTTGCTTGTCATCCTTGATGATCCGGACTTCGCGGGCGCGGATTTTGCCGTTGACCCGGACAAACGAAGCGGATGGTGAATGACGTGGAGAAAAAGGGCGACTCAAGACACCCTCGTTGGTTGTGGCATGACTATAATTTTTAGCATCAAGACAATTGCCATCGGGCAATTCAAATTGTGCCCATTAAATAAGCTTTTTCCTTTGGAAAGGCAAGTAAAATCTGTGTGACATCAATGGTGATGCCGGAATAGCCGATGGCGGTTCTTTGTCAAATACCAAACAATCAGGATGTTCAAGATGAGAACGAGGAGCAGCCCGAATTTGGGGTAGGCCATGTGTGACGGTTCCTCGGTTTCCACGACATGACGGCCCAATCGGCGGATTAACTCGTAAACTTCTATTGGGATGAAGAACGCCGACTCGCCGATCGCCAGCCAGATGGCCCATTTTGCCCGGAAGGCCAGCCCCGTGCCGCCCACCAGCAAAAACAGCCCGTACAACAGCGTGCCGGTCGCCATGATCCGCATGCTGGTCGGATTGATGGTATCCAGCCAGTCGCTGAAGTTATTGAAGAAACGGTTTTCCGGATCCAGGTGGATCCAGCGGATAAACTGATCGAAGAGCCCGCTCAAATCCTGCCCCGCCAGGGAAAAGATGCCCGCGGCAGCCAGCAACAACGTCACGCCCTTTACCAATTTTATCGCAACAATAAAATATAATGTCGGCGCGCGTTTCTTCGAAACAGGACTCTTTGATTTTTCAGCCATCAACGGATTTTGACCAGCAGCCATTCCAAAAGTTCACTGATGGCGAGCCGTTCTTGTTTCATCGAGTCGCGGTCGCGCAGGGTCACGGTATCCTTCAACTGCTCCCCTTTCTCCCCCAGGGTGTCAAAGTCAATGGTGACGCCAAAGGGTGTGCCGATCTCATCCTGGCGGCGATAGCGGCGGCCAATCGCGCCGGCTTCGTCATAAAAAACATTCATGTGCGGCCGCAACAGATCGCGGACCTGCTTCGCCTTCGCGACCAGTTCGGGTTTGTTTTTCAACAACGGAAAAATGGCGCACTTGACCGGCGCGATGCGGGGCGCGAAACGCAAAACCACCCGCGATTCCATTTTGCCCTTTTCGTCAGGCGCTTCGTCTTCGGTATAGGCGCTGCACAAAATCGCCAGCATGATGCGGTCAACGCCCACCGCCGGCTCGATGACATGCGGCACATATTGCCGCTTCGTCGCGTCATCGAAATATTCCATGGGCGCACCGCTGAATTTGGCGTGCTGCGACAGGTCGTAATTGCCGCGCGCGGCGATGCCCCAAAGCTCCTGCACGCCGAACGGGATACCGGAACATGATGTCGGTCGTGCCCCTGGAATAGTGCGACAGCTTTTCCTTGGGATGATTGTATTCCGAAAGTTGCGCCGCCGGGATGCCGACGGAAATCAGCCAGTCGCGGCACCAATCAATCCAATAACGGTGCCATTTCGCCCAATCCTCTTCGTCGCTGATGAAATATTCCATCTCCATCTGCTCGAACTCGCGGCTGCGGAAAATGAAATTGCGCGGCGTGATTTCGTTGCGGAATGATTTTCCAATTTGGGCGATCCCGAACGGAATTTTCACGCGGCCCGTGTCCACCACCGCTTTAAAGTCGGCGAACATGCCCTGCGCCGTTTCCGGCCGCAGATAGGCGATGGCCGATTCATCCCGGAGCGCGCCGACATGGGTTTGCGAGCATCATGTTGAAGGCGCGCGGCGGCGTCAGGCTGCCCGGTTCTCCCGTGGCGGGCGAAGGAATCAGAGCGGAATTTCTTCCGCCGTGGCCTCGGTGAAATCGCGCGGCTGAACCGGCTCTAGTTTCCCCTGGATCGCCTTTTTGCGCTTGAATGACTCGGCCTTTTCCTGCAGTTCTTCGGCCGTCCTTTCGCTTTCCAGCGCGCTGACATAACCGGCGACTTTTCCATCCACTACGACCGCCGCAAAAAAAAGTCTGGTCGGCGCGAAATCGTTGTTTGGATACCTTGCAATCCACCATGGGATCGTTGAAACCGCCCACGTGCCCGGACGCCTCCCAAACCTTCGGGTGCATGATGATCGACGGATTCGAGCCCAACGACATCGTCGCGGCTGCGCACCATGTCTTTCCACCAACACTCGCGAATGTTTTTGCGCAACTCCACGCCGAGCGGGCCATAATCCCAAAAACCATTGATGCCACCGTAAATTTCCGATGACTGGAAAATAAAACCGCGCCGCTTGCACAACGACACGATTTTTTCCATGAACGCATTTTCTCGGGCTTCGGACATCCGCCCAGTCTCAAGTTTTGAATCCCACTTTTCAAGTTTTAAGCAAATCAAAAACAAGTGTCGGAATCCTTAACGGGCGGAGAGGCGTGATTCTCACGCCTTTTGCGTGAAAATTTCACCCACTGATCATCAATTTTTTAAAATTAAGGCTAAAATGACCGCGGAATACGCTGAATTCCACGAAATAACCCGTTGGCACTGACAATGCTAAAGAATTTACAAATCCGTTGACAGCATGTGCGATTCCTGTAGAGTCCGCAGACCGTCACCTGAACAAAAAACAAGAAAACTAGTAATATGAAAAAAATCCTGACCCAGAAAAGAGCTTTCACGCTGATCGAATTGCTCGTCGTGATCGCGATTATCGCCATTTTGGCGGCAATGTTGCTGCCGGCGCTTGCCGCAGCCAAACGCAAAGCTCAACGTATTAATTGCGTTAACAATCTTAAAGAAGTCTATCTCGGGTTCAAAATCTGGGAAGGCGACAATGGCGACCAGATGCCCATGGCGGTTTCGACGCAAACCGGCGGCGGCAGGGAATATGTGTACAGCTATTACACGGATCCCACAGCCGGCGCCCTTGCAGGCACGTATTCTCCTTATTCCATGTTCCAGGTGGCGTCAAATCAGTTGGCCACACCGAAAATTCTGTATTGCACGTCCGATAACAATCCTAACGCCGCCGCGGTTGGCATCACTACGGGTGGAACCCCGCCCAGCACCCACACGGGAACCTATGCCACTAACTTCAACCAGGGCGTTTTCGGCGATGCTTACATCAGCTATTTTGTAGGCGGCGATGCCAATGAGGCCTATCCGGGAATGGTCATCTTCGGCGACCGTAACATCGGCACAGGACCTACTGCAAATTCGCCAACCCCGGCCTCTGTAATGTTCTCGGATACTTTTCAAAGAGACAGTGGTTCGGTTACAGAATCTACTTGGGCGTGGTCGGCGCAAGATCTGCATCTCGGCCAGGGCAATGTCGGTCTGACCGACGGCAGTTGCGCCCAGGTGACGGTGAACGGCCTGAGGCAGGCCCTCATCCAGGCGACCAACGGTCTTCCTGGAGGTGACACCGTCGGCGCCTATTACAATTTTCCGTGATTTGATTTAATCCTTACACCGCGAGGCATCCGCAAGGATGCCTCGTTTTATTTTTGGCGTTGCTCCTGGAAAAAGTCGCGCAACAGGGTGGAACATTCCGCATCCCGAACGCCGCGCGTGATCTCACAACGATGATTTAACGAGGGAAATTGCAGTAAATCTACGGCGCTGCCGGCGGCGCCGGCTTTGGGATCGAACGCGCCGAAAACAACGCGGGCCAGGCGGGTATGGACGATGGCCCCGGCGCACATGGGGCAAGGTTCCTTGGTGACATAGAGGGTGCAGTCGGTCAGGCGCCAGTCGCCGACGGCGGCTTCGGCCTGGGTGAGGGCCAGCATTTCAGCATGTGCGGTGGCGTCTTTAAGCATCTCCACCTGGTTATACGCGCGCGCGATGACTCTTCCCTCCCGGACAATCACCGCGCCGACCGGCACTTCGCCAAGCTCATAGGCCCGGGCGGCCTGGCGCAGGGCTTCACTCATGAAATGATCGTCGCTATGCAGATCAATGATCGGTTCGTCCATAAAAAGATTCCTCCAAAGTCCAATCGTTTCTGCCGTCCGGATGGCAATGGCAATGGGCCGCAAAAAAACCGCCGCGAAATTTCCAGAACCAGGGCCAGATTTGCTCACGATCCGTCTGCGCAATATATAATGAATCGATCTGGTCGCGCCGGAAAAACCCGAACCGTCCCTCCCGGCAGGGAGCCGGAATTGCCGTCATTTTTCGTTTAACCTCGAACAGGAACATCAGCCAGTGGGTCTGGCCCTGGTAACCGTGCTCGCTGATGAGGCCGGCCAGTTGCAAATCTGAAACCGCAAGATCCAGGCCCATCTCCTCCTTTGCTTCGCGGCAGCCGCAAACGTAGGGCGACTCGCCAATGTCGGTCTTTAATTTGCCTCCGCAAGGGCTCCATCGTCCCAGGTTCGGCTCCTGGGTGCGTTCGAGCAAAAGGACCTCATCGCGCTCATTGAAGCAATAGAGCAGCGTGGCGGCTTTATAGGGCAAAACCATCCGTAGAATTTCAAATGACGAATGGCGAATGTCGAATGCAAAATTCCATTGTCACGCCGCGACAACAATCTAAAATCCCGGCTCCAAATGAAATCATTCAAAGTGGCAGCATTGGCGGGCGACGGCATCGGCCCGGAAGTCATGCGCGAAGCCATCAAAGTTTTGCGCGCGGTGGAAAAGAAATCCGGCTTCAAACTCGAAGTCACCGAAGCGCCCGTCGGCTGGGCGGGAATCGACGCGGCCGGCAAAGCGTTGCCCGACCCTACCCTCGCGCTCTGTAAAAATTCCGGCGCCATCCTCTTCGGCTCGGTGGGTTTGCCCGATCGCGACCCGACCCTCCCCAGGGAAGAACGCCCCGAACGCGCCGCGCTGTTGCGGATACGAAAGGAATTCGGCCTGTTCGCCAATCTTCGTCCGGTGAAACTGCCGAAGGCCCTCGCCTACGCCTGCCCGCTCGCAAAAGAACGCCAGGGTGACGGCATCGATATCCTGGTCGTGCGCGAATTGACCGGCGGCATGTATTTCGGCCAGCCCAAGAAAACCGAAGACCTCGGCGGCGGGACTGCCCGCGCAATCGATACCATGGTCTATACCACGCCCGAGATCGAACGCATCGCGCATGTGGCCTTCAAAGCCGCCAATCTCCGCCGCAAAAAGGTGACGAGCATCGACAAGGCCAACGTCCTGGAGAACGGCGTCCTCTGGCGCGACGTCGTGACTCGCGTCGCCAAAAATTATCCGGACATCACGCTGGAACATCAATTCGTCGATAACGCGGCCATGCAACTGGTTTTGCGGCCCACCCAGTTCGACGTGATGCTCTGCGAAAACATGTTCGGAGATATTTTGAGCGATGAAGCGGCCGCCCTCGGCGGCTCCCTGGGAATGCTGCCCAGCGCCAGCCTGGGTGCGGGAAGCGGCGACAAAGTTTTTGGTTTCTATGAACCGGCGGGCGGGACTGCGCCGGATATTGCCGGAAAAAACCTCGCCAATCCCATCGCGCAAATCCTTTCATCGGCCTTGATGTTGCGCCACAGTTTCGGCCTGAACGACGCGGCGGCGGCGATTGAGACCGCCGTGCAGCGGGCCATTGAAACGGGCCATCGCACCGGCGACATCTTCAATCCTGCCGAAACCGGTTCGCGAAAAATCGGGACCCGCGAGATGGGCGATGCGATCGCTGCGGCGGTCTAACGTTAAAAAGTAGGAGACGACGTAAGGAGTTTCTGATTAATATTTGAAAACACATTGAAATTTGAGACTCGTCACCTCGTCTTCTGCAACCAAATGATGATTTATTCCGCGCCGCGATAGGGGGCATCCCAAATGACGTCGCTCAACAACGGTTCATGTTCGCCGCCGCCAGAGGGGTTTTTTTGGATGTAAGAGGTCTTGAAATAGGCGGCATGGCCGTCGAGAAAATTGATGATTCCACCGCCCAGATGCCGTGAGGCAAAACTATTTTGCCGGTCGGCTGGATTCACAGAGTTATATTTCGGCGAGCCATTCACAACTTCAGTGGCCGGGTCAAATACCTGGTCAAACATGAATACCGTGGAGGTCGGTTGTTTAAAAGCTGTCATCCGGGGCATCTTCGGATAGTTAACCGGAGTAAAACCATCAGCCCCTCTTTTCAAATCAATATTCATGGCATAGCTGAAAAAACCCGCGCCACCCGGCACCCCGGTATAATTATCAGCCGGCGCCAATCCGCCATTGGCAATGGTGCCGTCAGACATTGTTGCGCTGGGGCATTCCCAAATCGGCCCATGACCGCCAGGGAACGGCATAAATTTTTCCGCCTGGGTATTGTTGTTGATTCCACGTCCGCCGGCTGCGAGGTTGACGTAATAGCCCAATGTTCTTTCTCCGACCAGTGGTGGCAGAACGGTAAACCAGGCGTAAGGATCTTGCGGTTCACCGGAGGTCGTGGGGATAGAGGATCCATCATTGCACCAACTGGCGCCCGATTGGTTAGGTTTTCCATCTGTGCCCAAACCCGAAGAATAGCCATCGCGCGGAATGCTATCGCCATTGTCCGGTGAGTAAATCTGCACGGCTAACCCCCATTGCCTCAAATTGGAAAGGCATCTGGCCTGCCTGGCCCGTTCTTTTGCCTGGTTCAAAGCGGGCAACAACAGGGCGGCGAGGATGGCGATGATAGCGATGACGACCAGGAGTTCGATAAGGGTAAATGCACCCCCCTTGCGGCGGGGTGCATTTACCGTGGGCAGTTTGCTAAACATGTATCTTCAGATATGTGATTATGGACTGGTAACCTGGTAAAACTTCGACTGCGTTATCTTCGAGTCGGTAAAGGAAACATTGGTGGGCCAATATCCCAAACCATACGCCGCATTGGTCCAAGTACCGGTCAGGCTGGTTGCGGCCGGCACACTGTAGGTTGAACCAGCCTGCAAGTTCGAGGCTGTGATGGTCGGAACACCGCCGTTTTCGCTGATGTTAATCGTGGGGACCGGGGGCACATTGGTAATGTTGACCCAGTCCTGCGGGCGGGTCGGTTCAATTTCAGGCGTGCCTTCAAAGTTCACATAAACGCCCGTCAATTGATAACAATTGGTCGGAATTGCCAGGCCAAAAAAGGCATTGGTATATCCAGGAGTATTAGTAGCGGTGCCATAGGTGTAAGTTGGCTGAAAGATTTCAATCGCGTTGGTATTACTGGCGGGGGTGCCGTATTGGCCAATGGTAAAATAAACCTGCGTGTAACCATTGGTAAAAAATGTGTCATTGACGCCAGTATGATTCGGCGAGCCAGTACCCGTACCCAGGGCGCCGCCAGTCTTGGTCCCGTAAATATAAACATTGGTGAACGTAAACAACGACATTTCGGAGTCGAGCGCAAAAGACCCAAAACCATTGGTGGCCAGGGTAAGATAGTAGGCATTACCCAATATGGGTGGAAGCGGCACAACCGGCGCGCTGCTGTTCGTCGTAATTGCAGAAAGCGCGGTAGGCGCAATCTCCAATCCACTATCAAACACCTCAACGGGTCCGCTGACGCTCACAAAGGTGCCGACCGGTGGATTATTGGTATTGCCAACATTATTCACAAAAACTTCGATGCCGTAGCCTGCCGCATCCTGCATGAAGTATTCGGTATAATCGGAACTGGTGGCATTTCCAACTCCACCGTTCCAGGATGTCACATAACCGCCGACCGTGACGTTATTATGGTTGATGTAAATTGTCTTGTTATTGCTGGCAATGATAATGGAAGTCATCGAAACCATGAGATTGTGCAATTGCTGGATGGTGGCAACCACCGGTTGAAGAATGACGAGTGTGTTAGTCGGGCCGTAAGCAATACTTCCCCCGCTTACAGAATTGGAGGCAACCACGTAATAAGTTCCGGCATAGGTATAATCGTCCAGACTTACGTTGATGGTCGGGCCGTTCTGACCGCTCAACCGGCTGTAAACTGCGGGGACATTGGTCGGCGCAAAATACCATTGATAAGACAACGGGCCGGTGCCCAGGGCGCCATCGGTGAAACTCGCGCTCGTAAAGAGGTTGGAAGTCACGGTTATGGGGGTCTGGGAGAAAAACGGCGCTGTGGGTGTAGTGTTGACCAAATTGGTGGCCGTCAAGCTGCTGGTGCTGTCGCTGTCGGCGTCGGTGGCCACCGCATAATATCCGTCCGAGCCGACCTCGTTGTTCACCACGAGCGTGTTGCTCGTGGAGCCGACAAAAGTGGCGCCACCAAACTGGGTCGGTGAGCCGCCGTCATTCAAAGCGCCGTAGTTGGTGGAATACCATTGGTAGGTCACATCCACACCGGAAGCCACCGCATAAAAGGTGGTGCTGTTGCCGGAATAATTATTCGTCTGGGACTGAGGCTGGATGCCGAACGCCGGAGGAGTATAGGTATTGACCTCGTCGAAAGTGTTGGCGGCGATGACATTGCTGATGCCTGCGTTGACATAGGGACTGAATCCAATCTGGGTGATATGGATGTTAAGTTGTGCCGGAATACTGGAACCGTCATTATTATAAACATATCCTTCGCCAATGTGAGGGCTGATAATGAAGCCGTTCAAAAAATTTTCGTAATCCATTTCGGACGGGTTGATCCAGAGGTTGCAGCCCACGTAGGCCGAGGCCTGGTTCGTATCGTAGTACATGACCACCGTGTACGTAACCCCCGTGGCCAAATCCATGGGAAAATTGACCGGTGGCTGCGCCGCGCTAAATGAGGTGGAAAAATTGGCGATGCCCAACCGATAGGTCCCCGGGACGGTGGTATCTCTGGTATCAATGAAAAGATGGCAGACATCATTAGTGTCGTCGTTGTTCTGGAACTCGGCAAAATAGCTGCCGTTGGTTGTTCCGGGCAACTGGCTCACATTGAGTTCAAAACTGGCGTAGTTGTACTCGGTGGGGTTCACCCAACCGTTGGATGGCGTGGCGACCGAATCCGAATTGGCGGTACTCATGTACAAAATATTGTTCGTCACATCGGCATCTCCCTTGGGCGTCGCCGGAAGATAACAATACCACTGGCCCTGGCCCTCGATCGTTCCGTCGTTGTATGGATAATTCGAACTGTCCTTCAGCAACACAGTCGCCTGGGCGGCCATCATTGATAAGAGAACCAGCAGTGTGAGACATATTTTTTTCATAAAGTTAGCGTCGAGTAGAGGTTAAGCAGCCGATGTTTTTGTCATAAACGGGAACATTCTAGCATCTTCAAAATTGCCGCGCGTGACGTTTCGGAAACAATTGAGAAAGGGGAATACATTTATTGCCATGAAATAGACAACAAAAGTGGTAACTGGGAGAATGAATTTTGCGTTCATGGCTTCAGATATTGCGGCAACCGAATGTCCGTTTTTCGCAAATATCATGGCGCATGGCAAGCGGTCTTTGAAAAAAGTTATTCACGCTATTCACAATTTAAAAAATCAGTGTCGAAAATTGCGCTGGCTGGAAAAAACCGAACCGTCGTTCTGAAATTTTTCTTCCATTTGTCCTGTAAACTGTGCTGTTTTCGGCCACAGACGCCTCATAGCAATTTTAAATCCAACTTTAATGATTTTTGTGCGGGGTAAATGGGGCGCATCATGGACTCAATAAAATGGGCGGCCGTTGCCGGCCGCCCTTGCGAATTTTATTTAAGCCCGATCAATGCACGAGCCGGAAGAAGGCGGCATTGGTGTTGCCGTTAATCATATTGGTGTAAGGGCTGCTGGCGCCCACAATCGTGGTCCAGGTGCCAAGCAGGTTGGTCGTGGTTTGCAGGGTGTACGACGGATCACTCCAGCTAAGCACCAGGTTTCCGCCAGAAATGAGGGCCGCGCCGACCGATGGAGGTGTCGAATTAATCACGTTCACCGTGATAGTGGAACTACTGGTCCCTCCCACGTTATCAGTGATTGTGTAACCAATGCTGGCCGTGCCGGTGAAGCTGGACGCGGGCGTGAAGAGCACATTGTTTCCACTCTTCGTGGCCGTTCCGTTACCATCGGTTTCACTCACGCTGACAAGGCCCAGGGTGCCGCCCGGCGTTTCGAGAACGTCATTGGTCAGCACATTGAACGCATTGTTGGCGCTGTTTTCCGCAACACTATTGGTGATGGGGTTGGCCAATGGCGGGTTGTTGGTGATGGTCAGTGTGATCGTAGTACCGTTCGTCTCACCGAGGTCATCCATGATCGTATAGCCGACCGATGCGGTTCCGGTGAAATCCACGTTTGTGGCATTGTAGATTATGTTCGTGCCGTTGCTGACTGTGGCCGTGCCATTGGCATCAGGACTAACGCTGAGGATGGTCAGGCGTGAGCCGGCGTCGTTCGGGAGCGGACTCAAAACGTTGCCACTGCTGTTTTCCGTGACACCGAAGGTGTCGGGATTAGCCTGCGGCGGATAGAACACGCTGTTAAACGCCGTGCCGACCGTGAGCCGGCCAACGTTCATAATGCCTTCCGAGGTGCCCGATTCACGGAGCTCAATATCAGAGATATTGTATAGATTTGTCTGGGACGCCGCGGGCGTGGTATCAGTGATACTCTGCGAGGCCTGATTGGTTGGATTGACCCACAGGGTGGAGAACCCATTAGCCAGATTCAATGCGACGACCACGACATTCGTGGTGTCAGGAACCAGGTCTTGCTGGAAGATCTGTGCATTCGCGCCGGTTGCCCCGACAATGTTATCGACACCAAGCCGGTAATCACCGGGCGCCGCGCCATTGGTGGTTGCCACGAGCAATCCTTCCACATTCGCGGTAACGCCCGACCCGTCGTTGAAGGCAATAACGTATGAGCCATTGGTATAAGGCAGGGTGGTCATATCAATCGAGCAACTATAATACAGAACTGGGTTCGCAACGTTATTGGTCATATACGGACTGCTTAACAATTGGGCTTCCAGATTTTCAGTCGTGCCATCCGAAATGGTGGCCACGCCACCGCCTGCATGCAATCCTCCGGCATTGCCGCTCAAATGCGTCCAATAAGGAGCGCCGATACTATCCAGTGCTCCGACGTTGTCGTAGTTGAAGTAGTCAACCGCGACCACATTCGGGTTCGGCCGGACAACACATGCTATATTCGCCGTCGTGGTGCGGGGCTCCGATCCATTATTGTCATCGACGCCGACGCTGATCACCGCGTTGCCCACTTGATTGGCGGCGGGAGTGATCGTTAGCACCAAATTGCCAGTATTAGTATTCCCACTGATGACAATATTTCCACTTGGAATGACGGTGTTATTATCCGACGTCACGGTAAAGGTGAAGCCGGAATCAGGATTGTTGGTACTGCTGCCAACAGTAAAAGGAATAGCCAGGGAGGTGTTGGCCAGCATATTCGTCGCCCCGATCAGGGTCAGCGAATTGGTCGGAGGCTGGTTGATCGCATAAGCCGTCAACAGGAACCAGCTTGACGCCGATAATCCGTTGGTATCGGTCACCGTCACCAGGATGGGTTGCGCATCCACGGGGTCTGGAATGTAGTTATTCCCAAAGTTAATCGTCAGGGCAAAGTTAGTAGAACCCAGATAAGAAACACTTAATGTTTGCGGGTCGATCGTTTGTTCAAACAGCCCTGCCGCGACGGTGTTAAGCACCTGCGCTGTGGCAGTGAGGTGACTCGAAGCCATCTGGAGGGAACTGGCGGAGAAAGGAATCACCAACGTATTGGTATCCACCATGTTTGTGACGAATCCCATGAAGGTTCCATTGGTGCCTGCTGACACATTCTCAAATGGCATATTGGCGAAAGCCCCAAGAGTTGGCGGGACGTTGTTATTAGTGATGGCATCGCCGGTGATGGCCACCAGGTCATAAGTCACCGTGCCGGCCGCATTATTTCCAGAAGCTCCTGAAGTATAAGTATTGGCGACAGCAACCCAATAATCCGTTGTTCCAATGCCGTAAGTGGCTGAGTTTTGGTATTCCGTAACAACCCGGACGCCGAAATTCGGGTTATTGTCCACACCCGGGAAGCCGACCAGGCTATAACTGAACGTGTAATAGCCGCCTTGACCGGTTGTGGATGAAAGGCCGCTGAAGGTAGAGCTGGCCGGATAATCAACCCAGTCAATTCCATTGATGGTGTATTGCAGGCGCTCGTAATCACTGGCCGTGGATGACACGCGCGAATCGTAAGTCACGTGGATGTTCCTCGCCCCAACCGTGCTGGTATTGAACTGCACACCGTTCACCTTATTGGTGCCGTTCACGGGATAGTCTTCGGTACCCCATGAAAGGTTCGGCGACGGCTGCTCGAAACCAAAGGGAGTAAATTCATAACCTTGGCCGGGAACATATCCCAGATCCAAAGGATCCACCGCGCCGGAAAAGGGCGAAGTTCCCGGTACCAGACAGGTGCCGACTGCCGAAGCGGTGCCATAACCGATGAACGGAATGGGATTGAGGATGCTGTTTGGATTGATGGCGGTATTGGTGAATTGCGTCCCGTCAAAATCCCATAACGCCAGCATTCCCTGGGTTGCGGGTAATGTCCCCGTGATGGAACTTGAAAGGAACGAAGCCACAGAACTGGTCACTGCCCCATACATATTGGTGGCGATGACCACGAAATTGGTCAAATCCGTCGGCTGCAAATTGGTCAGTATCAAAACACTATTGGTAGAGCCGAAGACGCCCGAACCGTCGCTCTGCGCCCCATCACTTGTCGGGGCGATGATGTTGCCGTTGGTATCCGAATAATACCATTGGTAGCTAAATGGCGAGGTGCCCGCAACGGTTACGGCAAATTCCACCGTTCCTTTCTCCAAACCCTGCACACTGGACGGTTCTGCCTGGAGAATCGGATCAATCACGGTCAATGTCGCGACTGCGCTGGTCGCTGAACCCGAGGCATTGGTCAGGATGGCGAAATAGCCGCCCGAGTTTGCTCCCAACAGATTCGACAATGTCAGGCCCGAGGAAGTGCCCCCTGAAATCAAATTCGTGGTTGAACCGACGATTTGATACCAGAAATTACTGGCCGGCGGGCTGCCGACTGTTGAGGTCAACGTGAATGTCAATGTGGTGCCCGCGCTGTTTGTAGCGTTCGTTGGCGAAATGCCGGTGATGGTCGGCTTGGCAATCACGGTCAATGAAACAACGCTGCTGGTGGCTGAACCCAGGGTGTTGGTCAGAATCGCAAAATATTGCGCCGAATCGGAAGTTGAGATATTGGTCAAGGCAAGGATCGCATTCGTCTGGCCGGAAACTAAATTCGTGGTGGAACCGACGATCTTGTACCAAAAGCCTGCTGCAGTGGGATAACCGATGCCACCGCTCAAGGTGAAGCTCACATTGGTGCCCGGGCTGTTGGTGACACTAGTTGGGTTGATGCCGGTGATCACTGGCGCGGTACCGGTTGAAGAGCTTGGCGGAACCAATGCCACGCCGCGGAACGCAACATTGGCGTTGGGAGCAACCGCCAAAGTTATCGCTTGATCGGCATTGTCAGACGTTGCCGTAAGAGCGGACGTGTCTGTGATCTTGATTAGTTTGGTCAACGCATCCGCCGTAGTTGCATATATAACAGGATTGGCGCCGCTGAAATCCACGACCATCCCCCGGCATCCCGCCGTTAAACCGTTTGAAGCCGTGTTTGCCGATGACCCAAAGGTGAATGCCTTGGCCCAGGCTGAACCGCTGTTTGTCCATTTCGCAATCCCACCAACAGTACTCAGGCCGCTATCATCGCAAACATAGGCAACAGTGCCTGCCGGATTGATGGCAAACTCGTAGAGGCTCGAGCCGGTGATTCCCGTTGCTGTTGCAGTAGTGGCAGCAGTGGGTAAACCCGAATAACCTGAAAGTGACCCGGCCGCCGTATAATAAAGCTTACCATTGAAAATTCTCGTCACACGTGTATTGACGCTGGCCGTTATTTGCACCGGAGGTGCGCCGCCGGCTGAATACCAAATTCCTTCGTCGGCAGCAGGACTACCTGAGCCGCTCATCCAATAGTTCGCCCCATCAGAGATGGTGCTACGGATGCTCCCCCCCGAAAACGCAGTGCTACCTCCGTTGACCGGACGCGTATAGTTTCCGTTGTCATCCAATTGTCCGACACAACGGGCCGTTGTAGCGGCGGGAGAACTGCCGGGAGCAGATGGTCCTGCATTGGTATCGTATCCCTGAAAAGTAAGAATGCTCGAGTCTGTGGAGAGGGCGATATGCCCTTCAGAAGTGGCGTTACCCGCGATCGTCAACCGGGTCACGCCATTTGTCGGAATCGCTATGGTTTGCACCGGGCCGCTCTGGCCGGCTGTCGATGGAAGATATTCCAGAACAAATTGGGGGGTGGCTGCACTCGACAATGCCGCTGAACCGTCGCCGGCTTGCATCACGGCGAGATTGCCTGCGATGAATGGCGCGGCGTGTGCCGGGATGATGAACGCGCTGAAAATAGCAGGGGCGATCAGTGCGGATAGTTTTTTTAGGGTGGTCAGGGGGGGGATTATTTTCATATTTTTGCCTTCTTTCATTTTCACAGTCGGACAGTGTATCACGTTTATTTTTTTCAGATGTTAAGTTCGAGTTACAAAATGTTTCAGTTCGGTGTCGTCCGAGAGGGATACCAATAAATCTTGCGTAGGGTTTGCCATTCAAGCGCTCCATTGGCAGCCGCGCCCCCATTCGCCGTATTCTGGTCCTCCCAGAAATCGTTGGTCCTCGCCGAAATTGTGTGGCCATCCACCATCACCAAATTTCCCAAGGTATTATGGGCATGCCGCGCACAGGCGTAAAAGGCAGTCACATTGGAGTCAGAGGCCGAGATGGAAGTATTGCCGTTAAGTGAATTTGGATTGTTTTCAGCCATGAACACCGTTTCCGAGGGTTGAACCACCGTAGTAAGCCTAGTCTGAATCGCATTCGGCGGCGGATTCGCACTGTGAAGGGTGCCGTAATTGACACAGATGCGCGAATTTTCCCCATACATAAAAAATGACTGATTGACAGTCGGCAACGGCGTTGCATAACCCAACTTAGGGTTGGGAGGCGCACATGAAGGGCAGGAATAAATTGATGGAGTGTTGGGCAGCGGAGGGTCCAGTGGATGGCCAAAGCCGCCATAAAGCGTGATCAATCTCGGTTGATTGATGGTGGGAGCCACACAGTTGTACCAGCCGTAATCAAGATTATCGGCTTGCGGCGGCGAGCTGGATCCCAAGGCGCCGATGGAGTTTCCAGTATTTCCCTCCTCCGGGACGATCTCGCGGTTGTCTGACGAATACATTATGAACGCCGTCCCCCATTGCCGCATATTATTGACGCAGTGAAGCGTTTGAGCACGGTCCTTGGCAGCGGCCAGCGCCGGCAGCAAGATGGCGGCTAGAACCGCTATGATGCCGATAACGACTAAAAGCTCAATTAAGGTAAACGCCCGCTGGTTCCCAGTCTCGGTATTTCGAATCATCTTTTAAAGGTAAAATCTTACTACAATTTTTCGATTCAGTGTGTGACGTTTACGAAACATGGATGTTCCTCATTTAAGAACAAAAAAACATCTGATAGTAATCTGAACACAAATTGCTTTAAATTCTTGGACAACCAGCACTGGGTTTAGACTTTTACAAATTTTTCCTTAACTGGCAAAAGCTTTTGATGAAAAGTTGTTCACCGTATTCACAATCACATAACGTGTTGATAATTGTCCGGGTAGGGAAAAACTGAACCGTAGTCCGGATTTTTTTCTCCATTTGTCCTGTAAACTGTGCTGTTTTCGGCCGCAGACGCCTCATAGCAATTTTAAATCTAACCTTGCGACATATTTATGCGGTGGCCAGGAACGGCAATATAATCTCGATTGGGGGTGCCTTGAGACTTCCCCAGTAGCGCCGACTTCCAAGTCGGCTGCCGCCGCCGCGCTGGCGCGCTTTGGCGCGCCGCGGGTATCGCGGATTTCCAAATCCGCTGACGCTGAATACGAAAATGGCCATCGGCATGGCCGTGCCAGCCGATTTGGAAATCGGCGATACGGCCCGTCCTCCGTAGCAGTACTGCGGAGGGTGGACAGGTTTTGGAAAACTGCGCCATAGGGATGTTCCGCGTCTTGAGTTCCAGCGTCTTTCCAGCGAACATATCGCAACATGCAACCGGGGATTTGGCGTAAATGCCGCTTCTGCGTCCGTTGGCTTCGCCGAGCGATGCTCGTGGCGGTGCTTGCGGCTTTATGCGTCCTCATCTGGTTCGACCGCGTCGGCCTGCCGAAGTTTGTGACGGACCGGTTGGTGGGCGCTCTTCATGAGCACGGAGTGGACCTGGAATTTTCGCGGATGCGCCTCACTTTTTCACGCGGATTGGTGGCGGAGAACGTCCGCGTCGGCCAAAGCCAGGGACCGCAAAGCCCCTCCGCGTCGGCGCAGCAGGTCGCCCTCGAGATCGATTACCGCGCGGCGTGGCATCGTCGATTGCAGTTGGATGGCCTGCTCGTCCGCAACGGAAATTTTATCCTGCCCTTGTCGGAGACCAACGCGCTCTCGCTCACCAATATCCAGACCGATCTGGAATTACCGACGAACGACGTCTGGGTCCTTAATAATTTCAAAGCCGGTTTCCAGGGAATACAATTCGGTTTGTCCGGCCAGGTGGCCAATGGGCGGGAGTTGTCTCAATGGGAAATTTTTCACGGCAAAAAAACCGCCAATGCGGCAGCCGTCCGCGAACAATTGCAACAATTTTCCGACGCCCTCCAGAAAGTCCATTTCACGGGGCCAACCTTGCTGGCCCTTAACGTCGAGGGCGATGCGCGGGACATCCACTCGTTTGATGTCGGACTGATTGCCACGGCGCCCTCGGTGCGGACCGCCTGGGGAGACGCCGCGCAATTTCAGCTCAACGCCAGGCTGACGGCGCCCACCAACGCGCCCGCTTATTTTGATGCCGCGCTGGATTTCTGGACCAATGCGCTGCCTTTCCGGCTCGAGTGGACGATGCGGCTGGCAGATTGGAAATCCCCCAGGCTTGATGCGCAGGCAGTCTCGGCCGCGGGTTTTTGGAATGCGCCGGTTCTGGCCGTCACAAATTTGTCCGCCCGATTGGGCAGCGGGCAACTGAACACACAAGCGCGCCTGGATGTCGTCACGCGCGAGTTCACCTTTACGAACTCCTCGGATTTTGATCCGCACGTACTGGACCCGTTCCTTGCGGAAAAAGCCCGGAAGCAGTTCGCGAATTTTTCGTGGACGCAACCGCCTCTGGTGCTCGCCGCCGGTTCGATGATCCTGCCGGCCTGGACCAATCTCGATGTGGATTGGCGCACCGTGGTGCAACCGACCGTCCGGTTAAAGGGCGAACTGGCCTTCACCAACGGCGCCATTCGCGAAGAGACGGTCGATTCCCTGATGGCGCAATTTTCGTATTCCAACCTGGTGTGGCAGGTTCCTTCACTGGCCTTCAATCAAAGGATGACGCGGCTGGAAGCCAGCGGAAGCGAGGATGATGCCACGAAGGATTTTCACTGCCTGATTCACGGCGCCTTTGACCCGCGCAGTTTGCGTTCATTTCTGCCGCCGGACGTCACCACGCGGGTCTTTAGCTATTTCACCAACGCTGAACCGTTGTACTTTACGACGGAGATCTCGGGGCGGCTCTATGACCTGGGCAGCCTTTACGCCACCGGCCATTTGGCCGGCGCCAATTTCGCCGTCCACGAGCAGCACGTGGACCACGTCACCGGAGATTTTTCATATACCAATCTCTGGTTAAGGTTTTTCAATTGCCGGATTTCGCGCGCCCAGGAGATAATGACGGCCGATCAGGTCGGCCTCGATTTCAAAAGAAAATTGCTTTGGTTCAAAAACGGATACAGCACGGCGGACCCGCAGGCGGTGGCAATCGTCATCGGGCCAAAAACAGCCGAGGTGCTGGAGCCCTATCATTTTTTCACGCCGCCCACGGCCCTCGTGAATGGCTGCGCGCCTCTGGGAGATCTCGAGGGGCGGACAGATTCGGATTTGCGGTTCGATGTGATCCGTGGCGCGCCGTTTGAAACGTATAAATTCCGGGCCTCGACCGTGACCGGCACCATCCATTGGCTGGGGCAGGATTTGATTTTAACCAACCTCACTGCCCAGCTATACGGCGGCAGCGGCAATGGGGGCGCGGACTTCGATTTCAAGGTGCCGCACGAAGGCGCGGATTATAATTGCCGGATATTTTTTACGAATGTGGATTTGCACACGCTGATGTCCGATCTGTCCAGCCCGACCAATAACCTCCGGGGCGCCTTTAGCGGAAATATCCTCGTGACCCACGCCAGCACCGAAGATTGGCGGACGGCGAATGGATACGGCCATGCCAATTTGCGGGACGGGTTGCTCTGGGACTTCAAGATCTTCGGGTTTTTCTCCACCGCGCTTAACCAGTTCACCCCGGGCCTGGGGAACATCCGGGCAACCGACGCCGAAGGGGATTTCACCATGACGAATGGCGTCATCTACACCGATACCTTGCAGATCAACGCAGCCGCCACCCGGTTGCAATATAACGGCACCGTGGATTTGAAACAGAACATCAATGCCCGCGTCACCGCGCAGTTGCTGCGCAACGTCTGGGGCGTCGGCCCGGTCATCAGCATGGTTTTCACCCCGGTCACAAAACTGTTTGTCTATAAGGTGACCGGCACCCTCGATGATCCGAAATATCAGCCGCTCTATGTTTTGCCAAAACTGTTGCTCTTTCCCTTGCATCCCATCCGGGGCTTCGAAGATATCTTCACAGGAAACAGTTCGCCGACCAACGCCCCGGCCGGGAAATAGTTGCCCCCTGTTTACAGATTCACGATCGCCGGGTCGCCGTACAAGGTAAACAATCCCGCGCGCGTGACCTTCACCCCCATGATCTCTCCGCGATGACGTTCATCGCCCTCGAAAACAACGATCTTGTTGCAACGCGTCCGTCCGGTCATCCGCGCCGGATTTTTTTTGCTGGGCCCTTCCACGAGGATTTGTGTTTGCCGCCCGACAAATTGTTCATATTTCCCCCCGGCGATCCCGTTGATGGTTTGCAACAGGACGTGGTTCCGCTCTTCGCGGATTTTTTGCGGCACTTGTTCGGGCATTTCCGCGGCGGGAGTGTCCCGGCGCGGCGAGTATTTAAAAATGAAGGCGTTGTCGAACTCCACTTCATGCGCCAGTGAAAGCGTCTCTTCAAAATCGGCTGCCGTTTCCCCGGGAAAGCCCACAATGATATCCGTGGTGATCCCGATCCCGGGTTTGGCCGCGCGTAATTTTTTGATGATCCCCTGGAATCTTTCACGCGTGTAGCCGCGGTGCATCAATTTCAGGATGCGGTCGCTGCCGCTCTGCACGGGAAGATGCGCGCTCTCGCAAAGTTTCGGCAGGCGCGCATAGGCCTCCACCAGATCGTCCCCATAACCCTTCGGATGCGGCGAGGTGAAACGGATGCGCTCGAGCTTTTCAATTTCATGGATGGCCTCCAGCAATTGAACGAACGCCGACTTGCCGTCTCGCGCCGGGATGTCGCGCTTGCCGTAGCTGGTCACGATCTGTCCCAGCAGCGTTATCTCCTTCACGCCCTGGGACACCAATTCACGGCATTCGGCCACGATGTCGGGAATCGCGCGGCTGCGCTCCTCTCCGCGCGTGTAAGGCACGATGCAAAAAGTGCAATACTGGTTGCACCCTTGCATGATGCTGACAAACGCCGTGACGGATTTTTTGGATTTTCCATTAACCAGATGCTCGCGGATGGTCGCTTCGCTGTTTTTTTCACCCTCGACGTCCACAATTTTTTCACGCGTCCCGGAAATGATTTCGTCCAGGTAATCCGCGGTGCGATGGAACTTTTGGGTGCCGATCACCAGGTCCACGTCCGGCAGGCGATCAATCAATTCCTGGCCGCGGCTCTGCGCCATGCAACCCATGAAACCGAGGATTTGGCCGCGCTGATGCTTGTTGGCATGGCCCGCGAGCGTTTTCATCTTATTCAACGCCTTTTGTTCGGCAAAATCCCGCACACTGCACGTGTTGAGCAATACCACGTCGGCGGCGCCTTCCGAGGGCGCGAGGGAATAGCCCCGGGCAACGAGCTGCGCCGCCACGGCTTCGCTGTCGCGCTCGTTCATCTGGCATCCATAGGTTTTTATGAAAACACTCGGCATTTTTTCAGGTAAACAGGATATTCGATCCATTATGGGCGCTGCCAGCAAATTTTATGAGCGTGTCTGAAAAATCGCGTTCGGTGTCCACCCTTCAGGGTGCCCGGCTGCCGCAACACGCTGAAGCGTGGACACCAAACGGCTGCAACCCTGCTGGAAGCGATGGTCAAACGATTTCTCAGACCGCTCTTTTAAAGCAGCCGAAATGTAATGTTGAATCGAGTGATGTGCTAGAAGGGCTATGCCCATCGTAAAGGATGTGAAGTGGCGACGTTTGACAAGGGGTTCTAAAAAAATTTCCGGAAGTTGTCCTCTCATTAACACCGTGGCTTTAGCCCGGTGTGGACGGTCCGCGGACTACTCTTCAGCCGTTTCAACGGCTTTTCCCCACTCCGACAAACCGTTGAAACGGTTGAATCATCATAAATGCGTTTTGCACCGGGCTAAAGCCACGGTGCTAATGAAATCGCGGAGTTGGCCATTTACAGGCGCTCGCGCCAGTAGCCGGGCCGCCGTTTCGCATGCATCACGGCGACGATCCACACGCGGTCCGGCTCAGACAGATAAACGACCGAATAGGGGAACTTGCGGGCCAATGCACGGCGGGCAGGCGGACTAAACCCGAAGAAGCGGTTGGGCTGGTCACACACGACGGTAATCACCCTTTCAATTTCGTCGTAAAACTACCCGCCCAGTTGCGGATCAATGTCCGCGTAATAACGGACGGCCTGGGCGAATTCGGCATCCGCTTCGGGATGGACGGCATGTCTCACCGCCCAGCGATTTTGCGGATACGCGCCAGAGATTCCTCCAAGGGGATGCCCTTCACTTCGCCGGATTGAATTTCTTCCACGCGCCGAGCGACTTCGGTCTGCCAGGCAGCCTCAATTTCCGGGTCGCTGGTTTGAAGGTCTTCACTCAACCGCTCCACCAGTTCGCTGACTTTCTCGGGCGGCCAGTGGCGCGTTTCCTCAACGATTTGGTCCAAGGTCATTGGCACAGTGCTGATCATACGCGATTTCGGGATTGGGTTCAACGGCAAACGGTGAACGGCAGCGGGCGTGACCACTAATATGCCAATATCAAGAACCAATCCTTTGCTTCAAAACGCATGATGGAATTAGCCAAGTTCAAGAATTTCTTCCAACGCTTTTGAAACAGTGCGAAGAGTCGCCGGTGAAGCGGTTTCGATTCTCGATTTCAAACGGTGGCGACCGACCGCGCGGATCTGATCAATGATCGCGACAACAGATTTTCCTTCGCACGTCAAAGCGACACTGATAGGCGGATGCGGACGCGCGGACGTCGAAAATGGAATGACAACCACCGTTTGCCGGAAGCGATTGAGAATGTCGGAAGTCAGGACCAAACAAGGCCGCGTCTTTTGAATTTCCGCGCCTTGAGTCGGGTCAAGGCTCACCCACCAGACATCGCCGCGGAAAATCGGCGTCATGGCTCGATGGTTTCGACGACGGGTTCATCGAACGATTGCCAACTTTTGACATCACGATTGAGTTGGGCATCCTTGTTGGCGGACAGACACGCGGCAGTCAATTCCTTGCGGCGTAACTCCGCCCGCAACAATCGCGCGACCGTGCTGGAACGCCGCCTCGCAGGAGTCGTTGAAAAAAACTTCTTCGCCAGTGGATCAGGAATGTCCAAAATCACTTGCATAAAATCAATTTGACAGAAAAAACGTGGAAGTAAATTTAAAACGATAATCACAAGCTGCAAAGCAGGGCTATTAATGAGGCGTCCGGGGTGAAGTGTAAAATTTTGAAATACACCCTCACGCTTGCGGCTGCGCCGCAACATTGTATTCTCTTTGGGAAGTGACGATGGAAGCGGCTCCGCTAAAAATTTTATTTATCGGTCTTGACGAGCCATTGGCTCGCGGCATCGGCGCCCTCTTCCATGAAAATGGAAAGGTCGATTACTCCACCGCGCCTACCGTCAATGCCGCGCTGACCCAAATGGCCCAAAACCCCGTCGATGCCGCCCTCTTCGAGCTTGCCGACACCAAGGACGGGCTGGATTTGCTCACCTTGCTGGCCGTCCAGGCCCCGCGCTTGCCGATTGTCGTATTGGGGGCAAATAATGACGACGGTATCACCACCGAAGTGGTCCGCGCCGGCGCCCAGGATTGTTTGTCCACCATCAAACTGGATGCCGCGACGCTCCTCCACGCCGTTCGCGGCGCGATTGAGCGCCAGAGCGAACGCGTGGCGTTGATCCAGGAAAAGGAAAATTATTACGGGGTGTTCGATCATCTCGTGGAAGGCATTTTCCGCACGACCCCCGACGGGCATTATCTGCTGGCCAA
>CAWCRR010000044.1:0-574346 GCA_963797825.1 uncultured Verrucomicrobiae bacterium
ACGCCGTCGAACTCGCCAAGCTCGCCCTCTGGATTGAATGTCACGCCGAAGGCTTGCCGCTCACCTTTCTGGATCACCGGCTCGTCGTGGGCGACTCGCTCACCGGCCCGTTCTTCGAGCACCTGTTGAAATATCCCGGCTCGCAGCAACCGTTGGACGATTTGTTCACGCAGCGGCCTCACCGCCAAACTCACCGCCGCGCTGGCCGACGCCCTCCAGCACGTCCGCGCCCTGGAAGCCACCGTGGGCGTGACCGTGGCCGACATCGAAGCCAAGCAAGCCGCCAAGACTCGGCTCGACCGCGCCCTCGCGCCGTTCAAAATTCTCGCCGCCGCGTGGAGCGGTGGCGTGATGCTCGGCCCGGAAGGTTGCGACGACACCGCCTACGTCGCGCTTGCCAAGCTCATCGCAGAACACGGCCAACTGCCGGAGGATTGGTTGGAAACAATCGGCGCAAGTCCATCGCT
This sequence comes from uncultured Verrucomicrobiae bacterium, assembly GCA_963797825.1. GTDB lineage: Bacteria > Verrucomicrobiota > Verrucomicrobiia > Limisphaerales > UBA11358 > UBA11358. Next base: position 468 of record CAWCRR010000044.1, read on the forward strand.
GGCGCTTTTGAAAATGATTGCCAAAGGGCTTGGCTTGTCGGCTTCGTCTGAAAATGATTCTGACTTTCAATCGCTACTGGCTCGACTGGATGCCAATTCTGTCCCGGCGCTGTCATTCGATTTGTCGTTTCCAGAAGTTTTCTATCCCGACAGCAATCCTACGAACTGTGTTGGATTCGATGCTGACTTGGGTAATCCGCCGTGGGATCAAGTTGAATTGTCTGAACCAGAGTTCTGGGCGCAGTTCAATTTAGAAGTGCTCGCCGCACCAACACCCGCAGACCGGCTGGCCGTGCAACAGCAACTTTCAAGCGATGCAAATAACGCAAATGCCTGGCAGTTATTTCAGGCATCCCAAGCAGGAGACGTGCGGGTTTGGAGCACCTTAAACAACCACCAAGTAGCACTCGTCGGAGAAAAGCGAACATCTGGGAAGCCGGATGCCTACAGGTTGTGTTTTGAACGAAGCTATCAAATTTTGCGAGACGGTGGAGCTATCGGGCAAGTGCTTCCATCGTCTTTCCATGCAGCCGAGGGTGCAACAGGAATACGAGAATTATGCCTGAGGAGGATGAAGTTAATATGCTGCTTCTCATTCGAGAACCGTCGAAAGCTTTTTGAGATTGACGGTCGCCAGAAATTCGCCGCAGTGGTCGCTCAAAAGAGCGCTGCTGGTTCAGACGAGTTTTTCACAGCATTCTATCTTTGGGAAGATAGTTGGCTCTTTTCTGAATCAAGAGAACCCGCCCCTCTTATTTACAAACGTGAGGCAATAATTGCTGGTGGTGGCGGTTATCATGTTTTCCCAGAGTGTCGCTCTCAACGGGACTTTGATGTGCTGGCAGCAGCATCATTGGAAAGTGTTCCGCTCGGTGAGATGGTCGAGCGATTGAATGTAGATTTGCGACAGGGCATGAGTGTCACGCGGGAATCTTGGAGGCGTGTGCCTCTGACAAATGCATACAACCCTGCCGTCAACTTTGTTTCACAGCATGAAGGAGAGATCGCATTCCCAGTCCATGAGGGCAAGACATTCACAGACTTCGCTGACAGTTTTGATTCATCAATTCGTGAGGTTGTCCCCCGAAGCAAACTTTCGACGAGCGCACATTGGATAACCAGTGTCAGACACTTCCGCCTCGCACAGCGCTTGATTGCAAGCGCTACAAATCAGCGCACGAGCATATTTGCGATTCTTCCACCCGGTTGCGTTTGCGTTCACTCCGCCAGAATTGAGGCCAAGCCAAATGAAAGACCGAGTTCGACAGCCTTGGCGCTTTGCGCAGTTTGGAACAGCTTCACCTTTGATTTCCTCAGCCGAACCCGAGTTGGTTCAAACGTAAGCGAGTTCATCGTCAACCTCATTCCGATGAAGGTGAACGTAGCGGTTTTTCCAGTCCTCTCACATTCCGCACTTCGCCTGACGTGCAACCACGTCGGCTACGCGGCGTTGTGGCGGGAGCAGTTGGGCGAGGCGTGGCGGGAGGCGGGCACGGCGTTCACCTGGCCCGTGCTGTCGGGCGACGACGCCCGCTGGGCCGTCCGCGCCGCCATTGACGCCGTGGTGGCCCACGCCTACGGCCTGACGCGCGACCAATACGCCCACGTCCTGGGCACCTTCAGCCACTCCAGCTACAAAAACGCCCCGCGCCAATGCCTCGCCGCCTTCGACGAGTTGCAGCAAATCGGCCTCGAAACATTCACCAAAAAGCACGACCCGTATTGGAACATCCCGCTCAACGAGTCGTTGCCCCAGCCCGTGATAGATTTGCCCATCCCCGAACCCGCGCCCGACGACGCCCCCGCCAAGTCGCACAAAGAGCTTTTCGATTTCCAAACCACCCCCGCCCCCGCTGGCAGTGGTAAGAACGAAACGACCTCGCGCAAAACACTGAGAAACTCCCCCAGGTAGTGTATGACTACAATCTCAACATCTTCACATTTCGTGCATCCACTCTTGCGAGCGCGAGACTGGCAAGACCGCCCCGAGTTTGCGCAGCTATGCAATTGGTGGCGCGAGGGCGGTACCGGAGTATACGCGCTCGTCGGCATCGGGGGATCGGGCAAAACAGCAATTGCGGATCGCTTCCTGCAGGTTTTGCCTGGAGGTCCTCATAATCCTCGTGGTATCAACAAAATGACTAACCTTCCCTCTCCACAGCGGATAATGGTTTTTTCATTTTATGAGGCACCCAATCCCGATACTTTCTTCTCGGAGCTATTTGATTGGCTCAACGACAAATTGCCCACAAGAGATGCGGAACCTATCTCCCTCCAAATCCTACTGCGATTGCTGGAAAGAGCCGGGCCGTGTCTCATTGCTCTGGACGGCCTCGAAAAAACCCAGGACGACGGGTCAAAAGGCGGTCGATTCGGTCAAATCCTTGATAGTCGGCTTCGAGAGTTGGTGCTTCGTGTGGCCGATGGGTGGCTACCTAATACAGCTTTCCTTGTAACAACCCGTTTTGGACTCTTTGACGCTGAGGCCAGACGTTGTGGGCATTATCACCGCATCTACATTGACAAGCTTCAACCGCTCGCTGCTCTCGGTCTGTTACGTGCCCGAGGAGTAGATGGAGCTACGGAGCCAGAATTGCTTCGGTTGGCAGAAGAGAGCGGCTTTAACGCGCTCACCTTGGATCTATTGGGCGGCTACATTTCAGCGTTTTGCGATGGTGACGCTTCGCGCCTACCTCGACTTAAAGATCTCAAGACGCCCGCGCAAGCTGATGAAAATGACCCGCGCGTTGCCGCTGTTCTCGGTCAGGAGCGGGCCTTCAGCCGTTTGACACGTAGATATCGTGAAACACTAGCCCGGCACGACCCTGCGGCGCTCGCACTCATGGAACGCGTGTGCCTATTCCGAAGTGGTATCGATGTAGACACGCTCGCATCGATATTTACCGGTGCTGGAAAGCAAACAATTTCCGGTAAAGCCCTCGCCGCTCTTAAACAAGAGCTACTGCAAAACAAGCTCCGCACACTAGCAGAGATGCACTTGTTGAGTGAATGTGCCGTTTCGTCCCCGGCAAGCTCCCATACCGTTGAGTGCCCAAGGTACACTGTTCATCCTGCCGTTCGCGCCGGATTTCTTCAGGGAATGGATCCCAACACAGCGCGTAAAAGCCATGAAGCTGCGCGGCTGAAACTGGAACTGAGAGTGTCTCTTGCTGAGATCCCTCCACCTCTGATCCCTTATATATCAAGCCCTGCCGCTCTCGACCTTCTTGAGGAAGTCATTTATCACACGCTCGAAGCGGGCCACTTTGATGAAGCTGCACAAATCTACATAGAAAAGATGGGAGGGTATCAACATCTTGGCGGGCATTTGGCTGACAGCACGCGAGGTGATCGAATCTGTCGCGACCTTGTCACACATTTACCACTTTCTTGCAAATCAAGTACGGCGACCATTGAGACCAACGACGATGTCACTGATGAGTCTTACATGAACGAGTTAAACCGAGCGCTGCTAAATAACGAGAGGGCTTTGTACCTTCTCAACCTCGGCCAACTGAAAGAAGCCGAGAACTGTTTCACGAGTGCGCTTCACCTGTTCGCGAGATTTGAGCCATGTCCTCCAGCCTCAACGTTCCACCAAAACCTAGCTGGCCTTTGGTTTCGCATGGGACGGCTGAGCGACTCTTTGGAAGCGGCTGAAGTTGCTCTGCAATTCGCTCAAAAAATCAACTCCACAGAGGAACTTGTGGGAAGCTATTCCTATCTCTCGCATGGCTTGGCGCTTAGGGGCGAGACCAATCGTGCGTTAGTAGAGTTTGCAAAAGCTGTAGACTTGATTCGAGAGCCTGGCAGCACGCGCAGTAATGCGCTTTATGGACAGAAAGGTGTTTGGTTTGCGTTGTTGCTGGGGCGTCTTGGGCGAGATGAAGAAGCTGTGCTTGCCATCCGGCAAAATAGAAGCGTCGTCGAGAATGCATTGGCCGCCAAAACCGACTCAGTCATCGCAGAATGTGATTTGCTCTTAGCTGATCTCGCTTATAAACGTGGAGATAGAGGCACTGCCCTTCAGCTTCTGAAAGCTGCTCACGCATGGGGTATAAAGCACAACTCTGTGGAGGTGCTGTGCTGGTGGGCTTTGTCTTCGGTCCGAATTGCCCTTGATGAAGCTGAGAAAGGAATCAATGCACGGTACGGGGCTAAAGCGCCATCCATAACCACTGAACTTGATTCCCGGTGTGAAGTTGATTTCGAAACCTTTGAGGAGATCGATGCGACTCTGTCCGAAGGTCTATATTTGACCCGAACGTGCGGCTACGGAATTTATTACATCGATCTTCTGCTAGAACGAGCGCGTTTTTTTCTTATACGTGGAGTACCGCATCGCACGTTGGAGGATGTGTGTGAAGCGCTCGACAACGGCCATAAGCCGCCTCCAGATTCCGGCTTGCCGTCGCTGCTAGCAGCGACGGATCCGAAATGCGGTTATGCTTGGGGTATTGCCCAAGGTCGATACCTACGTGCGCAAGCCTTTCTCCTCCAAGTTGCCCAGAAGCTGGGTCGGACCGAATTACCAAACGGTGATCTAGCATTGCTACCAGTCAATCCACGCAGGATGATTGATTCTGCTCGATTCGAGTTGGAAAAATGCCTAGAATTGCGCAGACGCATCCAAGATCCGAGACGCGGCGACCCTGAAAGTGTATTGAAGAACTTGGAAATAGGTGTTTTGACTGTATACCCCCTCAAACCAGTACAGCGGCCTGAAACGTTGAAGCCAAAAACACCACAAGAAACGATAACTTCAGATAGCCCTGCTAAGGGAGGATGGGACATATTTCTCTGTCACAACAGCAAGGATAAAGCGACGGTTCGACTGCTGGCAGATGAGTTGGAAAATCGTGGCCTCAAGGTCTGGTTCGACGAGCGAGAGCTCGTTCCCGGTCGGCCTTGGCAAGAGGAGTTGGAACGAATCCTTCAAGCATCGAAGTCAGTCGCTGTAATGATATCTAACGAAGGTATGGGCCGTTGGCAGAAACGAGAGATGCGAGCGTGTCTCTCAGAGTTTGTTAATCGTGGTTTGCCGGTTATTCCTGTCTTACTGCCCGGTGGGCCGAACAGATCAATTCTGCCTTTATTTTTGAAGGAATTTACTTGGGTTGACTTGCGCGCAGGCCTGACGAAAAATGGGCTCGATCGTTTGGTATGGGGTGTAACTGGAATGAAGTCATGAAATCCCTATTCATCAAGCCGTTCGGCAAGCTACTTCTTCCTTCCAAGGATCGGTTAATCGACGTCTGGAGGGAGGCGAGAGCGGCATTCGCCCCGCCCACACTCTCGGGCGACGACGCCCGCTGCGCCGTCCGCGCCGCCTTCGACGATCTACAGTCCATCGGCCTCGAAGCCTTCACCAAAAACCACGACCCGTATTGGAATATTCCCCTCAATGAGGCGTTGCCTCAGCCGGGGGTGGAATACTATTTACAGAGGAATCACAAACCCAGAAACGGAAGAAAGGAAAAAAGCCATGAGCGAGAAGACGGTTTTCATAAGTTATAGGCGCGACACATCGGGCAATCTGTTTTCTCGGTCATTAAAGCAAGAGCTTACCCATAGAGGTTATGACGTATTCCTGGATGTTGATGGCCTCGACTCTGGGAAATGGTCAGAGCAAATTCTTACCCAGGTGCCTAAGCGAGCGCATTTCCTATTGCTTCTCACTCCTGGAGCGTTGGAGAGATGCAATGAAGAAAATGATTGGGTTCGCCGTGAATTTGCCATGGCGATGGCATCTGGGCGTAATATAGTTCCTGTCCGAGAGGAATCAGTGGACCTAGCTGTAATGAAAAAACTTTCGCCAGCCTGCATGAAAGCGGTGTTCGATTTCCAAATCGCAACCATTTGTCACGGGACATTCAGTCAGGATATTGCGACTTTGGTGGAAAGGTTCATTCCAATCCATAAAGCACCAACCTGCGAAACATACGTGCCGATTGCCACCGGGGATTCGATCAATCCGCAAAGTCATAATACCTCAACGCTAAATGCTGATTCAAGCAAGTGGCAGTGGCCATCGCATTTCCCACCTCAGTTAGTTAAGGAGGTGGACGGACTTAAAATTGACGGTAAACTCCGGTTGGCTGTTATCGATGTCATAACACACCCTGAGTTTCCATCATTGATGTCGATGAATGGAGCACTTGTTGAGAACCCAGTTTGGGGTAGTGTTGAGGCTGAGAAAGTGCGGAAAGTTTATTGGCCAAACGGGGCTCGAATCCCTGTAGTCGTCCGAGCAGATATGTTGTTGATCCGTCGCAATAACAAAAAGCACGAAGGAGAGTTGCTGACGTATCCAAGCAAATGGGGAACACACTTGATTCACTTCAGACCTTGGAAGGCTGAACAGAGTATTGTGGATCGCGATACGCTGAACCGCACAAAGTTTGCAGCGAAGTGGGGTGTGCCGCCGGAAACGATTCAGGTCATACACACTGGCATGTATTTGGTAAGTGCGAAAATCAATCAAGAGTATAAAGATCTTTGGATATACGTTTTTGAGTTTTTGTCAGTTTGTTGCTCTCAGTGGTCGGAGGAGCTACGGCAAATTCACATAAATGGATTTACCATTGGAACATCAGAGGAAGACAAGAACCGTTGGCGACACCTACAAGAAATGCGGAACGATCCAGTCGCATTTAGGGTAAATGGAGATGTGTTACGTGCTATTCATCAGTATTTTGATGTTAATCTCACATCGCTTCCTGACGCCTTCGTTGAGCAAACCAATCTATGACCCCTAAAATTAATCTTGGCACTATTTTGTCCGTTGGTACGGCAGCTAGTGGCTCAGTCCTCCAAGCCATGTGCACGGTACCCGATATCTCGGCCGGAATGATTGGCGGTGCTGCCGGAGGGGCGATGCTGTTAGGTTTGGGGGCCGGTCTTTGGTCTGCTGTCATTGACCGGAACGAAAACGCGAGGCTCGCGGTTAAAAATTTGCTGGTCAATGAAGATTTGGCTCGTGCAACAGCGAATGCACTCCAACAGCGATTGACCGAGGCATCTGGAAAGATGAATGAATCTGCGCAAGCAACTGATCGCGCGCGGTTGAAGAAAATCGCAAAGGATGCTCCCCGTTGGTGGATGGAAATCGCGTGTGAACAGGCTGGTAATGAATTTGACGGTTTGCGTGAGCCTGCACTTGTGGACGGATTGACTCTTTTGCTTTCAAATCTTGAACAACAACGCCCGGATTATGTTCCTCCCCAGCCCATCACTCAGGAAATATGGGCTGATTTGCTACGTCGGTTGGATCAAGAAATTGGGGGTGATGAAAAACTATCTGAAGCTGCAATACATGCCGTAGCCGGAGTGCTCCATGAACAAGTTCTCAAAGATATCTATTTGGTGGTGAAACACGACTTGGAACATGGTGGACGAGCCTACGCTGCTATCTCTTTAAGATTCTCCGCCGAGACTCTTGCTGAGGTGCGTGCTCTAAAGTCGCAATTAGATAATTTGCCCGTTGCCATCAATCGCGAGTTAATACAATTCTTCAACACTCACGCTAAATTGGATGACACTTTAAGGCAATTGGCCGAATCCGCAGCCGTATTGTCGGAACTTAAGTCCCTATCGCCGAACCTTCGTTCGGCACTGCGTGAGACCGAGTTGCGCCTTCATGATAGCCTGAAATCTGTGCTGAGAAAACTCGACACGGTTGAAGGCAAGATCGACAGTCTGACTGAGAATCGCATTAAAAGAGATGTCGAGAACAGGCTTAAGCAAGAGGCCGAAAAAAGGCAAAAGATTGCCCCGTCGCGTCTTCTCCGTAGCGGGAACAAAGGCCCTGAGATTCTGGTTGGCCGTGAAAGTGAACTCGCGGATCTCGATTCCGCATGGAATGGCACGGACAAGAAAAACGTCGTCACCATTGTCGCCTGGGGTGGCGTTGGGAAAACTTCGCTCGTGGCCCATTGGCAGGCTAGATTGGCTCAACGGAACTACGACGGCGCAGACTATTTCGACTGGTCGTTTTATAGCCAAGGCTCACGTGAGCAGAGTACGGTCTCTGCTGACACATTTACCGCTGCAGCACTTGAATTTTTCGGCGATCTGGATATGGCAAAGAGCGCGACGTCTCCTTGGGACAAGGGAGCGCGGCTCGCACAACTTATTGGGCAAAGGCGCAGTCTCCTTGTACTTGATGGTTTGGAGCCACTGCAATATCCGCCCACCTATCCACTAGCCGGCCAACTCAAAGACCCGGCCCTCACGGCCTTACTCAAAGGCTTGGCAGCGAAAAATCTCGGCATGTGCCTCGTTACTACCCGCGAAAACGTGGCCGACCTCACCCCCTTCCACAATACGACAGCGTCCGAATGGAAATTGCAACATCTGTCTATTCCAGCCGGTATTAAGATGCTGAAAAAGCTCGGCGTGCGAGGTGCGCAAGAAAACTTTGAGCAACTGGTTAAGGACGTCAAGGGGCACACGCTGACGCTGAACTTGCTGGGCCGCTACCTCACCAAAGCGCATGGAGGCGACATTCGGAAACGTGACTTGGTGAAATTCGAGAAGGCAGACGAGAAAATTCAAGGTAGCCACGCATTCAAGACTATAGAAGCCTACGAGAACTGGTTTTCTGAAGGAGGGGAAGACGGGGTGCGAGCCCTTGCTATCCTTCGACTTTTGGGATTTTTCGACCGTCCCGCTGATGCTGGCTGCTTGGCAGCCTTGCGAAAACCGCGCATCATCCCTGGCCTGACAGATGCATTCTTAAAAGAGCGTGAAGACTTCGAGCGGCTATTAAAACCTCCGATTGCAATCACTGAAGAGGATTGGAATCTTACCTTGTCTTCTCTCTCAGAATGTGGCCTCGTCTCCCTTTATCAAACAGACACCGATCAAACTTCAATAGATACCCACCCGCTCATCCGCGATTATTTTGCAAAGCAGCTGCGCGAAAAGAATCCCACGGCATGGCGTGCTGGGCATCAGCGGCTTTACGAACACCTCTGCGCGAACGCGCCTGACAAACCCCAGCCAACACTCGAAGATCTTCAGCCTCTCTACCAAGCCGTTGCCCATGGATGTCGCGCAGAGTTACATGAAATGGCGTGGGCAGAGGTCTACTTTCAACGAATAATTCATGGCTTGGAACTCTATTCCACAAGGAGACTTGGTGCCTTCGGTGCCGACTTGGGAGCTCTAGCTTGTTTCTATGATGAGGCATGGATGCGCCTTTCTCCATTCCTATCAGAATCGGCCCGTGACTCAATTCCTGGGCTAGTGGCATTTCGACTAAGAGCCTTAGGACGTCTATCAGAATCTCTTGAAATCACAAGAGCCTGCTTAGATATTGATGTCCATCGATCCGATTGGAATGGCGCAGTCATAGACGCTATGAACCTCAGCGAATTAGAACTAACATTAGGAAAAATAGCTGAGGCGATGGCAAGCGCTGATAGGGCGGTAGAATATGCCGATCAAGTGCGAGAGAAAACCAATCCTGACTGGCGGGTTCACGCTCGTGTCCGTCTTGCGAGTGCCCTTCACCAAATGGGAAAGCCGGATAGTGCGGAATTACTCTTTAGCAAAGCTGAGGCGATGCAACGCGAGGATGAGTCCAAATATCCATTACTTTTCGGGCTGAGTGGCTTTGAATATTGCGATTTGCTTCTCTTTGCTTTGGAACCTTCGGCGTGGCGAACTGTGCTCTCCCCTCACAATAAAAACTCAAAACTGAAAGCCAAAGTGGCTTCATGTCAGGTTGTCATGCAACGTGGTGCGAAAATGCTGGAATGGCGATTATCGAACGATACCCTCCTCAATATCGCGCTTGACGATCTCGTGGTTGGCCGTGCCAAATTTTATGAGGCGATTCTGACAGGTTCCTCACTAGAAACTTGTTGTGAGTCCATCCAGCGTGCCTTGGACGGAGTCCGTCACGCTGGAACAACGGATTTTGTCCCCCTTGCCCTCTTTACCCGTGCTTGGCTAAGGTTTCTCACCGGCTCAAAGACCGGCCCTGAGAGCGCACAGGCGGATTTGGACGAAGCCTGGGAAATCGCCGAGCGGGGCCCCATGCGGCTGTTCCTGGCGGACATTCATCTTCACCGCGCTAGGCTTTTTTACCGCGAAGCTCATTATCCTTGGAGCCAAAATCCCGATGGGACCCCGCGCGGTCCCGAAGACGATCTTGCCGCCGCCGAAAAACTCATCAACGAGTGCGGCTACCATCGCCGCGATGAAGAACTCGCTGACGCAAAACAAGCCATCCTGACATGAGCCTTAATCCCATCATTGCCCTCGATCATTTTATTGAGGAAGTTTATGACACCTAAAATCACTCTTGGCACGGTATTATCCGTTGGCACAGCAGCCAGCGGTTCGGTCTTGCAGGCAATATGCACCGTTGCCGAACGTGGTCCCATGCGGTTACACATAGCCGACATCCACCTCCACCGCGCCCGACTCTTCCGCGACAAGGAACAGTTGAAAAGAGCGCGCGCTCTGATCGAGCAATGTGGATATTGGCGCCGCAAAGAAGAACTGGAAGACACCGAAATTGCTTCAAAGATCTGGCCTGACGCCCCAAGATGAGTCGCTGCAAATATGAGCCTTAACCCAATTATCGCACTTGACCACGTCATTGAGGAATACCGCGACCATCTTCAATCCGAGTTTCGTGCGCGCGACCGCAATTTGCGCCGTGCATTGGAAACAGAACTCGATCGCCCGCTCTTTCTCGCTCAGGAACCATTTTATCAGGCGCACCGTCCGTTCCGCACTGGCCAGCCATGGAAGCAGCTTGCGCTCGATCCCGCGCTCGCTCGCGCTATGGCCATACGCTCTCGCAGCGAAACCGCTTTTCTGCACCAGTCAGAAGCCATCAATCACTTGCTCGGCTCGTCTGCGTCACCGCTCGTGGTGACAACCGGCACGGGCTCGGGCAAAACTGAATGTTTCCTCTTGCCCGTCATCCAAAACGCCATTGCCGACGCGCGCCAATTCCAACGGACGGCTCTCACAGCTATTCTCATCTATCCGATGAATGCGCTCGCCAACGACCAGGAAAAGCGCATCAAGGAATACTTGGAAGCTACCGGTGTCGCCAATACTGTTGACGTGCGCAAATATGACCGTGGCACGAGTTCTACCGAGCGCGAGCGGATGCGCAACAATCCGCCGCGCATCTTGCTTACCAATTATATGATGCTGGAGTATTTGCTGATTCGTCCGGCGGATCGCGATGCTCTCTTTGCGAATCACCGGTGCCGCTTCCTCGTCCTCGACGAGGTTCACACCTATCGCGGCGTGTTGGGCAGCAACATCGCCCTCTTGCTCCGGCGTCTCCATGCCCATCTGGGCCGTGCCCGGCAAGACTGGCAGCCCAATGTTTCCGCAGAACAACATGTGGCCCGCTTCCCTACCCTCCTGAACATCGGAACATCCGCCACCATCAAAAGCATCGGCGATGCCACCTCATCTGCCGAGATGCGTCGGCAACGCCGTGACGAAGCCGTGCAGGAATTTTTCAGCCGATTGACTGGCTCAACACCAAACACCATCCGAGTTATCGGCGAAGTGTTAGAGGACATTACCATTCCCGCCGAAGCTCATTTCGCTGCAACCGTTCCAACAATTGAGCCGGTGGACGTGAGTAACCGTGTAACAATTGAAAACGCCTTGTGCGCCTCAGCAGGCATTACTGCCACAGGCGATCTTGCATCCGCCGCCCGCCATTGTCGTTTGCTCTGGTTGCTCAATCAATGGCTCGTGGCGCATCCCATGTCCGCTGGCCAGATTGTTCAACGGCTGCTTGTCGAAATTCCCGAACGCCAGGGTGCAAACGTCGTAATGCTAACTCGCGAAGTCGAAGCCGTGCTTCTTGCGGGCTCTGGCTTGCCGGAAGGAGCTTCTGGTGGCTTGCGCTTACGCGCTCACCGCCTCATTCGCGGCGGCTGGCAGTTTGTGCGCTGTGTTGATCCCGCTTGTGGTCGTATTTATCCCATGGGCCAACCTACGTGTTCGTGCGGGCGCCACACCGCTCCGCTGTTACTATGTCGTAATTGTGGCGCAGATTATCTCCGTCTCAGTGGCAATCCCGAATCTGGTCTCATGCAGCCCTTCGCCGAGAATGCTCAGGGTGAAGAATGGATGCTCTATGATGTCGCCCGGCAGGAGACTGACATCCAGCCCGAAGACGAAGACGACACCGACGAGGAGATTGCCCCACGTCGGCGCGGTGGTCGGGCTCGAATTGAACGCGTGCGCGGCCAGCCTGTTTATTCTGGTTCCTTCGATCCGCGCACCACATCGTTCAGCCAGGCTCCCACAGACTACCCGTTTCAAGTCCGGCTGGTGCATGGCCGCTCACGTTGCCTTTGCTGCGGCGGCACTGCCGGCACGCGTAGCGTCATTACACCTGTCTCCCTAGGAACATCTGCCGCCGTCAAGGTTCTCGGCGAAGGATTGGTCGAAGCATTGGCTGATGCCAATGCCGACCGCGAAGGGCACGATGGCAAAGAGCGTCTCCTCATTTTCAGCGACAGCCGCCAAGATGCTGCCCACCAGGCTCGTTTCATCATTTTCGCCAGCCGCTACGATCGCATGCGGCGGCGGTTGTTCCAGATTTTGCAGGCTAATCCTAATATCGGTTTGCAACGCGCCGTTGAATTACTCGGCGAGGCCGGCGTGCGTGCGGGTGACAACCCGCACGGGCCGGGCGATCCCGAACGACGCTTGAGTGAAGACGAACGTCTGCGCATCCGCGGCTGGGAGGAAGCTCCGTTGCTCGACGAAATCTCCATCACCCCTTTCTTCCGGGGCACGCTCATCAATCTTGGCGTCCTCTCGGTTGCTTACGACGGACTCGACGACGAAACAAACACTCGTGGCGGAGAACTGTGCCAGCGATGGGGCATCACGCCCGCGCAACTGGCCCATTTGTGTCGCTGCTTCCTCGACGAGGTACGTGTGCGCGGTTCTCTCTCACGCGAAATGCTCCGCTACCATCCGCGCTACACAGCTTGTCCTGATTATATCGCCCGCGCCGAATGGGAAAGAAAGGTTGCAGCACCAAAAGGTTTGCCCGTGGACCCATCCGGCAATCCTGTTCCCTTTGTAGAAAGACTTGCCGCTCCATCTGGCATAATTATTCGAAATGCTTGGCGTGCCCCGAGCGGCGGTGGTCGGGCACCAAGTTTCCAACGTTTGACGGAGCATCTTTTAAACGCCTTCGGTGCTCCCGAACCAGACGCAACAGATGGTCTTGCGCTCATTCAATTTCTCCGCCGGGGAAATTTCCTAACGGTTTCTGACCTATTTGGTTTCCGCGACCGGGCTTCCGCATGTCAGCTAAATGCCGAAATAGTTCGGCTCTATCTACCAACGGCCGCCAGCCGCTTCCGTTGCAATGTTTGTTCCTGGCCGATGGGCGGAGCTCAATCCGGTGCACCATGTCCGCGCTGTCATGGTGCTGCCGTCCTTTGGCCGGACGCAGATGTCGAACAACATCGCACCGTACGCCGGATGCGTCAGGCCGACTTTCGCCCGTTGATCGCCGACGAACACACGGCTCAGGTGACCAATGACCGCCGTGTTGATTTGGAAAATCGTTTCAAAGCCACCGCAGCCGAAGCTCCGCTGAATGTGCTCGCCTGTTCACCCACGATGGAAATGGGCATCGATGTCGGTGGTTTGGATGCGGTCGTGCTTCGCAACGTTCCGCCGCGCCCGGATAACTACGCCCAGCGCGGCGGACGAGCCGGTCGGCGGACCCGTGTAGGCCTGGTTGTCGGCTACGCCCGCAACACACCTCACGACCAGTATTTCTTCGATCACCCCGAAGAAATGATTTCTGGTGAGATTCCCGCGCCTGCCATTTCCCTTGGCAATAGGGATGTCATTCTACGCCACCTTGCCGCTATTGCTTTTGGCGCTGCCGACCCTGGACTTGCAGGGCGGATGTTGGAATACGTCAGTGAGCAGGGTGAAGTTAAAGCCGAGGCAATTAATGCGCTCATCACGGCCGTTCAGGCCCAAACCGGCTACGCCTTGCAGTTGGCTCGCGAAGCCTGGGGCGAAACAATTCTCACCGAATGTGGCCTCACGGAAGCTGCCCTCCAGTCACATCTCGAATCTCTTCCTGAGCGCATCACCGAAGTTGCCCAAAGAACTGCTCGGCAGGTTCAGGAATTGAGGTCAGCCCTCGAACGCTTTTCAGCGACTCTCCAAGGGCGTCAGCCCGGAGTCCGTGCCGCAGATCTCGTTGCCCGGCTCCTTGGCATACCCAATTCACAACGCGACGCCCGCACTGAGGCCAATGATGCTTCCGCGGGTTATCCACCCCGTCGCTTTGCCGAGTTCGGAATCTTGCCGGGTTACGAATTTCCATCCGAACCGGCATCATTGCGTCTGCTTGGCGATCCCAACGAGGATAGCCCAATATCCGTTGCCCGCCGCTTTGGCATCTACCAGTTCATGCCTGGAGCACCAGTTTATGCCCGTGCGCGGCGGTGGAAAGTCATCGGCCTCGATGTCAGTTCACCTTGGAATCCACGGAGCGATGCGCCTTGGAATTACCGCCTCTGCCACCGTTGCCAATTGCGGTATGCCACTGAACATGCGCACTGTCCACGCTGCCACTTGGCCGAACCTGGTCCCGCATATCCAGCTTTCGAGTTTGGGGGATTTATTGCCCAACGTAACGAAGCGCCGGTTCTCGACGAGGAAGATAGGATCGCAGCTCGCAATCTGGTCGCCTTTTACCCCCAATGGAACGGTCAAATTTTTGAACGCTGGTCTATAGGCCCTGGCTGGCAGCTTCAACTCAGCCGTAACGAGGAGGTTCGCTGGCTCAACGAAGGATTAGAGCCTACAGATGCCGAGCGTGACCGCGGCTCGTTGCTTCACGACCACGCTCGCGGATTCAGCCTTTGCAACGTCTGTGGCCATCAACTTGTCATGCCACCAGCCGACGGCGCTGGAACTCGTCGCCGCGCCAGGACCGGCAATGCGCAAGACCCATTCGGCCACGCCTCATCATGCTCTCGCGCCGGTCAGCCACCACAGCCCGCCGGCATTGTCACCAACATCGCGGTCGAAGTGCTGCGCTTGGTTGCCTTCGTTCCTGAAGGTTTTGACGAAGACGCGCTCGATGAATGGCAGCACTCACTTGGGGCGGCGTTACGTATCGGCATACGCCATCATCTGCTGCTTGACGGCAGCGAAATTGAATTTGAGCCGGAAGGCCCGTGGCAGGAGTCGCAGGACGCGGGCTCATTCCAAAGAGTGTCTCTGACATTTGTGGATCCCAGTGTTGGGGGCAGTGGTTACATCGCCCGTATCGCTAGAGAGTTTAACCTGATTGCCCAACGGGCATTGGAGCATCTGAATCACCCGAATTGCGAAACTGCTTGCTACAGGTGTTTGAAGTCCTACCAGAACCAGCGACATCACGACAAATTGCGCTGGCCTGCCATTGTTGCCGACTTGGAGCAGTTGGCCGAGGCTGCGCCGCAGCCCATGCCGCTTGAACGCGGCGACACCAACGATCCGCGCCCGTGGCTGGAAGCCTTTCAAGCTGGCGTTGGCTCGCCGCTTGAACTCCGTTTCTTGCGCTTATTCGAGCAACACGGCTTCCACCCGGAGCGGCAAGTCCCCGTTGCTCCCGCCGAAAGCCAGACACCAATTTCCATCGCCGACTTTGCGGTTCCCAGCCGCCGCTTGGCAATCTATGTGGACGGTGCAGCGTTCCACGTCGGGGCACGCTTGCGGCGCGACCGTATTATCCGCAACCGGCTTCGCGAAGGTTCGTCCCGATGGAATGTTGTAGAACTCCGCGCCACTGACTTGGCCCGAGGTGCGGCTTTGGTTCAAGAACTGGCAAACCGATAACAAGACCAAGCACCATCAAGCCGATGCTGTTCAAGCTTTGAGTGCGGCCCGAGCACATCGTTTGATTTCTCCGGGTAATCCGGCCTTCAACATTCGACCGACGGAACTTTGGCTCTTGAAGTAATTCGCGTAGGTTAAATCCTGTTTTTCGCGGCGCGAGTATTGTCGGGCTTCCTTCTTGAAAGCCGCGACAATGTGGTCAATGCACGCCTTCGCAAGTTTACGCCAGAGATTGAAACGTGTCGGATAATACGCATCCTTCCACTGTCCGTGTAGCTGCGACGTAAAATCCGGCGTCGCCCATTTTGCGCCCGCTTCTGTTAGAGCGCGAACCGCAAGACTGAAAAGAGCAAAATACTCGTATGACCTGAGATTTCGGATATAAACTTTGTCCTTGGATAACTCGCTCCGGCATTCCCACAAGTTCCCGTCGAGCAGGTAAAGCTGGAAAGCCAGTTCTGCCGATGTCTCACGGATTTGATCGTAAAGCTCACCCTCAAAGAGTTCGGCCACATTCTTCGCGACCGCCGGGCCTAAACGCGGCTTCGACCAGTAAAAGCTCGAAATCAATTGAGTGTGCCATTTGATACTCGTGCCATACTGGATGCCGACACTTCGCAATTCCCGGCTGCGCTGCCGCCACTCGCGGTCGCGCCGCTCGTAAAAGAATCCCTTGTTGCGGAAGAAACGGAACAGTTCCAACTGAAAGTCGTCATTGGAAGCCAAATCCCAACTCTTGATCGGATTCTGCTGGTTGCTCCGCACCGCGATTTTTCCAATGACTTCCTTCCGTCGTTGGATTTTTTCGTCTAGGTCGTCGCCGCGTGGCGGATCAATCTCAATTACACGAACCATGATGCGCGCGTTTGCCGACGGGTTGGGCACGTCGCGAATGCTGTGGAGTGTCTGCGAGCCGTTCACCACGCGTGGATTCTCCAGAGTCAACACCTTCTGGCCGGGATCGTAATGCTGTTTCTCGCAAAGCATCGTGATGCCATTGTTGCTAAACGCAAATTCTTTCGGGTGCTCTCTGAACGTTTCGCGAATGGCGCGATTAACTTTTGACCGGGATACGCTTATTGCCACGCGCACGTTGCGGTTGAACAGCAAGTCAAACGGGTCGCCCTCCATGTAGCGGATGAAGTCCAACAGTCTTGCGAACACAATCGAGGTCGCAACCTCAGTGTCCTCCTGGTTGGCGGGCAGCAGCGAATGAATCCCGTGCAGGCTGATGGATGGCGTGCGTGGCATAGCGCCGTCAATATCATCCACCAAACATTGGATCAGGTCGTCCATGTGGAACACCTTCACAGGAATGTTTCGCACTTGCTCGAAATGCGCGTCGTTGCACCGGTGATTTGTGACAAACATCAATTCCGCCGCGCCATTGTCGTATCGCTCGAACAGCTGCCGGTATTTTGGCCTCAATTCCTGTTTAACCGCTTTTTCCAGATAGGCGGCACGGGCAGTCCGGTTTTCAAACGCCTGCCAGAAGTATTTGATTTCTTGGTAGAACGACGGTGGCGCGATCTTGTTGAATTCCTTTGTGAACTTCGTGTTCAAAACATGGTGCATCACCGTCTTGCCGTTGTCCGTGGCGAAAAACAGGTCGATTTTTCCGTCCTTCGAGCCGTCAGACACGAAAAGATCGCGCGGGTTCATGTAGAATAGTTCGGCGAACCAGCGACCAAATGCTTGAGGTTCGCCGTCGAGGTGTTGCTTTTGCGTTTCTTTCACACGTTCGAGCATGAACTCGAACAAGTCGCTTTTATCTTGTGCTGGCATAATGATTTTTGGTGTAGGCGTAGGGCATGGCGTTGATTGCTTGAAATCTACTTTCGACGAGTCTTCATGAAATCCCGGAACATACTCGCGAGCTTTTCCGGCGCATGGTCCGCTGACTTCCATGCAGCTTTTCCAGCCAGTAATGGATTCTTCGCCGCGACTGCATGTTGGTCGACATTATGCCAAATAGGTAGAACCCGTGGTCGCATATCGGCATCCTCCTGTGCGAACAACGCGGCGATTTCGTGATTCGGCCATGTTTTCTTCACGTTAAAAAAATTGGGTGAAAGCACGACTAAGCCATAGCGCGACTTGATCAGACCGTCGTTAATTTTGTTCACCAAGGTGTCTCCAATCGTAATTTCAAACTCGTCATACCACACGCTTATACCCTCTCGGATAAGCGCGTCCACAAGCGGACGAACGAAGTCTTTCTTGTCTTCAGAAGCGTGGGAGATGAATAGGTCGCGCATATTGAGTTCCTTGTTTTCTTTTTCCATGACTGCCAAATAGTTCGGCCAGACGTTGACAAGTTGACGTTGCAGGTTTCGCCGCACTTGGTCATCCAAGCCACGAACCATCTTTAGGAAGTTGAGTTTCCCTTCAAGGATTCGAGGTAGTGGCGGCTTTCCACCCAATTTCGTTGGCCGCCGGTAAAAGTGTTTGTGGTGGGCTTCCTCTGCTGCCTTGAGACCGTTCTTTCGCCAATCACAGATGATCGCACGGATTTCCCGGATGTATTTTCGTGGCACGTTGACTCGACTGTTTACCGTTAAGCCCGTAACGGTTTGCCGGTGCGTATTGCGGTAGAGATGCACTTTGTCAGGGTGAATTTGGAAGCCGTTTTGCTCGATGATTGCTCGAAGCTCCTTTCCGACGGTGATGTCGTCGAACATGTCCTCGGTTGCGAGTTCCTTTGGGAACGCACCTTTTCGCCTAGAGAACGTGAGGTCGTCAGCATAGCGCGTGTAAACGCAGCCGTGGTTCTTTGCCAACCGTTGGAGTTGAGCGTCCAGGGTCGTTCGTCCGCTTGACGTGCTGAGCGCCGTTCCACCCTTCCCGTCAACGAGACCAAGAACGCCGCAAATCGCGGTCGTCTTGCCAACGCCAATGGAGCCGATGAACGCAATGGGGTGGTCTTTGGAAAGCAAAAACTCGCGACTGCTTTGCAGGTTCTTGGACAACAGCCGCAACTGATTCAGCAACGGCTGATTTTCCTCCAACTCAGTTTCCAGCGCGGCGATTTCACGCCCGAGCAGAACCGCCTGTTGAAGCACCTTGGTTTCGTTTTGGAATGCGATCTGGTTGGTATTCACAGTTCAGTTCGTTTTGAGGTTGATGCGAGCGTCACCATTGACACTGGCCCAAAGCAATCAGCTTTTCCAAAGTCGGCTGGTCTGGGCGTTGTGTGCTCATGCTTAAGTTTTGTTCATGACATTGGCGCTTGGAGTGGCGTCCGCCAGGAAGTGCCATCGCAGTCGCATCAAGATGCGCGCGAAAACAGGGTCTTTTTCCGATGGAGAAGCCCAGGGCATACGCGTGACCGCGAGAGTATTTCAAATTGTTTCAAGGGCAAAGGAGAAAGAAAAACTTTGTTGGACCACGACATCTTTTTTTGCCGATGAACGACCTTGCACAGGTTGTCCAGCAGCGCGAAGATGAGGCGATTCCAGCCTTCGAGCAAGCGATACAGGTTTACTCGGACATTCTTGACCGTCAGTCTCTTACGATGGAGAATACGGAATGAGTAAAGATTACGAAGAATTAAAGAAATCGCGGGATGGCTTGAAAGCGGCAAGAAATGCGCCAAAACAAAATAAAGAACAAATTGACGCGCACGTAATCGATGTGATAGCCAAAATGCGGAAATCCTCGCAAGAGACCGCCCAATTCTTTGAGGAAAAGTTGAAGAAATTGAACGAGCCAAAATAGTTACAGGTTCCGCACCTCTTTCACCAAAATCCTGACCAGAATGCAAACCCCAACAAAGAGAATGATGGCACCAACGACTGCGGGCCTTCCAACGTACCTCAACAAAGCGGAAAGCCGGACCGTCCAAACGTCTGGAGCCGCGGCGCGGCAGGAAACGGAGGCAATCTGTCACACCGGCAGAGGCACGGCGGCGGGCGGAGCAGCATGTCCTAAATCGGATGTTCAAAGGCGCGACGGTGCGGGACGGCGAGGAGGCCACAACCAATGCCTACAACGTGCGCCAGAGGGATACTTGGGTGGTCTATAAAAACCAACCTTTGACGGGATTGCGAGCTTCCGACGTGGTGATCGTGTGCAAGCGCACGGGCCGGGTGCTTTTTGAAGGCTCTGCTGGCGACGAAGGGTGAGCGCTCAGGCTGGGCGCGATAATCGCGCGCCCCGTCCGGGCCGAGCGTATATCATGTGCGCCCAACTGTATGCGTTTCTATTTCGGCAAGACGCATAACCTTCACAAGCGGCTGCCTCAACGTTTGGCCTGTGGTGTTTTGCATACCTTGGCAAACTCGCCCGATTCCACCCTGCGGAGGAAATCTGCCAAACCCTTGTCAGTGATGTACTGCCTGCCGCAAATGTTTACCGTCACCAACCAGCCCTTGCGTCGCCAGCGCCATGCAGTCGTTTCCGAGATTCCAGATTCCCGGCAGAACTTGACCAGGCTCATCAAAGGTCTGCTGTCGGATGCGAATATTGGTGGTGTGTTCATGCGGTAACAGCAGCCGCAGCACCATCACGAGGCATTTGTGCCGTTGGGAAGAACGACACAGATGAATTTTTCATGGTTGATACCGGTCTATTTTGCGTTACCGGGAAAAACAACCGGATTGGCGGAAGTGTCAGCTTTGGCAGGTGAGGCAAAGAGTTGGTTTTCCAACGAATAAGCTCATAAGTCTCTACTCTGATATAAACTGGCCGGCTGAAGGCAACGGTGCTGCCATAGTAGTGTCCCCATGCGTCGTAATAGCCGGATGTTTGGCCTCCACCGACTGTGCCGCCATCGAGAAGGTCACTTTGCAGTAAAATGAGCGCGTCGGCTCCATGCTTCTTCCCTTCTGCCACAACGAGTCGCCGCCCCAAGCCGGGATGACGATATGCTGTCTTGCAGACTCCCACAACGATGTACTGGCATGGAGGAAGCCCGTCGTAAATGGGAAGCGCATAGTTGGTTGTGACCAACGCGCCGGGCGCGGTAGGCCAGGCACGTTGCTCGCCAAAATAGGGGGTGAAGTCCGGGGACGCGCACCCGGCGAGCAGAACACACGCAAGAGCGAGGAGCGTTTGGAGTGGGGGTTTTGCAACACGCGAAGAGGATAACGCATATGAAGTTTTCACGGTTGATTCCCTTTGGAAAATTTCTGAGAGTCGGATTCAGATCGAGAAGGTGGATTTGTTTTCCACGCTTTCGAATAGTAATCCATGTCGTATGCGAAGCTTTCATCAATTGGCGACCATCCTTCGACGCCAAGTTTATTCGGGCCGCCGTATTGAGAAAAATCCATTGTGCCCATTTCAAGCATCCAGACTTTTCCCGTGGCTGTGTCAATACGGAATACGGTTTGAACTGAATTTCCGTCCTCACCCACTGGAACGGTTGCGGGCATGAGTTGAAATCTTCCAATGGTGCCACCATTTGGCTGTGGCGGCGGATAATCGGGAGGGCATACTAGGTTGTTTGTTTGGTCAGACTGCGCGTTGCTGAAGGCTAGAAAACCGACAATAATGAGCAATGATGGCAATGTTTTCATAACTTGAATTTTGGTTCGACCCGGCGAAGCGATGGCGGCGGAACGGTGAAAACAAAGGGGCGCGAACCTAACGCACCCTCATTCCAGGCACCGCGAAGCGCCCGTGTAGAAAATACGCCAAGCCGCGCCCGATTGGGCGCGTGCTTTGGCTGGCTTCTACACTCGGAAATTTCGCGGTTTTGGAATGAGACCGTAGCCAAGCTACGCAAAGTTGTTTTTTGGTTCTACATTCGTTTTTGACTGTCAGGGATGTTTTAACGCGGCAGACGCGGCGCGGCAAGGCAATCTTTGGCCGAGCCGGGCGCGTTTTTTTTGTGCTGGCGAAACAGGGCGCGGCGGATTTTTTTATTGTGTCGGGTCGTGAGGAGCAGCACGATGCGGATTGACCCATTTATTGCATGAAAGTTGAACTTGAACAACTTTTCAGCGTGCCGGACGTGCGGGAGAAATTTTTTCCATCCCGTTCAACACGGTGGATCAAAGACCAGTTCAGCGAGGGCGCGTTTGGTCCGGTGTTCCGCGCGGGCGGCGGGCTGTTGATTAGCGGGTCGGCAGTGCAGCGGTGGCAGGAATTGCACACGGTCGGACAAGCGGTTTTGCCGTTGCGGTCGTCGCAACAAGCAAATTTAAAGCAATTTTGCGCCAATCGGACGGCGGGGAAAAAGTAGCATGGTATTAAAATAACGCGGTCCGGGAAAACTGGCCCCCTTGAAGAAAGGGACATTGGGGCCAATGCAACTGCCCGCACTGGAAGTAGCAGGAAATAAACAGGCAGGCCCGCCGGAATGGGTTCGCTCGCGGGAAAAGTTTTACCAAATGGCACAATGAAACGACGCGGGCGCAGAATTTCATTTTATGTTCGGATTTCCACCGGGCAGAACGGCGACAACACGAGGGCAGTGCGTCGGCACTACGTGGGCAGGGCATGGGCAGTGCGTCGGCACAACGTGGGCAGGGCACGGGCACCATTTTGCCAAGACTGATGACTGATAAGATGATGACTGAAGAAGAAAGCAGAGAGAGAGAAGAATGGGAAGGCATGACGGAGTTGCAGCGCCAGGTCATGAAGTCGCAATACGTGGCGGCGTGGGGGCGGGCGGCGGGCGGTCGAAAGCGATGGTTTAGAAATTCTTCGTGTTGGTGCGTCATCATGCAAATTTGCCTTGCTCCGCGCCTGGAACCGGGCGTGGCGCGTTCGACACCCCATTCCGCTACTCTGTCCCGTCCAGGCCGGAATCGCTGGCGTGGCGGCGGAACGCGAAGCGACAACATGCGTTGCAAAACATCACTCGGTCACGCCAGCCAGCAGAGTGTTGACGTGCGCCAGTTCTTTCTTAAGTTGCTTGTATCGCTTCTGTTCCTCATTTTCCCAGCAATCCTCGTGTCCCAGTCCTTTGATAAGGTCTTGCAGCGCCTTCTTGCGCTCGGCAAGTTCGTAGGTGGTTGGCTTTCGCGGGACCGGTGCGCTGGCCACTTTTGATTTGCGATTGGCTTTGACCGGCGGCCGTTGTGCCGATTCATTACCAGGGGCGACTTTGGCCGATTCGGGCGCATTGCCATCTGTACCGGTTGCGGACTCCGGAAGGTTGAACCGGAAGCGTGTTGCTCGCTTTCGTGTACCCTTCTCGACTTTAATCAAGACACCATCGCTTACGAGTCCGCCGAGCATTGCGTTGGCTTTGTTAAGGTCTTTCATCTCCATGATTCGCGCGGCATCACGGACACCCAGGAAGAACGGGCTGCTGACTTGGAGCAGTTGCAGTTGGTAGCAGACGGCGACCAGGCGCTTTAGCTTAGGGCTGGTGTAGCGTTCGGCCTGCGGCGGCATGGGGCTGGCGTCGACGCGGCGGATGGCTTCTTGCAGCGAATTCGAGCCGAGCGGCGCATTGGTTTTGGCGAAAGTATCCTCAAAATCGAAGCGCCATTCGTCGAATTCGGCTTTGGGCGGCAGCAGCGCTTTGGCGGCATTCCACCAGAGCAAAAAGGCGCTTTGCAATTCCGCTGGCGGCAGGCGGCGGTCATGGGTGATTTCAAATGCCTTCAGCGCACGGGCAAAAATGAAGAGGCAGTTCTTATTCAATCCATCCTTGAGAGAGAGTTGAACCGCCTCTTGCAGCGTCTTTACGGACGCTGCAAGGGGCGGAACATCCTCCGTTTCTTGCGTGCCTTCAATATCTCCATGACTCTGTTTCTCTGTCTCTCTGTCACTCATTGCCTCCATGTCTCATTTTCTTGGTGATCTCTCTTTCAAGCACGGCGGATGTGGCGCTCGGCAAGCCATTGGTCCACGGCGGCGCGGGGAAACCGAATGAGCTTGCGCGTGAGTTTCAGATGCGGCAGGCCGTGTGCGAGCAGATTGTCAATCGTGCGGACACACACGCCCAGGCGTGCGGCGAGTTGCTGTTTGTTTTCGTAATCTGGCGCGGGCGGCTGGCTTGCGCCTGTGCCGGGGGATTCTGAAATTTCGTTTTGAATGCTCATATATCGTTGTCTTTTCTTTTGGCGCGCTGGCACACACGCCGGCACGCGCTTTTGCACGATTAGATACATGGCAAGAAACGGCGGGTCTTTAGGATTTTGCGCGCCGAGAAAACTCCCTTACTAGGAATTAAGCAGTTCCTTCTTGGTTTGCAGAATTTTGACGAGTGAGAAATCGGGGTAAATCAAAGCCGAGAGTTTGCGAATATAATCAAGATTGTCGCGCACGTCACTGGAATGGCTTTGCAGGACATTCGTTTCAGCGGTTTGAAGTTCTTGTTTTGCGATGTCTAATTTTTCGGGCGTGTCCGCGCTTTCGACTTTCTGGCGAGCGTCTCGCAACGCTGGTGACTCGTGCTGTTTGAGGACATAATGGCGAATCGCCGAATCTTCTGTTTCGCCCAACACGCGGGATTCGACTGCAACAAAATCCCGCCATGCCGCTTTTGTCCCAAAAAAATGGCTGCGTCTCTCAGGCAAACTACCAGTCAAAAGCGCGCCCAAACGTCGCAGACTTTTAACGGCATCTGATTTTGTGAGTAATGTCGTAGGAACAGCAAAGATTCTGCTTTTGGCGGCTAATTCAGTTAGCATGAGAAGATGCCCACACTCTGTTTCGGTTAGGCGCGGTTGAAATTGTGGGATCTGCCGAACGCTCAAGCCATTCCCGATTTTAGTGGCCGGTCCCGGTTCAACACACAATGACTGGTTCGCTTCGTCCAATTGCTTCTGTGTGCGCGAAAGGGCGGCTCTTACACTTGTCCAGGCGTCGGCGAATGCGACTTCTTGAGTTTCCGAGCAAGCATATTTTTTCTGCCAAATGTCCCAAAAGACGCCCTGATAACTATTCGGCAAGTGAAGCCACGGCGTTTCGCAATTAAACAAAGCCTCACCGAGTTGCCAATTTTTCCAGTCGGGATTTTCCGCCGCTACTTCTGGCCCACGCATATTGTGATGTCCAATTGCGCCTTGTGGCGCATTCCTCTTTATCCATATCCATGAATCGTGCTTGAAGTCAGGGGAATGACCTGTGCCGTCTTCGGTCTGCCCGTCGGATTCACGGGATGCAAAAAAACGTGGTTCGGGGACGAGCCATTGCAACGCAAGTGCCGCGAGCGGGTTGGAATTTTTCAAGTCGGCAATAATGTCACATGATTCTTTCCATTCCGAGTCGGAGCGATTTGTTTCACGCGCTTTCCGGTCAAGGTTGCGGAGACGTTCAACGGCCTGCTTGAATTCCGTATTGCGCCGAAGCAGTTCCCAAATTTTGGCCGGGATTTGCTCATTTTCGTCGAGCGAGCAAGGGTTGAGAGGGGATTGTACTATTTTAGCCATAAGGAACGTGCGAATATTGCGGTGCGCACGATGAAGGCGATCCACTTAAGCGAAGTTGCAACTGACATCATTAGGCGCAGTCGTTTGTTTATCTTCTTTCAGCGCGTTGGCAAAGATCGGCGTAGCTGGCATGGGGATGATTTCGCCCGCGCCAGGCTGCGTTACGGGCGCAATGGCGAACCATTCCGCCGCTTCACTTTCACGAACCAATTGCCGGTAATGCGCGAATACCATGTGCGGCGAGTTGCCCGCTTCAAGACTGACCTGGTGAACGTTTTTGATAACGGCGACCCGGTAGGAAATAAACGAGTGGCGCAAGCCATTGTGTTTCCACGGCACGCCAGCTTTGCCCGCGAGGTAGATAAACAGTTGCTTGTCAGTGCGCTCGAAGGCGGCAACCGGCCCGGATGCTTTGGCATACGATGCGAGCCATTTGGCGCAATTGTCAGGAATCGGCACTGTGCGACGGCTGGCGGTTTTGGCTTTGCTGGCCTTGACTTCAATGAACCGCTCCGCGCCGGTGAGATGAACTTCCGACCAGTCAAGGCGCTGAATCTCCGCCGCACGCAAACCGCAAAAGGCGGCAATGGCCAGATAGGGAACCATATCCTCGCGTGTGCGGAACTTGCCGCGCTCCTTTACCGGCGACAGGCAGGCGGCAAAGAGTTTGCGAAGTTCATCGGGCGTGAACACTTCGATTTCGCCGCCGGAGTCCCGGATTTTATCCACGCCGCTCAATTCGTCATGGTCTTTGGGCAGGTATCCGCGCCGAATGGCAAATTTGAAAAGTGTGCTAATGAGGCGGCGGTAGTTGTTTTGTGTGCGCCCAGCCACCTTGCGGTTGGCAAGCCAGTCCTGAATTTGTTTGCTGGTAACGGTGGATATGGGCACGGCGCAGGCATCGGCGAATTGGCCGAGCCGCAAGCGAATTTCTTTGGCGTAAGGTTCACTGACACCGGCGTTGATTTTGGCGGTGAGCATTTCGTCCACCACTTCACGAACGGTTTTGCGCGGCAGGCCAGCGGGATGACGCGAAAGGTAGAAATTCACGCAGTCCTTGAGCGTGACGGCTTCCGGCAGGCGTTTGACAGCCACAACGTAATCGTTGACGGCGGCGGTGAGATCAGCGTCTTGCCGCCACTCGCGAAGCTTTTGCATGGCGTGAACGTAGGCGGCGCGGTCAAGGCCGGTGAGCTTGAGGATTTCGCCTTCCGCATTGGCAAGCTTGGTAAGGATGAACCGGGCCTCACGCTCCGCATCGGCGAGACTGCCGAATTTTTTGCGGACAAACTTTGGGAGGGTTTTAAGCTGGCCGGTTTTTATGTTCGTGACTTGGCGCGTGCCCTGATAGTAGGCCAGCACGAAATCGTCAAAGACTTTGCCAGTGCGCTCCCAAACGCCAGTGATAGTGTTGCGGCGGCGGGAAACGTTCTGTTGCCAGTAAATGGTGACTTCCGCATTGCCTTCCTTGAGGCGTTTGGGGAATCCATTGTGCTTACGGACGGGAGTTTTCGCTTGCGTTTTCATGCGCGAATCTTCCCGTTGTTTTCCCGTTATGTCAATATAATTCTTAAAACACCATTAATATATGGTGGAGGCGGCGGGAGTTGAACCCGCGTCCCAGACAAAAAAACCAGCCGCGACTACATGCTTAGTCCAGGAAATGTTTTCTGCTATGCGATGGCGCCTGGACTCGAGTCGCACTGCCTAGTCCGCATGAGATTTTCTCGGCGCGCCGCGCGCGGTCTCCGCGTCACGCCATGCCTGCTATGGCGTTCGTCCGGCGTAGCAGGTGTCCACCGGCGAACGTCGCGGCAGTTAGGCCGCGAGAGCTAATTCTTCGTTAGCAGTTTTGTTTTGATCGATTTTTAACGGGGCCAACGATCCTCCCCGGCATGCCGCCTCTGGCGCATTCATCAGGTCGAAACCAGTGCGCCCCCATCATTCGGCAGATGCTATTGTCGTCTAATTTCCCCGGAGGGTCAAGGTGAAGAAATCCCCCTAAAAATGAGTTGCAACCGACGAGCGGGAACGGTTTTATAATCTCATGACCGCCAAACGGGCATTCACTTTGATTGAATTGCTCGTGGTCATTGCGGTCATCGGCATTTTGGCGGCGTTGTTGCTGCCCGCTCTCGCCGCAGCCAAACGCAAAGCGCAACAGGTCAATTGCCTGGGCAACGTCAAACAGTTGACGCTCGGCAGTTACATTTATGCGACCGAATCCGGTTCGCAGGCCAACTACGATGATAATCCCCAAACCTATGCGCTCTGGATGGGCACAGAAAATATCGCCAAACAGGCAAAGGTTTTGATCTGCCCTTCCACGCAGGCAGTATTGCCGGCGCCGGATGGAGGCGGCCCGGGGACCGCCGATATCCCATGGGTTTGGGAAAACGCGAACACCAACATCTATACCGGCAGTTACGCGGTGAATGGCTGGCTCTACAACAAACCGATGTATAGCGCGAGCAACTATCCGCAATTCATGATGAGCAAACAGTCCATGATCCAGAAGTCCTCGGATACGCCGGTGTTTTGCGACTCGATGTGGGTGGATTGCTGGCCGCTGGAGACCAGCCCTCCCAGCACTGACCTATACGACGGTAATTTCACTGATGAAGGGATGGCGCGGTGCACCATCGCCCGGCATGGCGGAGTCATTCCGTCCAAGGCCCCGCAAAATTTTGATACCAGCCAAAAGTTGCCTGGCGCCATCAACGCCGGATTCGCCGACGGCCACGCGGAGCCGGTCAAACTGGAAAATCTCTGGCAGCTCAACTGGCATTTGAACTGGCAGACGCCCTCGCCACGGCCGCAATAGTCGTGTTCAATGCAGGCCAACGGCCTGAACCATCGTAGCCGAGGGCAACGCCCTCGGTTGGATCGACAGAATTTCCATTTGCCCTGAAAGGGCAATCCAAAGGGGGCTTCATCGTTGGCTTTTGGTGCGCCCTTACAGGGCGTGGATGACCGATACCCCCAATCCCGAGGGCGTTGCCCTCGGCTACGATGGGATTGCGCTTTTAGCGCGTCCGTTCAATGACTTCAATTCCGCTTAACTTTAATCCACTTCAAAAATCTCCTCGATGGGCATTTTGAACAGTTTTGCCATTTTGAACGCCAGCGGCAGGCTGGGATCGTACTTCTCCGTTTCAATCGCGTTGACGGTTTGGCGCGAGACGTCGAGCTTGTCCGCCAGATCGCATTGCGACCATTCCCGGGCCGCACGCAGCTCGCGCAATTTGTTTTTCATCGATACCTCCGCCAGGAAAAAAACAGCCCGATCCAATAGTAGATGAACATCATGTAAAGCGCCCATTCCCCATGGAACTCCGGGGCGCCCAGATCGCGGAGAAACATATAGCTAAAACACGTGTAGCCCGTCGCCAATCCGGAAAACGCCATCGCTTCGGTGACAATTTTTCTTTTCATTTCATCCATCTCTGCGACGTAGCGGATCGAGCAGTAGGTCATAAAAATGATCGGCAGCAACGGCAGAAGCACCAGCCACGGCGATTTATGCGGACCTTGCCTTACATAAAAGTGGAGAAACGCCCAAATCCCCAAGGCATACACAGTCAAGGCGATGATCGTTCGCAGAATATGTTTTTTGGTGTTTGTTTTCATATTTCCCACAGTGTAAAGCATCCTTGTCATGTGTCAAGCATACTTTACAAGTATTTGAAGAGAAAACGCCGCCCGTAATAACGTAGGAGACGACGTCAGGAGTCTCTGAATAGATTTCTGATTTGAGTCTCGTCACCTCGACTCCTACAAACAAAAAAACGCGCCGGAATCTCTTCCAGCCGTGTTATCCGGATTACGGGTATGCCAACCTGAAAAACTCGCTCCCGTTTGGTGTGGGAATAACCACTTGATATTCCTCATTGGTGATGACAGGAACATTTGTGACGTCAACCCAATTGGTCGCACTGCAACTGGTATTCTCCTGCAGCACGAATGCCGGGTCATTCGTCGGCCAGGAGATGACCAAATTGTCTCCTGCCGTGGCATAGGAGAGAGCCGTTGGATGCCAGATGTAAATCGATCCCGGCCACATCGCCGCCACCAGTCTCGTGCCATCCGACGACGATGCCAGCGCAGACCAATTTGCACTCGGAGCCCTCGTTACCATCCAAGAGTTTCCGCCATCGGTTGAGACATAAAGATAACCGCCATATACTCCCGCAACCAATTTTTCGCCGTCGCTTGAACCGGCAATCGCATTCCACTCTTGGGACGGAGAGCCGGTAACTGTCCATGAATTTCCCGCATTCGTCGAAGTAAAGATCGGATCATAGACCGGCGGTTCGTAATTAGAATGGGGGGGCAGGTTGGAACTCAGAGGCGCCACCGCGATTTTGCTTCCATCCACTGAACAGGCCATCCTAAACCAGGCATAATTTGTTGATGCCGCGGTTGCGACCCACGTGGAAGCCAAATTGGTGGACACCCAAATCGAAGCGTCCCCTACGATAGCGTAAAGTTTGCTTATGTCTGCAGAACTTCCCGCGAGAGAACTCGCAAAGGTAGCTGGTGGAGTTGCCCGTTTTATCCAGGAAACGCCAGAGTTGGTCGAGACGTAAGTGGTTTCAGGATTGTAGGCAAGGAACGCCAAAGTATTTCCATCTGCCGAAGAACAAATCGCCGTAGTAGAAAGATTTGTATATAATTGCCAATTGGCTCCCGAATTGGTTGATCCCCAAATAGCTCCAGAGGGACCGCCGGAGATACTTTCTGCTGCCGCCACCAGTTTTGTCCCATCGGCAGAGGAAGCGAGAGAAGACCACGCGAGCTGAGGAACGTCGTTGGAAATCCAAGTAATGCCACCGTCATCGGAGGTATAAATAGAGCCGATATATGATGCCGCTACGATTTTTTTCCCGTCTGCAGAACAGGCCAATGACGTCCAACCAAAATTTGTCGGGGCCGACGTTTGCACCCAAAGCGGCGAGTACGATGGCAATACCGTCAGTGATGCGCTTGAGCTGACGTTTGTTCCCTCCAGGTTGATCGCTTCCACTGTATAATCGCCCGCTTCCGATTCCTGGACATTCGTCAAAACTAACAGATTATTTGTCGCGTCGAGTATGTTGGTGCCGTCGAATTGCCATTGCAATGTCAATGGCGATGAGCCATTGGCAGCGGCGGCAAACTTGGCTGTTTCACCTTCGGCCGCCGTCAGGTCTGCCGGTCTGATTACGACAGTGGTCGGCG
This sequence comes from uncultured Verrucomicrobiae bacterium, assembly GCA_963797825.1. Classification (GTDB taxonomy): domain Bacteria; phylum Verrucomicrobiota; class Verrucomicrobiia; order Limisphaerales; family UBA11358; genus UBA11358. The sequence goes on from CAWCRR010000044.1 coordinate 30,881, forward strand.
GCAAGGCGCATTTGCCGGAACTGCCGGCATTATAGATGGCCTGTATCTCTGCGCTTGAAAGAGCGCGATTGTAAATGCTGATTTCATCCATCTGGCCGCCATACCAGGCGTTGCCATTTCCTATGCTGCTAAAAACATCATCGGCTATCTGGTCGTGCTCGTATCCCAGCCATAAATCCTGTCTCGTGGCAGGAGTGACGATACCGATATTTGTTTCAGTCAATAACACTCCATTGATATATAGAGCGATGGTCCCGCTGTTGGTATCGTAAGTGGCGGCCACGTACTGCCAAGTATTCTGAACGAGTTGCTGGCCTGTGCTTGCCACATTGTGGCCGGATGAATAATCGTTCACATCAATCGAAAAACAGCCAGGTCCTGAACCTCCATTTGTTGGTGGAAGCGAAATCCATAGCGAGACGCCATAGTAAAAAAACGGTGAGGTATTCCATTGAAGCAAAGGCTGTGGTTGGCTGATGCTCGCCGGATTGATCCAACCTTCAATGGTAAAACCGCTCCCGGCCCCAACATCAAGACTGGCCGAGGCGGGGATATGAACATCGGAATTTGTGCCGCTGAAATTGAAAGCCTGCCCTACTTCGCCAGGCATGAAATCGACATTTCCGTCCAAGGTCCCGCCGTCCAAGTTCGCAGCATCGTTGGCATTACCCTCGGCCTGCCACCAGGCCATCAATCCGCTGGGAGGTGTTGTGCAACCGGAAGGCTGTCCGAATAAGTTGCCAGCCAGCAATAGACTACTGGCAAGTCCGAAAACTACCATTTTTGTAATCATGATTTTGGAGATAGCAACTTCATTGCCACAGCTAATTATGCAGTTTCAAGCTTATTTTATAAGCTTATTATACAAACGGCGTGAAAATTTAACAGTATGCGTGAAATTTCCACGCGCAATTCTCCGTATCTACAAACAAAAAACGCGGCTGGAATCGCTTCCAGCCGCGTCTGAAGTTCCTCCGACCCGGTCGGATCAGTAGCCGCCCATGCCGCCCATGTCACCCATGCCGCCGCCGTGACCGCCGCCCATGGGCGCGGCCTTTTCCTTTTCAGGAGCGTCAGTGATGAGGCATTCGGTCGTGAGCAGGAGACCCGCGATGCTCGCCGCGTTCTGCAGCGCGCTGCGCGTGACTTTCTTCGGGTCAACGATGCCGGCTTTGACGAGGTCTTCGTATTCGCCGGTGGCGACATTGTAACCTTCGTTGCCTTTGGCTTTCTTGACCGCTTCCACGATCACACTGCCTTCCACGCCCGCGTTGATCGCGAGCGCGCGGAGCGGTGATTCCACGGCACGTTTGATGATGCCGATGCCGATGGTTTCGTCCTCGTTCGCGCCTTTGACAGCGTCGATCGCCGAAATGCAGCGCATCAAAGCCACGCCGCCGCCGGCCACGATGCCTTCTTCCACGGCTGCGCGGGTCGCGTGCAAGGCGTCTTCCACACGCATTTTCTTTTCCTTCATTTCGGTTTCGGTCGCGGCGCCGACATTGATGACGGCCACGCCACCGGCGAGTTTCGCCAGGCGTTCCTGCAATTTTTCGCGGTCGTAATCGCTGGTCGTCTCCTCGATCTGGCGGCGGATCTGGTTCACGCGCGCCTGGATGTCGCTGGATTTGCCGCCGCCTTCGACGATGGTGGTGTTCTCTTTGTCCACGACCACGCTCTTGGCGCGGCCGAGGTCGGCCAATTCAACGCTCTCGAGCTTGATGCCGAGGTCTTCGCTGATGAATTTGCCGCCGGTGAGCACCGCGACGTCCTGCATCATTTCCTTGCGGCGATCGCCAAAGCCGGGGGCCTTGACCGCGCACACATTGATCGTGCCGCGCAATTTGTTCACCACGAGGGTCGCCAGCGCTTCGCCTTCGACTTCTTCGCAGATGATGAGCAGCGGCTTGCCGAGCTTCGCCGTCTTTTCCAAAATCGGCAGCAAATCCTTCAAGCTGCTGATTTTCTTTTCGTAATTCAAAACGTAGCAATCCTCGAGCTTCGCTTCCATCGTTTCGGCATTGGTGACGAAATACGGCGACAAATAACCTTTGTCGAACTGCATTCCTTCCACCACTTCGAGGGTCGTTTCAATGGACTTGGCTTCTTCCACCGTGATGGTGCCGTCTTTGCCGACCTTGTCCATGGCATCGGCGATCTTGTCGGCGATGTCATAATCCCAGTTCGCGGACACGGCCGCGACCTGCTTGATTTCTTCTTTGTCCTTCACCTTCTTGGCGATCTTGTCCAACTGGCCGACCGCGGCTTCCACGGCCTTGTTGATGCCGCGTTGGATGCCGATGGGGTTCGCGCCGCTGGTGACGAACTTCAGGCCTTCGCGATAAATCGACTCGGCCAGGACTGTCGCGGTGGTGGTACCGTCGCCGGCGATGTCGCTCGTTTTGCTGGCGACTTCCCGGACCATCTGCGCGCCCATGTTTTCATAAGGATCTTCCAATTCGATCTCCTTGGCCACCGTCACACCATCCTTGGTGACCGTGGGGGAGCCGAATTTTTTGTCGATCACCACATTGCGGCCCTTGGGGCCGAGCGTGGCGACGACCGCCTTGGAAAGCTTGGCGACACCGCGCAGGATCGCCTGGCGGGCTTGTTCGTCGAATATCAATTGTTTTGCTGCCATAAATTTTTCTTTGTTATTTTGGTTTTGTTTTTATTTGTTTTGGTAGGGACGCCGCGCTGCGGCGTCCGGTCAGCGCGGCGCGCTGACCCTACCATTCTTTTCAATCCAGGATTGCGAGGATGTCGTCGGACGACAAAATCTTGTATTCCTTGCCGTCGATCTTGATTTCCGTGCCGCCGTATTTGGAGACCAACACGCGGTCGCCCTTTTTGACTTCGAACGGAATCTTTTTGCCATCGTCATTGGTTTTACCCGTGCCGAGCGCGACGATGATGCCTTCCTGCGGTTTTTCCTTGGCGGTTTCAGGAATGATGATGCCGCCCTTTTTCACTTCTTTTTCTTCGACCGGTTCGACCAGGATACGGTCGCCGATCGGTTTTACGTTTAGTGCCATAGTTTGTTTATTTTGTTTATGTTTGGTTTGTTACTGTAATCAAATCTCAGCGCATCCGCGATGAGAAAATTGTTATGTTTGGGCTGCCCAATTTCCGGGGAGCGCACCCGCCCTCGGGTGCGGTTCGACGCGCCTCGCGTCGAACAACCGGCGGACGAGGCGTCCGCCGGAACACGCGAGGGCGCGTGTGCTCCCCAAACTAATTTCGCCGTTTCATAGCGCCGAAGGCGCGACCGACAATAGCCCGGCGTTTCAACGCCGGGTGGTGTCAGAAAATGGACTGAGTCCCGGAGGGACGGCTGGAATTGGCGCGCGCGTTCGTCCGTCCCTGCGGGACTTGAAATGCATTGCCATCCGCTCCCGGCGTTAAAACGCCGGGCTATTTTCATGCTGTCCCTGTGGGACGATCTTAATGTCTGCGCTAATTTCATCTTGGTTTCAAAATTTCACCGTATCTGTGATAGAATAATTCAAAAATTTACGCTTCTTTCCCCTTTTCAACTATTTGATAACGGTCTCGACGCTTTTTGGAAGACCGATCCTGTAGACGATGAACAAGCGTGTGCACCTCGTGCAACTTGTCCAGAAACTTCTTTAAGTCTCGATTCTTGTCCGAATTCTCCTTGTCGTATGAAAACATTTCCTGCTCTAGGTCGATTATCAAACTGTGAATTTTTTCGACTGTTTCATAAGACCTAAAACCTGGAGGCTCGTCTTCGGGTTGATATTTGCTTACGAGACCAAGAATGTAGTCGGGCGGCAATAAAGCTTCAGGGCTATTGAGCAGACGCTGTTGCCTTCTTACTAACTCCAATATTTCTTCAAGAATCTCCGGCTTGGCCTTTTCAGCTTTCCTGACAGTTTCTGAGGTTTCTTCTGGTTTGCTCTGTAATTCATCTAGGGCTGATTTAAGTTGCGGCCACCAAACTTCAAAAGTTTTTTTCAAATGAACTTCAGAGAGCCGATCTTTTTCAGGAACTCGATTGTTGATACTTTTGAGTGTTTTGAAAACCTCGTCTTTTTCATAAATCGTGGATTGAAACTGAAGAAGCGGCCCTTGAACTTCAGAACGTTTTACGTTGAATAAAAATGGTGTAACATTTGCCTTGTCTATGCTTTTCGACAAAGCACCAGCCTCAAAACTTATCCATGGTGCATTGATATTTTCTTTGGTGACACAAATAATTCCATAACTTGATTCTTCAAGTTCTTTTGCAATGTCTGTGCTCCAACGTGTCCCTTTATCAATGTCTTCTGAAGAAACATATGGACCGACCGACTGAATTACAGATGGAAGCCATTCACGAAAGGCGCAAGCAACCTTGTGACTTAATGTTCCTGACCAACTAATGAAGACTTTCATAAGAATTCGCGTTGAGAATCTTTTGGTTATTTCTTCTCATCCACCACTTCCGCATCGATCACGCCTTCGTCCTTTTTCTTGTCGTCGGACTTTGGCTGTTCGCCTTGCGGTTGGCCGCCGCCAGCCTGTCCGGCTTGTGCGGCCTTATCGGCCTGTGCCTTGGCGGCGGCAGCTTTGTAAATCTCGGCGCCCACGGCTTGCGCCGCTTCGTTTAGCTTCTCGCCCGCCGATTTGATGGCGGCCGTGTCGCTGCCCTTGAGCGCTTCCTTGGCGGCGTTGACCGCGGCCTCAATCTTGGCCTTGTCATCCGCGGAAATCTTGTCCGCGTTGTCCTTGACCAGTTTCTCGGTGCGATAAACCATGCCGTCCACTTCGTTGCGCGTCTCAATCTCTTCCTTCTTGGCCTTGTCCTCGTCGGCGTGCGCTTCGGCGTCCTTGCGCATTTTCTCGACTTCATCCTTCGAGAGGCCGCTGCTCGCCGTGATGGTGATCTTCTGTTCCTTGCCCGTGCCGAGGTCTTTGGCGCCGACATGCAGGATGCCGTTGGCATCGATGTCGAACGTCACCTCGATCTGCGGCATGCCGCGAGGGGCCGGCGGGATGTCGGTCAGTTGGAACTTGCCGATGGTCTTGTTGTCCTTGGCGAACTGGCGTTCGCCCTGGAGCACGTGGATCTCCACGCCGGGCTGGTTATCACTCGCCGTTGAAAAAATTTCCGATTTACGCGAGGGGATCGTCGTGTTGCGCTCGATCAATTTCGTGAACACGCCGCCGAGCGTTTCGATGCCCAGCGACAATGGGGTCACGTCGAGGAGCAGCACGTCTTTCACTTCGCCCTTGAGCACGCCGCCCTGGATGCCTGCGCCGATGGCGACCACTTCATCCGGGTTCACGCCCTGGTGGGGTTGTTTGTTGACTAAAGTCCTGGCCACTTCCACCACGCGGGGCATGCGGGTCATGCCGCCGACGAGCACCAACTCATCGATCTTGCTCGCTTCGATGCCCGCGTCGCTCAAGCAGGCTTTCACCGGCTTGATGGTGCGCTCGAACAGGTCGTCGGTGAGCTGCTCCATCTTGGCGCGCGTCAAAGTCTTTTGGATATGCTTCGGCCCGCTGGCGTCCGCAGTGATGAACGGGAGGTTGATGTCGTATTGCTGCGCGCTGGAAAGGGCGATCTTGGCCTTTTCGGCTTCTTCCTTGATGCGTTGGAGCGCATCGGGCTGCTTGCGCAGGTCCATGCCGGAATCCTTTTTGAATTCGTCGAGGATCCAATCCATCAATTTATTGTCCCAGTCGTCACCGCCCAAATGCGTGTCGCCGTTGGTGGCTTTGACTTCAAAAACACCGTCGCCGATCTCCAGCACGGAGATATCAAAGGTGCCGCCGCCCAAATCGTACACGGCGATCTTCTCGTCCTTCTTCTTGTCGAGACCGTACGCGAGCGATGCCGCCGTCGGCTCGTTGATGATGCGCAGCACTTCCAGGCCGGCGATGCGTCCGGCATCCTTGGTGGCCTGGCGTTGGGAATCGTTGAAATAAGCGGGGACGGTGATGACGGCTTGGGCCACCTTTTCGCCGAGGCGCGTTTCCGCGTCGGCTTTCAGCTTGGCGAGGATCATCGCGGAGATTTCCGGGGGAGAAAATTGCTTGGGCTTGCCGTCCACTTCCACTTCGATGGCCGCGTCGCCGTTGGATGCTTTGACGACCTTGTAAGGGACGCGTTTGATCTCTTCGGCGATTTCATCAAATTTGCGGCCCATGAAGCGCTTGACGGAATAGATGGTGTTGCGCGAATTGGTGACGGCCTGCCGTTTGGCGGACTCGCCGACCAGGCGCTCGCCGCTCTTGGTAAATGCGACCACGCTGGGCGTCGTGCGCTTGCCCTCGGAATTTTCCAGGACCAACGGCTCGCCGCCTTCCATGACGGCCATGCAGGAATTTGTCGTGCCTAAATCAATGCCTAAAACTTTTGCCATAAAATCGTTTCGTTAAATTGTTAACCTATTTGGGGTATTTAATAGCAATGCCAATGCCGCATCGGGAAAAATGTGAGAACCATCAAAACAAAGGGAAAAGCGGGAATTTTATTCTTCCGGCAAATCTCGATCCTGCGCCAAAGCGCCGCAATGACACAGTTGATCGCTCGTTTGGCACAGTTGATTGTCAGACGTCTCATCCGGGGTTAAATAAACCGGCTCGACGCCCGGCTGATCGTTGTTAACCTCTGCCACGGCTTCACCTGATGAATTTCGACGAAAAGATAATAATCCCACGGCAGGGCCAAACGGCATTGGTGCTCGAATTGTTGGAAAGGGAATAAAGCCTTGCGCGGCGTCGGAAGAGAGTGTAATACAATTTCGTATGACAAGACCATTTTCAGTGCGCGCCAAACCTTCGCTGATTTCAGCGATGGACGCCCGCGCATCCCAGCTTGGCCAGGACCGCAGCAAATATATCCTGACTCTGGTGGAACGCGATCTGACAGAGGCAAAGAAGCCGCGCCGCCACAAGTTCGCTTCATATGATCTCATCGGTGCGTTCAGCACGGGCACCGGCCCTGCTACCAATGAGAATACACGGCGCATCATCGCCCAACGCCTGAAAGAGCGCCGTGAAAAACATCGCTGACACCGGCTTGTTGCTTGCCGCGCTGGACAAAACCGATCCATTCCATGATTGGGGAATGAATGAGTTTGAGGCCCATGCGCCGTTTGTTACCTGCGATGCCGTGCTGGTGGAATTATCCTATCATTTAAATGATCCCATCCCGGGTATGAAACTGGTTGAGCATGGTGATGTTATTTTGGATTTCAATCTTTCCGCCGAAGCCGCATCCGTCCTCAATTTGCTCCATAAATATCATGATCGGGGTATGGAACTGGCTGACGCCTGTTTGCTGCGGATGACGGAACTTAACTCGCAATGCAAAATCTGGACGGTTGACCGGGAAGATTTCTCAATTTATCGCCGGCACGGCAGGCAACCTGTGCCCTGCGCATTTCCACCCGCGTAATTTCATTTGCTTCCCGGCTTGACCGCCGGCAACGCCTTTAAATCCGGCGGCAATTTATCAGCCTCAAAGGCCTCGACTTGCAGGGAAAGCAAGCTCACGAAGGGTACCCCGAATTTCACCGCGCCATTCGACCGGTCCACGATCGCCGCCACGCCGACCACATAACCGCCGTTCGCGTGGACGATATCGATCGTCTCCTGCACGCGTCCGCCTTTGGTCACGACGTCCTCGACGACGAGCATCTTCTCGCCGCGGTCGATCTTGAAGCCGCGCCGCAGGACCAATTTGCCCTCTTCTTTTTCAGGAAAGATGAAGCGCGCGCGCCGTTGCCGGGCGATTTCCTGGCCGATCACCAATCCGCCGATGGCAGGCGCGATAACGGTGGTCGTCTCGAACTTTTCCACCTTCTTTGCCAGCGCGCCGCCGAGTTTCTCGACCACTGGCATCTGCTGGAGCGCGAGGGCGCATTGAAAAAACTGGCGGCTGTGCAAACCGCTGCGCAGGATGAAATGCCCTTCGAGCAGCGCGCCGGTATCCCGGAAAACTTGCAATACTTCGTCTTGTGTCATTTGTAATAGTTTTGAGTTTTAAGTTCTGAGTTTCAAGTTAAACCATTCTTTCCCGGTTCGGGGGGAACGGGCTACCCGTCCTCTGTCTCGCGCCTCATGCCTTCTGTTTTAATTCTGTCGATTCTGTTAATTCTGTCTTCCCTCTCCGTTCCCCCGGCGCTCTCCTGTTCACTTTGTCGTTTTTTCTTTTTTCTTCATTCTTCATTCTGGCTTCTTCATTCTCCCGTGTGCCCAAATGGGTCAAATTTTTCATCGCCCTCGCCCTGCTGCCGGTCTGCGCCGGGTCGGCCCTGGCGCTTGGGCACGTCCTCCGCGTAACCGGCAGCGCGGACACTACCTGGATTCCCTTTCTCGGCGGCGTGGCCTGCTGGGGTGTCATTTTCTTCCTGCTGCCGCGCCCAATGTGGATCTACGTCTTCGGCCACGAACTGACCCATGCCCTCTGGACGCTGGCTTTCGGCGGCCGCGTCAAACGAATGAAAGTCACCTCGGACGGCGGCCACGTCGTCATCAGCAAAACCAATTTTTTCATCACGCTCGCGCCCTATTTCTTTCCGTTGTACGCAGTCATTGTCATTGTCGTGTTTGCGCTCGGCCATCTGATCTGGGACTGGCACCGCTTCCTCATCTACTTCGACCTGCTTCTCGGTGCGGCCTATGCCTTCCACGTCACGCTCACCTTCCACACCCTGCAGACGCGGCAGAGCGATATCACGTCGCAGGGTTATTTGTTCTCGACGGTCATCATTTTTCTCGGCAATGTCGCCGTGTTGCTTTTTGGCATTCCGCTGCTCACGGGCAAGGCCGGCCTCTTCGACGCCGCCGGTTGGTTTTTCCAATGCACCGGCCAGGTCTTTCATTCGTTACAAAAATTGTTTTGAACATTGGCGCCAATTGTGAACAATTCGTTCTTGATATCAGGCACGTTAACCGTCATTCCTTTAGTCGCACGATATGGATTTGGCCGACATCTTAAGCAAAGAGCAGATCATCCCTGATTTGCGCGCAACCAACCGCTGGGAAGCCATCGACGAATTGATCAACAATCTCGTCAACACCGGCAAAATCCAGGTCGGCGACCGGGACGCCGTGACCGCCGCGGTCAAAAAGCGCGAAACCTCCATGAGCACCGGCATCGGTTTTGGCATCGGCATCCCGCACGCCTCCACTGACCTCATCTATGAGGTCGTCGGCGCGCTCGGACGCTCCACCAAAGGCGTCAACTTTGAAGCGCTCGACAACCAGCCGGTGAAGCTTGTCATGCTTTTCCTCGTGCCGCAGGGACAATTCCAAAAACACCTGCACACCCTCGCCAATATCGCCAAACTGCTGCACAAGGCCGAATTCCGCCAGGCCCTCGAGCAAGCCCCCGACGCCGACGCCATGCTCGCCATCATCCGCGAACACGGCAAAAAATGATTGTTGATTTGCAGGCCGGTGATCAGTGGCAAGCCATTGATGAACTAATTGATAAGCTTGTCGCCGCCGGAAAAATTTCTTCCGCAAATCGGGATGCGGTTGCAGCCGCAGTCAAAAGGCGCGAGACCTCGATGAGCACTGGTATTGGGTACGGGATTGGCATCCCGCACGCTTCAACCGATTTCGTTCCCGAAGTTGTTTATGCGATCGGCCGTTCAAAAGACGGAATTAACTATGGAGCGCTCGACAAGAAACCAGTTCATCTGGTCGCTTTATTTCTGGTACCGGCGGGACAAATTCAAAAACATCTCCATAACCTTGCCAACATGGTGAAACTGTTGCATCAAGCGGAGTTTAGGCAGTCTTTAGAGCGAGCGCCGGAAGAATTGGATCGCATGTTAAAATCAACCCTGGGCGAAAATCCGGATTCTTCCTCTGCACAATTATCGAAGCGGATTGAACTTCGTTTACAAACTGCCGTTCTCAAAAATTTGCCGGACGCCGATATTTCAACCCTCTTGGTCCGCCCCTGTCCCGACCCGAAATTCGGCGATTACCAGGCCAACGCCATCATGTCTCTGGCCAAGGCGCGCAAGCTGAATCCGCGCCAGCTCGCCGAAAATGTCGTGGCCAAACTGGATGTCTCGGATCTCTGCGAGCGCGTGGAGATTGCCGGCGCTGGTTTCCTGAATTTCCGCCTGCGCCAGCTCGCGCTGGCGCAAACCCTCAACGCCGCCGCGCGCGGAGAACATTTGTTTTTCACGAAAGCCGCCGCGCCCAAGTCCATCGTCATCGATTTCAGTTCGCCGAACGTCGCCAAGCCGATGCACGTGGGGCACATCCGCTCCACCGGCATCGGCGACGCCCTCCAGCGCGCCGCGCGCCTGCTCGGCCATCGCGTCGTCACCGACAACCACATCGGCGATTGGGGCACACAATTCGGCAAACTCCTCGTCGGCTGGAAACAGATCCTCGACCGTGCGGCCCTCGAGCGCGACGCCATCGCCGAGCTCGAACGGCTCTATAAGATCATCAACGCCGAGTGCGACGCAAACCCCGCGCGCCTCGAAGAGGCCAAATCCGAGCTTGTGAAACTTCAGGCCGGCGACGCGGAAAACATTGCCATCTGGAAGGAAATGATCCGCCTCTCGCAAAAGCAGTTCGATGAAATTTACGGACGGCTTGGCGTGAAGTTCGATGTCACGCTCGGCGAAAGCTTGTACAATCCGCAACTCGCCGGCGTCGTCGCCGACCTCCTCCAGCGCGGCATTGCCCGTGAGAGCGAGGGCGCCGTGGGCGTGTTTAGCGACGGCAAATTGCCGCCCAAAGAGGACCCGTTCCTCGTACAACGCGACGGTGAATGGATTCCCGAGCCCGCCCTCGTGCGCAAAAGCGACGGTGGTTTCAATTACACGACCACCGACCTGGCCACGATCGATTACCGCGTCAAAACCTGGTCGCCGGACGAGATCATTTACGTCGTGGACGACCGGCAGAGCGCGCATTTTAAAAAACTTTTTGCCATCTTCAGTCGCTGGCAACCGGACGCGGCCAAACGCGTCGTGATGATCCACGCCGGGTTCGGCAAAATTCTTGGCGAAGACGGCAAACCCTTCAAGACCCGCAGCGGCGACACCGTGAAGCTCGGCGATCTGCTCGATGAAGCCCAGGAACGCGCCTACAAGATTGTCGCCGAAAAGAATCCGGACCTGTCCGAAGAACAGAAACGGGAGATCGCGCGTGTCGTCGGCCTCGGCGCCGTGAAATACGCCGATCTGCTTCCCAACCGCCAAAGCGATTACGTGTTCAGTTGGGACAAGATGCTCGCGCTCACCGGCAACACCGCGCCCTACTTGCAATACGCCTACGCCCGCATTCAAAGCATCTTCCGTAAATCTGCCCAAGACGCCAAATCCCAGGCCCCAGACCCCAGACCCCAGACACCATCCTCCATCCTTCTCGCGGAAGCCCAGGAAATTGCTTTGGCGAAGCATCTGTTGAACTTCGGCCTTACCCTTGAAGCTGTTGCAGTGGAATACCGTCCGAATTTCCTCTGCAATTACCTGTACGAATTGGCCGGGAAATTCACGTCGTTTTACGAGAATTGTCCCGTGCTCAAGGCCGACGACGCCACCCGCGCCTCGCGCCTGGCCTTGTGCCACCTCACCGCTCGAGTCCCTCAAACAGGGCCTGGAAGTCCTGGGCATCGACGTCGTGGAACAGATGTAAGGTAGGGCGCGTCACTCCGTGCGCGCCGTGTTGGATGTTGAAACCAGGCCCCATCCTTGGACGTTGGGCGCTGAATGTTGAATGTTGAATGTTTTTTCTCCCCAAAATTTTTTGCTGGTATCCGGCCGCAGGCGGAGTAGTGTAGCATCAAATCAGCTAAAAAAAATCGTATGGAAATCATCTTTGACTGCCCTCATTGTGGCCAGGAATTGTCTGTGGACGCCGCCGGCGCCGGCCAGGAGATTGAATGCCCCACCTGTGCCGAAACCATCGTCATTCCCGGGGAATCCACCAAAGCCGCGACAACCACTGAGCCGGTGGCCGAAGAATCGCATTTACTCGCGCCCAGTGCCATGGCTTCCTCCGCCGCCGCCAAAGTCGTCATGCATCTCAAGGTGCCCGTGCACAGCACGCCCAGCGCCAGCCTCATCAAAAAAGCCGCCGTGCCCCTCGATGCCGTCGCCCGAGGCGCCGACAAACAAATCCGCATCCGCACGATGCGCCACGACAAATGCATCGAATCCGGTCACGACAAATTTGACGAAATGGTCTCCAAAGTTTTGCAGGACATTGGAGAGTTGAACATCATCGGCATCCATTCCATCAATTATGAACATTTCGATGTCCAAACTCAAAAAGTGATGAACGATTACGGCCTGGTCATCGTTTATCGCGGATGATTTCCCCGGTGGGGCCGCGAGCCCTGCCTGATAGGGGCATCCATCAACGCGCCAGCGTCTTGGACTGCGGCAGTCCTCTGCCACTTTTCCATCCATCCTCCATTCTCCATCTTCTATCTTCGCCTTTCTTCTTCTCCTTTCCCCTTTCTTGACTTACAAAATGCCCACCGCTATCGTTCGTCAGGAATGAATTGCCGCGCCATTTCCCTCTGGCTGCTCATCGCTTTGGCGATGTTGCTGCCCTTCCGTTCCCCCGCGCCTCTGTATTACACGCCCGGAGAGGGCTGGTTCTACGAACCCTACGGCGAAAAGGCCGATTGGCAGCGTCCGAACGCAAGAGAACAATTGGCAGTCGCCGAGAAGACGTTCACCAATGGCCAATATAATATCACCCTCCATGCCGCCTATCGCGTCGTCCGCAACTGGCCGCTATCGGATTACGCGCCTCGCGCCCAGTATTTCATCGGCCGCTGCCTCGAAGTGAAACATCGCGATGAACAGGCCTTCAACGCCTACGAAAACATCATCCAACATTATCCCTCCAGCCAAAATTACGAGGAGGTGCAATGGCGTCAATACGAGATCGCCAACCGTTTCCTCGGCGGCGAATGGTTCCGCCTGTGGGGCACCATTCCGCTTTATCCTTCCATGGACCAGACCGCCAAAATGTTTTCCGAGATCGTCACCAACGGCCCTTTCAGCGATGTAGCACCCAAGGCGCAGATGCAAGTCGGCGCCGCCCGTGAAAAACAGAAGGATTATGTGGACGCCGTGGCCGCCTATGCATCTGCCGCGGACCGTTACCACGACCAGCCCCAAATCGCCGCCGACGCCCTCTATCGCGAAGGTTTTGCCTATGAAAAACAGGCCGCCACCGCCGAATACGACCAAAGCACCGCCGGCAAAGCCATCGCCGCCTACACCGATTTCATCACCCTCTATCCCGAAGATAATCGCGTGGCCGCCGCGCAACAATCCATCACCAAACTCAAGAGCCAGCAAGTCGAAGGCAATTTTAAGATCGCCCAATTCTACGAGCGGGGAAAACAATGGGCCGGCGCGGTCGTCTATTACAACGAAGTGTTGCAGTTGGACCCCAATTCGCCTTACGCGACCCCGGCGCGCGAGCGCATTGAAGTGCTCAAACCGCGCCTGCAAACTGCGATGAATTGAAAACCAGCGGACAGACCTTCTTTTTGATTTGCGCGTTGGCACTTCTCTGCGCCGGTTGCGCCGGCTATCATCTCGGCCCGGTCACCTCCGGCGTCGTCGCCGGGGCGCAATCCATCGAAATCGTCCCCTTCAATAATCAAACCCTCGAACCGCGCCTGGGCGACGCCGTGACCCAGGCCCTTCGCGAGCATTTGCAGGCCGACGGCACCTATCGCCTCGCCACCGGCCAGCCCGGCGACATCGTTGTCACTGGCGTCATCACCCATTATTCGCGTTCCGGCGTGAGCTTTCTCTCCACCGATATTAATACCGCGCAAAGCTACAACGTCATCGTCACCGCCCACGTCATCGCGCGCGAACGCGACACCGGCAAGTTGCTGCTTGATAAAAATGTAAACGGTGAAACACTCATCCAGACCGGCTCGGATTTGCAGGATGCCGAACGGCAATCGTTGCCCGTGCTGGCCCAGGATTTATCGCGCAACATCGCTGAACTCCTGACCGAAGGCCCTTGGTGACCCGTGAATGGAAATTTGTCTGTTACCAAACCTAAAACCTGAAAAACCATTATGAAAAAATACCTCGCTAAAATGACCCTGATGGGAATATGCGCCGCGGCCATTTTCGCCGTGCCCGCCCTTTCCTTTGCCCAGGATACCGGAACCAACGCGCCGGCAACGTCTGCCGCCGCGCCGCATAAAAAAAAGGCCATTCCGTTTCACGGCAATCTCACCACCGTGGATACCAACGCCATGACCATCACCGTCGGCAGCATGACGTTCCAGGTCACCTCTAAAACCAAGATCACCAAAGACGGCCAGCCTGCCGAATTGGGTGACGGCGTCGTGGGCCAACCCGTGTCCGGCTCTTACCACACCACGGTTGACGCCACCAATGCCGTGTCCATCCATTTTGGCGCCAAGAAGAAAGCAGCAGCCTCCAGCGATTCGACAGGTAATTGAGCCGCGTAGATTTCGAGCCGCGATAGTGGCAAAAAACAGCAACCCATGGCGTCAGCCATGCGTTTTGTATTTTAATCAACACCCCTGTGTTTCACGACACGTTGGATGTTGGTTGTTGGTTGGGGATGTTGGATGTTTCCCTTTCCCGACTACCCTCTCTTCCACCAGCTCGTCATCCCCTTGGGCTTGGGAGCTGAAGGCGGCGATTGCAACTGCGTCCGCAAAAGCAGGCTGCGCGCCGCTTCCAACGCCATGATGAATTCGTCGTAGCTCAAAAAGCGGTCGGCGGGATTCTTGGCCATCGCGCGCACCAGCGCATCGCTCGTCGGTTGCGTCACCTGGACGCCCTCTACCACGTTCGGCGGAGTCAATGGCGTTTGCACCTGCGCGATGATGACTTCCTCCGGCGTCGGCGCGTCAAAAGGGACCCGGCCCACCACTGCGTGATAGAGCGTCGCCCCCAGGCTGTACATGTCCGACAAAAAAGTCTCCGGCTCGCGTTTGATCTTTTCCGGCGCCACATAATAGGGCGTTCCCCAGATCATGTCTTCCGGCTCATGCTCAATGTCCGCTTTTCGCGCCAGCCCGAAATCCACCAGCTTCGGTTCGTGGTCCGCGTTGAACAAAATATTTCCCGGCTTGATGTCCCGGTGCAGCAGATCGTATTTCAGCGCCATGTCGAGCGCCGAGGCGATCTTGATGCCGATGTCCAGCACATCCAGCTCCGGCAACGCGTGCAACTTCTCGATGCGCGCGTCCAGGCTGCCGCGGTCCGCCAGTTCCATCACCAGGTACTGCTGCCCGGACCATTCGTCAAAAGTGTAGATATGGACGATGTTCGTGTGGTTCAGCCGCGCGCAGGCGCGGGCTTCCCGGTAAAAGCTTTCCAATGCCCGCGGGTCTTCGAGCAACTCCTTCTTCATCAATTTCACCGCCACCATCCGTTCCAGTGTCGTGTCCCACGCGCGATACACCGTGCCCATGCCGCCGGAAGCGATCACGCTGCGCAATTCAAATTGCCGCAGCATCATCGGCATCATGATGGGACTGCCGCATTTGGTGCAGGGCACGGTCGCCAGAGGGGCCAGGTCGCCGGGGATGAAAACCTTCGTTTCACACCAGCCGCAGGTCACCATTCGCAAGGGTTTATCGCTCATGTGTTGATTCAATCTAACACGCCATCCAAATCCGACAACATTTTGCTGTCGCTTAAATCATTTGACAAACCAATAAAAATGCTGTTTCTTATGCCCCGTTGAAGGATATGAACACCACGTTCACCAAACTGATGAAGCACGCGCCGGTCGATGGCTGGATGGCCATTTGCCAGCGCGACTCCCGTCGCTTTGGCATCGTGGGTATGATTCGATTAAGCAAATTTAACTAAGTTTAACAAAGAATTTTAAAACCCGCGATTGCCAAAACAATCGCGGGTTTTCTCTTTTTCAACCAACGAAAGGAAAAACATGAACACAAACAAAACACGATTACCGGTGGGGTTCGCCGCCGAGACGCGGTTTGAACTGCAAGCCAATCCGCCCGCGCCATTTCGCGCGGTGCTGCAAAATGAATTCGAGCAGCTCAAAGCCAGGCTGCTCGCCGAACAATTGGCCGGGGCCAGCCCGGGGCTGAACGCCCCGCTGCGCCGCGCCGCCAACGAGGCGGCCGCGCTCGCCTGGGCAACGGTCATCCCGTTGCTCGCCTTCCCGGCATTGTTCGAGGAAAAAGCCGCCGCCGCCGCCCGTCAGGCCGAACGCCAGGCGCGCATCTTCAATAACAGCCGCAATTTGGTCGCCGCGTGAGGTGGGTGGGTGGGACGGGCAGGTTGCCCGTCCCATCCGGGAGTTTCCATTACCTTAAAAACCCGCATTGAGCCATAAACCGGGAACATCCAACATCCAACATTCAACGCCCAACACCGAAGGAATGGGTGAACTTCCACCCTTGAGTGTTCGGTGTTGAATGTTGAATGTTTCTGTCTGCAGGCGGGGCTAATCAATCAAGTAACCGGTATCTTTCGCCCATTCGCATAGCTGCTCGGATTGTCTTCGTATTTCGACCGCATCTCCCTGGCTGCGCGGAATGATGTTTCCACATCTTGTAAGGTGGGCGAGGGCATCTGCCGCAATTTCTCCATGCTTTGTAGTAGCCATAGGGGAGCCTTAATTACAGGAACTTCAGGCGACGCGGAGCCTCGCGGCATCAGTTCAGGCTCTTTTGGGATTGTTGTCGCGTCATTAGGCATATTTCATTCGATTCCCATTGAATCTCCAAGCAATCTAAACGCTTTCGTAAACAGCGTCAAGTTTACCGGAAGCTCGGTAGCGCCCTAATTTGAAATATGCCCTCCAAAATCGAACTAATTCACGCTAGGGTCATGCGAAAGGGTTAGGCGCTGTGCCAAATACTTCGCGTACTCCTTCTTGTGATAAGCCACCGACTTCTCGCTCGCCTCAAGCTTCTTGGTGAGGTCTGCTGCCTGCGAAACCAGAGCCTCTATCTTTGCGGCTTGCTGCTTCACCGTAGCGCGAAGATTATCTAGCTCCGATTTCGGATTTTGTGGGTTTGCTTTACTCATAAGGTCATTTGGGGCGATGACATTTGGCCTGACGACTGACTGATTTTGTTAGCCAGTTGGAAATAATCCACCGCGCCGCCGGTCAACTCCGCAAGGCTTTTGAGCGTGATTGAATGCTGGCTACGCTCTCGTTTGTCCAAAACGGATGTTGGCAAAACGTAAAATTCCCATTGCCTGACGCTCAAAGGGTCAACTGACGGCTTTTCTTTATGTGCCAGCAAAGCGAAAACATAAACATCGGCGTGGCGTTTCGATTCTCCTTCATAAATCCCTGTTTCTGGATTCATGGTTTTGGTTTTTCTGACTTCAAACTGAATGGTTGAATAGTCGTTCTGTGGCCAGCTTTGCAGATACGCGGCGGATTTCACTTCAACCTTCGTTCCATTTGCAGTTGTGAGGTCATACGCCGCCCATTCATTCCGCATGATTTCCGTTGCGCCGATTGCTTTGGCTACGATGAATTCCGCCAGATGCCCGCGTGTGACATTACTGACGAGATCGGACGCGCTCCACGTCCAAAAATCTTTGATGAAAAAATTCAAAACGGCGGTGCTCGCACGGAACGGTTCATCACCGCGTTTGGGCAAAATCGGAAGTTGTTCAAGGTTCGGTTTCATATATCCAAAAACTGTTGACAAGAGCGCATTGCGAGTTCAAGAATCAATCGTTGCGGAAATAGTGCCGCAATGCTCCAAGCGGGCAAGATTAAATAAACGAACAAAGAAACGGACGGTTTCTTGTTCGTTTTTTTGTTTTGGGCTGAAAACCCAATAAACACTAGTAAAATCGTTTGATTGATTATTCGACAACTTCAACGAAATAAGATTGGCACATGCTATGCGACTCACACCAATAACACGGCGGGAACTGATAAAACGTCTGAGAAATCTCGGGTGGGAAGGCCCATTTTCCGGCGGCAAACATCAATTCATGGTGAAAGGCCCGATGAAATTGCCCATCCCGAATCCCCATGGTGGAGTTTTAAGTGTTGGAATGATCAGTGAAATGCTTAAAGAAATAGGAGTCAGCCGGGATGAGTGGCTTTTGGCAGCTTAGGCGACTGCCTCTAAATCACGAAGCGCGGGCAAACCATCACCGCGTTCCAAAGACAACTCGACCCACCCTTCCAACGCGGATTTTAATTCGCGCAATACTTCGGCTCGCGTGGGCGCAAAAACAACCAGGCCGGCAAAACCGGGAATTTTGGCGGAATATCCTTCGCCCGCGCCAAGCTTTTTGACGACCGCGAGCTTCAGCGCATCCTTGCAATATTCGCTCAATCCATTCACGCCTACACCATAAACAATCATCCCCGGTTAATCAATTTGTTTTCTCCAAATTCCCTCTTGTCATCCGCCGATTTCCTGTTATTTTATCCGGCCATTTTTATGAGAACGGAAATTCATCCGAAATACATGGACGCCGAGATCCGTTGCGCCTGCGGCAACGTCATCAAGACGCGTTCCACCAAGCCGACCATCATCGTCGGCATCTGCAACGCCTGCCATCCGTTTTATACCGGACAGCAAAAATTCGTCGATACCGCCGGCCGCGTGGACAAGTTCCAACAGCGCCTGGCCAAGACGCAAGCCGCCCAGGCCGAACACGCCACCAAGAAAAAGAAAAAGGCTTAGCTCCGCACATTTTACCCGCCTGCACGCTGCTTCGGCAGATGCAGGCGGTTTTCTTTTCTGTTTATGGTTTACGATCGATGAGTTCGCGCCTTCGCTTCCCGCCAATCATCAATCGTAAATCATAAATCGTAAATGACATGAACCTGCTGCCGCACATCGAAAAATTTCGCCAGCGCTTCGCCGAACTCGAATCGGCGTTAAGCGAGCCGAAGGCTTTTGACAATCCGCAGCGCGCCCAGGAACTCTCGCGCGAGTATGCCCGCCTGAAAGAACTGATTGCCATTGGAGACCGGTACAAAAAGGCACTCGCGGACGTGGAGGAAAACCGCGTGCTCCAAAAAAGCGAATCGCCGGATTCGGAATTGGCGCAAATGGCCAAAGAGGAGATTTCGCGGCTCGAAGCGGAGGAGAAAAAGTTATCACAGCAGATCCAATTCGGCCTCGTGCCACCCAATCCCACCGACTCGCGCAATACCATCATCGAGATCCGCGCGGGCGCGGGCGGCTCGGAATCCGCGCTGTTCGCCGCCGATTTATACCGCATGTATTCGCGATATGCTGAAGCGCGGGGCTGGAAAGTTGTGTCGATTGATTCCAACTCCTCCGATCTCGGCGGTTTCAAGGAGATCGTCTTTGGCGTCACCGGCACCGATGTTTTTAAGCGGATGAAATATGAAAGCGGCGTACACCGCGTGCAGCGCGTGCCCGCCACGGAAGCGCAGGGCCGCATCCATACCAGCACCGCCACGGTCGCCGTGCTGCCCGAAGCCGAAGAAGTGGACGTGGAGATCAAACCGGAAGATATCGAGATCAGCGTCTGTCGCGCTTCCGGCAAAGGCGGGCAGGGCGTGAACACCACGGATTCCGCCGTGCAGATCCAGCACAAGCCCAGCGGCCTGATCGTTCGCTGCGCCGATGAGCGCTCGCAGCAGAAGAACCGTATCAGCGCCATGAGGGTTTTGCGCTCGCGTCTGCTCGAGGCCAAGATCGCCGAGGAGAACGCCAAATACGCCGCCCATCGCAAACAGCAGGTCGGCACCGGCGAACGCAACGAAAAGATCCGCACCTACAATTTTCCGCAAAACCGCGTCACCGATCATCGCATCGAATTGACGCTCTACAATCTCGCCAATGTCATCGAAGGCGAGATCGATCCGCTCATCGAGCCGTTGATGACTCATGACATGGAGGAAAAGTTGTCGGCGCTGAAATTATAATTACTTTGTGTCAAAAACATATTAGCCTGATTTTATGAAGACGACAACGTTGCAATTGCCCGAGCCGCTGTTCCAAAAAGCGGTCGCCAAAGCGAAGCGCCTGGGCGTTTCGCAATCTCGGGTGTTGCGTGACGCGATTGAAAAGGGCTTGGCGGAAGAAAGCAATGGACGAACCATGTTCGATGTAATGGGGGACATGTGTGGCTGCATTAAAAACGGCCCGACCGATTTGTCCACGCGGCACAAACATTATTATCGCCAGGCAATGTTGAAAAAATATGGCAAAAACCATCGTTGACGCGGGACCGCTGGTTGCCTTTTTTCTGG
Source organism: uncultured Verrucomicrobiae bacterium (assembly GCA_963797825.1). Taxonomy (GTDB): domain Bacteria; phylum Verrucomicrobiota; class Verrucomicrobiia; order Limisphaerales; family UBA11358; genus UBA11358. Next base: position 51,080 of record CAWCRR010000044.1, read on the forward strand.
CGACTGACCAGCATCATCATTGGGCGGCGGAAACTTTTAAGGCGCTTCGTCCGCCGCTGTTCACCACCGAGCCAGCCGTCACAGAAACGGTTCATTTTTTGGTTTCTTCGGGAATTTCCGCCCGCCGCCTGTTGGAATGGATAGAAAGCGGCGATTTGAAAATTCCGTTTCAATTGCCCGAACACGCCTCCACTGTTGCATCGTTGATGGATAAATACGGCGAGCGAATGGATTTGGCGGATGCGACGTTGGTGCGTCTGTCCGAATTGCTTGGCGACTGCCGTGTGCTTACTATTGACCACAAGGATTTTTCCATTTACCGCCGGCATGGCCGACAAGTGATTCCTCTGCTCACGCCGCCAGCGCGTTGAGCGAAAATTTCTGGAAACTGGATTGACCCCCTATTTTATGCAACCACAAGGACTTATTTTCGATTGCGACGGCACGCTCGCCGACACAATGCCGCTGCATTGGCGCGCCTGGCAAATCGTCACTGAAAAGCACGGTCTGAAATTCCCGATCGACCGATTTTACTCCTACGGCGGCGTTCCCTCGCGCGACATCCTGAAAATCCTGGCGCGGGAACAACACAAAACCATCGACCACATCGCCGTCGCGCACGAAAAAGAGGAAACCTATATGGAGACCCTCGCGCAGGTCAAACCGGTCCACGCCGTCGTGGAGATCGCAATGGAGAATCATGGAAAAATTCCGATGGCGGTGGCATCCGGCGGTTCGCAGGACATCATTTGCAAGGTCTTGGACCACCTGAAGATCCGGCATCTTTTCGGCGCGATCGTCACCAATGAGATGGTAGTCAATCAAAAGCCCGCCCCGGATATTTTTCTCGAGGCGGCGCGGCGCATCGGCGTGGACCCAAAATCCTGCCGGGCCTACGAGGACACCGACCTCGGCTTGCAGGCCATCCGTGCGGCGGGAATGGAAGCGGTGGACGTGCGGACGATGAGTTAGGAGCAAACTAATTTGGTGAACGCGCAGCTTGCGTCATGGCATCGGCGAGTTGCCGCGGCGTCCAGAGATTGCCGTTGAACTGTTTGTAAACGCGCCCCCGCGGGTCCAGCACGACGGTCCGCATATTATGCGAGATGCTGTCACCCTGCGGCATGATGATCAAACCGAGTCGCAGGGCGGCATCGACGAGCACATTGGTTGGCGCGGAGGCAAACAACCAACGATTGGTATCGCCGCCCCGATAAGCGCCGGCGTAATCTGTCAACACTTCGGGGGTGTCGTTTGCCGGGTCGAATGAAATCGAAAGGAATTGCCAGTTCGTCGGCCCATTGGCATCGGCCGAAAGTATTTCACGCGTCTGTTTGAAGTTATTGTTCAAGCGCGGACAATAATCCGGCAGGGGACATCGGGTGTAAAAGAAGGTGAAGGCCAATGCCTGGCCGCGAAAATCCGAAAGGTGGATTGGGTTTCCGTCTTCCGTTGTCAGCGAATAATTGGGCAACAGGTCACCCGGTTTGACCAGGGACGGCATCATGCCGCCGGACATGTTCATTGACATCGGCATGTTGGCCGGCATCGACATGTGGTTAGTCATCGGCATGCTGTTTGTCATCAACATGTCGCCGGGCATCGACATCGTATGGGTCATCGATCCGGCGGATTTGCCGATGCGGTGGATATTTTCAACCCAGTCACTGTTGTCGGTAACCATCAGCGTGAAGGTGATCTCGTCGTTGGTCGAAATACCGCTCAATTCATTCGTGTTTTTTACGGGATAATCCATCGTCATTTCCGCCATGTAACCGGGGATGTCCCGGTTATGAATCGTGACCTGGGAGAGGTTGGGCGCGATTCCTTCGACAATTCCGCGGGCCGGGTAGGATTTGGTGTTTTGATCGTTATCCGTGGGCGCGGCCAAAACGGACCGGGCAAACAGCAGAATGGCAAACAGAACAGAGCATTTCATGATAACTTTTTTCATAAACTTTGATTTAACAGGTTGGTGATTTCGTTCATCACGGCAGCAGGAGTGTTTTGATTCAAGCCATCGAAGTAGCCCCGCAAATCGCCGTGGGAATCCACGAGGGCAATACGTTCGGTGTGGGCAAAGTTGCCCGGCATGTAGCCATAGGCGCTGTCGGTGTCCGGCGCCAGGAAGCTGGTTCCGATCAAATGATACAATTGTGACCGATCACCGGTCAGGAACATCCAGCGATTGGTGTCCGCCCCGAAACGCTGGCCATATTGTGCCAGCACCTCCGGGGTATCGTCGTCCGGGTCAACCGTGAAGGAGACCAGTTTGATGCCGGGCCGGTTCGTTGTGAGCTGCTGGATTTGGGCCATCTCGCCATTAACGGCGGGACACGTTATTGCGCAACTGGTGAGCAAAAAGTCCACGACCAGAATTTTACCGGCCACATCCCGGCGTGTTACCGCGCGTTCGTCGCAGTTGGTGAGCGTAAAATCGACCAATTGACGCGGATGATCCGGCGGAATCAGCCGCGAGGCGGGATTTTCCAGCGCATCAATTGATTCCTGGGGTGGGTTGTTTTCGTGGTGATTCAACGCGAAGAGCAGAAGACAGAAGCCCGCACCCATGACCAATGACCCGATGACGGCGACGATGGCAAACAGCCGTTCGTCATTACGCGGCCTGGGTGATTTGGAGCGGTTTTTTTTGGCCATAGGATTTTTTCGATTTGGCTTCGTCATCGGCGAATTTTTTTCATTTTTAAATTTCTCAAATTGCGAAACGTCCGATGACGTTCGCAGGTTACAGGCAAATTTTTGATCCGCGCCAGCAATGACACGGACGACAACGGCTGGACTAAACGAAGAAACTGCGCGGCGGGGGTGTCGGCGGTTTCCGGGGGAGAGAGGCCGCAAAAGAATCCGCCTGCGGCGAAAGATGAGAGCGCGTTGGCGCGATGAGAACGAAACTTTGAGCAACCGGCGGAAACTCAAGTTTCTGCCATGAAAGGGTGGACTGGTTTTTCCCTTGCGAATTTTTGGCGGCGGCGATGGCCCGGCACATTAGGCAGGGATGTTTGCCATCGAACGTGCGGGTCAGGGATTCGGAAAGGGAATGGGTGCGCAAGTTATTGGCGAGCATCGTCGTCCAGGCGACCGTTTGCAACAAGGTCCATTGCGCACCGAGCATGACCACGAGCGTGAAAACAACCAAAGCTTTGCCAACTTTTACCAACACACCATCTATCCTCGTGAAATATTTCACAAAGTCAACAGGGAATTGAATTGAAGACGTTCAAATCCAAAGGGTTTAATTGAATCCGTCTTCGCCTGGCTACGGCGCGGCGGGGGAGGGGGAAAGCCGGCTAAAAAACAACAATGAATTCAATCTTGTGTAAATACTCGGGACCAACCCCTGCTTTTTACTGATAAAAAAGACGGTAAAACCTTAGCTGGTTGGTTCCAATCGCATCGGAGGCGTTGAGGATGATGTAATTCGGCACGATGTTTGTGCTTCCCAGATTGATCCAGTTGTTCGATCTCAGGTCGGATAGGTATTGAATTTGATACGCAAATTGGGGAAAGGCGACCCATGTCAGGTTCATATTGTTGTTCGTGACCACCTCGCTGGCAAAGAGCGGATAGCCGGTGAGCAGGGCGGTGCCAGCATTCGCGCCGGCCAGCCCCGAGTTGGCTGTGACGGTCAGTTGTTTGGTCACGCTATTCGGCAGGGACAGGACATAAACGGCGATGCGGCCTCCTCCTCCTCCGACCCCCGAGTAACTTGGGCTGAGACCGCCATTGGCGGCAATTGTTCCGGTGCCGTTGAGCATGCTCGTAGTAATAAAGATTGAACCGCCACTGGCTGCGCCAGTGTAATAGTTGCCTTCCTCCACGGCATTGGCGCTGATGGTTCCGTTCACAACCAGCGAGTTCGCCACATGCAGGGCGATGGCCCCGCCACCGGCATCCAGACCAAAAAACTCGCTGCTGATGCCGAAGGAGGCGCTCGATCCCAAGTCGGTGGGCATGGCGTAGTTCCCATACGTGGGCGGGCCGGCATATCCGACTCCACCGTAACTGGCACCGTCAACACCAGTGGAGGTCCCCCCGGGACCGGCACCGTTGGAATTTTGATATCCCTGGCCGGCGGCGCTGATGGCCGAACCCGCCATGACCGTCATATTGCCGGCATCGATCGTATCTCCGGCTCCCGCCCATTGCCCGTTGGTCTGTGCTGTGTTATTTATTGCCTCCGCAACCAGTTCCCCGTTGCTCTGCACGGTCAACGCACCGTCCACTTGCAGAACATCGCCGCCAGCGAGCGTCAAGGTTCCTCCGCTTACCGTGACATATCCAAAATCATTGGTAGTCTCCGCAGGCAGGGTCAAGTATTGATAAACCGCCAGCCCTAGATTGGTCACCGAGGTGTCAAAAAAGACAACCGAGCCATTCTGGGCATTGGTCGCGCTGGCCGTGCAGTTGACAAAGTTGGTGAAGCTTGATGCCGGTGCCGAGTAGTAAACCGCAATTCGCCCTCCTCCTCCGCCGATGAACGAGTAACTTGGGCTGAGAGCACCATTGGCGGCAAAGGTTCCAGTACCGTTGAGCACGCCCGTAGTGATAAAGATTGAACCGCCACTGGCTGCGCCAGTGAAATGGTTGCCTTCCTCCACGGCATTAGCGCTGATGGTTCCGTTCAAATTCAGAGTGTTCGTTACATGGAGCGCAATGGCGCCACCACCGGCATCCAAAGTAGGAAACTCGCTGCCAGGGCTGTAGGAGGCGCTCGATCCCAGGTCGGTGGGCATGGCGTAGTTTCCATAGGCAGGAGGACCGGCATATCCGACTCCACCGTAACTGGCGCCATTGTCAGTGGAGATCCCTCCGGGACCGGCGCCGCTGGGATTTTGATACCCCTGGCCGTCGGCGCTGATGGCCGAACCCGCTGCGACCGTCACATTGCTGGCATCGATCGTATCCCCGGCTCCCGCCCATTGTCCGTTGGTCTGTGCTGTGGTATTTATTGCCTCCGCAATCAGTTCCCCATTGCTCTGCACGGTCAACGCACCATCCACTTGCAGTACATCACCGCCTCCCAGTGTCAATATCCCTCCGCTTACCGTTACATATCCAAAATCATTGGTAGTCTCCGCAGGCAGGGTCAAGTATCGATAAACCGCCAGCCCCAGATTGGTCACCGAGGTGTCAAAAAAGACAACCGAACCGTCTTGGGCGTTGGTCGCGTTGGCAGTGCAGTTGGAAAAGTTGGTGAAGCTCGATACCGGTGCCGAATAGTAAACCGCAATTCGCCCGCCTCCGCCGCCGATCCACGAGTAACTTGGGCTGAGAGCACCATTGGCGGCAATGGTTCCGGCGCCGTTGAGTACGCTGGTAGTGATAAAAATTGAACCGCCACTGGCTGCGCCGGTGTAATAGCTGCCTTTCTCCACAGCATTGGCGCTGATGGTTCCGTTCACAACCAGCGAATTCGCCACATGCAGGGCAATGGCCCCGCCACCAGCATCCATAGTAACAAACTCGCTGCTGACGCCGAAGGAGGCGCTCGATCCCAGGTCGGTGGGCATGGTGTAGTTTCCATAGATGGGAGGGCCGTCATATCCGGTTCCACCGTAACTGGCGCCGTTGTCAGTGGAGATCCCTCCGGGACCGGCGCCGCTGGGATTTTGATATCCCTGGCCGTCGGCGCTGATGGCCGAACCCGCTGCGACCGTCACATTGCTGGCGTAGAGTGTCATCCCGTAGCCCAGCCATAGGCCGCCCACAGTATTCACGTTGAGTTGCCCCTGGGCCACGAGGGTCGCGTTTGACTCCACTATCAGAGCGCCAACCATGTTTGTGCCGCTGATTGTGACACTGACGTTTGAAACCGCGATGACAGCCTCGTCCGAAGGGCCGGGAACTTGATTCGGGGACCAATTAATGGCATTCGTCCAGGCGCCAACTCCATTTGTCCAGGTGATGACGGCTGATCGGGCGGTAGAGCAGAGAGCAAACAAAATCAGTGCTGCAAGGATGCACCGCAAGCTCAAAACTGCTGCCAGCCGTTTGCGGGCATCTTCACCAGGCATAACGGATTTGCAGGGTCGAATTCCTCCGTTTGTATTCATAGGACAAACAATTTTTCTGGGCTGATTTGACCGCCTCTATTGAAAGGTACAGTAAACAGAATAATCCATCAGAAAGGAGATGCAAGTATTGATAGTCGGAGTTTCCGCGCGACACACAAAAGGGGGAACCCGAAGAACCGGATTGAGGTCTTAATTGAACACTCGATAAATTTTTGATATACGACCATGCATGTCCGTTCTCATTTCCGGCATTGGCATCGCAGCCTTGCTTGGCGCGACAGATTGTAGAATGAAGAAACGGCGCGCCCCCCACCTTCTTAAATTGCACTCCGGTGAAGTTGCAAAAAAGCGCGGTTATTCCTGGCTTTGACTTTGTTTTTGCCCGGACTGTTCGGCTTTTTTCCTTTCTAATTCTTCTGTTTTTGCCGGTTTATCCGCCGTGAAAGATTGTTCCTGGGTCTGGACTCGGATTTGGGTGATTTTCACATCCACGGTCATGGTTCGCTCGAGGGTGCCGTGGTAATTGCCGGTGACGGGCGGCACATCGGCATAGTCGCGCCCGTGGCCGATCTTCACATAGGTCTCCCCGACCTGACAGTTGTGGGTGGGGTCAAGCGCGCGCCAGCCGATTTTGGGGATATAAACTTCGGTCCAGGCATGGGTGGCGCTGGCGATCTCCGTGGCCAGATAACCACTGATATAGCGCGCGGGAATTTTCATGCTGCGGCAAAGGCCGATCAAAAAATGCGCAAAATCCTGGCACACCCCGCTTCGCTGCCGGATGACATCACTGACATGCGTGTTGACATGCGTTGAATTCGGCAGATAGGTGAGATATCCGTGGGTAAAACGCATCAACGCCAGCGCCGCCTGCCAGGCGTCATCCTGGTCTCCGATCGCATCGATGGCCAGTTTCCAGAGGTCCACGTCCAATTCCACGTAGTGGCTGCTTTGGAGAAAATCAAAGCAGCGTTCGGCATGCACGGCGTCTTCAAGATCTTTCGTGGGACACAACTTCGCGTCACCGGGAAGAGGTTCCGGCCAATGCGTTTCAACCTTTGCCCTGCTTTCGATCATCAACGAATTGTGTTCCGCCGGGATCTCAAAATGATGCACGAGCGTCGAATAAAAATCCGTGTAGCGGTTCACGCGCGTCTCCGGCTCGACGCGCAGCTCATAGGACTCGACGGTCTGTTCGGGGATGGAAGGCGGTTCCAGGCGGACGTCGTTGAAACTCTCCCGCGCCGGGGTCTTATAGGTATAGTGCGTGCGATGTTGGATCTCGTATTTCATTTCGGAAAATTCGGGTCACACTTTGCGCAAATCGAGGGTAAAAGGAAATTCAGAATTTTTTATCGCGGGCATCAGTTCAACTTTACCGGGCAAATGGCCGTGGCGGAAAAACCGCGCGAGCCGGCGTGATTCAGCTTCATAACTGTTGACCGGGAAGGCGCCATGACTTAGTCCGCCCGGATGCGTCGTATGATAGGTGCACCCGCCCAGGGAGCGTTTATTCCAGGTGTCATAAAGATCGAAACGCAAGGGCGCATGGACGCCGATGGTGGGTTGCAGGCATTCCGGCGGCTGCCAGGCGCGATAACGCACTCCGGCCACGCCTTCGCCGTTGGCGCCGGTCGGGTGCAGCGGGATGCGGCAGCCATTGACCGTGATGGCAAAACGGTCGCCGATCAGGCCCTGGGCCTTCACCTGGAGACGCTCGACGGAACTGTCCACGTAGCGCACGGTGCTGCCGCCGCCGGGTTCTTCGCCGAGCACGTGCCAGGGTTCCAGCGCGGTGCGCAGTTCAACGTGGATATCGCGCTGTTCCAAGTCGCCGATGAAGGGAAACCGGAACTCAAAGTGCGGCGCGAACCAGTCGAATTCAAACGGAAAACCGGATTCGCGCAGATCGCCGATGACATCGCGAAAATCGGTTTCGCAGAAATGCGGCAGCATCCAGCGGTCATGGATGTCGGTGCCCCAGCGGACGAGGTCGTTTTTATAGGGCTGGCTCCAAAATTTCGCGACAAGGCCGCGCAGGAGGAGGTGCTGCGCGAGGCTCATCCGCGCGTGCGGCGGCATCTCGAACGCGCGCATCTCGACCAGGCCCAGCCGGCCGGAACTGCTCTCGGGAGCAAACATCTTATCGATGGAAAATTCCGCGCGATGCGTGTTGCCGCCGGCATCGGCGAGCAGATGGCGGAAGAGCCGGTCGCACAGCCAGGGCGGGGTATAGCCGAACGTGTTGAGATTGCGGTCGAGTTCCTTGAACGCGATCCCCAGTTCGTAAAGCGAATCATTCCGAGCTTCGTCGATGCGCGGCGCCTGGCTGGTGGGGCCGATGAACAGGCCGCTGAACAGCCAGCTCAACGACGGATGGTTCTGCCAATACGCGAGCAATGAACGCAACAGGTCCGGCCGGCGCAACACCGGCGAATCTTTCGGCGAATCGCCGCCGATGATAATATGGTTCCCGCCGCCCGTGCCGGTATGGCGGCCATCGATCATGAATTTTTCCGTGCCCAACCGCGTCTGCCGCGCTTCTTCATAGAGCACCGTGGTGCGCTCGACCAATTCATCCCAGGATTTGCTCGGGTGCAGGTTCACTTCGATGACACCGGGGTCGGGGGTGACCGCGAGTTTGTTCAGACGCGGATCGCGCGGCGGAGTTTCGCCTTCGAAGATGACCGGCGTGCCCAATTCCGTGACGGCGGTCTCGATGCCGGCGACGAGGTCCAAATAATCCTCCGTGGTGGCGAACGGCGGCATGAAGATATGCAGACGGCCATCGCGCGGTTCCACGCAAAGCGCGGTGCGCACGATCCACGGGGCGCTTTGGCCCTGGACGGGGCGTTTGTTGGGATCGTAATCCGGGGGCAAGGGCGGCAGTTCGACGCGCTCATCCTCCAAGTCACCCCGTTGTTGGGCGCGCTGGCCGGGACCCTGGCCAATCGGCAATGGTGCGCCGCCCCGCGGGCGTAAAAATCGCTGGCCGGTCTCTTCGGGATTCCGCACACGATAGGGAAATTCCTTCGCCAGTTCCGGCAGTTTTGGATCAGACGGGTCTTGTGGCCGGACCCAGGGATAATCTTTTTCCGAAACCCAGGGAATGGAATTGATGGGCAACCGCAGGCCCATCGCCGAATCGCCTGGAATCAGCCAGAGCGTGTCATCGTCGCGCAGAAACCACGCACCCGACATCCAGCCGGTCTGGTTGCCGTACGATGCGCGCTTTATCGGCAGAGCGTAACCCACGACTTCGCCAAGTCCTTGCTGGAAAATGCGCGCGATCCGGTCGCGCTCCAGCTTGTCCTTGAGATTTGTTTTTTCCGGCGTGACGTTGGACGGCAGCCGGCGCTCCTTCCACATGTAATAAAAAGCGTCCTCATAGGCGGGCAACAGGTATTTCGGATCTGCTCCCACCACGCGAGAAATCCGTTCGAGCAAAGCTTTCGCGTCCTTGGCGCCATGGCCGTAATCTTTTGACTCATCGGCGATCAGCCCGTCGTCTTTCCAAATGGGCACGCCGTCCTTGCGCCAATAACAGGCCAGCGCCCAGCGCGGTAGTTGTTCGCCGGGATACCATTTGCCCTGGCCGTAATGCAGCAGGGAACCGGGCGCGAATTTAAGGCGCAGGCGTTTGATCAGTTCGCCGGCAAGGTGGCGTTTCTTGTCTGAATTGGCCGTGAAATTCCATTCCGGCCCGTCCGGATCGTCAATGGAAACGAACGTCGGTTCGCCGCCCATCGTTAATCGCACGTCTCCTTTTCTTAGATCCGCATCGATCGCATGGCCGAGGGACTCGATTTTTTTCCATTGCTCGTCGGTGTAGGGGAGGGTGACGCGCGGAGATTCATAGATGCGGGTGACGCTCATCTCGACATCGAACTCGCATTTGCATTCGTCCACGGCCCCGGAGATCGGCGCGGCGCTGGAAGGATCGGGAGTGCAGGCCAGTGGAATGTGCCCTTCCCCGGCGAACAGGCCCGAAGTGGGGTCCAGCCCAATCCAACCTCCGCCGGGCAGATACACTTCCGTCCAGGCATGCAAATCAGTGAAATCTTTTTCGGCGCCGCTCGGGCCGTCGAGCGATTTGACGTCCGCTTTGAGCTGGATCAGGTAACCGCTGACAAACCGCGTGGCCAAACCGCAATGGCGAAGCAACTGGCACAACAACCACGCTGAATCGCGGCAGGAACCCGTTTGTTTTTCGAGCGTTTCTTCCGGGGTTTGCACGCCCGGCTCCATCCGGATCGTGTATTGGGTGTCTTTCCAGACCCGTTGGTTGACCCCGACCAGAAAATCAATGGTGCGCGGTTTGGGAGGTTCCGGCCTGGCATCGGGTTTAGGTTCCGGTTTTTTCCTCACACCATGGGACGTCTTTCCCCACGGCAGTTCCATCCGAATCGCCTTGAGATACTTCATGAACTTGGGCGTCAACCAGCATTTGCGCTGAAACGGCTCCAGTTCATGGTCCAGCGCCGCGTCATATTCGAAGGGAAATTTTTCCGCGGAGGGTTCCAGGAAAAAATCGAATGGGTTCAGCACCGCCATCTCGGCCACCAGGTCCACCTCCACGCCGAATTCCCGCGTTTTATCCTCGAACACCAGCCGGGCCGAATAGTTCGACTGCGGGTCCTGCATCCAATTGATGAAATGTTTTTCAGGTGTGACGCGCAGCGAATAGCTCAGGATGCGCGTGCGCGAATGCGGCGCCGGGCGCAACCGGACGACTTGCGGACCCAAATTGACCAGGCGGTCGTATTGGTAAGTCGTCTTATGATGCAGGGCTACGTGGATGGACATATCAGTGACGGGTGACCGACAACTCTCAAGCGCCCTCCGTTTCGAGGTAGCGGATCCTTTTATGAACGTCCGTGTTGATTGAGTGATAGGGTTGCATCAATTTTCCGGGACTGAACAGGGTTTGGCGCATATGCTCGGCGTCGTCATTGCCGATGGCGTCGGTGAAAATCGGTATTAAATAATCGATCCCCATTTTTGACGGTTTCATTAATTTGGCATCGTAAAGCTCCGGGTGCATGTACCGGGCATGGATCAGTCCCCACCGATCGCGGAACCGGTTGGCGTCGTAGCCTTCCACATAAAAACCCTTCGTGGCGTTGTATTGTAAAATCGAGACGGCGTTGTTCCGCCCCTCGGCCAACAGATCCACGGCCTTGGCTCCCAACAGCGCGGCGTAAAAACGATCGAACAGGATCGGCCGGCCGCCCCGTTGCGTGTGGCCGACTTTGCGGGTAAAGACCGCCTCCTTCGCGGATTCGCCCCGGCGATACAACTGGAAATAACGGTCGCCAATCATCTGGATCAATTTCGAGCGCAACGCCTCCGCCGCGCCGGTCAGGATGATGTTCCCGGACGGGTCGGTCGATTTGGTTTCCGCCCCCAGCTCGCGCCCCTGCTCGTCCACAATTCCTTCACCGCAGACAATGACGACATTTTTTTGCAGGTCATAAATATGTTTCACCCGTTCGACGAGATGTTCCAGGTCGAGCGGCTGCTCGGGAATCAGGATGATATCCGGCTGGCCATAAGCCGTGCCCAGCGCGATATAGCCCGAGTGGCGTCCCATGACTTCAATGATAGCGATCCGGCGATGGCTTTCCGCCGTGGTGCGGATGCGCTCGACGCCTTGAGCCGAAACCAAGACCGAGGTGGCATAACCGGGCGTGACATAATTGACGATCTGGTTGAGGTCAAAAACGGCGTGAGACTCGGCGCGTTTATAACGAAAACCTTGCTTTGAGGCCGTCTCGTTCACGCGCACCCATTCGTCAGGCTCGCTGGCGTAATTCAGACCCAGGTCGTTGTCAATCGTCTTGGGCGCCAGCACCGTGGGCAGCCGTTCGGCGATGGGCTGAAGGCCGTTGAGGGTGCCGTCGCCCCCGATGCAGATCAGTCCTTCAACACGCAATTTGTGCAGCCGCGAGAGGATCAGGTCCAGTTCCTCTTTTTTATCCGGGTCAACGTAGTCCCGCGAGGAACCGATGAGCGTGCCGCCTTTGGTCGGGTCCAATTCAGGAATCTCCTGGTAAAGCGGATTAAGATGGACGTGCGGCGCGCGCGGATTGAACAAGCCGTTGAAGCCCTTGATCAGGCCGACGATCTCAATCCGCAACTCGTTGGCGCGCGTCACCGCGCCGTGAATCGTGGCGTTCAATGCCGGCGTGTCGCCCCCGGCGGTCAGGATGCCGATGCGTTTCATGATTGTTGTTACTGTTGCTCTTCCTGCTGGACCATGTGGACTCCGTCCGGGTTGTCACATTGTTGGAAAATGTAGGCGCGGAACAACGCGGCCCCGATGTCGTTCAATTTCCCCTGCGCATCGTCCAGATATTTATGCAGCCCGACGTCAAAAATCTCGTCGATGCCACTGAACTGCAATTCCGCCAGGAACCGCCCGGTCAATTTTTCCGCGTCATTGCAGAAGTGGCCTTCCGCGACGCCGGAAACCCTGCGGATGCCGCGGTTCAATTCATCCACGCAAAAACGCACGGAGCGGGGAAAGTTGTCGCTCAACAACAAAAACTCGGCGATCAGCCGCGGATGCACGTCCGCACCGTAAATGCTTTTGAAGGCATCCCAGGCGCTGCAAGAGCGAAGCACTGCCGACCATTCCAACGCCTGGTCGGGCGTGATGGACTTCGGCGCGCCCCGCTCCGGCAAGGTCTGGTAACGGACGTCGAGGATGCGGGTCGTTTTGTCGGCGCGCTCTAAAAAGTACCCGGTCTGCACAAACCACCAGCCTTCGTCATGCACGAGGGTAGCGGAAATGATGCCGTTGAGATGGAGCGAACTGGATTTGATCTCCTGGAAAAATTCACTGGGGCTGCGCCGCCAGACCTGCCGCGCTTCCGGCGAACGGACGAACAGGTACAGGCGGTTCAGTTCCTCCCATAATTCCAGGGTGATCTGATCGCGCGCCATGCGCGCATTTTCACGCGCATTGCAGATCGTCTGGACGATGGAATTCGGGTTTTCCGGCTGGAACACAAGGAATTCCGTGACGGCTTTGCCCGTGGCGTGAGAATGCAATTTGAAAAAATCCTCCTCATCTCCCGTCGCCTGCACGATGGGCAGCCAGTATTCAATCAGCCGCTTTTCATCGAGGTCGCGGATGTCGAGAAGCAACTGGAGGTTCACATCGACGATGCGCGCGATGTTTTCGGCGCGTTCGATATACCGCGCCATCCAGAAAAGTGAATTGGCTACGCGCGAAAGCATGGGGGGATTGGGCCGGGAACAGTTGAGAGAGAGCGGCAGATTCCCGCTGCAATGGAACTTTTAATACCAATTGAAATCGTAAATCGCAAATCGTAAATCATAAATTCAGTAAAGGACCCAGGTGTCCTTGCTGCCGCCCCCCTGGGATGAATTCACCACCAGCGAACCCTTGCGGAGCGCCACTCGTGTGAGGCCGCCCGGGATGATGCTGGTTTTTTCTCCCGAGAGGATGTACGGGCGCAGGTCCACGTGCCGTCCTTCGAATTTGCCGTCGCAATAGGTGGGGTGTTGAGATAAAAAGATCATCGGTTGCGCGATATAATTGCGCGGCTCGGCAATGATTTTTTTCCGGAACACTTCGATTTGGTCTTTTGTCGCCTTCGGCCCCATCAACATTCCATAACCGCCGGATTCATTTGCCGCTTTAACGACGAGCTGCGGAAGATTTTCCAGAATATATTTCTTATCAGCTTCTTCGCTGGCCAGGTACGTCGGCACGTTCGGCAGGATGGGGTCCTGATCCAGGTAATATTTAATCATTCGCGGCACGAAATAATACATCACTTTGTCATCGGCGATGCCCGTGCCGATGGAATTGGCGAGCGAAACACTACCCGCGCGATACGCGTTTACCAGTCCGGGCACGCCCAGCATCGAGTCTTTGCGAAAGACGGTCGGGTCGATGAAATCATCGTCGATGCGGCGATAAATGACGTGGACCGGGCGCAAACCCTTGGTCGTGCGCATGAATACCCGCTGGTCGCGGATGAACAAGTCCCGTCCCTCGACGATTTCGATGCCCATCTGCCGGGCCAGGTAGGTGTGTTCGAAGTACGCGCTGTTGTAAACGCCCGGCGTGAGCAAAACCACCGTCGGGTCCGCTACTCCAGCGGGCGCGATGTGTTTCAGGCATTTCAACAATTCGTGTGGATAATTTTCCACGGGCCGGACGCCGATGCCTTCGAAGATTCCCGGAAATGCGCGCTTCATGGCGCGGCGGTTCTCCAAAACGTAGCTCACTCCGGAGGGGCAACGGCCATTGTCTTCGAGCACCAGATAATTTCCGTCCTTGTCGCGGATCAAATCCGTGCCGCAGACATGGATGTAAATTCCCTTGGGCACATTGAAGTTCACGAACTCGCGCCGGAAATGGCGGCCGGACAATACGTAAAATTCCGGGATGACACGGTCCTTCAGGATTTTCTGCTCGTGATAGATGTCGTGCAGAAAAAGGTTCAGCGCCTTGATCCTCTGCGCCAGGCCCCGCTCCAGGTGCTCCCATTCACTCGCCGGGATGATGCGTGGGATCAGGTCAAATGGGAAAATTTTCTCCGCGCCCGCCGCGTCGCCATAAACATTGAACGTGATGCCCTGCCGCAGGAACGCCTTGTCCACCGCCTGCCGTTTGGCGTTGAACTCCGAGGGCTTGATCGTCCCGAACAATTTATGCAGCTTCCGGTAATGCGTCCGCACGGCGGATTTCCCGTCGAGCATTTCATCAAAACCGCTTTCAATTTTATATTTATTCAGCATGGCACAGTCGTTTTTTGGACGTAATGGACGTTTTCAAACAGGCCGATTCCAAAACGCCCATCCGCTTTTAGCGTCGGTTCTGCGCGGGATTACCAATCAGTCCGCGCCGGAACAAGGCTAAAATGCCTGATTTTTCAATTGTCAATTCGGTCATTAAGCAATCGCCTTGCCGATTTTATCCCGAAATTTTTTCCTTCAAAAAAATTTCGCCAAATGATGGCATCACAGTTGCAAACGCCCGTAAGATTTTAGAAGCTATGCAGAGGACTTAATGAGCATCCCAATACATTTGCAAACCGACAGCCGCGACAAACTGTCATCGCATCTCATCGCGCATATCAACGTCAAGCTGGCGCTGATCGGCTGCCCGCCGGTGGCGGTGGAGGGCAATGAGGAATTTTCCCAGATCGTCTCGGCCATGGCCGCACAATCACGCGAAAAAGACCGGCTCCTGGGCAGCCATCTCAATCCCGTTGACCAACGCATCCAGACGTTCCTCTACGATTATTTGCAGGATGTGCCGGTCACCAAATTACCCGCGCGCACCTTTACGCTCGACCGCCCGGGCCTGGCGCGCGTCCTCTCATTGCCCATCGATCGCGACGAATTCAGTTCGGAGATCATCAATTCCTACCGCGTCGCCAACGGCGTGTTGCACAACCCCAAGAGCGACCGGCGCACCACCCAGGGAATTTTTCATGTCACCGAAGGCGGCCTGCCCATCCCCGACGACAAATTGGCGGTGCCGAAGGTCACCTTTGCCAAAATGCTCGCGCTGGCGCTCAATCCGCCTCGCGAACTGATGCGCCTGCCTTTCACGGCCACACAATCGGAACCGGCGGAATGCTTCGTCTCGCTCCTGTTGCGCCCGATCGTCTGCCCGGAAGTTCCCGGATTCACTTCCGAGAAACGGATGGAAGTTCGCTTCTTCGTCCCGGGAAATCTCGTGAGCAATCTCGATTTTGTCGAAAGCATCTTCGGAAATGGCGGCGACCCCATCCTGCCGGAGAATGATGCCGCGCTGGACGCGGAGCATTGGACCGGCCACACCGGTTGCGTCATCCTGGCGCCGCACCTCATCAAAGCCACCAAGCAATCCGTCGGCCTCCCGCATTGGGACAATGCCTCCCCCCGCCAGCGCCGTGACGGGATGTGTTGGAAAAATGAAAATGAACCCTACAACCATGGCGGCGCGTTCAAGCTCACCTGCCGAGACCAATCCGGCGTCATCGTCACGCTCATCGCCGACAACTATTACGGTTATTGCAAAAAAGAGGTGAAGACGCAGATCAGTTTTGCCGCGAACCTCTTCGGCAATGCCGAGGAGGAACACGCCGGCGGCGCGCTGGTCTTCCCCAGTTACGACATGGGTGAGGAATTCAGCGGTGACATCTACGTGCAACGGCTGGGCCATTCCTACGCGGAAATGATTTCGCGTTACGGCGCGATCATGGACTTGAAACCAGAAGGCTACGCGACGGATAAAAAATATCCGGAAATCATTTACGTCCCTGAAACAGCCCATTTCGACCTGCATCGCCAGTTGATTTCATGGAAAAATGACGGCGGCGAGCAGCGCATCAAATTGCAGCCGGATAAAATTTATATCCGCCCGGCCGGTTATAAGGTGCGCATGGAAAAACCGCCCGGCGCCCGGCGCTCGTGGCGTCTCGTAGGCACCGTGGCCGAAGGGGTGTTATGCCATAAACCCTGCACCGTTTCCGGCGGCGGCAAATCCGAGATCTCCAAGCCCATCACCGACGCTATTTTGACCGGGCCGGTTTTTGTCGCCGACATCAAAGGCGATTTCGACCGCGTCAGCGAATTGATTTACCGGAACTACGCGGGCCGTCTCGTCGGAAAACAGCAACGCGAGAGCCGTCCCATTTTATCGCCGGAACGCTCGCTCGGTTCCGTCATCAAACTGCTCACGCCCGACTCGCGCGAATACACGCCGGAATACAACGCCTGGCTCGATTCCGTCCCCCAATACCTCAAGGAACTGGTCTTCGTCGTCAAACGCTATTACAAACCCGAATGGGGCGACAACTGGCGTGAACATTTCAGCGTGGACATCATCAACGGCATTCACGGCAACGAATTGAAATGCGACAATCGCACCCTCGTCACCACCCGCTTGCGCGTCGGATTTGACAACGACGGCGCCTGGCGCACCTTTGGCCTGCGAAAAGATTTTAATCCCTCCATAAAGATCCAGGCCGAGGACGACATCACCGCCTCGACGATTGTCCCGCCCGGCGTCCTCGAAGACATCCCGGATACCGGCGCCCATTCAGCCGTAAAATTCGTCAAGAACTGCGAACAGCGGCTATTCCAGCGCCCGGACGACGCCATCCATCGCGGGTACGACAAGCAAACGGAATCGGATTTCACCCAGACCGACAATTTCTTTTCGAACTACGAACCGCTCACCCCCAAAACCGCGCGCGAATTGGTCGAGGACACCATCGGCTTTTACGAATTCACCGAGCCGATGCAGAAATTGATCCTGGAGATCGCCAGGTCGGGCAAGCCGGATTTTTTTATTTCATCCGCCCACCCGCGGCTGGTCGATGGCAAGCCCAGCAAAAATCCGCGCTATCTGCAAAAGCGTCCCGACCTCGTCAATCCGCGCGAAAGTTACCTCGCGGAAATGGCGGCGCGCTTTTTCCGCCGGGTGCCGCTGGAGAAGCCGGTCCATACGCCCGTTTCCGTGGTTCTGCCCGGCCGCCGCAACAATCCGCCGGAGCACGGCATCCGCTCACTGGCCTGTTACAATCCCATCCACTACATGGAACTGCCGGAGTTGTTCATGGAATTCATCTGCAGCATGACCGGCAAATCGCCCTCGACCACCGGCGCAGGCTCGGAAGGCGCGTTGACCAAAGGCCCCTTCAACGCCTTGCCGCCGATCATTGACCTGAACAGTGCCCTGATCGCATTTATTCTGACCGGCCACCACGGGTACGTCACCGCCGCCGGTTACATCGGCCCGAAATTTCGAGTGGACCACGACGTCAGCTTGATCGTCCCTGAAGTCTTTTGCCGGATGTCGGCTGCCGAGCGCGATCCACAATTTTTGATTGGCCATCATTTTCTCGAGAAGATCGAGGATTTTGAGCACGACGGGAAAAAAGTCCTCGCCAGCCGCCTCGGCTATCGCATCAACCTGCGGTTCGTCCATTCGTTTTTTGGCCGCGTGTTCAACCATCCGCACGCCGTCTTCACCGAGCAGATGCTCAAGCCCGAATTGCAGGACCTGGCGATCTTTGCCGATGGCATGGACAACATCGTCTCCACGCAAAAGCGCGTCGCCAGGATGTACTTCGACGACGGAAGCATCGCGCAGGCTTGTCCGCCATTGCAAGCGCTGCTGAACATCATGTTGAAGGACGTGTGGGAAGGGAAACATCTGGACAGCCCGGAATTCCGGGAAATGTTCACGCGCGAATATCTGCTGGCGAGCGATTGGTATGCCTCCCGGCTCGCTGCCAAGCAGAACGTTGATCGCGCGCTCTGGCGGCGGCATGTCGAATATCTCAACCAATTCCTGCGCAAACCGACCCACGAAGACGTGGCCGACAAGTTGGGGATCGCCGATGCCTTGAACCGTGCGCGAAAAGTTCTCGCCGAGGTGGATTCAACCGACTATCTGAAGAAACTTTCCGGCACCCTCGGCGCGGACCCGATCGAGGCTTATATCGGCTTTTAGATTCTTATGCCATCCTGGCCCGGATGTGGCAGACTTTAATATTGTAGCTGATTAATGTTCCGCAACCGGAATATCGGCGATTTCATCTAAGGCCGCCTGTGTTGCGTCTTTGTCCCTCAAATTTAAAACACGCGCTTGGGTGGCGAGAGCAGCTAGATCGTGCCGAATTTCTTTGTCTTTCATTTGAGCGTCCGTCGGGCAAACAAAAGCAGCCAATCTGTTTTTGTTATCTACAAATTCATGTTTAACTGCTGACTCAAATCGCCACAACCACGAATCAATTACCAATTTTCGTTCGGCTGGATATTTTCGCAAAGGCACTTTTTGTCCTAACCAAACCGGCTTGCCGTTGCCGATGGCGTAAGAAAATGGGATGTATTCCGTCAAGTCTGGATTCATTATACATGGAATTGTCATCCCCTCCTTTTTGAAAAACTTATTTTGGACTAATTTTGTTTCTTTAATAACTTCTTCACATTGAATTTCCAAAAATTCTGTTGAATCTTTATCGTCAACCGATTCGGGAGCATCAACAACCAGCGTTCTGAATAATTCATCAGCCAATAGGGGGAGTTTTTCCGCTGTGATTATTTCCAAAACTGCACCCCCTTTATCCAAAAAATAATTTCCCTTGCCAGTTGTTTGAAGCGCCTCTACAAAATCCGGCGATGCTTTATCGGCAATTTTTCCTGACCCAATGAATTCAATTTTATCTTTCTGAATTTCGGAAACCCAAAAATTTACCCATTGTTTATAGGTCGGTGGGGACTGAATAAAGCCAGGAATGCTTCTGCTTGTAAAATTGCCGTACTTGTCCACACCCTGAAAACGCGCCAAAACACCGGCTTCTGACCAAACAATGACGCCAATGTTTCTTGGCTCATTTCTAATGAGGTCAGGAACATATTTTGCAATCAAAAATTGTGCGCTCATATGCCTATGCTCCACTGATCAATGCCTGCAAATTCGATTCGATTTGCGTCAACCAAACTGCGAATCCGACTTTTGCGGTGAATCAAAAATTCTTTAGCTGCATCGGCTTCTTGCGCCGTAATCAACTTCAACTCAAATGTGCCACGACAAACGTCTTCAATCAAGTAAGGAGGAACAGTGGAAATTCGTTCACACCATTTTGAAAAAAATTCGTCGGTTTTCAACTTTCCTAATAAACAGTGTCGATTCTGCCCAGTTCCAACAACAACCCCAATATATGGGGCCGACTGAATCGTGGGCGTCGGGTGCTCTGTATCTGGCCCGGCAGAAATTGCCAACTTGTCCTTCAAATCAGCTAGCCGCTGGATGCCGGCTTCATTCTTGATGCCAAACAATGCGTGGCTATGGTCGAAAACACTCATGCGAGGCGGATTTTCATTCAAATCAATTGACACATTTTTCCGGTGTCTATCTGGATTCGCAATCAAAATATCAAAGAGAATCAGTCCCGTTGTCAGGTCTGGGAGTTCTTCGGCACATTTTTGCGGGTCAATTGGGGGCAATTCTTCTCCTGATAGATTGAAATTTAGTGAAGCAAACCAATATTTTATTGGATGACCTTGTGTATAAACAATTCCGCAAGGCGGAATTGGAAGCCCTATAACCCGCCCAATCTCCGCACAAATATATTCATTAGCAATGCAGTATTTTGCGATTTCGTTGTTTTTTGCAATTGACTGTAAAGAAGCATGATGTGAATCAAGAACGCCCGTGCCAGTAACGCGGTTACCTATTGCCAAAAGGGAATAAAGCCCAGCCATAACGATTACCAGATTCTTAATTATTGGGAAACCGGCGTCAATACCGTTTTTCATAGCGCAATCTAACAGGCCGCTACAGGCACGCCATTCGCTAAAGCCTGACCCGGGAATCACGGCGAAATGACGCGGTAGTAGTGCGCGTGGGAATTTGTCGCCGACCGGTCGGTAAAATTCAACAGGGAGTTGGTGGCGGTGAAGTTCGTCAAATCGATCCAGTTGATGGGCGCCGCCAGGTTGGTGGCACTCTGGACGGTGTAGTTGAAATTAGGTTGCAACGTGACGGAAAAATTGAATCCACTGGCGTTCAATAAAAACTCACCGGTAAAGAGCGCGGATGGCGCGGGCAAGTTGGTGGCCAGAACGGCGGGGCTGAACTCGCTGGTGTCACCTCCTGAGGAAGTCGCCGCGGCGGTGAGATATTGGCCGGTATAATTTCCCAGGGTATTGGTGTAAACAAACGTGGAGTTGCCGGAGCCATCAGTCGTCAGGCTGATTGCCCCCAGATAGAACCGTCCCTCATCGTCATTGCCGGGATTACGATAGAGGTCAACGCTATACGACTGGCCCGGCAAGCTGTTGAGCGCGCCGGCAATCACCGTGGTGTTGGCGTCGCCAAAGGCGTTGGTGATAAAGGGATAGTTTTGCCAATCATTGGGACCGGCGAGGAAACCGGCGTGATTGCCGGGGAAGCCATCCAGGTCAATGCCCAGCCAGGCATTACTGAAGAACATGTTGCCACGGATGGCATTGTTGGTTGTGCCGGTATCATACACGGCCACCCCGTAGTCGGCGAAGGCGATGGTGTTGCCCGCGCCCGGCGTGGCGCCGCCGATAAAATTGCCGGAGGCGCCGCCGGCCAGTTCAATATCGAGATACCCGTTGCTGAGGGCATTGGTCCCTTTGACGTCCGTTCCGATGAAGTTGCCTTGAAAGACATTGGCGCTGGTATTGGTGTCGCCGATAAAGACGCCGACCCAATTGCTGGAAATGACGTTGCCCGCGCCAGTGATGGTGCCGCCAATGAGGTTGGAGGCGGCGCCGTTTCCGAGCGCAAATCCCTCGTTCTGGTTGGCAAGGCCGGCTTCTCCGGTGATGTCCGTTCCGATGAAGTTGCCCTGGAATACATTGCCGCTGGTGCCCGGGTCGCGAACGACGACATTATCGTAATTGCCGGAAATGACATTGCGCGCGCCGTTGACAGCGCCGCCGATGGTATTGGCGGTGGCGCCACCGCCCAAGGCTAGTCCTTCATAGGTTCCCGGCACTTCCAACTTGCCGGAAATGTCCGTGCCGATGAGATTGCCCTGGATGACGTTGCCGCTGGTGCCGGTATCGCTGACGACCAGGCCGTAGTAGTTTCCTGATATAAGGTTGCCCGCGCCCATGACCGTGCCGCCGACGAGATTGGAGGCCGCGCCGTTCTCAAGCACCAGTCCTTCATAGACTCCGGGCAGCGCCGCTTTGCCGCTGACGTCTGTGCCGATGAGATTGCCCTGAATGACATTGCCGCTGGCGGGGCCATAGACCACAAGACCGTAATAATTGGCGGAAATAACGTTGCCCTCGCCGGTGATTGTCCCGCCGATGAAGTTGGAGGCCGCGCCTTCCTGAACCGCAACTCCCTCATATCCGTTCCCGACCGGCATCGTGCCGGTGCCGCCGGTGCCGATATAATTGCCTTGCACGACATTGTCGCAAGTTCCGGGATCGCTGATAAACACGCCAACATAATTGCTGGAAATGACATTGTAAATGATGGCATTACTGCTTGTCGGAACTTAATGAGAATGTCCCTATTTGAACTTAATGGAAATGTCCCTATTGGGAGAGGATGGCGGCAGCCATCCTGTCCCGGACATGGAGACATTGACAATGAATCGGAAAGAACGGAATCGGATCACGATCATGGCGGGGATCAAAAGCAAAGCGCTGAGCCAGGTGGAGGCAGCGGGACTGATGGGGGTGGGCTATCGGCAAGCCAAGCGGATCTGGCGGCGGTATCAAGCGCAAGGGGATGCTGGTTTGGTGCATGGGCTGCGCGGCAAACCGGGGCTGCGGCGCAAGGCCCCCGCCGTGCGCACGCTAGTGCTGGCGCGTTACGCTGAGGAACGCTACGCGGATTTCGGACCCACGCTGCTGGCCGAGGAGTTGGCCAAGGAAGGGATCGTGGTGGATCACGACACGGTCCGGCGGTGGTTGCTGGCCGAGGGGAAGCTCACGGTGCGCCGACGCAAGCAAGTGCATCGGCAATGGCGGGAGCGCAAGCCCTGTTTCGGGGCGATGGTGCAACTGGACGGCTCGCATCACGACTGGTTTGAAGGACGGCGGGAGAAGTGTGTACTGATGGTGATGGTGGATGACGCGACCAACCGGATGCGGGCGCGTTTTTCCGAGGAAGAAACGACGCGGGCCAGCTACGATGTGTTGGAAAGCTGGGGACGCAAGCACCGTTTGCCTGGGAGCTTGTACGTGGATCGGGACAGCATCTACCGCTGCGAAGGGGCGGCCAGCGTAGCCGATCAACTGGCCGGCAAAGAACGGCAAACGCAGTTTGGCCGGGCGATGGCGACGTTGGGGGTGGAACTAATTTTGGCCAATAGTCCGCAGGCCAAAGGCCGGGTGGAACGGATGAACGGAGTGTTGCAAGACCGACTGGTCAAGGCATTGCGACTGGCCAAGATCAACGACCTGGAAAGTGCGAACCGGTTTCTGGAAGAAACCTATCTGGGAGAGTTCAACCAGCGGTTTGCGCGGAAGGCGGCCAGCCCGATGGACGCGCATCGAGGGCTGCCCCGGAACTTGAACGAAGTTTTGAGTTGGGAAGAAGAACGGGTGGTGCAACGGGATTGGACCGTGGGCTGTGAAGGAAAATGGTATCAACTGGACCAGCAACATGAGGCGTTGAGCCTGGTTGGACGCAAAGTGGTGGTGCGGACGCTGCGGGACGGGCGGGTGCAACTGGTCTATCGCGGGCAGAAACTCAAGTGGCGCCAACTGCCGCAACGGCCCGCGCATCTCAAGCCAGTCAAGCCCCTAACCGCCAGACCCGCGAATCAACCGCCAGGGGCAGGCCACCCGTGGCGGCGTCCGCTGTTGGCGGGCGGGCGGGCAGTGCGGTTTGGGTTGGGGGATTCCGGTCGGCCTCCGCTACGCTCCGGCCTCCCTCCATCCCCCAACCCAAACCGGGAAACAAACAAACAACATCAACCAACAAAAGGGGACATTTTCTCCTAAGTTATCAAGGGGACATTTCTATTAAGTTTTGACATGATGGCATTACTGCTGGCGCCGGCGGTGATTTGAACACCGGTGGTGGCGGCAACGTTGGGCACGCCCATCATGCCGGACGCATTGAGACCAACATAATTTCCCTCCACCAGATTGTTGCTCACACCCGCGCCGGTTAGGAGGATGCCCGGGCCGCCGTTGCCGGAAATTACATTGCGCGCGGCGGCATTGGTCCCGCCGATGATTTCGCCGGCGCCGTTGGTAACAATGCCGATGCCGCTGACCAGGTTGGGGACGGAGACCGACCCGCTCGGATCAGTGCCGATGTAATTGCCGAGGATGACATTGCCCGTCGAGTTTGAACTGTTGATTAAAATGCCGTATTGCGCGTTACCCGAAATGACATTGCGTTCCAGCGCATTGGTGCCGCCGATGATGTTTCGGCTCGCGCCATCGGTAATCAAAATCCCCTGATAAGCATTTGGCGAGGCGTTGGTGCCGGTGGCATCGAGGCCAAACCAGCAGCCGGAAATGGTATTGTTGGTGGCGTCCGCGAAAATCAACGTCATCCCATTCCAGTCGAAACCGCTAAAGGCGATGTTTTTAATCCAATTGTTCGCCGAGTAAATCAGGAAGGTGTCCGAGGTGAACGTTTCGGGAAGGATTTGCGAGGCATCCACAAAAATCAACGGGTTGCCCGTGAAACCCGGCTGTGTCGAGCCGTCCAGCACCGTGCCGTCAGTGACCATCGGCGGCAACATGCCGGTGAGATGGATATTGAACACCCCATTGCTGTAGCCGGCATCGCTCGTCGGGATGTCGAAACGAACGGTCGTGCCGGGATGATCCGTCGCGTAATACATCGCGGCCCGCAAACTGCCGGGACCGTAATCGGCGGTGGTGGTGACGACGTTGGTGAGCGGCACAACAGGCGGTCCGTAAAGGTATGCGAGCGCCGCGCGGTCGCCGGGGCTGAGACAAAAATTGGCCATGCGGAATTGATAACGGGGAAAATAAGGCGGCCTGGGTTGTTGGGTGGCCAGCGCGCCGGGGTCCATAGACTTAAAGTCCCATCCCAGATGCATCACCGATTCAAAATCATACGGACCGTTGGTGACGGTGGTGGGGTTAATGATGAACCAGACAAGATTCGTTGATTCACCGGCAATGTCGTTCGTCAGGACTTCGAGATAATTCGTTGCGTCCGGGCGGATGTTTTCATGATCAAAACCAAACGAGTGTCCCATCTCGTGGCAGACCTGCGCGCGGCTCAAGCTGTTCACGGAAACAGACTGCGGACTGTGTCCGCCGGAATAATCATCGTACCCGTTGGTGTTATAGCTGAAGACAATCCAGTCGGCTTGCGTGGTGTGCGGGACGAATTGGACATTGGCGGCCAGCTCCCATTCGCGCAGGCCGTTTAGATAGGTATTGGTCTCGGCGGCGGTGAGTGTGTTGGTGAACTCGTAGGGAACGATGCCGCCCGGCCAGGGGACATTGGATGGGGAGGTGCCGGCGAAAAAATTTCCCGCCACGGCGGGCCGGCCAGCCGCCAAAAGGGAAAAAATGGCCAGATACAAAAGTAGTATAGGCATCGGACCGCGTTTGAGTGGCCGCCTGGAAAACGGTGTTCTCATCTCCTCGCAAATAACAGGAACAACTTACACCCATATCGTCCGTCCTGCCAACCGAAACATCCGACAAATGCGCGTGGATTCAGGTCTTCGTCCCGTTCTTCTTCCAGACATAACGGAACAGGAGCACGCGGAGCGCGGCAGCCAGCGGGATGGCCAGGATGCCGCCGAGGATTCCGCCCAACAGCGTCATGCCCACCATCAACGCCACAATGACCATCAGCGGATGGAGGCCCACACGGTTTCCCATGATCCGCGGCGAATAGAAGAAACTTTCCGCCGATTGCACCAGGATGAACAGGCCCAGGACCCCCAGCGGATGCATCCAATCGCCGAACTGCACCACCGACAAAATAATGGCCAACAGGCAGAGAATGGTCGCGCCCACCACCGGAACCATCAGCAGGAAGACCGCGAGGAACCCCACCAAAAACGCGTAATCCAACCCGACCGCGAGCAACCCGATGGTATAGAGCACGCCGCCAATCAGCGCCACGATGACCTGCCCACGGAAAAATGCGATCATATATTGGTTGATCGACAGGAGGATAAAGATCAACTCATCCTTGATCCGTGAATTATGAATGGGCAGATAGTCCATCCAATGTTTCTTGATGTCGCGCTTTTCCCTTAGAAAATAAAACGTGTAAATCGGAATCAAAATCAATGCCACCGCCACATCCACCAGGGACGTCGCTTTGCTCAGCAGGTTCAACATCCAATTGCCGACCTTGGGCAAGATTTGTTGCAACCAGCCTTTCGCCGAAGAAACGATTTGCTTGTGAATTTGCCTCGTCTCCACGGCCACGGGCTGATTTGTGATGTTTTGGGAAACGGAATTCGTTCCGGGCGGCGCGCTTGCTTGCGTAACCGGGTTGCGGGGCGAACCCGATTTCTCCGGCGGGTTCTGGGTTTGATCGTCTGCCGTTGAATTCGTCGCTTGAGTTGTGTCCGACGGTCCGCTGCCTCCCCATTTTTCCAATTGCACTTGCGCCCGCGCGGTCAGTCCGGGGATTTCCGCCACCAGTTTGTTCGTCTCGTCGATCAATTGCGGAATGACGCTGGCAATAACCCCCGCCACGACCGCGATCATTGAAATGAAAACAATGATGATCGCCCAGGCCCGGCGGATCTTGTGGTGTTCGAGCCAGTTCACGGGAGGGTCCAACAGATACGCCAGCACGGCGGCGATTGCCAGCGGCCAAAGCACCGGGCTTAACAGGTTGAGGAATTCTCCGATGCCCCAGATGGTGACTATTCCCACACCGGCGATCGCCGCAATCGCCAGCACCGTCAGCGCAATCCAGAGGATTCGCGCCTGGTTTTCCGTCGGCGGTTTAAGATTCATTGTTCCAGTCTATTGGCAGACATGCTGCAATCTTACCTCAAGTCAGCCGTCCGTAATAGACCTGAGTTTCATATTCGAAAATGACCCGGCCATTTTCCTGGCAGGCATCAAAAATCTGCCTTAACGCGGCCAGCATCTCCTCATGCCGCGATTGGCCGGCTTCCGGCGCGTAGGACGAGGACAACAATCTGCCCTTCAACCCCTCAAAATCAAATTCCTGGGCGTGATAAAAAATCTCGAAACCCGCCTGGCCTGGGAAAAACCGTTCAATGGCCGCCCGTTCAATCCTGCGGCGTGGCGCTTGCGCGCCGTCGGTTGAAAATTCATCGGTCAGCTTTTCGTAGGCCGCCGCAAACGGTTTGGCGTCCTTGCGCCGCCGGTTGACAACAATGACCACCCATCCGGCAGGTCTGAGGATGCGCAAAAATTCAACGCAGCATCGCTCCTGATTGAACCAATGGAACGCCTGGCCGATGACAATGAAATCCACAGCTCCGGCCGTCAGGGTCGTCGCTTCTGCCGTGCCGGCGATGCTGGTAAAATTTGGATAATGTTTCAGAAGACGCTCACCGGCCTCACGCATCTCCCCATTCGGCTCCACGCCGAAAAGCGGATTTCCATTTTTTAAAAAAAGTTCCGAGAGTTTTCCCGTTCCCGAGCCGATGTCGGCGATGATGGATGGGCTGGCCAGCCCGCAACGGTTGCTTAAAAAACCGATGATTTCCCCGGGATAGCCCGGGCGATATCGGGCGTAGTTTTCTGCGCGCCCGGAAAAGCGTTTGGTCGGATCAATCATCGTTTTACCACTTCTCACCGCTCCTTTTCACACTTCAACTCTGGCCCAGTTTTTTGGATTTTTCTGCCGCCGCCCTCACCGCGTTTATCACCGTCGCACGCAATTTGCCTTTTTCAAGTTCATGCAGCCCCTCGATGGTCGTTCCGCCGGGACTCGTCACCTGGTCTTTGAGCACGCCGGGATGCTGCCCCGTCTCGAGGACCATTTTCGCCGCGCCGGCAACCGTCTGCGCCGCCAGCCGTGTTGCGATGTCCCGCGGCAATCCCGCGGCCACCCCCCCGTCGCTCAATGCCTCGATGAATTGATAAACATAAGCCGGCCCGCTGCCGCTCAAGCCGGTCACGGCATCGAGCAGGCTTTCCTTGACCGGAAATGCCAGGCCAACTGCTGATAAAAGTTTCCGGGCCAACTCACCGTCCCCAGCCGTCGCATTCTTTCCCAGGGCAAAGGCCGACGCCCCCGCGCCCACCAGCGCCGGCGTATTCGGCATCACGCGAATGACGCGCGCGCCCGAGGGCAGCGCGCCCTCCAATTTTCCGAGTGTCACACCCGCGGCGATGGAGATGAGCAATGGGTTGGTCGAAAAAGCGCCGCGGACCTCCGCCAGCGCGGCGGCGGCCTGGTCGGGCTTGGTCGCCAGGACGAGGACATTCGCAAATTTTGCGACTTCCAGGTTTGAAGCGGTGACCTTGGAGCCAAGCTCGGCGGCAAAGTTTTTTCGCGCCGCGTCGTGCGGATCGCTGGCCATGATTTCCTTGGGCACCACGATTTCCGCGCGGACAAAACCTTTGGCCAGCGCTGTGGCCATCTTGCCGGCGCCGAGAAACCCGACGTTTAATTTTGAAGCCATGCGGCTTTTTAGCAGGCAAACCCATCAGGCGAAAGTGAAATTGCGCAAAATTATATTGTTCTAAAATGGGCGAGCGCACGCGCCTCGCGTGCAGTTTCACGCGCCCTCGCGTGAAACATCTTCGCCTGGCGCAGTTCCCTGATTTTAAATCAGGATACTCCGGGCAAAATTGAATGCTTGAATTCGCAAGGCGCGCACCTATCTTTGCCAAACGAATGACCAATCGCCGGACATGGGAGACGTTTGAAGCGATGCGCGCCGCCGCCGAGGAAGGCGACGCCCAGGCCCAATGTTACATGGGCGTGTGTTATCAAAACGGCCAGGGCGTGCCCCAGGATTATAACGAAGCCGTAAAATGGTTCCGGCGCGCGGCGGACCAGGGCGATCCCGTTGCCCAGTGCTATCTCGGCGTTTGCTATCTGAACGGCGCCGGGGTGCCCCAGGAATTTGGCGAGGCCGCCAAATGGCTGCGCGAGGCTGCCGAACAAGGCGATCCCGCCGCGCAATTCAACCTGGGCGTCCTTTACGAGACCGGCCAGGGCGTCAGCCAGAATTACGTCGAGGCCGTCAAATGGTATCGTGAATCGGCGGAGCGCGGCTATCCCGCGGCGCAATTTAATCTGGGTGTTTTTTACGAGCAGGGCCAGGTGGTCTTGCAGGATTTCAAGGAAGCCGTCAAATGGTATCGCGAGGCGGCGGAACAGGAACTGGCTCCCGCGCAATGCAATCTCGGCTTGTGTTATCAGACCGGGCGCGGCGTTGAAAAGAGCCAGCAGGAAGCCGTCAAATGGTTCATCCGCGCCGCCCGGCAGGGCGATAAAACCGCCCAGCACAATCTAGGATTGTATTACAACACTCTCGAAACGAATTTTACCCCAAAGCCCGAAACGGAAGAGCAGACGGAGTGAGATGGCGATGCCGCCAATTTAGCCAGTCTAAAAAATTATTCAAAGCGCAGCGCATCAATCGGATCGAGCCGCGATGCCTTCCAGGCCGGATAATAGCCGAAAATAATTCCAATGCTTACCGAAGTGGCCACAGCGGCAACGACTGCCGGGATTGAAGGGATGGTCGGCCAGTGCAAAAAAATTGTCACCATTATGGAAACGCCCCGTCCCACCAGAATTCCGAGAATGCCTCCCGCCAGGCATAACACGACGGCTTCAACGAGAAATTGACGAAGAATGTCCCGCTGCCGCGCGCCCACGGCCATCCGCAATCCTATTTCCCTCGTCCGCTCGGTGACGGACACCAGCATGATGTTCATGATGCCTACGCCGCCGACGACCAGCGAAATCAGCGCCACGACGAGCAGGAGATTGGTCATCACGCGGCTGGTGGAGGCGAGCGTCTGCGAGATTTCCGTCAGATTATGGACCCGGAAATCGTCTATCGTGCCGGGTTGATTCTCCAGCGTGCTACTGGCCTTGATATGATGCCGTTCACGCATCAGGACGGTGACCTGTTGAACGGACAGCGGGATGTCCGCAGGGCTGTCGGCGGACATCCAGATGTCGTTAATGTCGGAGAACTCCGTGATTTGCGGCGTGTCGGCGGCCTGGATGGGGTCCTGTGCCGGATAAAGCTGGACGGACTGGTTCGGGTAAAGCTGGCTCAGGGTGTTCACTACGCTCGTCGCGCCCGCCGCGCCCGCGGCCTGGGTGAGTTGAACGCCGTTCACCCGGAACTTGGTGGTCGTCCACGGCGCGGCAAGGAAGTCGTCCTGGTCCTGTCCCATCATGTTCGGCCCCTTCCGGCTCAACACGCCGACAATTCGCATGTTGACGTCCTTGACCTGGATGACCTTGCCAATGGGATCAACCTTGCCGAACAACTCCTCGGCGATGGTCTCCCCAATGACGCAGACGGCGGCGGAACTCTGAACGTCCTCGTCGCTGAACGGCTCGCCTTCCGCCATCGGCCAGTCGCGGACGATGAAATAATCCGGCGTGGTGCCGAGGATCCGGCCCGGATTCCAGTTTTTGTTGCCATAAATGATTTGAGCGCGGCAATCCACACTCGGCGCCACGCGGGTGATGGCGCTGCAATATTTCCGGATGGCGTCCGCGTCCATCGGCGTGAGCGTCGGCTCTCCGCCCGCGCCGGAATTGACGCCGCCGACGATGCTGCGCGCCGGATCCACCTGGATGACGTTCGCGCCGAGGCTGGCGATGCTCTGCTCGATGGAATGGGTCGAGCCGCGGCCGATTTCCATCATGGCGATGACCGCCGCGATGCCGATGACAATGCCCAGACAGGTCAGCACGGAACGCATGATGTTCCGACGCAACGCGCGCAAGGCCATGCGCAGGGTTCCGTGAAACGAATGAAAAACGTCCTGCATGGCCTCAATGCCGGGTGAAATGCGGCATAAACGGATTTTGGGCGGCGGCCTGGGCGCCATCAGACGTCTCGCCGGTAACGACCACCGCGCCTTCCTGCAAGTCAGCGGCCGTGACCTCCGTGTTCACACCGTCTGTGGTGCCGGCCTTCACCTGGACGGGCCGGACGTAATCGCCCGCCTTTAGCCAGATGACGCCTTCCTTCTTCTTCGCGTCGTTTTCCGGCTTGGACGCGTTGTCCGGCGGGTCGGTCTGGGCGACTTGCGACCGGTCCGCCGGCGCAATCTCGGCGAGCGAAGACGGCGACCAGCGCAACGCCTCGTTGGGGACGAGCAGTGCGTTCGTTTCGTCGCTCACCACGAAATTCACATTCGCCGTCAGGTAGGGCAGCAGGGCGTTGTCGGCATTGTCCGTATTGACCACGACGGTGTAGATGACGATGTTTTGCGTCATGGTCGCATTGAGGCGCACCTGGGCGACGGTGCCGTTGAATTGCCGGCCGGGAAAGGCGGCGCAGGTGAAGATCACGGGCGCGCCGGGCTTGACCCGCGCCACGTCCGCCTCGTTGACCGACACCCAGATTTGCATCCTGGTCAAATCCTCGGCGATGAGGAACAGGCTCGGCGCGTTGAGGCTCGACACAACCGTCTGCCCGATGTTGACGCGGCGGTCAATGATGACGCCCCGGACCGGCGACCGGATGATGCAGTAATCCAGATTGCGCTGCGCCTTGTCCAAGTCGGCCTGCGCCTGGGCGACGCCGGACTTGGCGACGGAAACATCGGCCTTGGCTACTTCATAATTTGCCTTATCGGTGTCGAAATCCACCTGCGCCATCAATTTGTTGGCGTATAATTCCTGCGCGCGTTTCCATTCCGCCGCAGTCTGGTCGAGCTTCGCGTTCATCTGTTCGAGAGTCGCGGCGGCACTGAGCTCGCCCGCCTTGGCCACCGCCAGATCGGCCGCATAAACCGAATCGTCAATCCGCGCCAGCACCGCTCCCTGCGCCACCACCGAGCCGTAGTCAATCGGTTTGCCGTTGATGTCCGTCCCGAAAGATTGAATTTGACCGGCCACCTGCGCGCCGACATCCACCACTTCCGTCGGCTCAATCGTGCCGCTGGCGTTGATGATGCTTGTCACGTCACCCCGTTGGACAACGACCGTTCGGAACAAGAATTTGGAACTGCTCCGTCCGTGCCAAAACCAAAAGCCGACAACAATCAGGATGAGGCCGATGGCAATTGCGAGAACCGGTTTATTAAGAAAAAATCGCATCGTACGTGTCAGAACTCATCATTTCATGCTAGGTATCCCTCTGAGATAATTCAAATGACATTTCTGTCATTTTCATTTGCTCGATGTATTCGGGAGATGAATCACCGCCGGAGGCAGCTGTCAAATGGTTCGTCCGCGCCGCCCGGCAGGGCGATAAAACCTCTCGGCACGCTAATCAGCCTTTTGCACCACGAGCATTCGAACCGGCATATTGGTGGGAACAAGGATGCAGCCGAGTTGATCAAGCATATATTGCTTGAGAGAATCCACATCTTCCTTCTTCCAAGGCGGAAACCACGGTAAAACGATCCAATATTTTTTTGTAAGTCCGCTATCAGCGATGACATTTTGATGGAGGCCGTCAACCAATCGGGCCGCAATGTCTGGAGCACTTAGAAATTGCGATGCTCCTAATGCAGGGTCAGGCTGAGGCCCTTTGTTCGGACGGCGCAAACCCGGGGCATCTGGATTTTTTATTGTGAGATACAGAGCATTTGTTTCGATCATTTGAAAGCGCGCAGTCAATCCGAAATATTCTTGGATTTTAGCCTGAAAAAGTTCTTTCCCTTGATCCGACACATTGAACAAATAATCAAATTCGCCGCTTGGGGAATTTGTCGGAAGAATCATTTGCATCGCCGGCAAATCACAGTTTTCCGTCCCATAAGCCCTCGCCAATAATTGAACAATGGACCAGGAAGATACGATTTCATGATTATCGTCGACGAACATCTCTCCACCTGCGTTTGGCACATGCGGCCGAATAACGACCCCGCTAGGGCATTTTTTGAAATAATTCGTTTCTATTTTTAAAACTTGATGTACGCTCTCATCCATTAACTTCGAAGCCTCTGCTTCAGCCACCTTATCCCTTACTTTGTATGTCATTGTAAGGGATCCGTCTGCATTTGTTATCGTGCTTTCCGGTGCTCCTAACGCTCTCTGTTCGTATTCGTTATATTTTTCCCCAGAAATCTTTGTCATCTGGGTAATCCGCGTGATGAACCCATTTAGATTTATCCAGGGGTCGGAACCCTGGGCGGCCTCAGGTAGCTTTATCGGGCGGCTAAGAGCCAGGCCGGTCACAACAATTGGACTGGCGACAAGGATCGTGGCGACCGCGACTACAGCTACCATCTTAACTTTTGTCCACGCCATAAGTTTTAAAACGCCGTTGGCGAGGACCAATGTTGAGCTACCAGTCGCCACGCTTTTAGTAACTGCAATTGCAATCACGGAATTTGCGACCGCCGCGGGGGCGCTTTGTACGGCATTGGATGAAATTGCCCCGGCGAGAATCTCCGTCGTTGAATGAATGCCTCGTTTGGCAAAAAAACGTTGCAGCTTTTCCAACGCGCGGCCCAGGCGCTTTTTGGCGGCATCTTCTGATGCGCCCAATGCCGCGCCCACTTCGTGGATTTTTTTGCCATCGAAAAATCGCAGCACAACAGCGTGACGGTCTGTTTCATTCAAGCCCGCCATGGCCGCGTCTAGCAGTGGGGCGATTTGCATCCATGTTTCGTCAACTACCGATTCATTCAAAACGCTTTGCATGTGGGCCTCCTGTTCACGGTGGGCGCGCCGGATTTCACTTTTTAAAAATGTGATTGAGGCCAACCGCGCCGTTTGATAAAGCCAGCCGGAAACAACGACGCCCTTGCCCAGGTGGCCCGCCTTTTTCGCCAGAATCACAAAGACGGCCTGGGTGATTTCCTCAGCCTGGCTGGGATTGCGGGTTTGGCGCAGGGCTGTGGAATACACCTTGTTAATGTGCCGGCGAATAAGCATTGCAAAGGCTTCTTCGGAATTCTCTTCTGCGTATTGCCACAACAACTGGCTGTCATTCAGTTCCAGCATTTACTATAAATGCCGCTGATTAATGAAAGGGGACAAGTATTTTTCAACAGAAGATTTATGTCGACGCATTGTGCCGGAACCGTGGAACCGACATTCTTCCAGGGCCGGATCAACTTGCCAACTCTTCCAATTTCGCCTTCGCTTTGCCGCTGTCGATGATCTGGAGTGCCAATCAAGCAGCCACTAAATCCGTTTCCAGCGGTTTATCTTTTTTGAAGCGGCTGACGCCGAGGATGCTAAAGCCGATGATGTGACCCTCTTTGTCCACTCGCTCCATGACGGCATCATGATGGGTTTCCCGTTCATAACCAACGGCATCGGAAAACCTCACTTCGAGATAATCCGCTTCCGCGTCAAACCAGACTTTTACTTTGTCGGCCATAAATCTTCTTCTCCGTATATTTAATCACAACACACGGCCATTTACCAAGCGGAGCATATAATAAATTTTGCGACCGCTGATTGGCCGCAAAAGACGGCGGAGATCGCAAAGATACTTGTTTGCTTTGCGTTCTTTGTGTTCTTTGCGGTTACAGTTTTATTATTTTGCTCTATCCCGCCAACTCTCCCAATTTCGCCTTCGCCTTGCCGCTGTCAATGATCTGCACCGCCAAATCCCATCCTTCCATCAGCGATTTGCTCTTGCCTGCCACAAACAATGCCGCCGCGGCATTGAGCAAAACCGCATCCCGCTTGGGACCGCGCTCCTCTCCTGAGAAAATGTCACGGATGATCTTTGCATTGGCCGCCGTGTCGCCGCCAAGGAGGTCGGCCAGGGTGGCCCGTTGCAGAGGGAATTGCTCGGGTGCTGTCGTCGAGACCGTCATCGCCCGTTCCTGGTAAAATTCGGCGATGGTGTTCTCGCCCAGCGGCGACAGCTCGTCCAAAAATCCCACCCCGGCAACTTTTCCGCACACCACCATCGCGCGTCGCACGCCCAGCGATTGCAGGACGCGGGCGATCAACTCGCAAAATTCCGGCCGCGGCACGCCCACCAGCATGGCCGAGGGCCGCGCCGGATTCAGCAGCGGCCCAAGCAGATTGAAGACCGTCCGCTGGCAGCGTTCGGCGCACAATTTCCGCGCCGCGGCGATGTGCTTGAACGCCGGGTGATAATCCGGCGCGAAGAAAAAGGCGAATTGCCGCTCGCGCAAAAGGTGCGCCGCGTCCGGCGGGATTGAACGCACCGGGATGCCAAGTGTCTCAAGTACATCCGCGCTGCCGGCACGGGATGTCACCGCGCGGTTGCCATGCTTGGCCACCGTCACTCCGGCGGCGGCGCAAAGGATGGCCGCGGCGGTGGAAATATTGAACGTGCCCAAACGGTCCCCGCCCGTGCCAACCACGTCGAGAATTTCGCGGGACCGCGTGGCGGCGTCGAGCGGCGGCTGGATGGATTTCTCGCGCAACGCGCGGGCAAAGGCCGCGATCTCCTCAGGAGTTTCGCCCTTTTGCGCCAGCGCCGTCAGAAAATCGGCCTTGAGTTCCACGGAAACGCGTTCATCGGCCAATTGTTCCACCGCCCGATTCACGTCGCCTTCGTCCAGGAGACGCCCGGCTTTGAGTTGTTCAATCCATCTTTCGAGCACGCGAAAGGTTACGGGGCGGAAAATAAAAAGAGAAGGAAGAAGGCGGAATGAATGAAGAAATGAACCGCGGAATTGCCAAATGAGGGGATGGATGGTTGAGGGAAGGCATCTCGCCAATAAAAAAGCGTGAACAGTAATTGGAAATCCCGTAACTTATACGTTCTATTCACGGTCTGGATATATTCAGGCTGTTTAAAAATTTATGACAGGAAATCGAAATGGCGGTTGGATGATCTGGTTGATGATTTTGGTCGCGGTAGTGGTGGTGGCCGGCGCCGGCGTGTGGCATATTTTGCGCGCCAGGGCCGACGCGCCGGATTACCAAACCGTGCCCATTGCCCGCGGCGACCTCACCAACCTGGTCACCGCCACCGGCACCCTCAATCCGGTGGTGAACGTGACCGTCGGCAGCCAGGTCTCCGGCATCATCGACCGGCTGTACGTTGACTACAATTCCCTCGTAAAATCAAACCAGATCATCGCCGAGATCGATCCTTCCACCTACAAAGCGGCGGTCGAACAGGCCACCGCCGACCTGGCCAACGCCCGGGCCAATCTCGAATTGCAAGACGCCCAGGCCAGGCGCGATGCGGAATTGTTCACCAATAAATTGATTTCCGAATCCGATTACGACACCCAGGTGGCGACCCGCGACGAAGCGGCGGCCACGGTGCAGATCAAACAAGCTTCCCTGGACAACGCAAACGCCAATCTCGGTTATTGCAAAATCCGCTCGCCCGTGGATGGCATCGTGATTTCCCGTTCCATTGACCTGGGACAGACCGTGGCCTCGAGCTTCAATACGCCGACCCTGTTTCAGATCGCCAACGATTTGACGAAAATGCAGATCGACTCCAGCGTGGCCGAGGCGGACGTCGGCAGCGTCGTCGAAGGCCAGGCCGTGGAGTTTACCGTGGATGCGTACCCGTATCGCACTTTTCACGGCACCATCATCCAGGTGCGCAACGCGCCGACCACGGACAATAATGTCGTCGTCTATGATTGTGTCATCGGCGTCACCAATTCAGATTACAAATTAAAACCGGGGATGACCGCGAATGTCTCCATCATCGTCGCGGAACGCCACAACGTCCTGGAAATCCCCAATAGCGCCCTCCGGTTTCGCCCGCAGGGAATGACGATGGCCGGCGGGGCGTCTGGCGCTTCGTTTTCATCCAGCAATGCGCCGGCAGGCGCCGCGGGCGGCGGACAACGCCAGCGTGGACATGGCGACCATACCCTTCGCACTGTCTATGTCTTGAAAAATGTCGGTGGCAAGCCCGTGGTGCAGCCGGTCCAGATCCATGTCGGCATCACCGATAGTATTGATACCGAGGCCACCGACGGTTTGCAGGAAGGTGACAATGTCATCGTCGCCGAGATCTCATCGTCAACCGTCGCACAAGGCGGAAATCTTTTTGGCCCAACCAGGTTCCGATAACCAGGAGAATTTTTGTGTCCGCCAACGCCGTCATCAAACTGGTTGAAGTCCACAAGGTCTATCACACGGGCGAGGTGGACGTCCACGCCGTCCAGGGCGTTTCGCTGGATATTCAGCCTGGTGAATTTGTGGCCATCATGGGATCGAGCGGGTCCGGCAAATCCACGCTGATGAATATGATCGGCTGCCTGGACCGGCCCTCCTCCGGGCAATTTCTCCTCGACGGCATCGATATTTCCACCCTCGATCGCGATGCGTTGGCCGACATCCGGAACGAAAAGATCGGGTTCGTCTTTCAAGGCTTCAATCTGCTCTCTCGCACCTCCGCGTTGGAAAATGTGGAAATGCCCATGCTTTATAACCGCCATCGCATCCATTCGGGGGAACAACTGAAGCGCGCCAATCATTCGCTGGAATTGGTCGGGCTGGCCACCCGCGCGGACCATCATCCCAATCAACTCTCCGGCGGCCAGCAACAACGCGTCGCCATCGCCCGCGCCCTCGTCAACCAGCCCGCCCTCCTCCTCGCCGATGAACCGACCGGGAACCTCGACAGCCAGACCAGCATCGAAATCATGGGCGTGTTCCAAAAATTAAATGACCAGGGCATCACCATCATCATGGTCACCCACGAATTGGACATCGCCCGTTATACCAAACGCACGGTGATCCTGCGCGATGGCAGGATTCTCACCGATGAACTCGTGCGCGACCGTTTGGCCGCTGAACATGAATTACAACAACTCCGCCAGGCCCAGCAGGCGGTCAAACTGGCGTAGCCAAGCCTTTCCCCTCAATGAGATTTATCGCCTCCATCAGAATCGCCCTGCGCGCCCTGCGCCGGAATAAAATGCGCTCGCTGCTGACGATGCTCGGCATCATCATCGGCGTCGGCGCCGTCATCGGTTCGGTCAGCCTCACCAGTGGCGCCACCAAGCAGGTTGAAAACCAGGTCAGCAGCCTCGGCGAAAGCGTCATTACCGTCTTTTCCGGCAATTTTACTTCCGGTGGCATGCGCGGCGGCTGGGGCAGCGCCCCCACCCTGACCGTCCCGGACGCAATCGCCATCGCGAACGAAGTTCCCAATGTCGCCGCCGTCAGCCCTGAAGTGCGCGACCGCGAACAGATTTTGGCCGAAGGCTTGAATTGGAACACCCAGGTCATGGGCGAATCGCCCGATTATGCCCAAATCCGCAATTGGTCCATCGCCGAAGGCTCCATGTTCAGCGACCAGGATGTCCGCTCCCTGGGCAAGGTTGCGGTCGTCGGCAAAACCGTCGTGGACGAATTATTTCCCGGCAGCGATCCCCTCGGGCAAACAATTCGCATCCGCAATCTGCCGTTCAAAATCGTCGGTGTCCTCGCTCCCAAAGGATTCAATCTTTTTGGCCAGGACCAGGATGACGTCGTCGTGGTTCCCTACACCAGCCATATGGCGCGCATCACGGCGCGGACGTTTGTGAATGATATTCTCGTGGAGGCCAGCAGCGACAAGACCATCGACAGTGTGCAGGAGGGCATCACCCAATTGCTGCTGTCGCGCCATCGCAGCAAGGAACAGGATTTCACCGTGCGCAATCAATTGGAACTCATGCAAGCGGTCACTTCCACTTCAAAGACGATGGGATATCTGCTGGCCGGCGTGGCCGCGGTCTCCCTGGTGGTCGGCGGCATCGGCATCATGAACATTATGCTCGTCAGTGTCACCGAACGGACGCGGGAAATCGGCATTCGCATGGCCGTCGGCGCGCGCGCCGCGGATATTCTCATTCAATTCCTGATCGAAGCCGTCACTTTGAGCGCCATCGGCGGCAGCATCGGCATCGCCGGCGGCATGTCCTTTTCATGGTTCATCTCCCATGTTACCAGCATCCCTGTCGTCACTCCCTTTGCCTGGATCGCCGCCGCCTTCATCTGCAGCGGTGTCATCGGCATCTTTTCCGGCTTCTATCCCGCCTGGAAAGCTTCGCAACTCGACCCCATCGAAGCCTTGCGGTATGAATAAGCCGGGTGAAAACTGAAATTCTGCCGGCGCATACGCCGGAACTTTTTCAAAAAGCTGTTCAAACCGCCGCCGCGTTGCTTCGGGCCGGCGAGGTCGTCGCGCTGCCCACAGAAACCGTTTATGGCCTCGCCGCAAACGCCCTGGACGAAAAAGCCGTGTCGAAAATTTTCCAGGTCAAAGGACGCCCGCCCAACAATCCGATCATCGTCCACGTGGCCGGCCTCGAAATGGCCCGGCGGTGTGTAGCCGGGTTCCCCTCACTCGCGGAAAAATGCGCCAAGGCATTTTGGCCGGGACCCTTGACGCTGGTCCTTCCGAAATCAAACGCGGTTCCGCCCATCGTGTCTGCCGGCGGCAAAACCGTGGGCGTGCGCTGGCCCTCCCACCCTTTCATCCAGGCCGTCATCCGTGAATGCGGTTTCCCGCTGGCCGCGCCCAGCGCCAATCTGTCCGAACAGATCTCGCCGACCAATGCCGGGCACGTCCGCCAACAGCTCGGCGGAAAGATTCCGTTGATCGTGGATGGCGGCCAGTCGCAAGTGGGGATTGAATCCACCGTCCTGGACCTGTCGGTTTCCCCGCCGCAAATCCTGCGCCCGGGAATGATCCATGCCGAATCGCTCGCCGCCGCCGGAGTGCCGGCCGCCGGCCCCCGCCGGCCCGCCGGCCCGCTCAAAAGCCCCGGCCTGTTTAAAAAACATTATGCTCCGAAGGCCCGGTTGGTCGTTTTGAATTGGCGGGATGATGCGGATTTGGAATCCAGGATTCAAAATTCCAAATTCGAAATTCGAAACTGCCATATCATTGCCCATACCCAAATTCCGTCCGACCAACCATTCGCCGGCGTCAGTGTGATTCCCCATGATGCCGAGGCGTTTGCGCGCGCGCTTTACTCCGAATTGCATCGCTGCGATGAAACCGGCGCCGGGGTCATCATCGTCGAGGCGCCGCCGGATTTGCCGGAATGGTCGGGGATCGCCGACCGGTTGCGGCGCGCCGCCGGCTGAGTCATTTGGCAATTTTCCACCGGGGATAGTCCGTCAGGAAAAGCCGGTCCGGCAAAAACCCCGTGGGAGCCGCGCGCAACGGAAATTTGGCGGGAATCTGGTCCTGCAACTCCGCCTGGCTGACGAACTTGCCCCAACTGTTATTGCCGGCCCTGACCCAATCGGTCAAAAATTTTCCATCCATCGTTCTGGGCGTCAAATAAAGCGCGCTGATGGTCTTGATATTATCGTTGATATCGAAGAAATCGTCCTGGGAGTCGCGGGAAAGCCACACGCATTGGCGATCGCCGTACCAGGCCACCGCCCAGGGCACGTCGCTCATCATCAGTTCGTCGGGCCTCATCCAGCCCGCCACGCGCTGGATGTCCGGCGGGTAATAGGGCGGGTAAGCCACCGGGTTTGTCTTGGGCGGCAGCAGGATAAAAATCATCGGCAGGCAGCACAAGACCACAAAACCACCGATGATGGGATAACGCAACTCCATGGCCGGCAATTCCAATTGGTCCAGCAGTGTGAAAAAGAAACCGGTGCCGTAAATGAAGATCAGTGGCGCAAGCAGAATCAAAAGGTTTTCCGAATTGACCGCGGGCGTTTCATCGGAGAACGCCGTCCGGCCCAGGGCTTGGACGATGATGAACACCCCGAGGCACAACAGCAGGAAATAGCGCATCCGTTTTATCGATGCCTTTTGAAATCCAAGCATCAGCCCGGCCAGGAAGAAGATACTCGCCCAACTGCCGCCCAGCGTCGGCAAATCATTGGACAATATGCTTTGCACGTTGCCAGCCATCTTTGCCAGGTAGGGTTTAAGGACGAACCCAAAAAATGCCGGGTGCAGGGATCGCTCAAGTAAAAATTGCGGATAGATCTGCGTCTGTTCCATAATCGCAAAACCCGCCGTGCCAAAAGGCGTGCCGCTCACCGCGTAATTCCGGGCGACCCACGGCGCCAAAATCACCCCAAACACCCCAAACGCAAGGATTGTGTGGCAGAATTCGCCGTTGCCCGCTAAACAATAGCAAAAAGACCAGGATGGGAATGATGATCCAGCCGAATGCGTACCGCGTCAACGCCCCGATTCCGGCCAAAGCGCCACACGCGATCGTCCAACCGAGCAATTGATTCAGTTGCGGCTGCGGCTGCGGCACAGGCCCCGGCTGCGGTTCCCGCGCCAACTCCTCGATTTTTATGACGCACCAGGCCAGCCCCAGAAATATCACCACCAACAGCAGCGTCGAAAGCCCGGACGCGCTGAAACGCCACAGCAATTCACAACCAAACGTCAGGATCGCCGAGGTCCAGGCAACCCGCGCGTCGAATAATTTTAGTCCCAGGCAAAAGACCATGACCACCGCCGCCAGCAGCAGGACCTGATTGAAGATCGCGATCAAAAAGTCCGGTTGATATCGTGAAAACGACCCGTTATCGGTCCAAAAGGCGTGCTTCAAATCAACCGGATAGCGGAAGGGCAACACTTTCATCAAGCCCGCCAGCAGCACCGGATAAACCGGGGGATTGGCCAGGTCGGGATGCGCCTGGATTCGCGCATAATCAACTAAATTCGTGGAGGTCAACGACAACGGCCCCTGGCCCTCATTATGGTTCTGCACCAGGTACAGGCTTAATGGCCTGATGAATTCAGTGGTGTACCCTTGCCGGTGGCAATGTTTCGCGCCAGTTGCGCCGCGTCCATTCCTTCCGGCGTGAACATGTTTTTGTAGGCGTGCAGGTCGTAGAGGACCACCAGGCAAAAGACCACCAATAACAGCAGGAAGTAGCGCAGCATGCGCGCGCCGCCCCCCATTTCCATTTTATGGATGGCCTGTTGGATCAGTTCCCGTGTTGGTGGCAATGGCACAATTAAAATCCTTCCAGATGGTAGGTGTGTAATTTGCGATGAAACGTCCGCCGGCTCATGCCGATTTTTTTCGCAGCCAGCGTCCGGTTCCCGTCATGCTCCTTGAGCGCGCGCACGATCAATTGTTTCTCAGCTTCCTTCACTGTTAAATCATTTTGTGGTGACAATTGTGTTTCATTTTTCGCGCCCAGGGAAATCTGGCGCGGTAAATCCCGCGCCGAAATCTTCTCGCCCCGGCAAAGCACCACCGCGTGCTCCATCGCCGTGCGCAGTTCGCGCACATTGCCCGGCCACGAATAATTTATGAGCCATTCGAGCGCATCCGCCGTGAAATCGTTCACAGCCTTGCCGTTTTCTTTGGCGAATTCCTGCAAAAACCGCCGCGCCAGCAACGGAATGTCGCCGGGACGTTCCCGCAGCGGAGGCAAGGTGATCTCCACCACCCTCAACCGAAAGAATAAATCTTCTCTGAAAGTCCCCGCTTTGACCAGCTCTTCCAGATTTTTATTTGTCGCGGCAATCAACCGCACGTCCGCGGTCAAGGTTTTGTTCGAGCCGACCCGCTCGAACGTCCGCTCGCCCAGGAACCGCAGCAGTTTCACCTGGATCGTCGCGTCAATCTCCCCGATCTCATCCAAAAACAGGCTGCCCCCCTGCGCCGATTCGAAGCGCCCGATCCGGCGCTCATACGCGCCCGTGAACGCCCCCTTCTCGTGCCCGAACA
The DNA here is from genome assembly GCA_963797825.1 of uncultured Verrucomicrobiae bacterium. Taxonomy (GTDB): domain Bacteria; phylum Verrucomicrobiota; class Verrucomicrobiia; order Limisphaerales; family UBA11358; genus UBA11358. The sequence goes on from CAWCRR010000044.1 coordinate 93,316, forward strand.
GTTCGCTCTCCAAAAGCGTGGGCGACAGCGCCGCGCAATGCACCGTCACAAACGGCTGCCGCGCGCGCGGGCTTAATTGATGGATCGCCCGCGCGATCAATTCCTTGCCCGTGCCGCTTTCCCCGCTCAACAAAACCGTCGCCCGCGTCGGCGCCACCTGTTGGACCATGTCAAAAATCTCGCGCATCGCCGGCGACTCGCCCGTGATGTTTTCCAATCCGAACCGGGTGTCCAATTGTTGGCGCAACGAAACATTCTCCGTCTCCAGCTTTTGATGTTTCAACGCCCGCGCTATCCGCATCTCCAGCTCGTCGATTTGCAGACGGCCCTTCACAATATAATCGTCCGCGCCCAGTTTCATCGCCTCCACCGCCAGTTCCTCCGAGCCGTACGCCGTCATCAGGATGCAGATCGGCGGTTTCGACAGCGATTTTGCCCGCGAGATCAATTTCAGGCCGTCCTCGCCCGGCAACCGGAAATCCGCCAGCATCACGTCAAAGTTTTCCGCTTCGAGCAGGTTCATCGCCGCCCCCGCGTCTTCCGCCACGTACACGTCGTAACGCTCCTCGAGCGCCGCGCGCAATCCGTCCCGCGTCGTCTTCTCGTCATCCACAATCAAAAGCGTCGCTTTGTTCATGCCACTTTTGCCTCCAATAAACGCGGTTTGCGCTCATGCAACGGCAAGAACACCTTGAATGTCGTTCCGTGGCCGACGCGGCTGTCCACTTCGATTTTTCCTCCGTGCAACCGCACGATGCGTTGCACAATCATCAGTCCCAGCCCCGTCCCCTTCTTCTTGGTCGTGTAAAACGGCTCGAAAATGTGCGCGATCTGCTCCGGAGGAATTCCCAGGCCCGTGTCCGCCACGCTCACCCACACGTCGTCGCCGCTCTCGCCGGTTTGTAATGTCAATGTCCCGCCCGTTGTCATCGCCTGCGACGCGTTCTTGATGAGGTTCACCAACACCTGTTGCATCTGTGAGGCGTCAATGCGCGATTCCGTCAGTTGCCGCGCCAATTTCTTTTACGATGGTCACCCCGCGGTTCTCCAATTCCGGTTCCAGCAGGTGAAGCGTTTTTTCCACGACCTCGTTGAGCGAGGCGATCTTCAATTGCACCGGCGCCGGGCGGATGGCGCCCAAAAATTGGGTGATGATATAATCCAGCCTCGTGATCTCCCCTTTGCAGACATCCAGGTAATTTTCCAGCCTTCCGGAAATCTCGCGTGGTGCTGCTGCCTTTTGCGCTTGCCGTTCATCGCTTTTGAGTTTCTTCAACTCGCGCTCCATGAGCTGCAGATGGATGTGCAGCGCGTTGAGTGGATTGCCAATCTCATGCGCCACGCTCGCCGCGAGCAAGGTCAGCGCCTGCACCCGCTCGCTCTCGATGGCCTCAAAGGTCTTTTGCCGCGCTTCCGTGGCGTCATGCAGGATCAGCGCCACGCCCGAACTGCCGATGGCTTCCCCGTCCAGCGGCGCCGCGTACAGCCGGATGAATCGCGGACGCGGATAATGGATCTCGAATTCGTGGCGCATGATCTTTTCGCCCCCGGCGCTGTCCGCTTTCGAGATCGTTTCCCAATCCATCTCCGGCAGGATTTTGGTGATGTGCTGCTCGCTGTCGGCTAGTTGCAACCCGATCAACCGCGTCACCGCATGGTTGAAATAAATCACCCGCCCATTTTCATCCACCACCAGCACGCCGTCCTCGATCGTATTGAAAAGCGTCTCCAAAAAACTCCGCTCGCGCGCCAGCCGCTGGACCACCGTCTGCAACCCTTCGGTGTCCAACCGTCCGATGCGACTAAGCACTCTGTCAAGAAAGCTGGATTTCGGCAAAATCATTGGATAATTCGACAACTAAAGTGACAAAATGGCTCAAATTTAGAATCTGTCAATACTAAAGAATAAACCCTTTGTGGCACAATGAAGTTTCTCTTAATCCTAATCTTAATCCTAAGTTTAGCGCCGGTTGGCATTGCGCCTCGTCGCGGCGTTTAGCAGGCTCTTGGCCTCGTTCTCGTCTTTGGTGCGCAGGCTGTTGCCGAACAGGAGCCAAGGCAGTGCGTGAACGCCTCTGTCAAGTCTCCAGACCGAGGATTCTTACAAGCACCCGGCTGATCTCCTTCAACTTCGCCGGTGGAAAAGCGGCGATTCGCCGTGCGATTTTGGCATTGTCCACCCCCGCCACACCCAAGACATTGATCACGGATTCACTCTTCAACCAAGCCGGTTTGGGGAAGGAGACTTCGGCTTCACCATCGCGAATTTCGGTTGTCATCGGGACGACCACCGACATATTGCGGCGTTGGTCCGGTTGGGCAACAGAAACGACCACGCAGGGTCGGACCTTTTGCGTCATGCCCAAATCCACGATAACCACGTCGCCGCGGTTAAAGTTTATCATAATCAATTTCCGGCGCCGGGCCGAGCTTTTCCCAAGTGTCGGAAATGACCATGTCCATGTCAGGCAAGGGGGGCAACGCAGGCAAGCCGTAAGCTATGGAGTCACGAAAAATGTCGGCCAGGCTCCTTTTTCTTTTCTTGGCTTCCCGCTCGACGCGCTCAAAAATATCCTCTTCAAGGCGCAATGTGTAGCTAACGGTCTTCATGTAGTCAAAATGGTTACAATCAGGAAATTTGTCAAGCCGCTTTTGCACAAAGGGTGGCTCTTGGCCTCGGTTCGTCTTTGATGCGCAGACTGATTGCTGTCTCTTACCGACGGCGTTTTTGAACGCGCGTGGTGGCGAAGTTTCAGCGAATGTCAGCCAGTCGTGGCGAGTTGTTAAAACAACTGCCGTCCTACTGGCATTTGCGCTGACAGTGGCCGTCTATCCGGTCAAGAAACCTTGTATTTACTATGGTTTTAACAACTTGAACACAGATGGACACGGATAGACACGGATTTTTTTACCGCGAAACATACGCTAACATCGAACGCTCAACATCGAATAAATGTTCCGAATAAAAACCATTGGATGTTGGTTGTTGGACGTTGGATGTTCGATGTTTTCCATACTGGATGATGTGACGGTCTCATCACGGTATCTTCAAAACTTCCCCCACCCGAATGCGACTCAAGTTGACCCCCGGATTGGCGGCTTGCAATTCGCTCAATCTTATCCCGTACCGGCGCGCAATTGCCGCCGATGTTTCACCCGCAGCCACCATATGCGAACGGCTACCACTCCCTGGCTCAGTGGACTGGACGCCTGTGGACTCTGTTCTGTGCGTTTCCACCACTGGCTGTTGCTCCTGGACCGGTTGCGTCGTTTGCACAGGTTGAGTTGCGACCGGCGTCTGCGCTGCGTTGGCCATATTCTGTTGATTGCTCAGCGCGGCCTGCTGCGCCTGTTGCGCCTGTTGCGCCTGATAGTAGGCCTGCCATTTATCCACTTCATCCTGAAGCTGGCGGTTCTGCTCGATGAGCTTCTCCAATTGCTGTTGCGTGGCGGAAGACGACGGCAGCGCGAGCACGTCCGCGGCGAGTTGTTGTTTGCAAGCCTCGATGCGCTGTTGCACGATGGAGGCGTTCGCCGCGTTCGGGTCGAATTTCAGGTACTGTTCGTAATGATAGATCGCGGCGGCCGGATCGGACACCCGGGTATCGAACAACATCGCCAACTGGTAATGCGCCTGCGCCGAATGCGGGTTGACCTCGAGCGATTCCTCGAACGCCTCGACCGCGCCCTGGTAATCCATCGCGTTCACGCGGCTTTGGCCCAGGACAAAATGCGGTTCTTTTTCTTCGTCCGACTGGCCCTGGTCGGGCAGGCAACCGCTCAACGCCGCGCTCACGCATACGGCAACTGCAAAAAATAAAAATCGAATCCACAACGACATAAAACCAAATTAAACAAAAAGGACGGAAAGCGGAAGTCGGAAAGCGGGAAACACGATGAACAGGGCGCATCTTGGTAGGGACATCGCGCTGCGATGTCCCCGCCCGCGCAGAGCGGGCGGAATCCCGCGAGGCGCGAGGCGGTATCTAATGTTTACACATACGGTTGCGCCGCTGGACGCGGCGCGGACGGCGCAGCGCGCCGTCCCTACCAAGGGCAGTGTCAAGATACGCCCGGATGAACAGGAGGGAACAGGAAACTGCGGCATTTTTTTTGATTCCAAATATCTCCGTTATCTCTGTTCGCTCCTGTTAAAAATTCTGCATTTTGCATTTCTTAAAATTCGTGTGCATCCGTGTCCATCCTACAACAAGTAGATAAAAGCCCTGAAAAATCAAGGGCTTTCTTGAGTAGCGGACGGCCACTGTCAGTGAAATTGCCAGTAATGCGACCGGTGCAGACACTATTCGCCACTATTCGGCAAAACTTCGCTGAAACTCGCCCACAACTGTTTAACCAGTTGCGACGTGTCTGTTGCATGATTCAGACCCATGCACATGAAAACCAAATACACAATGTTCCGGCGCAGCGGGATTTATTACTCCCAGGACACGGCCACTGGCCACCAAAAGAGTCTGCGGACACGCGATGAGGGCGAAGCCCTAAACCTGCTCCATGCGCTCAATGAGGCGCACCGCCAGCCAACGTTAAACTTGCACCTCGCCCGAGCGTATCTGACGGCCAGTGACCCCGCCTTTGTGGAGCGCACTTGGCAAACCGTCATGGAGCAGTTGCAATCGCGCGGCAAAGACGCCAGCCGCGAGCGTTAGCCCTTGAAGCCCAAGAATGGTTGGCTCGCAAACAGGAATCCCACGCCGAGCATCACGTATATTTCGATCAAGACAAGCAGCGTTATTTTAAAATAACCCATGACTCGGCCAATCCTAATTTGGCAGGTTTCGCGGTAGCTGGTTTCGTCACTTCAAAACCCCGACAGAACTCATACGACTTGCGGTGGCGCGCTTGAATTCGCTGACGAATGGAATTGATATCCCCCCGGCAAAAACCCATTACGAGCAAACCTTTTTTGATAAGCTTCATCTTTGTAAACAAGGACGAGGGAGTCGTTGCTCCGTAAATGCGCCTTGATAATTTCGCATCGATTTCCGTTATGCAAACCACGTAATAGTTCTCCAACCGCTAGTGAAGCAGCAAAAGCGCCTACAAATGAGGACGAAATTGCTTTTTTTGCCAACGTTTCTGCCACGATTCCACAATCTTCGTCTGTTTTGAATGCTTTGAGAAAAATTTCATTCGTACGTTCAGTTTCGTTCGTTCGTTCGGACCAGATTTCCTTTGGAGTTTGAGTTGCCTCCGGGAAAGTGTGAATCATGATGCTATCGAAATAATCAGTTGTTGATCCAAGACCGCATTCAACAATCAAATCAAGTCCGGCTTCTTCAAGATTCCGGCGAGCTGCAGGCGAATCAAATCCACATAGGGCGATACCCATGCAGCCTGCGCCACAAAAGAACGGTTGAATTGCTTTTGATTTCGCCACGCGAAGTCAGACCGGTTGAAAATCTCCGCGCATCGCTTCACTCCGAATATTAAAGACGGCTCCGTTCCGCGACTCCGCTCCGTTTTTCCACCGGACTGACCGCGCCCCCATAAGTATGACGGAGACTGCGGAAAGTTGACACGGACGGGAAAAATACCGTGCCCCGTCCGCGCCAATTTTCCGCAGACTCCGGGCAGAACTTTAACTTGGTGGAAGTCAGGTTGTTTGTCTTCGCCTTTTTTACGCCCGCCGTCACCCCACCGTTTGCTGCTCACTGGTCCGACACCGAGCCGATAGTTGGCAGCGATAGCCAAAATCGCGCCAGCGTCTCCCCCCTCTCCCACTCCGCCACTGTCACGCTTTTGGCTTTCGCCGAATCCTTCAAGGCGCTTCCGCGCGCGGCTCGCCGTCTCCCCGTCAGTGAGGCGAGCAGCAAACGGCAGGGTGACGGACAGCGGTTTCAAAAAAAAGCTATGAAAACAACAAACCAAATTGAAGCGTCAGCTCCGGCGAATGTCCGGCCATCGTCGGTTTCAAAAACGAGTGATTTCGTTCGGCATTGCGCCAATCGGCGTTTGTCCACTGATGCGGTCTTGAATTATTTGCGGACGCGGTTGCCCGGCCAATACGAATTAGCCGAGGTTGTCGGCAAATGGGTTTGGCTGGATGTCTCACCAAAGAGCAAGCCCGCGCTGGCAACGTTGCTTTGGGCTTTAGGCTTTCACTGGAATCAGCGGCGTAGCGTCTGGCAGCATCCGTGCGGCAAGTTTGACCCACTCGGCAGTCATCCCACCGACCCGCGCACCAAGTATCACTCCTATTTTCCCGCCGACGTTTTACCCGCTTGATTCTATGAATCCTGAAAAATCCACACCGGCACTGTCAGTGAAACTGTCAGTGAAAATGCCCCCAAATAGTGAAAAATAGTAGCCAGTTAAAGCGAATAGCCCTTTAAATTTACTAGCAAATCTGTTAATCTCTTTTATCTGAAAACAATGCTACAGACCGTGTCCATCTGTGGTTAAATTTCTTGCCTTGAAACCATTCGTCATACCCCTGAAACTTGACCGTGCAATGCGCGCGTGGCGGAATGGCAGACGCGCCGGACTTAGGATCCGGTTCCGTAAGGATTAGAGGTTCAAGTCCTCTCGCGCGCACCACTTTACAGTGTGGCAAAGGGGCATATTTCTTGCTATTATGAGTCCGTAGAATGGACACTATCAGACGGCAATTATGTTTTGCCCAGGACTGCAACCGTTGCAAAAACAATGTTAAGTTTCGTATCGAGTTGGTTGACCGATCAAAAACTCCGCTTTGGCAGCCCCAAAACCAGGCTGGCAGTGGTGGAGAGGTTGTCCCATGTGTACGATCCCGGGGCTGTCGAGCCGCTCATTTTTGCTTTAAAGGACAAAGACCCGGATGTGCGCAGCGCCGCGGCGAGGGTGCTATTGCGTTATCATGACATCCAAACGGTTGAGCCGCTCATCGCGATTTTGCGGGACACGTCTCCGATAGCGCGGGCGGCGGCGGCGGAAACGCTCGGCCACCTGGGAGATCTCCGGGCCATCCCTCATTTGGTGGGATTACTGCGCGATGTGGACCTGGTGGTCCGCGGAATCGCGGTGCGAAGTTTAAACCGCCTCGGCTGGAAGCCGGAGGGCACGCCGGACCGCGTATTGCAGATCCTGGCCACGGGTGAACTGCACGAACTGGTGGCGATGGGGCCGGAAGGCGTGGGGCATCTGCTCGAGGCGCTGCGCAACGGGACGCCGCACAAACAGTTGACTGCCGCCAGGGCTTTGGGCCGGGTAAAAGACCCCCGCGTACAGCCGGCAATGATCGCGGCGCTCAATAGAAACAACCCCGCTTTGCGGGTGGTGGCGCTCGGACTGTTGGAAAGGCTGGCGGACCCGAAAGATTTCGACCGGATCAAGCCGTTGTTACAGGACGACGCGGCCTTTGTGCGCGGCGCGGCGGTGGATGCGGCCACGGCGTGCGGCGACAAGCGGGCGGTGCCATTGCTGTTGAAACGCCTCAAAGATTCCTCCTGGGAGGTCCGGCTGGCCGCGGCCAAAGCGCTTGGCAAATTGCGGGATGCCTCGGCGATGGACGGACTGTGCCAGCTCATCCAGGACCCGGATCGCGACGTGCGGGAAAGCGTCATCGGCGCGTTGCGGGAGTTCGGCGATGCGCGGGCGATTCAATATCTGGTGCTGGCCCTGCTGGACCCGGAAAATGTCGTGCGCAGCGCCGCGTTGGCGACGTTGTTTAAAATCAACCGGAACTGGACTGAAACCGAGTCCGCCCATCGGGCGCTTCCAAAAATTAAAGCGGCCCTGAGCCACAATGATTACTGGGTAAGCAATGCCGCTCTGAAAGTCCTGGAGCTATTGAAAGTGGACCCGGAAAGCCTGCGAAACGACGAGGCCGGCGGGAAATTGGAAATTAAATCAGGCCCCTCTCCGGTCTATGCGTTGTTTGCGGAACTGCTGTTTGACCGCGACCGGGACTTGCGCATGGCCGCCGCGGTCTCCCTGGGCCAGTTGGGCGAAAAAAGCGCCGCCGCCATTTTGTCCACCGCATCGCGTGACGCCGATTTATCCGTGCGGCAGGCGGCAACCTCGGCGTTAGCCGCCCTGGAATGAGAAAAACATGAGCGAAACCGCCAAACATAATGTTTTGTTTCTGGACGATGACCCGGATTTTCTTCTGTCGATCCAGGATCTCTACGGCGAGATGAGCGAACAATCCTGGAAGATTCATACGGCCACCACGCCCGACCGCGCGCTGGAAATATTGGAGACCGGAAGAATTGAACTGGTGATCGTGGATGTGAATATGCCGGTGATTGACGGCATCCAGTTCCTCGGCATTTTGCAGCGGCGCCATCCGAAGTTGAAACGGGCGGTGCTCACCGCGCTGGCCACGCCGGAAAGGCGCGCCGCGAGCCTCGCCAACGGCGCGGATTTGTTCATGGAAAAAGCGCTTACGCCTGAAGGTTACAAATCCATTTTTGTAATGCTGGGCGAGCTGTTGCAATGGACACCAAAGGAAGGGTTTGAAGGAGTATTGCGCAAAGTGGGACTGCAGGACGTTATCCAGATGGAATGCCTTGCCCGCAATTCCTCCGTCCTGGAAATCTACAATGAGCATGTCCTCGGACAGATTTACATCGAAGAAGGGCAGATCGTCCATGCCGTCGGCGGCGATTTGGTGGGCGAAAGAGCATTGCAGAAACTGCTGTCCCTGCCGGGCGGCTCATTTGAGCTGGCGCAATTCGCGCCTCCGGAAAAAAAGTCGCTCAGCGGGTCATGGGAAATGCTGCTCATGAACGCCGCGCAGGCATGCGATGAAAATGCCGCTCTCCTCCAGGAAGAATCCAAAGCCAAAAACGCCTCTGCCAACAAGCCGGCTTCCCACCTCGAGGAAACTCTCGTTTGCACCAGCGCGGGCGACACGCTCTTTGACGGCGTCCTGCACGATGCGCCGGCGCGGGTGAGCTGGCTGCAATCCATGGACCAAAAAGCGGCCCTGCTGGGACAGCTTCTTCCGCTTGGGAATTTTGACCGGCTCGAGACGCAGCTCGTGGAAGGGCGCGCCATTTCCCTTAATCGCGGCGGCAAACTCGTTTTCGTCCGTGTTTCAACCCCCCCGGCGAACAAATGAGCAAACTATTCCAACAATGGCTCGACGCCCGGTGCTCGGTTCCGGGAATGATCGCCTGCGCTGTCACCGCCGGGGCCATCAGCTTCAGCCGGAGCACGGATGACAGTTTCCCCCCGGAGAAAATGGGGGAAATAGTCCGTCTCCTGCAAAACGGCGCGGCGTTGCCCGGCGCCGAACCCTCCGAGGTCCGCTGGCATACCTGGGTTTTCGCCAACGGAAGAATCCGCTCCGTCATCCGTCCCGACGGCTGGACTTTTACCGCGGCCGTTCGCGCCAATTCCGACGCCGCGCAAATTCTCGAACCGCTCACGGAAGAATTTCTGGCGCTCAAGCCGGCTGGCTGAGGCGATTTCGGCCTTCCCTTTCTTCCTGTCTCTCCCCATTTAATTCGTTAATTTTGTTAATTCTGTCTCATAATACTTGTCCCCAGTAGTGGTGACTTTCCGAAAAGCGGGATTTTGGTAGATTGATGACGTTGTTAGTGCTTGTTCTCAAAGTTTGAAAAAGCCCGGAGTAGTGCCCGGGCTTTTTTATTTCCCTAAATGCGGGCGTTATTCCTTCCTTGAATTCGCTTTTAACCACACCGCATAACCGGCTTCATTTAATTCACCGGCGGCCAGCGCCAAGGTCTTTTCAACCACTGATTCCTCGGAGGCAGTGAAAACCATTCCGTTCAACTCCAAAAATGTCACTGCTACGAGAAAACCTGTGCGTTTGTTGCCATCAAGGAAGGGATGATTCAAGATGATGCCTGCGGCGTAACTCGCGGCCAACGCGCTCAAGGTGGGCGCACCGTAAGCGAAATGATTCCGGGGTTTAGCCAGTGCTGATTCCAATAAACCGTTGTCGCGCACTCCGGCCTGTCCGCCGTGCTGTGCAAGCATCATTTCATGGATCGCCATGCAATCGATGCGATCCAGCCAGACCGGCTTTTTCATTTCGCCAATTCTTTTAAGGCATGGCGATAGCGCCGGCTCAAGCGTTCGGCCGTCTGCATTTTGCGGGCAAATTCGGGATTGGTGGCGGTGACACGAAACCCCCCATCCGTTGTCTCCGTGAGATAAAGCGCATCACCGTCGGCGGCGTTCAAACGGGCGAGCGCCTCCTTCGGCAAAACAACTCCAATGGAGTTACCAACCTTGCGAAGTTTTAGTTCAAGAACCATGCAAACACTGTAGCCACAAATGTAATAACGTCAAGCCTCCACTTTCTCAGAAGTCTTCGCTCCCGCACCTTTGGCCTTGGCCAGCAACGCATCCAAATGTTCCAGGCAAAAGCGGGACCATGACTCGTAGGCGGCAGGGTCTTTTACCGCTTCGCTCACGGGAACAAATTCCGGCGACACGATGCCGCTCCGTCTGTTCGCCAGTGATTCATCGGGAACCTGCACGACATGCACGATTCCCAGGTGTACAAATCCCACGTCCGTGCTGTCATCGTTGATCACCGCCACCGCCACCTCGTTGGCGGCGTCAATGGCGACCTCTTCCATCAACTCGCGCCGCATGGCGTCGTGATAGCCGATGCCAGTCGTGAACAACCCGTTGTCCTCTTCCGAGATGTGGCCGCCCACGCCCACGGAATAAAGTCCGTGCAGGCGCTTTTCCCCGCCGCCCTTGCCGCGACGGTACCGCAGGATTTTGCCATTGCAGAGGATGAGGGCGTAGGGAATCAATTGTTTATGGCTCCGGTCCTGTTCGGCGGCGCTGCGGTTGAGGTAAAGGACATTGGCGGTGGCGGTCACCACCGGCAGGTATTTGTCCACGTCGAGGGTCAACCCTTGAAAAACGCCGAGTTTTTCAAACAACTCCCGTTTAAAACAAAGCACTCTTTCTTCAGCAGCCATGCGATTCTTTTCTATTTTTGGCCCTCACTATTCGTGACGCCCCATATCCCCGCGAGCAAAAGATATTAATTTTTATATGCAGGTTATTCGGGATTTATTCACATTCCTGAAAGGCCGGTTATTTCCCGCTTTTTCGCACCTTTTCCTTCTTTTCTTCCAGTTCATTCTGGAGTTTGCGGCGTTCCAGGGCCAGTTGTTCGCGCAACATTTGTTGCTTATCAGGGTCACCGGCGGCCCCGGCAATTTCCGCGTTCAAAGCGATCTCGCGTTCGGCGATCTTGGCGGCGTTTCGGGAGTCCAATTCCGCCAGTTCTTTCTTCTGGGCGGCGGACAGTTTTGTGGCAGGCGCTGATTTGTTCAGGCGTTCCATCGCGAGTTCGTAGGCGGTTTTCATGTTTTTTTCTTTTTCCAGGGCTGGCTGGGAAATTTCACCGGTTGCGGCGCTTGTTTGGCCATTTGCAATTCGGAAGGCGCTTCAGCTACCGATCCCTTTTTGGCATCGGCACGCCAGGACTCGATTTTTGCCTTCAACCCATGCTGCTCCGCCGTCGCCTTGTCGCCGGCTTTCATATAGAACAGCGAAAGGTTTGTATGCACCAATTGCTCCTGCGGGCGCAATTGCTCCGCCTTTAGGCCCTCGGCGATGGCCGACGCATAATCGCCCTTGCGATAATACGCCATGCCCAGGGCCAGTTGCGCGTCGAAATGTTCCGGCTCACGCGCAAGCACGTTTATCAGCCTGGCGATGGCGCTGTCGAAATCGCCGCGGCTGAAATCGAACATCGCATCGTCATATTCCTCGTTCATGATCATTCAAACGCTAGGCGCGATGATACACCGATGCAAGTCTCCCGTTCGAATTCGTTTCCTGGGTAGGCGGCATCAGGCGATGAACATCCAATAATTGAGGACCATCCACCTGCTGTTCCCTCTCCGCGTTGGCGAATCTGCGAGCCAATGGGGAGAGGGTCAGGGTGAGGTGTCAGTTCTTTTCATTCGGCTTTCTCCGGCAATCCTGTCCTTCCCCGCTTTCCGCTATTTAGCCCCCATATTGTCCGTCGCTGACCTTTTCCATCCATTCAACCGCTTTGCCGTTAAGCTGTTCCTGGATGGCGATATGCGTCATGGCGGTGGTCGGCCCGGCTCCGTGCCAATGCTTCTCGCCCGGCGAGAACCAGATCACGTCGCCGGGCCGGATCTCTTCAATCGGACCACCCCAACATTGCGCGCGTCCGCAACCGGCGATGACGATCAGGGTCTGGCCCAGCGGATGCGTGTGCCACGCGGTCCGGGCGCCTGGCTCGAACGTGACACTCGCGCTGGCCACGCGCGCCGGGGGAGATGTCTGGATCAGGGGATCTATCCGCACCGTACCGGTAAACCAATCGGCCGGTCCTTTATTGGATGACTGCGAGCCAACTCTTTTGATTTCCATATGCTGAAATTATCAATCCTTAATCGTTATTCATCAACTAATTCCGCAAGGTGGGGCGAGACTCTATCGATCCCTGAATTTTCTTCCATTTTCGTTCTTCTCTTTCTTCTCGTTATCCCGAAGGGATTACATCATTCAGCCCGGTGTTGTCCCGATATCATCGGGACTACACCGGGTAACCAACCGATTGGACAATACCCTGAAAGGGTTGCATCCTCTTAACTGCGTAATCTGCGGCTCATCCCTTGGCCCACAGCTTTTGCGGATAAATCCCCTCCGCTATGAGCCGCCCGATCCCCGCCGCGACCGCGGGACGGTCTTCGCGATAGGTCACGCCAAGCCAGGAATCCGGCGTTTTCAAAACCCGGCATCGTTCCTTGCCGTCGGCGATGAGACTGTTCACAGCGGCGGGAAGATAAAACTCGGCGGTTTGCTCGCGCGCGGATCGCTTCAAAAATTCCTCAAACTGCTCGCGCAGATGCCCAAAAAATCCCGGCATGAATCCCCATAGGTTCAACGAAACAATCTCGTCGCCGGTCAACGGCATAGTTTTTCCATCCGCAGCCATAAACTTTGCGCCATTTCCATTCCGCTCAATCTTCGTCACTTCGGTCACGCTCTTCATAAAGCCGCCGGCATCCACCTCACAAACGCCTCGCGAGACCGTCCCGAAATCCGACAGCGTGTTCCGTAAGACATATCCCACCATGTAATTTACCGAATAATTCGCGCGTTGAACCCCTGAACCGTGGCAGCCGACGTGAGTCGGCTCTAACTTTTTTCCGAATTCAGATGGAGCGGACTCACATCCGCTGCTACGAGGTTCATGGAAAGCATGGTCGCCGGTGGCCGGGCTTAGATGCTCCGCCAGGATGCGAAATGAATTCGGCCCGTAAAAATCGTCGGCATTGATGACCCCAAACGGTCCCCGGATGATGTCCGCAGCGGCCAGGATGGCGTGGCCCGTCCCCCACGGCTTGGCGCGCCCCGACGGAACGGAAAATCCCGGCGGCAATGAGTCCAGTTCCTGGAAGGCGTATTCGACCGGCATCTTTCCCTCGAAACGCGCGCCGACGATTTCCCTGAATTGTTTCTCGATGTCGTGGCGGATGACGAAAACCAGGCGGCCAAACCCGGCGCGCAGCGCGTCAAAAACCGAATAGTCGATGATGGTCTCGCCGTTCGGGCCGACAGGCTCCATTTGTTTGAGGCCGCCATAGCGGCTGCCCATGCCGGCGGCCAGGACGAGCAATGTCGGTTTGGTCATTCGCCAATGAGATTAAGGCGAGACGGGGTGGCTCTTCCACATTTTTCGCGGCAACAATCCCAGCGCGATGAAGCACAACTGGCTCAGGACGAAGAGCGACAGGTATTTGAATGCCGCGTCGGTGAATCCGTAACTGTGCAGGCCGATGCCGAGCATGTTCACGCCAAACCACGACCAGCTCGTAACGACGTTGCCGAACACCGCGCAATTCATCAGGCCGCGCTCACGAATCATCCCGCCCCAGCGCAGGTGCAAGATGAGCGCGTTCCACAATACGATGATGAGCGCGCCGTTTTCCTTGGGGTCCCAACCCCAAAACCGGCCCCAAGATTGATCGGCCCAAATACCGCCGAGGACCGTCCCCACAAAACTGAACAGCGTCGCGAAACACACGATGGCATACACCATCCGCGCAAGCGATTTGCCGGTCTCAGCATCGAGCGTGCGCGTGAACACACCGCGCACGATATAGATCAGTGCCAAAAATCCCGCCACAAATGTGCTGGCGTAACCCGTAGTCACGGCGACGACGTGCGTGGCCAGCCAGAAATTTGTGTCCAGCACGGCGCGCATCATTTCCATGGTATCGCCATCCACCGCAAGGTTCTGCGCAATGATGAGAGTGATGAAACCGATCCCCGCCGAGACCGCCACGCCGATGCCGTTCTTATGAAATTTTTCCAGGACCAGCCCCAGCAGCACCGCGCCCCATCCGATGAAAATGGCCGAGGAATACAGATTGGTCACCGGCGGACGACCGTCCAGGACCATCCTATAAATCAATCCGGTCGTATGGATGAAGAACGCCAGCGCGACCAGCCAGACCGCTGACCGCCGCAACGTTTCGGACAAGTTGAACCATGAGAACACCGCCAGCAACCCGGCCAGAACGTAGATGACCAGCGCATTATAGAACGGTTGCATCTGGTTGAAAAAAACTTCCGCGCGCACCCTGGCCATCGCCGGCGAGAAATCCGGCACCAGCGAAGAGCGATAATCCGCCAGCGCGGCGTTGAAATCGGCGGCCTTGCCGTTCTGGAGCGCTTCCGTCATGTCCGCATAATCGGCGACCGCCGGCGGAATGGCCTCTCCCTTGGCAGCGCCCAGCAGCACCGTGCCTGTTCGCCGCCAATTCTCTCCAGGTTTAGCCGGTGGGATCAGGAGGGGCGGCTCGGCTTGCGCCATGAAATCGAACCGTTGCAGTTCGCCCACGAAGTCATTGAAAACTTGCTTGTCATAGTTAGTGCTGCCGGCCTGTTGCGCCTGCACCGCCGCCACGCCAGAGGGAATGATGCTTGCGTAACCGGCCAGCTCACTTTTCCAATCCTGGGCATCCTCGGGCTGGATGGCATTCTTTAATTGCGCGTACAGTTCCATCCGCGCGTGAACTTTGATAACGTCGCGCTCGTAGGCGTTGCGTTCGGAAGGCTCGATCTTGTCCACACGCTCGTTCTCGGTGTCGAACGTGCTCAACTGCGGGGCGATCTGGTTCCATGAATAATGCTCTCCGTCCTGGTGCTGCGCGGCATTTTTCTCGGGCAGTTTCAGGAGCGTGATCAAGTCGGGATTATCCACGCGAAAAACCGGCCATGCGTCCGCCACCTGCGGGTTCATCATCACGTTGGCCAGCCATTCGGTTGCGGAAATGATTTTCGGCTTTTGGGGCCATTCCACCCACGGCTCGGTATTGAAGGTTTGCCTTTCGTAGATTTGCAGGAGCGAGTTGCGCGCGAGCGAATCCATCGGCTTCAAGCGTCCATCGGCCACGACCGGCAGTTGCCCAAATTCATTGAAAGCAAAATCCTTGTCCCGCGGCGCCCGCATTTGCGCAAAGAACCACAGCGCCATGACTAAAGCCAATAGCGGCGGTATCCAACGTTGAAAAATTTTTTTCATTTTCGCTTTGTGATGAAGCCGACCAGGTGAAACGTAAACTGGATCAACAGCCCCAAGCCGACCATCGCACACCCGATGTACGGCGTCAACCATCCCGGATTATGCACGACCTGCAACACCGAGGATGGCGTGTGCCCGGCCTCCGCCGCCGCCTGTCCGGCATCCATCTGGTATTGGTAAAACGTCAGGCCGTCATAGCGCAATGGCGCGTTCATATGGATCTGCACCTGGCGGTCCTCGCCGGTCTGCGGATTTCTCAACCGCACCAGGCTCCGAAAATCCTTCGGGATGTCCGTGCCTTCATAGATCGTGTGCGTCGCCTTGAGCAGGGTCAGTGAAAACGGAAAATTCATCCGCAATGGCCGCAGCTCAAACGTGTAATTCGTCCCACCAACGACCACCGATTGCGGCTCGGTCAAATCGCCGATAATGCCTTGCGTCATTTGCGGCCCCACCTGCTGAGCGTAACTCTGTTGCAGGTCGGCGATCAAATTATCATCCGCCGTCCAGTCCGAGATGACCCAGTCGCCGAGCGAGCCA
The DNA here is from genome assembly GCA_963797825.1 of uncultured Verrucomicrobiae bacterium. Lineage (GTDB taxonomy): Bacteria > Verrucomicrobiota > Verrucomicrobiia > Limisphaerales > UBA11358 > UBA11358. The sequence continues at coordinate 109,367 of CAWCRR010000044.1, forward strand.
TTTGGACCGTCCAATTCAACCACCGCCGTCGGGACATTCCGGTCGTCCATGTCCTTGGCTTCGGCGGCGGGACTGAAATCAAAATGCTGGGCGACGCCGTTGGGCACCAGGGGAGGCGCGTTGGACATCATCGGCGCGCGAAAATTCGGTTCGGAATTTTTCCAGTATTGCTTCACCAGGATGGTGAAGGGAAGATTCGGGTCCTGGATTTCCCCGCCGCGCGCCAGAAGTCTTCCCGGGATGGTCACCACGCGTGTCGTATGAGGACCCGATTGGTTCATAACCGCAAATTCAAAATTTTGCGCGCTTTCGGCATACGATTTCGTCTGCCCTTCGCTCAGGCGCATTTGCGATTCCCGCGCCAGCATGTCCGTGGCGAGCTGGCCGACCAATAGAAGGATGACCCCGGCGTGCGCGATCTGGATGCCGATTTTCTTCACCGTGAGTTGAAAACGATAGATGTGTGCCGCGAGGAGATTGGCGACCAGCAGCGTGCCGATGAGATAACCGCCGGGCAGAATGAGTGGAATCCGGTGGCCAAAAAAGTCCGCGCCAAAGACGATCCACTGCCGGAAATAGCGCGCCTGCGCGTTGTAAAGTCCTTCATCCACCTGCGCCAGCGTGCCGACAAAAACGATGATGATGGCAAACGCCAGCAACACCACAGTGAGCCGCAGCGACGTCAAAATCTTGATCAGGCGGTTAATGAGCGTTCGCATCGCGGACTACGATTGTATGTGCGGCGGGGACGAGAAAATTTTGTTTCCCGAGACTTGTTCCCGCAAGTGGCAGGCGCGCAGCGGAAGGTTGTTGTTTCAAATCTGCAACAGCCATGATGAAAATGATACCGGAAAGGATGCCGGCTGCGAAAAACAGCGACTGTGTGTTTCTGGAAAAAGAAACTAAAAACATAAATCAGTTAAACGACCTCCTCACCCCGGCCCTCTCCTCTGACCTGCCGCGACGGTGCGCGAGCACGGCGGGGGAGAGGGGGAAACGCTCGGCGCTTTTGCATGAAATGCGGTGAGCGGAATATGTCAGAGAGTCACTCGCACAATCAAAAACGTCCTCTCGCATTTCCCTCTCCCCGGGGGACAGGGTCAGGGTGAGGGGAGATCGGGGTAAACTTAAACCCGAGGTCATCTCTTTCTTTCCCTGAAGGTTCATGGAAAGCCTCCTATCGATTTTCTCGCCTGCATTGGGACCATGAACCTGCCGCATCGTGCTTGGCATTGAACAACAGTTGGTGTCCTCTTCCTGTCCCCTCTCCGCTCCCATCGGATGGGAGGGGAGAGGGTCAGGGTGAGGTGAGGGTTCCCCAAGGTTCATGGAAAGTATCTCATCAACGAGCAGCACATTTTCATTAACACCGGGCTTCAGCCCGGTGTTTACGGGCCAGGACGACAACAACCGTTTCAACGGTTTATCCTGCGCCGACAAGCCGTTGAAACGGCTCATAAGCGTGAAGGCTCCCACACCCGGCTGAAGCCGGATGTTAATGATAGCTTTTGCATCGTTATGCATTTATACGAATCTTAATAATGAGATACACCCTTACTCTTGTTTGTTCCCTATGTTGTACAATGAAGAAGGACACTCCGCACGTCATTCTTTTCGTTGAAGGAGGAGATGACGTAAGGAGTCTCTAATTAATCCGTGAACCATAATGAAATTTGAGACTCGTTACCTCGTCTCCTACAGCCAAAAGAGCCGCCCGCCCTCGGCTCACCCCACGCTCATTTGCAGCAGGAATTCGATGTTGCTCTTGGTCTTCTTGAGCTTGTTCAACATCAGTTCCATCGCTTCCACCGGCGGAACGCCCGTGAGCGCGCGCCGCAGGATCACCACACGGCTGCATTCATCCGGATGATAGAGCAATTCTTCTTTGCGGGTGCCGGAACGCTCGATATTGATGCTGGGGAAGATCCGGCGGTCCACCAGGGCGCGGTCCAGGTGTACTTCCATGTTGCCCGTGCCTTTGAACTCTTCAAAGATCACTTCATCCATGCGCGAACCGGTATCCACGAGCGCCGTCGCCATGATGGTGAGCGAGCCGCCTTCCTCGACATTTCGCGCCGCGCCAAAAAACCGTTTCGGCTTGTGCAACGCATTCGCATCCACGCCGCCGGACAAAATTTTCCCGGAATGCGGCTGGATGGTGTTGTACGCGCGCGCCAGGCGCGTGATCGAATCGAGCAGGATCACGACGTCGCGTTTGTGCTCGACCATGCGGCGGGCTTTCTCGATGACCATCTCGGCCACCTGCACGTGCCGCTCGGGCGGCTCGTCAAACGTGGACGAAATCACTTCCGCGCCTTTGCAACTGCGCTCCATGTCCGTGACTTCCTCGGGACGTTCATCGATCAACAGGATGAACAGGTACGCCTCGGGATTATTTTTCAGGATCGCATTGGCGATCTTCTGCATCAGGACCGTCTTGCCGGTGCGCGGCGGGGCCACGATGAGGCCGCGGGTTCCTTTGCCGATGGGGCAGACCAGGTCCAGCACGCGGGTGCTCAACTCGTCGGCAGCCGTCTCCAAAATGAAACGCTTGTTGGGAAACAACGGCGTGAGATTGTCGAACAGCGTTTTTTCCTTCGCCTTGTCCGGGTCTTCGCCGTCAACGGCTTCGACTTTCAACAGCGCGAAAAATTTTTCCTTTTCCTTCGGCGGACGGATCTGTCCGGCGATCAGGTTTCCTGTTTGCAGATCAAACCGCCGGATCTGGGAAGGCGAAATGTAAATGTCCTCCGGGCAGGGCAGGTAATTGAAACTTTGCGAACGCAAAAAGCCGAAGCCTTCAGGCAACACTTCGAGCACCCCTTCGGAAAACAACACGCCCGCGCGCTCGGCATTCTTCTGGAGGATATGGAAAATGACCTCGTGCTTGCGCATGGTGCCGAAATTTTCCACGCCCAATTCCCGGGCCATGCCGTTCAATTCAGTCATCGCCATCCCCTGCAATTTGGCGATGTTCAATGACGTGACGATTTTGTCGCGCTGAAAGCCGCGCCGTTCTTCAGGTGGCCCACCCTTCGCGGGCTGGTCGCCATCGTGATCGTGCGTCGGTTCGATCGGCGTGGAAGGCGGCTGCAAAGCCGGTTCCGGGGCGGACGCTTCCACTGCCGCGGGCGTCTCCGGGACTGGCGCCGGTTTGGTGTCGTGCTTGGTGCGCTTGGACTCTTCTTTTACCGGCTTGGTGTCATTTTTTGCCGGCCGGGCTTCTTCTTTTGACGGTTTGACTTCGTCTTTGGCCGGCTTGGCGTCCTCTTTGATTGCGCCCTCGAACGGCGCGGACTCTGCCGCTGCTTCCTTTGCGGCGGCGGCAGAAGCTTTGGTGGCGCGGGGCTTCCTGGTTGAAACTCGTGGCATAAAATTGGTTAAGATTTGCTAAATGTTTAAATTAGCCTGGTGGCTTAAGCTGGCTGGATTTCCCGCGGCACAATTCGTCGAGCATTCGACGACGGACGACCTGAATCGTTCAAACTTGGATTATATTCTTTGGCCTGGCGTTTGAGCGTGTGTTCTCAATACGGCAAGGGGAACTTCGCAGTCAACTCTCGTACACGTTGGCGCACTTTGGCCGCCGTGTCAAGTGACTTTATATCCATCAATACCTCGGAGATCATGTCGGCGACGGCCGCCATCTCGGCCTCTTTCATGCCGCGCGTGGTCACGGCGGGGGTGCCCAGGCGGACGCCGCTGGCCTGGAAAGGCGAGCGCGTCTCGAACGGGATGGTGTTCTTGTTGACCGTAATGCCCGCTTCATCGAGCGCAATCTGGCAGTCTTTGCCCGTCAAATCTTTCGCGCCCACGTCCACCAGCATCAGATGATTGTCCGTGCCGCCGCTGACCAGCCGATAGCCATTGTGCTTCATGCCCTCCGCCAGCGCGGCGGCGTTCTTCACGATCTGCTGCTGGTAACTTTTGAACGCCGGCTGCAACGCTTCGTGGAAGCAGACGGCCTTTGCAGCGATGACATGTTCGAGCGGACCGCCCTGGATGCCGGGGAAAACCTGTGAATCGATCTCTTTGGCGAATTTCTCACGGCAGAGAATCAGTCCGCCGCGCGGGCCGCGCAAGGTCTTGTGCGTGGTCGTGGTCACAAAATCGGCGTGCTCCATCGGGCTGGGATGGAGGCCGGCGGCGACGAGGCCGGCGATGTGCGCGATGTCCGCCAGCAGATAGGCGCCAACTTCGCGGGCGATCTCGCCCATGCGCTTGAAGTCGATCACGCGCGGATAAGCGCTCGCTCCGACCGTGATCATCTTCGGCTTGTGCTCGCGCGCCATTTGCGCGAGCTGGTCGTAATCAATCCGCTCGTCGCCCTTGCGGACGCCGTAGTGGACGATCTCAAAGAATTTGCCGGAGAAATTCACCTTGTTGCCGTGGGTCAGGTGCCCGCCGTGCGAGAGGTCCATCGTCAGCATCTTGTCCCCGGGCTTGAGCATGGCGAAATACACCGCCATGTTCGCCTGGCTGCCCGAATGCGGCTGCACGTTCGCGTGTTCCGCGCCAAAAATCTGGCGCGCGCGATCAATGGCCAACTGCTCGATCACGTCGATGTTCTCGCAGCCGCCATACCAGCGCTTGCGCGGATACCCCTCCGCGTATTTGTTGGTCAGGACCGAGCCTTGCGCCTCCAAAACGGCGGGGCTGACAAAATTTTCGCTGGCGATCAATTCGATGTTCTCCTCCTGGCGAAGCTTCTCGTGCTGAATGGCATCGCTGACCGCGGGATCCACATTGCGCAGACGCAATTGCAGCGGCGCGAGGCGGAAATCGATCTTGTCCACTCGGCGCTCGTGGCGTCCGCCTTCGAACTTCGAATCGATGAACGTATCGAGAATCTTTTTGGCGAGCGCATGGTCCGTATCGCCGGCCAGGCAAAGAACGTTCACGTCATTGTGCCGGCGCATCAGGTTGGCTTCCTTTTCATTGAACGCCTGCCCCGCGCGGACGCCGGGAATTTTATTCGCCGTGATATAAATGCCCACGCCGCTGGTGCAGCAGAGCAGTCCCAGTTCGGCGCGGCCATCGGCCACGGCCTGCGCAGCCGGCTGCGCAAAATCCGGATAATCATCCGCGGGGTCCCGGTTCGTGGCCCCAAAATCCTTGAGCGTCAAGCCGCGGGCGAGCAGGTGCGATTTCAGGAATTCCTTCAAATCGTATCCGCCATGGTCCGCGCCGATGGCGAAATTGACCGTCGAGATTTTGGTGTCGTGGGCCGAGAGGATTGCGTGTTGTTCCATAAATTTTAAAAGCGACCCGACGCCCTGTTCGATCTGTTCGCGGCAATGAACGTAAATTTCATACGGACTGCCGATGGGATCGGGAATGTCTTTTTCGTACGGATCCAGGGAATCGTCAAATTCGCACAACAAAAAAGTTTTTTCCGCCGCCGCGGGGTAGAGCAGACCCACGGTGTCCACGTGCGCGTGCGTCATCCCAAAAATATAATCGGCCTGCCGCACCAGGTCGGCGGTCAACGCCCGGCTGCGTTGCGCCGAGATATCGATGCCGATCTCCCTCATCGCATTGACCGAGTGCGCCGTGGGCGGCTGGCCATCCACCGCGCCCAGGCCCGCCGAAACAATGCGGAATTGGCCGCTGCCGTTGGTGGCCTGGCGAAAAAGCCCCTCGGCCATCGGGCTGCGGCAAACGTTGCCGGTGCATATGAACAGTATGGTTTTCATCCCGCGCAAAGATTCAAGGTGAATCCTCAACCGCCAATCGTCAACCCGAAATCAGGTGTGCGACCACCGCAACGCCGCCAAGCCCTTGATAAAATCAACCCCCCGCGCCAAAACCGGGTCGCGGATGAACGGCTGCTGTTCCGCGGCGGGGCCGGTTGGTTCAAAGTCGCCCTCCTGGTCGCCGTCCTTGATCTTTTCACGGACCAGGTCCGCTTCCGTGGTATGGTCGATGTAAGGCAGAAAATCATTCGTATCCACCGCCGTCATCGGTTCATTCGTCGAAACGGTCCCATACGGATTTCGCAGGAATTTTTTTTCCGCATCCGTGCTCACGGAAACTGATATATCCGGTTTAAGCTCTTTTGAGCTGCCAAAAATCAAGCCCGCTTTGTCCGCGCGCAAATCTTCCGCCAATTGTTCCGCCGCGCCCGTCGTTTCATCATTCACCAGCACGGCCAATGGCAATTTATCCTGCGCCAAAAGACCTTCCACCGCTTTGGCGGAATCCGAGTCGGCCCCGCCGGCAAAACGCAGGTCCAGGACGGTGCCGGTGATGTTATTGGACGCCATCAACGCCTGCTGCGCCGATTGGATTTCCCCGGACAGATTTTGCCCGACGGCCCCCACGCGCAGATACGCCACATTGCTTTCAATAACAGAGGATTTGGCCAGCCCATCCCCGCTTGCTTGCGCAAACAAACAAGCCGGCATCAATAGCAAAATTGCCTGCAACCATTTCAAACAACGTCGTGTCATCGTCCGATAAAATGCGCGACAAAACCGGGAAAGTAAAGAACCACACGTAAAACACAAAGGCACTAATAAAGAAGCCCTGCTGTTGCCGCACTACTTACACTGTCTTTCTTGCTCGCCGCCGGAGGCGAGCGGTGGCCCTGGCAGCTTGCCATTTTTCTGTCGGATTTCGCGGGGCAGCGGCGATATTCTATAAAAGATGACTGAGAACGACCTGGATCTGCTTCGGCGATTTACGCGAGATAATTCGCAGGAAGCCTTCACGGATATCGTCCGGCGGCACTTGGACCTCGTCTATTCCGCCGCGCTGCGGCAAGTCCGCTCGCCCCAACTGGCCGAGGAGGTCGCTCAATCCGTTTTCTCAGACCTCGCCCGTGATGCGGGCAAATTAAAGCCCGACACCCTCCTGACCGCATGGCTTTACGCGGTCACGCGCCGGACGGCCATCGATGTCATCCGCAAGGAATCACGCCGGCAATTGCGCGAACAGATCGCCGTGGAGATGAACACTATGAATGCGACCGCCAACGACTGGACGGAAATCGGCCCCTTGCTCGACGATGCGATGGCCGCATTGGATGAGAGCGACCGCAGCGTGATCCTGCTCCGCTATTTTGAGAACAAATCGTTGCGGGAAGTCGGCGAGAGCTTGAACATTTCCGATGACGCCGCACAGAAAAGGGCCGGGCGAGCCGTCGAGCAATTGCGCGAATTTTTCTCCAAACGACGGCTGACCATCGGCGCGAGCGGACTGGCCGTATTGCTCTCAGCGAATGCCGTCCAATCCGCGCCGATCGGATTGGCCGCCGCAATTTCCTCCGCCGCCGTTTTGACCGGGGCCGCCGCCACCATTTCAACCACGATTGCCACAACCAAGGTTATTGCCATGACTACATTACAAAAGGGCGTCATCAGCGTGGCGCTGGCCACCGCGATCGGCGCGGGAGTTTTTGCTGCGCACCAGGTGTCACAACTGCGCGAACAGAATCAAACCCTCCAGCAACAACAAGCGCCGCTGGCGGCCCAAATCCAGCAATTGCAACAAGAGTTCGCTGATGCCACGAACCGGATGGTAGAATTGCTGGCGGAAAATGCGCAATTAAAATCAAATTCGAATGAAGACGAGCTGCTTCGATTACGCGGTGAAGTCACCGTATTGCGCCGAGAAATTAGCTATGAACCCCCCGCTGACACACTGCAGGTCATTAAAACGCCATGGGTCAACTGGAACAATAACCAAAGTCTTGGGTCATTTTATGCCGTTGCTAGCAGTCCAAATGAGACAGTTGCCGTGGGCATTGGCGGGCACATCGCCACCCGTAATAATTCGACCGGCTATTGGAATGTCCAAAGCATTCCCGGTGGTAAGGATTTTCGCGGAATCGTTTATGCCAATAATCAATATGTTGCCGTTAGAGAAGGCGGCTCCATAATAACAAGCCCGGATGGACTGCAATGGACCAACCAGACATCTCCCACCAAAAAGAACTTGCTGGGAGTATTTTGGGACGGTCATCAATACCTCGCCGGAGGTGACCAGGGAACAATCCTGTCCAGCCCGGACGGCATGAACTGGACCAGCGTTGATTCCAAAAGCAAAATAAATTTCTATGGCTTCAGTTATTCCGGAACACATTATGTCGCCGTCGGGAACGATGGCATCTGTATCAGCGATGATTCCATCACATGGACACCTCTGACGAACGCACCCTCTGTTCCATTCACGGCCTGCGTATGGACCGGCTCCGAGTTTCTCGCCTGCGGTCTTGGACTTGATAAGAATCCTACCATTTATACCAGCTCCGACGGGGACATTTGGACACTTCGCGATTCGACGATCACGGCATCGCTCCGAACCGCGATTTCAGTCGGGGGCGCAGTTTATGTATCTGGTGACAGCGTCATTGATAAATCGACTGACGGCGGGACAACATGGACGAATACGATCAATGACGGCTCAAGAAATAATAAACTTTTTATGGGTGTCGCGAGTAATGGCGAGTATCTGATCGCCGCGGGATTCAATCACAATGTTTGGGCCATGCCGTTAACACAGTAGCTCAACCGAATTCACTGCAACGCCTTCGCCGCGATGTCTCGGCGAAAGTGCGCGCCATCAAAATGGATTTTTTCCACGGCAGCATAGGCAGCAGCCTGGGCGGCTTTCAAATCTTTACCCAGTGCCGTCACCCCGAGAACACGCCCGCCGTTCGTCACGATCAGCCCGTCCTTCAACGCCGTCCCGGCATGGAAGACTTTTGCGTCTGGCAACTCGTTCGCCGCATCGATGCCTGAAATAGCCTTTCCCTTGGGATAGCTTCCCGGATACCCGCCGCTGGCCATCACCACGCAAACACTCGCCATCGGACTCCATTTCAATTCGATCTTTCCGAGCGTGCCGCTTGCGCTGGCATCAAGCAATTCCACAAGGTCATTTTCCAATCGGGTCAGATAGACCTGGGTTTCGGGATCACCAAAGCGCGCGTTGAATTCCAGCACCTTCGGCCCCGCCTTCGTCAGCATGATGCCCGGATACAACAGCCCGCGAAAATCGATGTTCTCCGCCGTGCAACCGCGCATGAACGGCTCGAGAATTTTTTTAGCCGCTTCGGCAAGTTGCGCGTCCGTCAGGAATGGGGTGGGCGAATAGGTGCCCATGCCGCCAGTGTTCGGGCCTTGGTCGCCATCGAGCGCGCGCTTGTGGTCCTGGGACGTCGGAAAAATCTTCGCCGTCGCGCCATCACACAGCGCGTGCAGGGAAACTTCGATTCCCTCCAGATATTCCTGGATGACCACTCGCGCCCCCGCCGCGCCGAACGCCTTGCCCACCATGATCTCGTCCACCGCTTTTTCCGCTTCGGCGGCATTGGCGCACATCAACACGCCTTTGCCAAGCGCCAGTCCATCGGCTTTCACCACACATCTGCCCAACGATTTAGCAAAAGCCTTTGCCGGCGCGACTCCCGAAAAAGTCCCGGCTGCAGCCGTTGGAATGCCATATTTCTCCATGAACTTTTGCGAGAAAACTTTGGAAGACTCGAATTGCGCGGCCTTTTGATTCACCCCCCAGATGCGCAAGCCGTTCTTCTGGAACAAATCCACGATGCCGAGCGCCAGCGGATTGTCCGGCCCGACAATGGTTAGTTCGATTTTCTTTTCCTGCGCAAAGGCGAGCAGCCCCGGCAAATCCTCCGCGCCGAGGTTGACGCAATCAACCAGCGACCCGGTTTTGGCCAACCGTTCCTGCGCAATGCCGGCATTGCCCGGCGCGCACCACATCTGCGTGGCGCATGGCGATTGCGCCAGTTTCCAGACCAGCGCGTGTTCGCGCCCACCCGAGCCAACGACGAGGAGTTTCATTTTGCTATCCGCAGATTACGCAAATTGCACAGATTAAAAAAACAAGAAAGTAAGAGCTGAATAATATTTCGCGGCAGTGTAAGTATTGGATTTGAAATAAAGTTCGTTTTTAAAGACCCCCTCATCCTAACCTTCTCCCCCCAGGAGAAGGAACACCGAGAGGACAATTTTTAATTATTGGATGGTCTCCTGACAAATTCAGCCAACCTATTTCAAATGAAAGCGCCGAGCGTTTCTCCCTCTCCTGGAGGAGAGGGCCGGGGTGAGGAGGTCTCTATCTGAATCAAGTTTCTAGGCTCCTCGTCCTTACCTTCTCAATATCGAAAATGAGAATCTATTTCCAACTATTGCTGGACGTTCGCGTTAGCGATCAATATTTCTGCATTTAACTACACTGAAAAACCCATCGGTGCTTCCACGGAGTGCAGTCCCTGCATACGAACACGTTGATGTTGGCCGAGCCATCCCTCGCAACCATTCAAAGGCCGACTCGAGGTCGTAGCTGTGGGATTTCGTTTTGAGTTTTGCCATGGTTCTTTAATTGGAAACCAACTTCGGTAACGTGACAACTGTCGGACCGTTGACAATCTCCACCGATCGAAGTTTCAGCAAAGTCGCGCTCGCGCCAAAATCCGGACGGTCCTTCGGCTCAAAGAATATCGGCGCGTCCTTGCGCAGCGGCAAAATTTCCAGACGCAGATCGCCGGTCAAAATCTCCGGGGCGTAACGCTTCAACCCCAGGTCAAAGGTCCGTCCGGCGTAAAAATTATCGTCGATCAGCCGGCCGTTAAGCGTCAAACGCGCCACGTCGCCGGCATAACGGATTCGCAGCAAAGGGTTGCGGCTCAAATCGATGTTCGCGGGCAGCGTGATTTTCCACACGGCGGCGTTGGTAAAATCCGAATCCTGCGGCGCGAGGGCGAGATGGGCTTTGCCGGTGCTCAGCGGAATCTCGCGAGCCGGCCCCGCGCGCTTCAGCAGTTCCGTTTTGACAGTGCGCGCCGGACCGGCCACGGTTTTTTCAAAAACAATCTGGTTCGTCCCGATTTTTTGCAGCGCCAACGAATCCTCATCGTTTAAAAGCACGATCTGGATTTTCTCACCCCGCGCGTCTTCCAGGGAGATCGCCGCTTCGCGGCCCGGTTTCACATTATGAAATTCTGCCGGCGATGACACCAGGCTGGTTGGGTCAAAGACAAACTCGGCCTTCACACCCGGAGTCCGGGCAAAATAAAATGTCTGCACGCCGCCATTAACAATTTTGCAGATCGGCTGCGCGGTTGCATAGATCAATTTCGCGCCGCGGAGGTCCAGGTTGAATGGCCAGAAGAAAAATCCGTCCGCAGGAACCGTCACAGGATTATTCGGAAAAGTAAATTCGCGGCCCGACAGATTCAACTTGAACTGCACGTCTCGTTTGGCCGGCATCGGTTGCAGGCGTTGATAATTATTCACGAAGACATAGCCGCTGTTGCCATCCGAACGCACCGACCAGCGCAACGTGGCGAGGTCGCTTTTATCCGCCGGGAGCATGTCGGGCAGCGTGGCGGGCATCTGCGAGAGCGGCGCGCCGAAGTCATGCAGGAACAAATGCAGCCGCCGCAGCCAGTAGTATTGCGGGTTGATCTGGCCGTACTCGCCAATGGGCGCGTTAAAATCGTACGTTTTCTCCGGCAGGTCGTTCGGATAGCCAGTCGCCTCTGATTCCTGCAAGGTTGTTAACTGGCCATCGGGATTCTGGCCGCCGTGATACATGTAATAACCCATCAGCGAACTCCCGCTGCCCAACTGGCAGAGCGCAACCGCCTCCACATCGCGCGGATCGTAGTCCATGCGGCGATGATACGACGCGGGCATGCCGCCGCCGATTTCGCAGGTAAGGTAGGGATATTTGTCGGTGCCGGGCGTGTCGCCTGCTTTGCGATTGCCCAAAGTGTCGTTGCCTACGCCGGAATCGGTGCGCGTGATCTTGAACGTGAAATTTTCCCAACTGTTCCCGTCCATCGGGGTGATGTCGCGCTCCCAGAATCCATCCGCGTATGCGCCAAAAAGCGGCAGCAATTCGCCCAGTGGCACCGGCCGGGACATCGCCGGCCAGCCGGTCTTGGTGTAAAACGGCACGTCAATGCCGGATTCGATCGCAATCTTTTTCAGCGCGAGCAGGTAATCCGGCGAGCCGCGGAACTCATTGTCCACCTGGATGCCGATGACCGGGCCGCCGTCCTTCCACAGTTCGCCTTGCAACTGTTTGGCGATCTGGCCGTAAAGAATGGTCACCGCCGCGAGAAAATTAGTGTCGGTGGAACGCAGCTTCCAATCCTTGTGCGCCACGACCCAGTCGGGAAGGCCTCCGTTGCGCACCTCGCCGTGGCACCACGGACCGCAACGGACGATGACCTTGAGGCCGGCCTCATTGGCCGTCTGCAAAAACTTGTTCAAATCGCGCTGGCCGCTCCAATCCCACCGGCCTTCGATCTCCTCATGATGGATCCAGAAAACATACGTCGAGACGATGTCCACGCCGCCGGCCTTCATCTTCAAAAGTTCATCGCGCCACTCGGCCTGGGGCACACGCGAGTACTGCATCTCGCCCATCACGGGAAACACCGGCTGGCCGTCGAACAATACGCCGCGGCTGTTGACGGAAATCACGTGGCCGGCGGGATTCACGGTGGCGCCGAGTTTGAAATAACCGGTCTCGGCGGGAGGTGGAGTTTGGATCGTGGCCGTCAGCGGCGCGGCGTGAACCGCAAAATCAATCGTACAGGCCAGGCAAAGGAACAGGATTGCGCGTGTTATAGGCTGCATAGGCTGTCGTTCAGCTTATGTGGTTCACGCGGAATTAAAAATGAAAAAACTATTTGCTAAGGTTTCCAATCCGGACGAAGCACAAAGTTACTTCTTAAAAAACCAAAGTCTCACCTGGTGCTGGAAGCGAATCAATTACCATGTTGTGAGTGTAAGAGAATTGGATTTGAAATAAAGTTCGTTTTTTGAGAGCCCCTCATCCTGGCTTTCTCCCCCAGGAGAAGGAATAGCGAGAGGACGTTTTTTGATTCCAAGGATGGCCTTCTGATAAATTCCGCTCACCGTATTTCAAACAAATGCGCCGAGCGTTTCTCCCTCTCCTCGGAGGAGAGGGCCGGGGTGAGGAGGTCATTTCACTGAATTTTTTTCAAATCTATCTTCGGCTTGTTGTCAGCGCCTCCCTTAAAACTATTCCACCCTTGCTTCGCCCCTCCCTTTGACAACTTCGCCGATGCGCCACGCATCATGCTTCTGTGCCCGGATAAATTTGAGGACCGCCTCCGCTTTCTTTGCGGACACGATGGCTGCCATGCCAATGCCCATGTTAAACACCTGGTACAATTCCTCGTCCGGCACACCGCTCTTTTCCGCAATGAGACGAAAAATCGGCAGCATCTCCCATGAACCCTTTTTGATTACCACGTCGAGGGTCTTAGGCAGCACTCGCGGAATATTATCCACGAAACCGCCCCCGGTGATGTGGGCAAATGCCCTGACGGGCAGTGATGAGTGATGAGTGATGAGTGATGAGTTAAAGCGCTTAAGCAGCTTCTGCACCAGCGGGCCGTAGCTGACGTGGACTTTCAGAAGTTCCCCGCCGAGTGAGCCTTTCAATCCGGGTACGCGGCTCGAGGGTTTTAGCTTCAGTTGCTCGAAGAAAATTTTGCGTCCGAGCGAATAGCCGTTCGTATGCAGGCCCGAGGAAGCGATGCCGATGACCGCGTCGCCGGCTCTGACAGTCTTTTGTCCGTTCAACATCCGGGATTTTTCCACGACGCCGACGATGGTGCCGCTGACATCATATTCGCCCGGCTGGTAAAAACCGGGCATCTGTGCCGTCTCACCGCCGATGAGGGCGCAGTTGTTTTCCGAACAGGCGCGGGCAAAGCCCTTGATGATCTCCGTGAAAACGTGCGGCTGCAATTTGCCGGTGCCCAGATAATCGAGAAAAAACAACGGTTCCGCGCCAAGCACGGCGATGTCGTTCACGCAATGATTCACCAGGTCCGCGCCGATGGTGTCATGCTGGTCCATTGCAAAGGCGATCTTCAGCTTGGTGCCCACGCCGTCCACGGATGAAACCAGCACCGGCTCGCGATATTTTTTGAGGTCGAGCGCAAACAAACCGCCGAATCCACCGACCTTGCCCAGAACTTCGCGCCGATGAGTGGAGGCGAGCAATTGGGGCAGGGTAGCCTTGACGCGATTGCCAAGGTCGATGTCAACGCCGGCGGCGGCGTAGGCTTTTTGTTTCATGCGAAGGAGATTAAAACGACAAATGGCGGGACGGGCGAGAAAATTTCATCGGCGCACATTTCATCAAAAGCGGCGGTAAACGCGCGCGCAGTCCAAACGCTTCGCGCCAATTCCGGTCTCCTCATTCACGCTAGCGCCTGGACTGCGGTGTCTTCAGCACCGCTTTGGCACTATGACAAAATGACTACCTTACTTCGTTAGTTTCTTTATCCCGCGTTGCCACAAATCAAAATGATAAAGCGCTACGACCACAAGGGAATGGCCGATCTTTTCATCCGCAACCAGCCCTGGGATCTCCGAAGCGGGCACAAGCCGTGTGATCAGGTCTTCGCCGTGGTCCAACTCTGTGGAGTGCTTCAGCCGGCAATTTTCAATCAGCACGGTAAAAGTAACGTTGTTCAGGATGGCCGGATTGGAATGGATTTTTCCGAGCACACGGGCATTTTCGCCTTCGTAGCCGGTTTCCTCGCGCAATTCGCGCACGGCGGTCGCCACCGGGTCGGTTTCGCCGGGGTCCATCATGCCCCCGGGAATCTCCAGTTCCACCGTGTTCGAGCCATGACGATACTGTTCCACCATGACCAACTGCTGGTTCGGCGTAACAGCAACGACGTTCACCCAATTGACGCTATCAATGACAAAAAAATCGTGCTCCTTGCCGGTGCGCGGAGAAACACAGATATCGCTGCGCAGTTTGAAGATGCGAAAATCTCCCAGAGCTTTAGACCCAATTTTTTTCCACGGTTTTATCACGCGCAAAGTTTAGCGGAGGGACGCCCAGGCGCGGAGAAAAATCTGGATAGTATCTCATAAATCCATGGGGCAATCGCCGCAAACTGTCCCGCAGGGACAAACGATAATAGCCCGGCGTTTCAACGCCGGGTTCAATGGCAGTCGTTTCAAGTCCCGGTAGGGACGGCTGAAATTTCGTCTAACCAACTATCAGACGCCATATTTCGACTGCAATCGCCGGTGATGGAACATTATCCTTTCCTCGGCCCCGCCCTACCAAAAAATTCCGTCCTTGCACTGGCTTGTTTTTCTCTCAACTCTCAACTCAAATTCCTCTCAACTCTCCCGCCCCTGCCTCATCAGGGCCAGCAAATGTTTCAAGGCCTCGTCGTAAGTGCGGCCCTTTTGCCCGGCCAATTGTTTGGCCCGTTTGTCCAATTGCGCGGCCATCTCCAAAGATTTTTCGGACGGACAGCCCAGCGCCGCGAGAACTTTGGCCAGTTCTGAAATTTCCATGAACTATTTCACGGAATCGCGCGGCACGATCTTGACGCTGAGGACGCCGACGCGTGTGAGCGGCTTGCTGTTCTCGCCCGAACCGCTCCCGCCGACGGGCGTGCCGGCGATCTTATTAAGCACCTCGTCGCCCTGGATCAACTGCCCAAACGCCGTGTATTGCCGGTCGAGAAACGATGCGTTGCCGTCACAGATAAAAAACTGGCTGCCGGCGGAATCCGGATGGTTCGAGCGCGCCATGGAGAGGACACCGCGCTGGTGCGAGCGGCTGTTGAATTCGGCCTTGATGGTATATCCCGGACCGCCCGTGCCCCACATCTTTTCCTTGGCCGGGTCCTTGGTCAGCGGGTCGCCGCCCTGGATCATGAATCCCTTGATGATGCGATGAAAACAGGTGCCATCGTAAAATCCCTTTTGCGCCAGGGCCTTGAAATTCTCGACGGTCTTGGGCGCGACATCGGGCCAAAACTCGATGAGCAATTCTCCATCCGTGGTGTTGATGACGGCAACTTCGTTCATAATCCTCCTCTTATTTCTTGTCCGTAACAATGGCCGCGGACTTGATGTAATCCAGATTGGGGAAATTTTTCTTCAGATATGCGTTCCCTTCCATTTGAAGGTTTTGTTGGTTCGGACCGGTGCCGCCGGGAGGCCCGTCGCCATACTCCGCATCGATTTTATCCACCACGTCCATCCCCTCCACCACCTTGCCAAACGGCGCAAAACCCTGCCCATCCAGGCCGGCGTTGTCGCCAAAATTTATGAACAATTGCGTGGTGCGCGTATTGGGGCCTGCCGTGGCAAATGTGATCGTCCCCCGCGTGTTACTGCCCTTGACCGGATCATCCGTTATGTTCGCGTCGCGCCAATTCGCCGATACCGCCGGGTCCCCGCTGATCCCGAACTGGACCATGAAACCAGGGACGACGCGGAAAAAGGCGACGTTCTTGAAATAACCCGACTTGACCAGGTTATAGAAGCGGTCAGCCCCATTGGGCGCCAGCGATCGAGTGACCTCGATGGTGAATTTGCCCTTGGTGGTATCGAACATCGCCTTGAAATCATCCGGCGCCTTTGCGGTGAGTTTCGAGGGATCCGAAAAGCCGGAAGTTGCGGCAGGAGCGGCGGGAGTTGCAGGAACGGCTGGTTGCGCATGGGTTGCCATCGCACCCAACAAGAGACCGACTAGTAAATAAAGTGTTTTCATGGACGCAAAATTTTCCACACCGGCGGACAAAAGTCACGCCCGGATTTCAATCTTTTCTCATCGAACGCGTGATCAGGCTGCTCCGGTCCTGGCGATGGCGGGAAACTGCCAGCGTGATCAACCCGGCGGCGGCAATCAGTAAACCGACGCCCAATGCCAGCGCGCCTTTGCGATGGAATGTCGAATTTGCAGGGGTTGCGGGCGGAACGGCCGGTTTGGTCGCCATCACCACGTTGGTCAGCACAATCGTATTGGTCACCACCAGCGTATTCGACATCACCACCGTATTCGTCACCACCAAAGTATTGGTCACGACCGGCGCTTTCATCATGACTGGCGGCGCATTGGCCGCTTTCGGCGGCGGAACATGTTGAGGGACCGGCTCCACCGGCGGTTCTTGGTCGATCACATTGGTGCCGACCATGATCAGCGGCGGGGCAGTGGGCGGTGCCGGCTCAGGGGCCGGAGCCGGGGCCGGCGCGGCTTGCACCGCCGCAGCTCGCGGCAGGGGTGGAAAATCCGGCAAATTCAGCATCCCGGGCGGGAAATTCATCGTGCAGCCAACGTATTGGCCCAGTTGCAATCGCACCACCAGCACGAACGGTTGCCGCGCCTTGGCCTGATTGTCTTTGCGTTGCGCGAACATCTGGTTGATCCCCTCATTGTATGGCGTCCACTGGATATTATCCTCGCCGTCGGAAAAAATGATCACCGTCAGGCGCGGCGAATTCTTGATCACCGTATTCAAGACCGGTTCCAGCGCGGCAAAACTCGTGCCCTTGGAATAATGCTCCTCGCGGAGAAATTTATTGAGGCTCTCGGCGATTTCATTCGCATTATCCGGCGACCACGTGGCCAGCGGAAACTGCCCCGCGTGCAATGTCTGGTCAAACGTCCAGACACCGATGCTGTCGCCTTCGTGCAGCTCTCCGTTCATGCTCGTCACCAGAAGTTGGGTCACCTCAAACTGCTCCGCCTTGACCCGGTCTTTCATGTCCGCCGAAGTGTCGAAAATAAATAGAAAACGGTTCGGCAAATACTGGGCCTGGATCTGCTCGCCCAAAACCAACAATGCCAACACCACCAGCCGGCTCCAGCGCGGCTTGAAGATCATGTTCGAACCTGTTGTCATTCTTTTAAATCAACGCGGACGTTTAAACCGGTTTCGCTCGGCGCGATTATGAGCCTTCAAGTCATCCTCTAATCCCACCAGCGCCTCTTCAATCATCCGGATAAAATTATTGCAACTGGCCACCGACGCCCCAAAACCACTCACCGTGTCGCGCTCCGCAAAATCATCGGTCACCACCAGCACCTCGCCGTGCGGCTGAAACCGGTGCGCCGCGCGCTCGATCATCTCGTCGGCGGTCTGGCCTGCCCGCGAAAACAAAACTTCCACCCCGCGGTCGCACTCATTTTTCGGCGCGCCCCGCCGGGCGCCCGCGCCGTCAAAAAAGATCGTCACCGCTTCGCCCGTCACGTCATGATATTTTGTCAGGACCAAAATCAACTCGTCGCGCGCGCGTTCGGAATGCCGCGCCGCGCCGGGCGCCAATTCCGGCCAGTTATGCAACAAGCTGTATCCGTCCACCAAAATCCTCACCAACGCCATGCGCCAAGAATAATCGGTTTGCAAATAAAACAATACCCTAATCGTCCGCCGCTTTTCCCGTCTCCCAAGAGCCAGGGCAGGGCGTCCCGCGACTGCGGGATGCTCGCCGCTTCATTATCTTGCGTCCTTTTCGTCCCATTAGTCCCTCCTGTCCCTTTCCATCCTTGGATGTTGGACGTTGAATGTTGGATGTTAAATATTTCTTTCCCTTGTCCTTCCGCAATCTAATGCTTGAATCTGCCCCGCCAAAACCTAAGACTTAAACGGTGCCGGCCATATTCCAAAAATCGAGCTTCCGCATCGCGGCCCTGGCGGCGGCCATCCTCATTGTCGATCAAATCACCAAATGGATGGTCGTATCGTCGCTGCCCGAACCCGATGACGAAAAAATCATCATTCCCGGATTTTTTAAGTTCGTCCATTGGGGCAATACCGGCGCGGCTTGGAGCATGTTTAGCGGCAATAACGGCATCTTGATCATCGTGATGATTGTCGCTGTCCTCGTGCTGTACTGGACGCGCCATCATTTTGAATCGCACACTTTGCTGGGGCAGATCGCCTTTGGTTTCATCTTCGGCGGCATCGCCGGAAACCTCGCCGACCGGTTGCACCGCCATGAAGTCGTGGATTTCATCCGGTTTTACATGCAGCAACGCGGCGGCAACGAAATCGGCTTCCCCGCCTTCAACGTCGCCGACAGCGCCATTTGCACCGGCGTCGGCCTCATCTTTCTGATCACCTGGAAAAATGAACACACGCCAAAACCGGCGACGAGTGACCAGTGATACCCATTGCAGCTTGTGAATGCACTTTTCACCCTTGGACGGTCCGCGCCGCCTCCAGCGACGCAACTTTCCGCATCGGGCGCTTGACATTTTAGTCCCAAAGGGACTGGAGAAAATAGCCCGCCGTTTTAACGGCGGGTATGGAATTGAGAATGACAAAGTCCCATAGGGACGGCAGAAATAACATAATTGAAATTATCGACGCTACCCTGAATTGATTATGAGTAATCGCACCGAAATTTTCATCGTCGAAGAGTCGCGGCCCGGCGTACGTTTCGATTTCTTCCTGCGCGAAAAATTTCCCTCCGCTTCGCGCGGCGCCCTCCAGCGCCTCATCGCACAAGGCCATGTCCTCGTCAACGGCATGCCCGTCAAAGCCACCCATTCCCCCCGCGCCGGCGAGCAGGTGCATGTCCATTGGCCCCAGCCAAAACCCCCGGTGGCACAGCCCGAGGACTTGCCGCTGGATATTTTGTTCGAGGACACATCCGTGCTCGTCCTCAATAAACCCCCTGGCCTCGTGATCCACCCTGCCGCCGGGCACGAAGAGCACACCCTCGTCAATGCCCTCCTCCATCATTGCAAAGACTCGTTGAGCGGCATCGGCGGCGTCTTGCGGCCCGGCATCGTCCATCGCCTCGACAAAGACACCACCGGCTGCCTCATCGTCGCCAAAAACGACGCCGCCCACCTCGCCCTCTCCAAACAGTTTTCAGAACGCCAGGTCGATAAAATTTATAATGCCATCGTCTGCGGCGCCGTCAACCGCGACAGCGGCGAGATCCGCGCCCCCATCGCGCGCCATACCTTGCATCGCAAACGCATGGCCGTGCGCGACGATAACGG
Source organism: uncultured Verrucomicrobiae bacterium (assembly GCA_963797825.1). Taxonomy (GTDB): domain Bacteria; phylum Verrucomicrobiota; class Verrucomicrobiia; order Limisphaerales; family UBA11358; genus UBA11358. Next base: position 129,158 of record CAWCRR010000044.1, read on the forward strand.
CCGCGCCGCCCATACGAGCTATTCGGTCATCGAACGGCTAAATTCCGCCTCCTTCGTCGAGGCCCGCATCCATACCGGCCGCACCCACCAAATCCGCGTCCATTTTGAATACCTCGGCTATCCCGTCGTGGGCGACATGACCTACGGCCTGAAGCAAAATAAAAAACTGGCCGAGGCGACCGGTTTCAAACCGCCGCGGATCTTACTGCACGCGCGCGAGCTTTCGTTCACTCATCCCGTCACAGAAAAACAGATGAACTTCGAAGCGCCACTCCCAAAAGATTTTCGCGAGGCATTGAAAGCCCTGCGGCTATCTCCTCCCGGGAATTAAAACTGCATGGGAAAATTACCCAAAACACCGTTACCCCTGACGAAGTCGATGAGCGGGCGCGCGAACTCCCAGTACACGCCTGTTTAATCTTGGAAACGTCAAACGCAAACCCCCGGCACGCGGCCGCGCAAAAAGAGATGATCCGTTCCGCGAATGAAATTCGGGATAACTTCGCTCTTTTAAGTTTGCCATTTTGGCTTACCTTCTTCCGCCATGACTTTGACGGAACAAATGACGCAACTCGGCCGCCAGGCGAAGGCTGCGTCGCGTCAACTCGCCAGCCTTTCCACCCGTGAGAAAAATGATTGTTTGCTCGGGATGGCAGGGGCCATCGAATCGCATTCCGCCAAAATCAAGGAAGCCAATGCCACGGACCTGGAAACGGCGGAAAAAAGCGGCCTTTCTTCGGCGATGCTCGACCGGCTCATGCTCGATGATAAAAGAATTTCCGGCATGGCCAAAGGCTTGCGCCAAGTCGCCGCCCTCCCCGACCCTGTCGGGAAAATCCTGGATGAACGCGTCCGCCCCAACGGTTTGAAATTGCAGAAGATCTCCACGCCCATCGGCGTGGTCGTCATCATTTACGAGTCCCGCCCCAATGTGACCGCCGACGCCGCCAGCCTCTGTTTTAAGTCCGGCAACGCCACCATCCTGCGCGGAGGAAAAGAAGCGATGATCTCCAATCGCCTCATCGCGCAAGTCATGATCGATGCCGGAAAAAAGGCGCTGGCGAAATTTCCCGAACACGCCATCCAGGTCGTCCCCGTGGCCGACCGCGAGGCGATTCCCGCTTTGCTTTCCCTCACGCAATACATCGATCTATGCATGCCCCGCGGCGGCGAGGGTTTGATCCGCGCGGTCGCCGATTGCAGCAAGGTGCCCGTCATCAAACATTACAAAGGCGTCTGCCATGTGTTTGTCGATGCCGGGGCGGACCTCAAAATGGCCGCGGAAATCGCCATGAACGCCAAGGTCCAGCGCCCCGCGGTCTGCAACGCAATGGAAACATTGCTCGTGGACAAACAGATTGCCGCGGAGTTCTTGCCCTCCATCGGGCAACAACTGGTTGCCAAACACGTCGAACTGCGAGCCGATGAGGCCAGCCGAAAAATCCTGGAACCAAAGCTCCGGAACGCCAAGCTGCGCCCCGTCACCGAACAGGATTTTTTCACAGAATATAACGATCTCATTCTGAACGTCCGCGTCGTGGATGATGTGAAACAGGCCATTGACCATGTCAATCATTATGGCTCCGCCCATTCCGACTCCATCGTCACAAAAAATGAATCGCACGCGAAACAGTTCCTCGATGAAGTGGATTCGGCGGCCGTCTATTGGAACGCCTCAACGCGTTTCACTGACGGCGGCGAATTCGGCATGGGCGCGGAGATCGGCATCAGCACCGACAAGATCGGCGCGCGCGGGCCGATGGGATTGGATGAATTGACCAGTTATAAATGGATCGGCATTGGAAGCGGGCAAATTCGGACCTGAAAGCTGTGAGCGTGGATTCTCTTTCTCCCCTCGAACGCGCCAAATGCATTCGCGGCCAAATCCCGGCCAACGGACTTTTTGCGAACCTGGAGTGGCGCACCTCGCCCAGGCCATTTGCCCTCGGCGAAAACCTGGCCAACGAATTTGAATCGCTCGGACGTGTGCTCCTCCAGTTTTATCGCGCCGTCAACCTTCTCTATCGCAAAAGCGTCGAAGGCAGCCAGCCGGAGTGGATCTCACGCTGGCTGGATTTGGGCAAGCCTGCCGAACTGATCGAATTGCAGCGCGCGCCGGTTTTCAAAAATGAGACGCCGCGCGTCATTCGGCCTGATATTTTGCTGACGGAAAACGGCTTCAGTATCACGGAATTGGATTCGGTTCCCGGCGGTATCGGGTTGACCGCCTGGCTCAACCAGGTCTATTCCAACCCCCAATCACTTCTGCCGCATGCGAAAGTCCTCGGCGGAGCCGATGGCATGGTCCGTGGGTTCGAAAGCATCTTCGAAAATGCGAACAATGTTCATATCGTCGTGTCTGAAGAAGCGGCGACATACCGGCCCGAAATGGAATGGCTCGCCACGCAGTTAGACGGCTCCAGATTCAAGGTCCAGGATTCCAAATTTGAAAATTTTGCCGACGGCGATGCGGTTTATCGGTTCTTTGAACTTTTCGATCTGGCCAAAGTGCCGAATTCAAAAAAGATTTTTGAACTGGCCCTGGCAAAGAAAATTTCTTTGACGCCCCCGCCCAAGCCGATTTTCGAGGAAAAGATGCTTTTCGCATTGTTCTGGAACCGGCATCTGCAACAGTTCTGGCGGCAGGAATTGGGTGAAAGTTTCTTCACCCGCCTCAAAAAAATCATTCCCTACACCTGGCTGATGGATCCATCCCCGTTGCCGCCGCATGCGGCCATTCCCGGCCTCGAACTGACCGATTGGCAGCAGCTTAAAAATTTGTCCCAACGCGACCGCGATTTGATCTTAAAAATCTCCGGCTTTTCAGATAAGGCCTGGGGCGCGCGCGGGGTCTATTTAGGAAGCGATTTGTCTCAGGCAGAGTGGGCGGCGGCGGTGGAAGACGCTGTGTCCGGTTTTGGAAAATCACCGTTTGTTCTTCAACGGTTTGAAAAACCGAAACGGGTCGAGTCTGAATGGTTTGCCCCCGAAAAGAACGGCATCGTTTCAATGAAAGGCCGCGTCCGGTTGTGCCCCTATTACTTTGTCAGCGGCGAAGGAGATTCCGCGCGACCTCAACTGGGCGGCGTTTTGGCCACCATCGTTCCTGCAGACAAAAAAATTGTGCATGGCATGAGTGACGCCATCCTTGCCCCCTGTTCCGCTTGACATAAGCGGCCGGGCGCCAAACAGGACAGTGTCTCAAATTATTACAATTCTTAATTACAGAAATGTTGGTTTTTTTGTGAATCGGTAAAAATAAGGACATTTTCGGGATAATTTGTGTGGGAAATTGGCACTTATTTTTCACTTTGATTTTGGCATCAGGGGTGCTAAAGTAGGTCCAGTCGCGGTCACAACAGGCAATTAGTGAACGAATCCGTAATAATTATTAACCCGCCTGTTGTATAGTTCACGCCGCAAAGTGAGAAACCAAAATATGAAAACAACCAAGACCGCTCGCAAAGCGGGTTTTACGTTGGTGGAAATCATGATTGTCGTGGCCATCATCGGCCTGTTGGCAGCCATCGCGATCCCCAACTTCATCCGCGCTCGTTCCAAATCGCAACAGAATGCCTGCATCAACAACCTCCGTCAAATCGACGCGGCCATCAATGAATGGGCGTTGGAAAGCGGCCAAACCACCGGCGCCTCTGTGGCAAACGTAATGACGGTTTCGGCTTACATCAAGCTGAACTCCAACAGCTCCGTCCCCGGTTGCCCCGCTGGCGGCACTTACACCACCGGCTCCGTCGGCGCCAACCCGCAGATCTCCTGCTCGTTGTCGACCTTGACCGACACGCCGCATAAACTCCCGTAACCTATTCTTGTTCTTACAAAGGCTCGAAGCAACCGCTTCGGGCCTTTTTTGTTTTTGTGCCCTGAAATGAAGCATCGCCTTTGAGTATAGACTTTGGCATCAGCCATGCTAAACTATTGGGAGTTGTGGTCACAGCAGGCAATCAGTGAACGAAAATTGTCATAATCATTAACCCGCCTGTTGTGGCGTTCACGCCACATTTACCAGGAAACATGAACTATGAAAACTACCAGAGAAGTCCGTAATGCGGGCTTCACGTTGGTGGAAATCATGATCGTCGTGGCCATTATTGGCCTTTTAGCGGCGATTGCGATCCCCAACTTCATCCATGCCCGAGCCAAATCACAGCAAAACGCCTGCATTAACAACCTCCGTCAAATTGACGGAGCCATTGATGAATGGGCCTTGGAAAACGGCCAGTCCAGTGGCGCATCGGTTCCCGACGTGGCGACCGTTTCAGCTTACCTCAAGCTGAACGCCAACAGTTCCATCCCGTCATGCCCGGCGGGCGGCACCTATACCACTTCTACGGTCGGCGCCGTCCCGCAGGTCACTTGCACGTTATCGACCTTGACGGATACACCGCATATATTCTAAAAGCCGTTTATCAGAAGGCCCGAAGTTTTCCTTCGGGCCTTTCTTGTTTAATGGCCTGTAAACCTTGCCTTTGAGAGATGGACTTTAGCATAAATTATGCTAAAATAAGAGAAACTGTGGTCATAGCAGGCAATTCGTGAACGATATTTGTAATAATCATTAACCCGCCTGTTGTGCCGTTCACGCCGCAAATACCAGGAAAACACTAACTATGAAAACTGCCAGAGAAGTCCGCAATGCGGGCTTCACCTTGGTGGAAATCATGATTGTCGTGGCCATTATCGGCCTATTGGCGGCAATCGCGATCCCCAACTTCATGCGCGCACGCGCCAAATCCCAACAGAACACCTGCATCAACAACCTCCGGCAAATTGACGCGGCCATCAATGAATGGGCCATGGAAACCGGCCAGGCCAGCGGCTCCTCCATTCCCGGTGTGGATTCTGTCTCGTCTTATATTAAATTAAACTCCAACAGTTTAATCCCCGGTTGCCCCGGGGGCGGAACTTATGCGACAACCGCCGTCGGCGCTTCCCCGCAGGTCACCTGCACCTTGTCAACCTTGACGGATACTCCGCATATCTTCTGAAAGTGGTTCATAAGAAGGCCCGAAGTTTTTCCTTCGGGCCTTTTTTTATTGCTTTGTCCACATTAACTTTCACAATGACCTGAACCGGACGGCCCCGACCATGTCAAAATCCACATGAGCGCCATTTTAAAAACGGAGAAGTTGCGCGTCGAATTCAAAAACCGCGAAACGCGCCAGGCCGTCAAAATTGCCCTCATCGGCCTTGACCTGGAAGTGAATGGCGGCGAGGTCTTCGGTTTTCTGGGACCCAACGGCGCCGGGAAGACCACTACCATCAATGCCTTGCTCGGCTTCATCCAGCCGACCAGCGGCAAGGCATCACTCTTTGGCATTGATGTGAGCCAGCCCATCGCGCGCCAGCGGATCGGCTATTTGCCGGAAATGACCTATTATTATAAATTCCTCACCGCCGAGGAATTGCTCCGCTTCTACTCAAAAATTTTCGGATTGCCCCGGGCCGAAGCCGAGCGTCGCATTGACAATGTCCTCAAGCTGGTGGAATTGGAATCGTCCCGCAAACGGCTCATCAAAACCTATTCCAAAGGGATGCAGCAACGGGTGGGCCTCGCCCAGGCCCTCATCAATAATCCCGATCTGCTGATGCTGGATGAGCCGACCAGCGGCCTGGACCCCTTGGGCCGCATGAAGGTGCGCGAAATCATCCAGCGATTGAAACAGGAAGGCAAAACAGTTTTCTTTTCATCACACGAACTTGGCGAGGTCGAGACGGTTTGCGACCGTGTGGCCATCATTCATCAAGGCGAACTGAAGGCGGTTGGCCCCGTTGCCGAAATCATGGGCAGCCGCGCCAGCCTTGAGAAAGCCTTCCTCGACATCGTCGGGTATCAACCCCAATCCGCCTTATGAGAAATATATTTGCCGTTGCGGGTATTGCCATCAAGGAACTGTATCGCCGCAAGGATTTTTATGTGCTGTTTATCATCACCGTCCTCATCTGCCTGGTCATGGCCTGCGTCAACATTTACAACAACCCCGAGATCATTCGCTATGTCAAAGCGATTTGCCTGCTGCTCATCTGGATCTCGTCCCTGGTCATCGCCATAACGACCACCGCGCGGCAAATCCCCGCGGAACGCGAGCAACGCACCCTGCTGCCGCTCCTGGCCAAGCCGTTGAGCCGGTCGCAATTGATTCTCGGAAAATTTCTTGGCTGTTGGATCGCCTGTGGCCTGGCGTTGCTCTGTTTTTATGTTTTCTTTGGCGCCCTGGCGGCAACCCGCGAACACACCTGGCCGGTGTTAAATTATTTTCAGGCCGCGTTCATGCACTGGATCGCGCTTGGGATAGTTATTGCCATGGCGCTCCTCGGCTCGCTGGTCTTTGCCGCCCCTTCGTCCAATGCAACGATCTGTTTCGTCATCGTCGTCGGCATTTTGACCGTGGGCCGCTACCTCGGTCATGTCGCGCTATCTCTGTCGGAACCCTTTAGATCCACCCTCTACGCGCTTTATTTTGCCATTCCGCATCTGGAATTTTTTGACATGCGAAAACTCATCGTTCATGATTGGCCGCTCATTCCCTGGGGATTTGTCGGGGAAGCGGTCATTTATGCGGCCGTTTATATGGCATTTTTTTTGACGACTGCCTGCCTGGTGTTTCGCCGCAAAGCCGTGAACTGATATGAAGTCGCCCCGGACATTGCCCCTGGTTCTGGTCGCGCTCCTGGTTCTTACTTTTGGATTAGGAGCCTGGCTCGAGCCGCAATTTCAACGACTATCGTTCAACAGCACGTTAGAGAATGATTTTTGGGGCAATATCCTGGATGACAGCCGTGTCTTGTTCGCCAACAGCGCTTATGTCACCGCCGATGAATACTATCACAGCGGCTATTACCCGACGATTTTCGATAATAACCAGGCTTTTGAAACTCCGCACATGGCCGAAGATACCGGCGCGGTGGCCAGCCACAATTCGGGCGATGAGGAAGGTTTTATGGGGCCGCCCCATGACTGGATTGATGCCTTTGGACGCCAATTCATCCCCAACCGTCATACGCACCTGGATGAAGGCGGCCCGACCGGTGATTTGAGCACCAGTTCCAAAGTCAGCGAAATTTTACCGTGGCTGAAACTCTCCGCTGAATTGGACCCGGAGAATGTGAAAACTTTTGTGGTCACTGCCTTCTGGCTGCGCACCCGGCTCAATCAGGATGTTGAAGCCGAGCAGGTCCTGCGCGAGGGCCTGCGATATAATCCGGGAAATCCCCAACTGCTGTTCGAGCTGGGGAGGGTCTATTTTGAAAGCCACCACGATATCCCCCGTGCGCGAACCATTTGGGAGGCCGCGCTGCGCACCTGGCGGGCCGAAGAACCGGACACGCCCCTCTCTGAACGGCTCAAATTGACCAACGAAAATTTCGACGACCGTTTTATCTATGAGCAACTCCAAACCTATCTCGCCAATCTCGAGCAGGCCGCCGGAAATTATCAGACCGCCATTGGCCGCTGGCGGCTGGCCCGCCTGGCGTCGCCCGCGCCGGATGATGCTGACCGGCACATCAAGGATTTGGAACACAAAATAGCGGCACACACCAACTCTCCTTCCAGCGCTGCCCGCTGAACTTCCCGCCTCGCCGATTGCTTTTGTTTTTTGCCGCGGGTTTTGATTCAATGGCGCCATGAAAGCGCGACGGGCAAACATTTCGCGAAAGACGAATGAAACCAGGATTTCCATCCGCCTGGATTTGGATGGCAGGGGCCAATCGTCTATCCAAACCGGCATCCCGTTTTTTGACCACATGCTCGTCTTGTTTGCCAAACATGCCGTCGTGGATCTGCGCCTGAAATGTGACGGGGATTTGGAAGTGGACGCGCACCATACCGTGGAGGACTGCGGCATCGCCCTGGGACAGGCGTTTGCGACGGCTCTCGGTGATAAACGCGGGATTCGCCGCTACGGATTTGGGTTTCATCCCAAAAATCCATTCACCGGCGAAGCCTATGTGCCGATGGATGAATGCCTCGCGCGTTGCGTCGTGGATTTTGGAGGCCGGCCGCACCTGGCCTGGCGCGGCCTGGACCGGTTTTCGCAAAAGAAAATTGCCACCGCCGAAAAAAATCAGGACGCTTCCAGCGCCTTCCGCTTTGGGCTGGCCAAAGAATTTTTCCAGGCCTTCACCAATGAAGCGCGGTGCAACTTGCATTTGGAACTGCTCTACGGCGAGGAGCCGCATCACATCGTCGAAGCGCTGTTCAAAGCCTTTGCGCGCGCCGTGGATGCCGCCCGCACTCATGACCCGCGCATTGCCGGGCGCCTGCCGAGCACCAAGGGAAAATTGTAGCCTAATCGGGCTTCGATTTAGCTTGCCTGTTTCCGCGCACAAGCTAAATGTTTGGGCAAATCCCCGGCCATTCTCTCCGCCGTGGGTTTAGATCGGAAATAATGTCTTATGAAATCAAAAATTGTCATTGCCGGCCTTCTGCTCCTTATCCTCGCAGCCATCTCCGCGGGCGCGTTTTGGCTGTGGCGGCCGCAGGTGGTCACGTTCGATGACGGCAGCAAGCTGACGCTGATTTCGATCCAGTACGGCTTGCATCATACGCCTCCGGTCGTCAATGGCGCGCGGCATGCCCGGCCCATCAGCACCACCAACGATACCCTCGTCGTCTGGATCCACGAACAATACGATACCAGTGATTGGCATTATTTTCAGTTCTACGCTTACGACAAAGCCAATACCGCGTGCGCCAGTTCGGAAGGCGTTCCCAATGGCAACGGCAAGGTAAACCAGGTGATCGGCGTGGTGCTGGACGCTTTTCCCCGGCGGCAAAGCCAATTCATCCTGCGGGTCCAGGAACAGGGCAATGGCGGAATGGAAATGGCCGACAAAGGTTTCATCATCCATCATGCCGTGGGCAATTATCCCGCGCTGGCGCCGGCCACTTTGCCGGACACGGAGGAAGACCAGGATGTGTCCGTGACGCTCACAAAATTGGGTGTGGGGATGAATATGCCGTACACGCGCGACAACGATGACCCGGACGACCCGATGAACAAGGGCGTGCAGGCGGCGTTTCAGGTGGCGCGCAACGGCCAAACGATGACCAATTGGCAACCGGTGGCCGTGGAAACCACCGATGCCACCGGCAACCGGGTTGACGGCCAGATCGCCAACAACGCCTGGCAGGGTAATGACGACACCGTAGTCTATCAATTCGGATTATGGCCGGACGAGCCGGCGTGGAAAATGCGGTTTGAATTTTCACAGCAATCCAATTTTGCGCCGGAAGAACTGTGGGCCGTGCCGGGCGTCCCGGTCGGACCGGGGAAAATGAACGATTTCTGGAATTTCTTCAACCGGCGCTCATCGCAGACCAATACCCCTTTTGCCGAAAGCGATTTGAACGGTTATCACCTGAAAGTTTTCGCGGCAAAACAATTTACCGATATGCCTCCGAACGGCCAGCCGCAGGGCGGATTGATTATTCAAGTGACGCCAAAATTGCCTGACACCATGCGGCTAACGATCGCCAAGCTCACCGACGATCAGACCAACGACATCGGTTTTTGGGAAAACACGCAGAATTTCATGCGGGGAATGACGGTGGACCAATGCCAACTGCGCGACATCGACGGCGTGACCAATCTCAACCTCACCATCGCCTTGCATAAAAGCCGGTTCGTCGAATTCACCGCCAAACCGGACATCGCTCCGCCCTCAAACAACTAGCCGCGCATTGCCAAAATCATCATGAAAAAAATCATTCTCTGGAGCGTTCTTGTAATCTTAATCGCGGGGCTTGTTATCGCCGGTGGCTGGTGGATGACCCGTCCGCAGGTCATCATCTTGAAAGACGGAACAAAACTGACGTTGCTGGGAATAACCTATGGCAAACATCATGTCCCGCCAAAAATCAAGGTTAACGGCAAGTCTGTCCGTGGAGGTGGCGCGCGGATTGACAGCACCAACGATATAGGTGTCGTCTGGTTCGAGGCCGAGTATAAGCGGAATAATTGGCCTAACTTTCAATTGATCGTCTCTGACCCTGCCAATACGGCGGCCACGACGTGCTGGGCTCAGAGCCAGGCTCAACCGCGCACTGGCGTATCAATTATGGGATTCAGGCTTGATGCATTCCCGCGCCGGAGTGGCAAAATTATCCTGCGCCTCATGAATTTTGGCCCCCGTGGGCAGCAACTGGTCAAAGGACAGTTCGCCTTTTCCAATCCTGTTCGCGGCTCTTTCCCCCGATGGACACCCGACTCGTTGCCCAATGCGCAATCCGACGGCGATTTGGACGTTACCCTCACGAACCTCGATGCCAATGCTTCCTCTCCTTACAACCGGTACAACGGCATCCCTAAAAATGATCCGCTGAACAAGGTCGTCCAGCTCGGCTTTGACGTAGAGCAGAACGGCAAGCCGGCCACGAATTGGTACCCCATTCAACTCGTTGCCTCCGACGCCACCGGCAATAACGCCACCGCGTGGATCAACGAAAATTATCAGGGCGATTCGCCTTCCTACACATTCCCGTCCACCCTTTGGCCCAATGAACCCGCCTGGAAACTGAACGTGGAATTTTCACGGAAGTCGGGCTTCAATCCGGATGAACTTTGGACCGTTTCCAATGTTCCCGTCAAACAGGGAACCCAACAGGATGCGAACGATTTTTGGAATTATGAAAACAATAAAAAGCCCGGCTTTGCCCAAACCACTTTGAATGGCATTATGGCGCAAGTATTTCCAGCAATAGAATATCCCAATCAGTTTCAAGGAATGAACAATCGTGGCAACAAAGTCGTTGAGATCGCCTTCAAGACTGACCCGGACGCCGATTCGGCCGGGATGCGGATGACCGTCGTCACGGTATCTGACGATCAAGGCCATACGCTCCAGAACATGGGTTCGGGTTGGGGCGGCGGCATGTTTGAATATCAATTTGGCGTATCGCGTGATCTCCCTTCTGTGAATATCACCATTGCCCTGCACAAAAGCCGATTCGTGGAGTTCATGGTCAAGCCCGCGAAATAACAACGCTTGCGCGGTGTGCTAGATTTGTTCCGTGAAGGCGGAACAATTGATATCAGGCCATCGTGGAGCGCCGGGAAATCCGGCCAACCGGTTCGAAAAGCTCCACCTGGAGCCGGACGCGGAATGGAACCCAGAGGAGGACGTTTTGCCGCGCACACAATTCCTCGTTGACCACAGCAAAACCGCCATCGCCTTCAACGACAGCCCTGACATTGGTTTCAATGCCAGCCTGAATCCCTATCGCGGATGCGAGCATGGCTGCGTATATTGTTATGCCCGTCCCACCCACGAATATCTGGGTTTCTCCTCGGGCCTCGATTTCGAAAGCAAGATCATGGTCAAAACCAACGCGCCCGAATTGTTGCGCGCGGAATTGGCCTCCCCCAAATGGCAGCCGCAAACCATCATCATGAGCGGGGTCACCGATTGCTACCAGCCGGTCGAGCGAAAATTGAAATTGACCCGCCGTTGCCTGGAAGTGCTCGCGGAATTTCGCAATCCCATCGCCATCATCACCAAAAATTTCCTGGTCACGCGCGACCTCGATGTGCTTTCCGAGTTGGCCGCATTTAATGCCGTCTCGGTCTGTTTGTCCATCACCACCCTGGACAACGGCTTGCGAAAAGTGATGGAGCCGCGCACGTCGCCGCCCCAGGCGCGGCTGGCGGCCATTCGCAAGCTGGCCGGGGCGAAAATTCCCGTGAGCGTGAACGTCGCGCCGGTCATTCTCGGGCTGACCGACCACGAAATCCCGCAAATTTTAAAGGCAGCGGCGGAAGCAGGCGCGCATTCCGCCGGCTTCACCGTGCTTCGATTGCCACATGCCAACGCCCCGATGTTCGATCAATGGCTCGATACCCATTTTCCAGACCGGAAAGATAAGGTGCTCAACCGCATCAAGGCCATGCGCGGCGGCAAATTGTATGACGCGCAATGGGGCAAGCGCATGCGTGGCGAAGGTATCTTTGCCGATCAGATCGCCGCGATGTTCGACGTGGCGTATCGCAAAGCGGGTTTCAAAGACGAACACCACGAACTTTCGGCCGCCGCGTTCCGCCGGCCCGGCCCGGCGCAGCTTTCGCTGTTTTAATTCCAGGCCACTGCGGTTAAACTCTCCCGGCGATGGATGATGAAAGCAAAAAATTCCGCATCGGTTCGGTGAAATATCTCAATGCCGCGCCGCTCACGCGCGATCTTGATAGCGAACTCGTCCTTGCCACTCCGGCCCGACTCGCCGAAATGCTGCGCCGTGACGAGTTGGACGCCGCGCTGGTGAGTGTCACCGAAGTTTTGTTGAACGACCGCTATGATGTCCTGGACGGCATCGCCATCGCGTCCCTCGGCGAAGTGTACAGTGTTTTGCTGGCCCATAAAAAGCCGCTGGAGCAGGCGGTGGAAATTTTTTGCGACACCGCTTCCCTGACCAGTGTGAATCTCCTGAAGGTGTTGTTCGCGGAGAAGAACCTGTTCCCGCAATTCAAACCGCTGGAGACTTATGAAAGCGCCATCGAAAAAGATTTTGTCCTGCTCATCGGCGACCAGGCGATCGATTTCCAACGCGCCCCGCATCCGCATGAGATTCTCGATCTCGGGGCGGCCTGGACGGAATTGACGAATCTGCCCTTCGTCTATGCGGTTTGGGCGTTGCGGCGCGGGATTGAAAATTCAGGGTTGCGGCGCGAATTGCGCGAGGCAAAAAAGTTCGGCATGGACACGATGGAATATCTCATCGAAACCCGCCCGGAATATGATGAAGATTTCCGCCGCGACTATTTTGAATGGCATATTCACTACCATCTGGCCGGAGATGAAAAGCGCGCCATCGCGAAATTTTGTGATTTGCTTCGCAAACACAATCTCGGCCCCGTCCATGACCCGAAATTCGTGATTTAGAATTTTGTCAGTTTTTCCAATTCCTTCACCCGCCGCTCAATCTCCGTGCGCTTTACCCTGGTAGTGCGGCTCAGCCCAAAGCCTTCGCAGCAAAAAGATGCCACCACGCTGCCGTAAATCATCGCCCGCCGGAAATTCCGCTCTATCGAGCCGCGGGAAGACGCCAGGTACCCGATCAAGCCGCCGACAAATGAATCCCCCGCGCCAGTCGGATCGCAAACCGCGTGCAATGGATAAGCCGGGCAGATGAAAAAGCCGCGCGGGCCGGATAAAATCGAACCGTGCGAGCCTTTTTTGATGATGACGTATTTCGGGCCGAGCTTATGGATCTTCTTAAGCGCGATAAAAACATTTTCCGCTTTGGTAAGCTGGTGCGCTTCGCTGTCGTTCAGCACAAAACAATCGACGCGGGGAAGCAATTTCAGCAGGTCTTCCAGCGCGATGTTCAGCCAGAGATCCATCGTGTCGGCGATGACAAATTTTGGCCGCGACATCTGGTCCAGTACATGGAGCTGCAGGGCCGGGGCGATGTTCGCCAGAAGGACAAAGTGCGTGGCTTTATGGCTGTCAGGCAAATGTGGGGTGAATTTTTCGAAGACCCCGAGTTCCGTCAGCAAGGTCCGGCGGTTGTTCATGTTCAACTCGTATTCGCCGGACCAGTGGAACGTCTTCCCCGGAACGATTTGCAATCCGCTCAGGTCAATCTTATGCCGCCGGTAAAGCTCGAGATATTTCCTTGGAAAATCATCGCCGACCACCCCGACCAATTTCACGGGCGAAAAAAAACTCGCGGCGACGGCCGCATGGCTGGCCGAGCCGCCCAGCAATCGCGGATTCTCCTTCTTCGGGGTTTTGATTGAGTCCAGCGCTGTGGAACCGACGATTAGTACGCTCATAAATTTCAAATTTTCAGTAAGTCCCGCGCCGTTGGATCAATTCAATCTCATACCCCTCGGGGGCGTCAATAAAAGCAAACCGGGTCCCGGCCGAACTGGTGGTGGGGCCGTCGGAAAATTTCATGCCCAATCCTGCCAGATGCTTCGCAAATTCCTCCAGGCTTTCCACCTCAAACGCCAGATGGGTCAGGTCGGGCTGCACCTGCACCGGGCCGCCGCCCGGATAACAGGTGATCTCAATCTGAGCTTCACTGCCGGGCACCTCCAGAAACACCAGCTCGGAGCCGCGCGGAGACCGGTGCCGCTTGCTCTCCTTAAGCCCCAGCACTTCACGGTAGAATTTCACGGTGCGATCCAGGTCGTCCACCCGGTAGCGCGTATGCAGGAGTTTGTTGACTATCCTCATGCCGGAATTTTACCGGGGAAACGGCGCGACGCAATTTTTCATTTCCCGAAAACGGTTTTCTGCGGCATGATGGTATGGGATATGGGAAAACGTCGTGAAGCGCGCGAACGCGCCGTGCAATTTTTGTTCCAGCACGATCTGAATCCGCCGGAGGATTTGGGCCGGGCGCTGGATGAATTCTGGTCCGGACAGCGCGCGGCCGCCATCGCCGATGAAAAGGGCGCGGCGCATTGGGGGCAACAGGTCGAGCTTCCCCCGCCCACCGCCGAAGAAGCCGAGTCCCGCCTCTTCGCCGACCCGTTGATCCGCGGCGCGCTCCTGCACCGGGACGCGATTGATGAGAAAATCAAAAGCCATGCGAAAAATTGGGAATTCCATCGCATCGCCGCCGTTGACCGCAACATCATGCGCCTGGCCATTTACGAAATGCTTTATCGCCAGGACATCCCCCCGGTGGTCAGCATCAATGAGGCGGTGGACATCGCCAAAAAATTTTCCACCCAGGACAGCGGCAAATTTGTGAACGGAATTCTGGATAAGATCCGCCATGAAATCCCGCGCCCGGCCAAGGAAATAAAATGAAAATTGCCGACCTGCATCTTCATACAAATTTCTCCGACGGGACATTTACGCCGGAAGAATTGGTTTTGCACGCGCAGCAGACCGGCCTGTCCTGCATCGCCTTGACCGACCACGATTCCGTGGAGGGGTGCGCGCGGGCCGCGAGCGCCGCGGCGGCGGTAAACATGGAATTCATCCCGGCCACGGAATTGACCGCCGAGCATGACGATACGGAGTTGCACGTGCTCGGTTACTTTCTGGACACCCACAACGAAAAATTGCTGACCGAAATAGCGCGGTTCCAACTGGGCCGGCAAGACCGCATCCACCAGATGGTCGCGCGCATCAACGAACTGGGAATTCCCCTCCAGGCTGAATCGGTCTTTGCGCTGGCCAATTGCAAGTCGCCGGGCCGCCCGCACGTGGCCCGCGCCATGATCAAGGCGGGCCTGATCAGAAATCTCGATGAAGCCTTCGATCGTTTCCTTAGAAAAGGCCGTCCCGCCTGGGTCCCAAAATCAAAGATTTCCGCGCTCGATGCCATCGAATTGATCCATCAGGCCGGCGGACTGGCCGTGATGGCGCATCCGGGCCTCAATCGCACGGATGAAATCATCCCCGCCCTGGTCGAGATCGGCCTCGACGGCATCGAATGTTTTCACACGAAACATTCGACCGCGATGGCCGAGCGTTACCTGGAAATCGCCGATAAACACCATCTGCTCATCACCGGCGGCAGCGATTGCCATGGTTTCAGCAAAAACAAGCCGCTCATCGGCACCGTCAAATTGCCCTATTCGCACGTGGAAAAAATGAAAGAGAAGCTCGCGATGCGGAAAAACGTGGAGCTGAAAAACTGAATACGCCTTAAAAAATCAGCATGGAGGCAACATACGATGCCACTTAACCAACCACAATTTCAAAAACCGTCCGCCAGCCCTTCCCTCTCCCCAGGGGAGAGGGATTGAGGGTGAGGGGAAACGGACCTTTCGATTGTCTGTGCCGCCTGAATCTCACAACACCAGATGAATTTATTCCAAAAATTCAAGGCCGGCCTCGCTAAAACACAGGCCAAACTCGCCCACGAGATCAAACGCATCGTCTCCCGCTCGCCCAAGCTGGATGCCGAATCGATCGAAGATCTCGAAGCCGCGCTCATCGCCGCGGACCTCGGCATGGCCATGACCGCGCAAATCATGGACGCCGTCAAAAAAGGTTATGAAACCCAGGGCGGCGCCGGTCTGGACGTTTTTGCCGTCGCGCGGGCGGAGATCGAAAAGAGTCTTTCCACGGCGAAACCCGGACTGCTCGAAGTGCCCGGCGGTCTCTGTGTCGTTTCCGTCGTTGGCGTGAACGGGACCGGCAAGACGACCACGAGCGCCAAGCTCGCCCATTATGTCCGATCCCAAAAGAAGACCGCCCTGCTGGCCGCCTGCGACACCTTCCGCGCGGCGGCAATCGAGCAGATCAAATTGTGGGGGCAGAGGTTGAAAGTCGAAGTCATCGCCGGCGCTTACGGGGCGGATGCCGCCGCCGTGGCGCACGACGCCGTGACCGCCGCCCAGGCGCGCAAGGCAAATTACCTTTTCATTGATACCGCCGGCCGCCTGCACACGAAGCATAACCTGATGCAGGAACTGCAAAAACTCCATCGCGTCATCGGCAAACAATTACCGGGCGCGCCGCACGAAGTCCTGCTCGTGCTCGACGCCACCACCGGCATGAACGCCCTGAACCAGACGCGCGAATTCCATAAGGCCGTCCACCTCACCGGCCTCGTGGTCACCAAACTGGACGGCACCAGCAAAGGCGGCATGGTCGTTGCCATCCAAAAGGAACTGGGATTGCCGATCAAATTCATCGGCCTCGGCGAGCAACCGGACGACCTGCAGCCGTTCGACCCCAAACAATTCGCCCATGCCTTGTTTGAGGAATGAGTTATAAATCGGGAGTGATTTTGTAATTCAGTTAGGGACAGACTCGTGGTAGGGTTGCTTTGATCCGGCATGAAACGGCGGGCTAAAATCATCATCGGCATTGGAACCGTGTTTCTCGCGGTGCTACTTATTCCTGTCATTCATCACTACCAACTGCGCGCGGAGGTGAATGATTATATCGCCGAACTGAAAGCCAAGGGCGAATTGTTGGATTTGGCGCAAGTGATTCCGCCGCCAGTGCCACCGGAACAAAATGATGCGCCTTCATTTCTGAAAGCGGTTTCTATTATCGAGAAAAATCTAAACAACAGGGACTGCCAGATTTTAGCGAATAACCCGCCGCCGACAATGCGCATGGTTGCGCCGGGGAAAGCGATGATCGGTTGGGAACAACCGGACATACGCAACACGGACGGGACGAATTCCTGGGAAGATATTCAGGCGGCGCTGGATAAAGAAAATGATGCCTTGGATTCTTTGCAACAAATCACCAGCCATCCGGAACTCGATTTTAACCTCAATTACGCAGGTGGTTTTGCAAACATTCGATTCTCCGATCTGTCTTCCTTAAAACGGGCCGCCCAGCTTTTGTCAGCATCCACGATTTTTGATTTGCACCAAGGCGATACGGCGTCCGCAGTGAAAGCGACCCATTCTATGTTATTACTGGCAAATGCCACGCAACATGATCGCATGGTCATTTCCGAACTTGTGCGCATGGCCATCGCCCAAATGGGTTCAACAGCTACCTGGGAGATTTTGCAATCGACAAACGTCACTGATGACCAACTGGCGGAATTACAGCAGGATTGGGCAAAATTTGATTTTATTGGCAGCGAAGAAAATGCGCTGTTAATGGAACGTACAATAGGGCAAATAAGCCTGGCCCAGCAGAGGAATGCCGGGATGCGATCTTATCTGGATAGAGAGGCAAACGCGCGCAAATTAGAGGGTTTAGACAGTGGAGAGGAAAGTATTTGGGGTCAAATGAAAATCAAAACCAAGGTGTTTATCTGGCGATATTGGTGGTCCTATACAGACGAATTGCGTTCTCTCAAGGGGTACGACGCCATAATCAATGCGGTAACGGACGCACAAACCAATGCCGCTCTCCACGATGTGCTGGAAATTCAAAATAAAAAGTTGGACGAATTGGGGATTTCTAAAATCGACGGTGATACTTTCGCATTTAATCAGAAGTTGAATTTTCATGCGCTGCTTTCGCAATCCATTGTTAGTTTGGGTGCGTTCACCCGGAAAATGATGTACGCGGATGCCGCAAAACAAGTGACGATGACGGCCATCGCGCTGAAACGTTATCATCTCAAAAACGGAAGTTATCCGACAGGTTTAGACAGGCTCGTTCCGGAATTTTTACCGGAAGTTCCGCTCGATCCAGTTGATGGCCAGTCGTTGGGTTATCGATTGAATATGGATGGGTCTTATTTGCTTTATTCCGTCGGGGAAAACGGTAAGGACGATGGCGGCAGTCCTTCATTGCAACCGGGTGTGAAGTCTTCGAATTTATATTGGGAAAGCAATATTGCGCTGGACTGGGTCTGGCCGCAACCGGCGACGCCGGAAGAGGTCCAGAAGTATTACGCGAATTTAGGAAAGCAAAACTGAAACAAATTTGTTTCTTTCCATCCGGCAACAATTCGCGTAATTAGCTGGCTCATTTTTATTCCGAATGAGACACCTGTTTCAAATCGTTCTCGATTGGTACCAGCACGCGCTCCAAACCGGCGGGTTTTGGGTGGTCGGCCTGCTGATGACGGCGGAAAGCTCGGTGCTGCCGCTGCCCAGCGAGAGCATCATCCC
This sequence comes from uncultured Verrucomicrobiae bacterium, assembly GCA_963797825.1. Classification (GTDB taxonomy): domain Bacteria; phylum Verrucomicrobiota; class Verrucomicrobiia; order Limisphaerales; family UBA11358; genus UBA11358. The sequence goes on from CAWCRR010000044.1 coordinate 147,673, forward strand.
CCTCGCCGCGAGTTGGTCGCACACGGGAAAAATCCAGGTGAGCCTGCCGGCCATCGTCATCGCCGGGGCCATCGGATCATGGTTGGGGGCGACTCTGGTCTATTGGGTGTCGCGGCTGGCCGGGCGCCCTTTGCTGATCAAATACGGGAGCTTCATCCTGATCACGCCGGACAAGATCCGCAAGGCGGAAAACTGGTCGGCCCATTACGGGGCGGCGGGGGTGTTCATCGCGCGGCTGTTGCCGGGGGCGCGTCAATTGGTCGGCATTCCCGCGGGCATCGCGAAATTTGATTACCTGAAATTTTCCATCTTCACCATCATCGGCGCGGGGATCTGGTGCTCGGTGTTGTGCTGGATCGGCGTGACGGTTGGGGCGGAAGTAACCAAGGGCGAAATGCACAAGGTCATGGCGTTGGTGGGCGGCACCGCGTTGGTCCTCGGCGGGCTTTATTATTTCTTTGTCCATCGACATATGGCCGGTAAGGCTGATAAGGGTTAGGGCAGGTTCATGGAAACGGGCCGCGAGAATTGGAAGTGTTTTGACCAGGCCGGAATGACTAATGACTAAACCATAATGACTAAGGAATTCCCAATGACGAATTTCGAAGGTGTGGGAAATTTTATCATTTGGGCTTCGTCATTCTTTAGTCATTAGGGCTTAGAAATTAGTCATTTCAAGAGATAGCGGCTATAAAGCCATTTATACCCTTTAATAAGGCACCAAGTCCATAGCAAGCACCCGGTTAAACCTATCTCAGATGATTTTTGGCGTCGGCGACGCCGGCGACGACTTCGGCGCGCGTCTTTAGATTGCGGATGCGGACGTAGGCGTCGTTCTCGAGCCGGGCGGTGAAGGCGGCCTTCAATTCCTGGGCGCGCTTGAACTGTTTATCCGGTTTCGCCGGGGTGAGGGCAAATTCGACGGCATAGCCCGTCGAGCGCAAATCCTGGACGAGCTGCAGCGATTGGGGGCGCAATGCTTCGTCTTCGACGATGACGAACACGTCCGTGCGCGAATCGAAGGCGGGCAACAACTTGCGTTCCTTGAGCAATTCAAGGAGCACGACGTCGCCCATGCCAAAGCCAAGCGCGGGCAGTTCCACTTTGCCGCCGCTGATGAGTTTGACCAGGTTATCGTAGCGGCCGCCGCCGGCGATGGCGCGGAACTCGCCCGTGGCATCAAACGCTTCGAACACCACGCCCGTATAATAAGCCAGGCCGCGGACGACTTTGTAGTCCACTTTGGCAAATCCGCGCAGGCCGCGCGCGGCGAGGTTCCGGAGGATGCTCTCGAGTTCGGCGGTAGGCTCGCCCGCTTCGATGAACTGGTGTACCTGGGCCAGGGAAAATCCCAGCGCGGCCAATTTTTTTTCCGATTCCTCCGGCTCGGTGCGCTCGAGCTTGTCGATGACCTGGAAAAACTGGTATTCGTGGCCGTTCTCCGTTTGCTGTTTCCCCTTTTTATAAAAATCATGCCAGGCGTTGCGGCTGCTCAAGCGGATGACGAAATCCTGTTCCGTGAGGCCGAAGGCGCGGAGGGTATCGATGAGCAGGGCAATCAGCTCGGCGTCCGCCGCGGGGTCGGTCTCGCCGATGATGTCGGCGTTGAACTGGAAATGCTCGCGCAGGCGGCCCTTTTGCTGGCGTTCGTAGCGGAACAATTGCGGGATGGCGAACCATTTGACGGGCTTTTTGTAATTGCGCTCGTGCGCGGCGATCATCCGGGCAAGGGTCGGGGTCATTTCCGGCCGCAAGGCGATGGCGCGATCCCCCTTGTCGGTGAAATTGTAAAGCTGGCTGACAATCTCATCGCCGCTCTTGGTGGTGAAAAGCTCGAGGGGTTCGAGCGGAGGACCGTCGTATTCGCGGAAATTATAGCGCCGGGCGGCCATCCGCCATTTTTCAAAAATGAATTGGCGCGCGTCAGCGCTCCAAACATCCGTGTGCGGGATGGGTTCGGGATAGAAATCGCGAAAACCGGGCAGTCGTTCCATGCGTAAAAACTAGAGGATTGCGGCAGCGCAATAAAGCGGAATCAATCGGCGCTAAATTTCCGGGCGGGATTCCCGGCGCGGGATCAGGCGGCCCGGGCGGGCAATTTCAAAACCTGGGCGCGCATTTCTTTGCCAGCCTTGAATTTAACCATGGCCCGCGCGGGAATGGGCACGTCGGTCTCAGGCTTGTTCGGGTTGCGTCCGACGCGCGCTTTGCGGACTTTGACTTCGAAAACGCCGAAGTTGCGAAGCTCGACTTTATCGCCGCTGGCCAGGGCATCGGAGATATAATCGAGGGTTTTTTGGATGACTTCGAAAACATGCTGCTGGCTCAAGCTGTTTTCGCCGCTGATGCGGATAACAAGGTCACGTTTGGTCAGAGTCATAAATAAGGTATATTTTCTGTCTGATAAGGTGATTATCTATAATATCATACAAAATGTCGAGCATTGATTGGCACGATTTTTGCCTGTTGGATTGAGCATAAAGCCCAATGAAAATGGACGTTTAACCAGTTGGACCGGCCAAACGTAATAAATTTTTTGTAGCTTTCGGGTGTCATTGCCCAATTTCCTCCTTCTAATACGAAGGTTTAGGCGCCTTGTCCACCAAAAAAGAAGCCCTGCAAATTGGTGACAAGGTTTGGCAGGCGAAAGTGTTACACCTTCGTGACATTGTGACATTTTGGGACAGCAATGGCGGCGAGATTTCACATACTTTACATTGACCATTAGGCATTGGATGTGAAATGATTGGTACGGCGCAAGCTACGGAACGTTTGATGAAAACGATATTAGTCCTATCCACTCATCCAGATTTCGCCGACACCATTCGGTCCAGCGTGAATCCGGAGCAATATCGTGTCGTCCAGCGCCTCGGGGTGGAGGAGGCGGAACCCTTGCTGACTCACGGGCTGGCGACGGTTTGCATCCTGGACATTGATCTAATGGGTGTCGAGGGCGTATGGGTGATTGAGCGCCTTCGCCGCCGGGCCGCCAAGGTCCCGATCATCGCTTACACCGCCTTCAGCCAGTCCGAATGGGAGGAAGAGGCTTTTTTGAACGGCGTCACCCACGTCCTGACCAAGCCGGTCCGCGGACGGCTGTTGAATTCTTTGCTGGAGCGTTTATGGGCTGAACCGGCCCAGCGTCAGGCGCCACTGGCGCCACTCCCCGCTCCCGCCCAAACCTCGCTTTTTCGCCAGCCCGCCGTGGAAGCCCCTGCCCGCACCGTCACCGAATCACAAACGCTCGACATGCTGCGGGACTTCTCATCCATCCTGACGCATTCGCTCGATGCCGAAGGGATGCTGAAACAATTTTTGCATTTCCTGCGCGAGATCTTAAGCATCAACCGCGCGGCCATCTTTTTGAACCGGCCCGCCGGACCGCTCACGGAAGTATTGTCGCCGGAGGACAGCCGGCGGTTGCGCTCGGCGGCGGCCATCGGCCTCTCCACCGGTTTGCTCGAGCATTTCGAATTGTCCCTGGATTCGGGCATCGGCGACCAATTGTCCAAGCTGGGACGGATTTTGCGGCGCGACAGCGACGAAGCGCGGGCGGATGCCGAGGTGCAAAAAGAATTTGAACTGTTGAGCGCGCAGATCGCGGTGCCCATCCCCGACCGCGAAAGCATTTGCGGCGTGGCGGTCTTTGACGGGCGGGTGACGGGCGAGCCGCTGGTGAACGCGGAATTGGAATTGATTTTCCACCTGCTCGAGCAGGTGGGCCTGGCATTGCGCAATATCTGGCTGCACGATCAATTGGCCGGAAACCATGCGATGATGGCGGACGTGTTGCGCGAGCTGAGCAGCGCGTGCATCGTGGTCGGCCGCGACCTCAAGGTGTTGCACGCCAACAAGGCGGCGCGCCGGCATTTCGGCCGCAAGAATGAACGCACCGGCGGATTGGAATTCAGCGACATCCCGCAAACGCTGGGCGCAAAAATTTACCAGGTGCTCAAGACCGGCGCGGCGATTGGGCCGTTCCGTTACGAACCGGAAAATTCCCCCGGCACCATCTACAGCGTGAGCGTGGTCCCCTTCCAGCGCGGCAATTCGGCGGTCCCGGTGTCGGCGTTGTTGACGGCGGATGATTTGACGCAATCCGAGCAGTTGCAGCAGTTGGAAGTGGAAGCGGCGAATCTGCGCCTGATCAAAAGCATGGCCGACCGGCTGGCGCACGAAATCGGCAATGCCATGGTGCCACTTTCCACGCACCAGCAGTTGCTGGCCGAAAAATTCAAAGACCGGGAATTCCGCGAATCGCTCGACCGCGCCATGTTCGATGGCGTGAAGCGGGTGACGCGGTTGCTCAACCAAATGCGTTTTCTGGCGCGCGACGGGCGCTTTGAACAGGAGGCGTTTGCGGTCGAGAGCCTGGTGGAAGAGGCCTACCAGGAGGCGCGCAAACACCATCCTTCCGAGGGCGCTCAACTGAAATTCGAAAATAACGGCAAACCGACCATCATCACCGGCGACCGTCCGGCGCTGAAACATGCCCTCGCGGAAATCATGCTGAACGCGCTCCAGGCCAATCCCAAGACCCCGGTGATCGGCGTCCGATGGCATACCACTTCGGACAAGGACAAAACGCAAAGCATCGAGATCGAAATTTCGGACAACGGCTCGGGCTTCACGGCGGAAGCGGTGGACAAAGTGCCCTCGCCGTTTTTCACCACCCGCAATGTCGGGCTGGGCCTGGGGCTGACCATCAGCCAGAAAATCATCGAGACCCATCACGGCAGGCTGGAAATCCTTCCCCCGCAGGCCGGGCAACCGGCGACCATCCGGGTCATCTTGCCCATCGAGTCAATGCATCCAGCCGCGGGTTAGTGCAAAAAACTTCCGCGGAACTCTACGCCCCGTTATCGCCGATGGCTTCCACCGGGCAGCCCTCCTTGGCTTCTTTGCAGCGCGCTTCTTCTTCGGGCGAGGTCGGTTGTTTGTAAACAAACGAATAACCCCCGTCATCGTTGCGCTTGAAATTATCCGGCGCGGTTTCGCGGCACAAATCGCAGTCTATGCACTGGTTGTCCACGTAGTATTTGCCCGGGACATTTTCGGGATATTTATTTGCAGCGTCTGCCATAAAACCAGAATTATCGCTCAATTTTCCCAACTGGCAAGCCAGAATTGGCCACCGTCAGGCAGGTTGCGGAGAACAAGGTCATTTTGTCGCCGATGAATTCGTTGATTGGCCCGCCTCGGCCTTCTGTATGACCGCCATGTACTTGTCGGGATCTTTTAGAAATTCCGGTTTGCACATCGGGCAGCAGAACTTGATCTCCTGGTTGATCCCTTTGGCCTTGTCCTGATAAACAAACTCGATGGGCTTTCCCATGCTGCCGTCAAACTTGTCGCCCGACACCACACAATGATCCAGCGGGTAAGGCGTCGGCGTGGCGGCCGGGGCGATGGAATTGGTGCCGTCAGCGCGGCTGGCCGGCACGACCAGTAAGAATGCGGCGGCGAAAATGATTCCGGCGATGAAATTCTTCATAAACTCCTAAACCTTAAAACGAACATCATAGCTCTACGCCCATTGCAGCCGGTTGACAAGTTTATTCTGTCTCCCGCGCTCGCCGCATTAAAAATCTTTTAATCGCAGGGTGTGACGCTATCCTCTCCCCCATGCAACGGGGTAACGTTCGCAAAACCAAAATCATTTCGACGCTCGGCCCGGCAACGGATTCCGCAGCCATGATCGGCAAACTCATCGACGCCGGCGTGAATATCTTCCGTCTCAATATGTCCCACGCGCCGCACGATTGGGTGCGCCGCGTGGCCGCCGATATCCGCGGCGCCTCCGCCTCCCGCAAAAAACACATCGGCATCATGATGGACACCCAAGGGCCGGCCATCCGCACCGGCGACATCGGCTCCCCTCTCAACCTGCTGCCCGGCCAGAAATTTGTCCTCACCGTGCGCGGCGAACAGCCGGAGGAAGAGCATTCCGTGGACGTCAATTACGCCAACTTTGTGAACGACATCAACGTGGGCGACGTCGTGTTGATCGACAACGGCGCCATCGAGATGAAAGTGCTGGCCAAGAACGGCAACAAGGTTGAATGCGAAGTGCTGACCGAAGGCACGCTCGGCAGCCGCCGCCACATCAATCTGCCCGGCGTGAAGGTCAGCCTGCCCGCGCTGACCGCCAAAGACATCAAGGATGTGATGCTGGGGTTGGAATTGAATGTGGATTTCATCGCGCTTTCCTTCGTCCGCGAAGCCCGCGACCTGATGCAGTTGCGCGAATTGTTCGACAAGGACAAGCCGCCGCCGTTTGTCATCGCCAAAATCGAGGACCAGCAGGCGTTGATCAACCTCGAATCCATCGTGAAGGAAACCGATGGAGTGATGGTCGCGCGCGGTGACCTGGGGATCGAAATCCCCTACGAAGAACTGCCCATCGTGCAGCGCCGCATCGTAAAGACCTGCCTGCGGCACGGCAAGCCGGTCATCGTGGCCACCCACATGCTCGAAAGCATGATCGAATCGCCGATGCCCACCCGCGCGGAAGTGACTGACGTGGCCAATGCGGTGTACGAAGAGGCGGACGCCATCATGCTGAGCGGCGAGACGACGGTGGGCAAATATCCGTTGAAATGCATCGAGGTTTTTGACCGCATCGCCTGCCGCATCGAGCGCAGCGGCAGCGCGCAGTTCCATGATTCGGCCGAATTGACTTCGGCGCGGGAAAAACTGGTCAAGAGCGCGGTGGTGATGGCCAATGAATTGAAAGCCGCGGCCATCCTGGTGTTCACGCGGCACGGGCACATGGCTATTTACACGGCATGGATGCGGCCGCGCTATTCGCCGATTTACGCGTTGTGCGACAGCGAAGTCTATGCGAACCAGCTCACGGTGAATTGGGGAGTCACCCCGTTTGTGACCGAATTCGATTTTATCGATCCTCAAAATACCATCGAAAACACGCTGAAAAATTTCAAGGAGCAAGGACTTCTGAAGCAGGGAAACACCGTGGTCATCATCGGCGCGATCTCCGTGGGCACCGAGATCGTGGATGCGGTGCAAATGCGGGTGATTTAGAAGAAGGGGTTAAAAATTCTGTAGCCGTCATGTCTCGAAAATGACTAATTTCTAAATCCTAATGACTAAAGAATGACGAAGCACAAATGATTTAATTTTCCACCTTCGGAATTCGTCATTGGAAATTCATTAGTCATTATGGTTTCGTTATTAGTCATTCAGCCTTGCTGGCGGGTTTCCACCCTATTGACTATTTCCGCCGCGGGCCGATGTTGATTCATGAAAATGCGCAAAAAATTGCTGATGGCCGCGTGTGTAGCAGGAGGAATGGCATTTCAAGTCTTAGCGGGGCCACAAGCCTCATCAACGCCTGCAACCACAAACATGCCTCCGCTGTTCAACACACAACAGCCGTCACTGGCAACAGTTCAACCGACAGACCAAACTCTTGCGTCCTCGCCGTCGGCGAGTACCACCATGACCAGGAAAAGGTTTTATTGGTTCACACCCGCGCCACAGAAAAGCCAAACGCAAATCCAATGGTACGGAAATATCAGTTCAAGGCCGTGGGACGCCCCCGGGTGGCACGTGGGCCAAACGCAATTTGCCGATGGAGAACATCAAGGGCCTGGATTGACCTTGCTTCAGTTTGATTTTGGGAAATAAGAGGAATCTACGGAAGCAAGACGGCTTGAAAGTAAACCGGGTTAGGCAGTCCATCGGTGGAAAATTCTACCGAAGCCGAAGTGCCGTTTGCGATTACTTGCTGTGATTGATAGTTCTTGCCGGTGCGGTCGAGCGCCTGAACTTGTAAGTTTTGGCCCGGTTGGGCGCTGAGGTTCACGATGACAGTGTTTTTGGAGTATCGGCACCCGGTGATCGCAGATGGGGTTGCACTCAAAGAATTCTCATCCGGATGCATCAGGGTAAGCGCGGAATTTATTGGGGGAAGGTTGGTGCTGTACCCGTCAGCAACCAGGGCCACACGGAAAAACTGGCCGTACGTATTCAGGGCGTCATTCGTGGTCCAAGTCGTTTCCGGCGGTGTGCTAAAGATATAAGCAATATTCGTCCAATTGAGCAAATCAGTGGAGCCTTGAAAGACAAAAGTGGATGGTGAATTCCAGGAGAAATCGACACCATAGATATTGCCATTGGTCTGGACCAAACCATTAATTTCAACATCCGGCACCAATTTCAAATCATAAACGAAATTGGTCGGGGAACCGTCCGCCTGGTCGGGGTCACAGGGAATTAAACAAGGCATCGCGGCGTAGCCGACAACATTTTGCGAGAAAGCACCTGTAGATTCGCCAGGATAAAAGCTGCTAAATTCCAGGGAAAAGATGACCAATGCTCCATCAAAATTGGTGACCGTGCCCAGACAATACGAAGTCTTCGAACTCTGCATGAGGTAGGTTACGTCGAAGGGGCGGGACTGAGACGCGCCATCAAATGACCAATCGGATAACGGAGCATTTGTCGTTTCGCAAACCCAATCGGTCGAGTCCACGCTCTGGTCGATTTGATTTGTGAAGTTGACCACCAGATCACTGATATTGGCATAAGTGAAAAATGGGTCGTCCTGGACATTCATTTGGTATTGGAACCACCCGTGACCAAGATAGGTGCTTTGGAGCACTAAAAAGGTCGTTCCCCTGGCGGTCGATAATCCCAGGCAGAACCCGAGCAGCAGCACCCAGCATTTTAGATTTCCATTCACGATAAGATGACACCCTAATATGCCATTAAAACATGTCAATCGACATTTTGGTGCGTAGCGCCAGCGAATCCGAGATGAGAAAGCTCCGTTTATTTCAGCGCGTTGGCGGCGGCATCGGCAAGATTAAGGACCGTATTCGGAAAAATGCCGATCCACAGCATGCCGCCCATGCACAAGAGGGCCAAAAATGTCGCGACGCCAGAGAGAGGGATGGGAGTCAGGTCGCGGGCCTCTTTGCTCCAATAAATCGCGCGAATAACGCCAAAATAGTAATAAAATGAAATCGCGACGCCGGCCAGCGCCACCAGGGTCAGGCAAAAGTAACCATGGTTCGAGGAGGCGAAACCCTGCTGGATCACGGCCTTGAGCAGCAGAAATTTTCCGAAAAATCCCGCCAGTGGCGGAACCCCGGCGAGCGAGGCCATGGAAAGGGTCATCGTCGTGGCCAGGAGTGGCGAGCGCTGGTTCAATCCAGCCAGGCCGGAGATGTCTTCGCTATCCAAATGCTGCATGACCAGGGCGATGACCACGAACGCGCCGACGACGGTAAAGAGATAGCCCGCAAGATAATACATCACCGCCGATTGGCCGGTGGCGCTGATGGCCGCGATTCCCAGCAGGAGATAGCCCGCGTGCGAAATGCTCGAATAACCAAGAAGCCGCTTCAGATTGCGTTGCGGCAACGCGCACAAGTTTCCGTAAAGGATGGTCAGGGCCGAGATGACGATGAGAAAATCCGTCCAGCGCGCTGTCACCGCCGGGATGGCCGTGAATAACACGCGCAGCACCAGGACAAACCCGGCCGCTTTGGACCCCACGGCGAGAAATGCGGTCGTTGGCGTCGGCGCGCCCTGGTAAACGTCCGGCGCCCAGATCTGGAATGGCACCGCGGCAATCTTAAAGCCCAGCCCGGCGAGCAGAAAAAGGACGCCGGTCAGGAAAATCTTATTGTCCACGAATTGCGGCGAGACCCGCGCCAGTTCCGGGAAATTCATCGCGCCGGTGACGCCCCAAATCAGCGCGATGCCGAATACCATGAAGGCGGAGGACAATGCGCCGATGATCAAATATTTTATGCCGGCTTCCAGCGACAGCAGTTTGGAACGTTGGAAACTGACCAGGACGTAGAAGGTGATGGTGATCAGCTCGATGGAAACGAAGAGCATCGCAAAATCGTTGGACGACGCGGCGAAGAGCATCCCGGCCAGCGCGAAAATGATCAGCGAATAGTACTCCGCGATCCCCGCGAGCTTGTCGGAAAATTCCATTGCCAGGAACAGCACGAGGATGGCCCCAAGCACAAAAAATCGCTTGAAGAAGATGGCCATCGGGTCCTCGACGAACGCGCCGTTGAACGCCAGACCCGTGGAGGCGTCGTTGCCCAATAGCTCCACAAACATGATTCCCAGCGCGGCGATGGCGATGGCGACCAGGAATTTTTTCCGCTCCGGCGTGACGCCAAAGAAAAAATCCGCCAGCATCAGCACGATGCCGAGGACGATCACCCAGACTTCCAAAGACATCAAGGAGGTGTTCATCAGTTTCGGGCCTCGAATTTCGGGTTTTTCATCACAATGTTTGAAGGCTCCGCATGGCCGGCGTCAGCCGGGGAGGCGTATCCCGCATTGACCATGTTCACGACCTTCCTGGCGTCCGGCCCAATCTGGTCCGTCAGCAGCTTGGGATAACAGCCGAACACAAACAGGCTCGCCAGCAGCAACGCATACGGCAGCTTGCGCCAGGGGTTCGTCGCGTCCCCGATATTTGAATATTTATCGGGCAGCGGCCCGTGCAACACTTTTCGGACGGCGCGCGTCATATAAATACCCCCGATGACAAGGCCGCCCCAGACGGCGAGAACCGTCACCGTGGGAAAAACGGCCCAGGAGCCGAAAAAGACGGTCACTTCGCCAACGAAATTCGCAAAGCCGGGCAATCCGCATCCCGCGAGCGCCGCCATGACCAGGGCCGTGCCGATGAACCGCAGTTTGCGGCAGAGGCCGCCGAGTTCGCTCATCTGGAGCGTGCCCGTCTTTTGATAGATGTAGCCGCTCAAAGCAAACGTCAGCGCGGCAAGGAACCCGTGCGCGACCATGATGAACACCGCGCCCGTGATGCCAATGACGTTCAGGCTGAAGATTCCCAGGAAGATGAAGCCCATGTGGGCCACACTGGAATTGCCGATCAGCAGGTTCAAATCGCGCTGGCGCATGGCTACCCAGCCAACATACAGGATGTTGCCGAGGCACAGCCAGGCGATGCATACCATCCAGCTATGCGCGGCCTGCGGCATGAGCGGCAGGGCGATGCGGATCAATCCGTACAGGCCGAATTTTTTCAAAACCCCGGCATGAATCATCGCGGTCGGCGACGGGGCGGACCCATAACCGAGCGGCGCCCAGGAATGGAACGGCCACAGCGAAACCAATATGCCAAACCCGAACAGCAGCAACGGGAAAACGATGTTCTGCACGTTGGCCGCCAATGGATTCGTCTTGGCATGTTCGATGATCGCGGGAATATCGAAGGTGTTCGCCCCGGATTGCAGATAAAGCGCGATCAAACCGATGAGCGCGAGCAGCGCGCCGATGCTCAGGTAAATGGTGATCTGAAATGTCGCGTAGTTCTTACGTTCGCCGCGCCCCCAGATACCGATCATGATGAACGTGGGAATCAGCGCCAGTTCATGCAGAAAATAGAAAAAAAACATGTCGAGCGAGGCGAATGCTCCCAGGATGCCCCCGCCCATGATCAGCAACAGAATGTAAAATTCCTTCTCGCGGGTCTGGATCTCCCACGAGCAACACGCCGCGGCAAAAATCACGATTGCCCCCATCAGGATGAGGCCGACGTTCAAGCCGTCCACGCCCACGTGATAGCTGATGCCCAGAGAATCGACCCAGGGGATTCGCTGCTCGAATTGAAAGCCGCTCGCACCGGGCACGAACTCGCAAAACATTTTCACCGCGAGAATGGCGGAAATGAGGGTGGCCAGGACCGCGATGGCGCGGATGATGACGCGATAATTGCGCGGCACAAAAACCAGCACCAACGCCGCCAACAGCGGCCAGCCAAATATGTAAGTCAAAATGGACATTTTCTTTTTTAACGCAAAGACGCAAAGACGCAAAGACGCAAAGACAAAAAAACCTGGCATCTTTGGGATTTGGCATTTTTACGTTTGTTCATAAATTCAATTCAAAGCTTCGTTTATAATCCTGCGCTATGGCTGCGGTTTGAAATCAATATCTTCGGGCAGGCCATTTACAACACGATGAATTCCATTTTTCACCAGCCTTTCCCCAAAATTGATGACCAAGCCAAGTTTGAGTTTCGTCAGGCGCAAATAGGTTTGCATCTGCGCCTCAAAAATCGGATTCCAATCGGTTACTGCTTTGTTATCCACCAAAACCAGTTTTTCAACTTTCATGTCAAGCCGGAGCGGTTTGCTCAAAACACGGCCTTTGTACGTGATTCGCACCGGAAGCTGGCGTTCCACCAAGAGTCCGCGCAAACGCAATTCTTCCGACAATGCTTCTTCGTAAATGTCTTCCAACAAGCCCGGCCCGCCGAGTTCGCGATGCACTTCAATCGCGGCGTCCACGATGATTTTGGCAATTTCATTCTCGGTCATTGCAAACCACCTTTCTTAAACGCAAAGGCGCAAAGGCGCGGAGACGCAAAGAACGGAATATCTTTGCGACCTGCGTCTTTGCGTCTTTGCGTTGAAAAATAGTTTTCATCTATTTGCCCAAAACCTGTTCAGGATGATTTCGCGCGTAACTCACCCAATAAGCCATTAGACCGTAATCTTTTGGACTTTGAGCATATTTTCCACATTTTTTTATTGAGCGGTGAAAAGACCGCCTCCAAACCAGAATTTTCATACCAATCCGTAAAAGTTTCGGGTGTCAATTTCCCGATTTTATCCCAATGCGGCTGAATCAATGCCATGGCCTTTTCAAAAAATTCTGCCGCGTCATTCGCCTCAAGTTCACGAAGCCCTGATTGTGTTTCATTACAAAGGTCCAAATTGTGATAATTGTAAAAATACCAGCCCAAATCATCCATCGCCATGCTTACATCAAGTTTATAGATGGCTGCCATTGCCCGAAGGCCGCGCGGCAATCCACGCAAAGCCTGAACTAAAGTGCTCAAATCTTTTTGCACCGATTCAGGCAGGCATTTTTGCAATTCGGCAGAAAGCATTTTGAACAATTGCTCGTCCGATTTCGCTTCTTTAATTTCATTCTCCGTCATCGCAATCCGCCTTTCTTAAAAGCAAAGGCGCAAAGGCGCGGAGACGCAAAGAAAGGAAACCCTTTGCGTCTTTGCGTCTTTGCGTCTTTGCGTTGAAAAATAATGTTCATTTTAGAACAAACCACAATACTAAGGCCACACCGAGCACGAACACAAAAGCATAGGTCTGCAGATTGCCCGTCTGCACCAGCCGCAGCATGCGTCCGGTCAGGTCCGTGCCGCCGCGAATAAGCCCGATGCAAAATCCCTCGAGCAGCCACCGATCAATCCAATCCATGACCGCCGCGATAAAATCATGCGCGCGAACAAACGTCCCCTCGTACAGTTCGTCGAAGTAAAATTTGTTTTTCATCCACACGGCCAGGATTCCGAGTTTTTCCGGCAACGGGTCTTTCTCAGCTTTGGCGTAAAGGGCCAGCGCGGTAAAAAAGCCGATGGCCACCGCGAGAATACCGAGCGAAGCGGCGGCTGGCGAATGGGCGAACGGCTCGAACAGCACGGTTGCGAAGCCGGCGGATTCCCCTGTTTCGCCGGTGAACATGCTGTGATAGAGGCCATCGATGCCGATCAGGCCGCCAATGGCGCTGAACACGGCGAGCACCAGCAGCGGCCAGGTCATTACCGCGGGCGATTCATGCGCGTGTGAAGCGGTTTCGGATTTTTCCTTGCCGAGGAATACGACAAAGAACAACCGGAAGATATAAAACGTGGTCAACCCAGCGACGAACACACCCACGGCAAACAAGAGATAATTATGCTGCCCGAGGGCCTGGGCCAGAATCGAGTCTTTGGAATAAAATCCGCTGAACGGCCACAGGCCGGACAACGCGAGCGCGCCGATGAGGAACGTATAGAAGGTCAACGGCATTTTTTGTCTCAAATTGCCCATCTTCCAGATGTTCTGTTCGTGATGCAGGGCGATGATGACCGAGCCGGCGCTCAAGAACAGCAGCGCTTTGAAAAAGGCGTGCGTCGTCAAATGGAACATCGCGGCGGTGGGACCCCCCAGGCCGACGGCCATCACCATGTAACCGAGCTGCGATAGCGTCGAGTAGGCGATGATGCGCTTGATATCGTCCTGCTGCACGGCGATCAGCGCCGCGAGCAACGCGGTGAAACCGCCGATATAGGCGATGACCGAGAGGGCATCCGGATTAAGCAGGAAGAAAATCCGGCAAAGCATGTACACGCCGGCGGCAACCATCGTCGCGGCATGGATGAGGGCGGAAACGGGCGTGGGACCTTCCATGGCGTCCGGCAACCACACGTGCAGCGGAAATTGCGCGGATTTGCCCACCGCGCCGCAGAAAACCAGAAGCCCGGCTATCGTCGCCGAGGCTCCGAGCGCGGTGGAATTGCTGATCAACTGATCGTGCAACGCGGTAAAGTTGAGCGTTCCAAGAATTCCCCAAACCATCAGGATTCCGAGCAGAAACCCGAAGTCGCCAAGGCGGTTGACAATGAACGCCTTTTTAGCCGCATCTCCGGCGCTGGGCTTTTCAAACCAGAAACCGATGAGCAGATAGCTGGACACGCCGACCAGTTCCCAGAAAATAAACATCTCGATGAAATTATTCGCCAGCACGATGCCGAGCATCGAGAAGGTGAACAGGCTCAAACAGGCGAAGAAACGCGAGAATCCGCTGTCCTCGTGCATGTATCCGACGGAATAAATATGGATGGCCCCGCCCACACCGGTGACGATCAGCAGCATCATCAGGCTCAGGGCATCTACCTTGAGTCCGAAATCTATCTGCAGGCTCCCGATCGAAAGCCAGGCCTTCGACGTATCGACATCCACGTGAAAACCGTTCGCGTGGATGAACATCACCGTGAAAATGAAGCCGGTGACGATGGCGCCGATCGAGAGAAACGCGCTGATGGCCCGGGAGTGCAGCGTAAACAGGGTGATCGCCGCCGCGGCGAACAGCGGCAGGAACAAGACCCACCAGACCAATGTTTGATACTCAAGGCTCATTTCAGCAATTCTTCAAAGCTTCATCCCCGTCAAATCTTCGACGTGCGCCGACTGGCGGCGGCGATATAACGCGACGATGAGCGCCAGGCCCACGGAAACCTCCGCCGCGGCGACGGTGATGATGAAAAACACCAGCACCTGGCCGTCGAGCTTGTTGTTGAAGCGCGAGAATGCCACCAGGGCCAGGTTCGCCGCGTTCAGCATCAATTCGAGCGACATGTAAATCACCAGCAGGTTGCGGCGCATCACCACGCCCAGCATGCCCAGCGCGAACAGCAGGAAACTGACGGCCAGATATTGTTCAAGTCCTACGTGCATATCATTCCAAATTTTTTCTGCTCAACAATATCACTCCGATCATCGCCACTAACAGCAGCACCGAGACCACTTCAAAGGGCAACACATAGCCGGTGAATAATGATTTCCCCAGCGCTTCCGTGGTGCCTTCGATGGTGGCCGTGCCGGCCTCGAGCGGTGTGGCGGCTAAATTTCTGAAAAAGATGGCAAGGATGGCTCCGACGGAAAGGATCCCGGCGACAAAGCCGTAAATCTTGATTTTACGGCGCGCTTCCTCCTTGAGGTCAAGCAACATGATGACGAAAAGAAAGAGCACGATCACCGCGCCCGCATAAACGAGAATCTGCACCGCCGCCAGGAAAAATGCATGGAGCAGCACGAACAATCCCGCCATCGAGATGATGGTCAGCACCAGGAACATCGCGCTCGTCACCGGATTGCGGCTCAACGGATTGGCAATCACGAGCACCCCGCAGCCCAGCGTGAAGGCTGCGAAGACATAAAACAAAATGTCAGTCAGATCCATTTAGGGCTTAAACTTTCACCGGAAAACTTTCCTGTTCCTTCGCTTCCTCAAGCTTGTGCTGCCATTTCTGGATACCGCCGTGTGTGCCGCCGAGGGCGAGAAGTTTTTCCTTGTCGTAAACCAGTTCCTCCCGGTTCATCCCGGTGATCGAATAATCTTTCAGAAGAAAGATGGCTTCCTCCGGGCATACCTCCTGGCAAAGACCGCAATAAATGCAGCGCAGAAAATTGATCTGGAAATCTTCGGGCATCTTTTCCGCATTCGGCCGGTCAGCGGACGGGCCCGCGGGACCGGGTGGATAAATCTTGATGGCCTTGGGCGGGCAGACAAACTCGCAGAGCTGGCACGAAACGCATTTCGTGTTGCCCTCCTGGTCCTTCACCAGATAGGGCGCCCCGCGATAATTTTCAGGCACGGTCCATTTCTGCTCGGGATATTCCATGGTCACCTTTTTGCCCTGGAACAGCGTCCCCCAGGCATGGCGGATCGTGACCTTGAATCCGCCGATGAAGGCCGGCAGATAAAGTCTTTCCCAAAGCGTCAATGGTCTGCGATTTACAGTGATTGCCATATTAAGCGATAGCCCACAGCACGATGGCCGTGACTAAAATGTTTGCCAGCGACAGCGGCACAAACCGCCGCCACCCCAAATCCATCAATTGGTCGTATCGGAATCGCGGGAACATCCAGCGCACCCAGATGAAAAATGTCATCAGCACCGCCATCTTGATGATGAAAACGATGATCTGCGCAATGCCCATGCCGATGGAATGCGCCGGCTGGTCCAGTCCCCACAACGGCAGCGTCCAGCCGCCGAAAAAAAGCGTGACCATCATGCCCGATGCCGCGACCATATTGGAGTATTCGGCGAGAAAAAACAGCGCGAATTTCATCGAGCTGTATTCGGTATGATAGCCGCCAACCAGTTCCGTCTCGGCTTCCGGCAGGTCGAAGGGCGTCCGGTTGGTTTCCGCAAAACTCGCCACCAGGAAAATGATGAATGACAGCGGCGCGTATATCACCAGCCAGCCGTGGGCCGATTGCCAATTGACCACCTGGCTCAAATTCAATGTGCTGGCGATGAGAAAAATCGGGATGACGCTCATTCCCATCGCGATCTCATACGAAATCATCTGCGCGCTCGAACGGATGCCGCCGAGAAAAGGATATTTTGAGTTGGCGGCGTAGCCCGCAAGCACGATGCCATAAACACCCAGCGAGACGATGCCAAAGGTATAAAGAATGCCCACGTTCAAATCGGCGATGACCATTTTTTGGTGGCCGATGAACGAGCCGAACGGTATCACCGCGATGACGATGGTGGCCGGGATGATGGAAACCGCGGGGGCGAGCCAGAAATATGCCTTGCGGACATTCGCGGGCGTGAAGTCCTCCTTGAGCATGAACTTCAATCCATCCGCCAGCGGTTGAAAAATTCCCGCGCGTATCAGCATCGGGCCAATCACGGGAACGTATTTCATGAACGGCGGCGCGCAGCGATTCGGGCCGACGCGGTCCTGGATCCACGCGGAGATTTTACGCTCGGCCAGCACCGCATAAGCCGCGAAAGTCTGCACCGCGCCGATGACGATGGCGATCTTGACGACCGACCATAGAGCGAATAACTCCGTCGGCGTCAGGCCATCATACCATCTGCTGATAAAATTCAGATCCATGTTAATTGTTCATGCGTCTCTGCGTCTTTGCGTTAAATATTTACAGTCGCTCCAGTATCGCCGAGCCCGGCCCACGTCAAACCTTTGAACGCGGGAACGTCCGCGGCCATTTCGTTGAACAAACCTTCAATCGTCAGGAAGCCGTTCTGCCCGGTGACGTTATAGACCAAATCATGCAAAAATTCCCATTCGGGACGGGCATCGCCGGGCGCTTCGATGGCCTTCATGAATTTCTGGACGCGGCCCTTGGTATTGGTGAAGGTGCCCCGCTTCTCGGCGTGGGCGCAACCCGGCAACACGTAATGCGCCGCCTGGGTGGTCGCGTTCGGCAAAATATCGCTGACAACGAGCAGATCCAATTTGGCCAGCAAACCCGCGACTATCCCGTGTTTGGTGACGTCTTCTCCGAAGACGATGAGCGTTTTAATCTTGCCGGTGAATATCCCGGCGATGATCTGCGTAAAATTCGCGCCCATCTTGTTGGACGATATTCCCGTGAGCCGCGAGCCGTTGGAATTCGGGTTCTTATCGGGGCTGACGAGCAATTTGTCCCCTTCACCCATGCGGGGGATCGAATCGCTGGCCGCGCCGAGCTTCGCCTTCAACTTCCCCAACAACCAAAGTTCTTCGTTAGTCTGCCGCGCTGAAGCCACAATCGCCACTGAACCTTGTTCCGCATCCCTAAGCTTGCTGCTGATCTCGTTGAGCGCGGCGGTCCAGGACGATTTTTGTCCGCGCACCATCACGTCCTTCAACCGGTCTTCGCGGCCCACCCATTTGTAATTCAACCGGCCGGAATCGCACATCCAGCACGAATTGACGGCGTCGTTCTGGCGCGGCTCATAACGATAAATCTTTCCTTCGCGCGAGCCGATGATGGTATTGCAGCCCGTCGCACAACTGGTGCAGACGCTCTTGGTCTCCTTGAGAAACCAGACGCGCATCTGGAACCGGAAATCTTTCGAGGTCAACGCGCCCACCGGGCAGATGTCCACGGTGTTGAGCGTATAATTGTTGTCAAAAACTTTTCCGGGATACGCCGTGAGCGTGTTATAGCTGCCGCGATTGACGATGCCGAGGGCGTCATCACCGGCGATGTCACGGGTAAAGCGGATGCAACGGGTGCACAGGATACAGCGTTCGTCGTCTAGGACGATGCGCGGGCCGAGGTCAACCGCCTTGGGCTTGTGGACTTTTGGCTCCACAAAACGGCTGTGGCTCTGGCCGTAATCAACCGAGTATTCCTGCAGCTTGCATTCGCCGGCCTGGTCGCAGATCGGGCAATCCAGCGGGTGATTGATGAGAAGAAATTCCAGCACGCCCTCCCGCATCTGTTTGACGCCGGGTGTGCTCGTGTAAATCTCCATGCCCGGCGAGATCGGCGTGGCGCAGGCGATGGCCGGGCGCGGTGACTTGGCGATCTTGAACGTGCCGTCGGGATTCAGGATCGGCTTGCGGTCCGGGCCGAGGGCCGGGGTGCCGAACTCGACGAGGCACATGCGGCAATTGCCGACGACGGGCAATTTGGGATGATAACAATAATGCGGCACCTCCACGTTGGTCTGCGCGCAGGCCTGGATCATCGTGGTCGGAATCTGCTTGCCGGAAATCGGGTCCGCCGTTGTCTTGGGCACTTCGATTTCACGGCCGTCCACCTTCACCTTGATTTTTTCAATCACGGGCGCGGGCTTAATTTCAGTTGGGGCTGCGGTTGACATTTATTTCTTTTTGCGCTTCGCTGGTTTCTTGTAAGACACAGTTGCGCCAGGCTTGATTTTTCGCGCCGCGGACAATGGCGATGCCTTTTCATTAAATTGATAAAACGCTGGAGAATCCTCTTCTCCCTTGAAAAGCGTTCCGCGATACAAATCCATGATTGGAAAAATCATATCAAAATCGCCCCACATTAAGTCGCCGTAGTGCAAATGGAATTTTTTGAAATTCCGCAGTTGCCGATATTTCGTAATGTCGGGGTTCATGGCTCTTCGAAGAAATGGCTCGAAGTCCATGACGCGAACCATCTCATCGTTGAACGTCAAACGAATTTTGTAGCCGGAAACGTATTCGGCCTGGACAATTTCCAAATAATTTGTCGTCTTCGCTTTCATTTCAATTTTCGCGTGATGATTTCAGGCTTGTTGTGTTTTTTAAACACAAAATACTCAATCCACCGCCGTACGATATCATCGGCTTTAGCTCTCACCAATGCTCTAAAATCTTTCATTTTATTTCCGGGCAACGGCGATTTGCCGCTAATGTTCGAGAATACAATCCGCACAATTTTGCCTTCTTTCAAAAAAATTTCCGCTTTCGCATAACGGTTCTGGAATTCGCCATGCACATGAATCGGCTGGTGCTCATTTGTGTAAAAGAACACAACCAAACCAAGGTATTCATAAAGTTTTGGCATGACATATTTCAGTGCGCCGAAGCCAACTCCTCCCTTTCAGACGGCGTGGCTTTGGCCGGCTCAATATGTTCCTTGGCACGGCGTTCTTCGTCCGCCTTGCCCTTGGCGACAAATTCGTCTTTGAACTTCCCGACAAAACTTTGCACCGGCCAGGAGCAGGCCTCGCCAAACGCGCAAATGGTGCGGCCGCCGGGGATATTGTCGGCGATTTTCACAAGATAATCCGCATCGGCCGCCCGGCCCTCGCCATGCGTGAGGCGATGCAGCGCCTTGTTCATCCAGAGCGCGCCTTCGCGGCACGGCGTACATTGGCCGCAGCTCTCGTGCGCGTAAAATTCAGAGATGTTCGCGAGCGCCCCGACGATATCAACGCTGTCATCCATGACGATGATGGCGCTGGACCCGCTCATGGAACCCGCCGCGATAAGCGAATCGAAATCATAAGGCAGGTCGAGCATATCCACTTCGTGCTCGGTCATCTGGCCGTCGGCGCCCTTGCGCTTGAGTTTGAATTTCTCGCCGGCCTTGAAAACTTTGGCGGACGAACCGCCCGGGATGACGGCCTTCAATTGTCGTCCGTCGCGCAGGCCGCCGCCGAATTTCGGGTCGTTGATCAGTTCGCCGATGGTCGCCTTGCCGACTTCAATCTCAAAATAGCCGGGCTTTTTGACATGGCCGCTCAAGCTGACGATTCGCGTACCGGTGTTGTTCGGTGTGCCAAGCTTGGCGAATTCCGCGCCGCCCATGGCCACGATGTGCTTCACGTTGCAAAGCGTCTCGACATTATTGACGATGGTCGGGCACATCCAGAGGCCGAGGATCGCCGGAAAATACGGCGGCTTGATGCGGGGATAGGGCCGCTTTCCTTCGAGCGATTCGATCAGGCCGGTTTCCTCGCCGCAAATATAAGCGCCCGCGCCGCGATGCACGTGCATTTCCAGGTCGTAACCGCTGCCCAAAATGTCTTTACCGAGAAAATTCTTCGCGCGCGCTTCCTTCAAGGCTTCGTTCAGGATCTTCGCGCCGTCCACCATTTCTCCGCGAATGTAGATGTAGGCGAGGTGTACGTCGTTGGCAAAGCAGGAGATGACCATGCCTTCGATCAACTGGTGCGGGTCCTTGTACATGATCTGCCGGTCTTTGAAAGTGCCCGGCTCGGATTCGTCGGCGTTGCAGACCAGGTAAATCGGCTTGCCGCTCTTGCGATCCACAAAGCTCCATTTGAGGCCGCAGGAAAATCCCGCGCCGCCGCGACCGCGCAGGCCGGAAACCTTCACGTCTTCGCGGATCTGTTCCTGGGGCGAAAGCTTTTTGCCGTCGGGCAGGTCCTTGGGTTTCATCACGAGCGCTTTTTTCAACGCGTCATAGCCGCCGTGGCGGAGATAGCAGTCGAGGTCCCGGGTGTAACCCGGTTCATCGGCGTGTTTCAAAATCAATTTGTATTCCTGGGCCATTTTTAATTGTGTGATGCGTTGAAAGGTTGAAGCGATGAAGCGGGAGTGAACAAACCCGCTTCAACGCTTAAACACTTCAGCTCTTCAACGGTTCTTACGCTTGAACCAACGATTCTTGACTCATTTCTCAAACTGTTTAACTTAGCTGTCCGTCTTTGCCCGATGGTGTAACGGTAGCACAACAGACTCTGAATCTGTTTGTCATGGTTCAAATCCATGTCGGGCAGCCATTTCATTTGCATTTCCCCACAATCTCGTCCGCCTTGGCGTGCGAAACATTCTCGTAAAAATCGTCGTTGCACATCATCACCGGCGGCGTGCCGCAACTCGCCAGGCACTCGACAAATTCGACCGTGAACTTTCCGTCCTTCGTCGTCTGCGGCCCATGCGCGTGCGCATCCAGGCCGAATTTTTTGCAAAAATGTTCGCGCAATTCATACGCGCCGCCCAGGGCGCAGCTCAGCGTGCGGCAGACCTTGATCTGGTACTTGCCCATCGGCTGTTGCCGCAGCATGGGATAGAACGTCGTCAGTTCGTAAATGTTGATGGGCTGCAATTCCAATTTCTTCGCCGTCCACTCGACCGCTTCCTGCGAGATCCATCCGAACTGGTCTTGAATCGCGTGCAACACCATGAGCGACGCCGCGCGTTTTTCCGGATAATGCGAAATCAATTCGTTCACTTCCGCTTCGAGCGCGGGCGTGGTGGCGAAATCGCGCTGATGTTGCAGCGGATTCGGAATCGGTTCTGTGTGCGTCAAATTCATTAATTTTTCAACCGTCACGCAATCGTTTTAGCTGGCTGATAATTTCCGGCGCTTCTTTCAATTCACAAAGCGGCTGCAATTCCGAAAGGATGAGCGGCCAGTTCAAGGCGCGACCTTGCCGGGCGACGATTCCTTTCACATCGCCCCAATCCAGTTCGCGTCCTGCAAATGCTTTCATCACAATCAAATCTTCCGCCGAGCACGTCCGCAATGTCATGCCCGGATAAAATTCAAAATCACTCGCGCGTTCGACGGCATTGTTTTCAAACGGCAACCCGCCGAGCGCCAAATCAATTTCCGTTCCGTCTTCCGCAACGAGCAACATGACCCGTCGCATCAACGAAAATTCCCGCGCGTCCGAAATTCGCGACTTAAAGTGCCGCAAAATTTCGTCCACGTATTTTTCTTCGCCGCCGCCGATGCCGGTCAGCAAAGTCACGTCCACGTCCTGCGTCAATCGCGGACGTCCCCAACGTTGGACAGCAATTCCGCCGATCACACATGAGCGCCACTTTCGCGCGTCCAAAAATTGTTGCACACACTTGGCGACTTCAAACAAATCTTTCATTTATGGCCGCGCTTGAACCAGCGTTGCTGTTCAACCAAGCCGGACGTCTCGCGGCGCGGACAATGTAGTCGCGCAGATTTATATGCCAAATCAAATGCACCAATCGCCTGTGCCGTATCAACGTGCTGCAATGAATCGCGCTGCATTTTTTCGAGAATCGGCTCCAGTTCCCGCCAATTCTTGATCCACGCGCGCGTTTGCGCTTTTTCCTGTTCGGTCATTTCCGCAACAGTTTTCATCGGTCACATTCTCCCATCACGAAATCGAGCGAGCCAAGAATCGCGACCGTGTCGCTGATCATCGCGCCCGGAAAAAGTTTCGGGATGATGCTCAAATTCACAAAGCTGGGCGCGCGGATCTTCAGGCGATACGGCACCCCGCCACCTTTGCTGTTGATGTAAAAACCCAGTTCGCCCTTCGGATTTTCGTGCCCGAAATAAATCTCGCCCGGCGGACAATTCATCCCCTCGGTCACAAGCATGAATTGATGGATCAAATCCTCCATCTTCGTCATCACGTCCTGTTTCGGCGGCAAAACGATCTTCCCATTGTCCACATTGACGGGTTCGTGGGTTTTGTTCTCTGCCCCACCGGGCATCTTTTTGATGCATTGCCGCAGGATGCGGGTGCTCTGGCGCATTTCTTCCATGCGCACCAGGTAACGGTCGTAACAATCGCCCGTCGAGCCGACGGGAATGTCGAAATCAAGGTCCGGGTAGCACAGATACGGCTGGTTTTTCCGCAAATCCCAGTCGATGCCGCTGCCGCGCAGGTTCGGACCGCTCAAGCCATAGTCAATTGCGTCGGACTTGCTGATCACGGCGAGATTGCGAATGCGGTCCACCCAGATGCGATTGCGCGTGAGCAAGGTCTCGATGTCATTGAGCGCGGGAATGAATTCGTCGCAGAATTTCTGGCATTGCGAAAGCCAGTCCGGCGGAATATCGCGCATCACGCCGCCCACACGCGTATAACTGGTGGTTAACCGCGCGCCGGAGACGGCCTCGGCGAGGTCATAAATCTTTTCGCGCTCGGTGAAAATCAGCAGAAACACCGTGACCGCCCCCATGTCCATGGCGAAGGCGCCGAGACCGAGCAAATGTGAGGAAATCCGCGCCAATTCAGTACACATCACCCGGATGTATTGGCAGCGCGGCGGCAATTTATCATGGATGCCAAGCAGTTTCTCCACCGCAAGGGCATAGGCCACGTTGTTGGCCAGCGGCGCGAGATAATCCAATCGGTCCGTGTAAGGAATGAACTGCGTGTACGTCATGTTCTCGGCGATCTTTTCGTCGCCGCGATGCAGATAACCCACGTCCGGATCGGCCTTGGTGATGATTTCGCCGTCCAACTCGAGAACGATGCGCAATACGCCGTGCGTGGCCGGATGCGACGGCCCCATGTTCAGTACCATGCGCTCGTCCTGAAACGCCTCCGCCGCCTGCGCGCTGCGCGCGGCGGAATCTTTGACTTCAATGTCCTGGAGCGTCGGCATTATTTCTTTTCAATCGGTCCCGGGCCTTTTGGATGGCCATGGGCTTCCTGGATATCTTTTCGCCGTTCGAGGCGGGCCATGGTTTCGATGGAATCCGTTTCGGGTATGCGAATGCGCGGCTCGCGCGACATCGCGGAATTGCCGCCCGCCACGGTCACGAATGGACCCCCTTCGAGCGGCGCGGGTTTACTGAACGCGATTCCGGGTAATTCGCTCGGCTTCCCCGCCAGCGGAAAATCCTTGCGCAACGGAAAATACGGATAGCCCTCCCACATCAATATGCGGCGCAAATCCGGGTGTCCACTGAACTGGATCCCCATCATGTCATAGATTTCGCGCTCGTGCCAATTGGCTGTGGCCCAAACGCTTAGGACACTCGGGAGCTTTGATGCTTCTTCGCTCACCTCGGTTTTCAGCCGCACTTCGCAACCGTTCCGCAGCCCGCGCAGATGGTAAACAATCGTCCAGCGCGGGTCATCGCCGTAATTATCGATGCTCGTAATGTCCACCAGGTAACAAAAATCGAGGTCTTGCTTGGCAAAGGTGCAGACTTCGACGATTTGCCCGGCATCGGCGATCTTCACCGAAATTTCGCCGCGAAATTCCGCCGGTTCGGAGACGAGATCTCCGAACCTCATTTTCAATTTCTGCGCTGCTTCCAAAGATGTCACAGTTTTAAATAATTAAATCCACGCAGGAACGTGGATAAAGACCGGTCAAAAGTTAAAAATCCGCCCGCACCCATGTTCATGCGTGGTTGAAAATCAAGCCGCTTCCTTTTTTAAATTGGTCAACGTCATCTTTTCCAGCACCGGCTGCTTGCTGATCTTGTTCTGCAACTTCATCAGCGCATCCAGCACGGCTTCAGGCCGCGGGGGGCAACCGCTCACGTAAATGTCCACCGGAATGATATTGTCCACCCCCTGCAAAACGGCGTAACTGCGATACATGCCGCCGGTCGAGGCGCACGCCCCCATGGCGATGCACCATTTCGGCTCCGGCATCTGGTCCCAAATCCGTTTTACGGAAAGGGCCATCTTGTATGTGACCGTGCCGGCGACAATCATGCAGTCGGCCTGGCGGGGGGAAAAACGCATCACTTCCGAGCCAAAACGCGAAATATCGAAACGGCTGGCGCCCGCGGCCATCAACTCGATCGCGCAGCAGGCCAGACCCATGGGCATCGGCCACACGGAGTTTTTACGGAACCAATTGAGCGCGGCGTCAACCGTGGTGACCACCACGTCACCTTCAATCTTTGAATTGTAGCCAATTTCGCTCTCCGTTCGCATAGTCGTTATTTGTCAGAATCGAAACAAATTCAACGTAACTTGGCCGGAAAATCGAATCAAGTGAATTTGTGATTTTTTTCACAAGCATGACTTTAATATTCCTCTTCAAACAGTGGCAGTTCTAACTCAAATCAACCATTATCAATTCATTATCATTTAATATCAATTTGATAGTTGACTTGGAAACTGGCCGGAACTATCAATTTGATAGATATTGATAATAAATTGATAATTAAAAATTTAACGTTAAATTTATGAAGATTCCGCAATCACCAAAACCTTTTAACGAATTATTGGCGGATGCAATAAAAATTGAGAACTTTCCAAAAATCATCTCATTAGCAGTACACTCTTCATCAAAGAAGAATGTATATTTACATTGGGATGAGTTGCGTCATCGCCCTCCTCCGGAGGGCATTTCTGCGGAACAATGGTGGCTTGCCGTAAAAATTCATCGCCAGTCTGGACTTCGCAATATTCCCCTCAAAGATAAGCAAGGAAAGCCATTTAAATTCAGTGTCCCCGATTCTGTGGTGGAGCAACTCCATTACATTGATCGCGGTGCTGGCGGTCTGATTGGCACCCTTGAGCCAGTGACAAATCCCCAAACTCGAGATCGCTATTTAATTCGATCGCTTATCGAGGAATCCATCACATCAAGCCAGCTTGAGGGAGCAGTTACAACGCGCGAGGTCGCAAAACAGATGTTGAGCAGCGGGCGTAAGCCTCGTGATAAAAGCGAGCGGATGATTCTCAATAATTACCTAACCATGCAACGCATTTGTGAATTGCGAGAAACATCCTTATCTCCAGAGCTTGTAATTGAAATTCAAAGCATGCTTGGCCGTGACGCACTCGATAAACCTGACGCCGCCGGACGGTTGCGAAGACCAGACGAGCGGATTGAAGTGTCTGACCATGAAGGCAATGTTTTCCATGTACCGCCGCCAGCGGAACATTTACCAGAGCGGCTAAAGGCAATGTGCGATTTTGCCAACAATGAATCTCCTGATTTCTTTATTCACCCAGTCGTGCGAGCAATTATATTGCATTTTTGGCTCGCTTATGATCACCCGTTTGTAGATGGAAATGGTCGCACAGCCCGTGCTTTATTTTACTGGGCAATGCTCAGAAATGGGTTTTGGTTGTGTGAATTTATATCCATTTCTCAAATTATTATCAAAGCCCCAGTTCAATATGGCATGGCCTTTCTGCATACAGAAACAGATGAAAATGACCTTACTTATTTCATAATTCACCAAACGGAAGTAATGCGCAAGGCGGTTAAAGAACTCCACGCTTACATCAATCGAAAGACCAGCGAAGTTGAAGAAAGTCGTGGGTTTATTGCGACGCTTGATTGGCTGACTCATCGTCAGCAAGCGATTTTAGCACATGCATTAAGGCACCCTGGCAATCGTTATACAGTCGCAGAACATCGTGCCTGGCATGGAATTGCTTATGCAACAGCACGGGCGGATTTATTAAAGCTCGCCGAGCATGATTTGCTTGAGAAACAAACCCTGGGAAGAGAATTTATTTTCACCGCTCCACATGATTTATTAAAGCGACTTAAAATCGCTTGCAAAACCAAGAAGCCCACAGGTGACGGTGGCCAGCCCACATTGTTTGCTTCATAAAAAAGCCCATGCTTCATTCACAACGAATGCAACCGGCCTTTATTCCATCAAATACTTCTTCACCCCCGTGATTTGGCCGAGAACTTTAAGCACAAAAAGCGGGTTATTCCTAAAATACCGCTTCGCCAGCCGCCCCGGTTCCTGGCACAGCCGGTAGACCCATTCCAACCCGCTGCGTTGCATCCATCGCGGCGCCTGTTTGACGCGCCCGCTGTGAAAATCAAAGGCCGCGCCCACGCCAATCATCAACGTGGCCTCAAGTTTGGGCAGAAATTCCGCCATGAACCTCTCCTGTTTTGGGGTGCTCAAACCGACCCATAGGATGTCCGGCCGGGCCGCGCGGACAGTTTCGACCAATTGTTTTTCCTCTTCAGGATTCAGCGGGCGGAACGGCGGGGTAAATGTGCCGGCCACCTCCATTTTCGGGAACCGCGCCTTCAATTTCCCGGCAAGCATGTCGGCCACGCCGGGCGCCCCACCGTAAAAGAAATGCCGGCAGCCGTTCTTTTCACCCCAGCCACAAACATCAAGCATCAGGTCGGGTCCATAGACGCGGCGCATTTCGGAGTGCCCATGGATTTTTCCCATCCAAACCATCGGCATCCCGTCCGGCGTGCAGAGAAAGGCACGGTTTAAAATGGCGCGAAACACCTCGTCGCTTTGGGCCTCCATGACGCCGTGAACGCCGGTGATGCAGATATAACCTTTGCGGCGCGCGCGGATCGCCTCCGCAATCTCTTCCAGCGCAATGGGCAGGTTCAGGACGCTGATGCCCACGCCCAGGACGTTGACGCGTTTAATCATTTGCGATTTGCGATTTACGAGCCGCTTGAATTCTGAAATCGTAAATCGTAAATCGTAAATCGTAAATCATAATGAAACTGCTCGTCTTTGCCCATACGCCGCCCCCGCACCACGGCCAAAGTTACATGGTCAAACTCATGCTCGATGGTTTCGGCGGCGACTGCCGTAAAGGCGCGGAAAAACGTGAGTGCGCCCTGGCGAAGGTTTACGGAGTCGATTTCCGCATCCAATGTTATCATGTCAACGCGCGTTTTTCCAAAACTCTCGAGGACGTCGGCGAATTTCATGCGTGGAAAATGATGCTGGTTTTCTTTTATTGCCTCCAGGCGATCTGGTGCCGCTTCCGCTATGGAGTGACCACTTTTTACTATGTCCCGGCCCCCGGCAAAACCGTGGCCCTGTATCGGGATTGGCTGGTGATGTTCATGTGCCGGCCCTTTTTTGAAAAGATTATCCTGCACTGGCACGCCGCGGGACTGGCCAGGTGGCTGGAAACCTCCGTCCAAATCCGGTCCCGCGCGATCACATACCGGCTTTTCAAGCCGGTGACCTTGAGCATCGTGCTCTCAAAGTACAACCTGGCCGACGCCAAAAAATTGCTCTCGAACCAGATTTGCGTGGTCAACAACGGCATTCCCGACCCCTGCCCCGATTTTGCGGAAACCATCCTGCCGCGCCGCCGCGCCCGGTTCCTCGCCCGCAAAAAATTGCTGGCCGGCGAAATGATCAGCGATTATGAGTTGGCCAGGACCGGCGACGCTCCCCAAACCGTCCGGGTCTTGTACCTGGCGCATTGCACCCGCGAAAAAGGGTTGTTCGCCACCATGGAAGGCATCGCCGCCGTGAACCGCGGCCTGGCTGCGCGCGAATCCCCAATCCGCATGAAATTGTTTGTCGCGGGTACTTTTGTCACCCCCGATGAACAACAGGAATTTGCCCGGTTGATCCAAACGCCGGAATATGCCGCCTCCGTGGAATATCTCGGCTTTATCTCCGACGCCAGAAAGCAGCAGGCGTTGCGGGACGCGGACCTGTTCTGTTTCCCAACGCAATATCTGGGCGAAAATCAACCGGTGAACCTGATCGAAGCGATGGCTTTCGGCCTGCCGGTCGTGACCACCCAATGGCGCTCGCTGCCGGAAATGTTTCCGCCGGATTATCCCGGCCTGGTCCCGGGCCAATCCCCGCAGCCGATCGCCGACGCGTTGTTCATCCTCATGACCGGGAACACCGGGGAGCTGTTGCGCGAGAATTTTTTGAGCCAATTCACCGTCGAACGCCACCTCGCCAGCCTGGCCAAAGCCATCCGCGGCACGGAATAAATTTACGATTTATCATTTATCATTTATGATTGTTATCGTGTTTGAGAGTTAAACTGTTGTAGCGGATTTCCGCTGGTTGAACCGCTTCAACTCTTTAGCAATTCAACGCTTTTACAACCATCAATCATAAATGAAACTGGGTTTTCTCCAGCTTAATTCGACGATCGGCGATTTTCCAGCCAACCAAAAAAAACTTTTGGCCGGTTACAAAAAAGCCGCCGCCCTCGGCGCGGAATTTGTCCTGGCGCCGGAACTTTTCCTTTGCGGCTACCCCCCCCGCGACCTCCTCCTCCGCGACGATTTCCTCGACGCCAACCTCGCCGCCGTGGTCGAGGTGGCCGGGAAAATCGGCGCCGTCCCGCTCTGCGTGGGCTTCGTTGACAGAAACCCGGTCCGTCCCGGCCGCGCCCTGAGAAATTCCGCCGCGATCCTGCAAAAAGGTAAGATTCTCTGGTGTACCAATAAATCCCTGCTCCCCACCTACGACGTCTTCGACGAAGACCGCTACTTCGAGCCGGAAAAAATCATCACGCCATTCTCTTTTAAAGGCAAAAAAATCGGCGTCACCATTTGCGAAGACATCTGGAACGATGAGGATTTTTGGCCGGAGCGGCTTTATCGCCGCGATCCGGTCAAGGAATTGATCGCGCAGGGCGCGGAAGTGATTGTGAACATCTCCGCGTCGCCATGGCATGATGGCAAAGAGAAAATCCGGCGGGCCATGCTCCGGCGCGTCGCGCGCGATGAGCAGATTCCTCTGGCGCACGTCAATCTCGTCGGCGCGAATGACGAATTGATCTTTGACGGCCACAGCGTGGCCTTTGACGCGCGGGGTGAAATCATCGCGGCCGGAAAGGGATTTGAAGAGGACGTCTTTGTCGCGGAGATGAATCCCAGGAAGAGTCCAAAGAAAAAATCAATGGCCCGGTATGATTTTCCCGCGCGCGAAGCGCGGATTTTTGCCGCGCTTTCGCTGGGCATCCGCGATTACGTCCGCAAATGCGGATTCAAAACCGCTATCCTGGGCCTTTCCGGGGGCATCGATTCGGCGCTGACGGCGGTCCTCGCCGTGGACGCCTTGGGTAAGGAGAATGTCCTGGGGGTGGCCATGCCCGCGCGTTATTCCAGCGAGGGCAGTTTGACCGATGCCGGGGCCCTTGCGAAAAATCTGGGCATCCGTTTTGAAGTATTGCCGATTGAACCCGTCTTTTGCGCGGTCGAAAAACAACTGGAAAAAATTTTCGCCAGGTTGAAAAAAAATGAAGCGGAAGAGAATCTGCAATCGCGCCTGCGCGGGACCACCTTGATGGCGCTCTCGAACAAATTCGGCGCGCTGGTGCTGACCACCGGCAATAAATCGGAAATGGCCGTCGGCTATTGCACGCTGTACGGGGACATGAATGGCGCCCTGGCGCCGCTGGCCGATGTCCTCAAAACGGATATTTACCAGATCGCCCGCTGGGTAAACCGGAATCGTCCGATCATTCCCGAAAATTCAATTTTGAAACCCCCCAGCGCCGAATTGCGTCCTAATCAAAAGGACCAGGATTCGTTGCCCGAGTACGAGATCCTCGACGGCATCCTGGACCTTTATATCGTGAAAAATTCAAGCAAAGAACAGATCATCAACCTCGGATTTGACGCCGGAGTCGTCAACGAAGTGCTCAACAAAATTAATTTCGCCGAATATAAACGGCGGCAGGCCGCGCCGGCCTTGAAGATTTCGGCCCGCGCCTTTGGCATGGGCCGTCGAATCCCCATCGCCCAACGATTTCAAGTGTAGGCATCGGCCTTACCCAAAAAATTTCCATTTCCTGTTGCCTGTTTTTTGGGGTGGATGCTAGAATTAAATTTCTGTGCTGTTGTAGTATCGAAGGCTGAATCAGGTGCGGTACGTCTCAGTCGCCTTCGCTATGAACACCCATTGGTTGATCCGTTGTATGACTAAAGTATTTTGGTTTTTTGGACGTTGCGGCGCTGGCAAAACCACGCTGTCGAAAAATCTTTATGATGCCTTGGCAGTGCAAAAGGTTCCCCTCTTTTATCTGGATGGCGACGAGATGCGTTCCGGGCTTAGCTCGGACCTGTCTTACACGCCCGAGGCGCGGGCGGAAAACCATCGGCGCATCGCTGAAGTGGCCAAGCTCGCCGCGGCCCAGGGCCTCACCGTGATTGTTTCCACCATGGCGCCCCAACACAGCCATCGGGACACCGTTGCCAATGTCCTCGGAGAGCATTTAGTCTGGATTTATGTGCATGCGACAATCGAGGTGTGTGTTCAGCGCGATCCCAAAGGCTTGTATCATCGCGCCCAGGCAGGCCAATTGGACAAACTGTTGAATTTTCCCTTCGATGCCCCGCGGCCGCAGGAAAGCAAAAATTTCATTGATACCGTTTCCAAAAACATCGAGAGCGCCTCAAAACAAGTCTATGATTTGGTGCAAACAAATATGGCCAATCGTTTGTTTTGACATGCGCGGACGCCTGAAGATAACCTTCCTGCGCGTGATCGGACTGTCTGATAAATTGCCGCGTCTTCAACTGAACTGGCCCAAGGAGAAGGCGTGAAAAACATTTTAAAAGCATCGATAGACCCCGCTTTTAGATTCACTTTTGCTTTCACCGAAAGGGTTTTGGCCTTGGCCTGGGAAAAGCGCGCGCTCAGCACTTCCATTGACCGTCCCATCATCATCATTGGGCCGGAACGTTCGGGGACAACTTTTATTTATTCGCTGCTGGCCGCCCATGATGACGTCTATTCTTTGACGACCATGGCAAACCGTTTTCCGGATTATCCGTTTTCAGCTTCTCTGGCCCGGAGAATTCTATCGCCGCGCCGGAATCATCATTATCGTTCTGTGCCCAAAACCATTGGCGGGGTCCAGGGCGGTCCCTTCCCTTTGACCGAAGGCGTCCGTTACTGGTTGAGGCATTTGGGAACACGGCAAGGCGGATGGAAAAATGCCATTGATGATTTTCTCACCGAACACGACCTGGATGATGCCACCCGCATCGCGTTGCCCAATGACCTGAAAAAAAGGGCGTATATCATGGGCAAAAAGCGCGTGGCCTTTAAACAGCCGGGGTTCTCCTTGAAAATCAGATATTTGGACGCCCTTTTCCCCGACGCCATTTTCGTCCATTGCCTTCGAAATCCGGCGAGCAACTTTTTATCTCTTTTGGCTCAAAAGAAAGAGACCGGGGATCCGGATTGGGGAGTCCACATACCGGAACACATGAAATTGCCCAATGCTTCCATTGATGCCCGCACCGCGCAACAATTGGCCGTGACGTATGACATTACTCGACAAAGTATCAAAATGATAAAAAATGGGGCGGCGCGCTATCTGGCCGTTTATTACGATTTGTTTCCAATCGATTTTGCACTGGCTACCAGGGGACTTTTTCAGAAATGCCAACTGTCAACGCCGCCGGAGATTTTAAACAATCCCGGACTGTTTATTCCTTCAAGTCGAGGGACACCCGCTTGGGAAGAGGTGACCACGGACGCCCAGGCCTTGCAAATCCTCGATAACTTGTGCCAGCAGATGAAACATGATTTCCCTGACATTCCCTTGCCCGTTGTTCCCGCTGCCGTTTGAAACGAATGTTTCCGTTCGATAAAAAAATTAACCGGGCTTCCGAAGGCTTCATTTTACCATGAAGTTCTCCATCATCACACCCAGTTTTCGCAGTTCGAAATGGCTGAAACTTTGCATCGCTTCGGTGGCGGACCAGCAGGGCGTGGACCATGAGCATATCGTGCAGGACTCCTGTTCCGACGACGGCACCCAGGATTGGTTGCCGCGCGATTCCCGCGTCAAAGCCTTCATCGAAAAAGACGCGGGAATGTATGACGCCGTCAACCGCGGCTACCGGCGCGCCACCGGCGATATCCTCGCCTATCTAAATTGCGACGAACAATATCTCCCCGGCGCGCTGCCGGCCATCCGTGATTTTTTTGAAACCAATCCCCAGGTTGACGTCGCACTGGCGGGGACCATCGTCACCGACGCCCGCGGGCAGTATCTTTGCCATCGCCATCAAATGGTGCCCCATCCCCAAGGCGTCCGTTACCGGTTCCCCATTTTGACCAGTTCCATTTTTATCCGGCGCAGCGTCATCTTTGAGCGCGGCATTTTTTTTGACACTCAGTGGAAAGACCTCGGCGATTATCATTGGGTGCTCGCCTTGATGAGGGCGAAGGTCCCGATGGCGGTTTGCGAAGCCTTCACCTCCGTTTTCGCCGATACCGGCGAGAACATGAACCTCAAGCCGAATGCCATCCGCGAAAAGAGTGAGACCGATAAAACAATCCCCTCCTGGGTCCGCGCCTTCCGGCCATTTTGGATCCTGCAACATCGCCTGCGCCGGCTGGCGGCGGGGCATTTTTTCCTCAAGCCCATGAGCTATCAAATTTATACGTTGGACAGCCCGGACCATCGCGCGACCTTCAATGTCTCCAAACCTACCGCCGTCTGGTGGAGCCGGATCTGAGTGACGTTTCCGCTTTTGGCCATTGCTATTGCCAATTTGCTTTCCCCGACGACGAACCTGAACCTGCCGCATTCTTTCATGCATTCAATCGATGCAAATCGTCCTCTCCCTGCCTGCCCGCCATAGCGCTGGCGAAGGCGGGCCTGTCGCGCCGTAGCCAGGCGAAGGCGGATTCCCTCTCCCCCTTGTCGCGTCATAGCGCAGCGAAGACGGATGGGGAGAGGGTTAGGGTGAGGGGCGGTCGGGGCAAACTGATACAGGAGATTCCCCTCCCTTTCCCCTGGGCTTCATGGAGAGCCTCGCGCTTTTTCGCCTATTGTGGACCATGAACCTGCCGCATCGACTTGGCATTGAACAACAGTTGATGTCCTCTTCCTGTCCCCTCTCCGCTCCCATTCTGATGGGAGGGGAGAGGGTCAGGGTGAGGTGAGGGTTCCCCCGAGGTTCATGG
Source organism: uncultured Verrucomicrobiae bacterium (assembly GCA_963797825.1). Lineage (GTDB taxonomy): Bacteria > Verrucomicrobiota > Verrucomicrobiia > Limisphaerales > UBA11358 > UBA11358. Next base: position 181,819 of record CAWCRR010000044.1, read on the forward strand.
AAAGCGCACTCGTGCGAAATGATCGTCCGTTTGCTCCTCTGGCTGCCTTTCTTTTCCATCCTCCATTTTCCACTTTCCCGCTTTCCCGCTTTCCGCTTTTCTTCCATGCTCCCGGCATGGCATTTGAATCCGAATCCCCGCTCGACCTGCTCTGGAAAGAGTATGGCCGTGTGTTTGCCGACTTCGATGATCTAACGCTGGCCCGCTGGCTGGCGCAAACACTGGGCCAGCTCGAAGGCAAAGCGTGGCGACTGTCGCATCCCCTCGTCGGCGCCTATCGTCTGGCGGCGCAACTCGGACACGAACGCCAAATCTGGCACAAACGCCTGGCCACGGCCCCCGCGGCTTACGCCCAATCGCCCTGTTGCCGCGCGCCCTTCTTGCCGCTGCTGACCCGCGACATCCGTGAATCGGGTTTGATCTGCCAGCATTGCAGCGAAACCCTCGTGCCGTTTGACGAAATTCCCCCCGACGTCCGGGCCGAAATCGAGTCCTGGGCGCAACAATATGAGCCGGTCCATGCCGTGGCCCATTGGGACGACCGCCAGCGCCGGCGCACCGGCAATTTCGATGCCGCTTGCGAAAACGCGGCGCGCGAGGCGGAAAAACTCTTGATCCGTGCCGGCAAAGAATTGGTCCCGGCACTTTTAAACCATTACGCCGCCGCAGTCTGGGAGGACCAGGACGAATGCCTGGAAGTGCGCCCCGAAGACGTGCAGATTGAGCTGCATTGAAACCATGACCTGCCGCATGTTGGAGTTGGATGTTGGATGCCTGCCGCGCCGTAGCCAGGCGAAGGCGGGTTGAATGTTGGTTGTTGATACGGCCTCCCTCTCCCCCACCGGGAGAGAGGCAACGTCAAACGTCCTCGTCTTGTTTCGGTCATTAGTGCTTCGTCATTATTTAGTCATTATGGTTTAGGAATTAGTCATTTCCACCGAATATTTCCCTTGTGATCTTTGTGTTCTTTGCGGTTAAATTTTTTGTTCCACTCTACTTGCGAGACGCCCGCAATTTCCAACCTCCGCTTTTCTTCATTCCGCCTTCTTTGGATGTTGAATGTTGGATGCCTGCCGCGCCGTAGCCAGGCGAAGGCGGGTTGGATGTTGGATGTTTCTTCTACCCAACCCATCCTTCCCAAGCACCGCCACCAAATCAAACACATCCCGCTGCAAACAAAACGCCACATCGTCGCTCAGATCAGCCAGAGACAAAAGCCTCCGCGCATTTTCCGAACCGCACAGCACATTCACCAAATCATCTTTCGCCTCCGCGAACGCCTGCATGGCCACCTTTGCCGAATCAGAAAGCGTGTCATTGCCTCCCAAAATGAGTTCGCAAAGCGCGCCCGCCGCCAGAATGTCCTCCAGCGCGGCATTCTCAAACGTCCCGGCGCAAACAATGAATAATTTCTCGAATTTCGCGTTCTGAATAAAATTCGCCGTCGCGCCGAGATTCAACAGCGAGGCCGCCAGCACCGTTTTAGCTCCCGCACATGCCCGCAACGCCCGCGTGCCATTTGTCGTGGTGGACACGATCGTTTTGCCGCGCACCGCGTCCGCCGTGTACTCGCGCGGCGAATTGCCGAAATCAAACTCAATCCCCTCGGCGCGGATTCTCACGCCCTGGCGTTCGCCGCCAAGTAGAACGCCCGGTTGCCGCTTCCGGATGGCTAGTGCCTCGGAGATTTCGCTCACAGGAATGATCTGTTCCGCGCCATGGGCCAGCGCCGTCACGAACGAGCTTGTTGCGCGCAGCACATCAAACACGGCGCAACCCGCCGCGCTCAAATCGCGCTTGGCCAGCGCGGGCAATTCTGCCGGCGTCAAAATGACTTCGATGTTCATTTTTGTAATCCTATGGCATTTCCCAAAAAAGAAGTAGTGGCAATTTTGGCGAGCCATTCCTTCCTCGTCCGGGGGGAACGGGCAACCTTGCCCGTTGCGGTCGGCAACTTGCCGACCGCTTCTTATTTCCCCCCGCGTGGCAATTTCGTGCGGATGTAATGAAAAAGATATTGCTGGGCGTAGCCCGCATGCGGACCGAAATGTGTGGCGGCAAAATGCCGCAATCTTTTTTCACCGGCCCGCCGGCGCGGAAAGTATAACTGCTGCAAAGCGCGCTCCACCCAGACATCCACCGGAAATGCACAATCAAACCCGTACGCAAACAGCAGGACGCAATCCGCGATCTTCCCACCTACCCCGCGCAATTTCATCAATTCGGCGCGTGCCCCCGCATAATCCATCCCGCGAATCCGTTCCAAATCGAATTTGCCTTCGGCAATCTGCCGCGCCGCCGCCAAAAGGTTCGGCGCGCGAAACCCCATCTTGCAATCCCTTAATTGGCCTTCCGTCAGGCCCGCGATCCTTTCCGGTCCGGGGAACGCGCAACGCGGCTCATCCGACGAAATCGGCGGTCGGATAATTGGCTCGCCAAAACAGTCGCACAAGTTTGAAACAATCTGCCGGATTTGGACAATCTGTTTGGTGGAAGACAGCATGAACGAAGCCAGGCACTCCCACGGCTCCTGCCGCAGAATCCGCAGACCGTGGCACGCCGCAACGGCGGCATTCATCGGCTCATCATCGGGAAACGTTCCCAGGATTTTTTTCAAATCTACCTCAATTTGCAGGAATTGGCCGAGCCATCGCAAATCTGTTTGCAGCTCAACAGTTTCGGCAAGGATTGCACCCGGCTTTTGAGTGAGGCGTACCCAATTTGTCCCAACCACGCCAATCCATGAATCTTTATGTCGTTGCCACCGAAAGACTTGGCCCGAATCCAGCGTCGCCGCCAAATCATAATCGCACGCTAGCCAAAGAGTCTCAATCATGCTTAAAATCGTTTCAAACTACTTATTATCAATTAATTACAACAAATTCCAACGATTTCTAATTCCAATGAATTCCAATGAATTCCAATGAATTCCAATTTACTTCATTTCAAATCATAGCAGGCCCAAAGATGCTCACGATGAAAAACGCGGTCGCCAACTTTGATTTCTCGTTCTCCCAGATCGGTCACAGACTGAAATTCCTCCACGATTTCCGGCGGGATAGTTTCCGGCGGCGGAATGTTTTTATAACCGATGGCTTCGCCGGCCAGCCATTTCCAAACCCAACCCCTTTCGAGCGGATAGGGATCTATCTGTGCGACAAAAATTGCGTTCTGCCCTTTTCGCTCGGCGCGGTAATTGTATTCCGGCCAGTAATAAAATTGGTTCTGCGGTTCCGTGGAGTCCATCGAATAGACCAGCGGTTCGGATTTCAACGCGACCTTTGCGGCCGGCAAATAAAATGAAAACAACCCGGTAAGACCGTAGTGGTCGCAAATGATGAAAGCCGGCGTCCCGTTGACGGCCAATTTTTCGCGCTCATCTTCAATGACCGTGGCAGTCTGTTTCCACGCGCGTATCCGGCGGGAAGGGTCCTTTTCACCGGGAAGCAATTGTCCGGTCAATTTTCTGACCACATCGGTTTGGTACATTACGACCACAGTGAAAAGACCGATCAACAGGCCGATAGCCAGGGCAATTTTAGGGATACGCGCTCCAGTCCTCCAGCGATTGTCCCAATAGATCGTCATTAAACAGAACAACGGGATGACGGCGGGCGCGATCCAATTCGGCTGGATGCGCGAATGGAATGACCAGATCAAATGGCCGGCCAGGACCGGCACGCTCATGCAGAAAAAATAAAGCCAGAGTGGCCGGTTCTGCCGGAACTTCCAGCCGGCAATCGCCGCCCAGATCGCGGCGATGAGGAAAACCGGATTGAGCAAACCCAGTTCGCTGCCGATGAAATCAATCACGTAACGCAACGTTGGATGCCAGTGCGAACTCAGCCCCGCATTGCCGGCGACAGCGGTGATGGTGCTCCAATGATGCTGCGCATTCCAAACGAGCACTGGTAAAGTGCAGATAAAGAAAATCAGCAGCGCCAGCCAGGGCCCAGGTTTCCGCAATTGCGTTCGTGCCGGCGGGTACAACCCAAAAAAAATCGCGAAACAAACGATCTCATAGGCAGCGCTGTATTTGCAGAGAAATGCCAGTCCCATCGCCAGTCCCACCATCGCCCAATCGCGGGTTCTCCCGTCAGGCTGTACTGCCCGCCAGCCGGCAAGCATGGCCCACGACCAGCAAAGGACCAGCGGCGGGTCAATGGTCATTAATACGGATCCGATACCCAGCAAGGGCACAGCGGAGGCGGCCAATAGAAGCCAAAAGGCGGCGCGGGCATTGACCTCGCGGGCAAAGAAACGGAAGACGATCAGGCTCAAAATCGCCGCGAATAATGGCGAGAAAAACCGCACGCCAAAGCCGGTATCACCAAAAAGCGAAGTGCCGGCGAATTGGATGAAGGCGATCCCGGGCGGCTTGCTGTAATACGAGAGGGCCAGATGTTTCGACCAAATCCATTGATACGCTTCATCCTGGGAAAGCTCGATTACGCCGCTGGCGAGATAAATCCAGCGGCCAATGAGGGTGATGAAAATCAGGAGATAACCGAGACGCAGCCATTCAGTTTCGGCGGCGCGGGCCTGCGGTTCTTTAGGCACCGGATTTAGCAGCACGGGCAACCGTTCATGCCATGAGGGAAACCATTTTTTGCCGATGACATTCCACAAGGCCTGGACCGCCACGACCAGCGCCACGGCATAACCCGCCCCCAGGATTGCACCCGCCAAAACATCGCTCGGATAATGAACGCCGTTGTAAACGCGCGAAAATGAAACGGCCAGCGCCATGATCAGTACTGGCAGAGTCAGCCACCGTTTTTTGCGGTTGAAAAGAAACACAACCATGGTGGCGGCGAACCAATTGGCCGCGTGGGCGGAGGGCATGCTGCCGGAGGTGGTACGGCCGACACGCGCGATGGCATCCGCCAAGGCGATGCATGGGCGCGGACGCGCGATGAGGTGTTTAATCGTGTTGATGATGAGCGGGTCGCCCAGGCCGACGACGAGGACGATCATTAGCGCGCAGAGTCGGGCGCGGGTGTTCCCGAACAAAATGGCCGCGAGCGCCGCGAGGATCGCGACCGGGACAAAAATCCGCATCACGCCATTACCTCCGCTCAAGACCGGCATCAGCCAGTCGAAGAGCGGATTGCTCAACGAATGGTTGATGAAATAGAACAGCCCTGTATCGAGCGATTGCAGCCAATGCATTGGCCAAACGATAGCGGGAAACAGGGGATAGGAAAACTGAATTGCTCTAATAGGCCACCAGCGAACTGACCTTGCATCCTTTCAATTTCTCGCGCCCGTTCAGGAATTTCAATTCAATGAGAAAGCTGACTTCGAGGATCTCACCGCCAAGTTTTTTGACGAGGGACACGGCGGCGGCGGCGGTGCCGCCCGTGGCCAGCAAATCATCGATCAGCAGGACGCGCGAGCCGGGTTTGAGAGCGTCCACGTGCATGGCCACGGTGGCCGTGCCGTATTCGAGCGCATAATCCTGCTCGTGGGTTTTGAACGGCAATTTTCCCTTTTTGCGGACCGGCACAAAACCGGCGCCGAGTTTAATGGCGGCGGCAGAGGCGAAAATAAATCCTCGCGCATCAATGCCCACGACCGAGTCCACGGCACCCGGCTTGAAACCATCGCAGAGCAGATCAATCGTGCCGGCAAACAGGCGCGCGTCGGCGAGGAGGGGCGTGATGTCTTTGAATTGGATCCCTGCTTTCGGAAAATCGGGCACATTGCGGATGGCCGCGGCGATCTCGGCAGGCGTGACGTTGGGCATTTATGTTTCCTTGTTCTTTTGGGCTTCGAGCTTCTCGATCATTTTGCGCAATTTTTTCAACGCCAGGTTCTGGATCTGGCGGACGCGCTCGCGCGTGACCCCGAATTTTACGCCGACTTCCTCCAAAGTTTTCTCCGTGCCGCCGTCCAGGCCGAAGCGAAAACGCAAGATGGTCGCTTCGCGGTCGTCCAGGTGCTGCACCATGTCCTGCAACATGCCGGTGACGGTTTTGTCCTCGAGATTTTCGTATGGTGAGGTGGCATTTTCGTCCTCGACGACGTCGGCAAAATTATTGGATTCATCGTCGCCGATGGGGGCGTCGAGCGAAGCCGGGCGGATGGCGGCCAGGCGCATTTGCCGGACTCGCGCGCCGGTCATGCCCAATTCGTCCGCCAATTCATCATCTGTCGGCTCGCGGCCCAGTTCCTCCTGCAGTTTCATGCCGATGCGGCGCATCTTGGAAATTTTGTCCACCAAATGCACGGGGAGGCGGATGGTCTTGGATTGGTTGGCGAGGGCGCGCTTGATGGCCTGCTTGATCCACCAGGAACCGTAGGTGGAAAGTTTGCCGCCCTTCTTGGGGTCGAACCGCTCTACGGCCTTCATCAGGCCGATGTTGCCTTCGCTGATCAGGTCCAGCAATGGCAGGCCGATGCCTTCGTAATCGCGCGCAATCTTCACGACGAGGCGCAGGTTGGCTTTGATCATCTGCTCGCGCGCTTTTTTGTCGCCTTTTTTGATGCGCGCAGCCAGTTCAATCTCCTCCTGCGGCGTCAGCAATTTGACCTGGCCGATCTCGCGCAGGTAAAGCTTGATGGCGGTATCGCCGTTGTAACGCTCGGTTTCCTGCCGGATGAACGCGGTGGTATCGCCTTCAGGCTTCTTGGGGGCAGGCGGCACCATGCCGGGAGGGACAACGTCCGGTGTGAATGGCCGGGGCGCAGACGCGGAATTTTTTTCGCGCCTCGGTGTTTTGGCCGCCTTGGTTCTCACCTTTAATTGTTTCACCGCCATAAATAAATGCAGATGCCCCACGTTAAGCGTGAAACCAAAACTGGCAAGAAAAAAGCAACAGTTTTACCGACGGTCGCGCGCCAAAGTGATGTAATAAAGCAATTGCAACATGGAACTCACAAGCGCGGCCACGTAGGTCAATGCCGCGGCGTCGAGGACCTTGCTCACCCCGGCGCGTTCGCGCTCATGGACCAGGCCAAGCTGGAACAGTTGTACCTTGGCGCGGCGGCTGGCGTCATATTCCACCGGCAACGTAACCAGTTGAAAAAAAGTGATGATGGAAAAAAGGATGATGACGATGGGAAGCGCCACATTCAAAAAATGGAAGATCATTCCGGCAAAGAAAATTCCCATGTACGCCATGCTCGCAAATTGCGTGACCGGAACCATCGCCATGCGAAAGTTGAACAATCCGTAGGAAGCCTGGTGCTGCAAAGCGTGGCCCGATTCATGCGCCGCCACACCGACCGCGGCAATGCTGCGGCCACTGAAATTGTTTGATGACAAAAACAGAGCGCGCTTGGTTGGATCGTAATGGTCAGTAAGGTGGCCGGGAATTTCCTCCACGGGCACGTTGACAAGGCCGGCGCGGTCCAGGATGTCCCGGGCTGCCTGGGCGCCGGTCAAACCGGAATCCACCGGTATCTGGCTGTACTTGTTATAAGCATGCGACAATCTTATTTGCGCCCAAATGCCCAGCAACAAACCGGGAATCAGGAACGCCCACCACAACGGATTAAAATAGTTAAAAAACATACATTCACCTCAATTGACAGCTTGCGGACCGCCCTCATTCAAGAGCCAGTATCGTGCCACTCGATAATATCAAAAAACCGAATGAATTCAATAATCTCAAATTTCAACTCTGCGCCATGAAGGCTCATCAAGGAGAGTTTTTGGCACAATTAAATTTCCAACACTTTCTCGAACCGGGTCAGGTTTTTGGCGCCGTTGCCGGTGATGAGGGCGATGTCCTCCAACCGCACGCCGCCAATTTCAGGATAGTAAAGGCCCGGCTCGACGGTCACCACGTGACCGGCTTTTAATTTGCCCACCGAACTGGCGCCGACGCGCGGCATTTCGTGGATTTCCAATCCCAGGCCATGGCCGGTGCCGTGGAAGAACCCTTCCATGTGCCCGTCGTGCCGTCCGGTCTTATAACCGCGCCGGATGAAGAAATCCTGCACGGCTTTATGAATTTCCGAAGTCACCGTGCCAGCGCGCATCCTGGCAAAGGCGACCCTCTGTCCCTGCGAGACGGTATCGTACAGTTTGCGGACCGCCTCACTGGCGCGGCCCCGAACCGCCGTGCGGGTGATGTCGCCAAAATATCCGGTCTTTTGCGAGCGCGGAAAAATATCGATGATAATCGGTTCATTGGCGCGCAACGGGCCGAAACCGCGCTCGTGCGGATCGCAACCCTGCCTGCCGCCGGCAACGATGGTGTTCGCGGCCAGCCCGCTGGCCTGCAAGACGGCGCAATCGATGATGGCGCGGAGCCGTTCGGACGTGAACGGCGCCCCCCGATAGATCAGGCGCCGCCGCTTGTCAATTTTCGAGAGGCGCAACGCCTGCATTCCTTCGGCCATGCCGACTTCAGCCATCGTGAGCGCGGCGGAGATTTTTCGCACTTCATCGGCGTTCTTGAACTCGCGCCTCGGGAAAAAATTCGGGTCGGGTTTGATTTTGACGCCCAGTTTCTTCAATTGCCGGGCCAGGCCGAACGGGAAATTATCGGGCACCACCGCGCGACGGATCTTTTTCTCGCGCAAAACGTGCCGGATGACGTGCGCAAATTTCGGCTGTTTGACGCCTTCGCGCCGGACTTTGCGCTGCAGCTCGGTCAAGGAGGCGACCCGACAGTGCGGCGCGTTCGCACGGGCGCGGTCGATCTCCAGATCGCTCATCACCAGGAGGGGACGGCGATCGAAATAGAGGTAGATGAACGGGTCAGGCACGAACAAGCCGGTGGCGTAAAGCATGTTCGCGTCGTGCTCGCTATCAGCAACGATCAATAAAGCTTCGCTCATTTTTATAACCGCAATTCGCGTCCGGCCGGTTCCAGAATCTTCAAAGGCCGGCCGCTGGTCCGCATTCACGTTCCAAATAACCTGTCGCCGGCGTCTCCCAGACCCGGCAAAATATAACCGCGCCCGTTCAATTTTTTATCCACGGCAGCCGTGAAAATCGGTATGGCCGGATAATGACGGCGCACGCACCGGATTCCTTCGGGCGCGGCCACCAGGTTGACGAGCCGGATGTGCCGCGCGCCTTGCTCGACCAGCAAATCGATCGCCGCCACGGCGCTGCCTCCGGTCGCCAACATCGGGTCGATCAGCACCACCTCAAAATTTCCGAGGTTCTTCGGAAAGCTTTTGTGATAAAACTGCGCGCGCAACGTCGTTTCTTCCCTCTTCAGCCCAATGAAACCCACTCGCGCGTGCGGAATCAACTGCAAAATTGAATCCAACATTCCCAACCCCGCGCGCAACACCGGCACGAGGACAATTTCGCGTTCGAGGCGAAACCCCTCCGCCGGGGCCAGCGGGGTTTGCACCGATATTTTATTCAACCGGAAATTGCGCGTGGCTTCGTAAATCATCAGCGACGCGATCTCGCCGAGCAGCCGGCGGAACTCCTGCGGCGTCGTGCGTTTATCGCGCAACTGCGCAAGATTGTGTTGCACGAGCGGGTGCGCGATGGCGGTGACGCCCTTCATTTATTGGCCTGGCGGCAACCACAGATAATAACGCTCGCCGGCCACCAATTTCGGGGCCTCCACGCCGAAGTCGAGTTTGATTTCGGGCGCTTTGCCGCTCTGGCCGAACATTGACAGAAGATCTGAGATATCATAGCGCTCGCGGTATTCAACCAGGTTGGCGGTTTGAACGCCGCCAAGCTCCTTCGCTTTGTCCACCGCATCGTCGAAATCTCCGAGCTGGTCCACAAATCCCAGGTCCAGGGCTTGTTTGCCGGAGAGCACACGGCCATCGGCATAACTCTCCCAATCCGGCGAGAGCACCTGGCCGTCTTTGCCATTGGCCTTGTGCGCGGCGTCGCGGCCCGCCTGGACAACGTCCTTGAATTGCTGGAATGTTTCGTTAACCAGCGCCTGGACCATCTCATTTTCGCCCGGGGGGATTTCATTGGTTGCCAGCATGGGACTTAACATGTCCTTGTACTTCCCGCTTTTAAAAACGACGGGGGCCAGGCCGATTTTGTCCATCAACCCGCGATAGTTTATTCCCTCCATGATGACGCCGATGCTGCCGGTCAGGGTCAAACGATTGGCGACGATCCAGCGGCTGGCGCAGGAAATATAGTATCCACCGCTGGCATCCAGGGCGCCCATCGAACAGATCACCGGCTTGTCAGATTCATTTTGGAATTTCACTATCAAACGGTTGATTTGGTCCGAGGCCATGACTTCGCCTCCGGGAGAATCGACCTTGAGGAGGACCGCTTTGACCCGGGGATCTTTCCTGGCTCGATTCAACTGCGCTCCGATCACATCCACCATGTTGTTGCCGGCCTGGTCGGCGGTTTCGCTCGTGATGATGCCTTCCAGGGGGATGACGGCGATTTTATTGCGCGAATCATTATCTTTGGTGATGACTTCATCGAGCTTGGGGCCGGCTTCGGCGGAAACGCCGGCGAAACTCTCGTTAAAATTGCGGCCAAAATTCAAGGCATGGGAAATGGCCTGCGCGAAATTGCCGAACACACTGAAGACCAGCAGCACAATCAAAATGATGGCAAAAATCATCCAACCCCGGCTTTTGCGCGGGGGTGGAGGAACCGGCGCGGCGATGACCGGGGGCGGAGGCGACACGGGCGGCGGCGGCGGCGCGTCTGGCGAAGAAAATGAATTGTCCATAGCCAAATGAAGGTAGCGTGACCGGCCTCACGTGACAAGTGACAAGTGGGAGAGGCAAAGCGAAAAGCGAAAAAGCGGAAATCAAACGTAGAATTAAAAACTTAAAATTCTTCCCGCAGCGCGTGTGCTCGCGCTCACCAATACTGATGCACCAACGATTTGATCTCTGTATCGTATAGTGACGTGATTTTTCCCATCGACGCTTTTAACAATGGTTTCAGGTCCGAAGCGGCGATATTTTCGGCGACCTGCACCGGGCGTTTTGCGCCGGGAATCGCGCAGGTGACCGCCGGAAATTCCAAAATCCAGCGCAAGGCCAGTTGCGCCAGGGTCGCCCTTTTGGGGACCAGCGATTTCAGCTCTTCCACCGCACGGAGCCCGGTCTCAAAATCCACGCCCGAAAAAGTCTCGCCGCGATCAAACGCTTCGCCGTGCCGGTTGAAATTCCGGTGGTCATCTTTGGCGAAGGTGCTCGCCCGCGTGATTTTGCCCGACAACATTCCTGAAGCCAGCGGGACGCGCGCAAGAATCCCCACTTGGCGCTGCCTGGCCCGGTCAAAAAACAGGTCCGCCGGCCGCTGGCGAAAAATATTGAAGATGATCTGCACGGACTGGACGTTGGGATATTCGATCGCCTTCAAGGCTTCCTCCACCTTTTCGACGCTCACGCCATAATGCAGCAGTTTTCCGGCTTTTACCATATCATCCAGCACACCGAAAACTTCGGGCATATAATAGACGGATGTCGGCGGGCAATGGAGTTGCATCAAATCGATGGCCTCGGTTTTCAGATTGCGCAAGCTGCGCTCGACCCAGGCGGTGAGATTGTCGCGATTGTAACCTTCCGGCGTTTGTTTCGGCAACCGCCGTCCGGCCTTGGTGGCGATGTGGAACGGTTCGCGCCGTTCCTTTTTTAATTTGGCCAGCAATCGCTCGCTGCGGCCGTCGCCATAGACATCCGCCGTGTCGAAAAAATTCACGCCGCCGTCGAGCGCGGCATGGAGCGCGGCGAGGGAATCCTTGTCGTCCACGTCTCCCCAGGCGCCACCGATGGCCCAAGCGCCGAAGCTGATTTCCGATACCTTCCATCCGGTCCGTCCCAGTTCGCGATATTTCATGCAGACAGATTTAGCAAAAGAATGGCAGGCGGAAAAGTGGAAAAAGCCGCGTCCGAGAGTGGGTCCCGGCATAAATTCAATAACGTCGAATATTCCCACCTTTGCGGCCTGACAGCTTTGGGTTAAATTCGGGCCATGCAACCGGAGAAATACACGCTCAAATCGCAGGAAGCACTCCAGGCAGCGCAAGGGCTGGCCCGTGAACACTCGCATCAGGAGATTGACGGCGAGCATTTGGCGCTGGCGCTCATCGGCCAGACAGAGAGTCTCATCCCGGACCTGCTCGAACGCATCGGCGTGCCGGTGGCGCGGTTGAAGCCGGACCTGGAGGCGGAGTTGGCGCGACGGCATAAGGTGCAGGGCGGGGGCGAGGCCTACGCCGGCGCCGATTTGCGGAAGTCGCTCGAAGCCGCGCAATCCGAGGCAACGAAACTCAAGGACGATTACGTCAGCACGGAGCATCTGCTGCTTGGTTTGCTGGACGGCGGTGGAACATCGCTGAAGAAGATTTTTGCAAGGCATGGTCTCAAGCGTGAGGCGGTGCTGAAGGCGCTCGCCGAACTGCGCGGCAACCAGCGGGTCACTGACGAAAATCCCGAAGCAAAATTCCAGGCCCTGGAAAAATACGGCCGCGACCTCACGGCGCTGGCGCGGCAGGGAAAGATCGACCCCGTCATTGGTCGCGACGAGGAGATTCGCCGGGTGATGCAAGTGCTCACGCGGCGCACGAAAAACAATCCGGTGTTGATCGGCGAACCGGGCGTGGGCAAGACGGCCATCGCCGAGGGGCTGGCACGGCGCATCGTCAGCGGCGACGTGCCGGAATCGCTCAAGAACAAACAGTTGGTGGCGATGGACCTGGGCGCGATGATCGCCGGCGCAAAGTATCGCGGTGAATTCGAGGACCGGCTCAAGGCGTTCCTGAAGGAAATCGTCGCCAGCCAGGGCAAAGTCATTTTGTTCATCGACGAACTGCACACGATCGTCGGCGCGGGCGCGGCGGAAGGCGCGACGGACGCGGCGAACATCATGAAGCCGCAACTGGCGCGCGGTGAATTGCGGTGCGTCGGCGCCACGACACTGGATGAATATCGCAAATACATCGAAAAAGACCCCGCGTTGGAACGGCGCTTCCAGCCGGTGCAAGTAGCCGAGCCGACGGTGGAGGCGACGATTGCGATCTTGCGCGGGTTGAAGGAACGTTACGAGGTGCATCACGGCGTGCGCATCCAGGATTCCGCGCTGGTGGCGGCGGCGACGCTGTCGCATCGATACATCACGGACCGGTTCCTGCCGGACAAGGCGATTGATCTGGTGGATGAGGCGGCTTCACGCATCAAGATGGAATTGGATTCCAAGCCGACCGAGTTGGACCAGCTGGACAGGCAAATTTTACAATTGGAAATCGAGCGCACCTCGCTCGCGAAAGAAAAGGACGTGGCCAGCAAAGAACGGCTGAAGTTGCTCGAACGGGAGCTGGCCGACCTTAAGGAAAGATCCAGGGCTTTGACCGCGCAATGGCAAAACGAGAAGACGGCCGTCAACGCGGTGAGTGTGGTGCAATCGCAATTGGAACAGGCGAAGCTCGAACTGGAGCAGGCGCAACGAAAGGGCGACCTGGCCAAAGCTTCGGAGTTGCAATATGGCAGAATCCCCGAGTTGGAAAAAAAACTGGCCAGCGTATCAACGGCGATCATGGGTGGCGGCGACGCCTCGTCGCCACAGGGCGAAAGGGCATCAGCGACGCCCTCGTCGCCTGCGCTTCGGCCCGCGCCAACGCCATTTGTTGGGTTTGACACCACAGCACCGGTCGGCTTTCTGCGAGGCGGCAAACTGCCGCATTGGCGACAGGATGGCGTGACGTATTTCGTCACTTGGCGGACTGCGGATTCAATGCCCAAATCCCGCGTTGATGAATGGTTCACAGAACGTGAAAAATGGTTGAAGGAAAATCCCGAACCGTGGTCGCCGAAGGTTGAGGAAGAATACTACCGCCGTTTTCCTGACCGATGGGAAAAGTGGCTGGACGAGTATCATGGCGAGTGTCTGCTTGCGCGGGCGGATTTACGGAGAATTGTCGAAGACACTTTGCGACATGACGATGGCGCAAAATATCGGCTCATAGATTTTGTAGTCATGCCAAATCATGTTCACGTTCTCGTGGCGCCGTTAGGTGAACACACGCTTTCTAATGCAGTGCAAGACTGGAAATCCGTTTCTTCCCATCGTATCAACAAGGTGCTCGGACGAAGCGGCGAGTTTTGGCAAAAAGAATACTTTGATCACATCGTGCGTAGTGCTGACCAGTTGGCCAAGTTCAGAAGCTACATTCAAAACCATCCTCAGTTTAGTGGCGACGCCCGGTGGCCGGTGGCGGCGACGCCCTCGTCGCCACCGAACAATAGCAGCGCCCCTGCTACGGAGAAGATGGGAGCAATGGCGACGGGGGCGTCGCAACCAATTTTGCGCGACGAGGCGTCGCGGCCACGTTTATTGCGGCAGGAAGTCACGGATGAAGACATCGCGCGCGTGGTGGCGTCATGGACGCGTATTCCGGTTTCGCGGATGCTCGAAGGCGAACGGCAAAAGCTCGTGAAGATGGAAGAGCGGCTGGCCCAGCGGGTCATTGGGCAGAAAGAAGCTCTCAAGGCCGTCTCGGACGCCGTGCGCCGCGCGCGCAGCGGGTTGCAAGACCCGAACCGGCCCATCGGCTCGTTCATTTTTCTGGGGCCGACCGGCGTGGGCAAAACGGAAACGGCCCGCGCGCTGGCGGAATTTCTCTTTGACGACGAAAGCGCGATGGTGCGCCTCGATATGAGCGAATACATGGAAAAATTTTCGGTGCAACGGCTCATCGGCGCGCCGCCCGGTTACGTCGGTTATGAGGAAGGCGGGCAATTGAGCGAAGCCGTCCGCCGCCGGCCCTATTCCGTGGTGCTGTTCGATGAGATCGAGAAGGCGCACCCCGATGTCTTCAACGTGTTGCTGCAGGTGCTCGATGATGGCCGGCTCACGGATGGGCAGGGGCGCACGGTGGATTTCAAGAACACCATCGTCATCATGACCAGCAATCTCGGCTCCCCGATCATCCAGGAATATTTCATGGAAGGAAAAAATTCGGCGTCCGCCAAAATGGCGATGGAGGACAAGGTGATGGCCGAATTGAAGCGGCATTTTCGCCCGGAATTTCTGAATCGCGTGGACGATGTCATCATTTTCCAGAGCCTGGACGAGGAAGAACTGGCAAAGATCGTGGAGATCCAGGTGGCGCATCTGGAAAAGCGGCTGGCGCAGCAGAACCTCACGCTGCAACTGGATGCGGGTGCAAAAAAGCTGCTGGCCCGCGAAGGCTATGACCCGCAATTCGGCGCGCGCCCGCTCAAACGGACGGTGCAGGAGCAGTTGCTCAATCCCCTGTCCCTGCGATTGTTGGAAGGCGAATTCAAACCGGGCGACAAAATCAAAGTGACGGCGGATGATGATAAACTGGTGTTTGCGAAGAAGTAATTTGAGAGTGCAAAAGGGGGCATTTTCTGATTTACTCCATCACTCTGATGGACGAAACGAATTCACTCATTGAACAGCGCCGCGCCAAACTGGCCGCCTTGCGGGCCAAGGGCATCGACCCCTTCAAAAACAAATTTACTCCCACGGAAACATGCGACGGCGCGCGCGAGAAGTATAAACGCGGTGAATACAACGATACGACCGAAGTTTCCGTCGCCGGACGCATCACCGCGCATCGGGAAATGGGAAAATCCATGTTCATCGATTTGCGCGACCAGTCGGGCCGCCTGCAAATCTACGCGCAGAAAAATCACCTGGAAGAAAGCGCCCCAGGCAGTTGGGACGTTTTCTCGCACCTCGACCTCGGCGATTTTATCGGCGCGCGCGGAAAAATGTTCACGACCAAGATGGGGGAGGTTTCCATCAAGCTGGATTCGTTTGTGGTTCTTGCCAAGGCATTGCGTCCGCCGCCGGAAAAGTGGCACGGCCTGGCCGATACGGAAATCCGCTATCGCCAGCGCTACCTGGATTTGATGTCGAACCCCGAGGTGAAAGGCACTTTCCTCAAGCGTAGCGAGATCATCCGGGAGATACGGAATTTCCTCCACGAGCGGGGTTATGTGGAGGTGGAAACGCCGATGATGCAGGCGATTCCCGGTGGCGCGGCGGCGCAGCCGTTCAAGACCCATCATAACGCGTTGGGCTGCGATTTTTACCTGCGCATCGCTCTGGAGCTGTATCTCAAGCGACTACTGGTCGGCGGTATGGACAAGGTGTTTGAGATCGGCCGCAATTTCCGCAATGAGGGTCTCTCGCGCAAACACAATCCCGAATTCACTATGCTTGAGGCCTACCAGGCGTATGGTGATTACGAGAGCATGATGCAACTTGTGGAATCAATGATTTGCCATGTGGCGCAAAAAGTGTTGGGGACATTAATTATTGAACACCCATTAAAACGCCGTTTTAAAATGGAGCTTCAAAATGCGGTTGAAGCACTGAAGGAACTATATAAAAACCTTGCGGAGGATTATAGAACGTCAGCCAAAAATAAACTTGTTACTAAAGATTTCGAAAATTTCAAACAGACTTTCGATGACTCAAAGAGGGAACTGGAATTGTTGGCTCATCCAAATAATCAGACACCTTTTGATGAAGCTATTCAGCAAGCTTTGCAGTCATTCGGAAGGTGTCCTATGTACGGACATTTGCTTCGTATTGCTCCAGAAATGGGGCCGGAGGCGAAAGACACTAAGAAAAGCACGACTGAATTTCTTGTATTTCTCGAACGAACTCAATTTGGGAGCTTAAAGCTTGAGGCAGAACAAATCTCACGAGAGAATCTCAATAAAGTTATCAACCTCACGCCCCCGTGGCGGCGTGCGAAATATAAAGATTTAGTTCGCGAAAAAGCCGGCGCAGATTGGTTCGACGTCACGCCGGAAGCACGCCGCCAACGCGCACACGACCTCGGCGCGGAAATCACGAAAGAACACGAAGATTTTGAAGTCACCGGCGCAGTCTTTGAAAAATTGATCGAGCCGACGCTCATTCAACCAACCTTCGTCACCCATTTGCCGAAAGAACTCGTGCCGCTCGCCAAGCTCTCGCCGGATGATCCGACGACGGTCGAGGTTTTCGAGTGCTGCATCAACGGCCAGGAAATTGCGCCGGGCTACACGGAGCAAAACGACCCTATCGAACAACGCGAACGGCTGGAGCACCAGGCCGGCGGCGAGCAGCAAAAATTGGATGAGGATTTTCTGGCCGCGCTCGAACACGGAATGCCCCCGGCTGGCGGCATCGGCATCGGCATTGACCGTCTCTGCATGATGTTGCTCGGCCAAGAAAGCATCCGGGACGTGATTTTATTTCCGCAGTTGAAGCCGAAATGAATTCAACGCACAAGCACCGTAGGTGCGGCATATTTGTAGAAACATAACAAAAAAGGTTCAAGCTCCGCAGGAGCGAAATATTCTGAAGATGACGCTCCTTACGGAGCTTGGATTTTATTTTGAATTTCAACTACAAAGATGTCGCGCCTACGGCGCTAAGATTTTATTTCCGCAGTTGAAGCCGGTGTAATTGTCGGGCTTGTCAGGTAAGACAATTCAAGTTATTTTCAAATCATGCAAGCAAAAGCAATTGTTGGCGGTCGGCTCGTTAGTTTCAGGCTTTCGCCGGAACTCGCGCGGGTGCATCGCGCCAACGCGGGCAAAACGATGACCGACGCGGAAGCCGTGGCCTTTGTCGAAAAAAAACGCCGCTCGCTCGCGTTGCGCCGCGCCAAACCATATCTTGAAAGTCGTTCTTGACCAAAACTAATTGAGCCGACACTGATCCAGCCGACATTTCGTCACGCATATGCCGAAAAAACTCATGCCCGCCTAATTCTCCCAGCGCAGAACCCACCACAAAAAGCATTGAGTGTTCTGTTTGGGCGGTGCTATATTATTGCCATGACGACTGAAGCAATCAAAGACGCAATTCAGAGGCGTCCGTTCCGTCCGTTCAGCGTGCGATTGGCGGACGGGTCGCAGATTCAGATTGAAAGCCAGGACTATGTGGCCATGCACCCCGTCGGAAAAACATTCATCATCTTCGAACCAAACGGCGGGCATCGCATTGTAGATATTCCACTCGTGACAGACTTATCGGTGAATTGAGGGGTTGACCCGGCGACTGTATTTCCATGCTCACCGTTGCCGGACTTTCCAAATCATTTGGCGGACGTGAATTGTTTGACGACGTTTCACTCACGATCCAATCCGGGGATCGCGTCGCCATCGTCGGGCCGAACGGCGCGGGCAAATCCACCTTGCTGAAGATCATCCTGGGCCACGAAGAGCCGGATGCGGGCGAAGTGACGACCATTCGCGGCACCCGCATCGGTTATCTGCCGCAGGAAAGCGAGCCGGCGGGAAATGAAACGATCCTGGAGATCGCCGTGCCGCATCAGCATGAACACGATGGCCAATTCATCGCCAAGGCGAAACAAATCCTTGATCAGCTTGGTTTCAAACTGTCAGACCATTATCGGCCTGCGCGGGAACTTTCGGGCGGGTGGGTGATGCGCGCGCATCTCGCCCGGCTGCTCGCGGAAGAGCCGGAGTTGCTCCTACTCGACGAACCGACGAACCATCTCGACCTGGAAACGCTGCTGTGGTTCCAGGATTATCTGCGGGATTATCCCGGCGGCATCCTGCTGATCTCGCATGACCGTGAATTTTTGAACCGACTTTGCACGCACACGGCCGAATTACGCGCCTCGCGCATTTTGCGCTACACGGGAAATTACGATTCCTATCAGGAACAGCGCGCGTCCGCCGAAGCGACCATGGAAGCCACCGCGATCGCCCAGCAGCGCAAAATCGACCAACTGCAGTTGTTCGTGGACCGGTTCCGCGCGAAGAACACCAAAGCCGCGCAAGCGCAGAGCAAGATGAAGCAGATCGAGCGGCTGAAGGAGGAAATGACCGAGACGGCCAAAACCGATGCCACGGTCGGCTTCCGTTTTCCGCAACCGCAACGCAGCGGCCATCGCGTGATCACGCTGGAGAAGATCAAATTCGGTTACGGCGAAAAGCTGATCTACGACGGGATGCATTTTGAAGCGGAGCGCGGACAGCGGATCGTTTTGGTGGGGCCGAACGGCGCGGGAAAATCCACCCTCTTAAAATTGCTGGCGGAGGTGTTGAAACCGCAAGGGGGCGTGTACAAACCCGGCCACAATGTGAAGCACGGCTATTTTGCGCAGCATCGCGCGCAAATGCTAAATCCCAATCACACCGTCATGCAGGAGGCGATGGAAACGCCGCAACGGGTCACGGAGCAATTCATTCGCACACTGCTCGGCAGTTTCCTTTTTCGCGGCGATGACGTTTTCAAACCGGTGAGCGTTTTGAGCGGCGGGGAAAAAAGCCGGCTCGCGCTCGTGAAGTTGCTGCTCGATCCGCCGAATCTTTTGCTGATGGACGAGCCGACGACGCATTTGGACCTGGCGAGCGTGGACGCGCTGGTCGAAGCGTTGAAGCAGTATGAGGGAACACTGATTTTTATCAGCCACGACGTGCATTTCATCCGGCAATTGTCGAATCACGTGGTCCGCGTGGAGGCCGGGCATCTCCGCCATTTCACGGGCGGCTACCAATATTACCTGGACAAGACGGCGCAAACGGCGCGCGCGGCGCTGACCTCATCCGGGAGGGACGCGCCGTCAAGTGTCCAAGCCGAACGGCAAGCAGGCCCTGCGATATCGCGCAAGGACCAAAAGCGGATGGAAGCCGAGCAAAGGCAGGCGCGCTCGCGAAAGAAGCAGGAAATCCAAAAAAGAATTTCCGCGCTGGAAAAGGAGATTTCAGAACTGGAAGCAAAGGAAAAGGAATTGGCGGCTGAATTGGAAAAGCCGGAATCCTACGCAGGCGGTCGCGCGATGCAAATCAACCGCGAATTGGCGCACGTCCACGAGCGTATCGCCGAGGCAAACGCCGAGTGGGAAAAGGCGGGGACGGAACTGGCGCAATTCGAAGCGGATGCCGAAGTGAAGCTGTAGCCGCAAAAGAAGACGAGATCACAAAGGAATAAGCATCACCAAGCGGTGTTTTCCACATTCTTCCTTCTCCTTTTCCCCACTCTCCCCGTCATCACCAGATCTTCCCCAATCTTCTTCCACTCCACCTCAAGCAATGGAAGCGCCTCTTCCAAATTTTTCACGCCACCGCCGGCCACCGCCTTTCGGCCATCGCCGCCAATGATTTTTGGCGCGTAGAAGAACACCACGCGCTGCGCCAATCCCTCGAACAGGAACGACGCGTTCGTTTCGCCGCCGCCCTCCACCAAAAGACCCGTCACCTTTTCCGCGCCGAGCCTTTTTAACAACCAACGCAGATCGATTCCCGATTTGCCCGGCGGCGCAACAATGACGTTCACTTTTTTTGCCAGGGCGCTGGCACGATTTTTGGGCGCATGTTTGCCAATGACAACGGTCGTCAACGCCGCAAATTCATCGCTGGCCACTTTCGCCGTCAACGGTGTTCGCGCCCTGGTATCCAGCACGATTCGACGCAACAATTTTTGCGGTTGTTTTTTGAGCGGCCGGAAAGTCAGCGAGGGATTGTCCGCCAGGATGGTGTTCACGCCCACGAGGATGGCATCCATGCCTTGCCGCCATTTCATCGCCAGCGCGCGGGCCTTCTCCCCCGTGATCCACTTCGATTCACCGGTGGCCGTCGCAATCTTTCCGTCCAGAGTCATTCCCGCCTTTACCGTTACCAGTGGCGTCCGGTGGACGATCCAGTGATTGAACGCTTCGTTGAGTTTCGCGCATTCATCACCCAGGATTCCATGAACGACCTGGACCCCCGCGGCGCGTAAAATTTTGAAGCCTCTTCCCGCATGTTTCGGATTTGGGTCCGTGGCGCCGATGACCACGCGTCTTATTCCCGTCGAAATGATCGCCTCCGTGCAGGGCGGCGTGCGGCCATGAGTGCAACACGGTTCCAACGTCACATAAAGGGTGGCGCCGCGGGGCTTATGCCCGCGCATTACCGCGTCCTGGAGAGCCTCGATTTCCGCATGGGGCAGACCGGCACGGCGATGCCAGCCGCGCCCGATGATTTTGCCCGCCTTTACCAGCACTGCGCCCACCATCGGATTGGGCGAAGTCGCGCCAAATCCTTTCTCAGCCAATCGCAGCGCCAGCCGCATGTATGAGGCATCAGACATCGCCTCATCGTAATGCCGGGGTCATCCCGCCAAAATAAAAAACACTGCAAAATGCGGATTATTAATGCAATTCACCGCGAATTGTGACCGTGGGCCTCCGCATTTCCAAACTAATCAGTGTGGCACATCCAACGCTGTACGTGAATTATGATACTCGCGCTAACGGTCACACCCATGTTCGCGGCTGCCGGTTGGGCGTTGCTCTACCTGGTCTTTGGAGGCGGATTGGGCGGCGCACTTTTGATTTTTATCGTCCCTAAAATGATTGGACGGTGAGGAGTCGCCTCAATGCGCTGCTGCTTCCGGCGTGAAGTCGAGGCCGCGGTAGGCGATTTTTGCGCTGGGCGCCTGCGCAATCGTCGTCACCGTGGCCATGACATTGGTATCCACAATCTGCACCACCCGATTGGAATTGACGCTTCCGTCGTAGCCTTCCGTCGTCGTCGCATAAATGATCGGCGCCGCCCCGCTGAAATCCACGGCCAGGGCAAAACAGCCGTCTTCATGGTTGTCCGAGGAGGGAATATTTTGCGGAATGGAAAAATTATAGGCGAACTTCCATGTGCCGTCGGCTTTCACATATTTCTGGATGCCCGCGGACGTGTCGGCGATATAAGCGATCGTCCCTTGTGGGTTCATATCAAAACCGGCGATTTTGGTATAAGGATCCTTGGCTGCGACGGCCAACACCAAAGATGACTTGGCCGACTGCGGCAGTGGAGTGGGATTGGCTTCACCGACTTGAAATGAAAAAATTCCCGCTTCAGTATCCCTCGCAATCCCGTCCGGACCGTTGAGGGTCACGTAGAGGGCATGGTTGATGATCTTTATATCGCGGGAATTCGGGACTTCATTAAAGACCACCGGGTCGCCCGGCGAGCTTGCGTCGAAATAAGTCGTTCCCATGGCATTGCCACAAGTCCAGAAATTGTTCGCCCCGTCGGTTACCGCCCCGCGCGGATTCATCTTGTCCACGCCGCTGTACTTCTCATAAATGATCGTCTTCACCTGCCCGGCTGCATCGACGGTGCAAAAGGCGCGGCCAATATCCAGGAGCGAAGGCGTTCCTTCGAGTTGAAGCAAATTTGCCCCTCCATATCCGGCCATCGTAAGATACCGTTTGTCCCCCGACCGGCTCAACATTCCCTCCGTCGCCGCATGGCCATTGATAAAAATTGAGCTCGCGCCGTTGGTCGGAATCTGGACCGTAAATGAGGGCGATGCGTTGAAACTCCCCGGTATGAACTCATCGATAAATACCGGCGACTGTTTCAGATGCAAACTGACCACACCATCCCCGGCCTGAAGCACCGCCAGCCGCCCGGGGTGAAATGACGACTGTGCGCGGGCCGCCCAGCCGGCGAGCGCAATTCCTACGATTAACACATAGATTTTTTTCATTCGACCTTTGATTTTATCGTCATCAGACACCCTGAGTAAACTCATTTGCTCCACAGTGACATAGACGTTTTGTCATTAAGATTTAACCATGTTACAAATAAATGGCGGAAGTGCGACGATACAGTGACGTTTATTACATTTTTTGCTTGTAAAATCACCTGAAAATGGATTAATAGACGATCAAGCACCGTTGGCAATAAAACTGATTGGAACCGGTAAAGGTTTCAACGTTAAATCAGATTCAACGCAACATTATGCCCGAATTCAAATTTTCCTGTCCCGGTTGCGGCCAGCATATCCAGTGCGACCTCGGTTACGCTGGCCGGCAGATCAACTGTCCCGCCTGCAAGCAGGCCATTATCGTCCCCCAGGCGTCCGCAACCCCTGCGCCGCCGCCAATACCGCCGCTACCGCCGCGGCCTGCTCCCTCGCTGGCGTCGCGGCCCGTCGGCGCCGCTCCTCCGCCTACCCAGCGGTATGCCGGCCCACAAGGGGCCGCCGCTCAACCCCCTAAAAAATCACGCGCGTTAAAAATGACTTTGAGCGTGGTCGCGGTGTTGGTTGGCGCGGCCGTTGGATTTTTTGGCGTTCAATATGCCTTGCATGGCCTCGGTAGCGGCAAGCCCAAAGGAAATCCGGCCGCGGTCGTGGCCGCGCCCACTGCGGACCAGGCGGTCCAGGCCTTGAGCATTTTAAGCAAGGTGCATTCGGCTTATACCAACGTCAACACCGTCAAGGTGGAAGGCACCCTCACCGTGTTTCTGAATTTGTCCAATCTTACGACAGCGGATCTAAGTCCGAATATGCCTGCAAATGCAAAAAATGCCAAACGCCATCCCCGCGGCATGCCCAACACGGTCACTAACACGACGGCCATGTCCATCAAACAGGCATCCTCCAATTTTTACTACTTTGCCGGAGAGGCGGTTTCAAAAATTGACCGGCAGTCGATCACCAATACTTTTGCCTATTGGTCGTCCGACCAGGGCCGGTTCATGTTTAGCGATGCCCATCAGCAGCGGGTTCCCGCCACGTATATGCAGTTGCCCGATGTCAATCCCGGCGACAATGCGGCGCAGCAAATCAAAAATATGCAGCATCTTTTTCAAGACCCCGCCAACCTGACAAAAATTATCAAGGATTTGGGACAAACCGAAGACGAAGTGGTCAACGGCCAGGATTGCTATACGCTCACCGCTAAAGTATTCGGGCAAAAAGTCAAAATCTGGGTGGATAAATCTACCTACCTGGTCCCGCAATGGCAAATCACCCTCGGCGGCCTCGTCAGCGATGCCGACATCGACGACGCTTTTTCCCTCGCGGCGGCCGGCATCACCAACACCACGCCGGCACAATTGGACATGATTAAAACCCAGGTGAAACAATTCGCGCCCGCGCTGGCAAAAATTCGCGGAACCATTGCCTCGACTACCGAAAACATTGAAATTAATCAGGAACTGGCCGCCGCCGATTTTAATTACTCCGTGCCGCCGGGCGTTCGATTGATAAAAATGCCGAATCCGGCGGCGCCCACCCGCCCGACAAATTGAGAATAGTTGGCTCGCCAACAGATAACTCGTCTGCTAACTTCTATTTTTCTATGGGACGCCAATGGCTTCATGCTAAACGATTGGTCGCCGGCCTGAAAAAAGGACGGACGAACAGCAAACTCGTGCGCGAAATCTCCGTGGCCGCCAAAATGGGCGGGGCGGACCCGACCATGAACGCCCGCCTGGCCACCGCCGTGGAAAAGGCGAAGAAGGAAAGCGTCGCGCGCGACGTCATCGAACGTGCCATCAAAAAAGGCGCGGGCATCGGTGATGAAAAGATGGTGATGGAGCATATCGCCTTCGAGGGATACGCCCCGCACAAGGTGCCCGTCATCGTCGAGGTCTATACCGACAACGTGAACCGGACGGCCCCGGAAGTCCGTGTGCTTTTCAAAAAAGGCCAGCTTGGCCAGTCCGGCAGCAATAAATTTTTGTTCGACCACGTCGGCCTCGTCGAGGCCCATCATCCGGATGCGAACATCGACCGTGAAGCCGCGGCAATCGAGGCGGGCGCGAACGAAGTGGAACCGCTGACCAACGCCGAAAACGACGACATTCCCGAAGGCGCAGCCGGCGCGAAATTCATCTGCGACCGCACCGCGGTCGCCGCCGTTTCAAAATGGCTGTCGCAGAACGGATGGACCGTGGTAACGAGCGAACTGGGCTATGTGCCGAAACAATTTCCCGAACTGACCGAATCGCAACGCGCCGAGGTGGGCGAGTTTCTCCAGACATTGGACGACCACGACGATGTTCACCGGGTCTGGGCCGCGTTGAAGTGATCTGTAAACTTGTAGGAGCCGACCCGTCCTCCGTAGCAGCACTGCCCGTCCTCCGCAGTGCTACGGAGGGTGGACGGAGGGAGGAGGTCACGAGGCTCTGAATGTTGAATGCTCGATGTTGGATGTTTCTTTTCGGCCATCCTAAGCCTGTCCGGAGAGCACCCCTCTTTATCCCTTGAAGTTCATGAGTAGGGAACCGCTCTTAAGCCGGGTGTTAATGAGACTGGTCCCCCAAATGTTTGGAATAATCCTCAACCTCTTCCGGACTGGCCACCTGCGGCCAGACCCAATCCAGCGCACGAGGATTCAGCCAATAAAAACTTGATGTTCCTTCCTCACTCTTGCCCAACGAAGGATCGCCGCCATCGTCCTTGCCGTTTGACCCAACGGAATAAAGCAAATAAGCCCCATTGGCATTTAACCGATACCGCAACGGGTTACCATCGACTGGATCAAGCGGAACTGCCGACAAAAATCCCGGAACGAGCTGGCTCAAGGACGTCGGATAATAACTGCTTTTAAGTTGATATCGTTTCAGCGCGATGGCAGCAACCACTACCCGCTTTGTCGCTTCAGCGCTCATAAATGCTCCCGTTTCCCTCCCCAGAGCGACAACTTCTGGGAGCATCACCTGAGATTCGTTACCGCGCCCTTTGAAGATTTCTGAAACATTGATCCTTTGGTTTTGAAGTTGCAAAGCATCAAAAAAAGAACCGTTAGCCTGAACAGCCTCTGCGGTGTTGATGAGAATGTCGTAACATTTAAGAGCCTCCAGCTCATCTGGGTACGATCCCCAATATTGCCAGAAGAGGATATGAATTCTGAATTTCAACCGGTCCCAATTCCAAGAAGGTTCGATGTCTTGGGATCCATCATCTATTATGTCATCATCACCTCCAGCCGAAACTGATCGAATATCGCCTTCCAGCCGTGCGCCTGATTTTCTCCAATCCTCGACCATTATCAGGTCCATGGCCCTTTCAGATCTCAACATTTCTGTTTCAGACTGTATAAAATCCAAGCTCATCCAATCCTGTTGCAATTCCGCGAGTTGTTCACCGGAAACATTTGTGGCCTGAAGAATTTCCCAGGTTATTTCAGATGCTCTATAGGTAATGCTCCTGCGCGTACTGCTTGGCCAATACCCCCGCTCATGTTGCAATGCATTCGCCATTAAAAGCAGTACGTGTGTTTCTGTCGCGGCTCCAGTAGTGTCGCCATGATGTAATTTTAAGACCGCCGATGAGGCCAGGCTGAAGGCGATATGATTTAGTGATTCAAAATATCCCAGGGGAAGTTTGTCCAAACCATCAGTGTAATTGAGGTTGAAATCAATTTGCGGGCGATCGGTTATTTGTCGTACGCCATTCAAAGCTTCCTTGTCTTTTTCCAGAACCTTTTGAAGATTATCCCACGAATTTGTTAATCCCCAGTTGCGTATATCCGGTTGTTGCCACCCAATCATCGCTTTTCCCGGGGCAACTATCTGCATCATGGGAGGTGGAATAAGAGTTAATTCATTCCAATTAGAATTGACTGTTAATGCTGCTTTCAAAAGCAAAGGCGCACCATTTTGGTCCGGTGGCACTGGCGGCGGAATCACCTGCGCCAAATCCAATAATTCGCCTTTGGCTTTAAGTTGCGCGATGTAGGCATTCACCTCTGCGCGCAGTTGGTAGTGATGAATGACAGAAATCAGTATCACCACGACAAACGCGGCTCCAATGCCGATGATGATTTTAGCCCGCCGGTTCATGCTGGATCAATGCAACCCTACCACGAGTCCATCCCTAACCGAATTACAAAATCACACGTGCTTTATAACCGGGATTTTCTTCCTGGTTCGGGGGGAACGGGCCACTGGCCCGTAGCGGTCGGCAACTTGCCGATCGCCTTTTGCCTGGTAACAGCCCTCGCTCCTCTTGCCTTCTCATTTCCTGTCTTTCCCCTTTTCTCTTCCTGGCGTCTTTGCATCTTTGCGCCTTGGCGTTAACCCCCTTTGTCTTTATCAGTGTCTATCAGTGTTCATCTGTGGTTAAAATAATTCCTCTGCTTCTCGCTAATCGGCATCCCCAGTTTTTCCATCGCGGCCAGCATGTCTTCCCAAACCTTTCGCTTCTCGCTCATCGCCTGGTTGCGCAGCAGATACGCCGGATGAAATGTCGGCATCAGCGGCGTGCCGCGATACGTCTGCCAGTTGCCCCGCAGCTTCATGATGCCGATGGTCTTGCCCAGCAAACCTTCCACCGCCGTCGCGCCCAGGGCGACCAGCACCTTCGGCCGGATCAAATCAATCTGCTCGTGCAGATACGGGATGCAGGTGGCCATCTCATCCGTTGTCGGCTTGCGATTTCCCGCCGCCTCGCCCGGAGTATCCGGACGGCATTTCAGGATGTTGGCGATATATACCTCCGAACGCTGCAATCCCATCGCCTGGATGATTTTCGTGAGCAATTCTCCGGCGCGCCCCACGAACGGTTCGCCCTGCGCATCTTCATCCGCGCCCGGCGCTTCCCCCACAAACATCAATTGCGCATCAATATTTCCCACCCCAAACACCACGTTCTTGCGCGACGACGCCAGATGCTCGCACTTCACACATACCATGACCCGCTCCCGCAACGCCGCGAACGCAGCGGCCTTCTCCTTTGGATCAAGTGTCTGTTTGGGAACGGGAGCAACATCAACGGGCAACGGAACCAAGTCAACCGGCGGCCGTATCGGCGTGGGAATTGGCTCAATCGCCGTCTTAGGCTGCTCAATTTTCGGCCTAGAAATTGAAAACTGGGTTGCCGTCGCCGGCTTCGAAAGTTGCCTCAAGGTCTCGGTTGAAACGGCCACATGCCGGACTCCCTGAGATTTCAAGTGTTCCAGGTGTTGAACGGTCGCCGTCAGCAATTCATCATAGGTCACAGCCACGGCATCATCGTAAATCGAATTTCCGCCCGCGCACGAAAATAAATCACTTCAATTCCTTCCGGATCGCCAGTAACTCCTTATGCCGCTTTTCGCTGACCGTGGGAAACGTCATGTTCAGGTCTTTCAGCGTGTCGAGCACGATTTGGGAAATGATCAGCCGCGCATTTTCCTTGTCATCGGCGGGCACGACGAACCACGGCGCATGTTCCGTGCTCGTGGCGCCCAGACACTCTTCGTAAGCCGTCTGGTACTTGTCCCAAAGTTTCCGCTCCGAGAGATCGTCCGGGCTGAACTTCCAGTTTTTCGCGGGATCGTCAATCCGCGACAGGAAGCGCCTCCGTTGTTCTCCTTTGGACAAGTGCAGGAAAAATTTGATGATCCGTGTGCCGTTCCGGTACAAATGCTTCTCGAAATTGGCAATCGACTGGTAGCGATGCTCCCAAAACTTATTACCGTCCAGCGCTTCTTCCGGCAATGCTTCCGCCTCCAGGATTTCCTTGTGAACGCGCACAATCAGCACCTCTTCGTAATAGGAACGGTTGAAGATGCCAATGCGCCCGCGCTCGGGCAGACAGCGCGTGGTGCGCCAAAGAAAATCATGCGCCAATTCCCCGGTGCTGGGATGCTTGAAGCTGAAGACCTGGCACCCCTGCGGATTGACTCCGGACATGACGTGCTTGATGGCGCCATCCTTGCCGGCGGCATCCATCGCCTGAAAAATCAGCAACAACGCATGGTCATTGTTGGCGTAAAGCATCCCCTGTTGCCGGCTCAACTCCCGGATATGTTCCTTAAGGATTTTTTCGTACTGCTTGTCGGACTTATAGAAAGGCTTCACCCGCGTCGCCCATTTTTTGAGCCGGACTCCCTCGTTTTCGCGGACACGGAACTTTTTTGGTTCAATTTTCATATTCAATCCATTATGCCAATCCTGAAGGCGAGACGTAGCTTAAATGGCTGGAATTCGCACGGCAACTCGCAAAGCCGCTGTTTTCAACAGTGCCGGCGCCGACTCATGGCCTTCGCCTCGCGCCCTCCCGGGCGGATTTGGCAGGGCGGATTTGGCACTTGACGCCCATGTGACAAAAACCTATCCTTATATTTGAGAATGGTAAAGTCTGCTGGTTCGACCAGCGCGCGCAAGTCGGAGATGCACTCTTCCGGCTTTTTTATTCGTCGCGTGCGGTCGCGGTGGATGCCATCTCCGAGTTATGAACGCAGATTTTTTGGCAGTTTTGGAATTCTGGGAGCGCGAAAAAGGCATCAGCCGTGATGTCCTCGTCGCTGCTGTCCAGGATGCCCTGTTGTCCGCCGCTAAAAAAGCGGTCGGCCCCGCGCGCGAATTGCGGGTGGAGATCGACCCGAAAAATGGCGACATCCGGGCGTTTGCCAAGCTCGTCGTCACCGAAAAAGTCATTTCCAAGCACGACCAGATCTCCGTCTTTGACGCCCGCCGCCTCAAAGAGGGCGCCAATATCGGCGACGAGATCGAAAAAGAAGTCACCCCCGCCGGCTTCGGCCGCATCGCCTCCCAATATGCCAAGCAGGCGTTGATGCAGAAAATCCGGCAGGCGGAAAAATCCCTCATTTTCTCAGAATTTAAAGACCGCGTCGGCGACATTGTCAGCGGCACCGTCCGGCGCTTCGAGCGCTCGGACGTCATCCTTGATTTGGGCAAATACGAAGCCATGTTGCCCAATCGCGAGCGCGTTCCCACGGAAGAATACCAGGTCGGCGAACGAATTCGTTGCTATGTCAAAGCCGTCGAGGAAGGCCCGCATGGCCCGGAAATCATCCTCTCCCGCGCGGACCCTCGCTTCATCATCAAGCTGTTCCAGGTGGAAGTCTCGGAAATCAACGACGGCACCATTGAAATCAAGGGCATTGCCCGCGAACCGGGTTTCCGCACCAAGATGGCCGTCTATTCCCGCGATTCCAAAGTGGATCCCGTCGGCGCTTGCGTCGGCATGCGCGGCCAGCGCGTCAAAAATATCGTCCGCGAACTGAACAACGAGAAAGTCGATGTCATCCCCTGGTCGTCGGACATCCGCGCCTTTGTCACCAAGGCCCTCGAACCGGCCAAGCTGAAAAGCATCGAAGTGGATGAAGCTAAAAAACGCCTGAATATCCTGGTCGCGGAAGACCAGTTGTCCCTCGCCATCGGCAAGCGCGGCCAAAACGCGCGCCTGACGGCCAAGTTGACCGGCTGGGAAGTGGACATCGACGCCGAGGAAATCGTCCATAAGGGGTATGAGGAAAAAGTCGCCGAAGCCATTGAGGCCCTCGCCGCCATTCCCGGGATCACCCGTGAGCAGGCCGATGCCATCGTCAATGCCGGCCTGAACCGGCTGGAGGATGTGCTCACCGCCGATGAAAGTGATTTGAGGAGCATTGAGCAGGTCGGCGATAAAGCCGCGGAAATTATCAAAGCGGTGCGCGCCCATGTTGAGAGCCGCACTTTGCCGGTGAACAGTTGATGTTATGGCGCAGGCACGAAGACAATTCGTTTTTGCGATTTAGCCATGAAGGCCAATCGCACATACCTGTCGCCCAAGAACAATTATTATGCCCGTTCGTATTTACGACATAGCGAAGAAATTTGGCCTGGAGAACAAAGAAATTCTCACCAAGGCCAAATCGCTGGGCATTGCCGCCGCCAAAGTCCCCTCCAGTTCGCTCGATAAAATTTCCGCCGAATGGCTCGAAGGCGAGCTTCTCAAAGACCATCCCAACATGGTCCCTAAGGCCCCCGCGCCGGTTGAACCGCCCAAACCCGCCCCGGTCGAGGAAAAAATCCAAATCATTTCCACGCCGCCGCCACCGCCCCCTCCGCCAGTGGTTGAAAAACCCAGGCCGGAGATCAAAGTCGAAGTCGCCCCCCCGCCGCCCATCGTGGAAAGACCCAAACCGGTCCTCCCCTTGCCGCCGCCCAAACCGGCCGGCCCCCGCGTCGGCGATAAGGTTGGCTTTATCCAGTTGCCCGGACGCCCCCAGCCGCCGCGCCTCGGCGAAAAAGTGGGTACGGTGAAATTGCCACCCTCCCGCCCGGGCGCCCCGTCCCAGCGACGGGACGAGCACCGCGGACGCGACGGGCGTGATGGTCACCGTGGCCGCGATGGACGCTCTCCCCAGCGCGAGGCGGCCAAACCAGCCGCTCCCCAACCGCCAAAATTTGTCGCGCCGGAGACGGGCGAACTGATCGTCATCAAACCGCCCATCATCGTCCGCGATCTGGCGAATGCCCTGAAACAAAAACCCTTCCTCATCATCGGCGACCTGATGAAGCTCGGCGTGTTTGCCACCGTCAACCAGGCCATCGACGAAAAGATCGCCCAGCAGATTTGCGCCAAATACGGCTTCCGGTTTGAAGTGGAAAAACGCGAGCGCGGCGGCGGCACCGTCCATGCCGTTGAAAAGAAAGTTGAACTGGACGTCGAAGACAAGCCCGATCAGCTCAAGCCGCGCCCCCCGGTCGTCACCATCATGGGCCACGTCGACCACGGCAAAACCAGTTTGCTCGACGTCATCCGCAAAGCGAATGTCGCCGCAGGCGAAGCCGGAGGCATCACCCAGCATATCGGCGCTTACACCATCTCCGTCCCGCATCCCGAACGCAAAACTGAATTGGCGCAGATCACTTTTTTGGACACTCCGGGCCATGCGGCCTTTAGTTCGATGCGCGCCCGCGGCGCCAATGTCACGGACATCGTCGTCCTCGTCGTCGCCGCCAACGACGGCGTCATGCCGCAAACGCTTGAGGCGCTGAACCATGCCAAGGCCGCCAAAGTTCCCATCCTTGTTGCCGTCAACAAGATCGACCATCCGAATGCCAACTCCCTGAAAGTGCGCCAGCAATTGCAGGACAAGGGACTCGTCCCCGATGATTGGGGAGGCGATACGATCTTTGTGGATTGCTCGGCGCTCACCAAACAGGGCATCGATAAATTGCTCGAAATGATTTTGTTGCAGGCTGATCTCCTCGAATTGAAGGCCAATCCCGACCGGCGCGCCAAGGGGAATGTCATCGAGTCCGGTGTCGAGCCGGGCGGCCCCACCGCCACCGTCCTCGTCCGCAAAGGCACCCTGCGCCTCGGCGATATCATCCTCTGCGGCGAATTTTACGGGCGCGTCCGCGCCCTCATCAATGAGGAGGGCCAGCGCTTGAAAGAAGCCGCCCCTTCCGTCGCCGTCAAGGTCCTCGGTTTGAACGGCGTCCCGGATGCCGGCTTGGAATTCTCCGTCGTCGAAGATGAAAAAGCCGCCCGTGAACTCGCCGAGCAGCGCTTCCAGCAACTCCGGACGGAAAGCCAGGAGGCCAAGAAGGTCACCCTCGAGAATCTTTTCGCCACCCTCGAAGCCGCCCAAAGCAAAATCCTCAAAGTCGTCGTCAAGGCCGATACCCAGGGCTCCGTCGAGGCCATTGTCGATGCGCTCAACAAAATCGAATCCGACAAAGTCTCGCTCGAGGTCATCCACAGCGACGTCGGCACCATTACCGAAAATGACGTCGCCCTGGCCTCCGCTTCCGCCGCCGTCATCCTCGGTTTCCATACGCGCCTGGACAGCACCGCCGCTGAAAAAGCCAAGCGCGAAGGCGTCCAGGTCAAGCTCTACGCCATCATCTATGAATTGATTGATGACGTGAAAAATTCCCTGGCCGGCCTCCTCGAGCCGGACATCAAGGAAATCATCGTCGGCTCCGCGGAAGTCCGCAAAGTGTTCGAACTCTCCAAAGGCGCGCCCGTCGCCGGCTGCATGGTCTCGACCGGCCGCATCGTCCGCGGAAAAGTCCGCGTCCGCCGCCGCAAAGACGTCATTTACGAGGGCGTCACCCAATCGCTCCGCCGCTTCCAGGATGAAGTCAATGAAGTGCGCGCCGGCATGGAATGCGGCATCCGCGTCGAGGGCTTTGGCGATTTCCAGGTCGGCGACGCCATCGAATGCTATTCCATCGAAAAAGTTGCCGCCAAACTTTGAATGATCCATGCCCAATCTCCGACATGAACGCGTGCGCGAATTGTTGAAGCGCGAAATCGGCGAAGCCGTCCGCCGCGAATTCAACGTGAGCGAAACCGGTTTGATCTCCGTCAACGACGTGGACGTCGCCGGCGATCTGAAATCCGCCACGGTTTTCATCAGCATCTTCGGCAAGCCCGAACAGCAAAAGCGCGGGTTCCAGTTGCTCACCGAGCATCGCGTCCGCATCCAGGGCCATGTCGCCAAGGCCGTCATCCTCAAATATACCCCCACGCTCAAATTCGTTTTCGACGATTCCATCGTGCGCGGCAATCGCGTCCTGCAGATCATGGAAGAATTGGAAAAAGAAGCTTCGGAGAAGGAAAAAGATTGAAAAGCCACCCGAAAATCATCGACCGCATCCTCGAAATCGTTCGCCGGCACAAAACCTTCTGCATCATCGGCCATGTCCGCCCCGACGGCGATTGCGTCGGCTCGCAATTGGGCCTGGCCCTCGCTTTGCAGGCCGCCGGCAAAACAGTGACCTGCTGGAACGAAGATGCCATCCCCGCAAAATATCGTTTTCTCGATCCCGAGGGCCTGTTTCAAAAACCCAGGCCGGGCAAAAAGTTCGACTGCGTCATCGCCGCCGATTGCGCCAATTTCGAGCGCCTGGGCCGCGCCGGCAAACTTTCGCTCAACCGAAAAGTCCTCATCAATATCGATCACCACGAAAGCAATCCGCACTACGGCGACGTCAATTGGGTCTCCGCCCGCGAGCCTTCCTGCGGCGAATTGATTTTTCGCCTCCTCAAAGTCGCGCGCTGGCCCATCACCAAGCCCATCGCCGATTGCCTCTTCGCCGCCGTTTCCACCGATACCGGCTCGTTCCAATACCCCACCACCCGCCCCGGCACCTTTCATACCGGCGCGGAACTCGTCACCTGCGGCGCCGATTTGGCCAGGATTTGCAACGAGGTCTATGAGTCCTATTCCCTCTCCCGCGCGCGCCTCCTCAAGCATGTCTATACCCAATTCCGCCTTACTGCGAATGACCGCATCGCCTATCTCTGGCTGAAGAAAAAAGATTTCACCCGCACCGGCGCCGAAAGCAATGACACCGAAGGGTTGATCGACCATATTCGCGCCATCGAACCGGTCGTGGTCGCGTGCGTCTTCGAGGAGATTGAACCCGAACTGACCCGCATCAGCCTGCGCTCCAAAAGTCTGGACGTGAACGTGAACGAGATCGCCGCCCAATTCGGCGGCGGCGGCCACCAGGCCGCCGCGGGCGCACGAATTCCCGGCAGCCCCCTCTCGACCCAGCGCCGGGTCATCACGGCCATCAAACGCGCCCTCAGCGGCGCGAAATGATTTAATATCATGCTGGAATTTTCTCCGCTCGATGGCGCGGTCCTCATCGATAAACCCGCCGGCCCCACTTCGCATGACGTCGTGGACGCCATTCGCCGCGGGTTCGCCATCAAAAAAGTCGGCCACTGCGGCACCCTCGACCCCAACGCCACCGGCCTCTTGATCATTGTCCTGGGGCGCGGCACCAAACTCTCGGAAAAATTGATGGGCAACGACAAAGTCTACGAGGGAACAATCAAATTCGGCGCAGCCACCGATTCTTATGATGCGGACGGCGAAATCACCGAAACCAAACCCGTCCCGCCACTGGCGTTGGATCAGTTGAATGAATTGGCTGCGCAGTTTATCGGCGATCAAATGCAGATGCCCCCGATGGTTTCCGCCATCAAAAAGAACGGCGTTCCCCTTTATAAGCTCGCCCGCAAAGGCATCGAGGTGGAACGCGAACCGCGCCTGGTCCACATCTACAATTTCCGTTTCACGAACTACGCCGAGCCGCTCGGCGAATTCAAGCTCGCCTGCACCAAAGGCACTTATGTGCGCAGCGTTGCCCATGACCTCGGGCAAAAAATCGGCTGCGGCGCGCATCTGGCCGCGTTGCGGCGCACCGCTTCGGGAAAATTCGACGTCGCCGATGCTCTGCCTCTCGAGGCCGTCTTGAAAATGTCCCCGGCCGAATTGCAAAAGCGCGTCATTCCCTTTTTGCAATTGGCTGGATAGATTTCACCGGATGAAAATCATTCACGCCGCAAGTGAGTTGAAAGCCAAAGGCGGAAAGGTCTGCCTGGCCATCGGCTTTTTTGATGGCGTCCATCTCGGCCACCAGCAAATCCTCCGCCAGGCCATTTCCGATGCGCGGCAGCATGACGCCGTTTCCGTCGCCATCACCTTCGACCAGCATCCCAATGCCGTCGTCGCCCCGGACAAGATCCCACCGCTGATCTTTTCGCTTCCCCAAAAATTGCAGGCCATCGAATCGCTGGGAGTGGAAAACATCCTGTTGATCCACTTCGACAAAATATTCAGCGAACAGACCGGCGAGGAATTCATCCGCCACCTCGCCCGCGATTTCGGAAAGATCGCCAGCGTCTGTGTCGGGGCCGACTTCGTTTTTGGCCACCAGCGCCGTGGCAACGTCGCCCTCCTGAAAAAAATGGGCGCGGAACTGAACTTTCAGGTCCACGGCCTTTCCGCCGTCTCCCTCGATGGCGAAGTCATCAATAGCACCCGCATCCGCGAGTTGATCCGCTCCGGCGATCTCGACGCCGCCGGTCAGATGCTCGGCCGGCCTTACACTCTTTCCGGTAAAATCACGCGCGGCGACAAACTCGGCCAGACCCTCGGCTTCCCTACCGCCAATCTGGATGCCGCCGGCCTAGTCCTCCCTCCAAATGGCGTTTATGCCGCACGCACCAAAATAAAAAAACAAATCTTCCGGATCGCTCTCAATATCGGATTTCGCCCCACCGTCGCCACCGGCCAGCCGGAACTCCGCGTCGAAGCCCACCTTTTGGATTTTAAGGGGAACCTCTACAATGAAACGTTACAGGTTGAAATCGGCGAGAAGCTGCGCGATGAGCGTCATTTTGGCTCAAAAGAGGAGTTGCAAGTCCAAATTAGAAAAGATGTTTCCGCAATCAGGCAAGGCATTTAAAGTTGTTAACATTTGGAACTTTGATTGTTCTTAAATAGCTGTTTTAAAGGACTTTACGCTTTTTTTTCTGTGCGTAACATTGTTTCGATTATGTGACGATTTTTCTTGAATTCCACTCGAAAACGGCTATTATTGGAGTGCGTTGGGCTTCTGGTGTTCGTGATTTCTAGGACTCACAGGCGAGTTTAGCAGATGAACATTTTCAAGCCGACCGTTTTGGAGATTCATGATTTATTCTGAACCAAAGCCTGTTGATTAGGTCTGATATTCTATGTTGCGAAGAAAAAAATCGTCTCCGGCCTCCGCGTCGCCTAATAGCCACCGCAGTGCCGGTCGCAAGGCTGAAGCTAAACCCGCCGCCCGGCGGCGTTTTGTCATTACCAGCAGCGCGCGCCGAAATGCCGCCAAAGCTCCGGATACCAACGGAAAAGGCAAGCATACCGCCACCAGCATCGCCGAGGCCGAAAAACGCCTCCAAAATGGCCATACCAATGGCTCGGCGCCCACGCCCGCACAGCCTTCCATCGATTTGACCGAGACCATCAAAACGCTCCTGCACCTCGCCCAGGAGCACGGCTATATCACTTACGACGACATCAATGATATTTTGCCGGACAATTTAAGCCCCGACGACCTCGACGCGCTGCTCACCAAACTGCGCAGCCTCGACGTCGAGATTGTCATGGACCAGGCCGAGGCCGAGCGCGCCGAACGCACCAAGCAACCCGACAGCCCGCAGGAAGAAGTCGATGAAGACGCCCGGCTCGAAATCCTGGACGACCCCGTCCGCATGTACATGAATCAGATGGCAAAGTCCCCCTGCTCACGCGCGAACAGGAAGTCGAGATCTGCAAAAAAATCGAGGAAGCCGAAGTCGCGATGAAGACCATCATCTACAACCTCGGGTTCACCGCCAAGGAACACATCGCCATCGCCGAAAAACTTTTGTCTGAACCTCCCAAGGAACGCTTCGACCGCGTGATCGTCGATAAAAAGATCGCCAATCGCGAAGGCCACTTGCGCGATTTGCGCAAGCTCATCAAAAAAGTCCACACCCTCGACCAGAAAGTGGACCAGAAATATTTCAACTGGCAGAAAGCCCAGCAGAAGGGCCGCAAGGAATCGATTGCGCGCGAATTGAAAAAAATGGCCGCGAAGATCCAGGAAATGTTCCCCAAATTCTACTACAAACAAAAGGTCGTGGAGGAAATGATCGTGGTCGCCGGGAACATCTTCGAGAAATTCCAGGCCAGCCTGCGCCACATCCAGGAACTCGAAAACCAGCGCACCACCACCGACCGCCGCCATGCCCTCGACGCCGAGCGCGGCAAGATCCTGACCCTCGAACAGTTCGTGCGCATGCCACGCGAGGAATTCTATACCATTTTTGCCGAACTGAAATCCGCCGCCGACCGCGGGCTGAAAGCCAAGACCCACATGGCCGAGGCCAACCTGCGCCTCGTCGTTTCCGTCGCCAAGAAATACACCAACCGCGGCCAGTCCTTCCTCGACCTCATCCAGGAAGGCAACATCGGCTTGATGAAAGGCGTCGAGAAATTCGAGTATCGCCGCGGTTACAAGTTTTCCACCTACGCCATCTGGTGGATCCGCCAGGCCATCACCCGTTCCATCGCCGACCAGGCCCGCACCATCCGCATCCCGGTCCACATGATCGAGATCATGAACAAACTTTGGCGCGCCCAGAAGCAGCTCACCCAGGAAATGGGCCGCGAGCCTACCCCCGAGGAATTGGCCGACGAGATGCATATGCCCGTCGCCCGCATCCATGCCTTGCTCAAAATGGCCCAACAGCCCGTTTCCCTCCATGCCCCCGTCGGCGACGATGGCGACGTGAGCGTCGGCGATTTCATCGAGGACAAGTCCGCGGAAAATCCCTCCGACGTGACCAGCTACAGTTTGCTGCGCGAAAAATTGAGCGACGTCTTGACCACCTTGACCGAGCGCGAGCGCAAGATCCTCGAAATGCGCTTCGGCCTGCTCGACGGCTACGAGCGCACCCTCGAAGAAATCGGCAAAATGTATAACGTCACCCGCGAACGCATCCGCCAGATCGAGGCCAAGGCCTTGCGCAAGCTGCGCCATCCCACCCGCGTCCGCCATTTGCAGGGCTTTCTCGATACCCCCGAGCCGGAAATGGCCACGACCGCCTGATATCCCGAAGGGATTAAATCACTCAGCCCGGCGTTGCGAGGAACGAGCTACGCCGGGTTACGTTCCCTTCCGGCATCAATCCTGAAAGGATTGTATCAAATCGGTTTGTTATTCATTCATCGCGGCGCAAGACAATTGCAACGGCTTCAGCCGTGGGTCGGAGTTTTAACATGGCAAAACCCCTGCAGCGCGGCAAAATGTTAAGGAAAGCCAATGGAAAATCAGAATACATTCAACCTATGTATAAATATTGGGAAATGACCCATTCATGAATCCAGATATGGATATCTTCTTCCACATATACCCGATTCTCCTGCTGATCATTATCCCCCTATGGTTTTCGTTGGATATGCGTTCTATCATTAAGTCGAGTCAACGCAAGAATCGGCTTTCGATCGAAGGCCAGTGGAAAGATCTGGAGGATCATTTCGAACGCTGCTCAAAATCGTACCGGCCCTTTGTTTGGCTCCATCGATATTATCTGCTGCCGGGAAATATTACTGCACAATATGCGCTGTTCCTGTTTACACAAGGACGTCTTGAAGAAGCACTGGTAAAGGTGGATCAAGCGATTCGACAGATTGAAAGAAAGCCGGCGATTGTCAGACATATCTATTATAAAGCGACATTCAAAACCCATTGCAGCTCACTTAGAGCGCGTACCCTGATCCTCACTGGACTGGGCCGATATGACGAGGCGCGTGAAGCGGCTGCACAACTCCAACGGCTGACAGGAACGGTTGGCGGTCCCAATGCAGCTTTAGCACTGTTGGAATATTATTGTGGTAATATCGACGAAGCACTAACGAAAGCACAAGGCGTGCCCCCGGGAGACACTCAGTATGATTCCATGCGTGGCATCATGGCACTTGCCCACTCTATGAAAGGCGAGCTCGACCAGGCCCTTCAAGCGTTATCGTATGAACCGAGCGATATATCGAAATTTTATTCTCCTGCGGGATTCAAAAAAGTGAGCGAATCTCGCGAGGGATCCAAATTGATTGAACTGCAACGCAGAAAACATGCAGGCGTTTTCCAACCTGCTCGCTGGCTTTCCCTGGCGAGAGTTTATATCGCCCGGGAAGAATTCGAAAACGCCGTTCATGCGCTGGATCAGGCAGAGAAATCGATTGGTCCGGAGCCGGGCGGACAGACTGCGTACTGCCGCCACCGGGCTTGTAGCTTTGCGGCCCTGGGAAAAGCCAGCGAAGCCGAGAATTATATCGAGCGCATGCGAGAGATCGTCCGGCAATTGCCTAAACGCTCTCTGCTTTGGGAGACACATTACGCCACAGGCCGGGCATATCTATATCTCGGGCGATTCGGCGATGCCCTTGCTGAATTGATCGAAGCACAGCGCTTTGTTCTTCATCCAATCGAGAAACATTCCACGAACTACTGGTTTGCACGGACCCACGAAGCCGCTGGCCACCCTCATGAGGCCATGCCGTTTTATCAGATTGTCGCTACCGACTCGATCCCGAGCTGGATGCGAAAAAAAGCCGCCGAGGCGCTCACCCGGTAGAAAAGCTTGAAGGGTTGAATGTTCGACGTTTTTTTGCTTTTTTTCGGATAAAAATCCGTGTTCGCGTATTTCGTGTTTTTCGCGGTTAAATGCTCTTCCCTTGCCCGCCCTCCTTTGCCCAATCTCCGTTTCCCAATCGCCATCGGCAATTTTCGGTCATTCGTGCTTCGTCATTAATTAGATTATGGTTTGGGAATTAGTCATTCCACGTAATCCGCCCGATCTTTTCCATCCTCCCTCCTCGCCGTGCATTTTTTGTTTCCAACCTCGCGCACTCTCATTTTTCGCCCAATTTTTTCTCCAACTCCGCGACGCGCTTCAGCAAGTCGGGCAAATGCTGGAGGGCGATGAGCTGGCGCTTGGCCTGTCGGTCCGGTTGGGCGGGTGTCCCCAGCCACTTTTCGCCGTCGGGAATGTCGTGCATCACCCCGCCTTGCGCCGCCACCTGGACCTGGTTCCCGATCTTCAGATGCCCGGAGATGCCCACCTGCCCGCCGAACATGCTGTAATTTCCCACCTTGGCGCTGCCGGCGAACCCAACCTGCCCGCAAATGATGCAATGCTCGCCGATCTGCACGTTGTGCGCGATGTGGACCAGATTATCAATCTTGGTGCCCCTTCCAATGACCGTCGAACCGAGGGCACCCCGATCAATCGCCACCCCCGCGCCAATCTCCACGTCATCGCCGACGATAACATTGCCGATCTGCGGAACCTTGCGATGAACGCCATTGTCCAAAACGTATCCGAAACCGTCCGAGCCGATCACGGAATTGGCATGGATGCGGACGCGCCGTCCGATCTGTCCGCGCGGATAAATCGTGACGTTCGGAAAAAGATTCACCTCTTCACCCAGCTGCGAATCGTCGCCGATAAAATTTCCGGCCTGCAAAACAGCGCGCGCGCCGATCTTTACCCGTTCGCCGATGACACAA
This sequence comes from uncultured Verrucomicrobiae bacterium, assembly GCA_963797825.1. Lineage (GTDB taxonomy): Bacteria > Verrucomicrobiota > Verrucomicrobiia > Limisphaerales > UBA11358 > UBA11358. The sequence continues at coordinate 222,076 of CAWCRR010000044.1, forward strand.
TGCGGCCCCACGTGGGCGGTCGGATCGATGTGCGCGGACCTGGCAACGGCGGCGCCCGGATGGATTCCCGCGGGGAATTTCGGGTCTGGAAAAAATACCGCCAGCGCGCGGGCAAAGGCGATGCGCGCGTTCGGGACCTGGATGATGATCTTTTTGGAGGACGAAAACCGTTTATCGGCGATGATGGCGGTGGCGTTGCCTTGTTCCGCCCGGGCGAAAAACTCCTCATTTTCAGCGAAGGTAAGGTCGCCGGGCTGCGCATTTTCACCGGGTGCGAAGCCTTTTAGGATGGTTTTCTCGTCTCCAAGCACCTCGCCTCCAATGATTTTTGCGATTTCTGCTGTTGTGAATGGCATTTGATTGACTTGATTGTTCTGGCTCACTATAAAGAAGCCCGAGTTCAGTTCAATCCAACTTTTTTATGGCGAAAACATTTCGCGTCGGACTGATCGGATATCGATTCATGGGGAGGGCACATTCCAGTGCCTGGCGGCAAGCGCCTAAATTTTTCCCCGTCAAAGCCAACGTCGAATTGCACACGATTTGCGGACGCAACCCCTCCGGTGTCCAGGCGGCCCGCGCGCAACTCGGCTGGCAGCACGCCGCAACCGATTGGCAGGAAGTCGTCGAATCGCCGCTCATCGATATCGTGGATATCTGCGCGCCGCCGTTTCTGCACGCGGAGATCGCCATTGCCGCCGCGAAAAACGGGAAGCACGTCTTGTGCGAAAAAGTTTTTGCGATGAACGTGAAGGAGGCCGAGCAGATGCTCGCCGCCGCGAACAAGGCGAAAGTCGTCCACATGGTCTGCCACAATTACCGGCGCATCCCCGCGATTGCGCTGGCAAAACGGTTCATTGCCGAGGGTGCGCTCGGACGAATTTTTCATTATCGCGCCCGCTACGCGCAAGACCGCCTGGCCGACCCGGAAGTTCCGCTCGATTGGAAATTGCAAAAAGAAACCAGCGGCGGCGGCGTGAACTTCGACATCAATTCGCATATCATCGACCTGGGCCGCTATCTGGTGGGCGAATTCAAGGACATCCTCGCCGTGTCGCACACATTCATCCCGGAACGTCCGCTGGCGGATGCGCTGGCCAAGGGCACGCGCAAGATGGGCAAAGTCACCGTGCCCGATGCCGCCGCCTTCCTGGGCTGGATGGAGAATGGTGTGCTCGCAAACCTCGAAGCAACGCGTTATGCGCTGGGCCGCAGAAATCATATCGAAGTCGAGATCAACGGGAGCCAGGGTTCGATCTATTTTGATTTCGAGGACATGAACCGGCTGAAATTTTACAACGGCGCGGACCCCGAGGATCGCCGTGGTTTCCGCGATATCTACGTGACGGAGGGCAAGAACGCGCATCCGTATATCAGCCATTGGTGGCCGCCCGGGCATGGCCTCGGGTATGAGCACACCTTCGTACACGTGGTGGCCGACTTCATCAACGCGTGTGCCGAAGGCAAATCCGTGCAGCCGACTTTTGAGGACGGGCTGAAGAACCAAAAGGTGCTCGCCGCCGTTGAAGAATCTTCGCAAAAGGGCAAGTGGGCCAAGGTTGGTTGATCGTTGATAGTTGAGAGAAACGTCCCAAGTCAGTAGTCCGTGGTCAGCAGCAATGGCAGTTGAGAGAAATTTGAGTTGAGGGTTGAGAGAAAAAAGGACGTTATCCCGTGAAGTTTCCGTCCCCACCTTTCTTCTTTCTGCTTTTGCGGGCGGTGATTTTTCGATACCCTGCAAATGACGTATGATGCCTACCTCGATTGAGCAAATCCTTCCGGAATTACGTGACGCCGTCGGCCCGGTCATCCTGATTTCCGGCGTGGGCCTGCTTTTATTGACGCTAACGAACCGCCTGGGCCGCGCCATCGACCGTGCCCGGCAATTGAAGGTTGAATCCCGCCAAAAGGGCCATTCGCACAAACAGGTCCAGGAACAGGTCGCCATTATCTATCGCCGCGCAAAGATGATCCGGTTAAGCATCACCCTGGCGGCCATCAGCGCGCTGTTGGCGGCCATCCTCATCGTTACCGTCTTCGTGGCCGCGCTGTTCCAATGGCCATACGGGTTGGGGGTGATCTCGCTGTTCATCGGGTGCATGCTTTCATTGAGCGCGTCGCTCATCGCCTTCATCCGGGACATCAATCTCTCATTGCACGCGCTGAAATTGGAGCTGGAAGATTCGGAAGATCCGAAGGCCGGGGATGCGATTTGACTTGCTGGAAGGGCCAGTTGCGCGTATTAAAATAGTCGCATTGCCCACGTGGCGGAATTGGCAGACGCGCTAGATTCAGGTTCTAGTGAGTAACATCATACAGGTTCAAGTCCTGTCGTGGGCACCACTTTTGTTTCAATGCCTTAGTTTCACAGCCTTCCCCGTCCTCGCCGATTCATGCGCCGCGTCCAAAATCTCCACCACCGTCATATTCACGTCCAGTGATGCCAGGCCTGTGGGCTTGATGTCCCCGCGCGCGACCGCCGCGAGATAGGACAGGGGATCGTCGTTCGGCGCGGTCAACGCCGGCGGCGTGATTTCAGTTTCAGCCGTGTCCTGCGGCCGCCGCACCCGCAACAGATCCGGCTGCGGCACCAGCACGTAGCCCGTCTGCCCGTAAATCGCCATGTCCTTCCAGTTGAACGGCCAATCCCAGGACGGCTCCAGGATCACCGTCGCGGTGGGATAATTCAAAACGATCGTCGCGTCGTCTTCCACTTTCGGATAAATCTCCGGTTTGAAATGGCGGGCCACCGCAAAAACAGACATCGGTTTCTCCCCGTCCATCAACCAGGTCGCGATGTCCGCGCCGTAACAACCAAAATCGTTGATGGCGCCGCCGCCGTTGAGGACCGGGTCCGTCAACCAGGCCAGAAAATTCGTCGAGCATCCGATCTCTTTCGGCCCGTTATGGCCGTCGTGAAAAACCATCCGCCGGATGTCCCCGATTTGATGCTGGTCATGCACCATCGCATACGCCGCCTGGTTGCCGGAATACCAACTGGTCTCGTAATTCACCACCAACTGGATTCCGCTCTCCTTCACGGCCGCCTCGATCATCCGCGCTTGTTTCATATCCGTCGCCATCGGCTTTTCCATCATCACATCGAGGCCATGGGCGGCGCAGAATTTGACCACGGCGGTATGGTCCAGGATGTCAGTGAATGCCGCCACGGCCTGCACATTGGTTTTGGCCACCAGCGCGTCCAGGCTGGGAAAAAACAGGTTCGGGCTGAGATGGAACTTTTCAGAGTAGCGCTGGATCAAATCCCGGTTGGTCTCCACGATGCCAGCCAATTGCACGTCTGTGCGTCCGTCAAAACGGGGAATGAAACCATACGCATGATCATGAACCAGGCCGACGATGGCGATCCGCACCGGCGGCGGCGCTGATTGGGCGAACAAATTGCCGGCGATAAAAACGAGACCGATTAACGTTGAAAGAATCTTTTTCATATTGGAACTCTTACCAACTCACCGGCACGGTCATTTTTTTTCCGAAACGGTTGTTGTAATGGATTTGGCGGTGATGGCAGCCGTGCTCGTGGACGAGCTTCGTCAGTTTTACGTCGTAACAGCAATACTCGGCGATCTCCAGAAACCGGCCGTCCTTGAACCAGCGGATGGCCTGCAAACCTTCGGCGGTCTTTTCCACGCCAAAGGTCGCCGTGGCGATGGAATCGAGCGAGAGGCGGTGGTTCAATCGGTTCTGCAAGTCCACCATCAGGTCGAGCGTCGGCAATTGGGTTAGGTCAAAGGACGTGTAACCGTGCAACACTTCGTAATCGAAACGAAGCTGGTTGAAACCCACCACCAGGTCGGCGCGTTGCAGATCACGAATCAGGTCGTTCACGGCCTTTTCATCATAAATCTTGTATTCCCCGCTGCCGGTGCCGTAGGTGACGCCGATGCTCATGCCCATCTTCGAGATATGGTTCCAGCCGCCGACTTCATCGGCGGAGCGCTGGGTCTCCAGGTCAAAATAAACGATATTTCCTGCCACGGTACGCCCCTTTGTAGCAGTTGAGAGGCGTCCGTTCCATCCAAAAAAATTTTGTGCGGTCGTCCGCTTGTGCTACATTCGGCTCATGGCAATGACACCTTCAACGATGCTCGCGCTCGGGACGCCGGCGCCGGATTTCAAGCTGCCGGACGCGGGCGGCAAAACTGTTTCACTTTCAGATTTTCGCGGCAAACCGGTGCTGGTGATGTTCATCTGCAACCATTGCCCGTTCGTGAAGCACATCCGCTCCGAACTGGCCAAATTAGGCCGCGATTACCAATCGCGCGAGGTGGGCATCGTGGCGATCAGTTCAAATGACGCGGCGAATTATCCCGACGACAGCCCGGCGAAGATGAAGGAGGAGGCGCGCGCCGCCGGCTACGTTTTCCCGTATCTCTACGACGAATCGCAAGCTGTGGCCAAAGCGTATCGCGCCGCCTGCACGCCGGATTTCTACCTGTTCGACACCGAGCATCGACTGGTCTATCGCGGCCAATTGGATGACAGCCGCCCGGGCAATGCGCTGCCCGTCTCGGGAAAAGATTTACGCGCGGCGCTCGACGCCGTCCTGTCCGGCAAAGAAGTTTCGCCAGTTCAAAAGTCGAGCATGGGCTGCAATATCAAATGGAAGACGGGACAGGAGCCGGACTATTTCTGAAGGCAGAATTAAGAATGCAAAATGCAGAAAGAATTTCGCCCGCCGAATGGCCCGACTTAAAATTCTGTATATTTTATTAATTCTGCCTTTTTTCTGGCTTGCTCGCCGCCTGAGGCGAGCGGTGGCCCGTGGCAGCTTGCCACTGCTTCATTCCCTTGGGAGCTTGTCGTCCACCATTTCGCAAAGGACGTGGTAAAGGAGTTTTTGCGCTTCCTGGATTCGCGCGGTATTCGGGCCTTTAACCAACAGATCAATGGTGGCCAACCCCTTGGTGAACCCGCCGTCGCGGCCGAGAAAACAAATGCTCTGGACGCCTCTGGTTCTGGCCTCCTCCAGCGCGCGAGCAACGTTCTTTGATTTTCCGCTCGTCGTGAAGGCGATGAGCACGTCGCCTTTTTGGGCGAGGCCCTGGACCTGCCGCGCAAAAATTTCCTCGAAGCAGTAATCATTGCTGATGGCGGTGATCAATTCGCCGTTGGTGGTCAGTGAAATAGCGGGATACGGGCGGCGGTCGCCCTGGAAACGGCAAAGAAATTCCGTGGCCAGATGGGTGCCGTCGGAAGCACTGCCGCCGTTGCCGCAAATGAGCAATTTGTTCCCGGCCAGCAGGCAATCCAAAACCATCTTTACCGCGCGCTCGAAGGGCTCTTCCAGTTCCGTCAATCCGCGGATCGCCGCGACGGCATCGTCAATCGCCTTTTTCAAATATGCCATGCGGCAGGTTAATCGCCGGGGGTCGAAAGAAAAAGGCTAAAACCGCCTGAATGAGCCGAACGGGTTGAAACTGCGGCTTGAAATTTTCACCGGCGGGCCTAATTTGGGTCCATGCCGATCTACGAATTTCATTGCGAAAAATGCGGGCGCGACAGCGAATTGCTCGTGCGCACGAGCGATTGGAAAAATTCCGAATGTCCTCATTGCGGGTCAAAGAAAATGGCCAAGAAATTTTCAACCTTCGCCTCGGCAGCAGGCGGCGGCGCTTCAGCCGGCAACGGACGCGCCCAGGGGGGCGGGCATTCGTGCGGCAGCGGTTGCGGATGCCACTGAAGTGCAAGAAATGACTACCGAATGACTAATCCCGAATGACTGATTCGGCCCCTTCGGATTTCGACATTGGGGATTCTTTCGTCATTAGTCATTTCTCATCTTGGACAGACTTCGTGTGCGCTGATTTGCGTGAGATCCTGCACCAGCCAATTGGGCGCGTGCGGCTTGAGTTCATTTAACTTGGCGCCGCCCGTGGCAACCGCCAGGATTTTTGCACCGATAAATTCCGCGCAACGAATATCAAAGGGCGTATCGCCGACAACCACAATGTCCTTGGGACGCAATTGAGACCCGAGGACGCGGCGTCCGCGCTCGAAGGCGGCGACGGCGATCTGGTTTCGGTCTTCGTGGTCGTCGGCAAAACCACCGGTCTCGAACGCATCCCAAAGTCCGTAACGGCGCAATTTTATCTCCGCGCCAAGCCGGATGTTCCCCGTGAGCAGGCCAAGCATCGGCGGGTCGGGCAGCCTCGACAGGTCCCGGATAAAATCGCGCACGCCGGGACATGCATCGCCGCCGGCATCTTGTATCGTCCGGTCAAGACAGAAAACGTAATGGTCGAAAAATTTCTGGAAATTTCCCGGCGTGGCCGGGATGCCGTGAATGCCGAATAACTCGCGCGCCAGACTGACGTCAGTACGTCCCGCGAAACTGACCTTGCCAACTCCGTTGGTCGTCTGGAATGCCGTGGTGAGCGTGTGGGCAAAAGCATTCTTGCCCGCGCCACCGGTGTTGACGAGAGTGCCGTCGATATCAAATAAAACAAGCCGTGCCATTTTGGGCAGAAGATACCAGACTCAAAAATTTCCGGCGAGATTTTTGCGCATTTCGCGGGTCCTATCTCGAATTATTTTTCTTGAAGCAGATAGAATTGTCCCGGCAACGCCGGATTCACGGCGTTGGTGGCAGTGATGGAAACGTTTCCACCATTGCCCACAATATTCGTGGCCACGGCGGTCCAATCGGTCAACGGCAGCGAGAGGTTCGTGCTCATAAGGACCGTGAAAACACCGTCGGTAATGCTGTTGGCGACATTGAACACGAGGTTGGTTCCTGCCAGGCTGATATTGCCGATGCCCGGCGCGGGCATGGGCACGGTATAATCGGCCACGACGGGCAAATGGTCGCTGGCGCCGGTCAGATCGATATAAAGCTGTGTCGCATTGATGAAAGCGGGACCATTGGTCGCCAAATCATTATTCAAGGCCGTATCAGAATTGGTACTGACATTACCTCCCCATTTCATACCACCGTTATTGGCAAAGGCATGATATGTGCCGGGCACATATTGCAACCCGCCGGGAGCGCTGTAATAAACATTCGTGGTCATCACCTGCAAATCATCGCGATATCGCAGATCGTACGCCTCGTCCGAAAGCATGAACAGAATATTGGTATCTGTCGTGGTGCTGCTCCAGTTGATGGTTTGATTATCGGTCACATTTAACGGATCAACGCCTTGTCCCTGCTGGACGCCATTCGGAGCCGCGTTGGACAAAATTGTCTGGTAGGCCGGTTCGCTGGCGTTGTCATCCGGGTTGTAATCACCAACATAAAGCACACGCGCAGTTGCCGGCAAAGAGGTTTCATTATTACGGATAATCTGCGCCTCGCCCAAACGCTCAGCCGCGTTGCCCGATCCAGTGCTGGCTTTATAATGACTGACGTAAACATAAAATTCATTCGCTGCGGTGGCTGCAACTCCCGCCGGCGCGAATTCGTACCGCACTACTTCGCGTAATTCGCCAGATGAGGAACCTAGGCTTCCAGACCCACCCGGCGGATCCACCGGCGTCGAGGCAAGCAGTTGCACCGTCGTGGTATTGTAAACCATGGCGTTGGGTCCATTCCCGCTTGTAGGGCTGCCGTTTTGCAATGCCTGATACGTGCTGTTGGTGTACATGCCAGGCACGTTGTAAAAAGTGTTCAAAGCATTATCGATGGGCACGATGGTTGTGGGATTGCTCGTCGTTTCCTCCAACGCCAGGACATCGATGGCCTGTGCAGGGTCATTGCCCACATTTTCTTCGCCGATCCCCTCCAATACGCCCCCGGCCTGGACATCGGTGGAATTGGTTGGCGGAGCCACCAAGCCGGGCAGCGGTGGTCCCGGCGTTGTCACGATATTGGTAAACGTCGCCTGCTTGTTGTTGACGGTGGTGTCCGCCTCAAGGTTATAGGTGACAATGCGCAAAGTGCGCGTCTGCGCGCTCGCAAACTGCACAGCAACCAGCGCCAGCATCATTCCCGCAAACACCCCTTTTCGAAAACAGCATGGAAACATGATTTTTACTACAGCGACTTGGGTCTTTTCTCCTCATCGGCGGCTGTTAAATACATCCTGCGAATATTTTTGTCGAGCCAATTCGTCCGCGCGGGACAAAATTTTTGCATCGGGCGCCGCCTTTTCGAAATGAATCCGGAATTTTTCTTCGCCAGCCAATCGCATGGCGTTCTCCCAGTCCGCTCGCGTAATGGAAACCAGTGGGGGCTGTACGGACCCCTGGATCAACAGGCCGGACTTGCTCCGGCGCTGGGCCGCGCCGGCAATTTTTTTTCCGCGCCACAGCAGGTCGAATTTCTCGTAACCGGCGAAGCATTGGCCGGGCAAAGTCTTTTTGGAAGAGGGCGCCAGTTCGGTTTCAATCTTTATTTTGGCAAAGGCGGCGCGGATCCATTCATGGATCAACCGGTAACTGGCTTCCGCTTTCAACTCATACCATTCGTGAGGCGGCGGCGCGGCGAAACTGTAGGTCCAATCCAGATCATGCGGCACAATGCCGCCGCCCGTAGGACGGCGAATGAGCGGCCGCAAATGCGTGGCGCGCTCCACCTCGGCATATTTTTGAAAGTACCCGAACGTCGCCGCCGGTTCGGTCCAGCCGTAAAATCGCAAGGCCGGCCTGCCGGAACCCGAAGAATTCTCCAGCAACGATTCGTCCAGCGCCATATTGAACGCCGCCGCGCATTTGCCTGATTCATGAAGGAGCCAATTCATTTCAAGTGAGCTTCCTTGACGCCGAGGCGCGGGCAAAGTTTCAGCACTTCGCAATTTGCGCATTCCGGCTTGCGCGCGAAACAGCGGCGGCGGCCATGCCAGATGAGCAAATGGCTGAACAATGCCCATTTCGTCTGCGGAACCAAAATCATTAGGTCTTCTTCGATTTTGTCCGGCGCGGAATGTCTGGTGAGACCGAATCGGAAGGACAGCCGCGCCACGTGCGTATCCACCACCACGCCGTCGTTGATGCCAAAGGCATTTCCCAAAACGACGTTGGCCGTTTTGCGCCCCACTCCGCCCAGTTGGATCAATTCATCCATCGTCCGGGGCACCTGGCCGCCGTGCTTTTCCACGATCTCGCGGCAGGCGGACTTGATGTTGCGCGCCTTATTCTTGAAGAATCCAGTCGTGCGAACTTCATCTTCCAACGCGGAAATTTCCGCGCCCGCAAAATCCGCCGCCGAGCGATATTTCTTGAACAATTGTTCCGTGACGATGTTGACGCGTTTGTCTGTGCATTGCGCGGAAAGGATGGTGGCGACCAGGAGCTCCAACGGATTTCCATGGACGAGTTCGCAATGCGCCGTCGGATAGGTCTTTTCCAGGCCGGCGATGATTTTCTTTGTTCGGGCGGCTTTAGCTTGAGCGGTTTCGCGGGGCATCGTGGGTCCTTAGACGTTAATTATGGGGGGAGCGCACGCGCCTTCGCGTGCTGCGGTTGACGCCCTCGTCAACCGCTTGGGCGCGCCACCGCGCTCGTTTCGACGCGCGAGGGCGCGTGCACTCCCCACTAGTCCGAAAGAATTAAAAAAATGGAGGACGCACATTTTATTTTCTCACGATTTGTTCTTTCGCCCAGGCTTTGGCCTGACGGGGGGTTGTCAATTCATCCGATAATTGTCGCTCGCGAATCTCGTGCAGCAATGCGCCCAAGGCCGGTCCGGGTCTCATGCCCATCGCGATCAGGTCTTTTCCGGTCAGCAACGGGGGCCGGATGCTTGGTTTCCTTTTTAATTCCTCCACTTGTTCGAGCAAAAAATCGTAGTGATCAAGCGAGCCATGCGAGCCGAGACAATCAAGTTTGTGCAACTCGATCTCCAACGGAAAGGTTTCGCGCAGTAACAACCGGCGCAACGTCGCCTTGCGCATCTGCCGGACGTCCTTGAATTGCATGTGATGCAGCACGCACGCGGCGACTGTGTCGATTTGCCTCCGAGGGAACCGCAAGCGTTCAAGGATTTCCCGCGCCAGGGCCGCCCCGATTTTTTCATGGCCGTAAAAATGGATCGAGCCGGTCTGAACGTCCTTTTCCGCCGTCACCGGCTTGGCGATATCATGAAGCAGAATTGTCCACGGGAGAAGCTCATCAGCGTCGGGTGGCATCTTGCCAAGCATCAATTTGATGTGCTCGAAAACGCTGCCCTCCGGATGGTAATCAGGGGATTGTTCGCAGGAAATGGTCGCGGCCAGTTCCGGCAGGACGTGTTCCAGCAATCCGCTTTCACGCAGCAAATCCAAACCGCGCGCGGCATGGGGCGGACGGAACAACTTCAGTAATTCTTCACGGATGCGTTCGGCGCTGATGATCGTGATTTTGGGGGCAAGCGATTTGACGGCCGCGAAGGTTCGCGGCTCGATCTCAAAATCCAATTGCGCGGCGAACCGGACGGCACGCAACAATCGCAAATGGTCCTCGGCGAAGCGTTCTTCCGGTTTGCCGATCGTGCGGATGATTTTGGCGCGCAAATCCTTTTCGCCCCCGACCCAATCGTGGGTCGATTTGGATATCGGATCGTAAAAAAGGCCGTTCACGGTGAAATCGCGGCGCAAGGCATCCGCCTGGGCGTCGGCAAAAATCACTTTTTCAGGGCGGCGGCCATCCTGGTAATCCGCCTCGGCGCGGAAAGTGGCCACCTGGAACTGTTGCTTGTTCTTGACGACGACCATCACGCCAAACTTGCGGCCCACGCCGATGGTCCGGGGAAAGAGTTTCTCAATCCGTTCGGGACGGGCGTCGGTGGCGATGTCGAAATCCTGCGGCTGGCGTCCGAGCAGAAAATCGCGGACGCTGCCGCCGACCCAAAAGGCGGTGAAGCCGGCCGCTTGCAGACGTTGGACGATCTCAGCGGCGGTTTCGCGTGGCGAAGCAGTCATCATGAATAAACGCGCTTTGTCCTGGCCATATTTAAAGTGCAGGGTCGCAGACCGTGAAGAAAATTGAAGAACATTTTCTCCGGTCCGTTTAGAAATTTTTAGGGTTCATCGCTTGAATTTTACCACGGCCCTCCACCCAGGAGGACAGTCAGGATTCCCACAATATGAAAGGCTTCCTCAGGAAATCCGGTGTCTCAGTCTGCTGATGCAACCGCCGATGGTCAGGACGCCGGTGCTTCCAAGGACGATGATTAAGGCTGCGGAAGTTGCGGAAGTATTTCTGGAAGGATGCGATAGCACGATCCCACAAAGCACCAGAAACCACAGGCCGGAAACGATGCCCAGCCACAAAAACCAGCGGGGATTCCCCGGCCCCCAAATACCCATGGACCAGCCAATCAAGTAGGGTAAAATCAGCACTCCCCACCACATGGAAGGGCCTGTAGCGCCGCCGATTCCGCCGATGGAGCTTAGCGCCCACATGGCCGCAACCCCAATCGCGACGAGAACAAAAACCAAAACCCGATAACCCAGGAAACGGCGCTCGTTTCGGTTGAGGAAGGTGCCGAGAACAACCAACGCGCTGCCGATGAAGATGACGACCGATCCCTCCATCGGATCGAACGCCCCGGCTACCATGCCGATACTGCCGAGTACGACAAGAATATGGCCCGCTATGTTTTGATATTTTTTAGGGTTCATATTTTAATATTACCCAACTTTGAACTTGCGCGTTAATTGAAATAATTTTGCGCATGATTGATTTTTTCAATACTCGATCGCGGCGCCCAAGTTATGCCCGCCGATACTGCTCCACCCACGCTGGCCCAGGACCGTAGCCGCGCACGGAAGTGTCTTCGCGGCGTTTCAGGTTGATCGTGCGAGCGAGCAGCCATTCTGTACCGTCCCAAAAGCCGATGCTGTCCAGGACCGGGTTCAAATAATTTGTGATGGTGCAATAGTGGCTGTTTTTCGGGTCGGTGTGATGCAGCGCGTGATGTTTCGTGGTTTGCAGGATTTTGATGTCCTGCAAAAAGGAGATGATGCTCCCGTTTTCTTTGCGAGTGCGATGGGTCCATTTATGGATCTCATTGGCGTTGGCGGCGATAACCGCGAAGAGCCATACCTGCCAAGTGAGCAGACCCAGAAACCACGCGCCGACAATCAAGGCCGCCGAAAGGCAGAGCAGATCGAACGAACTTTGCCACCAGGTATGCCGCGTCATGAAACGCGGATAATGGTGATGGACGATGTTGGGCCGCGCAATCCATCTGCCGACGAACGGCGTGTCTTCGCGCACATAGGCGTCTTCAAACCAGTGAACGACTCCGGCCACAAATTCGGCAGCAAAAACAACCGCCGGGATCTGCCACAAAAGATTTAGGTAAGTTTTCATAATGGGAATGTGTTGGATTAACGGTGGGTTTGGGCTGAGGCGGAAGAATTCACGGCGGCCAATTTGGCCAACAGGTCGTCGGTCAATTTCCCGACCAGTTCATCACGGACCCGGCTTCGCAGGTCATCAGTCTTTCCGTACGCCAAATCATCGGGTGAAAGTTTTGTGTCCCGCACTTCGGTGCTCGTGAAAAAAACGGGCGCGCCGGTGGCCACGTCGATCAATGTCCCCGCGCCCTTGCCTTCAGCTTTGATTTCAGTGCCCGGCGCTACCATCGCTCCAATGAGCGTTATGTCGAGAAGCGATGACGGATTGCGTGTCTGCCAGGAATTTATGCTGCCGCCGACCAGGAAAATGTAATCCGCCCCGGACGCGCGCGCCAAACCACGCAAGGCTTTGATGTGCCCCGCATAATCCTCCACCGGCCCGTTTTGCCGGTTGTTGTAAGTCGGATAATTTACATCTTGTCCAGGCAAGGGCAGGCCGATGACCGAAGCGACCAATGTTTTTTGCCCCGCCAATTTGGCCATCATGGCATCCGATGGCGCATCTTCGCCAACCTGGGCCACCGCCAGCCGGATCGGTGCGACGACCGGTTGCGGGGCGTTGGTGCTGTCCGATTGCAGACTTAGGATGTAGTTGGGATAATTTACGCCCGAGCTTTCGCGCGGCGAAAGGCCGGTCGTTTCGCAACCTGCCAGCAAACACATCGCCGCCACCGCCACTGCTGATTGAATGATTTTTTTCATGTTTTTTGTTTGGTTATGCCGCGCCCTGGCGCGGCGGTTCTTTCACGAAGAGCTTTATCCCGCTTGCCGACTCGAGCGTTAATTGATAAAACTATGCGGAACATTGATCGGCTCAATGAACGTCCATCACCTCGAACTTTTCTATTACGTCGCGCGGCACGGCGGCATCATGCCGGCGGTGCGCAACATCCCGTATGGCATCCAGCAGCCCGCGGTCAGTTCGCAGATGGCGCAATTGGAGGATTTCCTCGGCGCCACCCTCTTCCAGCGGCGGCCGTTCAAATTGACGCCGGAAGGCGAAAAGCTTTTTCAATTCATCCAGCCGTTCTTTGCCAACCTCGACACGATCGCCGGCGAGCTTCAAGGGGGCCAGGCGCGGCTGATCCGGATCGGCGCTTCCACGATCGTCCTGCGCGAGCATCTGCCCGAATTGTTCCAGGCGGTCCTGCGCAAATTCCCGAAGTTAAGGATGTCGCTGCGCGAAGGGTTTCCGCGCGCACTCGAGGAAATGTTGCTCAAAGATGATATTGACCTGGCGGTCACCTTGATCGAAAAGAAGCCGCCGGCCGGAATCCATTCGCTCGTCCTGCTCGAGCTGCCCCTCGTCCTGTTGGTCGCGAAAAACAGCTCCGTCAAATCCGTCGGCGAACTGTGGCAGCGCGACAAGATTGATGACCCCCTGATTTGCCTGCCCCAGAGCGAATCCATCTGCCGGGATTTCCAGAAAAAACTCGTTGAACTGGGCGTCGATTGGTTTCCGGGCATTGAAGCCAGCTCGTATGAGTTGATCGAGGCTTACGTCGCGGCCGGTCTGGGCATCGGGCTGTCCATCGCCGTTCCCGGCAAAGCGCTTCCGCCGAACGTGAAAGCCTTGGCGCTGGACGGATTTCCCAAAGTTGTCATCGGCGCTTTATGGCGTGGACGCAAGACACCGCTGATCGAATTATTTCTGGCCGAAGGACAAAAGCGGGCAAAACGGTTTGAATGACGAAAACAGACCTCACGCAAAGAACGCAAAGGCCGCAAAGGTGTTTCCAAAAGAACGAGTTTAAGAAAATCTCTTCAGCAAGGGAGTCCCGTTTTTTCTCCAGGAAAAATATTTTTTTCAATCCCTTTGCGGCCTTTGCGCTCTTTGCGTGAGATGCTCCGGCTCAGGAATCGCCCTTCCCGCTCTCCAAATGAAATTTATGCAGAGCCCGATGCGCCAGCGGCGCCAGCAAAATTCCTGCGGCGGCGATGAAGACCAATTTTTGTTTTTCATTTCGTCTACAGCTTGGCACAATCACCATGTGGCAATCAAAATTGGCGCGAAATTATGAGATCGCGTTGGGATCAGGGTCGTTTGGATTATTTCCGATTCGACATGATTTGCACAGAACTTTGCCACCGTATCGTTGCGGGCTAAATCCGTGAACAAATTTTTGTTTCACATCGAAGTTAATGGCAAGCCGAGTCCGGCTAAACTTCAATTTGCAACTCAAACAGAACTTCGGGCATATCATCGCTCGTTGCCGTCTGCGTCTAAACAAACCTCTCAAATAGTAAGTGATGCGGTTGAATTTACTCGGCTCGCGGCAAAACGATGGCGCTATTATTCTGATGCAGGCGAGGCAGTTGAAAGTCTTTCAAAACTTCGGAATGCGTTTGGTCACAACAAACGCTGTGAGGTCGCCTTTATTCTGATTGCAACCACGATGTTTAGGAATCGTGAAACACCTATCGGACTAGCCTATTGTCGCCGCACATGGTGTCATCACCTTGCGCTTGATTTTCTCGCCCTGCATCCGCGCACTTTGGACGAGCAAGAAAAAGTGTCTGGTGTGGGCAGCGGCATTGCGTATGGTCTGGTTCAACTCGCGAAGACATTGCGCATCCGGCGAATTTGGGGCGAGGCAACGGTTCATTCAGCCCCGTTCTATGAAAGGCTGCTGGCGCTTGCTCCCATTTTGGATTTATTCGTGATTGAATCACAGGAGATGACAGCCATTCAAAACCGGCAAGCAGAAATCGCGCGGCGAGGACTTGCCACAATCGCCAGTCATGCATTAAAGTAAAAACATGACGCAGAAAAGAACAAAGTCATTAAGCCTCGAACAGCTTTGGGCTTATGAAGCCAAGCATCCTATCGTCTTTGCCGCTCCCAGCGCACTGGCCGAAGCACGTTTCATTGCCGATTTGGGAAAGGCAAAGCGCAATCGCCGCCGTCACAACCGCCGCAATGGCGCGGCATTTGGCGTTTCGCGGCGCAAATTAGCTGCTGCTTGATTTTTCAGGCAAGGTCTTTGCCGCCGATGCTGACCGCAATCGCCTTTACCTGTCTTCTGCCTTTGACCTGGCCAAATACCGACTTGCGAGGAAATTCGTCTTACCAAAACTGATTTTGACCTGGTACTATGGAAAGAAAAGCAACTCGCCAAGGATTGATTAGTCCCATTCCCGCTTTTTAATTAAATTCCATGTGGCCGAAGGACAAAAACGCGCAAAACGGTTTGAATGACGAAAACAGACCTCACGCAAAGAACGCCGCAAAGGCTATCCAAAAGAACGAGTTTAAGAAAATCTCTTCAGCAAGGGAGTCCCGTTTTTTCTCCAGGAAAAATATTTTTTTCAATCCCTTTGCGCTCTTTGCGTGAGATGCTCCGGCTCAGGAATCTCTCTTTCCGCTCTCCAAATGAAATTTATGCAGAGCCCGATGCGCCAGCGGCGCCAGCAAAATTCCCACCGCGGTAATGAACACCAATCCGCTGAAAAGCGCGTAACATCCCGCAAAGATTTTTCCGCCGTTGGTGTTCAATTGGCTGACCGGTCCCATCCCCGAAAGGATCATCGCCGCGTTCACGAAAGCGTCCACCCAGTCCAAGCCCTCGAAAAAATGATAACCAGTCATCCCGATGCTCAACGCGGCCAACAGGATGCCAAAACTTAACAAGGCGCAGTTTCTAACGCGCCGATGAAATTGTTCGCGCGGCAAGAGCGTCTGGGTTCGGTGTTCGAACATGCCCCGCATGGTTGCCTCGCCCGTCGATTAAATCAAGTTTCCAGTCATGAGATGTTGCTTTCTTTCGCGGCTTTTGAGACGATTCACCAACAGACAAATATCAGTTTATGGATGCCCCTCCGGTACTTTCCAAGTCGCGCGCCAAAAGGCGAAATAAATTCATTATTTTTGGCATCATTCTCGTCGTGGCGGCGGTGGTGGCGGCCGCGGTGATCTTCCGCCATCAAACCCCGCCCATCGTCGTGCAGACGGCGAAAGTCGCGCGGCG
This sequence comes from uncultured Verrucomicrobiae bacterium, assembly GCA_963797825.1. Taxonomy (GTDB): domain Bacteria; phylum Verrucomicrobiota; class Verrucomicrobiia; order Limisphaerales; family UBA11358; genus UBA11358. The sequence continues at coordinate 238,346 of CAWCRR010000044.1, forward strand.
CAATATCACCGAGACCGTCGTGGCCAACGGAAAGATTTACCCCGTGGTGCAGGTCCATATCAGCCCCGAAGTCAGCGGCGAAATCATCGAACTGCCCGTCAAAGAGGGACAGTATGTCACCAATGGCCAGTTGCTTTTGAAGATCAACCCGGACGTTTATGTCGCCGCGCTCAACCAGTCCAAAGCCAGCTACGAATCGTCGGTCGCCGCCGAGGCGCAGGCAGCCGCCAACCTGGAAAAAGCCGGGGCGGACTACCGGCGCAACTCGGAATTGTTCAGCAACAAATTGCTCGATGAATCGGATTTCATCGGTTTCAAGGTCGCGCGCGACGTCGCTTACGCCCAGCTTCAAAGCGCCACCAACCAGGTGGACATGGCCAGGGCCGGCGTGGACAGCGCCCAGGATTCTCTCAACAAAACGACGATTTACTCACCGCTGGATGGCACCATCAGCGTCTTGAACTCTCAACTGGGCGAGCGTGTGCTGGGAACCATCCAAAATGCCGGCACCGAAATCATGACCATTTCCGATTTGAGCCAGATGGAGGCCCGGGTGGACATCGGCGAGATGGACGTCGTCCTCATCCAACCCGGCCAAAACGCCAAGCTGGATGTCGATTCGTTCCAGGACAAAAAATTCTCCGGCGTGGTCACGGCCGTCGCCAGCTCTTCGGAAGGACTGGATTCCAGCTCCGCTTTGGGTGCCTCATCCTCATCCGACTCCTCTTCGTCCTCGGGGCAATCCGCCACACAATTTCAAGTGCGCATCCGTGTCAACGAAAACGAAAAATTCCGTCCCGGCATGAGCGTCACGGCGGAAATCGAGACCCGCTCGCGCACCAACGTCCTGGCCGTGCCCATCGCCAGCGTCACCACCCGCATCGTTAAACCCAAACCGGGAACCAGCCTCTCGAAGACCAACTCTTTTCCCACCAACGCCATCGCCTCCGCCGACCCCGGCGCCAATTCCGCCGACACCAAAACCAATTCCGCCGCCGATAAAAAATTGGCCGATGCCATGAAACCGGTGGACGTCGTCTTTGTCGTCGAGGGAAACCACGTCAAAACCGTGCCGGTGAAAATCGGCATCAGCGACGATGATTATTGGGAGATCACCGACGGCCTGAAGGATGGTGATGAGATTGTCACCGGCGGTTATCATGCGATCAGCCGCGACCTGGATGACGGCAAAAAAATCGTCAAAGGCCCCGCGATAGAAACCGCCGATAATTCCACCCCCCCGTGAGCCTGATCCGCCTGGACAAAATTTCCCGCCAGTACCAAATGGGGACGGAAACCGTCCACGCTCTGCGCGGGGTCTCCCTCGAAATCCATCGCGGCGAATATGTCGCCATCATGGGCCCGAGCGGCTCCGGCAAATCCACCATGATGAACCTGATCGGCTGTCTCGACACGCCGTCCTCCGGCGTTTACGAGCTAAACGGCAATCGCGTCAGCGAAATGAACGACAACCAGCTCGCCGAGATCCGCAACCGCGAGATCGGCTTTATTTTCCAGACGTTCAACCTGTTGCCGCGCTCGGACGCGCTGCGCAACGTGGAGTTGCCGTTGATTTACGCCGGCGTTTCATCCCATGAACGCCGGCAGACAGCGTTGGATGCCTTGAAAAATGTCGGCCTCGGAGACCGCGTCCACCACAAGCCGAACGAACTTTCCGGCGGTCAACGCCAGCGCGTGGCGGTCGCCCGCGCTTTGGTCAACAAACCGTCTATTTTGCTGGCGGACGAACCCACCGGCAATCTTGATTCCAAAACCGGCGCGGAAATCCTGGCCTTATTCCGGCAACTTTCCGAACAGGGCAACACCATCATCGTGGTCACGCATGAAGAAGACGTGGCCCGCCATGCGCGGCGCATCATCCGCATCCGCGACGGCGACATCGCCACCGATGAACGGGTTTAGACAGAATTAACAAAATGTACAAAATAAAATTATGAAAACTGAATATGATCTGGCTGGAAAAGTTATTGGTTTGGCAATGAAAGTTCACACGACCCTTGGTCCCGGTTTTTTGGAATCCATTTATCAAAACTCTTTGATCCATGAATTGAAAAAGGCGGAAATCCCATTCGAATCTCAAAAGCCCATCGCGGTGTATTATGATGGAGTTTTGGTCGGTGAATTTTTTGCGGATTTGCTCATCGAAGACAGCCTCATCGTCGAATTAAAAGCCATCCAGGCGCTGGCTGTCGCGCACGAGGTCCAAACTGTAAATTACCTGGTGGCGACGAAAAAGGATGTTGGCTTGCTTTTGAATTTTGGCGCTGAACGGCTCGAATTCAAAAAGAAATTCCGTTTGTCGAAGCCAGCCGGCCAGATCATGCCCTGATTTTGAAAATTCTGTTCATCCTGTCTAAAAATGAATTTTCTGATCGAACTGCGCGAAGGCCTGACGTTCAAAATGAGACAATGAAAACTGAATATGATCTGGCTGGAAAAGTTATTGGTTTGGCGATGAAAGTTCACACGACCCTTGGTCCCGGCAAAAAAAAATTCCGTTTGTCGAAGCCAGCCAACCAGTTATGCCCTGATTTTGAAAATTCTGTTCATTCTGTCTAATAATGAATTTTCTGATCGAACTGCGCGGAGGCCTGACGTTCAAAATGAGACAATGAAAACTGAATATGATCTGGCTGGAAAAGTTATTGGTTTGGCGATGAAAGTTCACACGACCCTTGGTCCCGGCAAAAAGAAATTCCGTTTGTCGAAGCCAGGCAGCAAGAACATACCTGATTTTGAAAATTCTGTTCATTCTGTCTAAAAATGAATTTCGTCACCGAACTGCGCGAAGGCCTGGCAATTTCATGGAGCGCCATCCGCGCCAATAAGTTGCGTTCGGTCCTCACCACCCTCGGCATCGTCATCGGCATCGTCACCGTCACCCTCATGGGCACCGCCATCGAAGGCATCAACCGCTCGTTTTTAAATAACATTTCCTCCATCGGCGCGGACGTGCTTTACGTCGAGCGTGTTAACTGGTTCGTCCAGACACGGCAGGAATGGTTCGATGACATGAAGCGCCCGGCCGTTTCGCCGGATGATGTGGACGCCATCCAGCGTGAAATGACGATGGCTGAGGCGGTGGCGCCTGTCGCCGAAGAGCAGGCGTCCGTGAAGTACAAACGCCACGGCTCCTCCAGTGCGCCCGTCATCGGCACCACGGAACAATTTGAAACGACGGGGGGATTGACCCTCTCGGATGGCCGCTTTTTGACGGCGGCGGAATGCGACGGCGGACGCCCGGTCTGTGTCATCGGCTCGGTGCTGGCCACCAACCTGTTCCAGCGCGAGCCGCCCATCGGACAGAAAATTTTTGTTTCCGGCGATCCCTTTCAAGTGGTCGGAGTCCTGGACAAGGTCGGCGGCTTTGCCGGCGACACGGACGAGGCCGTCATTCTGCCCTTCCCGCAATTCACTTCCATCATTGATGATTCTCCGGATCTTGAGATCCAGGTGAAGGTCAAAAACCTCGCGCAATTGGCCGACGCCAAAGAGGAACTGCGCGGAGTCTTGCGCCGCGCCCGCCATCTTCCCCCGGATGCTCCGGACAATTTTTCCGTTGACCAGCAGGATGAATTTCTAAAAGTGTTCCATCAAGTGGCCGGGACCCTCGCCGTCATCGGCCTCTTCATCACCGGCCTGTCGTTGTTTGTTGGCGGCATCGGCATCATGAACATCATGTTCGTCTCCGTCGCCGAGCGCACCCGCGAGATCGGCGTGCGCAAAGCCATCGGCGCCAAACGCCGGACCATCCTGCTGCAATTTCTGATCGAGGCGGCCTGCATTTGCCTCATCGGCGGCATCATCGCCCTCCTCATCGCCTGGCCCGCCACCTTGCTCGTTCGCAAAGCCATGCCGGCCACCATGTCGCCCCTCGTGGTCTGCGTTTCCTTGTTTTTTTCCGGACTCACTGGCATCGCCGCCGGCATTTTCCCCGCCTGGCGCGCCGCCCGCATGAACCCCGTGGATGCCTTGAGAAATGAGTAAACATCGCATTCCCTTCTTTACCGAGGCGCGCGAAAGCTTCCGGATGGCGATGAGCGCCCTGGCCGCGCACAAATTGCGCTCCGCTCTGACGCTCCTCGGCGTGCTCATCGGCGTTTTCTCGATCATCGTCGTCATGACCGCTATCCGCGCCATGCAGAGCAATGTTGAGAGCCAATTGAGTTCTCTTGGCAGCCAGACCTTCAAAATCAGCAAATGGCCGGGTACCTACTTTGGCATGTCCAGCGGCGATTACGAAAAATACTGGCGCCGCAAAGACATCACGCTGCAACAGGGAAAACGGCTCCAGGACAAAACCACTTTGCCGGCGGATATCGGCATGGAGGCCCGCTTTTGGTCCGGCGAAATCACCACCCGCTACAAAAGCAGCGCGCCCAATGTCCGGCTCTATGGAGAAACTCCCGGCAGTCTCGTCGCCCATAATTGGAACCTCGCCGATGGCCGGCCCCTGCTGGACGCCGACGTGGACAGCGCGCGCGATGTCTGCGTTCTCGGCGCCGGGCTGGCCTCGACCATTTTTCCGAACAGTTCGCCGGTCAACGACCAGATCAAGATCGACGGCATCAATTATACCGTCATCGGTGTGCTCGAACCCCAGGGAGCCTCGCTCGGCGGCGACCAGGATAATTTTGCGGTCATCCCCCTGACCACCGGCCTAAACCGCTATGGCCGCCGCAGCCTGAGCATCCTCGTGGAAGCGCGCAACCGGGCCAGCTACGAAGACACCCTGGAAGAAGCGCGCGGCGCCATGCGCGCCGTCCGCAAAGTGACCCCGGGGCAGGACGACGACTTTGAGCTCGCCTCCAATGATTCGATGATCGCCCAGTTTGATTCCTTCACCCGCGACGTGCGCATCGGCGCGGCCCTCATCAGCTCCATCGCTCTGCTGGCCGCCGGCGTCGGCATCATGAATATCATGCTCGTCTCCGTCACCGAACGGACCCGCGAAATTGGCATCCGCCGCGCCATTGGCGCAAAAAAGAGAAATATCATGGCCCAGTTCATCGTCGAGGCCATCGTCCTCTGCGAAGTCGGCGGCGTGGCCGGCGTCATCCTGGGAATCCTCGGCGGCAACGCCATGGCCGCCCTGCTCAAAGTGCCGCCCGTCATCCCCTTCGATTGGGTGGTCATCGGCCTGGCGACCTGCTCCATCGTCGGCGTCATCTTTGGGACCTACCCCGCCTATAAAGCCGCGACCCTCGACCCAATCGAATCCCTCCGCTACGAATAAGAAATTCCCCGGGAATCTCTCTATCTACCCTTAATCTTAATCCTAATCTTAATCCTGCTCGTATAGATTTTATTGCTCTTGTACTCCACTGGGACCATGGACCTGCCGCATTCTTTCAGGCATTCAATCGATGCAAATCGTCCTCTCCCTGCCTGCCCGCCATAGCGCTGGCGAAGGCGGGCCTGCCCGCCATACCGCTGGCGAAGGCGGGCCTGCCGCGCCGTAGCTTCAGCGAAGGCGGGTTCCCTCTCCCCCTTGTCGCGGCGTAGCACAGCGAAGACGGATGGGGAGAGGGTTAGGGTGAGAATTCCCCGATTCGTTTCGCGCATTGAATCCTTGAACCAGCCGCTTGCTGCCGTGTATTAGAGCTACAACGAGCATCCGCCTGCTGTTCCCTCTCCGCTCCCACCTGCCGGGCCGTAGCCGGGCGAAGGCCGGCCTGCCGGGCCGTAGCCGGGCGAAGGCCGGTCGGATGGGAGGGGAGAGGGTCAGGGTGAGGTGAGGGTCCGCAGGATTCATGGTGGAGGGGAGGTCGGGGCAAACTTAAACCAGAGACTTCACCTCTCTATCCCTTAGGTTCATACAGATCTCCCTTGTTTCATTATCGGATGTTGGAATTTTAACATTTTCCGCCAGCCTCAATTTCTTTAACCTCGCCGGGTGCATCGCGATTCACTCAAATCCGCCGCCCGTCTCGTCGTCAAGATCGGCACCGGCGTGTTGACCGACGGCCGGAAACAGATTGATCCGGCGCAGTTGGAACAACTCGTCGCGCAGTTCGCGGCCCAGCGCCAGGCGGGCAAGGAAATCGTCCTGGTCACCAGCGGCGCGGTCGGCGCGGGCATGGGCGCGCTCGGATACGAGAAGCGCCCGCACGAACTCGCCGAACTCCAGGCCTGCGCCGCCGTCGGCCAATCGCGCTTGATGGCCAATTACGCCGAAAACTTCGCCAAACACGGCCTCCATGTCGCCCAGGTCTTGCTCACCCATGAAGACCTCGAGCACCACGAGCGCCATCTGAACGCCCGCAACACCCTCGTCACCCTCCTCGGCCGCGGCGTCATCCCCATCATCAACGAAAACGACGCCGTCTCGTTCACCGAAATCAAATTCGGCGACAACGACAAACTCTCCGCGCTGGTGGCGTCGTTGCTGCCCGCGGACCTCCTTGTCATCCTCACCACCGTTGACGGAGTCGTGGAAAATTTCGGCAAGGCCAATCCTAAAACGATTCCCGTCATCGAAAAAATCGACCGCACCGTCGAAAGCCTGGCCGGCGGCACCTCCAGCGAGACCGCCGTCGGCGGAATGAAATCAAAGATCGAAGCGGCGAAAATCGTGGTCCGCTCGGGCATCCCGCTCGTCATCGCTTCCGGCAAAAAGAAAAATGTCATCGCCAAAATTGTGGGCGGTGAAAACGAAGGCACTCTATTCGTGGCCCAGACGGATAAAATGCAAGGCCGCAAACGCTGGATCGCCTTCTTCCATCATCCTAAAGGCGCGCTCTACGTGGACGTGGGCGCCCGGCGCGCCCTGCGCGAAGGTGGCAAGAGCCTCTTGCCGCCCGGCGTCGCGCGTTGCGATGGAAACTTCGAGGCCGGCGAAGTCGTCCGCATCTGCGACCTGGACGGCACCGAGTTCGCCCGCGGCATCGCAAAATTTTCCGCCAATGAAATTCGCGGCAAGAAACTGGCGCGCGTGGAATTGGTTCACCGGGACGATTTGGTGATCCTGTGAAACAACCGGCCATCAACGATTTGCTGAAAGTCATGGCGCGGCTGCGCTCGCCGACCGGCTGCCCCTGGGACCGCGAACAGACCCATCTGACCCTGCGGCGTCATGCCATCGAGGAGGTTTACGAATTGATCGATGCCATCGAAGCGCGCGACGACCATGAAATGGCCGAGGAGCTTGGCGATCTCCTGTTGCAAGTCGTGTTTCACTGCCAGCTCGCCCGCGAGCGCCGCGCGTTTGATTTCGAAAAAGTCTGCCGCGTGCTCGTCGAGAAACTTATCCGCCGCCACCCGCACGTTTTCGGCAAAACCAAAGTCAAAAATGTGGATGAAGTCTGGGCGAATTGGGAAAAAATCAAGCGCGCGGAAAAGCACGGCACCCAACGCGCGCGCCCCTCGTCGCTGGACGGCATCCCGAAACATCTGCCGGCCCTGTTGCGGGCGGAGAAGCTGGTTAAAAAGGCACGAAAAGCCAACTTGCTTTCCGGCGGCAAATCCCCGCAGTCCAGGGCGAAACTGGCCAAACAGCTTTTTGACCTTGCCGAATCAGCCCAATCCCACGGCTGGTCGGCGGAAGAATTATTGTGCGACGAAATCAAAAAACGCGAGCGCGCCTTGCGAAAACGCGAAAAGCTACGTAGTTAGGAGACATCTGCAAAACTCCATTTTGCGTAGCAGCCGGCATGAGTCGGCTCCATCCTTTCTTCCGTTTTTAAATCTCAAATTTCCAATCTTTGATTTCTCCTCCGTGTTTCCCCAGGATAATAGTTAAGAGACATCTGCAAAATCATTCCCGCGTAGCAGCCGACATTAGTCGGCTCCATCTTTTCCTCGGATTTTAAATCTCAAATTTCCAATCTTTGATTTCTCCTCCGTTTTTCCCCAGGATAATAGTTAAGAGACATCTGCAAAATCATTCCCGCGTAGCAGCCGACATTAGTCGGCTCCATCTTTTCTTCGGTTTTTAAATCTCAAATTTCCAATCTTTGATTTCTCCTCCGTGTTTCCCCATGATAATTAGAGCGCTTTAAAAAATTATGTGGCCATTCGTGCTTCGTCATTATTTAGTCATTATGGTTTAGGAATTAGTCATTCCACCCCAGTCTCCCATTGGCGTTGATTCCCGACGAATTCGCGGTTGCGATTTTGTTTCCAGGCAATATTACAATTTCCCCCCCTTCTTCCCTTCCCTGATTATTCCAAAGGAATCAAATCGCTCAGCCTGGGGTTGCGAGGAACGAAGCTACCCCAGGTCATGTCCCCGCCAGACAAATACCCCGAAGGGGTTATATCAGCCTCGGTCAAAAACATCGCCGCTCGTTCAGTTGGAAAAATTCCAACACCCCTCAAAAATGTCAAAAGCGAGCACTGACACGTTTTGATCGTTGATTGAAGAAATCGTGTCCCAGGCCGGCACCACCTTTCGCATGACGGTGGAGGACGTGAAACGGCTCGGGCCGCTCCAGCGGAACAATTAGTACCAATTGGTGAATTAAGCCATACGCGAGCCCCGTTCGGGGCGAAATATTTGTAGCAAATGAAATACAAACACCCAAAGCCCCGTCAGGAGCGGCATCTTCTGCCGTTTGCTCCATAGTTGATGCTATGACTGCCACCCCAACTTGTCGCGTCGTAGTCCCGCTTTGCGGCCCGAAGACGCATCCGCGTCGGCAATTTCCGGCCATTCGTGCTTCGTCATTATTTAGTCATTATGGTTTAGGAATTAGTCATTCCACCCCAGTCTCCCATTGGCGTTGATTCCCGACGAATTCGCGGTTGCGATTTTGTTTCCAGGCAATATTACAATTTCCCCCCCTTCTTCCCTTCCCTGATTATTCCAAAGGAATCAAATCGCTCAGCCTGGGGTTGCGAGGAACGAAGCTACCCCAGGTCATGTCCCCGCCAGAAAATACCCTGAAAGGGGTTATATCAGCCTCGGTCAAAACATCAATTCCCTCGCGTTCAATCCGCTGCGATCAATAGCGCCCTGGAAAGCCCCGTGTCCAAAGCCGTATCCAGAACACTTTTTCCATTTCGAAGCAGTTCTCTCGCGTGAGTTAATGTGAGGCATTGCAGAAAACCCTTTGGTGTAATGCCTGCCCAAGACGTAAATAAACGGTGAAAATGATGCTGGCTCAAACCAATGTGTCGGGCGAGTGTTGCCAGGTCGGGTTGTTCGGTATGGTGTTCATCCAAATGCCGGATGATACGTGCAATCCGTTCGTAATCGTTCACGTCCGCACCTTACTATCAGTGGAACGCGATAACCACCCGCTTCTTGCTGCTAAAGTTTATACGCGGCCACTACACCTTGAATGCCGACTTGTTTGACTTGCGTCAAAGCGTTATTTCGAGAAAGAGGGCATTTTTATTTCCAGACAGTAGAGATGGAATTATGAATGGATTAGTTGAAAAAAAAACAAAGACGCGGCGGCATCTGCAAGTCAAGCAAGCTCCTCCAGCTCGGCCGGTTTCGTCTTTTTGGTCTTCCAACCGCCTGCGGTATTGGTTTGCACGCAAGCCGCATTACCTGCGCCGGACGGTACAGATGTTCTTTTTGATCCTTTGCCTATGGATTGGCTGGGACTTCATCCGATTCTACTTTTCGTGTCTCACTCCCGGCCAGGCAATGGTTGCCCGCCCGCCGGGCGTCGAGGCGTTTCTGCCGATCAGTGCCCTCGTGAGTGCGCGGTATTGGTTGCAAACCGGGGTCATCCATCCGGTGCATCCGGCGGGACTGCTGATTCTTGGAGCAATTGTGGCGATTTCGTTTCTTTTCAAGCGGTCCTTTTGCAGTTGGGTTTGCCCGTTCGGACTCCTGTCTGAAAAGCTGGCCGATGCGGGCCGCCGAATCATCGGAAGGAACTTCACTTTGCCCCGATGGGTCGACTGGCCCTTGCGCGCACTCAAATACCTTCTACTGGGATTCTTTGTCTGGGTCATCTTCTTGGGTATGAACTTCGCCGGCTTGCAGGCCTTTCTGGACAGCCCGTTCAATCAAACCGCTGATGTCCGCTTGTTGCAGTTCTTCCTCCATCCAAGCATGACGACCATCGTGATCCTGGCGGTTTTGGTGGGATTGTCCATTTTTGTCCGGCATTTCTGGTGCCGTTATCTCTGTCCTTACGGCGCGCTGACCGCGTTGGCTGGTATGGCGAGTCCGACTCGAATCCGGCGAAATATCCCTTCCTGCATTGAATGTGGCAAATGTGCCCGGGCCTGCCCCGCTTCGTTGCCGGTGAACCGGCTGCTTACCGTTAATTCAGATGAATGTTCGCTTTGTTTGGAATGCGTGCAATCCTGTCCCATTCCAAATACGCTGGCTGTCCATGCGGTGTCTCCACGCTGGCGGTTGCGGCCGGCGATCATCGCACTGATTATTGTTGGGATTTTTCTTGGCATCATCATCTTCGGCAAGATTTCTGGCCATTGGCAATCTTCAGTGACCCCGCAGCAGATGTCCTGGCAACTGCAGGAGCCTTAGATTCACTGGTCATTAATACTTCGCGTGTCGCACCATGCCCTAAATTGTAAAAAACGGTTATTCCCCCAAATTACGGCGCAACAACGCGCTTAATTTCGCGGGCGAAAGCACCGTGATAACCTTCCCTTTGACGGCCAGCAGTTTCTGCTCGCGGAACTTCGCCAGCGTCCGCGAAAAAGTTTCGCTGACAGTACCCAGTTCCGCTGCCAGCACGCGTTTGGTCATTTTTAATTCAATGCGCGCTGCCACTTCACTTTGCGCATTCGGGCAACGTTTGACCAGCCAGTTGGCCAGCCGCGTTTCAACGTCTTTTAACGTCAAATCTTCCAACTGCCCGACGAGCACGCGCAAATGGCTGCTCATCGAACCCAGCATCCGCAACGCCAGTTCTGGCTGGCGTTTGAGTAATGCCAAAATACCAACCTTTTGCACCAGCAACACCTGCGTGGGCTCCAATATCCGCGCGTCGGCCGGATACCCGCGCGCGGAGGCCAGCGCGACTTCGGCGAAAGAATCGCCGGTGCGGAAAACATGAATGACCTGCTCCTTGCCCGTGGCGCTCACACGATGAACATTCACCGCGCCCCGTTGCACCACATAAAAGCCTTGGGCGGGATCGCCTTCATGGAAGAGATAATCGTCCTTTTCCAGAGTTTTTAAGACGGTGACCCCGGCAATCGCTTCCAAATCGGAAGGGGGCAGACCGGTGAAAAGCTGGCAACTTCGCAACGTGTTGACGATTGCGACTTTTTTGAATTCGGCCAGCTCCATGTGTACGAGCCATTCAACCAACTTCCCGCCAAAAGTAAATAATCCAGTCCGCGCCCGCTCCTCGCTCGACTTTCGACTCAAAGCCTTCGCTGCGCAACTTCTCGACAAGGGGTGAGGGCAGAAACGGCGCGACGATGATCAACCCCTCCTCGGGCTTGAGCGCGTCCACGCGCTTGCGAATTTCTGGAAACGGCTCGACGCCGCGGCGGATCAGGTCGCGCACGTCAAAGCGTTTGAATTGGTTCAAAGCCAACATGGCAGCCATCGTAAATTATTTCACCGCCATCTCAAGGCTGGTGATGGATGGGCCTTCGTTCTCCATCAATTCCGGTTCGTGGGAAAGAATTTTTTTCGCGGCCTCGACACCATCTGCAATTTTATCGTCCGTCGCCGGGCATGACCCTTTACGGATGCCGATTTTGTGCAATTCGAGATGCTCAAAGTTTTTGAACCCTGCGAGCTTGAGCGTGTGTGCGGCGCAATTCAGCGGGCAGCCGTCCACCACTAAAATACGTTCGGCGTTTTCGGCTTTCATCACCAGGCTTTTGACACGCCCGCCGATTCCGGCCAGACAGGACATTTGCGCCGCACCCTCGCGCGTCAGTTGCCGCGCAACGCGATCAGCGATTTCGCCCGCGTCCGAGCAACCCGAGCAGGCATAAACCACTGTCGTAGGCTTCTTCAACGGCGCATTCGTGATTTCATGGCTTTCGTTCATAATATTTTGTCAATCACGCCTCTAATCTATCCCAGTCATCACTTGAATAATTTGACGCAAGTCAATTAGTTGCCATTTCGCAGTTTAAAATGAATTTGAAAGTGTTGACCTGAATCAAAGCTGTCCCGGACGATTCCAACGAAGATGAAGGCATGAAAATGACCATTGAATCAATTGCCGCTTCTTCCGTAATTCAGTCCACTACAAAATCGAAAAACGATCTTACCGGCGCGCGGCTGGCGCGGGAGCGGCAGACGATGACGGCGATGGTTCGTATTTTTTGCCGGGATCGTCATGCAACGGCTTCCGGCCTGTGCGCGGAATGCCAGGAGTTTTTGAATTATGCTGACGTGCGGCTGGAACGCTGCCGGTTCGGCGAGGATAAGCCGACGTGTGCCAACTGCCCCGTGCATTGCTACCAACGTGAACGCCGCGAACAGGCCCGCGTCGTGATGCGTTACGCCGGGCCGCGCATGATGTGGGAGCATCCCGTGATGAGCCTGCGTCATTGGCTGGATGGCTACCGCAAGGCGCCGCAGGTTTGAGGTTTAATTTGGCCAGAAAAAACAGCGGAGACTCACCTGAGTCTCCGCTTTTCCACCAATCTGTAATTCGGCTTCAATGCCCGCCGCAACATTCGGCTACTTCACCAACCTGCGCGGTTGCCTTGAGCTTCGTGATTTTCACCCGGAATTCGTCCGGGCCTTTCGTCAAATGTTCCCACGAAAAGGCCTGGGGCCATTCGGCGGAGAACTGGTAATAAAGCGGCACGGGATCATGGTCGTTCAGCAAAACGAAGTGATCGCCCACGGCCAATCCGAACCATCGCTCGATGATTAACTTGTGTTTCACGGAGCACGGAATCTTCCGCACATCCATGGTTTTGGCGGTTTCAATGGGATCTATAGTTTGTGTGGTATTCATGCTTTTTGTTTTGTGTTAAAAATTTCCGACGCGAAGCGCAATGCGGGCTTGTTCACTCATCAGCGAAGGATGCCATGGCGGGTCCCAAACGACGGAGACTTCCGCATCGGTCACGCCTTCGAGGTTGAGCAGGGCATTTTTCACACCCCACGAAATGCTTTCGTGCATCGGGCAGCCGGGCGTCGTCAGTGTCATCGTCACCTTCACGATGCCCTCGGTGATGGCGACGTTGTAAATCAAACCGAGGTCAACGATGTTCCAGCCGATTTCCGGGTCAATGACCTGGCGCAAGGTTTCGAGAATGGCGGTTTCGCTGCTGGAGGTGGTGGTCATAAATTTAAGATTTGCGTGCGAAGGCCAGGGGCTTCAGTTGTGGTTTAAAATAATGAAGCAGGATTTTTCCGACATTGAGTGCGAGCGTGGCCAGGCTTGCGGCGAACAAGACGCAGCCGTACCGCGCGATGGATGCGCTGGAAGATACAATTCCAAAAGCCGTCAGGGCCAAAGCGGCCAGAAAAATCCAATAGCCGAGCAGTTGCAGCCTCGCCGAATACATTTCCGCCAGCGCCGGCACCTGCGCCCGGCCAATGTGTTTACTGTAAGTCCCAAACCAGACGAGGAATGGGATGATTTTGTAAAGCATCCCGATGATCGCCAATGAAATGACACCGGCCAGGCCGATGAAGCCATAAATATTTTCAAGCTGTCCGGTGAAGGTGTTCAGCGGCAGGCGCGGCCACGAAAGCACGGCGGCGAGAATTGACACCGGCGCCAGCAAGGCGATGGCCGTCAGAAAATAGCGGACTCCCCAATCCAGTGTCCGGCGTTTCCGTGCGCGCAAAATGGCGGTTATTTCCCAGCCGTAAATTACCAACGCGACAATGACCATGAGCGCAAAAATCGGCTTCAGCGGGCTTTGGAGCAGGAGGCAAAAGTATGAACCGGCCAGGCCGATGTTCAGCAGCACAATGGATGTAATGACGCGGGCGCGGCTTTGCCTTTCGCTCAGGGTGAACATCGGAATCAATTTGTAGGATACGCCCATGATGAGCATGGTAAAAAATCCGATGACGCCCAGGTGCGCATGCCCGTGCATCGTCCCGATGGGATTGGAATAAAACTTAAAATTTGCGTGGCCGCTTTTTTCCGCCACGATCAAAAGTCCGGCGGTGATGGCCAGCAAAATCCATGCGAGCGCGGACGCCACGGCCGTGGCGACGGCATTCCACTTGGGCACCCGCAGCAACGTGCGGGCGATGTTGTAGGCGAATAAACAAACGCCGACGGCGAACACCGAACCAAACCAGCCGACCAACTCCAGGTTCCAGGCGCGAAAAGCCAAAACCATTCCGACAAAGCCGGCGAAGTGAAACACGAACTGCCAGCAGGCAAGCCGTTCACTGTAAAGTTTGGTTTCCAGCGCGACCGGCACGAGTTGGTAGATTGCGCCCATCACAATGGAACCAAGCCAGCCAAGTGCGAACAAATGCGTCACCGCAATTGCATTTGCGTTGTAGTGGTAGGTTGCCAGGATTTCCGGCTTTACGATGAGCCAGATTGCGCTCACGAACAAAGCCATCAAACCAGTGATCATGAAGGCCAGCGGTAATAAGGTGGAGGGCGTGGCCGGTCCAGACGGTGGGCCGGTACGGACGCGCGGCAGCATGTCCCGCTCCGGTTGCGGGGCAGGGTTAATTCTGCTGGATAATGGTAATGAAAGTTCCATCTTTTTGTTCCTCGGTTTGGCTGGTGAAGCCGCGTGATTCGAGTTGGGCGTATAAATGCATCGGCCGGCGGTCGGTGTGTGCGCGCAGTCCTGCTCCGTTGGGTAAAGCTGAAAGTGCTTCCAGAATTTTTACCATTGGCTGGGGCGGTTCGAGTCCGCGTGCATCCACTTCGATCAATTGAGAGGGCTTGATTTCAGCACTGCCAGGGCTTTGAACTGGCGGGGGAATTTCCCCTGCGCTTGCTCTTTCGCCCTGGCGCGTGAACAACACTTCCCAATCGCCTGACCCGGTTTTCCGGGCACTGTGCGCAAAACCTCGTTTTGCCAAAATACTGAAGAGCGGCTTCGGTTCAAAGGGGGCCACCAACAATAGATTTTCGTCAGACCGCAAGCGCGCCAGTGTGCTCATGATTCTTGTGAATGGCTCGCGTCCGCTGCGAATGTCGGCGCAAACATCAAGAGTTACAGTTGGACTGTTCATGGCTTGAATCTAGGATGCCACAGCGGCCGCCGCCTTGACCGGGGTCAAGTTCTCCACGAGTCCCGGCCTGGTCAGCGTCAACAACATGGAAAATTGTGTCGTCGCGCGGACGGCGTGCGGCAGATTCGGCGGCATATAAACCAATTGACCGGCCTTGACCGTGCGCGTATTGCCGGCCAGGGAAAACTCGCATTCTCCTGATAAAATCTGGACGACGGCAGATTGCGTGGAAGTATGTTCCGTCAGTTCCTGCCCTTCGGCGAAACCAAACAAAACAACGCGTGAATTCGCCGTACGCAACAATGTCCGGCTGACAATGCCATTCGCCGCAAATTCGGTTTCTTCCGCCAGCGACAAAATTTTTTCTTTTGCCACATCAATCAGAGGTTTCTCGCTCATGGAAGAACTATCGCATGGACACGATTTGTGGGAATTGACGCAAGTCAAACTTGCTGTAAATGATTCTCACGCTGTTAATGCTCGTCTGCTGAAAAACATCGATTACGCAGCCATCATCTGGGTTGTGTTGGGTTGGACGGATCAGTTCACGGATGCCTTTGGCCAGCCCTTCTGGAGAATATTTTCCTCTTCATGTATCTTCATTCGCGCCGAAAGAATGGATGCCCGGCCCAAATAACCAACCACTTTTGTTGGATGGTTGCGCTCGACCACCGGTAATCGACCTATGTCTCGGTTCAACATTTTTGTCAGCGCCGTGTGCAGAAGTTCATCGGGATATGCGACCGTCAGATCGGTGTTGCCTGCTTCCGCCACAGTCAGATCTGACGACTGATTCCGCCGCAGGGCGCGGACGATGTCGCCGCGCGTGATAATCCCGATGAGTTGGTTCTGCTCATTGACAATTAATGTTCCCTGTCGCCGGTTGAGTTGGGCGTCGCCATTGGCAATCCGATCCGATAGTTCCGAAAGCTTCATAGTGGCCGGAATCGTTGGCATGTCCGTGTCCATCACATCGCGCACACGCGCAAATTCAAACGGATCAATGCTGTATTCACGCGTGATATGATGTCCGCGCCGGGCGAGCTTTTCCGTCAGAACGGAACGGCGCATCAGTAAAACAGTCACTCCATATGCTGCTACTGAACCCACCAACAGGGCCGGGAATAGGTTGAAGTCGCGTGTCAATTCAACGGCGAAAACCATGGCCGTGAGAGGTGAACGCATCGTGCCACCCATCATCGCCGCCATGCCGATCAAAGCCCAAAGTCCGATGTCCCCGACGGGAATCCACGAACCGACCAAAGCACCAAGCGCGCCGCCGATGATGAGCAATGGAGCCAGCACGCCACCGGAAGTTCCCGAACCCAGGGCGATGGACCACACCAGCGCCTTCGCCACCAGCAAGCCAATAATGGCCGCGCCAATAAGCTCACCACGCAGCAAACTGTGAATCGTGTCGTATCCGACGCCCAGCACGCGTGGCTCAACCACTCCGCCGATCCCGACGAAGACCGCGCCAATGGCTGGCCACCACATCCAATGAAAGGGCAGTTTTTGAAAAAGGTCTTCAAAGGCATAGACGAGCATCGTCAGTAAACCGGAGCCAAATCCGGCGAGGACCCCAAGACCCGCCGCAAGCGCCAATTCCGTTTCCGATACTGGTGCATGTGTTATCACAGGAAAAATCGGCCCGGCGCCCAGCAACGGCACACGCAACACGGAAGCGATAATTGAAGCAATTGCCACCGGAATGAAACTGCGCGGTTTCCATTCAAATAAAAGCAGTTCCACCGCGAGCAAGACCGCCGCGACGGGTGTGGCAAAAACAGCGGACATTCCCGCCGCTGCACCGGCTACGAGCAATGTTTTGCGTTCCGCTGCGCTCAAATGAAATTGTTGCGCGAAAATCGAGCCAAATGCGCCGCCGGTCATGATGATAGGCCCTTCCGCACCGAATGGCCCGCCCGTGCCAATGGAAATGGCGGACGAAAGCGGTTTAAGAATCGCCACTTTTAGTGAAATAAAGCTGCGACCCAGCAGAATCGCTTCGAGGGCTTCGGGAATGCCATGGCCGCGAATTTTTTCCGAACCAAACCGCGCCATCAAACCAATGATGAGCGCCCCGGCCACCGGCACCAGCACCACCCAATATCCCAAATGATGTCCTTGCGGCACTACCGCGTTTGCGGAAAATCGATGATAGAAAGCAAGATTTGTGATTGCGGCAATCAGCCAGATCAAAGCATAAGCCACCAAAGCACTGAACGCTCCAATGACCAGCGACATGGCAGACAAAAAGAGTACGCGGTGATTGGTGCTGAAATCCGCCAATTCATCTTCCGGGGGTGGCTGGCGATTGGTGGCGCGCGAAAACACAGATTCAGTGTGCATTTTTGAACTGTGGATTATATATCGCAATACGATATTGTCAAACAAAGGATGGCGGGAAGCATGATGTCCGTGTTAAATATCCAGGAAATGGCACGATCGCTAAAACTCACCAGGGCGCAATATGAAACGCTGGCCGCGTTTCGTTATGCGTTGCGAAAATTCCTGCATTTCAGTGAATCGGCCGCGCATGCCGCCGGCCTCACGCCGCAACAGCATCAGGCCTTGCTGGCTATCAAGGGCTTTCCCGGACGCGATCAGGTCACCGTAGGCGAATTAGCCGAACGATTGCAGCTTCGCCATCACAGCACGGTTGGCTTGATCGACCGGTTGGTGTTGGAAAAACTCGTGGCGCGAACGCCTTCCAATGAAGACCGGCGGCAAGTGCTGATTCACCTGACCAAGCGCGGCCAGGAAACTCTGGAAAAACTTTCCAACCTGCACCGCGCACAACTCAAGCGCATCAGCCCTGAACTTCATCGTTTGCTTAAACGGGTGGACGGTGCCGGCGAATAGCTTAACCTGAAACAGTTTCGTCCATCAAGGCGGTGATTAACCGCCGGGGCCATCATGGCTTGATTTTACTTGCGTTATATATCGTAATAAGATATAAATCCAAAACAGCACAAAGATTGGATGGGCGCATTTCCATCCGATCAGGAATGCGGTTGAGGTAAACACTCTCAGTCCCGAATAATGAAAAATCTTGACGTGGGTCAAATTCCAATGATTGGACTCCGCCTAAACTCCTGACATGCATTCCAACCAAGGCAAGACCATGAATGAATCATCCAAACAAGAATTGTTGATCTCCAAAGGCTGGATTCAAGCGGTGGCGCTCGTCATGCTTTTCGGATTTTTCGTGATGGGGCTGCTCGCGTATTACACCTACACCGACGAGCCGCCGATTCCGGCCAAAGTCGTGGACGCGAACGGAAAGGTTTTGTTCACCGGACAAGGACATCATCGCCGGCCAGCAAGTTTTCCTCAAAAACGGGTTGATGGAATACGGCTCAATTTTCGGTCACGGCGCCTGGCTGGGGCCGGATTACACAGCGGATTATCTGCATCGCGCCGCCGAAATGGCGATTGCTTACTACGGTGGAAATGCCTCGGGCGCAGCGCGGCAGCAAACCATTGCCGATTTCAAAACCAACCGTTACGACCGCGGCGACGGGCGTGTTGACCTACAGCGCGGCGCAGGCCGACGCCTTTCAAAAACTCACCGCCTACTACGCCGATTATTTCGGAACGCCCACCACAAAATATCGGTTTGCGTCCCAATGCGATTACCGACCCGGAACAAATCCGGCAGCTCACGGCCTTTTTCAGTTGGTCGGCCTGGGCGGGGTCGACCTTGCGCCCGCACAAAAATTATTCCTACACGAACAACTGGCCGCCCGAATCGCTCGTCGGCCAATCACGCCTCGGCGGACACCATGCTTTGGAGCGTGCTGTCCTTGATCGCGCTGCTCGGCGGCATCGGCCTGTTGCTGGCCGCCTTTGGCCGCTGGAATTTTCTCGGCTGGCATGGGCGCGAGGAGCAGCAGCATTTCGTTCCGACCGC
This sequence comes from uncultured Verrucomicrobiae bacterium, assembly GCA_963797825.1. Classification (GTDB taxonomy): domain Bacteria; phylum Verrucomicrobiota; class Verrucomicrobiia; order Limisphaerales; family UBA11358; genus UBA11358. The sequence continues at coordinate 257,356 of CAWCRR010000044.1, forward strand.
CGGATGAAGTGATGCTCACCCCGGCGCAACGCTCGTGCGCCTGGTTCTTCCTCGTCATGGCGGTGCTGTTTCTGATGCAGACGCTTTTGGGCGGCGCGGGGGAACATTATCGCGCGGAACTTTCCAACTTTTTTGGCTTCGATCTGGCGCGCGTGCTGCCGTTCAACATCGCCCGCACCTGGCATTTGCAACTGGCGATTTTCTGGGTCGCCACGTCCTATCTGGCGGCGGGCATTTTTCTCGTGCCGATGATCACCGGCCGCGAACCGCGCGGACAAAGCGTGCTTTCCTATCTGCTGCTGGGCGCGCTGGCGATGGTCGTGTTTGGCAGCATGGGCGGCGAATATGCGGGCGTCTTCGGCTGGATTCAAAATGGCTGGTCGTGGTTTGGCAATCAAGGGTTTCACCTTTCTGGATCTGGGCCGTTTCTGGCAAATTTTGCTGACGGTGGGCTTGTTCTTCTGGGTCGTGATCCTGTTCCGTGGATTGCGGAACAGGTTGCGTACTGAATAGCGCGGGCAACCTGCCGTGGCTGTTTTTCTTTGCCGCGCTTGCCATTCCCGCCTTTTACGCCGTCGGCCTGCTCGTGCGGAACGATTCCACTTTTACCACCACGGATTTCTGGCGGTTTTGGGTCGTGCATTTGTGGGTGGAGGATTTTCTCGAATTATTCACGACGGTCATGGTCGCCTACATTTTCGTGCTGCTCGGCGTGGTGAATCAGCGCGTGGCCATGCGCCTGATTTATCTGGATGTGATCCTGTATTCGGCGGGCGGCGTCATCGGCACGATGCACCATCTGTATTTCTCCGGCGAACCCGCCTTGCACATGGCGCTGGGCGCGTTCTTCTCGGCGGCGGAAGTGATTCCGCTGACGTTCCTCACGGTCGAAGCCTGGAGCTTCCTCCAACTCGGCGCGCAACAAAGCTCGCAGACGCGCACGCCGTTCCCGCATTTCTGGTCGGTGATGTTTCTGGCGTCCGTCGGCTTCTGGAATTTTCTCGGCGCGGGCATCTTCGGTTTTCTCATCAATCTGCCGATTGTTTCCTATTATGAAATCGGCACCGCGCTCACGGCCAATCACGCCCACGCGGCGATGATGGGCGTTTATGGCATGCTGGCGGTCGGTCTCGCGCTCTTCTGCCTGCGCTACATGATTCCCGAAAAATTGTGGAGCGACCGCGCGGCGAAAATCAGCTTCTGGTCGCTGAATCTCGGTTTGGCCTGGATGGTTTTTGCCACGCTGTTTCCGCTCGGATTGATCCAGCTCTATCACTCGGTGAACGTGAGTTATTTTGACGCCCGTTCGTTGAAATTTATTTCCGGCCACACCCTCTCCATGCTTGAATGGATGCGGTTGCCCGGCGATGCGCTGTTTATTGTCGGCGGCACGCTGCCGATTCTTTACCTCTGCTGGCTTGGCGTGAGCAGGATGAAAAAACAACCGCCGCGCGAAAACCCGGACGGCATTCTGTTCACGGAAATCCAGGAATCCAAAACATTTGGCGGCGAATGATTCACGGCATCCACATCGAAGTCATTCTGGCCGGCGGCTATGCGCTTCTGCTCGTCGGTGTCGCGGCGATTTTGGAATGGTTTGCCCGCCATTCGCACCGCCGCTCCGAACATTTCCGCAATTCCGGTTTCGTCTATAAACAAAAGCTCGACGTATGGGAATGTCCGACTGGCCACCACTTGACGCGTGAGCAGACGGATTTCGAGCGTAAAATTGCGCTATATCGCGCACCCGCCCACAAGTGTAATGTCTGCCATTGCAAAAGCGATTGCACCGATTCCAGCGATGGACGCGTTTTGGAAAGCCGCCTGGATGCCTGGTTGCAATCGGAATTGAGCCGTTTTCATCGCGGTATTTCCCTCGCGTTGCTGCTGCTGGCCGTTTTGATTCTAGCGGTCGAAATGGTGCGACATCAGACCATCCCCGATGGGCTGGTGCTCGCTGTCTTGTTGTTGCCCATTGGTTTCGTCGGTTCGAGACATTTCATCTTGTTTTCAGAATCGGCGCGGCGGAAAATTGGCAATCAATCGAAATAACGTGGTGTTCCTTTACAGGTCGCCTCTGGCCTCAGCTGGTTAGATAGCTTTGCCAACTCTTTCGTTGCCTCCATGCTACCGACTTCAATGACCGTGTTGAGCACCATTCTTTCACGCCGGAAATAATCTTCGATGAGTCGAAACGTAATGCTGCGCTTGCTGTAAAGGATGTAATTCTGGCGGGGAATTTCGAAAGGGGGTCAGTTCTTAGTATTGTCATATTTGCTCTTTGTTTAGTTTCACTATCTTTCCCGTTTTTTTCGATTCTGTATATCCCGTAAATCCTGTCTCTGCCATGCCGCCACTTTCTGCCTTCCGGTGCCATCTTCCACCCTCCATTATCCATCTTCGATTTTCCGATTTTGTTTCCGGGCAACATGACGATTCTCTCATTTCATGCTTTAATCGCCTCATGAGCGGTGCATTTAAATATATTTGTAGCAGCCGAGGTAACGAGGCTCTGAATCCTCCCCAACAATCCAACAATCCAACAATCCAACAATCCAACAATCCAACAATCCAACAATCCAACAATCCAACAATCCAACAATCCATTTATCCAATTATCCAACAGTCCGCTCGTTGCGCCGACTTGCGCGATCTTGCGCGATCTTGCGTTTAAGGCTTCTCTGGTCCTGTTACGCGAAGTTACGCGAAGTTACGCGAAGTTACGTTTACTTAAACGCAACAACAAAACCATGCGTACGCGAATTGACGCGAATTGACGCGAATTGACGCATTTTGACGTTTAACCCCGAAAACGAATTGAAGCGAATTGAAGCGAATTGAAGTTTATGCTCTCAACCCTCAACTCAAGCTCCTCTCAACTAATTCTAACAAATTCCAATGAATTCCAATCAGGAAGCAGCCTGCAAAAGAAGATTAAGCTTGCCCTGAATTTTCTTAGACGCGAGAATAGCATCATGGCAATACCGTCTCCCTCGCGAGTCATTCGCGACCCGAAAACGCGCTTTAACTGGCGCGTCAGCGCCGTCCTGCGGCGGGCGAGTGTGTGGTGGCAGGAGTTGCGCGCAAAAATCACCGGACGGAAATATTATTGCCACGCCCTCGCCGGCGAATCCGATTATAATCTCTCGATCAATTCCGATTTGACTGTTTCCTGCAACTGCCAGGATTACGACGGCACGGGGCACATTGGCGATCTGCGGAAAAATTCCTTCGAGGAGATTTTCTTCGGCCCGGTGGCGCAAAAATTCCGGGACGATTTGGAAAAGGGAAAAATTCCAATCCCCACCTGTACCCGCTGCGGCGATTTCCGGCGATTGAAGCGCGGAGAGCAGCCGCCCAAACCGCATTTGCCGCATCGCGGAATGCTCCTGGAGAACACCGTCATCTGCAATGTGGACTGCATCGGTTGCGCGCGTGAAGGCGCGGCGAATGTGCGCACCAAAAAAACGATGCCCCTCGCTGAATTAAGCCAGATGGCCGACCTCACGGCGCGCCTGGGAATGGAACGCATCTTTTATTTGAACCTGGGCGAGCCTTTTCTCTCGCCGACCATTTCCCAGGAACTCCCGTTGTTGCGGCAGAAAAATCCGAACGCCTACATCCGCGTCTCGACGAATGGCGTTCTCCTGAACACCGACGCCAAGCGCGAAGCGGCGCTGAAACTGAGCGACATCCAATTTTCCATTCATGGCATCAGCGAAGAGATGTCTGGCAAATACATGATGCGCGGCAATTTTGACAAGGCCTTCGAGGCGATGAAGCAGATGGTCGCTTACCGCGATGCCCGCGGTCTGAAGATGCCGATCCTGGAATGGAAATATCTTCTCTTCAACTGGAATGACCATCCCAAAACCATCGCCCGCGCGATCGAGATGGCGAAGGAGATTGGCGTGGACATCATTTCCTTCTGGCCTACTGGAAACCCCTTTTACGGAATTTCGTGGCGTTACCGGCTGGGCCGGTTCAATAATGTCGGCCGCTCAAGCTGGAAGGGACGCGAAGTGATTTTGCGTCCTGATAATGCCGCGGCTGCCAGATGAAAAATGTCTTGAAGAAATGGGGATTGCCCCTCCTGACCCTGTTTACCTTTTTTTTCCTGCTCGGTTCCCGCTCGCTCAACGAACCGGATGAAGGCCGCTACGCCGAAATCGCGCGTGAAATGATCGAAACGGGCAACTGGTTTGTCCCGCATTTCTGGTATCTGCCCCATCTCGACAAACCGCCGTTGACATACTGGCTGGTGGCCGCTTCCATGAAACTCTTCGGGCAAAACGAGTGGGCCGTCCGCCTGCCACTCGCACTGGCCGGCATCAGTGGAGTTTGGGCAACGTTTCTGCTCGGCAGTTCGCTTGGCGGACGCCGCGTCGGAATTTGGAGCGGACTCATTTTGCAAAGCTCGCTCCTCTACTTCGTCATGGCGCGAATGCTCACCACAGACATCTTCCTGACACAGTTTGTCGCCTGGGTGATTTACTTTCTTTGGCGAAGCTGGCTTTGCGTGAAAAATTCTGTGACTGGGACAAAGACCTCGCATTTTTTCTTATGGCATATCGCCGGCTGGGTGGCCATGGCGCTGGCGTTCCTGGCCAAAGGCCCGATTGCGCTGGCGATTCCGCTCGTAGCCTTTGCCGTCCTGGTTGTTTTCCGTCGAAAGGAAATTCGAGCGCCAGGACTTTTGTGCGCCGGTTTGTTTTGCGGTTTGATCGCGTTTTTTGGCGTGGCCGCGCCGTGGTTTTTGCTGGTTTTCCACCGCGAACCGGCCGCGGCGCATTACATGATTTTGGGTCAGGCTGCCGGCCATTTACTGGGCACGACGATCAAAAATCGGACGGGAAATCCGTTCTATTTTTTTGGGGTCCTGGCCATCGGCCTTTTGCCTTGGACAGTCCTGCTCGGCTGGCTCTGGCGTCGCTCGGAAATTGCAAAAGATGGCAGGCTGATGCTGAACGCATGGGCCATTTTTACTTTTGTACTGTTTTCATTCTCGCATTCAAAGCTGCCCGCTTACATTTTGCCCATTTTCCCGGCAATGGCGGTCTTGATTGCTTTAAAGTTTTTCAACAGTGAGAATACCAATGAATCAGCGCCGCGAATCTCATGGCAAATCTGTCTGGCGTGTTCATTGTTATTGCCTGCTGTTTTTCCGTCTGCGATCGAGATTGCTTTTAAAGATGCTTTGCCGGAAGGGTTGAAATGGCAGACGGTAATTGTCGCGGTCATCATCATTCTGATTTCCATTTTGGCGCGCAAATGGAGCGTTCAAGCCCTCGCCGGCGCGGCAGTCGCCTTGTCGCTCGCCGGCTTTTTTATCATCGTCGCGGAAATTGCGCCGTTTCAATCCACCTTGAAAGCCAATCAATCCTTCAAACCCCTCGCTTTGGAATTGGCAAAGGATGTTCATCCGGGGGACGACCTCGTATGTTGGGGAAAATTTCCCGAGGGCTTGCCCTTCTATTCCGGCGGCGCGATCTCCGCAATGCATCGCCCCTATCTTGGCGACGTGGATTTAACGCAGGTGCCGTTTGAATATCCAGGCAATCGCGAACGGTACGAAAATAACCTGCTGGCCGATCAGGATGCGCTGGTAACGTTGTTGCAAAGCGGGAAAAAGGTCTGGGTCGTCGGTTTTGGAAACACGATTACAGATTTCCAGGCAGCTCATCCCGCCGTGCCACTGCACAGCGTCTCAATCGATGGACAATGGGAACTCTACGTAAATCATTAGGCGTCGTATCTTATTTTTCTTGAATTGTTGGATTAACTTCTACAACACTCTTCCCGTTCAGAATGAAAATACTATTGCTCGGGCTTGGCCGTTGGGGCGTCAATCATTTGCGCAATCTTCATTCGCTGCCGGTGGACCTGTTTGTTGCCGAGATCAGCGATAAACAACTGGAGCCGGCGCGGAAGCTGGGATTGCCCGCGGAACGGCTCACCACTAACTATAAGGATTTCCGTGATAAAGTTGACGGCGTCGTCATCGTCACCCCGGCGCAAACCCATTCTTCGATATGCCAGGAATTCCTCGAGGCTGGGAAGGACGTCTTCGTCGAAAAACCCCTGACGCTCGCAAACGGGGAAGCGAAGCAACTCGCCGAATTGGCGGAAAAGAAAAAACGCATCTTGCAGGTCGGACATATTTTGCGATTTGACCCGGCCAGCCTCTGGTTGCGCGACGCCATCCGGAACGGCGACTTTGGCCGGCTCAACATGGTGCGCGGCCATTTCGGAGGATTTAAGCGCCCTCGCAACGACAGTGGCGTTATGTTCGCCGACGGCATCCATTTTGTGGACCTTTTTAATTTCATCCTGGGCGCTATGCCCAAAAAGGTTTCGGCGATCCACCACGATTTCATGGGCCGCGGCATGGACGATGTGTCGTTCGTCTCGTTGGAATATGCCATGCCCCACGGCAAGACCTGGGCCACGGTGGATAATGATTACTTTATTCCCGGCAAATTTCGCGAAGTCATCGTTTGCGGCGACAAAATGAGCGCCGTCTGCGATTACAACGTGGCGCAATATAAAATCAAAACTTACGCGAACAGTCATGTCCCCGCCGGAACCGATTTCAAGGCAGTCGAAGGCGTTCTGAACCAAATTGAACTGCCTCCGGAAGAACCGCTCCTGGCCGAACTGCGCGCCTTTATCGACTCGATCAAGACGCGTCAAACTCCGCGCGCCGATGCCTGGTGCGGCTATGATTCCGTCCGCATCTTGAACGCCGCCCTGGAATCCGTGAAAACGGGCACCGCTGTGGAACTGAAATAAATTAATCCGCAAATTACGCGAATTGACGCGAATAAAAATTATGCAAAAAATCCCATTATCAAAATGTTTTGTAAACCCCGAAGTTGAGGAAGCGGCATTGCGCGCCCTCCGCTCCGGCCAATACATCCTCGCCTCCGAATGCAAGGCCTTCGAGGCCGAATTGGCCGCGCATACCGGCGTCAAACATGCCATCCTCGGCTCCTCATGGACGATGATCGTTTATATGCTGCATCTCGCGCAGGGGTTGAAACCGGGCGACGAAGTCATTGTGCCATCGCACACCGCCTTTCCAACGATGGAACCGCTTATCCATTGCGGCGCCACGCCGGTTTTTTGCGATATTGATGAGACGTTCTGCATGGATGTGGAGCAATTGGAATCGCTCATCACCCTTCGCACCGTGGGAATCATTCCCGTTCACATCTATGGCCACCCGGTGAATTTGGACCGTGTCTTTCAGATAGCGGCGCGCAACAAATTGTGGGTCCTGGAAGACTGCGCGCAGGCGCAAGGCGCGAAATACAACGGCAAAACCGTGGGATCCATGGGCGACTTCGGCGGCTTTTCTTTCTTCCCGTCAAAAAACCTGACCGTGCTGGGCGATGGCGGATGCCTCCTGACCAATGATGGCGTCTTCGCGGACAAAGTCCGGATGCTCCGCAATCACGGTCGCAAGGACAAATATCATCACGAATTCGCCGGCTTTAATATTCGCTTCAATGAAATTCAGGGCGCCATCGGCCGGGTGATGTTAAAGCACCTGGATGGTTTCAATGACAATCGCCGCGAGATTGCCGCGCGCTACCATGAACGGTTGCAAGGCATCGTGCAAACGCCCGTGGAAATGCCCTGGGCGCACGCGGTTTATCATATGTATGTGGTCCGCGCGGAACGGCGGGATGATTTGCAGAAATTTTTGAAGGAACAGAACATCGAAACCGGCATCCATTATCCCGTGCCCAACCACCAACAGCCGGCGATCATCAATCGATTCAAAAATGTCCGCAAACTTCCAAATACCGAGCAGGCGGTGAAGGAAATCTTATCACTTCCGATCCACGGTGAAATGAGTCTCGACGCGGCCGATAAAGTAGCCGATGCTGTCGCCGAATTTTACCGAAAAAATGATGGCCGATATTCCGGAAATAAGTCTCGTCACGCCTTGCTACAATGAGGAAGGCAATCTGCAAGAACTCGTAAAGGCTATTCGTCTGGCGGTCGAACCGCTAAAAATTTCCTACGAAATCATCATTACCGACGATTGCAGCAAGGACAAGTCATGGGAAATCCTCAAGGAACTTGCCGCGAACGATCCGCATATCCGCGTCCAGCGCTTTGAATTTAATTGCGGTGAAAGTGCGGCCCAATGGGCCGGCATGCAAATCGCACGCGGACGATATATCGTTACGCTCGATTGCGATTTGCAGAACGACCCCAAGGACCTTCCCAAATTGTTGGAGGGCCTAAAGAATTACGACTGCGTTTGCGGCACGCGTGTGGAATCCCGCAAACAGGGCGACAATTTTGTGCGCGTGGTGTCGTCGCGGATCGCCAATTGGGTGCGCAACAAACTATCTGGCGAAAACATCAGCGACGCCGGCTGCTGTTATCGGGCTTTTAAACGCGAGTGCATCGCCGATCTGAAATTTTTCAAAGGCATGCACCGTTTCATGCCCACGCTCTTCAAGATCGAAGGCTTCACCGTCACCGAAGTGCCCGTCACGACCAATCCGCGGTTCGCCGGCCGGAGCAATTACGGCGTCTGGAACCGTTTGTTCGCGTCATTTTACGACTTGCTCGCCGTGCGCTGGATGAAGAAGCGGATGTTCAAGTATAAAATCGGGGAGACAATCAATTGATGCGAATCGGACGGCTTCGATGCAACGATTTTTGATCAAATGTATCAATTGCGGCTGGTTGATCATTATCGTCATCGGTATTCCCGCGGTGACCCGGGCCAGGTTCGGTAATCTGCAAATCACTTCCGCGCCAACCCTGCAATTGCTTTTGTTCTGGGGAATGTCTTTGGCGCTTGGCGCTAATGTTTTTGCCGCCACATTTTTGGTCAAAAGTAAGAAGGACAGAGTGCTTTGCTGGGAATGGGCGGCGGTTTTTGCCGTGTTGCTGTTTGCCTATTCCGCATTCGTATTCGGCTATTTCAACTTCGATTGGCTAAAAAAGTCCCTGCTCTGGTTGAAAAGTCATCTCTAACCAACCTGGTCTCAATAAGTGACCCGGTAATAACGCTGGCCGAAGCTGGCCGTGTTCGTGTCCATGAATGTAAACGGAGCGGCGTTGGTAAAGATTGGAACCCAATTCGGCGCCAAAAGATTAGTAGATGCCTGCACGATATAGTTTACTCCGGTTGTGCCGGAAACTGCGAATTGAAATTGTTGGTTGGTGAAGGCGGCGGATGAAGCTGACGGAATATTCGTCACCACCACCACTGGTGTTACCGTGCCTTGGAGCGCGAAGTCCAGCGCGGTGCTGGCGGCAACGTCAAAAATGTACCAGGTGCCTGCGGAACCGCCGCCGTAATTGACGATGCGAAAGGTGACATTGGTTCCCGCTCCGACATTTTGGAGCGCGGCGATCCCGGAAAGGTCGATCGGACTTAGAGAGGCTCCGCCACTGGTGTTGGTAGGATACGACAGAGGGGTGATGTCGGCGAACGTTCCCAATCCGACCTGATACTGCAACGCGCCAGTAGCCGGGCCGGTGCCGGAATGCCGATAATCAAACCGGCTGATTGAGGTGTAGGAGACGGTATATCCGCTCTTGGCCGTTGTGATAAACGTGATGCCCTGGTTGGCTGTGATTGCGGCTGCCTCCGAGGCACCGGTAAAGGCAACACCACCCCATGCCCGTTGGGCGGCGGTGCCGCTGGTGCTGATGCCCGAACCGCGAGTCAAGCCCGCGACCACCGTGAGATTAGGCGCATTGATTGTAGGTGCCAGGGGCGAAGCGCCAAAATTATTTGCCCCTCCCGTTAATCCGCTGACGTCCCAGCCGATCAAAGTCGTGCCATTGGTGCTGCCAATCGGGGCAAAAATGGTGGTCGGATCGCTGGCCGTGTTATTTGCGGCGTTAGCATCACCACCGCCAGACACCGTGGCAATGTTGGTGACGCTATTCGGAGCGTTGGATGCGACAGCCACCGTGACGGTGATAAGCGGAAAACTGGCCCCGGCGGGCAACGCATCCGTGCGGGTGCAAGTCAGCGAATTTAAATTAGTCGTCCAGCCATCGCCGCTCATATCAGTGGCGATGAGGCCCGCGGGCAGCGCGTCCGTGACGGTGATGGTCCCGCTGGATGGCAATGAACCGATATTTGCCACTGAGATGATATAGGTATCGGCCGGATCACCCTGGGTGAAATTGCCGGTATGGGAGGCGGTAACCACCAAATCCACCGGCAAACCATTGACGATGAAATCGCTGGAGCTGATGGCCGTGCCACCGGCGGTGACACTGATCAAACCTGACGTGGCATTAGGCGGCACGGTGGCGGTGATCTGCGTATTCGAGTTCAAAGTGAAGTTGGCGCTGACGCCGTTGAAAGTCACTGCCGAAGCGGAAGTAAAATTTGTGCCGGTGATCACAATGGAGTCGCCGACCGCGCCATTTGTAGGAAAGAAACCGGTGATGACCGGCGGCGGATTGGTCTGGCCATCCACTTTATTGCGCAGCGCCGCGGCGACATCGGCCGGCAGGGCTGTGAAGAACGTGTAACCCGTATCGACTTCGATCTGGCTGGCCGAAGTGATGTAATTCTGCCAGGTGCTGCTTACAGAATTGTTGTTGGAGATATTAATGGCGATCACCCGGTTGGTGCTGGTGATCCGGCTCAAGGCCGTGCCGCTTCCAAGGGGAACTACCACGACAATTTTCCAGGTATAATCAGGGATGACCGCCTTGCCGCTCGGAATGCGTGTAGAACCAAAGCCGCTCGGTCCGCAAATGATCAGGAGTTCATTGCCCGCCTGGGCGAGTGAGCGGCAATAGCTTTCAAAATTCGCCCACACTCCCTCATTGTTATTGGAGGCCTGGGGAATGATGTTGGACATGAAGAAAACCATGTCATTGTCCGTCACATTGTCAGTGCGATCTTCAGACGGGCACATATGGCCGCGATCAAAGCTGATATTTCCAACGCCATCATAGTCGGTCGGCGTGACCCGATAAAAATCGGCGGGCAAATTTGTGTCGGTAAAGAAACTGGAAGAGCGCCCACTGTTGCCGATGTCGCCAGCCGTTAAATCCCAACTTGCCCAGTTCGGTTCACCCAGATTATCACTGTAATCGATGGCTTCAACCGTGCGTTGGATTAAATAATGGTCGTGGTTGTTGGTGTCCACCATCGCGCCGCTCGGATTGCCGAGTTGCATCTGGAGCGTGGCATCAATCGTGGCATGGGCCTGAAGTGCTGTGAACAATAAGGCCATGACGCCGGCAAAAATTGGATATAGGGTCCTCATTTTCGATTTCCGAATGGAGGACAATACCTCATTTTTATTTTCCCTCCACTTTTATTTCCCAAAGAAACGCAAAAAGGCGATTTTATTCAGGCGATGTCGCTCAAAAGCGACAAATAGGAATTCACACGTCGATTCGCCGATACCCAAACTCGATTTAACCATGGAAAATGACATTGTGGTTTCCCGCCGAATCCGCCATACCATTGTGATGCTCGCGAAGGTTTCCTCGGCTGCGCTCAACGGCATTGAGGCTTTTCCGGTCGAAGTCGAAGTCAATGTCGCTTACGGCGACACTTTCATTGCCCTGGTTGGCCTGCCTGATGCCGCAGTCAAGGAATCCAAAGACCGCGTCTCCACCGCGCTCGGCAATTCCGGTTACAGGTTTCCCCTGGGCCGCACGACCATCAATCTCGCGCCCGCCGACGTCAAAAAGGAAGGCCCCAGCTTCGATCTGCCGATAGGACTGGGAATGCTCGCCGCGAGCGAGCAGATTGAAACAGATCAAATGGATAATTTTGTCATTGTCGGTGAATTGGCCCTGACCGGTGGAGTTCGACCATGCAAGGGAATACTGCCGATTGCCCTCCGCGCCAAGGCGGATGGCAAAACCGGGATGCTGGTTCCCGTCGAAAATGCCGCCGAAGCCGCCGTCGTCGCGGGATTGCAGGTCATTCCGGTCCAGAATCTCCGCGAAGCCGCGCAATTTCTCGAAGGTGAAATCAAGATCGCGCCCAGGCGAATGGATATCGCAAAAATTTTCGAGCAAGGCCCCGACGAGGACTTGGATTTTTCCGAAGTCAAAGGCCAGGAGAGCATCAAGCGCGCCCTTGAAATCGCCGCTGCCGGCGGCCATAACATTCTGCTCATCGGCCCGCCCGGAACCGGGAAATCAATGCTCGCCAAACGGCTGGCCACCATCCTGCCGCCCCTGACTTTGGATGAGGCGCTGGAAACGACGAAAATCCACAGCATCGTCGGACTACTGGCGCCGGGACAGGCGCTGGTGACGCAACGGCCTTTTCGCGCGCCCCATCACACGGCCAGCGACGCCGGGTTGCTCGGCGGAAACGTTAATCCGACGCCGGGCGAAATCTCCATCGCGCATCATGGCGTTTTATTTTTGGATGAATTGCCGGAATTCAAGAGGAGTGTTTTGGAAACGATGCGCCAGCCCCTCGAAGAAGGCCGGGTGACGATTTCCCGCGCCGCCGGAACGATGACGTTTCCATCGCAATTCATGCTGGTCGCCGCCATGAATCCAACGCCCGACGGCAAAATGCCCGGCGAAAGCAAATCGTCACCGCGTGAAATCCAAAATTATCTCGGCCGGATTTCCGGGCCGTTGCTCGACCGCATTGACCTGCACGTGGAAGTGCCCCCGGTGAAATTTCGGGAAATCTCCGGCGACAGAACCGGGGAAACTTCCGCAGAAATTCGCGGGCGCGTCATCAAAGCCCGCGAGATCCAGCATAAACGTTTTGCCCACAAACCAAAAATTACTTGCAATGCGCGCCTTGGTCCCAAAGAGTTGGAGGAGTTCTGCGCGCTGGACGATTCGACAAAAGAATTGTTGAAAAATGCGATGTCAGAGTTAAATTTCAGCGCCCGCGCCTACGACCGCATTCTGAAGGTGGCGCGGACGATTGCGGATTTGGCCGGGACAAAGGACATTTTGAGCGAGCATATTTCCGAGGCCATCCAGTATCGCTCGCTGGACCGGCAATTGTGGACGTAAATGAAAAAGCATCTCTTAATATTATTGATTCTGGCCGGGAGCCTGGGAATCGCCCTGGCGGACGGTACAAACCCGCCGCCTGCGGTTCCGCAGCTTGGAGCAAACCAGAGGGACATTGTCTATGGCGAGGAGGCCGGCCAAAAATTGTTGCTCGACGCGCACGTTCCGGACGGCGCGGGGAAATTTCCCATCGCCATCCTGGTTCATGGCGGCGGCTGGATGAGCGGTGACCGGGAGCATGAATTCTACGAGTTGTTTGACGCCCTGAGCCGTGCAAATTTCACGTGGTTCACGATCGAGTACCGCATGGCGCCCACCAATCGCTGGCCTGCGTGCTTCGAAGACGAGCAGACGGCCATCCGTTGGGTGAAACAACACGGCGGCGAATTCAAAGGGGATACCAACCGCATCGCGCTGATCGGGTATTCTTCCGGCGGACACCTCGTGACCCTGGAGGGAACCACGGCGGGCGACGATACGCGCGTGCAAGCCATTGTCGGCGTTTCGCCGCCCACGGACCTGGTGTCCGATAACTTGCGGCGCGGGGGCCTGACCATTTCGATGCGCTCTTTGTTCGGGTATGACACCACAAACATCGACGGCCCCGTGCGCGAGGTGTTGAAGGAATATTCCCCGCTTACTTACGTCAAGCCGGGGTTGCCTCCCTTTTTATTGATTCAAGGCAGCGCAGACCGGACGGTGCCCCATGCGCAGAGCGAGGCATTTCAAGCCGCGCTGCTGAAGGCTGGCGATGTCTGTGATTTTATCACCATCACCAACGCGCAGCATAGAATCGCCGACTGGGACAAATTTGACCCACAGTGGCAAAGCAAGGTAATTGATTGGCTCCAGCAAAAATTGCCCGAGCCTTAATGGTTTTCTTTTTTTGGCGGCGCGTCCTCAATCTGTCTTTGCGCCCGATCAACGAGGTTGAGCAGCGAGATCTGCGACGCGGTTTCGCGTTCGGCGGCCTCGATACGGGCGAACTCCCCCAGCACTTCCCCGCGCGCCGGTTCATCCCGCGTCGTCGTCTCCTCACCGTTGCCGGAGCGCATCGCGCGCAGGATATGATGCGCGTTGATCGCGTCCAGCGGACGGGCCGGGGAGTAGGAATGCTCCGCGCCGGAATTTTCCGTGATGAGGCGCGCCGCCAGCAGCGGTTGCAAGACTTGTTGCGCCAGCCGGGTGGGGATGCCGAGCGCCGAGGACAGGTCCTGGACCGTCGCGGGCGGATTTCCCTTATGGAAACACTGGCCGATACAGGTCATCAACCGCAACGCGATGAATTCCCGCCCGCGTTGATTCACATTCTCGACGAGTTTGTCCTGAAGGTACGATTTGCGGTTTTGATAGGCATAGGCGACCTGGGCGCCGAACAACAAGATCACCCACGAAAAATAAAGTCCCACCATGAACACCGGTATCAGGCCCAGGCTGCCGTAAATCTTGCTGTTCGTGACCACGCGCGAGACGTAAAGAAAACCGAAGATATTATTCAGGTGCCAGAGTGTTCCCCCCACGAATCCTCCGACCAGCGCGGCATCAAAACGGACTTTCGTGTTCGGGATCAGGAGATAAAGCAGCGCGAAAGTCAGCCATAAAATGACCAATTGCAACCCATAAAAAACCAGGCTGCCCAAAACCGGCATTTGCTCAACAAGATGGGTCGCCGATTGGAAATGCGTCCCATTCCCCAGGCCCATGGCCGCGACGATAAGCAATGGGCCAAGCGTGATCGTCAGCCAATAATAGGCAATCCGCAAAAGCCAGGGGCGCTCCCTCGTCACTCCCCAGATGTCATTAAACGTGCTCTCGATCCGGTTCAGCATGGAAATGGCTACGAAGATCAACATCACCATGCCGGTCACTCCGAGCGCGCCGCTGCGCGTGTTGCGGATGAATTCATGAATTTGACGGGCGACTTCCTTTTGCGCCACCACCACCTGCTGGTCCTTGGCGGGCGCAATGGAATTGGTATTGTTGGAAAAAGTTGCCGACGCATTTGTTCCCGCCCATGAATTGGCGGGCATTTCGGCGTTTACGAAATTTGACGGGGCGTTGGTCTCCAGCGTGGCCGGGGGCATGACGCTGGAAACAAATTTGTCCACGAAGCTGTAGATTTGTTCCTCGCCTTCTTTTTTCAGCAAACTGCTGGTGACGCTGATGGCAACAGCGAGCAGGGGAATGAGTGCCAGCAAGGTGGTGTAGGAAAGAGCCGAAGCGCGGACGAGGCAGCGGTTGCGCACGAAACTTGCCCAGACCAGCACCCAGAAGTGTACGAAATGTTCCAGCCGGTCGAATTCGTTCTCTCCGCCGGTATGTTGGCCGGCCACAATTTTGGCGAGGCGTGAGAAAGACCTTTTCGGCATGGCGAATCACGCTAAACAGTGCGGGCCGCCAAGTCAACCAGCGCCGAATCCGCTTTCCGCGGCCGGAATTTTTTTTACAATGGCCTGGGGCGTCCGTAGCTCAATTGGATAGAGCTTCTGACTTCGGATCAGAAGGTTGCAGGTTCAAGTCCTGCCGGACGCACCAGAAAAAACCAGGTGAATTGGTTCTATCATAATATCGCGCGACCGGTTCTTTTCGCCCAGGACGCGGAACGCGCGCATGATTTCACGATGAGTGCGCTCGCTCGCGCCAGCCGAAACGGCCTGGCGATCCGCGCCCTGGAAAAATTCTTTCCCGTCCCGGAAATACCAGTCGAGGTTTTCGGCCTGAAGTTTCCCAACCCGGTCGGCCTGGCGGCGGGCATGGACAAATCTGCTTCCGCAGTCCCTGTTTGGGAAAAGCTGGGCTTCGGCTTTTGCGAATTGGGCGGCGTTACCTGGCACGCGCAACCGGGAAATCCGCAGCCGCGGATTTTCCGCGCCGTCCGGGAGAGAGCCATCGTCAACCGCATGGGTTTCAATAATCCCGGAGCGGAAGTGATGGCCGAGACGCTCGCCGAATGGAAAAAATCCAAGCGCTGGCCGAAGCATCCCGTTGGCATCAACCTGGGCAAATCCAAAGTCACGCCGCTGGAGAAAGCGGCGGAGGATTATGCCAATTCATTCAGGGTATTGCGCGAGTTCGCGGATTTTTTTGTCGTCAACGTCAGTTCGCCGAACACCCCGGGGTTGCGTCAGTTGCAGGACAAATCCGCGCTGGCCGAAATCCTCGCGGCAATCCAGGACGTCCAGCGCGATGACGTGAAGCGAAAACCCATTCTGGTCAAGATCGCCCCCGACCTTTCCTTTGAAGCGGTTGACGAAGTCTTGGATCTGGCAAATTCACAGAACATCTCCGGCCTTGTCGCGACGAACACCACGCTGTCGCGCCCGCAGGCTACTGACCCCGTCTCGCAAAAAATTTATTCCGAGACGGGCGGCTTGAGCGGCAAGCCCTTGCGCGCGCGAAGCACGGAGATGATCCGGCATGTTCACAAACAGTCGCGCGGGCAATTGCCCATCATCGGGGTAGGCGGGATTTTCAGCGCGGACGATGCCTGGGAAAAAATTTCCGCGGGCGCCAGCCTGGTTCAGATCTACACCGGACTTGTTTTCGAGGGGCCTGGCCTGGTCAAACAAATTGTCTGCGACCTCGTTTTGCGGATGGAAAAAGAAGGCCTGAAGGACCTTAAGCAACTCATCGGCGTATAAAAAGACCCGGCATTGGCCTTGCCAATACCGGGTTTGATTATTTTACGTTTTATTGTCCGCCGTTTGTTTAATGACCATGATGGTCACCTTGGCCGTTGTCATGGCCGTGGTCGCCATGGTCATAATCATGACCATTGTCCCCATGATACGGGGCATATTGATGGTGCTCATCGTAACGATATTTTTCATTCACGGTGGCATGGGTGCGCCAATCGGCATGCCCTCTTTCCCAGTCATGGAAATGGCCCAACCGGACCGGATCCATCACCATCCATACATTACCGGGTCCAAGGTAATAATATTGGTCACCCACCACGCCAACGTATTCGGTCCCATCCCAGACATAACTATCCGGAACCACAGCCACCGTTACGGCGGGTGCGGGCGTTACCACTACGGGAGCCGGCGCCACCACTACCGGCGGACCGATTTGGATTGATATTCCCGGCCGTGCCAATACGGGCATGGCCGCGAGACTTGATATCGCCATGACCATGGCGAATTTGGATTTAGTTTTCATACCTCCAACGAAGCCTTAAGCGTGCCGATGCGTTTTGTGCGGGAAATGGAGATAAATGCAGCTTGCGATATGCAAGACGATTGCAAATCGCTAAATCATCGAGCGGACAAGAGATCCTCAGCAAGCCATGCGCAGGGTTGAACATTTTCCGCCATTCCTGGTTCAAAAGAATCCCAATGAAAATGGCTTGGCCACCGTTTCAACACCAATCAATATCACCGTCCTTCCATAAACTACCTGGCGATTTTCTCTATCCAATCATTTCCAGGCCGGGCGTAGGGCCTGAAAATTTCAGTGTAGCCTTCGCGGTCATTGTAATAGAGCGCGCGGTGCAGGCCCAGCGAACCGCCATCCGGCGAGTCGATCAAGCTGGCCGAATCGCTCGCGCTCATCTGGAACAGCACGCGCATCTCAAATTCCGCCAGCGTCTTGCGCCCCAAAAATCGGTTCACATTGTTGTACGTGTCGCACGTCGCGATCACATGGATGCCATGCGCCGGCCCGTCATTGATGAGGCTGAGCAAAGCGGCGGCGGGGTTCGCCGCGCCGGAATCGCTCGAGGAAAAACTGAATTCATCCTCCTGCCTCAATTTCTTGAAATTTTGCAGCCCATTGATAAGCAGGAAAATCTCCCGTGCCGTGGAATCGTCGGAACGATTCTTCAATTCCTCCGCCAGCCCGCCCATCACTTCCGCGAGGTTCGCATTGCCGACATGGACGACCTCACCCGAAACCGCTTTGCTCACCCGCTCCAGAAATTCGCGCTCGGAAGGCCCCGGCGGCATGGCGTCAAACACATAAAATTTCGCGCTGCCTTTCGGAAATTGGGCCGCCAGCGAGGCCAGCGCCACCGCCAAAATCGTCAGCGAACGTTCCTCGCTCTGTCCCACGATCACCAGGTTGCTCCCGCTTTGCCTTTGAAAAACCGCTTCGGTGGGGCCTTTGATGGAATTGGGCGCGCCCAGCCAGATGCGTGACTGCACGGGTGCCTTGGCCGGCGGCGTTTCAAGCAACTCGCGCAACGCCAGGTTTTCATGCACGTCCGCGGGCGCGCTGCCTTCGAAGACAAACGGCCCCGGAAATTTTTTCTCATCGGCGAGGGCGCGGACTTTTTCCAGATAATCATCGCGCACCTCTTCGGCCAGCCATACGGCCTGGAAAGGACTGTTGCCTTCGAGCGCCCCGGCCGAGTCATTGTAGATGCCTTCGCCCGGACGCGAGAGCAGTCGCGGCGCCGGATTGTCCTGGTCCATGATGAGATAGGCATCCGCCTCATTACATTGAAGCGCAATGCGAATGACCATCTGCCCAATGGTTGCGCGCGCCAGCGTATATGCGCCGCCCAGCGTTTGGGAACCCAGCAGCACGTGGATGCCAAACGCGCGGCCTTGCCGCACGATGCGGTCGAGCAATACCGCCGCGCCCTGTGAAACACGGTCTTCCTCCGTGAAAAATTCCTGGAACTCATCGATCATCAGCAGTGAACGCGGCATCGCCTCCTTGCCGCCGGCGCGCTTGTACCCGGCCACATCCTGCGCGCCGAGCTGGCGGAACAAGTCGCCGCGCCGTCGCAATTCATCATCCACCCGCTGCAACACGCTCAATCCAAACGCCCGGTCACTTTCAATCGCCACCACCTTGGCATGAGGCAATTTCCGGCTCGCGTAGCATTTAAACTCGACGCCCTTCTTGAAGTCCACCAGATAAAACTCCACTTGTTCCGGGCTGCACCACAGCGCCAGGTTCGTGATGATGATGTGGAACAGTGTGGATTTGCCCGAGCCGGTCTTGCCCGCGATCAGCGCGTGCTGGCGGGTGCCTTTGCCGATCTCCAGATATTGAAGTTTCGTCGCGCCCGAGCGGCCGATCGGCACGCTCAATTCCTCCGTGGTCTCCTCGCTCCAGATTTTTTCCTCAGCCGGCGCCACTTGTTGGAACGGCACTTCCACCCGGCTCGAATTCTTGCTGCTTTCGCCGACCTCGTGCAAAAACCGCGTCGCAAACTCCGGCGACGGCGGTGGATCAAGGACCAGCCGCGCGCCCGGCTCGCGCCAATCCGCGATATAAAATTCCTTTTCGACGCGGATTAGCCGCGTGGAATTTTTTCGCATTTCATCCGGCACAAAATCATTCGGCGCCGGCTGGCGCTGGTCCCAATGAACCAACACGTAAACGCCGCAGCGCGCGCCGTTGGCGGCGATGTTGCGCAACCGCCTGGCCGCCGTGTCGCTGAAATTCACCGGGAACGATGCGATCACCAGGAAGTGATATTTTTCCGCGATGCTTCCGGCCTGCGCGTTGTAATCCGCGATGGTCGCGTATTCATTGCGCAGATACATCTGGATGACCTTCTCCATGTGTTCGGTCAACTCGGCGAGCTTTTCCTCAAATTGCGCCGACTGCGTCCAAATCCGGCTGTTGATATACCCTTCCTCGTAATCCGCCAAATGCATCAAAGCGGCAAAATTTTGGCCCAGGCCGATTGGGTCGAAGATCGTGAAATTCACCTTTCCCGGGGGCGTGGCGGACAACAGCCGGAAAATGATGTTGTTGATCGCCGTGACCGCCTCCGCCTCGCCGCCCTTGTTCGTTTCAAACAGAATCGAACCTTCCAGCGGGAGGGCGAGCGCGAGCGGCACGGAAAAGTTCGGCGCTTTCGGCAGCGCCAGCCGCGGGTCTTTCGGCAACACCTCCAAGAATTTCTTTGCCTCAACATCCAGTCGCCCGAATTTTGCGCCGTTTTGAAACTGCTGCGGCGGCGTCCAGCTTTTCCACGCGCTGGAATCCCAGTCCGGAAACGCCTTCGCCACTTCGGCATTCACGGCGCCGATTTTTTCGTAAAGAGAACCAATGCTCTCATTCCAGTCCGTTTCGAGCTTCTGCCAATCCGCCTGAAAATCAGCCTCGAATTTCGCCATCTGACTGGCGTGGGCCGTGGAAAATTTCTCGTTTTCCGCATCGGATCGTGCCTGGATGCGCTGGAGATTTTCCCGGTGGGATTTTTCCAACAACGCATCCAGGGCGAGATGCTTTTGTTCGTGCCGCTGGAAGACCTGTCCCGCGCGGACATCCAGTTCCACCGGCCGCGCCCCGCGCGAATTCAAGGCCTTCCGGTTCGCCTGGCGCCATTCCTGGTTGATGTTGCTTAACGCCGTCTCAAATTCGGTTTTGATCCGCTCCAGCTCATGCTCGTAATGCGCTTCGGCCTTCTGCGCCGCCGCGTCCAAAAACCGTCCCGCCTTGGCCACATTGCTCGCGATTGTCTTTGCCAATGGCCCGGCGCTCCGTCCGCCTAAAAGGTGAATCACAAAAATGATGACAAAGACCACCACCGCCGCGATCACGGCCCATTGCGGAATCGCCCCCACCCCATTGACGCCCAAATGTTGCAGGACCGGGACGGTGACCGCAAAACCAAGCAACAAAATGCCCCACAGCCAAATCGGCAGGAAACGGAAAATTTGCGGCAGCGGATATTTCTTGAACCGCTCCAGATCATCACCGATCTGCTTCTCCAAATCCTCAAGCTGGGCGAATAGTTTGTTTTCATCCGGCGACAGGTCCGGTTCCGGCCATTCGTGTTTTAGCTGCCGTCGGAATCTGCCGTAACCGCCAAAAGCCGAGTGGACCGCTTTAGCCAGCGCTTCCTGTCTCCCGAGGGCATCGGCAGTTTTTTGCCGGAAATTTTCCAGCGCCGTCGCCGCATCGGTCAGCGCATGATCGCGGTTTTGCCCGGCCTGCGCTGTTTGAACCACGTTCCGGTCTTTCAACTGCCCGCTCTGCGCGCCAATCTCCTTCATGACCCGTTCGCGGACGGCGGCATGAGCGCGGGAAATCCTGGCCTTGCGGTTTTCAAAAATGATGTCCAGCCGTTCCTGGTCCTTTTGGAACTGCGCATCCGCATCCATCGCGTCTTCGGCCAATTTCCGGGCACGCGCCACCGCCCCCTCGTCGGACGCCTTCGTCGCGGCGGATGTCCGCGCATAAAAATCGCTGTTCAGCCGCTCCTCGCGCCCGGCAAAATCACGCGCCGCATCTTTCAATGCGTCCAGCAGGGCAAGAATTTCTTTGACGCCTGGGTTACTCACAGTCCTTCCTGATCTTTGCCAATAATTCATCCAGCTTTTCCATCACGGCCACCGCCTTATCAACGTTTATGAACAGTTCCGAGAGATATTGGCGCTCGAATTCCGCCGCCTTTTCATCGCGCCAATACGTTCTGGTGTCCTGCCACTTGAGCGACAGTTCCTTGGCGGCGGCGAGCAGTTTGCTTTTGCTGCCGAAGGCGCTCATGCCGTCTGCCCCCCGGATTTGGGCGCGCCCGCGCCCGTGTACGCATCGAGCGCCCTGAGGAATTGAGACAGCAGCGCCACGGCGCGAGGCATGTCCGCCGTTAAAAATCCGTGCAACTGTTCGATCTCTTTCAACAACGGCGCCGCGCGGTTGTCCAACTCGCGGTCCCAGCGCTTGAGCATCTTCAGTTTTCCCTCGGCCTCCTCCACCGCGCGTTGGGCGCGGCGCACGGCCATTTGCAGCAGCGACGTCGTCTCCTGGAAATCTGAAAGCCGCGCGGTGAACAATTCCTGTTTTGCCTGCTCCAGCGCCTTGCTGCGTGCGCGCAATTGGCTTTCCCAATAATATCTTTGGTCGTTTTGCAGCCAGAGCCGCGTGCGCACGATCTCCCCGGACGATTCCTCCAGCACCGGCCGCGCCCGGCTCGTGAACAGGATCAGCGCGGCGCGAAACAGCTCGATCGCCTCCACCGACGTGATTTGGGCCTTCTCGGGCATACCTCATCGCTGGCGCAGATATTCCTCGATGCGCTGGGCCTTCCGCAACAGATACGGGGTGTGTTCCTTGGAAAGCTCCACGAAGCGTTTCAATGCCTTCATCGCCGTCTTGAATTCCTCCGCGAATTTCTCGTGCTCCTGGTCCTGCCACGTGTCCGACAGCGAGCCGAAGCGGGCCTGCAACAAAATCAGGCGGTTTTCCAGGTCCGTGTTGAATCGCTGCAATTCGTCGGCAAACCGCCGGACTTTCTCCGGGTCCATGATCGCTTGTGCCATGTTTAGCCTTTCATTTGGTTTGGTTTTATCATCATCAATTGCCTGTCAAGACGCTACCACAAATCCGCCCCCAATAAAAATCCCAAGTGGTTTGTGCTGCCTGTTCCTTTTCCCTTCACGCTTCAACTTTCTCATTACTTCCTTTACGAATACCCCCCAAAATGGCATGTTATGCGCGTGTTGACTGACAGAGAAACGAGGGTTCAGCCGGCGCAACTGGATGGAACCGCGCGTTCGGAAACAGACTTTGATAGGAGCGTGGGCGCGGCCATTGTGCGCTCTCAATTGTTTTTGCTCGGCATCCAAAAGCCCGAGGGCTATTGGAACGGCGAATTGTTCGTCGATTCCACGCTCGTCTCGGACATGGTCGCCTACCATCACTGGGATGGCAGTGTGGATCGCGAATGGCAGCGCAAAGCCGTTGACCACATTTTCTCCCGGCAATTGCCCGATGGCGGCTGGAACATCTATTACGGCGGCCCTTCCGAGATCAATGCTACCATCAAGGCCTATCTCGCCCTCAAACTCGCCGGCGTCCGCGCCACCGACCCGCGCATGTTGCGCGCGCGCCAGATTGCCTTGAGCCTCGGCGGCGTTCCGCGAATGAATACCTTTTCCAAATTGTACCTCGCCCTGCTCGACCTCTATCCCTGGGAATACATCCCCACCATCCCCTGCGAAGTCCTGCTGCTCGGCAAATGGTTCCACGTCAATTTCTGGGACATGAGCAATTGGTCGCGCGGCATGCTCGTGCCCCTGGCCATCATCAACCATTACAAGCCCATCCGCCCCACCCGCGTCAACCTGGACGAACTGTACCCCGAGGGCATCAACGAACGCGACCTCGCCCTGGCTCCCGACCCCGAAAAAATCTCGTGGCGCAACTTCTTCCTATGGCTCGACCGCCTCCACAAATTTGCCGAATGGTTTGTCGAGCACAACATCCATCCCTTCCGCAAAACCGCGCTGAAAAAATGCGAGAAATGGATGCTCGAACGCTTCGAAGGCTCAGACGGCCTCGCCGCCATCTTTCCAGCCATGCTCAATTCCGTCATCGCCCTCAAGGCGCTCGGCTACTCGGAAGACCATCCCGTACTGAAACGCGAATTGCATGAGTTGAAACGCCTCGAACACGACGAGAAGGACAACCTGCGCATCGAACCGTGCTTTTCGCCCGTTTGGGACACCGCCATCGTCGCCATTTGCCTGCACGAATCCGGCATTTCCGAGAACCACCCCGCCCTCAAAAAATCCGTCGAATGGCTCATGGAAAAAGAAATCCGTTTCGCCGGCGATTGGGTCCACAAAAATCCCGCCAACGTCGAACCCAGCGGCTGGGTCTTTGAATTCAACAATAAATGGAACCCGGACGTGGATGATACCGCCATGGTGCTCCTCGCCTTGCGGAAAATCCCCACCGACGATCCAAAAAAACGCGACGAATGCTTCCAGCGCGGCCTTAAATGGATGATGTCGTTCCAATGCAAAGACGGCGGCTGGGCCGCGTTCGACAAAAATTGCACCAACAATCTCCTCGAAAAAGTCCCCTTCGCCGACCACAACGCCATGCTCGACCCCGAGTGCGCCGACATCACCGCGCGCATCCTCGAATTGCTCGGCTACGAAAATTGGGACAAAAAACATTCGCAGATCCGCCGCGCCATCGAATTTGTCCGCGACCACCAGGAACCGGACGGCTCATGGTATGGCCGTTGGGGCGTCAATTACATCTACGGCACCTGGCAGGTCCTGCGCGGCATGAGGGCCATGAACTGGAACATGGATGAAGAATGGCTCCAGCGCGGCCGCCTTTGGCTCGAAAGCGTCCAACTCGAAGACGGCGGCTGGGGCGAGCGCTGCAACACCTACGACGACCCGATTTACAAAGGGCAAGGACCCTCCACCGCATCCCAAACCGCCTGGGCCGTCATGGGCCTCTGCGCTTTCGACGACCCGGAAAATCCCGCGCTCAAACGCGGCGTGGAATATCTCGTCCGCACCCAAAACCATGACGGCTCCTGGACCGAACACGAAACCACCGGCACCGGCTTTCCCAAGGTGTTTTATTTGAAGTACGACATCTACCGCAACTCCTGGCCCTTGCTCGCCCTGGCCACCTATAAAAAAATCCGCAAAACCTCCCCGGCGACTAAAAATTCAAAACTCACAATTTAAAATCCCTTGTTCAATTGAGGATGAGATTTCTGCTGATCATCACGATGTTCGCCCTGGCCGCAGCCGGTTGCGCGTCCCATTCGGGCAATTCCCAATTGCAACAGGAGAAGGCGTATTTGGCCGGTCAAAATGCGGCCCTGCAGGAACAACAAAATCCCGGCGTCACGGTGCTCGGCGACGTGCAAAGCTCCCGAGTGCCCTGGGTGCCGGGATTGACGCTGGCGCAGGCCATCGCCGCGGCAAATTATCTCGGCGCCGATGCGCCGAAACAAATCACCATCACGCGCGATGGGGAAAAGGCAACTCTGGACGCGAATGTGCTTCTTCAGGGCAAAGTCGTTCCCCTCGAAGCCGGGGATGTCATTGAGCTTCAGCAGTGAGCATGGACGAGTGTGTTTTGAGAATGTCTTGGTGGTGTGTTGTAAATGGATAGCCTTCGCTTATGGCGAAACCCGGCAAATCCACCATTGAAGTCCAAGGCAGATTTCCGGCTCACGTCCCCTACACGCTATCTAAGATCACCATTACTCACGACGGGGATGCTCCTCCTGTTGGGCGATTTCTATTGCTCTCATTAACACCCGGCTTTAGCCGGGTGTGGAAGCCTTAACGTGAGCGAGCCGTTTTAACGGCTTATCGGCGCAAGAAAACCGTTAAAACGGTTGTTGTCGCCCTGGCTTGTGGTCACCGGGTTGAAACCCGGTGTTAATGAGATTGGGATCCCTGAATAAATTTTTAGGTTGGACAGCGTTTGTCCAACCCCCTCTGGCAGGATGGTCGCATAGAAAGGTTAAATTATGATGACAATCAATGCGACAAATGAACAACTCGAACTCGGGCTGGCCGGCGTGAAAATTTCCGCCGCCCCCCCGGCAGGCCGCATCGCCCGCGCCAACTGGTGGTTCGCGCACATGCGCGACGTGGTCGGCCGGGCAATGGACTGGAGCGCTCCCGCCGAACCGCGACCGGAGCAGATCTGGATCCCCGGCGCAAATCGCGAGATCAAGGTTTGAGCCGGATCTTGACACTGTCCTTAAATCTATTGAGCGAGCAGTGGCAAATCGACACGGGACTGGAAAGTCCCGTGAACCCGCAGGCTGGAAAGCCCGCGCTCCGTAGCGCCGACATTCCGGTCCGCGGGTTCCGGGGGATTCTCCGCCCCAGTCAAGGTTCGGGTCAAGATGCACCCGCACTCTTTTTTCGCAAAATCAATGCTTGCATAAAGCCGCGCAAATGATATTTTCCCTGCTCTTTTGATAAAATTATGTCAGTAAAAATTCGCATGAAACGCGTCGGCACCAAGAACCTGCCGGCCTTCCGCATCGTCGTCGCCGACAGCCGCAGCCCGCGCGACGGAAAATTCATTGAGGAAATCGGCACCTACCAGCCCTTGAAGCAGGGCGATAATTTCACGCTCAAGCTGGACCGCGCGCAGTATTGGCTCAGCAAAGGCGCGCAGCCCAGCGACACCGTGGCCAGTTTCATCAAGAAAGCCGGCAAAGCGGTCCCCGCCGCGGCTTGATTTTAAATGCAAGAGTTCCTCGAATACGTCGTCAAAGGACTCGTGCAAAAACCCGAGGCGGTTTCGATAACGCCGGTCGAGCGCGCGGGAATGACCGTGTATGAATTGCGCATGGACCCCGCCGACGTCGGGAAGATCATTGGACGGCAGGGCGTCACGATCAATGCCATCCGCTCGTTGCTGCTGGCCGGCAGCGCGAAAAAAGGGTTACGCTGCGCGGTGGAGATCGTCGAGGACCGTCCGGCGCGGTGATTTGATTTGGCACGGATGAAGATCGACGTGCTCACTTTGTTTCCGGCGATGTTCGCCGGGCCGCTCGATGAGAGCATCATCATGCGGGCGCGCAAAAAGGGCCTGTTGGACCTGAAAGTCCACGACCTGCGCGATTGGACGCATGACCGGCACCGGACCGTGGACGACCGGCCCTTTGGCGGCGGACCGGGAATGCTGATGAAGCCGGAGCCGATTTTTGAGGCGGTCGAAAGCCTGCGGCGCGAGAACACAAAAGTGATTTTACTGACGCCCGGCGGACGAAAGTTCAGCCAGCCGATCGCGGCGGAGCTGGCCGGAGAAAAAGATTTGTTGTTCGTGACCGGCCATTACGAAGGCTTTGACGAGCGGGTGCGCGAGGCGCTGGCGGACGATGAATTGTCCATCGGCGATTACGTTTTGACGAATGGCGCCCTGCCCGCGATGGTGGTGATCGATGCGGTGACACGGTTGTTGCCGGGAGTTTTGGGCGACGATGAAAGTTCGCGCGACGAATCGTTCAGCCACGGTTTGCTGGAATATCCGCAATACACGCGGCCGGCGGAATTCCGGGAAATGAAGGTGCCGGACGTTTTGGTGTCCGGCAATCACGCCGAGATTGAAAAATGGCGGCGTGAGCAAGCGAAGTTGCGGACGGAGAGAAGCCGGCCGGATTTATTAAAGTAGGAGACGACGCAAGGAGTCTCTAATAAAACGAAAATTTATGAACCAGGTATTGTTGAAAAAAATTGAATCGGAACAGTTTCGCAAAGATGACGCCAAATTTGGCGTTGGCGATTCTGTGAAAGTGCACACGAAAGTCGTCGAAGGCGACAAGGAACGCATCCAGATTTTTGCGGGTGTGGTCATTGGCAAGCGCGGCACGGGCCTGAACGAGACGTTCGCGGTCCGCCGCATCAGCTATGGCGAAGGCGTGGAGCGCGTTTTCCCGCTGCACTCGCCCCGCGTGGATAAGATTGAGATCGAGCGCCACGGCCAGGTTCGGCGCGCCAAATTGACCTACCTGCGCAAACGCCTCGGCAAAGGCGCCACCCTCGTGCGCGAGAGGGAAGAAAAGGCCGCCCCGGCTGCCAAATAATTTTCCCGTTTGTTTTTCGAAGGCGAGGCGAATGCCTCGCCTTTTTTTGTCGCATTTCAGAAGGCGCTGAAGTATTTGTGATACTCAAGATACGGGACCCTTTATGCGCCAGATCAGGCCAACATCGCGCAAGCCAAGGGCATTCACGCTCATCGAATTGCTCGTGGTCATCGCGATCATCGCCATTCTCGCCGCGCTGTTGTTGCCCGCATTGGGCGAGGGAAAAGAACGCGCCTGGCGGATTCAATGCGCCAATAACCTTCACCAGATTTATGTTGCCACCCAAATGTATGTCGATGACAACAAGGGGTGGTTGCCGACCGGTTATTGGACACCGCAAAATCCCTGGCCCGGCGAAAGCACCTTGACCCTTCCGGATGATTGGTCGCTGGGGTATCCGGTCAACGCCGGTATCTTGATGACGGAAAATTATTTGCCGGTTGCACCGGGCACCATCTATTGCCCGTCGCGCACCGAACGGTATGGGATTCAGGGAATCAGTGTTAACGGCGGCCCCTATTCCCTGGGCTGGGCTGATTGGGGAAAACCCGCCCCCTACCATTCGCAGTCATCCTATACCTATCTCGGCCCGCGCAAATGGAGTTGGACCAATACAGATTACTGCGTGGCCGCAGACGTGGCGTTTGCGGATACCGGCCCGGATGGCGTTTATATGGGCACGTTTTTTGGCGCACCCAATGGCCATCACAACAACTATTACAACCTGGCCTTTTCCGACGGCAGTGTGCACAAGTTTATCGACTATAAGGGTTATTTTCTCAATCGGTTCAACCATTATCAGGAGGAGCAAATGATGGATACCTTCACGGTGATGGGACGTTAAGGGGTTTATCATATCTGGACGAAACAATCCTTGCGGCCTCCCGCTATCAAGACTATTTAATCTACATGGACTCCCGGGAAGCTTTGGTCGCGTTGAACCTGATTGAGAACATTGAGCGGGTGCGCGCGTGTCTTTTGCTTGAACATTTCGCGGCCTCATCGGTGGTAATTCGGCGAGTCGACTCAATGGTTCTGGTGAAAACAGCCGTGAAGCAGTTAGCGGCGCGAAAATGAGTCGCTGATCAAACAACGAATCGGTCAAAGCGTTTTGACGCCTGCCTTCGTCGCGGCGCGGTTGAGCGCCTCATCACGAGACGCCAGTGGCAGATTGCGGCGCATCGCCAACTCAAGATAGGTGGCATCATAGACGGATAAATCGTGCCGCTCGGCCAGTTCTGAAGTGGCGCCAAAAGCCGCTTTGCCGGCTTCTTCATCCACAGTCAAGGCGAGCCGGGACAGCGTTTGCAGCGCTGCGTTCCGTTCGGCGGCGGTCAGTTTCTTTCTCTGCTGAAGCACCAGCAGGCTATTTGCCACTTCGGAAAACCAGAGGACAGGCACAACGATGGTGACTCCCGCTTCGACGTCGTCCAATAAACAGTCGGTCGCGTCCGTGGCCTGGCTGGGATGAATCCACGCGAAGCCGACCGATGAATCAATCACCCCGGCGGAATTCATTTGCGGCCTTCTTGAACGGCCGATTTGAAATCCTCAAACAAGAGATCGGGTTTGCCACGGGTCCGTGTGGCAATCCTAACGCGAAGAGCGCGAAGATTTGCAACCGCCTCGCGAATCGCTGGCAGGCTGGGGCGGCCCTCGGGCACAAGTCTGGCTACCGGCTTGTCGTGTTTGGTGATCACGATTTCCTCGCCTTGAGCGACCCGCTCAAGGAGTTGCCCGAACCGGGTCTTTGCTTCGAATGCAGTTATGCTTGGCATATATCGCTGGTCGTTTCAACCAGTCTTTAACCGGTTTACATCTGAAACCCCCGCGTTTCAACCTATATCTTTCCGCTGCCTGGCGGCTCCCACGGGGTTAAGCGGGTTGAGCGCAAGGGGGCCGAACGTTATGAACTTGCGGGCGCATCTCAGTTTCTTACAACCAAATTTTATCGAGGAATGGGGAGCACGTCCCGATGAATCGGGATGCTTCCGACCGCGCCTCGCGGTCGGAACGACGCGCGCCAACGCGCGTTGAAACGAGCGCGGAGGCGCGCCCAAGCGGTTGACGAGGGCGTCAACCGCTGCACGCGAGGGCGCGTGCGCTCCCCCGTTCATTCGAGAATGCAAGAAACTGAGATGCGCCCTGAACTTGCCGAAACAATCCTTGCAGCTTTCACTGGCAAAGTTTATTCCATCTGTATGGATTCCCGGGAAGCACTGGTCGCGTTGAACCTGATTGAGAATGTTGGGCCGGTGCGCGCGCGTCTGTTGCTCGAACATTTTGGCGATGCCCCTAAAATCCTCGCCGCATCCAAATCCGCCCTGCTCCGTGTGCGCAACATCGGCGAGGAGACCGCCGTGGCGATCGCCGACTGGGAAAAGACCGTTGACCTCGCCGGCGAACTAAAACGGATTTCCGATTTCGGTTGTCACGTCCTTGTCTCATCCGATGAAAGTTACCCCGCGATGCTCCGGGAAATTTACGATCCGCCGATGGTGCTCTACGTCAAAGGCGAACTGGCCGCGAAGGATAAAAACGCCGTGGCCATGGTCGGCTCCCGGCAGACGACCCATTACGGCATCGAAACCGCGCGCAAGCTGGCTTATCAACTGGCCTACGTCGGCGTCACCGTCGTCAGTGGCGGCGCGCGCGGCATCGATACCGCCGCGCATCAAGGCGCGCTGGTGGCCAAAGGCAGGACCGTTTGCATTTTGGGCACGGGTATCAACATCGTTTTTCCGCCGGAGAACAAGGACCTCTTCGATCGCATCGCATCGAATGGGGCGGTGCTCACGCAATTCCCCTTCAACTACAAGGCCAACAAGCAATCCTTCGCCATCCGCAATCGCCTGGTGGCGGGAATGACCCTGGGCACGGTGGTGGTGGAAGCTGATTTGCACAGTGGCGCCCTGATCACCTCGAACTTCGCCATCGAGTACGGCCGGCAGGTTTTTGCCGTGCCCGGACGCATCGATTCGCCTCGCAGCAAGGGCTGCCATGACTTGATAAAAAAAGGCGCGAAACTTTGTGAGGGCGCCGAGGATATATTAAGTGAGTTTGAGTATCTGTTTCCAGCGTCGAACAAACCGCCGTCAGCGGGCGAGACCGGAGTTTTGCCCGCGCTGGAGCTTTCAGCGAATGAGCAAAAGGTTTTTGAGGCGCTGGATGGCGAAGAGCGGACCATCGATGAAGTCATCCGCAAAAGCAACCTGCCCAGCTCCGCCGTGAGCGTCGCATTGCTAAGCCTGGAAATGAAACGGCTCGTGCGCCAATTGCCGGGAAAGTTGTTCGTGAGGAATTCCTGACCGAAACAGCTTGCGCGGGTGGATTGAATGAATTAGAACCAAAGCAAACGCGGAAAAAATTATGAGCTACACCATCATCGGCGGTGACGGCAAGGAATACGGTCCCATTTCAGGGGATGACATCCGAAAATGGATTGCCGAGAACAGGCTCAACTCCCAATCCATGGCTAAAGCCGAGAGCGACGCCGCCTTCCGTCCACTCTCGACCTTTCCTGAATTTGCGGATGTTTTCGCCCCTCAAGCCCCTCACATTCCGGGGACCATTGCTCCGCCGGTTTCCGCGTCATCCGGGGACTGGGCCACCCGTGACTATGACCTGGACATTGGCGATTGTATCAGTCGCGGCTGGAACTTGTTTAAGTCTGATATGGGCAACCTGTGGATCTGTTTTTGGCTGGCCATTCTGATGGTCGGGATCGCCGGGATGGTTTTCGGGGGCATGACCGGCTTGATCATCCCCAAATCAGTGATGCAAGTGGCCGGCTTTCGCGTCGTTTACAACGTGATGCTCCAAGGAGTGCTGGCATTGGTTAATGGCCCGTTATTGGGCGCTGTTTTTTATATCTTTTTGCAGCGGTTGCGCGGCGGCCGGCTGGCGTGGCTGATGTTTTCATCGGATTTCAGCGTGGATTTTCGCAGCTTTATTTGGGAAACTTCGTCGTGGCATTTCTGGTCGGTTTATGTATGGCTCCCTTTAGTGTCTATTTTGAGATCAAAGCCATGCCATTCCTCAATCAATTTCAAAACATCACACCGGGACAAACACCGCATTTAGACCCGCAATTTTGGTCGGCCATCCTCGGCACCCTGCCGGTCTTTGCCATCTGCATGATCCCCACAATTTATTTGGGCGTGAGCTGGCAGTTCACCCTGCCGCTGATCATCGATAAACAGATGGATTTTTGGGATGCCATGAAGACCAGTTTTAAAAAAGTCAACAAACATTGGTGGTACCTTTTCGGGTTTACCGTGGTCATCGGCCTTATCAATATCGCAGGAGCCTGTGCCTGTTGCGTCGGTCTTTTGTTCACCCTCCCCATGACTATCGCCGCGACGATGTGCGCCTATGAAACCATCTTCGGTGAATCACAAGCCTCTTAGCCATTCGCGCGCCCGCAACGCCGCCATGCTGAACCAGTTGGCCACCCCCGGCCTTGGGTCGCTCCTGTGCGGACGTTGGATTGCCGGGACCGGGCAACTCCTCCTGGCTTTGCTGTCCTGTGCGTTGATCATCGTCTGGTTTATCCGGGAAATGTCCGCGTACTACGGCATGATCGCTGATGCGGCGCCGCCGGTGCAGCCGGACATCCGGTTGCTTGTTTGGGGATCGATTTTGCTCGCCCTCTCCTGGTTTTGGTCTTTGATCACCAGTTTCAGCCTCATGCGGGAAGCGTCCAATGCCAAAGTTGAGGCCTTAAAAAATTTTGGCGCCCCGCCGCCGTTGAAAATGGATGCCGCCCAAATCGCCGTCGCCCTCAGCTCGGTTCCCCAATGGCAACAGAACGGGGCGGTCATTTCGCGCACGTTCCAGTTCAAGGATTTTCCGGCGGCGGTAAAATTTGTGAATGCCGTTGCCGACGCCGCCGAACAGGCCTGGCATCATCCCGACATCGACATCCGCTGGAACAAGGTCACACTCGCGCTCACTTCACACGACGCTGGCGGTTTGTCGGAAAAAGATTTTGCCCTCGCCAAAAAGGCGGACGAACTGGCGCGGTGACATCATTCCGGCTTGCCCGCTTGCGGCAACCGCCCGATCCAATAATTCCCCACGGGCCGCGCCCATTCCAACTGCGGAATATTGGGCCGGTCCCCGGCGCCACCCTGGATGACGAGCCGGTCCTGTGGCCGCATCTTGTCCACCCACGGCTGGTACGCTTTCGCATCGCCGAGATTCAAAACGATGTCCTGGTACGTTTTGAAATTATCGGGCGTCATCAGCGTGGATTCAAAGCCGAGGGCGTACCGCCAATCACCCTCCGGGTTGTAGAAGAAGGTCTGGAAGAAAAACTCGGAATCTGCGGTGTAAAAGACCCCGCCTTTGCCCGGCAACCATCCCTTAAGCGCGGCTGTTTGGGCGGGGTCGCTCGTATTGATCGGCCGCCACGAGAGATTATTGCTCCAGCGATTGCCGAGGTCATTGGTAGTGACGGCCCAGGTTGCCGCGCAAATGGCCAGGACCAACCCTAAACGATTGAATGAGTCTGCGGGAAACCTGGCCTCAAACAGTAATTGCAGGTCCGTAGCGATCAAAATCATCAGCGCCGGCGCACCCCAGTCTTCCCAAAAACGGAACGTTTGGCACCCGAGCAGCCATCCCAGCGCCGCCAGCCAAAATGCCGGGTGGCGCGAGAGAGGCGGCGCGGGCAGTCTGGCCAACTGCCTCATCACCACCAGCCCGCCGACGAAAATAATCGGCAGAATTTCCCCGCCCGACGGTTTTAATTCGCCGACCAGTGTGAATTGATTGCCATGCATCCCCAGGGAATTGAGGGCCAGATCAATCGCCTGCAGGATGCTGGCGATGGGATGCCCCGTCAGCGCCGAACCCAGAAATGTTCCCGCCACCCAACTGCCTGCCAGCATGAAACACCATTGGAATTCGCGCGCTAAAAAAAATGCGGCAATCGGCAGCGCCCACAGGTACCAGACGCCGTGCAAAAAGACCGTAACTGTCAGAAGCCCCGTCATCCAGAGCATAGTGTTCCATTTAGGCGGCAAACCGCGCTGGCGCTGCCATGCCAGCAAAATGATGCCCAGCGCCGCGAGGCTTAGCAGAAAGGGCCGGCCCAACAAGAACCGCGAGGTCATGTCCGAGATGAGTGCCACCAGAACAAACGCCGCCAGCCACGCCTCCGGACGTCTTAGCCACACCGCGATCGACCAATTGGTGATGATGAACAGCGCGACGACCATGCAGAGCACGAGCGTCCCCGCATCCCAATTGAACGTCAAATGGATCTGCCGCAGAAACCAGTGCCAGCCCCAGTTCGGGTCGATATGGAACGCCGGCCCCAGTACGAGAATGTCCTGCCAGGGCTTGCCTGAAACCGCCTTCGCCGCGTGCCGCAGTGCATCATCCGACGGCAGATAACCATAGCCCGTAATTTTGAAGGGGATTGCCAACAGGACAAAAAGAACGATTGCCCAGGAAATCAGCGGGACAAAGCGTTCAATGGCCTCGAATTTTTTTGGAAACGGGTTGCCGGTATCACCGTTCATTGGTGCGACAGAAAAGATTGAACTCCATCCCATGTCAAGGAAATGACTTAAAAGACCACCGGCACCCCCGCTTCAAGCACCCGGACATTTCGGGTGACATTTTCCCTGGCCGCCAGCTCCAGGAGCCACCGCAACGGCTCGTCCATTTCTTCAAATGACAATTTAAACGTCCCGTAATGCATCGGCACCAGCCATTTGGCGCCGAGTTCCTTGAAGACCTTGATGGCTTCATCCGGGCCCATGTGGACTTTGCGGAAACTTTCCGGATGATAGGCGCCAATCGGCAACAGCGCCAAAGTCGGCGACATTTTTTTGCCAATTTCCTTAAAGCCATCGAAATAGGCGCTGTCCCCGGCGTGATAGATTTTCCGTCCCTGGTATTCCAAAACAAAACCGCCATAGCCGCGATGCTGGTCGTGCAGCGTCCGCGCGCCCCAATGTTTGCTCGGCACAAAAGTCACCTTCCATTTTGATTTCGCCTGCGAGAAACTTTCCCACCATTCGAGTTCGACGATGCGTGAAAAGCCCAGGTTGTGGGCCAGGTCGCCAACGCCGCGCGGCATGATGCCAATTTTCGGATGCGGCAACTTGCGCAACGTCGGGCGGTGAAAATGGTCAAAATGGGCGTGGGTCAACAAGACCAGATCAATCGGCGGGAGATCGGAAATTTTGAAACCGCTGCGCCTGATGCGCTTCAGCAAAAAGAGCCAGTTCGCAAAATTGGGGTCGATCAATACGTTCAGGTCGTTGAACTGGATCAAAAAAGACGCGTGGCCTATCCAGGTCACCGCCACTTCGCCGTATTTCAATTTTGGGAAAACGGGCCGCTGGGAAATTCCCGTGCGCGGCGTGAGCAATGCCTTCCAAACCAGTTCATGGAAAAATGTCGCCGGGTTGAAGTGATTGGCCGGCGTCAATTCCTTGAATGAGCGCGGCAGTTTGCCCCGCGCGGGACGCTGCGGTTTTGTCATGAAAACATTTTAACACGACGGGCTTGGGGGACAAATCGAAACCGCAGCCGTAGCAGCCGACGCAAGGAGGCTCTAATTTTTTTGTGCCTTTACGTGAAACTTTTTTGCCGTCTTCGCGTAATTTGCGTAATCTCCCGGCCATGAAAACAGAAAAGCAACTGGACAAATATCTGCGCAAAAACCCGAAGCTCGGCAAAGGCGTTTACATCGCCAAAACCGCGACGGTCATCGGCGACGTCACGCTCGGCGCGCATTCCAGCGTATGGTACGGCGCGGTGCTGCGCGGCGACATCAACCGCATCGTCGTCGGCCATCACTCAAACGTTCAGGACAACGCCGTGCTGCACCTGGCGGATGAATTTCCGTGTGTCCTCGGCAATTGGGTCACGATCGGTCACGGGGCAATCGTCCATGCCTGCACCATTGGCGACGAAGTGCTGGTCGGCATGGGCGCGGTGATTTTGGATGGCGCGGTCATCGGCAAACAATCAATCATTGGCGCCAAGGCGCTCGTGACCGGTGGCACTAAAATCCCTCCCGGTTCTCTTGTGCTTGGCGCGCCCGCAAAAGTCGTCCGGGCGTTGACGAAAGAAGAGCGCGCGGGATTGAAATGGTGGGCTGAAAAATATGTCAGCAACACTGCCTATTGCTTGAAGTATAAGATTAATTTGGGATGATTACTTTCGGAACATCCCTGGCACGGCTCCACCCATTTTGGCCATCATTTTTTGCATCTTGCCCATCTTCTTCATCATCTGCTGCATCTGGAAAAATTTATTCAGCATCGTGTTCAATTCCGTCACGCTCACGCCGCTGCCGGCGGCGATGCGGCGCCGGCGGCTCGCATTGAGGAGGGTTGGATTTTTTCGTTCCTTCGGCGTCATGGCGCAAACCATGCCTTCCATTCGCTTGAATTCCTTTTCCTGTTTGCCGATGTCCACTTGCTTCAAGGCTTCCGCGCCGCCGGGCAGCATTTTCATCACGCTTTCGAGTGAGCCAAGTTTTTTCATTGCGCGCAATTGCTCCAGGAAATCTTCGAGCGAGAATTCGCCCTTCCGCATCTTTTCTTCCAGCTTCTTCGCATCGGCTTCACTGATGGCGTCCGCGGCTTTTTCCACGAGGCTGACGACATCGCCCATGCCGAGAATCCGTGACGCCATGCGCTCGGGATGAAACGGCTCGAACTCGTCGAGCTTCTCGCCCGTGCCGGCGAATTTGATGGGCTTGCCCGTGACCGCCTTCATGCTCAAGGCCGCGCCGCCGCGCGCATCGCCATCGAGTTTGGTAAGGATTGAACCGGTGATCTGCAACGCCTGGTCAAAATGCGTGGCCACGTTCACGGCTTCCTGGCCGGTGGCGGCGTCAAGCACGAGCAGAATTTCCTGCGGCTTGACGAGGTCGCGCAGGCGGACCAGTTCCTGCACCAGCGGCTCATCAATCTGCAACCGGCCCGCAGTATCGAAGATCAGGACGTTCCGGCTATTGGCCCTCGCAAAATCCATGGCTTCGCACGCGATTTTCTGGACGTCGGTCTCGCCGCGCTTGAGGAACACCGGCAGTTCGAGCTGTTTGCCCAGCGTGTCCAATTGGTCCATGGCCGCCGGGCGATAAACATCCGCCGCCACGAGCAACGGCTGGCGGCCCTGCTTTTGAAGGAGCCGTGCGAGTTTGCCGCTCGAAGTGGTTTTGCCGGAACCATGCAAGCCCACCATCATGATCGAACTGGGATTGGCATCGAGTTTCAGGCCAGAATTTTGCGAGCCGAGCAGGT
Source organism: uncultured Verrucomicrobiae bacterium (assembly GCA_963797825.1). Taxonomy (GTDB): domain Bacteria; phylum Verrucomicrobiota; class Verrucomicrobiia; order Limisphaerales; family UBA11358; genus UBA11358. The sequence continues at coordinate 293,905 of CAWCRR010000044.1, forward strand.
CCACCAACTCGTCCTGGATGATCTTAATGATTTGTTGTCCGGGCTGGACGCTGGCGACCACTTCCGCGCCGATAGCCTTAGCTTTGACGCGCTCGATGAAATCGCGCGCCACCTTGAAATTGACGTCCGCTTCTAGCAGCGCCATGCGCACTTCGCGCAGGGAATCGGCGACGTTGGCTTCGGAAATTTTTCCGAGGCCGCGCAGGTTGCGGAAGGCGTTCTGTAACTTGCTGCTGAGCGAATCGAACATTTTAGTATATTACCGTTGAAAAGAAATTGTGAAAGGGGAAACCAAGTGAATATGGCAGTAGGGAGAGAACATTAACCACGGATGAACACACATGGACACAGATTGAACACCTTGATGGGGGAATTGATTAGAGCCTCCTTACGTCGGCTGCTACGATCCGGCAGGACTCGAGGTCACGAGACTCTGAATGGAAACCTGCGGAAATTTTCAACTCTCAAAAAAGGTTATTCAGAGTCTCCTTACGTCGTCTCCTACGAAAGAGGTGAACCAGGGCTCGGGTTCGCAGGTAAATGCCATGGGCCGGCCGCGCCAATCGAAGGAAAGACTGCGGGCGTGGAGGGCGTGGTTGTTGAAAATCAGTTTGGCTCGCTGCGCATCGGTGAGACGGGTTTGCGCCAGGGCCAGATAGCAGTCTTCGTCTTGACCGTACAGTTTGTCGCCGACAATGGGATGGCCGAGGTGAGCGAGATGGATGCGGATTTGATGCTTGCGGCCGGTGTGGGGGATGATGCGCAGGAGGGAAAAGGGAGGTTGTGCCTCACCCAGCGCATTGATCAGTTTTTCCCTACTACCCTCATCCGGCCTCCGGCCACCTTCTCCCGCTCCCGCGGGCGAAGGAACCGCGCTGCCCTCTTCGGATCCCGTGGGTACAGAAATTATGGGCGCGGGAGGTATCCTGTGAGTAAATCTTTGTTCGACGAAGAACTCGGTGCGGGCGGGTGAACCGTCGGGGCGGACACAATCTTTTACGGCGACGAGGCTGCGGTCATCCTTGCCCAGCGGGGCATCAATGAGGCCGTGATTTTCCCAGACCTGGCCATGGACGATGGCGAGATATTCTTTATGGACAAGGCGGGCTTCCATGGATTTTCCGAGTTCACCGGCGGTTGCAGAATTTTTTGCAATCAGAACGACGCCGCTGGTTTCGCGGTCGAGACGGTTGACGAGATAGGGTCTGGCGTCTGGGGTTTGGGGTCTGGGGTCTGATCCCAGACCCCAATAGAGCCGGGTGCGGCCGATGAGGCTGGACATCTCACCGTTTTTGGTGGGATGACAGACGAGGCCGGCGGGCTTGTTGACCACGAGCAGATCGGCGTCTTCAAAGATGATCTCAAAAAGTTTTTCCACAACTTGTCTTTGGATAAAGCTGGCGTATCATTGGCGCTGGTGAAAGAAAAACTGCACACATTGCTGCCGGCGGTGTTCATCGCGGTACTGGCGCTGTCGCGGATTCCGCACGTGTTGCCGCAGAATTTCAGCGCGGTCTATGCGTTTGTGTTCTGCGCGGGGGTGTATTTTCCCAAACGCCTGGCCTGGTGGCTGCCGATGGGAACGCTATTGGCCACGGACCTGGCATTGAACATTTTCTATTACCATGTTTCGCCGTTGGGATTTTATCTGATGCTGAATTACGCGGTCTATGCGGCGCTCATTGGGCTGGGCAAATGGTTTGGCGCGCGCTCGGGGTTTTTCAAACTGCTGCTGGGCGGGTTGCTGGGGGCGGTGATTTTTTACGCGGTCACCAACACGCTGGCATGGCTGCAAGACGCGTATTATGCCAAAAGCATCGCGGGCTGGATCCAGGCGCTGACGGTGGGGCATCCGGACATTCATCCGACGACGTGGGAGTTTTTCCGCAACACGCTGTTGAGCACGGGGATTTTCACGGCGCTGTTCGTGGGCGCGGAGAAGCTGGCCCCGGCGGAATCTCCCGCCGATAAACGGGCGGGCGCGCGGGAGGAAACCGAAACGGAAACTGAACCCGAGGAAGCGGAAGCGTGAAGATAGGGGTCATTTCGGACACACACGGATTTTTGGACCCGGCGATTTTTGAACTATTCGCGGGCGTCGAACACATCCTGCACGCGGGCGACATCGGTTATGCTTCGATCATCATGGAACTGGAAGCGATCGCGCCGGTCACGGCGGTTTATGGAAACACGGACATGGGGCTGCCGTTCCGGGAAACAGAAATCGTGGAGCTGGCGGCGCGGAAATTCCTGGTGCATCACATCGTCAATCCGTACGCGCCGTCGGACCGGCTGAAGCCGCGGATCGCGCGCGACCAGCCGGAGGTCATCGTGTTTGGGCACACACACCAGCCATTCAACGAGAGAGTCGGCGGCATTTTATTTTTCAATCCCGGCTATTCCGGCAAGCCCAAGGCGGGCACGGAACGCAGCGCGGCAATTTTGCATTGTGATGAAAAGGGGATACGGGCGGAGTTTTTAAAGCTGAATGGTCTGTAGTCCACGGGCCACAGTCCACGGGCGGATGATGTGGAATGACTAATTCCTAAACCATAATGACTAACTAATGACGAAGCACTAATGACCAAAATAACATCCTCGCGATTCCGCGCCTTTGCGTCCTTTTGCGCCCTTTGCGTGAGATTATTTAGTTTTCGCTGTCCGTAGGGCGCATCTCACTTCCTTGCAACCGAAATTTATTACGAAATGGGGAGCGCACGCGCCCTCGCGTGCAGCGGTTGACGCCCTCGTCAACCGCTGGGGCGCGCCTCCGCGCTCGTTTCAACGCGCGTTGGCGCGCGTCGTTCCGACCGCGAGGCGCGGTCGAAAGCACGCGAGGGCGCGTGCGCTCCCCCCAAAGGAAGGCTTGAAATTGGCGGCGGTATTTGGCATTTAAAAGCGCGAAAATGAAACAACTAGCAGTTTACTTTGCCATTTTATTTTTTGCGGCGTCGAATTTAAGGGCGCAGACGGATTTGATCGCCCAAATCCATTTCCTGGGCGGCGATAAAATTTCCACCGACACCAACAGTGCCGGATTTACGAATGAATTTTGTTCGAAGGAGGCGCGGGTGCTGGAGAGCCAGACGCTGGACAAGCTTGCCGCCGCGCCGGCCGGCTGGTTCAAGGCGAAGCTTCCATCGCGCGCGATCGATGGCTCCAAACAATTGCGCCCGCTGCTGGATGATTTTCTAAAGTCCGAATGGATTTTCGAGATGCGCGAAACGACGAATGGCTCCCCGGAATATGCGCTGGCGATCCGGCTGGACAACCAGCGCGCCCAACTTTGGGGCGCGAATTTGCGGACGCTGGGCGAATCGTGGACGGGAATACACGCCCAAAACATTTCCGGCGGCTGGCGTTTGAAAAAAGATTTGCCGCCGAACCTGTTCCAGTTCAGCCGGAGAGGGGACTGGGTGGTGCTCGACTGCGGGCAAAATGAATTACCGCTTGGCGACGAAATTCTTGCATCGGACACAAAGACCGTTGAAACCAATTGGCTGACGGTGAACCTGGACTGGCCCGCGCTGGCGCGGCAGTATCCAGCGCTTGGAAAACTGGATATTCCGGGATTTTCGTTCCAGACGGTGGGTTACGAGGGATTTTTTTACATCAGCGGTTCGCTGGATTTATCGCAGCCATTGCCGGCGCTGGAGAAGTGGCAGGTACCGACGAACGAGATTTCCCAGCCCTTTGACAGTTTCACCGCGGCGCGCGGGATGGGTCCCTGGTTGGAAAAGCAAGACTGGTTCAGGCCGCTTCGTCTTCAGCCGCAGCCGGACCAATTTTTTATCTGGGCATTGCCGGGGATTCCATTTCAAACTTTCGGCGCCGAGCCGGTGCCCAATGCGAAGGCAGCACTGGCCCAGATCCGCCAGCGCCTGACGGCCAACACCAATTGGCAAAACCAACTGATGCCGCTGAAAGTGATACCCGGTGATGACAAGATTTCATTCAGCATGCCCTTTATGTCGCCGTTTCTCGAGGCCGACCATGAGGCGGATGGAGACTTTTTGGCCGGCGGATTTTTCCCAAACTGGCCCGGCTCGGGAGCGTTGCCGGCGCAATTGGCCGGGGAGATGAACGCCCCGGGGACGGTGTATTATCATTGGGAGCTTACCCCGGATCGGTTGAAAGAATTGCCCGAGCTGACGCAGTTGATTCTTATGACTACCGAACGCCGGCAATTGGCGGGCGACTCTGCCGGGGAATCATGGCTTAAAAGCCTGAAATTCAAGTCCGGACCCACCATCACCGTGGCGGGAGAATCGACGCCAACCAAAGTGCCATTCATCCGAACCGCGCCCGGGGGATTGACCGCCCTGGAATTTCTTGCCCTGGCGAACTGGCTCGATAGCCCGAACTTTCCGTCTCTGGCCATTCCCAAGGCGGAGGAGCAATAAGCGTGGAATGACTAATTCCTAAACCATAATGACTAAATAATGACGAAGCACGAATGAATGCGGGGCGCAGGGAGCGGAAAAGCCGGAATTAACTCGCGAAATACGAACACGGATTTTTGGAGGAAGTTAACCGCGAATGGGCGCTAATAGACGCTAATTTTAGCGGCGACGCGGAGAAAAAAACTGATTAACCACAAAGAGCAGAGATCGCAAAGACGCGAAGTTTTATGCCAACCACGCGGAATATCACTCAACTGTTTAATAGCGTTTCAACCGCCTGATGCACTTCCTGGGGCGCGGCGGTGGGAGGGAGGTTTTTGCCGAAACGGATGGTGACATGATACGGGATTTTCCTGGGCCATTTCCAAAAAAACTTCCCGTTTTCGAAACTGAAAATGCTGCCCCAGACGCCGACGAGGGCGACGGGCACGATGGGCGCGGTGGCGCCTCTCATGATGCGCTCGAAACCGCGATGAAATTCGTCCAGGTCCCCGGTGCGCGTGATTTTTCCCTCGGCAAAGATGCAGACGACGTGGCCGCGGCGGATGGCGTCGCCGGCGGCGTGCAGGGATTCGATCATTTCGCGCGGGCCGAGGTCGGAGGCGATGGGGATAAGGCCGAGCATTTTGGTGAAGGGCTTGATCCACCAGAGATTATAATAGGCGCGGTGCATCAGGAACCGGATTTTGCGGTCGGTGGCGGCCATGAGCAGGGGCGCATCCACAAAGGAAACATGGTTGCACACAAAGAGCGCGCCGCCTTTTTCGGGGATATTGTCGCGTCCTTCGACGCGGATGCGGTAAACGCTTTTTGTCAGCAGCCAAAGCAGGAAGCGGACGAGGGAATCCGGGACCAGTTGCAGGCAATAAATAGTTCCGATGAGCGAGAGGATGGCGCCGGCGAGGAACATTTGGGGCGAAGTGAGTTGGCACGTGACGGCCAGGAGATAATAGATGCCTGACGCGATGAGGACGCCGATCCAGGTGAGCAACGAGGAGGCGGCGATGACGGCGCCCTTGTTGCGGGGGTCCGGGCGGTGCTGGATGATGGCGTTGAGGGGGACACTATAAAATCCGCCGAAGAAACCGAGGGCGCAGAGGTTGCCGGCGACGCCCCAGAAGGACAAATTCAGCCACCAGAGCAGCGCGGCAAAAACCGTAAGGCCGGCCATGCCCAACGGCACGAGGCCGTATTCAATTTTTCCGCCGGACAAAAATCCGGCGGCGAGGCTGCCCAGGCCGATGCCCAGCGCGAGGGCGGCCTGGAGCCAGCCGACGTGCGTATCGTCCAGATGCAAAATGTCCTTTCCATAAAAGATGATCGTGGGTTGCAGGAGGGCGCCGAGGAAATAGAGAAAGGCGATGCCGATGGCGCCGAGGAACAAGGTATAGTCGGCCCGGATCGATTTCATCTGCGAAAAAAAATCGCCGAGGAAATTGGCCTGGAATTTTTTTTGCGGGTCGGCCGCCGGCAGGCGTGAGAGGAGGAGGCAAAGCGACAACCCGGCGAGAGCGAGGACGATGAGGATGGCCCCGGAGTAAACTTGTCTTTTGCCAAACATGTCGGAAAGGTTCCCGGCGAAGATCGTCCCGGTGATGATGGCGGCAAAGGTGCCGAGGCCGAAAATGCCGTTGCCCCAGGACAATTTTTTCTCGGGCAACAATTCGGGGAGCATTCCATATTTGGCGGGGCCGAAGATGGCGCTGTGGGTGCTCATCAGAAAAATCGCGGCGACCATCAACGGCACGCTGGGGAGCCAAAGGCCGAGCGAGGCGACGGACATGATGCCGATCTCGGCGCATTTGATGACGACGGAGACGTTGCGTTTGCTGAAGTGGTCGGCGAAGAACCCGCCCACCATCGAGAATAAAATGAACGGTAAAGCGAAAACGGCGCCGATCAAGGGCACGAGTGAATCGCGGCGATGGGCTGACATTCCCATGCCGACGACAAAAAAGGTGACGAGGAATTTCAGGGTGTTATCGCTGAACGCATTCTGGAATTCGACGACGAACATGAGCCAGAAGCTGCGGAGGTCCGGTGGTCTGGCTCCCTCGGGTGGCTTCTGAAGTTCGCTCATTGCCGCGTCAGATTACTAACGCCGCCAGAAAAGGGAATGGAAAAACTTACTCGGCTTTCGCCGACGTATGCCAGGCCATCCATGCCCAGTCCGCCTGGTCATTGGGATCGGTGATGTCGCCTTTCTGTTTCACACTGCGGTACATCCAGTGGTGAGTCTCCGAATGCCCGTCCGCAAAAGCAAAACCACAACCGATATTATGGTACGTCCCGGGAATATCGAGCCATTGGGCCTGTTCCATGCCGAAGGCGAAGGCGGCATCATTCAAGCCGCGGGCATCTTCATCCACCAGCACCCAAAGGTCGGAAGGCGAGGGCGGACCGACGTCGGAATTTTTTCCAAAAGTGCGCCAGGGTGAATTTCGCCGGTGGTTTTCCTGGTTGTTTAACCAGGGGCCGTTGACGGAAAGAGTGGGGACGCCGCTGTGAGGGCCGCCAGCATCGAAGCCGGGGTCAATCGTGCCGACCGCCTGGCTCATGGAAAACGTTCGCGCCGCGGGCACGGTTTTGCCGATGAACAACGGATTGGTTCCCTGATAAAGGCCTTGCCGCGTGTCCGCCGGGCATTTGAATGGCGCGGGATTTTGTCCGAGATACGAAATGAGCAAGGAAAGGCGGGGATCCAGAAGAACGTCCGGGTCGAATTCCTGCGGGCCACCGATGCCGGCGTCTCCCGGGCACCAATTATAGCCGGGGTCGGTGTTGCCGTCATCGGGATTGGGCGGATAGAAGTCACGGTTGTCGCCGATGTAGAGGTGCATGGCCGTCATCAACTGTTTGCCGTTATTGAGGCACATCGCGCCCTGCGCGCGTTGTTTGGCCTGGGACAAGACTGGCATGAGCATCGCCCCGAGAATCCCGATGATGGCGATGACCACGAGTAATTCGATCAAGGTGAACGCGCGCTGTTGCATCACCCGGATTATTCATCCGTCTCAATGCCAATGGCAAGTCACGATTACTGGTTGAACCGGACGACATACCATGGCTGGGGACCTTCGGTGACTTTCTGCGTGGCATTGGTGGCGGCGACGAGTTGCGCGCCGGTTTTTTGCATCCACTCGTCCAGGGTAGTCTGGCGCAATTTCAAATTAAGGCCCCCGACGACGGCATACTGAATTCCAAGGTCGCGGTATCGTTGCGGCGGATCGCTCAACAGAAAAGGTTCGACCCGCCGCGAGCCGAGGGGCAGCCAAAGAGAAAAATCACAGTCATCCTCCGCGCCGAGAAAACCGATGGTCCCGGCATCCGGCGGCAACAGAGCGCGGACCCCCGCGAGCGGATCAGGGCGTTTGGCATAGACGGAATAAACTTCGAAGGCGCGGGCGAGCGAACGCGAGTCCGGGTGGCGGGCGACCAGCCTGGACAAAATTGTTTTAGCCGGCCAGAGCGGCCGGTCGGGGGTCAGCACCAGGACCAGCAGCGCCAAAAACAGATTCGCCCAGACCAGGACACGCCACCAGGACCGGCGGACGACGGAGGAGGCGGACCGGCCCAACAAGCAACAGCGGCAGCAGCAAAGGGTAATATGGCGCAATCAGGCGGGCTGCCGTGATCATCCCGGATTTGGCGCAATAAGCCAGCAGCGCGAGCCAGGGCGCGGTTAAAACTAAAATCCGGAAGGCCGAAGAGGATGCGCCGGATGGAGATGAAGAGGACCGACGGCGGAATTTTGCGATGATGGAAAGGGCGAGCAAGACGCTTAGGACCGGTCCAATCCCGGAGGAATCTTCGGTTGGCAATTCGCCCAGTTGGAAAAAACCGTTATCAAAATGTTTTGAGATGGAAACCAATGTTGCCGGGAGGATCTTCGTGGCATGCGCATTCCACCAGGCGGCCTGCGGAAAAAATGGCGGGCAGAGATTTTCCAGAAACAATTGAAAAATATTCCCGGTCACAGCGATGACAGGATTTTTCACGATCATAACAGGCGGTTCAAGAACCGCGCCCGACCAATCGCCACAATGAATCGTATTAAGAACAGCCGTCGGCAGGAATGAAACGGCGGCGGCCAACATAACAACCAGGACGGCAGCGGCGAATTTTTTCCGCAGCAGAGGCAGGACCGGGAGCATTAAAACCGCCCAAGGCAGGAGCAAGGGAAGGTTGCTGGCCTTGGCGCCGGTCAGGAGCGCGGCGGCCAGGATGGAATGGCACACGTCGGAAAAATTTTTGGATTTTGCGGCGCGCAAGGCGAAGTTAACGGCCGCCAGCGCATAGAGGGTTGGGAAAGTGTCATTGGCAATACTGCCCGCCTGGAGGAGAAAATCATAGCCGGTCGGGAGCAACCACATCCAATGCCAGGCGGCGCGGGGACGGACGCCCATGCGCGTGAGGGTGCTGAAAATCAGGCCCGGCAGCAGCAGGAACGGCAAAAAATTCAGGAGAAACAAGCCGCGGGTAGAATGGGTAAAAAGCAGGAGCGGCGCCATGAGCCATTCCATGCCGCAGGCGCGGTCATTCATGCGAGGATCGAGGGTATGGATCCAAACCCAATGGCCGTGGGAAAGCCACTGGAGAACGCGCCCCACGCGGTAGGTCAACCCGGTGTAATTATCGGGGGAATAAATGATGCCGCCAAGAAAAATCAGGGCCGTCAATGCCGCAAAACAAAATGGCAGCGGCCGGCGGAAACGGCGGAGATTTTTTTTCAGGCAAGCGAGCCTGGTCAGGCGGGGCCATTCCAGCTTTTTGCGGAGGGAGAAAATCAGCCCGATAAACAGGGCGAACGCCAGCGCATAACCAGGCCGATTCAATTCTCCCGCGGCAGAAAGCGTCCAACCCGCCGCGGCGGCGAAGGCGGAAATCCAGATCCAGAGTTGGATAAACGGCTGAAATGACATGATTTGGGCAGGCGACCGTAAGCAGATTTGCGCGAGGCGTCAATCGGATTGCGCCATCGGGACGGCCAGGCGGAACCTGACATTTTTCGTTATCGTAATAATTACTCTTGCATTCAATAAATATCCCGCTATAAACGCGATATGGCTTTGCCATTCCTGAACGGGGTATCCAAGAAGAAACGGACCCAGATAATGGCCGTCGATTTGGGGACCCGAACGACCAAAGCTGTTCTCATCGAGCGGCGGGGAGAGGTTTTGGCGTTGAGCCGTTACGCGATGCTGGATGCGCCGATTTACGATAAAAAATTTTCTCCCGAGTTGCTTTCCGATCATTTGCGCAGTGTCAATGAGGCGTTGGGCGGTTTAGGGAGATTTGTCACATTGGCCATCGCACTGGATGACACGGTGGTCCGGCAGGTGGAATTGCCGCAAATTCCCAAAGACGAAATGCGGATGGTTTTGAAGAACAACACGAGGGGATATTTGCAGCAGGACTTGCCCAACCATGTTTTTGACTGCCATATTTTCGCCCCGCGGATGTCATCCGGCCCCAAAGGCCCCGAGGTGCCACGCTCGGGCATCCCCAAACTTAAAGTACTGGTGGCGGGGGCAAAACAGACCCTGATTGATGATTATCAGTCCGCCGTGAGAAATGCCGGACTTACTCCCGAATGTATTGTGCCGGGATTGATCGGTCCGGTGAACTCCTTTGAGCTGGCCATGAAGCAGGTTTTTGAAAATGATTCGGTGGCCCTGGTAGATGTCGGGTTCAAGCATTCCACCATTTGTGTTATGGACCGAGGCGAATTGGCGTTAACCCGGGTGGTCAATATCGGCGGTGATAAATTGACATCCGGGCTGGCGGAGGCCATGGGTGTGACCTATGCGGAAGCCGAAGGTGTGAAACTGGGCATGGCGCCGGAGGCCAAGACCGCCGTGGAATCGCAAGTGACTCCCCTGGGGCGCGAATTGCGCGCCTCCCTGGATTTTTTTGAGCATCAGGCCGACCGTCCCGTTTCACAAGTTTACGTGACGGGAAGCGCGGCAAAATCGGACATGTTTTTACAAATGCTGCATTCAGAGATGATTGTTGAATGCAAGTCGTGGAATCCGACGACATTTTTGCAGTTGGCGTTGCCGGGGCAGCAGACCGTGGAGATAGAGCACGTGGGGCCACAATTGAGCGTGGCGATTGGCGCGGCGCTTGCTGCGATTTGATTGCAGGCAGTGGCAGTTCAGTAAAAGCAGGCTAACAGGCGGCGGAATCGATTCAGATTTTTAATTTGATATGCCGATAAATATTAATTTGCTGGCGGAAGCGCAAGCCGCGGAGGAATTACGCCGGCGCGACCCGGTCAAACGCGCGATCTTCATCGGCATTTCATTGGTGGTGGTGTTTTTCGTCTGGTACACCGCGGTGATCGCGTATGGGCTGGCGGTCAAAGCGAGCAAAGACGGGGTGGAAGAGAACATCGATGCGCAGACGAATGCTTTCAGTCAAGTGATGGTGGCGCAAAAGGCGCTGGACACGGCCAAGCTCAAGCTGGCGGCGCTTAAAAAGCTGCAGGCCCAACGATTTCTCCAGGGCAACCTCCTCGACGCGCTACAGATGACCACCGTCAACGGCGTGCAATTGACCGGATTGAGTGTGGAACAGGATTATTTTCTGCAGCCGGGAACAGACTCCCAAAACAACAACGGAGTCAACATTCCGGGACGCCCTTCCGCTGTGACAGAACGAATCACGTTGCGGCTGGACGGGCGCGATTTCAGCGCCAATCCCGGCGACCAGATCAATAATTTCATGGCGCTCATCGTCAAACAGCCCTATTTCAAACAGATGTTGGCCAAGACCAATGCGGTTCAATTGACCAGCCCGCCGTCGGCGCCGCAGGATGATAACGGCAAGAGTTTCGTGACCTTTTCGCTGCAATGTCAATTTCCTGAACATACCCGATGAACCGATTACCCAAAGAGAAACGCGACAAATTGATCCTGGTGTGCATGATGACCGGGATAGCTTTGTTGCTTATCGGCCTTCTCCTGATTCACCCGGAATATGCCACCATCAAGGACACCAAGTCACAAACGGAAGTACAGCGGCAGAAGTTGGGGAATATGCAGGAAGCCATTGCCAAGGCCGCCCTTACGGATGCGCAGTTGAAGGATACCACCGAAACGCTGAATGAAGCGGAAAAGGACATGGCCACCGGCGATCCCAATGCCTGGATTTACGATACGATTCGGGGATTCAAATCCAAATACAAAATGGACATCAACATAGCCTCCGCCACCTCGATCGGAGACGTGGACATCATGGCGAAATTTCCCTACAAGCAACTCAAAGTCACCGTCAACGGCTCGGCGTATTATCATGATTTGGGGAATTTCATCGCCGGCTTTGAAAATGATTATTCCCACGGGCGGATTTGCAATTTATCGATCCATCCCTCGGGCAACGGTGAAAAACTCAATTTCAACATGGAGATCATCGCTTTGATCAAACCCAACCAACCCTGAAAATGAATCGAGGCGCGCAACCATCTATCATTTTACCGGCAATGCTTGTGGCCGTGTTATTCGGGGGAATGGCAGGCGGCCTGGCCGCCCCGCCCGCCAGTGCGCCGGATATGCCCCCGCCCAAGTCCGTTTTTACCATGCCCGCCAAGCCATCGGAGGGGCGGGACCCCTTTTTCCCGGATTCCATCAGGCCCTATGAGGCGGCCCAAGCCGCCGCCGCCCCCTCAAACGTCCCGTCCATCACCGACCTGGTCGTAAAAACGATTTTAGTGAATGGACATGGCCGGGCATTTGCTGTCATCAATGATCAAACATTCGGTGTAGGGGATGAGGGAGACGTGCTGACTCGTTCCGGCCGGCGGATTCATATTCAATGCACGGGTATCAATGCCGCCAGAGGCACCGTCACGGTGGAAGTCGGCGAAGCAATGATGACGTTGACATATACAAGCGACCCATGAATGAGATTGATTTGAAAGAACTAATTCCAAATTTGCGGTGTAGTTTGCCAGGCGGAAAGCAAACGAATTCGCTTGGCTTTTCAGGGCAGTTATGCCCATTATTGGAACAGTCGGAGAAAGCGGAGATCATACCATGAACAATATAAATCGAATCGCCATTACCCTAATCGCGGGATTTCTCCTGCAACAGCCCGTGCTGTCTCAAACCAATACCGGCGACGCAAATGCCGTTACCGACAGCATGGTCAGCAACGTCATTAAACTTTCCACCAGTCCCGATACGAATGCTGCCGCCAACCCATCCGCCACGCCGGCATCAGCCCAGCCAGCCGCCATGGTTGTGGAAAGCAATTCATCCACGATGGTGATGGAAAGCAACTCGACCATGACCGTTGTTGAAAGCAATCCGCCTGCTATGACTGCGAACAGCAATGAAGCTGTAACGGTCGCAAACAACACCGTTTCCACCCCCGAAATCACCAATGTGCCTGTGCCGGAGGTTACCAATACCCTGCCCCTGGCTGGAAGCAATTCCACCAATATGGCCGGCAGCGCGCCTTCTGAAATGGCGACCAACAATGTAACGGCCGCCACCGCCGGAGGACAACCGGCTCCGGCCGACACCAACGCGCCGTCCGCCGCGGTGATGCCCATTCAGTTCACCGACGTTCCTTTGGACGTGGCCATCCAGGCCCTGGCGCGGGAGGCCGACATCAATTATTTGCTCGACCCGTCCATCGGATGGGGGCAACCCGACCAAAACGGCCAGGTCAAGCAACCGCCGATGCTATCCGTCCGGTGGGACAACGTGACGCCGGAGCAGGCGTTGCTGGCTTTGTTGGATAATTACGGGCTGCAACTGGTTGAGAATCCGAAAACGAAGATCGCCAGAATCAGCGTCCGGTCACCGGACCAATTGCCGCCGCTGATCACGCGCGTGGTCCAGCTCAAGTACGCCAGCACGTCCAACATAACGTTTGCCGTGCAGAGCGTCCTGACCGACAAACGGAGCCGCATCATTCCTGACATGCGCACGAGCCAATTGGTCATTGTGGCCACGGACCCTGAACAGTCCACGCTGGACACGTTGATCAATGAATTGGACTTGCCCACGCGGCAGGTGCTCATCGAGACCAGGTTGGTGGAGCTTTCCAGCAATCCCAGCACCGAGAAGGGCATCGATTGGTCCGGCACCTTGCAGGCGCAAAACTTTTCATTCGGAAACGGCGTGTTGAATTCGGTGGCAAATTCCTCATCTTCGACGACATACCCGGGAACGTCAACGACAACTCCTGGACTTGGAGGGGGGGCACCGACAACCACCACACCCGGCTCGACTACGACAACAACAAGTGCTTCCGAGCCTCAAAATTCTCTAAACCCTGGAGGATTTATTCTTAATACCATGAGCGGCCTGACCCCTGACGCCGGCTTTTTGAGCGCCGACGGCGTCAAAGCTGTTTTCTCCTTCTTGAACTCGTCCTCGGAAGCGCAAGTGGTCTCGACTCCCCGTTTGGTTACGCTCGACAATGAAATGGCCACCATTCAGGTCACGCGTGAATTTCCAGTCATCAATGTCACCGCCAGCACGCAGAACACATCGGGCGGTTCAACGATCAGTTACTCCAATATCGGGACCATCCTCTACGTCACCCCGCGCATCACCGCCAACGATTACATCTGGCTCAAGGTTGTTCCGGATGTTTCCACTTTTTTTGGGGTGGACACCAAACAAGTCGGCAATGCCACCTATCAGGCTGACATCTTTGACTCGCGCCATATCGAGACGCAGGTTTTGATTCCCAACGCGCATACGCTGGTGATGGGTGGCCTGGTCCAGGACAATCCGAACGCCGGCTACACGAAGGTTCCCATTTTGGGCGACATTCCCGGCCTGGGCTTTTTCTTCCGGAGTGAAAGCGACACGATGGCCAAGGACAATTTGCTGATCTTCATAACTCCGACGATCGTCAGAGATTCGGATTTCAAGCCGATGCAGACCGATTTCCTGAACAGTGAGCCACGGACGATGGCCGACCCGATGAATATGCATTCGTGGTGGGACAGCGCTCAGCCGCAGGGTAATTGGAGCAATCCAATCACGCCGAAGCAGGAGCCTACCGCCGGGATGGAGATAAACCAGAATTCAACGTCTCCATGAGCAAATTGAGAAAGAATAGTTAAGAGAAAGAAGAGTTAGTTATGAAGAGTTTATTTTCATGGCGAAGCATGTCATGCGCCTTAGCCGCGGCGTTAATGTTCAATGCCGGAAATCTTTTTGCCACCACTGTGGCTCTTGTCGGCGGCCAGGGTCATGCAGGAGGTTATTCGGACGGCGACACCTATCATCAAGCCCTATTCAGATCCCCCAGCGGCATGACCATGGATGGCTACGGGGACCTTTGGGTGGCCGACCGTGGCAATAATGCAATTCGTTTCATTTCAAGCCCGTTGGCCAGCCAGGGCGGGGGCAGCGAGACCTTAACATTTGCGGCCTTTCCGACGAATTTGATCGTTCAACCCATTGGTGTGGTATTCGATAGTTTTGGCGATCTTTACATCCTCGATTACGGCAACGGGAAAAATGGAAATGTTACGGAATACGACACCGAATACGGGTATTGCATGTTTACTAATGCGATAAACCTGACCAATGCGGCCGGCATGACAATTGACGCAAACAACTATATTTATGTGACCGTCAACACCAACCAGATATTGAGATTCACTGCCCCCGGCGTCAGCAATTTGGTCACCACCATCACCAATTCCGGAACGTCTTTGCAGGGGTTGATTGTGAAAAGGGTCGGGAACTCTGCCGGAATGATTGCTGTCTGCGATTCCGGTCGGAATGGGATTTATTTGGTTAACCCAACCTCGGGCGTATGGACGACAAATGCCGGATTCCATGGGACCGGGGATTTTCCCAACGGCACCGATGCGTCAGCCCCACAGTTTGCCCAGTTCAATCAACCGATGGATGTGGCTGAAACCGGCGATGGCAGCCTGATTGTTACAGACTATGGCAATAACCGGGTGAAAGTGGTCAAGGCCAGCGACGGCGGTGTGACAAATCTATACGGTGTTGTCACCAGCGATTGGTATCCGTCCCCGTATCCCGGTTTTAGCAGCTATCTTACTCCGGCCAGTGGCGCTCCCGAAGTGGTAAAGGTCCCGGATACCATGGGCGGCGTTGCAGCGCGCCAGCCTGATGGCATCGTATATTCTTCCGACGGGACAGTTTATGTCACTGAAGAATATTACAATGTCATCCGTGATGTGACGGCTACCGGACTGCCACTGCCCCCACCCCTTCCGCCAGCGGCTCCTGCGACGCCAACCGGCCTGACAGCCACGACGAATGTCAATAGTGTGACTTTGAACTGGAATGGCAGCACTGGAGCAACCAACTATACGGTCAGCGAATCGCAGGCTATAAACGGAAACTATACGCCCATCTTTAACACCTCGACGACGGCGTTTACCTATACCAACGTGAGCCCGGGCGCGACTTATTATTTTGTCGTTTCCGCTTCCAATACCGGGGGTACAAGCACCAATTCCGCGCCGGTCAGCGCCACGATTCCTATTCCGCCACCGGGGCCGCCGGTGATCGGTTGGTTTGATTATGAAGGTAATTATCAATCCGGATTCTTTACCGTGCTGCATCCGGTCACCGGCACTCCCTTCATTGCGCATAATGACCTGATGTTGGCGATCAATCCGAATGTGGCCGTCGAAAGCGGTTTAAACACCTATTATCTTGATGGTGCGCCTCCCCTGACGAACAACCCGAGCAGCACGAATGGGTTCCAGCCTCCGCAGTATTCGGATGGCTTGGCATTTGCCCAGCCGTTGTCTGTCTCTGCCTTGCCAGACTTGTTGGTAGCAGCGGTCAATGAAAATGGCGTCGGTGAGTACAGCTCGGTGGCCACTGCTGAATTTCTATTTGAGGTTGCCAACCCAACCATCACGGGAAATAATGCGGCGCAGTTTCAGGTGAGCGACATCACCACCAATGTAAGCTATTGGTACACAATCGATGGTTCCATCCCGACAAACGATCCCAACAGCACGAGCATCGGGCCGATTGTCAGTACAAATGGCCAGCCAATCACCCTGTCCCTCAATGGGAGCACCAACATTTTCTTCCAGATCCGAGCTTTTCGTAACAATTATTTTCCAAGCGGGACTGCTCCGCAGAATTTTTCACCCAGTACCTTTATCCCTAATTCCCTTACTTGGGGCTTTGCCTACGGTGAATGTTCCAGCAGATTTGTAGGTGCGGCGGGCCAGACCTTTTACGCGCCAGTGACTCTGACGATGTTGCCGGGGGTGACTTTGTACAGCTTGCAATTCAACATGACCGTTTCAAGCACCGGCGCTGGTGTCACCAATCCAGCCCCCGCCGCCGGTCCATTCAATTTTCAATCCATGTTGATGGAGCCGGGTGTTGACACCAATGCTGTCATTCCAGTCCTTCAACCAATTCCTCCCTGGGTGTATGCCGCCGAGGAAACCGCTCAACTGCCCCCTCAAGATTATGTGACCAATGGAACCGGCCAAGTCTTTGTGGATCTGCTCCAGAGCAATGGGAACGAGTTGGCTGTGGGTTGGGCTGAACGCTATGGCTTTACCAACCTCTATAATACCAAGGTGCAAACTCTCATCGCCGAGTCCTTGGCACATGATGACTTGTTTCCCACTCCTCAAGAGCCAAATGGGGTCATTGTGGGCGGTTACAGCTTCCAGATCTCGCCCGGCGCCACCAATGGCCAGCAATACCAAATCCAGCTTAATGGAGCATCGGGAACCTCCGATGGCATTGGTGCTGTCGGCAATTCCGTGACTATTGTTACCCAGGATTCCACCAATGGCACATCTTTGGGATCAGGCTCCCTCAACGCCATCAAAAATGTCACCGTTGGAAGCCTTCCCTACTTGGTTGGTGACGTCTATCCGTTTCGCTGGTTCAACGCGGGCGATTTCGGTACGAGCAATCTGCAAGCCAATGGCAGCGCGGACATGGAGCAGGTTTTTCAATCCGCGGTTTATGGATTGAATACGCCGCCGCCTGGCAGTGATATGTTGGATGCCATGGATTCCTCGGGCGGACTTGGCGCGCTGGACAGTGACCCAACGAGCGCCTTTTATAACTATTGGACCAACGCCGGCACGTTGACCACGGCGCAGGAAGAAACTTTATTGGGTGGAAACATCACGAATATTAATCAGATGGCCTTTGGCGATGGTCAACTGGATGTGGCCGACGTTTTTGTCACATTTCTCCGGTCACAGTTTACCAATCAGCTTATATGGTTCCAGCGGGAGTGGACTAATGGCACTCTGGTTGCCACAGCCAGTTATGCCCCGGGTATCATTCCGGGAGTCGTCCAGAAGCAATTGGGCGGCGGCAAAGTGCTTTCCGCAGACGGCAGCCCAACTATGCCGCTGTCCGTTACCAATACCCCCATTGTCAATTTCTCTTCCACGGATTTCCTGGCTAACGCTGGCGAGACGCTTTCCATCCCTGTTAACGTCA
Source organism: uncultured Verrucomicrobiae bacterium (assembly GCA_963797825.1). GTDB lineage: Bacteria > Verrucomicrobiota > Verrucomicrobiia > Limisphaerales > UBA11358 > UBA11358. The sequence continues at coordinate 311,753 of CAWCRR010000044.1, forward strand.
CGATCTTCGGCCAATATCCATTGCGCATGTTGATGTTGAACTTTAGCGTTGTGCCGTTGGATGGTTCTCCCGTGCTGACCACACCGATTCAGTTTTCTGCGAGCACGGCATTAAATGCGCTTGCGGCAAATGCAACGTTCACAGAATCCAGCGGCGCCGAAAACTATGCGGGAGCTTGGATGCCAACGAATATCACTCTTATTAACGGATCCATTGATTACAGCCGGCTTGCAGGGATAACAGGGCAGGTCAATCTTGGCACATTGACGGTGGTCATCCCGACAAATGCCACCAGCATGTCCTCATATGCGCTCCATTTCGACCATGCCTCGGCTTCACCAAACGGGATTGGCTCGTTCCCGAAAAACACGCTGACCGGCCTGATCACCCTCTCCAGCCGCAACACTTCCTATTATAACGACGGCATCCCCGATTCCTGGCGGCTGCGTTATTTCGGAACCATTTATAACTATCTGTCCGTGTCCAATGCGGACGCGGACGGCACCGGCATGGAAAACTGGCAGAAGTATCAGGCCGGGCTTGATCCATTGAATCCGCAGTCCAAACTGACCACTGGCACCGACCAGTCAATGGCGCAAAGTCCGCAGGACAGCGTTGTTGATTGGCCGACCGTTAACGGCAAGACCTATGTCATTCAGCGCTCGGTGACATTGTTCCCGGCGAACTGGATCCCGGTTTCCACGAACATTGGCAACGGCACGTACATGGAAATCCATGACAGCCCGCCAGGCCCGAACCGTTTCTATCGCGTGGAAACCCCGTAGAGTTCTCTTCAATTTCACAGGCGCGTCCGCAAGGACGCGCCTTTTTAGTTTTTCTCAATCCGTCTCAGAAGGGCGAGACGAACAGCGCCGCCACTGTCGCCGCGTGGTGGAAAAATTTCAACGATCCGGAGCTGGATTCGCTGATCGCACGGGCGGTCAAATCCAATCTTGACCTGAAGATCGCCTCGGCCCGCGTGCGCGAGGCGCGCGCGCAATATTGAATGACCTCGGCGGATTTGTGGCCTGCGGTCGAAACGACCGGTTCCTATGCGCGGCAGCGGCAAAGCAAGAACCAGCCGCATGAATCTTATGCGGAAGCGGGGTCCAGCGTCCGGTCGGGCACGAGGTAATTGCGGACGTAATCGGCGACGGCATTTTCCAGCGAAGTGATTTCATTTTTATAACCCGCGGCCCGAAGCCTGGAGATGTTCGCCTCGGTGAAGTATTGATATTTGTCGCGGATGACCTGGGGCATTTCGATGAATTTGATCCGGGGCTTGCGGTCCAATGCCCTGAACACGGAATTGGCCAGGTCGATCCAGGTCCGCGCCCGGCCGGAACCGATATTGAAAAGTCCGCCCGCCTTCCGTGTCGCCGCCAGGTGCAAGGTGATGGCAACGGCGTCTTTGACATACAGAAAATCGCGCTTTTGTTCGCCGTTGCGGAAATCCTTGCGGTAACTCTTGAACAGCCGGACCACGTTTTCGTTTTGGACTTGAGCAAAACTTTTGTGGACGAGCGAGCGCATGTCCCCTTTGTGGTTTTCGTTCGGGCCAAAGACATTGAAATATTTCAGTCCGACGATGCGTTTCAAGAATCCCCCGCGTCGCGCGTGCAAGTCAAAGAGATGCTTTGAATAGCCGTACATGTTCAGCGGCTGCAATTTTTCGAGTTGCGATTCGTCGTCGCTCATGCCCGCGGAGCCGTCGCCGTAGGTCGCCGCGGATGACGCGTAAACGAAGCGCGCCTGGTGGGCCAGCGACCAGGCGCATAAATCCTTGGTGAATCCATAATTGTTGCGGATCAGATAACTGGCATCACGTTCGGTGGTGGATGAGCACGCGCCCATGTGAAGGATGAGATCAAACTTCCCGAGCGCGCCCGCCTGCAATTTCGGCAGCAACGCGTCGGCCTCAATGTAATCCGCAAATCGCAACGGCTTGAGGTTGCGCCATCTTTCGTCTGTCCCCAGAAGATCGCATACGAGGATGTCGTCGCAGCCGCGGCGGTTCAGCGCCCAAACGAGGGCGCTGCCAATAAAGCCGGCACCGCCGGTGACCAGCACCCGTGAACCGGAAAAATCGTGTGGTTTCATGCTTAGGTTAAAGCACTTTCATCAAATTTATAATTGTAAATCCCAATCGTAACCAGCACATCGCAAGACATGAGCCGCCCCCTCATCCCAAACTCTCCCCCGATGGGGGCGAGGGAGAAGAAACGCAACATCTTTTCTATCAATGCTCCAGTTGCGAGGCATTGTCGGCAAACCGAGGCAGGATTCAAGTTCTGTTTATTGCACGGGGTTATTGGTGTCAGCCGGGATTGATTGCGGCAGAGGCGCGGGGGAAAACCGGCTTTGGCCGTTGTCGCCATTGGCGGCGGCGGCCCGCATTTCCCGCCGGTGTTCTTCTTCGATCGATTTTTGCTGGTCAATGGCATCCTCCGCTTCGGCGGCGGAAACTCCCGGCAATTGCTGCTGCTCCCGCGTCGTTTCTTCCGCGGCGAGTTCAGGTGTTTTCAACACCGTGGGACGCATCATGACGATCAGCTCCTCGCGTTGTTTGGAATCGTTGCGGCTGGTGAACAAATTTCCCAACAACGGAATATCCATCAACAACGGAATGCCGGAGCGGGACGTGGATTTGTCGTTCGAAATAAAACCTCCCAGCATGATGGCATCCTTGTCATGCACGGCCACTTCGGAGGAGAGGGTGCGTTTGATGGTATTGGGGATATTGCCGACGCCGGTGATGCTGGTGAAACCGTTCAAGGCGTCAATCTCCTGGTTGATGTCCATGACCACCAGGCCTTCAGGATTGATGAAAGGCGTCACGTCCAATTCCACACCCACGGACAATTGGGAATAGGAGGATTGATTGCCGTAGGCGCCGCCATAAGTTGTGCCGTTGATGTAAGGCACCGTATTGCCGACGAAAAATTGCGCGGGCTTGGCTTGCGACGTCATGATGCTGGGACGTTGCACGATGGTCGCATGACTGTCCGCCGCGACCGCCTGCAACGCGACGTCCCAATGCGGCCCGATATTGCCGAAATAGCTCAAACCGCCGGGAAGAGTGTTGCCGGTGAACGTATTGTTCAGATTGCCGGTGCTGTTCGTCAGGCCGACGGCGCTGCCACTCAAGAAGGAAAGCAATGATGGACCATTATTGACGCCACCGCCGCCGATGATTGGGGTACTTGGCGAAAAGTTCTGCGGATTTTGCGCGGCGGAAACTCCGTAACTGAGGGTGTTAGGCCCCAACGAATAATCAATGATGACAGATTCGATGAGGACCTGGGACAACAACACGTCCAATTTATTAATCACCTGCTTGATGGCGTCCATGTCCTGTTTGGTGGCGAAGACGAGCAATGAATTGCTTCGTTCGTCGGCGATGATTTTTGCCTGGCCGAAAACCTGGATGGTCGAGGATCCGCCGCTGGAGGTCGGCGAACTGGCGCGGTTGATGATGTTCATCAAACGCTGCTGGAAGGTTGAGCCTGTGGTCGGCGTGCCGTTGGGCGTTGTCGGCTGTGCTCCTCCTTGATTGTTATACTGTGAGGGCGATGAGCCGAGACCGGAAGTGCCGCCCCCGCCAAACCCGGATGTGGCGCCCCCCGGGCGTTGGCCGCCGCCGAAGCCGCTGACGGAGCCTGGCGCCGACGCACTGCCAAAGGACACGGTTGAACTGCCCTGGCCGCCCAGCGTATTGAGTGCGCTGGCGATGTCCTGTGCCTGGGCATATTTGATGGGAATGACTTCCGAGATATATTCCATGGGAACATTCACGTCGATCATCTTGATTATCTCCATCATGCGTCTGACATTTTGGGCATAATCGCGAATGACGAGAATGCCGTTGCTGTCGATCGGGATGATGGAATTGACCTTGGCATAGGGCTGGATAATGAGGGCAACTTCGCTGGGCTTGACGTAATTCAGTTGCACAACCCGGGTGACATAGGAACCCAACTCGGGCAGGTTATCCACAGAGTTCGTATCCAGCGGTCCGGCCGCGCCGCCGGCCTGGTCGGTCGGGACGACTTCAGCAAATTTATCGCCGATTTTGATGATGGAAATTCCATTCATTCCCAGCAGCGTCTCCAGCGCCTCGATCGTATCGCTCTTGGTCATGGGCGTCTCCATTTTTAAGGTGATGGTGCCGCCGGGCAGGTTCGGGGGGCGCAAGAGGGTGCGCCCGACCAGGTCCGCGTAAACGTCCAGCACCTGGTTGACATCCACGGCAGGCCAATCGTATTGATAGCCGGCCGCTTCACTATTGGCGGCGGCGGGTTGGTTGGCGGGAACGGACGGAGCCGGGGAGGGTTGGGGCTGGACCGGCCGTGGATTGTTGCGCGGCGACAACGGTGGCGGTGACGGGAATGCGGGGAAAGTTGGGCGGGCCGGCGCGGGTTGCGCCCACGCGCCCAGGCAGGTCAAAAACAGGGTTAGGGCAATAGTGATTGTTTTCATGGCTGTTGCGGGTTGTGAACCGGTTGCAGGGCCTGGTGATCCAGTACGGCCATCGCCAAAGGAGCGGTGATGCCGGCCTTGGATGTTTTCCCGGGCGTTTTCGCGAGTGTTTTTGCGGGTGTTATTGCGGGGGTCGTCTCAGGCATTTTCGCCTGGCCGGAGGCGGACGGAGCCGCGGGCTTCTTTTGGTAGCTGGCCATCAGTTCGACATGCGCGTTGAGCTTCTGTCTCGATTGGTCGGGCTGCAATTCCAAATCGAGCACCCGGATCATGGAAGCGCTCGAACCGAGCTTGTAGAGGAAATCGACGATCTGATTGTCGTTGCCGTTGATCTCAAGGCTTTGCGTTTGTTCGACAAAAAATTCGTTCGTACGCGTAATGGGATGTCCCATGCTGATGATGCCCGCGCCGCTGGCGGAGGACTGCGATTGGATGGTCCGCAGAAAACTGATGGCCTGGTCGGCGACGGGGACGAAGTAGCCTTGATTTTCAAAGTTTTTCACCAACGCATCATATTTTGCCGAGTCCGCGATGGTCTTTTGGTAAAGCGCCAGCGTCTGGCGTCCATCCTTAAGTTGGTTGCTGTAATTTCCCCAATCTGAATGATACGGCCAGACGAACCACCAGTTCAGGACCAGAATCACGATCACCAGCACGGCGACCGCGAAGCGGCGTTCCACGGGGCGCAGTTGGGCAAAGAATTTTTTCATTGCGCCGCCTCCGCGTTGTGCCGGAGTTGCAGGGTGAAACGCCAGGAGATGGTGTTGCCGCTTTGGTTCCAGATCAACGGTTCGACGGCATCCGGCTCGAACATCGGCTGGCCGCCATTCTGCGCCTTGCGGACAGCGTCATAAAATTTGCCGGGGTCGGAGATCAATCCGATCTGGTCCGGGGTACAGACGCCGTTGAGCGACAATTTTTCCCCGTTATCAAAGCTGAACCGCTGGATGGCCAGGTCCGCGGGCAATTGTTGGGCGACAATGTTCCAGCAATCCAGGGCCGCGTATTCCAGTTGCTGCCGTTGTTTGAGCACTTCGTAACGGGCCTGGAGCTGCAGGGCGTTCGTGTAATCGTCGCTGATCGCGGCGACCTGGGCCTGAACGGCCTGGGCTTTGTGGGCCAGCACATCGGTCGCCGCAAGGTAGATGACGACGCCGATGGCATAGATGATTCCCGTGGCGATCAAGCCGCGCAGCCAAAGCCGGTCGACAAATTGCTGGTGGTAGCGCGAGGAAAACTCCTGGGGCAACAGCGCCAGGCCCGGTCCTGCGGTCGCGGCCCGGGCAGCCGTGCGCGCCGCCAATTCCGCCGCCGGCAACGGATGCGTGACTTTCACCGGCTCATCCAGCGCCGCGCGCAGCCAGGTTTCCCAGTCAGCGGCATTGACCGGGTCGGCGAGCAGATGCCAGGTGGGTTTGCCTGTTAACCAACCTTCCACTTCGCCGGCCCAGTAAATTTGTGAGAGCTGCTCTTTGAGGGTTTGGGCGCGGTCGCGGTCCGGCGACAGGACGACGAGGCTCAAATTACGCAAGCTGCCGGCAAACCACCAGGCGACCAGCGCCGACTCTTTGCCGTGCGACCCGGCGTAAATCCACGCGCCGTCTTCGGTGGGCGGCGACATTTCCATTTGATCGAGCAGCGGCGTCTCCAGCCGGTCGGCGAGAAAGCCGCGCTCTTCCAGTTTGCCGAGAAATTTTTCCACGGCCGAGCGCGAAACGATCACCACGACGACACTCTGCAATTCGCCGGCGGCGGTTTCGTCTCCCTTTTTAGCCGGGGCGTCCGCTAAAATATGGATGGTCCAGACGACCTGTGCGACCGGCTGGGGGAAAGTTTCTCCAGCTGCAATTCGATCATCGAGCGCGTTTCGTCGAAGTTGCTTTTGGGCAGTTCGACCACGCGCAAAAAAACCTCTTCCGGCGGCAGCCACGCCACATTCAACCTGGGTTGCCAAAGGGAACTCCACGATTTGCCGACGAGGCGCGACGGCAGGGGCGCGCCTTCAGCGGCCTTTTGTTCGCGGCCCAGGACAAAGCCCCGCCCCCTGGCGTCGAATTGCCAGAGGCGGTTCGCTTCCGGGGCGATATGCAAAATGTTGCAAGCCGACCAGCGTTTGCTTTTTGTTTGGGTTGGAAAAGCCGCTGGGATCGGAGCAACTACTGGCGCCAGGGATGGCTGGGAGAGCTTCGCTTCTTCAGTGCTTTTCATTGACTTTTTTCCGGGCCATCGCCAAAGCCAAACTCCGAGCATTAATACCAAAACTTGTCCCACCAATCTGCCCAAAAGACCGCCAAAAATTCCGGCCCACTGATTATCGGAAATATCATGTCCTTTGGGGCCTAAAAAAATGTGAAAGACGCCAATAACTGCGATGGCCCACAGCGCTGTGAGAAAAAGCGAGCCTAAAACCAAAACGGCCCCAAATAATCGGGAGAGCCATTTCAACCATGCTGGAACGGGGCGGGAATCGACGTTCATTATGGCAATCTCATTACGGTTTGTTCCGCTTCTCCGTCTTCTCATCCCCGGTCAATGCTCCCGGGTGTTCCCCGGATTGCGCCACCTGGAGGGGCTGGCTGCGCGCGCCGAGGCGGTCAACCATGGCCTGGGTCTCCATGTGCTCCTCGACTTGCGTCACGCGGAGGACCTCTTCAATCGTCGTTTCCCCGTTTTTTACCTTGTTCCAGCCGTCGGCGCGCAGCTGGCGCATGCCGTTTTTGATGGCGTGTTGCGCGATGGTAGTGGCCGGCGCGCGGTTCATAATCATCGGGCGAATCGATTCGTTGACCACCAGCAATTCGTAAATGCCCTTGCGCCCCTGGTAACCCTGTTGCCGGCATTCCTCGCAGCCCGCCCCGCGCGAGAATTTCGCGGTGCCGATATCGGACAACGGAAATCCGATTCTGCGGAGGTAATCCGCCTCGATTTTCGTCTCGGTTTTGCAATGCGGACAAATCGTGCGCACCAGCCGTTGCGCCATGATGGCCTCGACGGATGACGCCACCAAAAAGGGTTCGATCCCCATGTCGATAAGCCGGGTGAACGCGCTGGCCGCATCGTTTGTGTGCAGCGTGGAGAAGACCAAATGGCCCGTAAGCGAGGCGCGGATGGCAATCTCCGCCGTTTCCATGTCGCGAATTTCGCCGATCATCACCACGTTCGGGTCCTGGCGCAGGATATGACGCAAGCCCATGGCAAACGTCAGGCCGATTTCCGGGCGCACGGCGATCTGGTTGATGCCTTTCAACTCATATTCCACCGGCTCCTCGATCGTAATGATGCGTTTATGCACCGAATTGATGGCGCTCAAAAAGGCGTAGAGCGAAGTGGATTTGCCCGAGCCGGTCGGGCCGGTCACCAGGAAAATCCCGTGCGGCTTGACGATGATGTCGCGGATCATCACCTCGTCTTTCGGGGCAAAACCGAGCTTATCGAGGCTCAGGAAAATTTTTCCGCGCGTCAGCAGGCGCAGGGAAACGCTTTCGCCATAGACCGTCGGAACAGTGGAAACCCGGATGTCGATTTCCTCGCCCTTGATCCGCACGTTGATGCGTCCGTCCTGCGGCAGGCGTTTCTCGGAGATGTTCATGCCACTCATGACCTTGATGCGCGAGATCAACGCCGCCTGGAACCGCTTCAATTGCGGCGGCATTGGCGTCTGGTGCAGAATGCCGTCGATGCGATAGCGGATGCGCAATTCGTCCTCCGCCGGCTCAAAATGGATGTCTGTCGCCCGGTCCTTGAAGGCCTCCCAAATGATCTGGTTGACGAACTTGATGACGCTGGCCTCCTGGTCGTCCTCGGTGATTTCCTTGTCCGAGATGTCGATTTCCAGCGCCTCGCCTTCCCCGAGCTCCTCAAGCGTTTCGGCGCCGACGCCGTAATATTTTTTCAGCGCCTTCTCGATCTCGATTTTTGGCGACAGGACGAATTCCACCGGCATGCGGGCGTCGAAGCGCACCGCGTTCATCATGGCGGTGTCGAACGGGTCGCTGGCGGCGATCTGGAGAGAACCGGCGTTGAAGGCGGCCGGGAGGATTGAATATTGAAACGCGATCTTGGTGGAAATCTTATTGCGGGCCTCGGTGGGGATGGTGTGCTTGGGCAGGTCCAAATACGTCCAGCCGATGGCGCCCGCCAATTTTTGGGCGAAAACCTCTTCCGACAACCCTTGTTCGCGCGCCACGAAGGTGAGCAGGGATTCATTGGCACCGCTGGCCACCGCGGCGCGCCAGGCTTTGCGCCAATCGTCAAAATGCGCGGGCGTGCCGCCGACGACCGATGCGACAAGATTTTTTGCTGAATTAAACGCCATTTTGTCTATCTTGAACAACAAAATGCGAAAAAAGTTGCGTAAAGTCATTAAAATTTCAACATTAGGCCGATTCGGCAAGGCCTTATTATGAAACAATTTGCCACCATCACGGTCATCGGGCGGGACAAAACCGGCGTGATTGCCCGCGTCACCAATTTTCTCTTTGAATTGCACGCCAACATCGAGGCGCTCGAAGAGCAGGTCACCCGCGGCCAATTCAGCATGACGCTCCAGGCTTCGTGGAAGAAAAACGCATCAGACCCCGGCTTGTTGGAGGCGGGACTCAAGAAACTTGCGAGTGAACTGGCCATGGAAATCAAATTGCGCTTCACCGACCCAAAACAACGCCAGCGGTTTGCCATCATGGTCACCCGGGAAACGCATTGTTTTGATGCGATCATGGCGGCGAAATTGAACGCCGATCCGGCATTGGTCATCGGCAATCACGAGGGGTTCGCGCCGCTGGCCAAAAAACATCGATTACCCTTTGAGACGATTGGCTGGAATGACCGCACCCAGGCCGAGGCCCGAGCCTTGCGCTTGCTGGAAGACAACGAAATCGATTTTGTCGTGCTGGCGCGGTTCATGAAGATTCTCTCCCCGAATTTTGTTTGGCGGTTCAAAAACAAGATCATCAATATCCATCCGTCGCTGTTGCCCAGTTTCCCCGGCCCGCAGGCCTACCGGCAGGCTTATGAAAGCGGGGTAAAAATCGCCGGGGTCACCGCGCATTTCGTGTCCATGCGATTGGACGAAGGCCCCATCATTGCGCAAGGCGCCTTTGCCATCACCCCGGGAATGGGACTCAAAGAAATTGTCGCGCGCGGCCAGAGAGTGGAGGCGGAGGTGCTCGTCAAAGCCGTGAAACTTTATCTCGGCAAACACCTGGATGTCTATTGGGGAGTGGTGAAGGAAGTTTGAAATTTTCCTACTTTGCCCGGAGCAACAGAACTGGCACCCGGATCTTGTGGCGGACGCGGCGCGAGGCGCTGCCCAGGAATAAATCGGCGAGAAATCCATGTCCATGGGTGCTCATCGCCACCAGGTCGCAACCCTTTTTCTCGACCCACTTTACAATCTCATCGCCCGGTTCGCCATAAGCCAATTCGGCGGCGGCATCGATTCCTTCAGCTTGAAATTCGGCGCGTACTTTCGCGAGATAGGCCGTGTCTTCCCTGATTTCGGGGCTGATGGCGTCCGGCCCATACGTGCGCGCCGCCCACCCATCGGCCACGTGAAGCAACACCACCCGGCTGTTCGACCATTTCGCGAGGGGTTTGACGTGCTCGATGATGGCGCGGTCGCTCGGGGTCGCGTCCAACGTTACCAGAATTTTATTATACATGGGCGGAACTTGTTGTGGTTGTGCGGGCCATCATCAATGACCGATGATGACTTGCCAAGCCTGTTTCATCGCGTCCGGCAGGCCCTTAAAGTCAAAAACAGTAATCGTTACCGCCGAGCCCCAGCCGGCAATCAGCAGGAACCAGCCCAACCGCCACTGCCCCATTCTTTTTCGCGAACTGGCGAAATGCAGGAGCGGAAACATGGCGAAGGGCAATTGCAGCGCCAGCACCACCTGGCTCAGGACGATGAGGTCGGTGACGTTATTGGCCCCGCGAATGCCAACAAAGACCGCCGTGGGAATGATGGCCAGCGAGCGGGTGATGAGCCTCCGCAACCACGGTTTGATGCGCCAATGCATAAAACCTTCCATCACCACCTGGCCAGCCAGCGTGCCGACAATGGTGGCGCTTTGCCCGCTGGCCAGGAGGGCCACGGCGAAGAGCACGCTCGCGGCAGTCGTTCCCAGCAGTGGCGCCAATGTCAGGTTCGCCGCCTGGATCCAGTCGGTATGGTCATTGAACGGAATGACCTGTCCGCCCGCGACGGTGACACTGGTCTTGCCGAAAAAGACGATCGCGGCCAGCACGAGGATGGCGGCGTTGATCAAGAAAGCCACCGACAGGTTGGCGGCGACGTCAAGGGTGTTGAAACGAATGGCGGTCCGGATGGATTCCTCGTCCTTCTGGAATTTGCGGCTCTGCACCAGGGCCGGGTGCAGATACAACACGTGCGGCATGACCGTGGCCCCGATGATGCCGATGGCCACATACGTCATGTCGGATGAACCCAGGGAGGGCGTGAGCATGGCCCGGCCCATTTCCAAAAAGCTGGGCTGGGTTTGCGGAATGACAAAAATTTCGATGAAGTAACAAACGCCGATGGTCGCCACCAGCAACAACACCACGCCTTCAATCATCCTCATGCCCAGCCCCTGCAGCGCCAAGAGGAGCACCACGTCCACGCCCGTGATGATGACTCCCCAGAAAATCGGGATATGGAACAACATGTTCAGCGCCACTGCGCCACCCAGGACTTCGGCCAAATCGCAGGCGATGATGGCAATTTCCGCCATTAGCCAGTTCGGGACACGTGTCCATTTGGGATACCAATCGTAACAGCACTGGGCCAGGTCGCGTCCGGTGGCTATGCCGAGCCGCGCGGCAATGATTTGGAGGAAGATCGCCATCAGGCTGGCGAGGCCGACCACCCAAAGCAAAGCGTATTTGAACTGGGCGCCGCCCTGGAGGTCGGTTCCCCAGTTGCCGGGGTCCATATAGGCGACGCTCACCAGGACAGCCGGACCGAAATAAGCAGCCATTTGCTTCCAGAACCCGGCTTTATGGTCAGGCACGCTTACGCTGTCATGCAACCCCTCCAGCGACATGGCGCCGGGATGCGGTGTGACGCCGGGTTCAGGCTCGGATGTGGCTTTAGATATTGGTTCGACTGGATCCATAAATTCGTTCTACAAATTCTAAATAAAGTTTTCTTTTCAATATCGGATCGTGATCCCAGCAAATGGGTTGTATTGCGGCGCTGCCCGCGTTACCCCGAAATAACAATCGCAATCAAGCTGGACATTTTTGGTGACCATGTATTCGAGACCGGTGTCCACCGTTCCCACCCAGCCGGTATGAGGTTCGGTGCTGAAAGTACCGGCAAATTCCAGGAAGCCGCTCAAATTTCCCGCGATGGGATGATCCAAGCTGGCCGAAGCGATGGACTCTTCATGATAACCGCTGCCACCCACATTTCTGATAATGCTGGCGGACGTTTCCATGCTCAGATCAAAGTCATACGGCAAACTTGCCGTAAACGGAAAAATCATCCCGCCTTCCACGCCGTGGTTGCCCAGCCCATCTGTGCCGGTCGGAAATGTGACATAGGGCAATAACGCAAACGCCGTCTTTCCACTGTCATCGCCCCAAAGATTGATTTTCAACCGCGCGGTCAGATCGCCAAAACCCGATTGGGTGGCCGCGTAACCGGTGCCAGCCGTATGCACATCCAGATAATTGTCATAGATGAGTTGCGCATCCACGTTGTTCAGCAATCCGGCCTTAAGATTGAAATCTCCAAACTCCCAGGCCTTCGTCGTCGTACCATTAGCTTTGTCGTAGGTATAATTGAAAAAATCCGCCTCCAACTGATAATGGCCGGCATCCACCGTGTAGGCGGATTCGGTCACATCCGGCCGGTCGGGACTCAAGTCGCGCATCAAATGATCCGGCGTTGGATTGAAAAGGGTGTAACCGCTTTTGTCAGGCGGAACGGCGTTGGTTCCCTGCGCCTCGGCACCGGGCCCCTCTTGCGCCCGCGCCATCATGCCGCCTATCGCCAGTATTGCCATAATCCATCGCCGGCCGCCGCGGAGGCCGGATGTTGCAATAGCTCTATTGTGTTGCCTCACATTAATAATGTAGTCAATACTACATCAATCGGATCGCCTGTCAACAGTTTTTTTGCCCTTCAGCCGGAGATCTCATTAACACCCGGCTTTAGCAGGGTGTCAGCGCAGCTTGAAGTTCTTAACCGCTTCAGCGGTTTTAATAGGTGGGTAAATCGCCGAAGTGGTTGTGACATCGGGAAGGCGCGGGACTTTTTTAAATTTGAGAGGCACCCGAAGTAGTTTGAGCTACAAAAATTGACTCGACTATTAACTTGCCTCCTGCTTAAATTGCCCGCAAACCCATGGCCCCAAAAAAAGAGACCCGGCCCGAAGCGACGGCCCCAAGCGCCAGGCGGAAAACCTGTCGCAAACCCGCCGCGAGCACGCCCATGAGATCGCCGAGGATTACGCGGAAGCCATCGCTGATTTGGTGGCCGAAACGGGTGAGGCCCGCGTGGTGGACCTCGCCCGCCGCCTGGGCGTGACCCACGTGACCGTCATCCGCACAATTGCCCGGTTGCAAAAAACGGGTCTGGTCACCGCACAACCCTATCGCGCCATTTTTCTTACTAATGCCGGGCGCAAATTGGCCGGGGAATCAAAAAAACGCCACCAAACCGTGGTCGCCTTTTTGCGCTCGCTGGGCATTTCGGAGCGGACTGCGGAATTGGACGCCGAGGGCATCGAGCATCACGTCAGTCCGGAGACATTGGCGGCGTTTGAGCGAAAATTGGGGAAATAACGATGCGTCCCGCCGACCTACAGCAAATCGGGGACGAGTTGGCGATCAAGTGGGATGATGGCCGGGAAAGCTTCATTCCCCTGGAGACGTTGCGGCGCCATTGCCCATGCGCCGGCTGCAAAGGCGAGACGGACATCATGGGCAACGTTTATAAAAACCCCGAATCAAAACTTCCTCCGTCAGCCTTTCAATTGAAGCAAATCGTCAGTGTCGGCAACTATGCGATCCAGCCGGTTTGGGGAGATGGACACGCGACGGGAATTTTTTCCTTCGATTATCTGAGACGAATTGTCTCTCCAGGTGCAGTATAAAACTAATATAAGCTCGTCCGCCTGGAATGTTCTCACCAATATCACGGCATCGAAATGGATGGGGGCGGCTTCCGTTCCCATCGGGCCTGATCCGCAGCACTATTACCGGGTCGTCCAGTTGCATTGAAGCCGGGAATGCGACCCCGCGTTTCCCCGGATGTTAAAGTGGGGCTTAACCGGCTGGACTGAAGGGCGTTAAATTTCACCGGAACGTGACTTGCCCGTAGTCATGTTTTACTGCCATCATGGGAAAATGATACGTTGTATTTTTATCCGGTTGGGGATGATGGTCGTGCTTGTCTTAGGCGCCGGCACCGACTGCCTTTTTGCTGATGACTTTGACGCCACGACTCAAACAGTCGGTCCGGCGCCAGGAGGCGCCAACGGCCTGATGACGCCCGTCAACCAACTCGTAACTCCCGCTGGTATTCAGGTGCCACTTGAGCGCGTCCGGCCCAACGCCCTCGCGTTAAGCCCCAATGGGAAAATCCTCGTCACTGCCGGCCTCACCCATGAGCTTATCGCCGTTGACCCGGCCACCGGGAATATTCGTGGACGCATTCCTTTTCCCGCGGACAAAGCCAGGCCGGAGCCTTCCCTGACGGACGCTGTCATAACTCCAAACGAAGCGGCCAAGCTGAGCTTCACCGGGCTGGCCTTTTCGCCCGATGGCTCGCGCATCTATCTCTCCAATGTAAACGGCGACATCAAAGTCTTTGGCGTCGGCGCGGACAACACCATTTCCGCGCTTTTTTCGCTCCCCCTGCCCTCATTGAAGGCATTCTCGCGGAGCAATGATATTCCCGCGGGCATCGCGGTGTCACGGGATGGAAAAAAAATCTTTGTCGCGGGCAATCTTTCAAATCGCTTGTTCGAATTGGACGCGGCCACCGGGAATATTTTGAACTCCTGGGACGTGGGCGTCGCGCCCTTCGGGGTCGTCCTTTGCAAAGACAAAATCTACGTCAGCAATTGGGGCGGTCGCCGGCCGGCTCCGGACAGCCTGACTGGACCCGCCGGAGAGGGCACGCTCGTGCGCGTCGATGACCGCAGCATCGCCAACGAAGGCTCGGTCACAGTGATAGATTTGGACAGCACCAACCAGGGCGACATCATGACCGGTCTCCGTCCGTCCGCCCTGGCGCTTTCCCCGAACAAAAGGTTTCTCGTGGTAGCGAACACCGGAAGCGACACCTTGAGCGTGATCGACACCCGCACCGACAAGCTTGTGGAGACGATTTGCGCGCGGCAGAATCCCGCGGACCTTTTCGGCGCACAACCCAATGCGGTGACCTTTGACGACTCGGGAAGAAAACTCTACGTCTGCAATGGCACACAGAACGCCGTGGCCGTCTTCCAATTCAAGCCGGGCCAATCTCAATTGCTGGGCCTGATCCCGGTGGGTTGGTTTCCCGGCGCTATCGCCTATGATGCGCGAGGCAAAAGCCTTTGTGTCGCCAACATCAAAGGCATCGCCACCCAAATGCAGGAGGCCAGGCTGGGCGCGCATGGCATGGGTTTTAGCACAAAGCAATACACCGGGTCGCTCTCGCTCGTGCCGTTGCCCACCAATGAGTCCCTGCAGAAATTCACCCAGATCGCGCGGGATGACATGCGTTACCCACTGGTGGCTCAGGCCCTCTTGCCGCCGCGCGCCGGCCAGCCGGTCACGCCGGTGCCCGAGCGCATCGGCGAGCCGAGCGTTTTCTCCCATGTGATTTATATCATCAAGGAAAACCGCACCTACGACCAGGTGCTCGGCGACGTGAGCGAAGGTAATGGCGATGCCGATCTGTGTACTTTTGGAGAGCGGGTCACCCCGAACGAACATAAAATTGTCCGCGACTTTTGCCTGCTGGACAATACCTACTGCTGTAGCGCAATCAGCTCCGATGGCCATCAATGGACCGATGCCGGTATTGCCACCGATTACGTCGAGCGCGAATTTGCCGGATGGCCGCGCAGCTATCCCGCGGGCGGCTTCGGCATCGGCGGCGAGGATGCGCTGGCCTATTCCCCCGCGGGATTCATCTGGAATGACGCGCTGGCCCATGGAAAGACCGTCATCGATTTCGGCGAATTCACCACCGCCAGCAAACATTGGAAAAGCGACAGCACCACGAACATCAGCTTTCGAGATGCCTATCGCGATTTTACCAATGGTTCCAATGCCATTGCCTACTCGAGCACGCCGGACATCGAAGCGATGCGCCCTTATGTTGACACCAACACCATCGGATGGGATTTGGGTGTGCCGGATGTCTGGCGGGCCGCGCAATTCATCAAGCATTTGAAACAATTTGAAGCGGCGGACAATCTGCCGAACCTGGTCATCATCTGGCTCCCGAATGATCATACCAGCGGGACCAAATATCATTTCCCAACGCCGGAAGCCCAGGCGGCCGACAATGACCTGGCGATGGGCCGGGTGTTGGATGCCGTGAGCCACTCGAAGTTCTGGACGAACACCTGCCTCTTTGCCATCGAGGACGATCCGCAGAACGGCTGGGACCACGTGAGCGGTTATCGCACCACCGCCTATGTCGCCAGCGCCTACACCAAACGCGGCGCGGTCATCCACACGCAATACAACCAGACGAGCCTGCTGCGAACCATGGAATTGATCCTGGGCCTGCCGCCGATGAACCAGATGGACGCGACAGCCACGCCGATGTTCGATTGCTTCACCAACACGCCGGATTTTACAGCCTTCGACGCCGTGCCCGACCAGGTGCCGCTCGACACCATGAACCCGCCGCCCAGGCGAATGTTCGATGCGCAATTGCGCAAGGACGCGATGGTTTCCGCGAAGCTTCCGCTGGACAAGGAAGACCAATGCCCCGAGGATCTCTTCAATCATATCCTCTGGCGCGCCATCAAAGGCCCGCAAACACCCTATCCGGATTGGGCGGTGAAAACGGTGGTCGATGATGATTGAAAGATCGATCTCCCGTAGCAGCCGACCCGTCCTCCGTAGCAGCACTGCGGAGGGTGGAGGTAACGAGGCTCTAAAAATCCTGTTCTGTTTTCTTAAGCAGAAGATTTAGCGCAAAGGCGCAAAGACGCGAAGATGCAAAGAATGAATTTACGCTTTGCGCCTTTGCCTCTTTCCAGATTCGAGTTCATTTTTACGGGTAGCACGATTTCATTTACACCGGGCTTCAGCCCGGTGATCACAAGCTACGCCACAAAAAACTATAAGCGCCAAACCGGGTAAACGTCTTGGCCCTGCGGTCATACCTTGACCTTGTAATTCAAGTTGTGCTCGTCGCCCGGCAATCCTCGAAATCCCCAGTTGTGCTTCGGCGTCTCAAAAATCGTCATCTCCAAATCTTGCGCGGCAATGCCGCACTCCCGTTCCACCCGCTCAAACATCAATCGGATGAGTTGTTTCTTTGCCTCAACGCTGCGCCCCTCAAACATGCTGAACTCAACAATGGTGTAACGCTCGGAACGATCAGATGGGTAAATAAAATCCGAACGTTCAAGAAGGAAAAAACGATGAATCCGCTTGTCGGGCGGATATTGCAAAGCATCTACGACGCATGAATGAATAACATCGGAGAGCCGCCGCTTGATGGGATCAAGATGCTCCCGCAACCCGAATATTTTGATTTGCGCCATATCGGTAAACGCAGGGATAACAATTCAAGATTGGGCCACGGTGCGAAAAACGGCAAGCGTCAAATCGAGCAAACGCCTTGGACAACCAAATTAACACGAGGCCAAATCAGGTAGATTGACGGGCAGCCTGGAGAAGATTAATAATAATGAAACAAATCGGTTCGGCTGATTAGATTTGACCTTATGAAATGGTCTCTCACAAAAAAAATAACCGTAGCTGGAATTGTTGCATTGCTCGTGGCAGCCGTGGCGTTGCTGATTATCTATCGCCACGATATCTCAAACTACCTCGCAGTGACAGGCGCTCAGCACGCTATTGCAAACCACACGGTTACACCCATTGATTTGACGGCGAATTATGGATCGTCGGGAGATGTTTTTGACGGCAATTCCTATTGGGCCGATGTGCCGAATGGATTTCAAGTGTTCAACCATGTGCCATTCCAGATTGACGGGCTGATGTATCTTTGGGGGGCAGGCAACGCCAAGGCCGGAGCGGACTTTCCAGAAGAGATCCTGGGGATTCCCGTGAATAAGACATTTGAGACGCTCTATGTTTATCATGCAGCCTTCTTCTCCGCGCCGGACGGGACGCCGGTTTGCGAAGTCGTCTTCCGCTACGACGACGGTTCGTCGGTGACGAATCAATTGCTTTATGGCTACGACATGCTCGACTTTGTCATCGACCATAGCAACCATCCCAAAGGCCCCATCGGCACACGCACAAAGTCGGCATGGGTAGGCGCCAGCTTCTCGCCCGGAAGAAACGAGCCGTTGCGTTTTTCCATGACCGCGATTGATAATCCACACCCCTTCCTCAACGTCGCGACCATCGATCTCTTTTCCTGCAAAAGCCGGAGCGCCGCCTGCATTCTGGCCATGACCACCGGCAAAGCGGGTATGATAAAGTAAAGTCGCTTTGCCACAATTTGCCACACTCGCACAGTGAAAATTTCCATCGTCGTCCCGGCATTCAACGAGGAAAAATTGCTCACCGAGTCACTCGCCCAAATCAAGGCAGCGGCAGGCAAATTCACAAAAACAGGTTGGGAAACAGGATTTTATCATATTGTTTTCAATCCGTACCGCTTCAGCGCCAGCCGCGAAGCCGCTCATCGGTGGTATGATGGGCGAAGGTGGTGATCAGGAAGGCCAGTCTGCACCACCAGGGCAGCCACCCTTCGAACCTCGGAAAGCAACCGCCGCCAACCGCCCCGGCGCGAACACTGCGCAAAGCTGACTGAATGGCCGGGGCGTTCACCAATGTGTCGGCATCCACAAAGAATAAAATGTCACCGCGAGCCTGCCGCGCGCCGGCATTCCGAGTAGCAGCAATCTGCCGGTGCTCCACCCAGATCACCTGCGCGCCTTGCTGCCGGGCAATCAAGGCCGTGGCGTCGCTGGAAGCATCATCCACCACAATGATCTCATGCGGCTCGGCGAGAGATTCCAACCCGTTGCGAATGGCGGAAACACATCGGCCAACCCAGGCTTCCTCATTGTATGCTGGAACGATGAATGAAATCACGGCTTCGTCTTGATCAACTTGTTGTTCATACCGCGAATGACTGTTGTCTTTTACCCCTCAATTCTTTGCCCGTTCAAAAACCAATGGAAATTCGCTTCCACCTTCCTCCCATTTGCCGATAATTTTGCCATCATCCAGTATTCCGTCATAGGCGCCGCCCGCCCATTGCCATTCCATGTGCAGGTCCGGCGGTGTATATTCAAAGTTTGAAGTCGGAATGGGCGCGTCGTTTCCGAGTTGCTGTAGATTTGCCAGGGCGGCCTGGTAAGTGCCATCCGGCATCTTTCCGATATCGAGCGTGAGGGGAATGGCGATGTTGTTGGTTCCAAAGATCAGATGCCAGGTTCCTTTCCAGTGTCCTTGCAACGCTGTTGCGGAACTGTGCGAAAAATTTTCCGCTTCTCTTTGCGCCACTTCATCCTGGTAGTCCGCGCGCTGGAAGAAGGCCGGCAAAGTCTTGCCGCCCTGGATCCATGATCCTTTTATCTCCTGCCCGGTAATGTCCAAGGCCCCCTGGAATTCGCCGGCATTGGAATTAAGCGCCAGTTTTACTGACCCGGAGCTATACGTTAAAGATGCCGGTTGCCCATCTGCGCCTTGCATTGGACTGTCCAACACAGCGCGGAACGTCCCGTCGTCCACCTCGGCGATTTTCAAATCGAGCGGCAAGGTGCTTGAAGTATTTATTGGCTCCCCATGCCAATTGTCCCGGTTGGCAAGTTGTTGGCCTCCCAATCCATCGGGATAACGGCCATTGCTCAGAATAATGCCACCCTTCCAATATCCTTGCAAAGTGGAGCCGGTCTGGGGCGCAAAATCGCTTTCGCCTAAAGGAGCATAGGCGGGTGAAGGTTTTAATATCCGTCTCAAGACCACCCCGCTGAAGTTCATGCCCGTCGCGCGGGCATTCACTTTGCCTGAATACACCATATTCCTCTGCGGATAGATGATGAGCTGGATGTTCGGGAAATTGTAAACAACTTTGGCCACCGGCACATTAGTGCGACCGAGGTCGATCTCATCAATATCGCCTACATAGTGACCCCAGTCTTTGGATAATTTTATGACGACGCGCGTGTCTGTGCCTTGCCCCGTGTTGATGCCCGTGCCGCCGAGCGGCATGACGCCTTCCCAGGTGCCGGCAATGTTCGGAGCCAAATCCATTCGCACAATGCGGATGGTTTCGGGCACAGTCACGCCGCCAACAAGAAGCACCGTGACCGCACCCGCGATGATCGTTTTTGTTTTTGTCCATGCCATAATTTTCAATGCTCCTTTGATGAGGGTTAGGGTTGAAGTGGATGCCGCCGCGCCTTTGGCGATCGCAACTGCGGAAATTGTTTTTGCCAAACCCACCGGCGCGGCCTGGAGGGAATTGCTGGAAATTGCCCCGGCGATGACCGCCGTCGTTGATACCACCCCGCGTTTGTTGAAAAATTTTCGCAGCTTTTCCAGCGCGCGATTCACCCGCATTTTTGCGGCGTCCTCGCTTGCGCCTAAGGCCGCGCCCACCTCGGCCAGGCTCCGGTTCTGAAAAAAACGCAGCACGATGGCGTCCCGGTCGCTTGCCCCGAGGCCGGCCATGGCGTCCTCCAGCAGTGGCGATAGTTCGCGCCAGAGGGCGTCCGGGGCGGATTCGTTCATAGTGGATTGCATGTATGCCTCCTGTTCGCGGCGGGTGCGGCGCAGTTCCGCCCGTTGAAGATTCGCCGCGGTGAGCCGCGCCGTGTGATAGAGCCAGCCCGGCAGCACCGTTTTCGGACCAAGCGAACCGGCCTTGCGCGCCAGGATGATAAACACCGCCTGGGTGATGTCCTGGGCGTGTTGTGGATTATTCGCCTTCCGGAAAGCCGTGCCATAAACCAGGCCGATATGCCGTTCCACCAGTTCAGCAAAAGCCGCCTCGGACTGGTCCCGGGCAAATTGCTCCAGCAGTTCGGCGTCAGGCGTATCGCTCATTCCCCCCTTATATGTGCGCCCATTTAAAAAGGTAACAAGATTATTATTCCGCAGTTTTCATTCGCGTCGCCAGCGGCCACTAATCCCGCGCCGCTTTCACCGCGCAGGGTCAAGATGCGTCTCTTGCGAGGTTTGAAAGTCGCGGCCTTTTTGCTCGCCCCATTACCCATTGATTGCAATCATTTCTATATGAATTTCCTCCGACGCGCCTCGTCACTTTGGATCGCATTCGCCACAGGTCTGGCCCTGACCGCCAATGCGGCGCGGGTCGAATTGGATCTGTCCGGCCCCGGTTGGAAACTATGGCCGGATACGAATGCCGTCTGGCAAAACGATTCACTTTTTCTTCCGCCCGTAAACCTTTCCCAATTGCCGGTGAATCCGCCGAGCGGTGGCTGGGGCGTCTTGGAAACCAATGGGATCGCGGTGTCGGTGCCGGGAACGGTGGAGGAATATCTGAATCCCGGTACTGGGCCGGCGGGCGATTACACCGGCGTGAGCTGGTGGTGGCGTACGATCAAGATCCCTGAGGATGCCGGCGCGCACGTCGTCCTGCACTTCGAATCACAACGGCAGCGCGCGGAAATTTATCTCGACCATCAATTGGCAGGCTACGACGTCATCGGCGGCACGCCGTTCGAGGCGGACTTGACCGACCGGGTGAAGCCGGGCCAGGAATGCCAGTTGGCGGTGCGCATCACCGACCCCGGTGGCAATTTCGACTGGCGCGACAGCTCGCCGTTCCTGTGGGGCACGAATGTCATCCCCATGAGCCACGGCTTTGGCGGCATCACCGGCCCGCTAAAACTTGTCGCGACCGACCCGGTTTTTGTGAACGACATTTATGTCCAAAACACGCCCGCCATCACCAATGCGACGGTTTTCGTCACTGTGAAAAATACCCAGCCGCAAGCCGTGCAACGCGACATCATCCTTGAGGTTACGGCCAAGGCCGACTTGGACCGTTTAAAACAACTGATGAAATCAGGCGGTCTTGTGGATTATCTGATGCCACTGGCGTTTGAAACCGACGTCACAAATGTGCAGCTCAATCCCGGCGATAATCTGGTGACCGTTCACGTGGCCCCGCGCGGGCCGATTCATGTATGGGATCTTGACCATCCCAATCTTTATGTCTGCACGGTTGGTCTCAGCCAGGGCCAGGTGCAATCAGACAGCGCCGACCAGGCTTTCGGTTTCCGCTGGTTCGCGCCGGAAGGTTTCGGCAGCAACGCGATGTTCCGGCTCAACGGCAAACGCATCGTTTTGCGCACGGCCATCAGTTGGGGCTTTTGGCCGATCAACGGCATTTTTCCCACGCCCGAACTCGCAGAACGACAGGTCCGCGATGCCAGGGATTTCGGCATGAACATGCTCAATTTCCATCGTTGCATCGGCCAGCCGCTCGTGCTGGATACGGCGGATGAACTCGGCCTGCTTTATTATGAGGAACCGGGTGCTTATAAATCCGCCGACACCCCGTTCTCCCAGGCGTTGATGCGTGAAAAAGTCCTGCGCATGGTGAAGCGCGACCGCAGCCACCCGAGCCTCGTCATCTTCAGCCTCATCAACGAGCGCAACCAACATCTTCCGTTCCAGGACCGCGAGCGTGCCGACATGCTGGCGGCGCATGCCCTCGATCCCAGCCGCACCATCACGTTGTCGTCGTCGTGGGCGAAAACGCCCGACGCGCCGGAAGACATCAAGGCGCACCTGCGGCCGTTTGACGGCGAGATCCATTTCACCGGATGGTTCGACGCCCATCACGCCGGCGGCCCCGAAGTCTGGCGGCAGGATTTGTATCAGTCGCCAACCCGCTATTACAATTACACCACCGACCGGGATGAGATCGTTTATTGGGGCGAGGAAGGCGCCATCTCCTCGCCGCCGCGCCTGGACCTGATCAAGGCTGCCCTCGACGCCTCGCCCGTGAAAGGCTGGGACGGCCAGATTTATTTGGATTGGTACCGGCGGTTCAACGATTTCCTCACAGAAAAAAATCTGCGCGATGCCTTTCCCACAGTGCAGGCGCTGACCACTTCGATGGGAGCCGTCTCGTATTATCATCAGGGCCGCAAGATTGAAACCATGCGCATCGGCGACGTCACCGACGGCTACGCCATCAACGGCTGGGAATCCGAGAGCATCGAAAACCATTCCGGCATCGTGGATGATTGGCGCAATCCCAAGGCCGACCCGGCCATCCTCGCGTATTACAATCAGCCGCTGTATGTCGCCGTCAAGACCCGCAGCCAGTTCGCCCAGATCCCCGGCCAAGTCGCCGTCGATTTCTACGGCATCAACGAGAAGAATCTTCACGGCGCTTACTCGCTGAATATTTCCGTGCAAAATCCGGCTGGCGAGACTGTGTACACAAATGAAATGGCCGTGAAACTCACCGGCGGCGATGTGTATGGAGAATTGTTGGCGGAAGACGTCGTCGTGCCGATCGGCGGCGCCACCGGGATGTTCCAGGTCAAAGCCAGCCTGGAGGATGGCTCCGGCCAACCAGTCGCAACGGGCCATGACGAAGTGCTCGCCGTAGATTGGCAAAATCAAAAAATCAGCGGCAATGGCGCGACTTGGGAAAACACGCCGCACGTGCGAAAATTTCTTGCCGATAAAAAGAGCGTGAATGTCCCGGCGTATCGTGACGATCTCGGCAAATTGGATTGGGTGGTCGTCACCCGCCCTCCGGGTGAGGGCGTGGAGGTGGAAGTTCCCGCCGAAGCCTTCGGCGCCGGTTTGAAGACGACGTTTTACAGTGACGGCGATTTTCAAGATAAGATTTTTGAGCGCACGGACCGCTCCGTGGATTATTCCGTCCCCGATGGCTCGGTTCCTGATCCCAAGGCCAATGTGACGGATGATTATTCCGTGCGCTGGGAAGGGACCCTCACTCCGCCGGTCAGCGGCGTTTATAATTTTGAGACTGAAGGCACGGATGGCGCCCAACTTTGGGTGGACGGCAAACTTCTGTATGACGACCTTCGCACCCACGTCAATCCCGTCAATCACGGGCAGATCGCGCTGACAGCAGGAAAGCCCGTCACGTTGCGGGTGGACTTGTGGCATCGCAAAGGAAATGCGCAATTCCAACTCCGTTGGGCACTGCCCGAATCCGGCGCGCCGGATGCCGCCAAGCTCTTCCAACGCGTTCACGATGACGGCACCACGCTGCTGATTCTTGACCGCGCGGACACCTGGATGAATCTCATCACCAACGCCACCCCGGTCAAATACGACGGTTCCTTTGTGATCGGCACCGCCTGGCTGGGCGGATTGTTTTTCGTCCGGTCGCATCCGTTGTTCAATGATTTGCCGGTAAACACGGCCATGAGCTGGCCGTACCAGGCCGTCGTCCGCAACGGCCGCTCGCGCACCGGCCTGCGGTTGGAGGGCGAAGAACTCGTGGCCGGCGCATGGCATAGTTATCCGATGGATTTGGGCACAGCGGTCGGGGTCATCCCGTATGGCAAAGGGAAGATCATCGTCTCGACCCTCGACCTCACCAGCGAATTGGAATCCAAAGACACCAGCGTTGACGTCGCGCGCAAATTGCTGTGCAACTTCATCGATTGCGCCGGCGGACACTAGACGTTGCAATCGCTGTTGCATTTCCGGGAGCATCCCTGAGGGATGCAGCCACGGGTGTAGGGCGGCGGGCTTGTCACCGGGATTTTCAATGGGGACTCGTGGAACTCGTCCCTCCGATCCGTCCGGAGGAGGGAAGCCCCATTGAAAAACGGGGGTGTAAAAAAGTGTAAAATCGGTTTTTTTCATTTTGGTGCTAAACTTCAATTCGCTTCAATTCGCTTCAATTCGTTTTCGGGGTTTAAACGTCAAAATGCGTCAATTCGCGTCAATTCGCGTCAATTTGCGTAACGAGTGGATTGGTGGATTGATGGATTGGTGGATTGGTGGATTGGTGGATTGGTGGATTGGTGGATTGTTGGATTGATGGATTGGTGGAGAGGATTCAGAGCCTCGTTACCTCCTCCCTCCGTCCACCCTCCGTAGCACTGCGGAGGACGGGCAGTGCTGTCCACCCTCCGCGGAAATGCTACGGAGGAGGGGCTACGGAGGACGGGTCGGCTGCTACAAATATATTTAAATGCACCGCGCATGAGGCGATTAAAGCATGAAATGAGAGAATCGTCATGTTGCCCGGAAACAAAAAATGAAAAAATCGAAGATGGAGAATGGAGGGTGGAAAATGGCACAGGAAGGCATGGAGGATGGAAGGTGGAGGATGGAGGATGGCACAGGAAAGCAGAAAGCACTGCAAAGACAGAATTAGCGGGAGATACAGAATCGAAGAAAAAGGAAGAGCGTGAAACAAAAGCAAAATGTGTAAATACTAAGAACTGACCCCTTTTGGCGATAACGCCTATGCGCAATGCGGGGCGCGAATGTGGGCACGAATCCCACCCATTCCGCAATAAGTTATTTGTTATAAACAACTTATAAATTTATAAAACGGCGGATTAAGGCTCCGTCTTTACTAGGACACGGAAAAGAAACCGATTCCGAACCTCGTTTCCAACAATTTACGCAAATTCTTTCATCCTGTCTGTTTGGCATCAAAGCATTATGCATGGGGCAAGTTGTCGTTTGCTGATTGCATTGATCACCGGACTCGCTTGTCAAAGGTGAGGGTAGCCTCCGACAGTAAGATGGGGCAGCCTTTTGCCGCGCATCGCTTAATGTGTGACGTTCGCTGTCAGTGAACTTTTCAACGCCAACTAGTTTGCGGTCTAAAACTTCAATGAACGGCGCATGAGTTCATAATTGCGGGCGGCTTCTTCAACCGTGGGCCAGTCAACGCCTTTTACCCCATCACGGCGAATATCCTCTCGATTCCACCACCAACTCTTTTCAAGTTCTTCCAGTGTGAGTAGTTTGTTTTTCATGCGATGGATTACGCCGCTGCCAATGCCGGCAGGAGCAAGCCAACGAGGAGAAACCATTTTTCATAACCTTTTATCTGTTTTGTTCGAACGATTTGACTTTCGCTTCCAGTTCATCCAATTGCTTTACAATCGAATCATTCTGCATTTTCAAGCCCTGGATTTCCGCATCTTTTTCATTCAATTTCTGGTTCAACCCCTGGATTGCCGCCAGTTCCACGCCGTGCAAGTCCGCGTCATTCAACGCCTTGTCATTGTCGTTCAATGGGAACTGTGCATGAAAATCCTGCGCCATCGCCCCGATATGCCGCTGGTCAAACCCCTTGTAGCTCCACTCCAAGATCGGCAACTGCATCACCCGCGCCAGCACCGACTCCGGATCAACCGTCTCAAAGCGGTCCTTCGTGTTCCGGTCACTGGTGAACGTCCAACTCGCGCTGCCCGGAGTCCACGCCACCTGCTGATCCGACCCGTTGCTGTTCATGTTGGTGAAGATGATGCTCCCGCTGGTGCCTGTGAAGAAGCGATACCCGTTCGTCGCCAGCATGGTCACCGAATTATTCGTGAGGGAGCCCACCGTTGCGCTGCCGTCGCTCCAGACCAGCGAATTGTTGTTTGTGGCGCGGGCAAATTGTCCGGCGGCCAGGGAACTGGAACCGCCAGCAATGTTCTCATACCCGCCTGGAACAGTTGCATAATAGTAGGTGGCGCTGTTGGACAGGCCGCCGCCAACTGTCGCAGCCAGATAGTTCGCCACATTGCCCTGGCCACCGCCCACAAACGAATGCCCGCCGGTCGCTGAGTTCGCCTGGCCACCCCCCACAAAGTCATTGAAATTGTTTACAAGGTTATTTTCGCCGCCGCCAATCGCCGACCACTCGCCGCTGGCAGTGTTGCTTTGGCCTCCACTCACCGTTGAATAATTGAAACTGGCAGTGTTTTGATGGCCGCCACCAATCGTGTTGTAAGGCGATTGAAAACCGGACAGCACATTGGTCGAAATCACGCCGCTGATTATTTGTGACGCATTAATATTCGTTAAGCTGCCGCCGTTGATCCCGGCAAAAACCGACTGTCCATCTACTGACAATCCCGCGCCACTGGTGACAAGGCGCACACCCCCTCGCGCCCGCACATTGAAGGAATCATTATTGGTAGAACCATACACCGCATTCTGGGAATCCGCCCAGACGAACGCGCCCGTATTCGTGGCCTGCGCCTGTTGTCCAGCGGCAAAACTGTACAGGCCGCCCGCTACATTGTTGGAGCCACCGGAGACCGTCGCGTAAGAATTAGACACCAGGTTTCCATAGCCGCCGCCAATGAACCCGGCGATGCCGTTATTGGTGTTGTATTCGCCGCCGCTAATTGCCCCATACTGGCCGTTGATTATGGAATTGTTGTAGCCGCCGCTAATGGTCCCGTAAGCTCCGTCGTTTATCGAATTGTCGTAACCTCCACCAAGAACGGATTCGACGGCACTTCCCATGATGGTATTGTTGTAACCGCCGCCCAGAACGGAATTGTTGGCACTGTTCTGAATCGAGTCACTTTGGCCACCGCCGATGAAACCGGCGGTGCCGTTATTGGTGTTGTATTCACCGCCGCTGATGGTCCCGTACGCGCCGCTGATGGAATTTTCGTAGCCACCGCCCAGAAAAGAATTGTCGGCACTCGGCTGGATGGAATCGTTTTGGCCGCCACCAAGAAAAGAATATTGGGCACCATTCTGGATGGAATTGTATTGGCCACCGCCCAGAAAGGAATACTGCGCATTGTTTCCGATAGTATCTTGGTAGCCTCCGCCAAGAAAGGACGCGCTAGCACCCGATTGCATGGTATTGTCGTAGCCACCACCAAGAACAGATTCCAAGTCACCTCCCTGGATGGTATTGTCGTAACCGCCGCCCAGAAAAGATTCGGAGGCAAATATTCCGATGAAATTAGTCAGGCCGCCATCAATCGAGGATTGATTGGCATTATTGGTGTTGGATTCGCCGCCGCTGATGGTCGCATACGCGCCGCTGATGGAATTGTTGTAGCCGCCACCTAAAAAAGCGTTGTTGGCACTTCCCTGGATGGAATCGTTTTGGCCGCCACCAAGAAAGGAATATTGGGCACCCGTTCCGATGAAATCTTCGTAGCCACCGCCGAGAAAACCTTGCTGGCTGTTGTTCGTATTGAATTGGCCGCTGCCCACGAAGGAATACTGGGCATTGTTTCCGATGGTATCTTCGTAGCCACCTGCCAGAACCGAATTGTAGGCATCAACTTCAATGGTATTTTCATAGCCGCCACCAAGAAAGGAATCAAGGCTACCAATGGAATTTCCGTAGCCACCTCCCAGAACGGAATCGTTGGCAAACGCCTGCACGGAATCATTGTCGCCGCCGCCAAGAAAGGAATAGGGAGCATTCCCTACGATCGAATTGCCATTGCCACCGCTGATGGAGGACCACTCGGCACTGTTGGTGTTATTCTGGCCGCCCCCTAAAAAAGAATATTCCGCCAGCACGGAATCATTGTCGCCGCCGCCCAGAAAAGAATACTCTCCTACAAGGTAATTGTTTTGCCCGCCGCCAAGAAAGGAATACTGCGCATTGTTTCCGATGGTATCTTCGTAGCCACCGCCCAGAAAGGACGCGCTAGCACCCGATTGCATGGTATTGTCGTAGCCACCACCAAGAACAGATTCCAAGTCACCTCCCTGGATGGTATTGTCGTAGCCGCCGCCGAGAAAAGATTGATTGGCATTCGACTGGATGTAATTGGTTAAACCGCCACCGATCGAGGCTTGGTTGGCATTGTTGGTGTTGGCCTCTCCGCCGCTAATTATCCCATACTCACCGTTGATCAAATTGTTTTGGCCACCACCAATAACGGATTGGGAGCCACTCGGCAGGATGGAATTGTTGTAGCCGCCGCCGATAACGGATTGGGCGGCACCTCCCAGGATTAAATTATTTTGGCCGCCGCCCACAAGGCTGTCATTGCCGTTGTTGGTGTTGTTTTGGCCGCCGCTAATGGTCCCGTAAGCTCCGTCGTTTATCGAATTGTCGTAACCTCCGCCAAGAACGGATTCGACGGCACTTCCCATGATGGTATTGTTGTAACCGCCGCCCAGAACGGAATTGTTGGCACTGTTCTGAATCGAGTCACTTTGGCCACCGCCGATGAAACCGGCGGTGCCGTTATTGGTGTTGTATTCACCGCCGCTGATGGTCCCGTACGCGCCGCTGATGGAATTTTCGTAGCCACCGCCCAGAAAAGAATTGTCGGCACTCGGCTGGATGGAATCGTTTTGGCCGCCACCAAGAAAAGAATATTGGGCACCCGTTCCGATGAAATCTTCGTAGCCACCGCCGAGAAACCCTTGCTGGCTGTTGTTCGTGTTGAATTGGCCGCTGCCCAGAAAGGAATACTGGGCATTGTTTCCAATGGTATTTTCGTAGCCACCGCCCAGAAAGGAGCTGCCAGAACCCCCTTCGATGGTATTGATATAGCCGCCGCCAAGAACAGAATCGACGGAACCCACTTCGATGGTATTGTTGTTGCCGCCACCAAGAAAAGAATTCGGGGCGTTCGCCTGGATGGAATCGTTTTCGCCGCCTCCGATGGAGGAGTAATTGGCACCATTGGTGTTCCCTTGACCGCCACTAATCGCGGAATACGAGTCGGCGACATTGATGATGTTACCTTCACCTCCGGCAACGACATTGTCGTTGCCCTGAAATCCCGGCAGCAAACTGTTTGAAATAACTCCGCTAGTCAATTGCGACGCATTGAGATTGGTCAAATTGCTGCCGTCGCCCGCGAAAACTGAGTTGGTGATAAAGGCGTTCGTGATGCTAATGCCGGAAACAACGTTACTTGCCAGCGCCGCTGTCGCCGCGTTGCCGCTGATGTTGATTCCCGCCGTGCCCGCGCTCAAGTTCGCAGGGTTCAAACTGGTCAGGTTCGCGCCGTTACCGCTAAACGTGCCGCTCAATCCGACACCTGTTTCATTGTTTGTCACGACGACAGCGGGCAATTGCGTCAATGAAATCGTGCCGGTCAGTTGCGATGGAAATGCGCCCGTCAATTGGCTGGATGAGACTGTCCCGCTCACATTGCTCGCCGCGGCCGCAAAGATGGCATACGGGGTCGGCGTCACTTGCTGGCGCGGCGTCAATTCCGTAAACATCAACGTGCCATTCGTCCGCACCGCGATGTCCAGCCAGTTGCTGCTGCCGGTGAACACATTCGGCCCAAAATTAATCGTCGTTGTGAATAGCCCGTTGCTCACCGCCGTCGCGCTATTCGTCACCGGCCCAGCGATGGCGACACCTCCGGCGCTGGTGGCGTAAAGCGCGAATTGGAGGTCGTAGCTGCCGCTGGCCGGAGTGCCGCTACTTTGCAACTGCCCCTGGTACGTGAACGCCGTGCCCTGGGCGAAAGCGGTTGAGAATTGTGTGATGAGGGTTAAGAGCAGCGCAAAAACCGCTGCCAGTGGTGACATGCGTTTCATAAGATTGGTTAAGTTGAAGATTTACTTCCTGTCCGATGATTTTTTCCCAAAATGCCCCGACACTGTCAAAGTAAATCTATTACGAATCAACTCATCAAGCCGTCAGCGCGGCGAAGGAGTTACTGGCATTCACGGCTTGAATCCGTTGTAAACGTGGCATAATGTTTGTCTGTCGTGAAAGTTCCGGTCTATAGCAAAACCAAAGAGCAGGAAGCCAAGCAACGCCGCATTGTGATGAAGCAGCGCGGCTCGCGTTCTGCTTTGTCACACCAACGTAAAGTTTCGTTCGTGGGCGACGGGGGGCAGTGGCAGATCACAAACCTGCGACAGGTGTCGGCGGCGATGGCAAAATGGGCCTGACCTGTGGGCTAACTGTCAGTAAACGGTAAGGAGTTTTTATTTTGAATAGTTACGGATTATGCTTGAATGCTGGGGAAATTCGCGTATTTTGGGTTTGAAAATAAGAGATTTTGGGCACGAATCCCACCCATTCCGCCATTCATCTGGCCAGGCTTTCTGGCAATGTCCTGATTTAAAGTTAGGGAACAATGAAAGGTAAAGATGTTTCATGCGAGGCGCATGCGCTCCCCGAAATCAGGAAACCGCCCAAAATAAGCCTTATTTGCTTGCAACAGTCTAATGGTATCCATTATAAATACGAATCCAGTATCAGATGGGGTGTCTCAGAGAAAATCGGGCTGTTGGCAACCGGTGACAACCAAGCTATGAAACCAAAAAAACTTTTCCTTGTTTTGACGGTGCTCTTTTCCGCGCTGGCCGGAACCCTCCACGCCCAGACGGGCCCCCTAGGCAATGCCCTCTCCTTCAACGGCGTCAACCAATACGTCTCCGTCCCGAATTTTGGCAACATCGCCCCCACCAATGAAGTCACGGTTGAGTTCTGGGCCAAAGCCGGCGCCATTGCCCAGCAATCCGCTTTCATGCTGAATCCGGATGAGACCACCAACCGGTTCAACTGCCACATCAGCTACAACGACGGGGATACCTATTGGGATTTCGGCAATATCAACACCTCGGGACGGGTGAACGCCCCAAATCCGCCGAACACGGTCGGCTATTGGGTCCATTACGCGCTGGTGGCCAGCTACAGTGGAAATTACATGGTGATCTATACCAATGGCAATTTATTCGCCACCAATGCCGGCATGACGCCTTTTGTGCGCGGCAGCTATGAACTGCGCATCGGCGGGAACATCTCCTATTTTTTCAACGGACAATTGGATGACTTCCGGGTCTGGAACGTCGCCCGCACGCAGGCGCAGATCCAATCGGACCTCGACACGCCGCTCACCGGGAATGAAGCCAACCTCCTCCTCTATTACAAGTTCGACAGCTCCAGCGGCACGGTGGCCACCAATTCCGCTATTGCGACCGGCGCGGCTTACAATGGCTTTCTGGTCCACGGCCCGACCTGGGTGGCCTCCGGCGCGGCCGGCACGGTGGTGACCACCAACGCGGATTCCGGTTTGGGTTCTTTGCGCTGGGCCGTCTCCAATGCCGTGCCCGGCACCACCGTCACTTTCGCCCCCGGCCTTTCCGGCCAGACCATTCTGCTGACCAGCGGCGAGATTTTGCTGACAACCAACCTGACCATTGACGCCTCGGCGCTGGCCGGTGGAATCCAAATCAACGGCAACCATACCTCGCGCATCTTTGAAATCGCCAGCGGCACGACGGTAACGTTTAATTCCCTCACCTTGACCAACAGCTATGCCAAACAAGGCGGCGCCATCCTGCAGGACGGGTCCGGTACTCTTGCGCTTATTCATTGCACCCTTCTGAATAATATGGCCCATCCTGGCGACGGCGGTGCGATCAGCCTCACGGATGGAGGCGATTATCTGGCTCTGACAAATTGTCTTCTTTCGGGCAATAGTGCCACATATGGTGGCGCGATTACAACCTATGCGAGCACATTGACCATGGTGCAATGCACCCTGTCCAATAATACGAGCCAAGATGGCGGGGCGGTTTGCGACTACGATAACTCCTGGTATAATTTCACACAGTGTCTTTTTGTGGGAAATTCTGCCACAGACCCAGTCGCAGGAGGGGGCGCGATTCAGAACTGGGGGGACTTGACACTAACGGCTTGCGTCCTGTCTAACAATTCGGCCATCGGTGATGGGGATGGTGGGGCTATTTACTGTGATGGTCCGAGTTTCATGACGAATTGCATCATCTCAAGTAATTCGGCTGCGGGAGGAGGAGGCGGTGTTATTTGTGGATCCACCATTTGTGTGAACTGCACCTTTGCGGGAAACTGGGCTGGTGTCGACAACGACGATGGTGGGGGTGGTGGGGCGATTAATCCAGGTCCTAATTCGTCATTCACACAATGCACTTTTTTTGGCAATTACTGCCCCAGCGGCGGGGCTCTATGTCTGTTCGACGTCCGCTCGACCTTATTGACGCAATGCACCATTGTGAGCAATTCCGCTGCAGACCCTTCCGGAGGAATCTACTATGGCGTTACAACCATTTTGGCGACTAATTGCATTATTACGGGAAACACCCCGGGCAATATTTATTTACCCTCTTATTACTCAGGTAGTTTCACCGGCATAAATAGCCTGACCAACGGCGATCCCATGCTGGCGCCGTTGGGCAATTATGGTGGCCTGACCCAAACCATGCCGCCCTTGCCGGGTTCGCCGGCCATTGATGCCGGTGTTCCGACCACCTTGACGACCGATCAGCGGGGTTATCCGCGAGTCATTGGCCCCGCCCCGGATCTTGGCGCGGCGGAGTTTTTCTACAGCGGCCCCGCCGTGGTCACCACCGCGGCCGACAGCGGCCCCGGCTCGCTGCGCTACATTGCCGACCATAGCATGCCGGCTTGTTATCAGATCAGCGATAACCTTGCCGCCGGCACTGTGACCTTCGCCCCCGCGTTGACGGGCCAGACGATTCTGCTGATGAACGGCCAGATCACCTTGGGAAGTTCCATGACCATTGATGCCTCGGCGTTGCCCGCCGGAATCCAGATCAATGGCAACAACGCCTCGCGCATCTTTGATGTGATGAATGTTGTCCCGGGTTTTCAAGAGGAGCCTCCCAGTGTGTCGTTAAATTCGTTGACTTTGACCAACGGAAACTCAAGCCAGGGCGGCGCGATATATGCCGATTATGCAAGCGTTTTAACCCTGCAAAATTGCGCGTTAACCGGCAACTCCGCGCCCGGCAGCCAGGGCGGAGCCATTTTCTGCTACGATCCCTACCAGGTGACCCTGAACCAATGCACGCTCGCCGGTAATTCCGCTCCCAATGGCGGCGGCGCGATTTTCAATGCATACGATGGAATCGTGTCACTCAACGAATGCACGCTCTGGGGCAATTCGGCCGCTGATGGCACGGGCGGCGCGATCTACAACGGCATGGAAAATAATTTTGGCAGTTCCCTGTCCCTAGACCAATGCACGGTTTCTGGCAATTCCGCCGCGAATGGTTCCGGCGGCGGGATTTTCAATGATGACGCGGACGGCGATTACACTTCCATGTATAACTCCATCGTGAGCAGCAATACGCCGATAGACTTCGCCGGCTCTTTCAGTGAGACGCCGAATCTGGTGGGGGGCAACGCCCTTCTAGCTCCACTCGGCAATTACGGCGGCCCCACGCAAACCATGCCGCCGCTCCCCGGTTCACCGGCCGTTGATGCTGCCGCCACGTCTGACTTCACCACTGACCAGCGCGGTTTTCCCCGAGTGCTCGGCCCGGCCCCCGATCTGGGCGCAGTGGAAGGCATCTTTAATCCCGCCGGTCCCGGCCTCCTGACCGCCGTCCCCCAGCTTGAGAACGGCGCGTTCCAGTTTGGGTTCACTAATTACGAAGGCATGACGCAAACCATCCTGACGACCACCAATCTGGCGCTGCCGTCAGGCCAATGGACTATCCTCGGCACGGCCGTGGAAACGCCCGCCGGTTCGGGAAATTTCCAATTCGCCGATCTGCAAGCGACCAACAACCCGCAGCGATTCTATCGCGTGCGCAGTCCGTAAGGTTGAACTTCGCACTGTCAGTAAAAGTGACAGTAGGAAATCCATCGGTTACCAATGAGCCGCCAGAAACATTTCCAGAATTGCCCGGAAAACAACCATATCAAACTTTATTGCAACATGTTTAAGGCAGCAAACCCACCCCTTCCAATCTTTTGTCAATAGTAGGACTCTGATGACTTGACCTCACGCTTTCGGGCAAGCTGATGCGTGTTAGTCTGGGACTTAAGAATGGACCAGACTAATGAAAAGCAAGCGATATACGACAGTGGACAAGTTTCATATTTTATATGAAGCGGGTCGAGGCGAGAAGAGGGATGTGTTTGCTTATGGCGTTCGGACGCGGTAGAAACGGGCGGCATAATTTGTCCACTTGGGGTCGTTGAAGGAGAGCGAGCCGATAGTCAGGGTGTTGGTTTGCAGCGGTTGCCAGACGGGATTGGCCAGATTCGTACAGGCTTCCACGACGACAGACTGGTTGGTTGCCCAAGAGATGTTGAAACCGAACTCGCCGGCTTGCACCCCAAAGTTGGGGCCGCTGGCCTGGATCAATGGCGTCCACAGTGCCGTCGGACGACCGGCAAAGGTCGAAGTCCAGCCCGCAGTCCCAGGAAGAAAATATATTGTCACGGGGTCATTAGAAGAAAAGGAGGAAGAAAAGACACTCGAATCAGCGGTGGGAGCGTTGCCGTAGAAATAGAGGCTGGTCAGGCTGGTGCAGTCATAGAACGCAAACTCTCCGATGCTGGTCACGCTGTCGGGAATCACGATGCCGGGCAGGCTAGAGCAGCCAATGAACGCGAACTGTCCGATGTTGGTCACGCTGTCGGGCATCGTGACGTTGGTCAGGCTGGCGCAGTTTTGAAACGCAAGTTCTTCAATGCTGGTCACGCTATTGGGAATGATCACGCTGGTCAGGCTGGCGCAGTTTTGAAACGCAATTTCGCCGATGCTGGTGACGGGCAAGTTGTTGATGCTGGTTGGAATCGTTGGCACCGCGCCGTCGGAACAGGTGTAGCCGGTGATCGTGATGGCATTGCCGTTGGTTGCCCAATCGAATGGAAACTCTGTCACAGGGTAGCCGGCAGAGCCGCTGCTCCAGCC
Organism: uncultured Verrucomicrobiae bacterium; assembly: GCA_963797825.1. Taxonomy (GTDB): domain Bacteria; phylum Verrucomicrobiota; class Verrucomicrobiia; order Limisphaerales; family UBA11358; genus UBA11358. Next base: position 346,987 of record CAWCRR010000044.1, read on the forward strand.
TGTGGTTCCCGCGAGATAATAGATGGTGGGAGAGTCTCCCAAAAAGACATCACCGGCAGAAAGTGAAATGGACAACTCCCCGCCAAAATCATCCACATAAGGAAAGTTGCCTTCGAATAGAACGCTGATCAAGTTGGGGCAACCTTGGAACGCCGAAACTCCCATGCTGGTGAGACCGCTGGGAATGGTGACGCTGCATGTCAGGCTGGTGCATCCTCCGAACGCGACGCCTCCTATGCTGGTGACGCCACTGGGTATGTTGATGCTGGTCAGGCTGGAACAAGATAGGAACGTTTCGTCTCCAATGCTGGTCACGCCATTGGGTATGTTGATGCTGGTTAAGCTGGAACAACTTTCGAACGCTTCATTTCCAATGTTGGTGACGCTATCGGGCAGGGTGATGCCGGTCAGGTTGGCGCATTCTAAAAACGCAGACACCCCGATGCTGGCGACGTTTGTGCCCATCGTGACATTGGTCAGGCTGGTGCAGTTGTAGAACACGCCGACGTCGATGACACCGACGCTATTGGGAATGGTGACACTGGTCAGGTTGGAGCAATCAGCGAAAGTATCCGTTCCGATGTAGGTGACGTTTGTTCCAATCGTGACGTTGGTCAGTTTGGTGCATGATGCGAACGCGCCATTGCCGCCGGAAGAAGATCCTATGCTGATGATGCTATCGGGAATAATGACACTGGTCAGGTTGGTGCAGTTGTAGAATGCCCCTTGTCCGATGTTGGTGACGTTTGTGTCCATCGTGACGTTGGTCAGGCTGGTGCAGTTTTCAAACGCCAGTGCTCCGATTATGGTGACAAAATTGGGAATGATCACATTAACGGGAGTGCCAGAATAGCCCGTTAAGGTGATGACGCTGCCATTGGTGGAATAATCCAAACCGGAGGTCTGGGCCTGCGCGCTACGGGTCAACATCCCCAGCATCAAGCTGACAATCAGGACGAGGGGTTTCCAGTGATTTTTTTGCAACATGACGTAATCAATGGTTGTGATGTAAAACCATTTGATCATGCGGTGCGCAGTGTGGCAGACAAATGAAATGAAGGCAATGATGCCTTGTGCGTCCATGCGGTGAGGTAACTTACTGTTTCAAACGGAAGAACAGATAGCTGTCTGTAAAAGTGTCAGAGTTCAGCGCCATCGCTGTTCACATCCATGCTGACGGAGGGGCGGGTTTGTTTGCCATAATGAAACCCGTTCCCGTCCTCGTAGCCGAGCGGCACAGCGAAATTGACCAAGGCATTCCATATCACCGTCAGCCGCTTCGGACCGCTATGGCGCTGGTGAAACGTTTCCGTACTGTCGAGACGCACGGGCCGGACCAATGTCAGGTGTTTCGTTACCATGCCCTTATTATCGGCGGAAAGACGAAAGACTTGCTTTACATTTGTTGTCCAGCACTTGGCAAAAATTGTCCAGTCCTTTTAGTGATCATGGGGCAACCTGGACAGTGGCGATGCCACCGGTCTGCTTTGGTCCTGCCGTCCCGTTTTATTGCCCGATGGAAAGATCGGCATGATTAACAGTTCCAATTGCATAGCTGCTTCGTCAGACCGAGGCGTTACCTGGACAACCATCACTCCCCCGATCACCGTGCCGACACCGTGGGGTTTTACGTATAACGCGCCGGGCAAGGCCTTTTTCGCGTGGCAGAGCAGCGGTGAAAACAACCATCCCGTCGATGGGATCGTGGTGCGTCTGGACATGGATAGGGGTTCGTCATGGCTGCCACCCGTTACGGTTAAGAAGTGGCGATGAAATGGAGCAGGCATTTTTGCTCGGCGTTGTCGCTTGGAGCGATATATTGGCAGCCTTGTCTCACGCATTGACATTATCGCCCGGCGGACATTTGTTTGTCGAATTGGATGAGGCGTCCGAGCCAAAGCTCAACCCGGTCGTTGCCGCGCAATTGACCGGAGCCTTCGCCGACTCGGACGCTCGCGGGTTGGAGTTGCTCGCCTCCGCGCTGTTGCACGAACCGCTGCCATCAACGCTTGGATTTTGGCGGGCGCTCCCCCGGCGGTTTTTTACGGCGCTTTGCCATAATCCGAATCTGGAAAACGCCGCCGACCTGATCATTGCGAAGCCTCGCGAGGACGACTGGCGTGCGTTGGCGGAAACCGCTCCGCCGATGAAGGGTCTGGAGTATCTGAACAACGCCGTGCTGGCGCGTTTGTGGGATGAACTGGAGGCGCACGTGCGCTCGCAAATTGCGCGGACCGCGGGTAGCACGGGTGCGTATCTCAAGAACTGCAATTCCACATGGAACGCCGTGGGTCGCGTCACGTTTCATTTAGCGGAAAACAAACGCAATCCGGCCCATCCGTTTGCTTTTCTGGCGACCTATACTCACCGCATTTCCGAGCAGGGCAAGGTGCAGCATTTGCCGCTGGGCCGGGCGCTGGAGGAGTATGCCGGCGCCAAAAACCGCGCCGCCCTGGCCGGATTACTTTCGCCGGTTCAACGGGCAGCGGAAGAGAGCCAACTGGCCCGCCAATTGTTGGACTCGCGCGCCGTTTTTCATCCGCAAGTCTGGCGGCCCGATCAGGCGTATTCGTTCTTGAAGGAGATTCCGCTGTTTGAGAAGAGCGGCCTGATCGTTCGCATCCCGGATTGGTGGAAGGCCGGCCGGCCGCCTCGGCCGCAAGTCAGCGTGCGCATCGGCGAAGCCGGAGGAAAATTGATGAGCAAGGATTCGCTGCTGGATTTTAAAGTGGGATTATCGCTCGAAGGTGAACCGCTGACCGAGGCGGAAATCAAAGCGATTCTGCAATCCACCAGCGGATTGGTTTTGCTCAAAGGCAAGTGGGTGGAAGTGGACAAGGACAAGCTCCAGCAAGTCCTTAATCATTGGAAAAAAGTCCAATCTGGCGCGGGTCCGGATGGTCTGCCTCTTCTGGAGGGTTTGCGGCTCATCGCCGGATTTCAAACCGGTGAAACCGCGGAACCGGAAGCGGAAATGGCGCGGGCCGCCTGGTCGAGCGTTATCGCTGGCGACGCTCTCAAAAAGTTGCTCGACGAGATGCAGAGACCGGAAGTGTCGGGCGAATCCGATCCCGATCGGGATTTGCAGGCGCAGTTGCGTCCATATCAGCGCCAGGGAGCGCACTGGCTGTGGTTCATGAACAGACTGGGGCTGGGGGCGTGTCTGGCCGACGACATGGGTTTGGGCAAAACCATCCAGGTGCTTTCACTCTTGCTGGCCATCAAACGCGCACGAACGGGCGCTGACGCTCCGAATAATCCGGCCTCGAGCCTGCTGATTGTGCCCGCCTCGCTGATTGCCAATTGGAAATCCGAAATCGAAAAATTCGCGCCATTGCTTCACGTCTTTTATTGTCACCCGGCGGAGACTCCTGCTGAAAAGCTGACGGCGTCGCTGGCCGCGGGCATGGACCTCGTCATCACGAGTTATTCCATGGTGCTCCGCCTGGCCTGGCTCAAGGAAATCAGATGGAATACCGTCATTCTTGACGAAGCCCAAGCCATCAAGAATGCCGGCGCGCGCCAAAGCCGGGTAGTCAAGGAATTGCCCGCGCGACACCGCATCGCCTTGAGCGGGACGCCCATTGAAAACCGGCTGTCAGATTTGTGGTCGCTCTTTGATTTTCTGTGCCCCGGTCTGCTCGGTGGCGCAAAGGATTTCGCCGCGTTTCTCAAAAAGCGTGACGATCAAAATCGATTCGCCCCGTTGCGCCGGTTGGTGCGGCCCTACATCCTGCGCCGGTTAAAAACGGACAAGCGCATCATCAGCGATTTGCCGGATAAAACCGAAGTGACGGCGTTTTGTCCGCTGACGCGCCGTCAAGCTGCGCTTTACCAGCAGGCAGTGGATGAACTGGCCGGGCGGCTAAACGCGCCGGAAACCGAGGGTATCCAGCGGCGCGGGATCATCCTGGCGTTTCTCACGCGATTCAAACAACTCTGCAACCATCCGTCGCAATGGCTCGGCGACGGGGCTTATGCTTCGGCGGACAGCGGCAAATTCCATCGTCTGCAAGAATTATGTGAGGAGATTGCCGCCAAGCAGGAAAAAGTGTTGGTCTTCACGCAATACCGCGAGATCACCGACCCTTTGGCGCGGCATCTGGCCTCAGTTTTTGGCCAATCGGGGTTGGTACTGCACGGCGGCAAGCCCGTGGGCAAGCGCAAGGAACTGGTGGAGGCCTTTCAAAGCGAAAGTGGGCCGCCGTTTTTTGTTCTCTCGCTCAAAGCCGGCGGCACGGGCTTGAACCTCACCGCCGCCTCGCACGTCATTCACTTTGACCGTTGGTGGAACCCGGCCGTCGAAAACCAGGCCACCGACCGCGCGTTCCGCATCGGACAAAAGCGCAACGTGATGGTGCATAAATTCACTTGTCGCGGGACGCTGGAGGAACGCATTCACGACATCATTACCGGCAAAAGCGGGTTGGCCGAAGACATTTTGGGCGAAGGCGCGGAACGGTTACTGACGGAAATGAACAATTCTGAATTGCTTCGTTTTGTGGCGCTGGATATAAGAGCGTCCGCCGAAGATTAACCGTCGCGGCCAAAACGAATTAACTTTCACAGAAAACAATATGAGCTGGAACTTCGGATGGCGGCCTTACATCCCTGTGGCGGAACGGCGCGCCAAAGCCGCGCGCGCATTGGCCAAGCTGACCAGGAAATCCGACCGGGCCGCCTCGCCCGTCACGCTGAACGGACGCAAAATCGCCGGCACGTTTTGGGGCAAGGCGTGGTGCGACAATCTGGAAGCTTACAGCGATTTTGAAAATCGCCTGCCGCGCGGGCGTAGTTATGTCCGCAACGGGTCAGTGGTCGATTTGCAAATCAGCGAGGGCAAAATAAGCGCCCGTGTGGCCGGTTCGAGCCTTTACAAAATCGAAATCAAAATCAAGCCACTGGCCGCAAGCCTGTGGAAGGCGATCCAAACCGAATGCGCCGGCAAAATTGATTCCCTGATTGAACTGCTGCAAGGCAAGCTTTCGTCGTCGGTCATGCAAATCGTTACTCGGCGGGAGCGGGGACTATTTCCCACGCCCAAAGAAATTGACCTGGATTGTTCCTGCCCGGATTGGGCCGATCTATGCAAGCATGTCGCCGCCGCGCTCTATGGCGTCGGCGCCCGGCTGGACCAAAAACCCGAGCTGCTTTTTCTGCTGCGTGGCGTGGACGCCGCTGATCTAATCAGCAAAGCCTCCGCCGCCGAAGCCGTCCGGCAAACGGCTGCACCCGTTGGCGCGCCGGCGTTGACGGATAAAGAATTAACGGAGGTCTTTGGCATCGAATTGGCCGATTCACAAATTCCGGTCCAACCGGACGTGAAGCGGACAAAAGCTGAAGAGCCGCCGAACCAGACCGCCAGCCCCATGTCCGTTCAGAAGCCAAAAGCAATGCGGCCGAAAAAGTCCGGTCGAAGGATAACTGCCGCAGCCAGGGCAAAGATCGCGGCGACGATACGGGCGCGGTGGGCGAAAGCCAGGGAATCAGCGCGCGCCAACCAGCCAGCCCGCCGAAAATTGAGCGCTGCCGCCAGGGCCAGGGTCGCCGCAGCGATGAAAGTCCGCTGGGCAAAACATGAAACGACCGGCGGAAAATAAACAGCGAGATTCAATGAGACTGACCCGCAGGTTTTGGCACCGGCGTCGCGGTGCCGAAAATGAGTGTCCGAAAATGAGCATCTCATCCAAGTCCAGAAACAACCTCACGGCGCCTCCTGCAACCGGCGCATCCCTGCCTCGTCATCCGCGATCCAGGATTCGATTTGCTCACGGCTAAACTCACGAGGTGGCGGCAATTGCCCCGCGCCACGCAGCCGGGCGGCGAGAAAAAGGAAAAGCTCCTGTTTTTGCTCCGATGGCAGCGAATCGGCGGCGGCCTCAATTTCCATCAACGTGCTCATGCGGATACACTGTAGCATCCCGCTTAATCAATGCAACCTCTCGCGATGGTGTGCCGGAAGTTTCTTTCTGGAAATCCGGACTTAGCAGCCGCTTATTTCCCCCGAAGGCCACTCCATTTAAAATCGACAACGGTTAAGAGTTGAGGCTTCCTTGAAAAAAGAAGGCGGCTCCAGAACCAGGTTCCATTTCGACCTGCAGCTGGTTGCCGTTGCTGGCGAGATGATCTTCATGCAATGGGCGCCATGCTTTACCGGCATTGATTTCAGCTCCCGCCAAAGTCACTTCCGACGTGGCAGCCAATCCTGGAGCTTCCAGCCGCCACAATTTCGCGTCGTGAGCAGAAGGAATTGAAATCTGCAATTTCTGGATGCTGTCTTTATTAAGCAGGACGAGCCGAGTCTTTCCATCAGGCATATCGGCAGCCCAGGCGCTGGCATTTGCCAGAGGCTGATCGAAAGTTGCCGGGCGCATTTTGCCTCCGGCCAGGATTCCCGCCAATTTCATGCCGTAGAAGACCGGACGGGCATTGAAACCCATTTCGCGACTGCCGGCAATGGGAGTATAAAAACTGCCCTGGGCGGCGAGAGCGGCTGCTTGGGGTGAAAGCTGCGCTCCGGGCAGATGTCCGCCAAGGGAACTGCTAATTACCCCGGCGCCGCCGCCATGGAGATTTACCCCGGCACACCCAAAACTGGCCAGCTTGAGAAGGTAATCGGCCGCCCAGAGCGCAGAGCCGAAGGCGTTGCTGACACCGGGCTTGCCGCCACGGTAACAGGAATTACCCTCGGTCATTCGATAGGCAAGATGGTTCTCTTCGGCTGTGCGAATGATGCGCGGCAGATCGCGATCGAGTTTGGGATCAGGAGCGAGCAATCGCCGCATGGTCACCCCCGGGTTATCCGGGGGTCCCATCACGTAATAATGCCCTGTGCAAGCCACCATCCTGCCGGGCAACAATCGCGGTGTTTCCCGGGCGAACCGGATAATCCAGTCTATGCTGGAACCAATATCCGGCCCGCCAAATCGCGCATCCGGCACGCGGTCAATAACCGCTTTGGCGAATGTCAACCATTGGGTAAGATATTGGTCAAAGTTCCAGTTCGGAGACCGCAATTGGTTATTGTCATTGCTGTAATATTCCGGTTCATTGCCAATTTGGAAATAGAGCAGCCGCTTACCGAGCTTGCTGGCGACATAGGCGGCTTCTTCGGCATTGCGCTCTGGCGTGCCCGTTCCCAGATTCAAGCCATAAATGGCCGTCCAGTCGGTGGCTCTCAAAAAATCGGCAAGGTGATTTACAGCAACCGGCTCAATGGCCGTAAAGGAGTGCGGCATCCAGTTGTCAAGCCGGTGAGCGGACTGGGGCAGCTCGGGCGGTTGGTCAGCAGACCGAGCCTTCCACCAGCAAAAATCACTGGAGTTGCCGCCCAGTCGCAGGACGCCCTTTGGTGTGAGAAGATTGAAAAGGGAAACCAACTGTCGATTGTCGGCAGCAAAAAAGGCCGGATCAGCGAGTTGTGAAGTTTCGCAACTAAAACCGAGATAATTGCCTGGCACGGCGCTTGTCGCCGTTTCTCCGAGGGATAAACGCACTTTGGCCACGCTTTCCTGCGCCCAGGCATGAAAGCCAGCCAATGAACTGGTTGCCAGTGCGGCAAGTGTCAGGAATCGCCGCCGATTCATCGTGCCCCACCGATGGCGGTGGTCGTCGATTGAATTCTGCTGATTGCGAATTTCCGGTTTGTTGGTCATGAGTTTGAGGTTATGCGCCGCTGAATTCGAAGCCAAGCAGACATACATCTCAATGACAATTATCAATCGGCAACAATCAAATGCCGCCCCAGAAAAAGTCGCCGGGTAAAATTTACCCGGCGACTGCCCAACCCCTGAATCGTCTAATTGTTATTACTGTTTGATAATATAGAACTCGCCGGGCACCGCGGGGTTGATGATGTTGGTGGACAGGTTCAGGTTGCCGCTGCTGTCAAACGAATTGGTCAAGATTGGCGTCCAGTTGGCCAGCGGTTGAGCGACATTTGTAGTGCCTAACAATATATAGCTGCCGCTGTCGGTTCCGTTTGTACCCGTGATGGTAAGCGTCGAGCCGGAAAGCTTGATGCTGGTGATGGCCGGCACAGAAATGGGCGTGCCGGTGGTGACATATAATGTTCCATTGCTGATGAGCGAATTCGTGTTCCAGGCAAGGCCCGGGCCAGGAATGGCCGGGATGATGTTGGCAAAACTGCCGGCATAGTTGGTAGCGGTGAACAGCTTAATAGCATCGCCGACCGCCAGGGCATTGCCGATATTGTTGAGCACCAATGTTCCACCCAGGGTCACCGAGGTCGGACCGACCACAGTGTCGCTGGGTATGTTGGTGGTGGCACCCGGGTTGATGACAACATCGTTTGTGCTGCCAGCCAGGAAGAATAGGTTGGTCGTAACCGCCAGATTATACGTCGAGCCTGAGAAGCCGAGGGACAGCGTGGAACCGCTGCCGAAATAGATGTAGCTGCCCCGGAGCGTTCCGTTGCCAGTGAGGGTTTGGCCGGCACCGAAGGTATATGACCCTGGAGCGGAAACATCCAATGTGCTGCCGCCGTCGATTTCAATGGTCGGACTCGATCCGAGCGATGAATTCGGCTGTACCGACACGGTGGAATTCCCACCTATAGTCGTCCTACCCGAGTAGGTATTCGTGCCCAGGAGGTACAGAACAGAACCTCCCGCCACGGTATATCCACCGGTTCCAACCAGGGGACCGTAAAGGTACATGGCGGTGCTGACACTGAGGGTGTTATTAGTAACCAACGTGATGGCGCCCAACAGGACATTTGTGTCTCCACCGGATGCGATGGTGGCCGAACCATTCAGCGTAATCAGCTTGTTCAGCGGAGTGGTGGCATTGGCCCACAAACCGCAGGTCGCATTGGATTCAACCGTAATCACGTCGTTGGTGACACCCATGGAGGTTCCCTGCTGGAACCCAAGCACACCCTGGGTAATGTTGACGTTACCCATGGTGCTGTTGTTGGCAGTGATCAGCCAGATATCCGCAGTGCCTTGTTTATTGAGGGTAAAGCCGTTTGCATTCAGAGTCGAACCGGTTGCAAAATCCCAGCGGGAACTCGCCGCGATGGTGGCATTATTGCTCAGAGTCAGGGTGCCGGTCATCATGGGCACGGGTCCGCCACCAGCGCCACCATTGATAGCCCCCTGTCCATTATAGCCGGCGCCCGCAATGACTATTGTCTTGGTGCCGGTGGTCACGGAAGCAACCGTGCCGAGGTTCAAGGTGCCTGTGTTGGTGGCATAAATGGTGCCCAAGCCGCCCAGACTTGCGGTCGAAGAATAAGCCAGGACGCCGTTGCTGACGACGATTGCGCCGTTGTAGCCGGTGTTGTTCCCGGTTAAGGTCAGCTGGTTGGTGCTTTCCTGGACAATTGTACCCAACCCACTGCCGTTATCCAGGATAGTCGCGGGAACACTGGCATTGCTGACCGCCAGGTTAAAGGCCAGCGTGCCGGCGTTATTTGTGACATATAAAAAGGCGGGGGTATTAGACATGGACAAAGTCACCGCGGCAGTTCCTTCCTTGTCCATGGTACCGCCGATGGCGCCGGCGCCATAGAAGTTGAAATTGGTGACGCTGTTGTTAAAGGTCAGCAACCCGGGTGTCACGATTTGCGTCAGATTCACGTTATTAGTGATCGACGTATCGTCAAAGGTGACGAGATCGCCGTCATAGAAATGGTCAAAGGCATTGGTATAAGAGTTAAAGAAGTTTGTGTAGGTATGATCCCAGATATTGGGCTGCGGCGTTTCGCCACCTTTCCAGATGAGCGGCTGGGGCACACCGCTGACAGAAAGCTCCAACGCGCCCGCGGTCGTGTTGGGATCAACCAGCGAGATAGTGTAACGCGGGTTACTGCTGGAGATATGAAGATTGCTCGCGCCGCCAGTCAATGCGCCATAATTCACAATGGTGTAAGGTTGGGCTGAACTCAACGGGCCGACGGGGGAGATTTGAATCGTGTTCAGGCCGCCCAACGCCAAAGTACCGTTCACGAAGATAAAGCTGTTGATTCCATTGCCTTCCTGGGTCGGGTCGCTGCCCAAATCAATGTTGATGGTGGCATTTGTCATTGCCAGGTTATTATTGAAGGTCAGCTCCCCGGGCAAGGCCTCGTTTGGGGAGAGGGTTGAGCCTGTGTTCAGGATGATATTGCCATTGATGCCGCCAATGTTAGTAAGAATGATACTATTAGCGACCCCTTCCAATGTCTGGCCGCCGCCTAAGATAAGGCCAGCAGGCATGGCACCGACATCAAGAGTTGCATTGGGGTTGACAAGGTTGATCAATGAACTGGTTCCCAGGGAAGAATTTGCGCCGACGGTTAAAACACTATTCGCATTGAGAATAGTCGGACCGGAATAAGTATTCGTTCCTTCAAAGAAATAGTTCTGGATGCTGCCTATGTTCCAACCACCCGTTCCACTCATCGGGCCATTGAACACGACATCGAAAGTATTGCTTTCCTGATAGCCCGCGGCGATGACATTGGTGCCGGTCAATGCAATCGAAGAATTCATCGTCAGACTGCCGCCGGATGTAGTGAAAGTAGCATTACTCAAAATAATATTTTTGTTGATGGTCTGGTCACTCGGAATGGCGAAGAAACCCAAACCTGCGCCATAAGCGGCAGCGGTCGCGGCGGGATCGCCCAGGTTGTTGGTGCCCTGGAAGCCCAGTGTGCCGCCTAGAATGGTAATATTCTCAAGTTGGTTATTCGTTCCGCTGTCAATCAGCCAGACCGAGCCGCTGCCGATCTTCGTCAGGTTATGGCCATTGCCGTTCAGTCCTGTGCTGCCGGCACTGCCGTAAAGGTCCCAACGTCCGTTTGCGCCGATGGTGGTATCACCCAGCATGGTAAACCCGTGCATGCCAGCTCCGTTTTGGAGGACGGTGCCGGAAGAATTATAAAGCGCGCCCTGGTTGGTAGAGCCACTGCCCTGCACGTTCACAATCAGTGGGCCTGGCCCTTGAACACCGTTGAAGTCCAGCGTGGCGCCACTGGCGACAGTCACTTCGTTGGTGCCCAGTGCTCCGGCATTGCCCATTCGCATTATTCCGCCGTTGACCGTTACGCTGCCGCTAAAGGCATTGGCATTGTTGATAGTCAACATGCCGGGACCGTTTTGGGTCAGGGTCATTTGACCCGCCAAACTTCCCGTCCCGCCAAAGGTGTAATTGGTGCTGGACGATACAGTGACAGAAGATGGATAAAGTGTGTTGGTCGTCAATGTGATAGAAAGATTGGTTGAGGCATCTGTGAACTGCACATTATCCGCGGCAATATAAGCCACCCCACCTGCTGTGGTGACGGTATTGGACCAGTTAGGCGAAGCAAGATCCCAATTGGCGCTGTTGGTTCCGAGCCAGGCCAGGGTGTCAACAGATGAACGTACCGCGAGGATTGCCGCGGTGTTGGTCACCACGGTGGGGGTTATCCCGCCTGAATTATTGGAAATGACCAGATCGTAACTCCCCGCGTCCGTTAACGCCACTAAAGGAATCGTATAAGTTGAACTTGTAGCGCTGGCGATGTTGGTCCCGGCATGTTGCCATTGATAAGTGATTGGCTGCGTGCCATAAGCCTGCGCGCTAACTGTGACAGAATCGCCCACAATGGCTGTATTCGGCACAATGGTGGTCGGTATCACATATGGGTCAGGGAAAGAAGATTCGCGGATGGCTTCCAAAAGATTAGTGGTCGCTGTGTTGGTGTAGGTGTAAACACGCATATCACTATAGGAGGCGGGAAATCCGCGCGTCCTTCCGTTGGGCCGGTTACCCAGCCACAAGCTGAATGCGCTGCCAATATTGACTGCCCCACCGCTATTAGCGATCGACCCGGCCTGATATACCGGAGAGACGTCTGTACCTTCAAAAAATCGGATCGTCGTGCCGTCATAAGTATAGGCAATAAAATTCCATTGATTTGGAATTATATTAAGTCCGCTGACGGTGGTATTGACGGTATTTACAGTAGGTTGAACACTGGTGAAGTTGTTATTGGCTTCAAAAGCGAATGAACCGGCTGCGCCATTATCGACATCGCTGCCGGCGCCAAAACCAAAATACCGCGCAAATTCAGGGGCGCCGCCAGTGGGTTTGACCCAAAGGGTCGCAATAAAATTTGTGATAGCGCCGAAATTAACACTGCTGTTATTGACGGTACACACAACCGGATTGGCGTTGTTATTTGCCCCTGCGGATGAAAAATCAATGCATCGTCCAACGCCGCCCACACCTGTTCCCAAAGCGCCGTGCATATCGGTCGGCGCCCCGGCGGCATTGGTGATATTCATAATCACACCAGCAACGCTGTCGGTTGTTTGAAAACTTGTCACCGTGTTGGTGGATTCAAAGTTGAACTGCATTAATAACGTCTGCGCGGAAGCGGACGGCACGGAAAGCGCCAGTCCAAACAGCACAACAACAGCCACAGCGGCAGCAAGCCCCGATTTGGCGATAAGGATAGGATTATTTTGTTTCATAGATTTTTTTACGGTTTCAGAGGATAGATTTAAGGTCATCATAGGATTAAAAGGCAACGGGGTGAAATGCTAATAATTGGTATTTTAATATCATGCGGCTTATCGGATTACTGTTTCATTTAGGGCGACTGGAAAGACCATTCCTGGTTGGTTGCGCCATTGGCCTGCAATGCAAGCATATAAAATTGCCCTGGCATATCGGACGCCATTTCGATGGATGACGCAAAGTTGCCGGCGCGATCCAGAACCACGTTCGCCGCACTCGTCCAATTTGAAAGCGGCGACGTGACATCGGTGGAAGTCAGCCATAAATAGGTAATGCCGGGAATTCCGTTCGAGCCGCTCAGGAACAGATTTGTTTCGGACGTAGAGACGGAATTGACCAGCGGGAATGTTGAATTACCCGGCGACCATTGATCTATCAAAGCAAAATTCGCGGCGGAATTATCAGCCACCTCCATCATCTTGCCACTATTCATATTCATCAACGTGCAATTGCCAGTGGAATTGGTGGCCAGCAGCCATTGCTGGTTGCTGCCATTAGTATAATCCATCAGGCTTACGATTGCGCCGTTTGTCGTCGCGGCATCTGTTACCTGTAAAGCGCGGCCACTTTGCCGGCCCATGATGGCGTATTTGCCATTTCCCAAATATGTGACGACATATTGCTGGTTCAGGCCGGCGTTATACGGCCATTGATCCAGAGTGGAATTATCGGCGGTAGATTGATTGCCCACGTCCAGAGCGTCACCCGTGGAGGCTGATAGAATCTTGCAGGCTCCATTGGTAACAGGTCCGCTACCGCTACCAATTGCGTTCAGCCGTTTGACCACAATATTCGTTACATATGTGTAAGTCGTATAAGACGGACCGGGGGACCCGGACGAGCCTTCCATCTGGAAATCAATGATCAGCCAACAAGGAGCATTTACGAAGGTCGTCGAGGTTTGCTCGCTTTTCATAACGCCATCAATGTAATAATGAAAATCCACGTTGGTGGAATTTTCCAGGCAGGCCACCAACCGATAGGTATGCCAGGCGGTTCCGGCTGTTGACACTGTGGTGGTCAGCCCCTGCCAGGAGCCGTTGTAAGTGTTTTGGCTGCAACCCGCGCCTCCTTTGAACTCCATAAAATCACTTTCCGGAGGCCAACTGTTTGCGCCGGTCATCCAAAATGCCGGCCAGCAGCCGGTCTGAGTGGGCACTTTGAACTGTCCGCTGATGTCCCAAATCGGATAATTCTGGCTAATGGTGATCTGGGTATTGAGATAGAAAGTTCCTGAGTTGTAGCGGATGGTCAAATAAGGCGAGGCGCTGCTTGTGCCCTCATAGCTGTTAGTGAGCGATGAAGTCAAAGTCACAACACCGCCCGAAACCGTGACATTTGTGGCGTTCATTCTTGCGCTGCCGTTGTGGTCAGTGCCCCAGGGATAGTTGTAACTCCAACTTCCCGTAAAGGCACTGACACTGTTGAACGAGGTGCCATCCACCACCGTTTGCCAACTCGTCCCGCGAACCGTAAATCCCAATACGCATCCCAATAAAACGGCAAAAGTGGCGATCCTTTCGTTCATTGGATTTTGCCCAAACTACCATAAGTCCCGATGTCTCTTCAATTACCCGAAAGGGTAAATTATGAGGATTTTTCATCATCCGCTTCGGCAAACGCTAAAGACAAGACTTTTACGCTGTTTATTGCGGTGTACTTTGCCGGAGGGCGGCGGCAAGAATTCTTCGGCTGACCAAGTCGTTCGGATCCAGCGCGATAGCTTCCTGAAGCTGGCTGATGGCTTCATTGGTTCGGCCCTTCTCAAGAAATGCGCCGCCAAGATTTGCATGGGCCAGGGCGTAATTCGGATCCAAATGGAGGGTGGTCTGGAATTGTTCGATTGCATCGTCCAAACGGCCTTTGGCACGAAGCACTGCGCCGAGATTATTATGCGCCTCGGCATCATCGGGCCTCAGATTGACGGCATCCTGAAACTGAGTGATGGCCTCGTCAACTTTGTCCTGCCGGCTAAAAACTATGCCGAGATTGATATGCGCATCGGTATAGTCCGGGTTGAGGCTGATCGCCTGTTGGTATTGCCTGATCGCCGCATCCGTTTGGCCGCTTTCATCAAGAGCAATCGCGTAATTAAAAAAAGCGCGGCTGTCGCGGGGATTCAACCGGATGGCTTCCCGAAATTCGATCATCGCCTCATTTGTTTGGCCATCCCTGAAAAGGGCGATGCCGAGATTATAATGACCCTCGGCAAAATCCGGCTTTAAGTGGATCGCCTGCCGGTAAAATGAAATGGCCCGGCCCAAATCGCCTTCATTTTTGTAAACCTGCCCGAGATTATTGTCAGCCATCCAACTCGCGGGATTCTTGGCCAAGGTATCCTGCCACAAAATCGTTTGATTTCGATAGATATGGGCCTGTTTCCAGGTCAAGCCCGCCAAGGCCACCAATACGATTACTGAAATAATCCGCGGCGCCCGGTTTAAAGCAGCCGCTGCCAATGCCAATAACCCGATGCCGGCCACATACTGATAATGATCTGCCACATAGCTGTATCGAAACGTGTATAACGGGATGAAGCCCAATAACGGTGACAGTGTCGCCACAAAAAAAATCACGGCAGCGATGATGCGGCGTCCGCAAGTCTTTCTCCAAAGCCAAAGCATTCCCATCACCGCCAAACATCCCGCGAGCCAGAGATAATTCGCAAGTTTTCCGACATCCACCTGCCAATGCGAATAACTAAAGGCCAAATTCACCGGCCAGACCAGTTTCCAGAAATAAAACCATAGCGCGTGAGATGCTATCAGAACCCGTTGCAGCAACGTCAAATTTTGTCCGACGTCCTCCTGATAATTTCCCAGATGCGATTCCCACCAAATGGAGACCACGCCCGCTGCCACGCCCAAAATAATGAAGGGAACAATTTGCAAGATCCTGGGCCGGCCAATTCGTTCATTTCGTATCCACAGAATCAACACTAATGCCGCCGGAAAAGTACAGGCGGTCGTCTTGCTTAACAGGGCCAGGAGATAAAGAAATAATGCCAGGGCATAAAATTTCCATCGAGAGGTTGGTCCCCGATCAAGAAATTGAATCCACGCGAGGATCGCCAACAAATAAAAGAGCGTGGACTGGATGTTTTTTAGTTCGGTTACCCACGCGACTGATTCAACTTCCACCGGATGAAGCGCAAAAAAAGCGGCGGCCAGCCATGCGGCGGGCACGGCAAGTCTTTTCAGCGCCATCCACACCAACATCGCGTTCGCCGCGTGCAACAGGACATTGACCAGATGATAACCCAAAGGATTCAATCCCCAGAGCATATGCTCAAACCGCAATGTGGTATATGTGAGCGGGAAAAACTGCGATTGTTTATGCGCTGAAAACCAGATACGGCGCCAGCCATCCACCGCCGTCAACATTGGATTGTTAGTCACATACGCGTCATCATCCCAGATGAACCCTCCCTGAATTGCCGGCCAGTAAACCATCAGCAATAAGCCCGTAAGAAGCGCGCCGAACAAGAGTAATTTCCACCGCTGTGCCGGGCCGCATTTTGATTGTATCGCGGTATGATGCATCACGAATCTGCAAAGCACTGCTCAATATTCCGGGCTGGAAATCCCGGCAGAAGTCTTTGTAGCAGACAGGAAGCGTCCCTGACAAGTTTACTCCTAATGTTTGTCCGGGGCGTCACTCCCCCCTGATCACGGCGGCGGAACTTGCCACCAAAGCAACGTGGCGGGGCTGCCAGGATTACCAGGAGTGGCTAACGTTGCCGGTACCGCAGCAGCGCCCTCCCACGTAATGAATTTCATGAATTCGGCGCTGCCGTCCAATGCCAGGATATTGCCGCCACCGCCGTTAAAGGTATAATTCTTGCCGGAATGTTGCGTTCCAAGACCCTCGGCTCCGGATACCACCGTAGGGTCGTTAGGATCTGGAATATTGCTGCCGTCGTTAAAGGTATCGGAATTGGCGTTGATCGGCGTATGGATGTCCGCTTCCCACATTACGACACATTCCGAGTTCCAGGGCTGAGTGATTTTTACGGTTTTATAACCATAGGCAGTAGGGCTGACACCCGTGGTATAGAGGAATCCCGCGCATGAATTCATGACATAAGTGCTTATTTGATCGCCCCGCTCCTGCCAGGTGGTCGTAATGCTGCCGGGAGGATCGAGGGGACAGTAATAGTTCTTATAATTAGCGACATATTGATAGGTCAAACCTCCATTTAATTCACTGATCGCTGCTTGTTGCCATTTTACGGGATTTTGACTGAATTGTTTGACCGTGAAGGAACTCCCTGTGGACTTGTACCATAAGGGTGGATTTTGGGAAAACAACCATCCTGCAACGGGCTGTGAGGGGCCCCAGTTTGGCCAGGGCAAGTAATCCCGGTTGTCATTGCAGTACATCTGGAGGCCCAAACCCAGTTGTTTCAAGTTGCTCAGGCATTGTGTCCGCTGCGCTTTTTCCTTGGCCGCAGCCAAAGCAGGAAGCAAAAGCGCCGCCAAAATGGCGATTATCCCAATAACAACAAGAAGCTCAATCAATGTGAAGCCTCTTCGCGAAGCACGTGTGAAAGTGACGTCTAAGGTCATAACTTCGGTAATCAAATCAGAATATCTTCAATCTCATGCCGGTCAACTACCCGTTAGGGTAATTCTGATACATCGAGTGGTTATCAATCACTCTTTCGGGTAATGGCCTCGTACCGAGAGCATCTGGTAAAATAAAGTGCATGTCCAAATTGCGTCAGTGTTTAAAATTCGGATTTGTTCTGGCGATTCCGGTTGCGATGACTTTCTCTGAAAACATTTTCGGAGAAATGGTTTCCGATCAATTTACACCCGGCAACGTCTGGCGCGACACGGAGGGAAATCCAATCGATGCGCACGGCGGCTGCATTCTCTTTCATGAGGGAATTTACTACTGGTATGGCGAGGCGAAAACCGGACGCACCTTTCTCCCGGATTGCAATAAATCGTGGGGTGGCACTCGCGTGGACATGGCGGGCGTTTCCTGTTATTCATCAACAAATCTTTATGATTGGAAAAATGAGGGGTTCGCCCTGTCGGCCGTTACCGGCGTGACCGGCGATCTGAATTCCAGCAATGTCGTTGAACGGCCAAAAGTCATCTACAATCGCCATACCAAACAGTTCGTCATGTGGATGCATATTGACAGCGCGGATTATCACGAAGCGCGCGTGGGTGTGGCGGTCAGCGATCAGCCGGCCGGTCCATTCCGATACCGCGGCAGTTTTCGTCCGGACGCCGGCGTCTGGCCGCTGAATGCCACGGCCGCGGACAAAGTGCCCGGCACGAACAATTACCTGGCGCGCGATTTTCAGAACGGCCAGATGGCCCGCGATCTGACTCTGTTCGAGGATGACGATGGAAAAGCCTATCTTATTTATGCCTCCGAAGAAAACACCACGATACATGTTTCGCTTCTCACCGGCGATTATCTTGGGACCGCCGGAAAATACAGCCGCATCCTGATTGGACGCAGTTCGGAAGCGCCGGCCGTTTTCAAACATGAGGGGAAGTATTATCTGGTCGCCTCCGGTTGCACTGGCTGGGAACCCAATACCGCACTGTCCGCCAAAGCCGACTCCATTTTTGGGCCGTGGCACGAGTTAGGCAATCCCTGCGTCGGGCCTGATGCGGATAAAACCTTTCATGGACAGAGCGCGTTCATCCTTTTTTTGCAGGAAAATAACATGTTTATCTTTATGGCCGACCGGTGGAATAAATGGGACCTGGCCAATTCACGTTATCTCTGGTTGCCACTGGAATTTGACGGCCAAGGAAAGCCGCTCGTCTCCTGGCGCAACAACTGGTCATGGCATTCAGACGCGGCAGCAGTCCTCACTACGGGTCATTTTGAAGCCGCGATAAAATAACTCCAGTGACACGGGGGCATTTTCAAAAAATGTTTTTTGTCTGTTGAGGTCAACCCGCCTTCAGCGCGAATTAAATACTGTTTCCGCCGGCGCGGATTTCTTGATTGCGGTTACGCCGGTCTTGATGTTGAGTGTCCAATCTTCCGGTTGCGGCAGCCATAATTTGCCCCCGCCGATCCGCACCGGCATCCAGAGATAGCGGGAGTCCCACAATGCCCGCGGCTTCCAGAGATCGCCCATGAAAATGACCGTCGTTTGCTTCGTGCCGGTCACCTTGAGCAACACTGTGGATTGTGATCCGTACGTTTTGGTTTCAGGTGGCGCGATGTTTTGGAATTTAGACCATGGCCCCTTCAGGCTGGCTGCCGTGGCATATCGGTTTGGGTTCGGGTCCCAACCGGACAGCGATGAGCCGAGCACATAATATAGCCCATCATAATGCACCAACGCGCCGCCCTCCATATGCTCGGGAATCAGGCACATCTCCCTTTCCACCGACAAATCATCGTCGGAAAGTTTATAAATATGAAAACCATTCGGACGATCCTCGGATATCAAATAGGCCGTTCCGTCATCATCAACAAATTGGCCAATGTCCCGGCTCTCATGGCCCAACGGACGAAAACTCTTCAGGTATTTGTAATTGCCGGCTATTGAATCGCAGGTAAAGACCGCCACGCTGGCATATTGGTACCGGCGGTTGTCGAGATGCGCGTACATCACAAATTTATTTATTTTGGCGTTATAAAAAACCTT
This sequence comes from uncultured Verrucomicrobiae bacterium, assembly GCA_963797825.1. GTDB lineage: Bacteria > Verrucomicrobiota > Verrucomicrobiia > Limisphaerales > UBA11358 > UBA11358. The sequence goes on from CAWCRR010000044.1 coordinate 366,128, forward strand.
TGGCCGTTCCAAAACCCATCCCCAACCAAGGTGTTCCGGGTCTGAAAGTTGAACGACACGATTGCAGAATTTCCAATGGGTCAGGTCGTGGGAACAATAACAACTGACGTAATGCTTGCTCCAATCCAATCCTCTCGTGCGGTCCTCGCCGAACCAATAAAACATGTCCCCGTATTTGAGAATACCGCCCCCATGTGCCTGTATCTCTTCTCCGCGATTATCCAACCACTTGGCGTCGGGGCTGATCGCTCGCGGCGCGGCGGTGGCGCAACCGTTGAGCAAAAGCAGGGCAAAAACGAACGTCGCCGCCAAAAACCAGGTTTTTAGTCTTATCTTAAAGATGATCATGGACTTGTGCCTATTTAACCGCAAAAAAACTCCGCGTCCATTACCCGAACGAGTAATACTACTCCATTTTGCGGTCTGGCACACTTTCCTTGCCGTCACTGATGCCTGCACCATAAAGTTGCGTCGCCAGATCCTGTGCCACATACTGTAATTGTAAATATGCCTGCATGTCCGCATCTGAAATCTGCGCGAAAATTTTCGCGGTTCGCGGCGGCAGGCATGTTTCTTTTTTTATTGTGTCACCCGTCCGCTCAAGCGGCCATTATCCTGACCAATGCCGAACAAATCCGCGAACTTTCCGCCGCGGACGCGGCCAGTTCCCTTCCCGTGCAATTACAAGGGGTGATGGTCACGGAAGCGGGACCCAATGGCAGTCTCGCGTTCGTCATGGCCGATAGCACCGCCGGCATTTATGTCCTGGGTCCAACGAACCTGCCTTTTCAAGTCCGCCGTGGTAATCTGCTGGCTGTGGACGGAGTTACCGCTCCCGGAGAATTTGCGCCCATCGCCGTGGCCAAAACCATCCGCCTTCTTGGAAAAGCCCCGGTGCCCAAGCCCCTGAAAGTAACCTTCGACCAGATGATTGCCGGCAATCTCGATGCCCAGTCGGTCGAGCTCTCCGGAGTCGTGCGCAGTTGGGAACCGATCACCGCAGTCAATGAATTCGGGAAATGGCATATGGACCTCGCTGTGGATGGCGGCAAACTGACGGTCGGTTCAAACGGCGAGCATCCGCCCGGATTGGAACCCGACGCCGAAGTCCGCGTCGAAGGCGTGTGCTTTTACCAGGTCAATGACAAGCGCCAGGTCTTAAGCCCTACCTTATTGATTTCCCGGGACACTCCGGTGACCATCTTAAAACCCGCTCCCACCGATCCGTTCGATGTTCCGGTCCGTTCCCTGGCAAGTCTATTGCAATTTTCCCCGAAAGCCGACTACCGCCATCGCGTTCATGATCGCGGGGTTGTCGTCTATCAACAGCCCCCCGTCGGCATCTGGATCCGCGATGAGACCAGCGGCTTATTGGTGCAAACCCGTCAGCAGGCGGAAATGAATCCCGGCGATGGGATCGATGTCGTGGGTTATCCCCTGTATGGATCGGAAACGCCGATCCTCCAAGACTGCATGTTCAAACGCCTCGGATCGGGCCCGGCTCCTGCGCCCATCGTGCTCACCGACCTCAATCAGGCGTTCAACCACGAGGAGGACCTCGTTTCCATCAATGCGTTGTTGACACAAGTTCAGCCGATCCTTGAAGGATGGTCCTTCACTCTCGAAAAAAACGGGACTGCTTTCAGAGCAATCCTCCCGCGTCCCCTCCAGCAGCGCGCCATGGGGCCGTGGTCTGCCGGAAGCCAGGTGCGGATCACCGGCATTTGTTCGCTCATCTCCGACGACTCCCGCCCGGTCATCAGCGGCATTTGGCGTCCGCACGCCTTCCAGATTCTGTTGCGCTCGCCGGATGATTTGGCTGTCATCAGTCCCCCACCCTGGTGGACGCCGCTCCACATCGTTTTTCTGTTCGCGCTTATCACCGGCATTTCACTGCTCACGGCAACCATCGTCATGGTCACGACGCGTTTGCGTTTGCGCGAACAGACGGCGCGGCGCGCCATGGCCGAGGCGGAATTTTCCGCCATCCTCTCCGAACGCAACCGCATGGCCAGAGAAATCCACGATACCCTGGCGCAGGGTTTGGCCGCGACCTCCGTCCAGTTGATGCTCGCCAAAAAGAATATCAAAGGCGGCGCCGACCCTTTGAAACATCATCTGGATACCGCTCAACAACTCGTGCGCCAAAGCCTCAATGAAGCCCGTAATTCCATCTGGAACATGCGCTCGCATATTCTCGAAACCAACGATTTGGAAGGCGCCATCAACTCGGTCCTGAAACATTTTTGCGAGGGCACCGGCGTGGAAACCACCATCGAACACATCGGCGACCCGCAACGATTTGCGCCGGTGGTGGAAAACAATCTTCTGCGGATCGCCCAGGAAGCCATCTCCAACGCCTTGAAACATTCCCATGCAAAAAAAATTGCCGTCAAACTCGAATTTGGCGAGAGGCAATTCCGCCTCATCGTCTTGGACGACGGCACCGGTTTCACTCCGGGCGCCTCTCTCGACCCTGCCGGCGGTTTCGGACTTGTTGGCATGCGCGAACGCGCCACCGAATTGAAGGGCGATCTAAATGTCAGCAGCGACCCTGTGAAAGGGACCGAAGTCATCATGGCCATTCCCCTGGCGAGTGAGCCAACCGTTTCATGAAGCCGAAGCAAAATTCGATCAGGATCATTCTCGTGGATGATCATCCCGCCTTCCGTAAAGGCCTTGCCGCCTTGCTTGAAAGCGAGCCTGACCTGGCAGTGGTGGCCGAAGCCAGCGACGGCGCCAGCGCCATCGAAATGTACCGGCAAAAAACCCCCGACATCGTCCTCATGGACCTGCGGCTGCCCGGCATGGGCGGCGTGGAAACCACCATCGCCATCCGCAGGGAATATCCCGACGCCCGCATCATCGTCCTCACCACCTTTGACATGGACGAGGACATTTATCGCGCGATGGAATCCGGCGCAAAATCTTATCTTCTCAAAGACACGCCCGATGATGAATTGGCCGCGACCATCCGCGCCGTGCATGCCGGCAAGGAAAAATTGCCGCCGCGAGTAGCCGGACGCCTTGCCGCGCGCCGGTCACGTCCGGATCTAAAAGAGCGGGAATTGGAAGTCCTTCAATTGCTTGTCAAGGGCCGGAGTAACAAGGAGATCGGCTCCGCGCTGTTTATTTCCGAAGACACGGTGAAAGCGCACCTTAAAACGCTCTTCGTCAAACTTGGCGTGCAGGACCGAACCGACGCCGCCATCACTGCCATCCGCCAGGGCATAGTTCATTTGGAATAAACTTTTATTCAGGCCCGGCAATTTGATTCGCTAATCGCGGGTTTCCAGATCTCCCTTGATACGATTAGGTCTTGAATTATTTAGCGAGAAAGCACGAGTCGATTGCGGCTGCATTCCAAGTCATTACGCGTTCGCATTTATTGCCGGGCGGACGGCCCTTTGGATCATCCGTGATCAGGCAGCAACGCGCGTATTGCAGCGATAACGCGGCGTGAGTTAACACAAATTTGACACAAATAAAACTTCCATCGGGCAAACTTGAGCGTGGACACGCCCATTCCGGAGTAGTTTGGAGCGAGCGAAGGGATTCGAACCCTCGACATTCACCTTGGCAAGGTGACGCTCTACCGGACTGAGCTACGCTCGCTTCAAAAATAAGGATACAAAAATTTTACGGTTTGGAAAGTCCTATTTCCATCAGGCCGCCGCAGACGCTTTGCTGTCAACCCCCAGCGTCGCGCGGATAACCTTGATCATTTCGTCAAAATTTACCGGTTTGGGGAAAAAGGCGATGGCCCCGGACGAAGTCGCCCGCTGTTTGCTTTTTTCGTCCACGACGCCGCTGATGACAATGATCGGGATTTTTTTGGTCTCATCCACCCGATGCAGCCATTCCATAATGCGAAATCCATCCCAGGAAACACCGCTCACATCCGCAGGGAAGGTGATGTCCAGCAATACGAGGTCCGGCTTCTCCTTGCGGACCATCGCCACGCCTTCGGAACCGTCCAGCGCCGTAAGAACCTGGTATCCAGCGCTTTGAAGCTTCATTGAAGTTGTCTTCAAAATAATTTCGTTGTCGTCCACGACCAAAATCTTTTTTTGCGCGGCAGCAGTTTCGGTGTTCATAGGATTATTAGTGCCTGTTTAAAGTCTCAAAACAATGTTAAAAAACAATACCAGATGCGTTTACCCATGCAAGGGCATAATTATCCGCTTTGATTTGGTTTCACCCGCCATGATAGCCTAGCCGCCGTGAGCAACGTCTTTTACGCTCCGGGCAAAGAGCGCGCCGCCAAAGTCGGCGACCTGTTTGCCTCAATCGCGCGCCGGTACGATCTGCTGAACGACCTCCAAAGTTTCGGTTTTCACCGGATTTGGAAGCGTCGCGTCGCGGGCCTGGCACGGCTCAAAAAGGGCGACCACGCCCTCGATCTGTGTTGCGGCACCGGCGACATCGCATTTGCGCTGGCGCGGCGGGGCGCGGAGATCACCGGGCTGGATTTCAGCGATAAAATGCTCGAAGTGGCCCAGTCCCGCCTGAAAAACTCAAAGCTCAACCACTTAAGCCTGAAATTCCAGCAGGGCGACGCCCAACAACTCCCGTTCCCGGACAATTCTTTTGATGCGGTGACCGTCGGTTATGGCCTGCGAAATTTGTCCAGTTGGGAGAGGGGCCTGGAGGAAATGGTCCGCGTGGCCAAGCCCGGCGGTCGGATCGTGGTCCTGGATTTTGGGAAACCGCAAAACCCGCTTTGGCGGAAATTGTATTTCGCGCATCTGCGCTGCTCGGTGCCGCTGATCGGCCTTCTCTTCTGCGGCCGGCGCAGGCATACGCATATATCCTCGAATCCTTGAAACATTACCCCGCGCAAAGAGCGGTGGAGGAAAAAATGCGCGGGTTGCAACTGTCAGACGTCCGTGTCATCAACTTTATCGGCGGCGCGATGGCCATCAATTTCGGGCAAAAAAAGTAAGGGAAAGGAGATTACGGGGACCCTTTGGGACCCAACTGGATGGTTACGCCTTCGCGCGCGGCATCAACCTTTAGCCTGGATTTCGTTTTGGCCACCAGGTCGCGGGCGTGTTTGACGAATTGCGCGAGCTTCTTGTCGTCGTGATCGGGGTCGTGGTGGAACAAATAGAGTTTTTTGACATTCGCCTGCAGGGCGAGCGCGACGGAATCATCCAAACAGCCATGCCCCCATCCGGCATGGGACTGGTACTCGGAGGTGTCATATTGTGAATCAAGGATCAGCACATCGGCATCGCGGATGAATTCGATCATCTCGCGGTCTTCACCGCCCATGCGCGGCTCGGTGTCGGGGAAGAAACAGACCATGCCGTCCGGGGAAAAAAGCCGGTACCCGACGCATAGACCCGGGTGGTTGGCGCGATGGGCGCGCACGAGGACAGAGCCGATCTCAAAATTCAGTTCTTTGAACTCCTCGACTTCGATGTTGCCGGGAACCTTGGCGAAGGGCACTGGGAAAAAAGTGCTTTCCATCTGGCCGGTCAGGGCTTCGGCCAGGCCTTTGCGCGAGCCTTCGCAGCCGAGGATGCGCAAGCGGCATTGCGGATTGTAGATGGGGGCAAAGAATGGCAGGCCCTGGATGTGGTCCCAATGCATGTGCGTGAGCAACAGGGTGAGGTTGAGCGGACGGTTTTTGAATTCCGCCATCAGTGACGCGCCCAAAGCCCGAAGTCCGGTGCCCGCATCAAGGATGATGATGTCGTCGCCGGACCGCACTTCCACGCAGGAAGTGTTGCCGCCATAATGCACAGTGCCTCGTCCAGGCGTAGGGATAGAGCCGCGCACTCCCCAAAATTTCACGCGCAACATGCCGCAATGAAACCATGTTTTGGCCAGTCGAAAAGCAAAAAGTGCAAAGAAATGGTGGGTTGGCGGGGACTCGAACCCCGGACCAATGCCTTAAAAGGGCACTGCTCTACCGACTGAGCTACCAACCCATTATCTGCGGAAAACGAAGCAAAACAGTCTCTCAAACTAGCGAACCGCAGGCCCGTGCGCAACATTTTTCGGCCTTCCAAGATCAACAAATCACCTTCAGCCGCTGCCGTTCCACCGAAAATCGCGCCGGTAAAGAGCCGATCAGCTCGCCGTCCAATTCAAAGCTGGCTTTGGATTCTGCGGTCAGTTCAAAAGTGGCGTTCCGAAAGCGCCGCACCATTTTTTCCGGCAATTGGCGGCGGAGCAGAAAGTTCGGCACGCAGCGCAAGAGCGTCCCCAAATCCACGCGGGGAATGACACAAACATCCAAAATTCCGTCGCAGGGGTCTGCCGCGGGAAAGATCTCGAACGGGCCGCCGTAAAATTTCCCGTTGCCGACCAGGACCAATTCGCCCGAGAAGCTCGAACCATTGGCGGAGGCTTTGATCTGCAATTTTTTTTCAGACATCGCCCTGAGTCCCGCCATGAAATAAGCCAGCGGACCGATTTTCTTTTTGACGGTAAAATCCACCAGTTCGATCGCCCGCACGTCGAGTCCGGCCCCGCCTAATTGGACGAAATAAACTTTTTTGCCGGTGGCCGAAAATTCCGCGAACGGCAGGTCGATCTTCCTTTCGCGACCGCGACGCAGGGTTTCCCAGGCGCCGGCCAATTTCAGGGGCATCTTTAATTCCCGTGCGAACACGTTCATGGTGCCCAATGGCAAAACACCCAAGCGCGCCTTCTCGAAGCCATCCGGCGCGTCGCCGATGCCGTTGAGAACTTCGTGGACGGTCCCATCGCCGCCCGCGGCAACGATGACATCGAACCCGTCCTTGACGGCGTCGGCGGCCATGCGGCGGGCGTCGCCGGGAGCAGCGGTTGCCTTCAAAGCGCTTTTGCCGCCGATCTCGGCGAGGTGCCGGCGGAAATGCCGCGCTTTGTTGCCGCGGGCCGCCGGATTGAAGATGACGCAAATGCGCACCGGCCAATGATTTTGATGCGGGAAGCCATAGTCGAGCAGAAAGTCCGCGGAAAGAAGACGAAGATGGAGGATGGGTTCGATTTGGGTCTGGGTTCTGGGATTTCGGGTCCCGGGGAGGCGAGCGGTGGAATGACTAATTCCTAAACCATAATGACTAAATAATGACGAAGCACGAATGGCCGCAGGGAGGAGGGGTGGTTTAACCGCGAAAAAGACGAAATACGCGAACATGGATTTTTAGCCGCAAAGAGCACAAAGAACCCAAAAGGGAAACATTCAACGGGAAGACGGATTTAACACCAAGATAACGAAGAGGATTTTAATACGAAGGGTAAGACAAAACAGAAAATTTAGCCGCAAGAGAGCACAAAGAGCGCGGAAAGAAGAAGACGAAGATGGAGGATAGAAGATGGAAAATGGGTTCGTTTTGGGTCTGGGTTCTGGGATTTCGGGTCTCGGGGAGGCGAGCGGTGGCAGGTCATGCTATGACGGCTTGCGTGAGCGGGGATTTTTTCGGAAACTATCAGCGTGAATGATTCAAAGCTCTGGAAGTGTTCCAAATGGCCGTTTCTGGCCGGCGATGCCGCGTTGATCGCCGTCGCGTGGTATTTGATCCAATACACGACGCATCCGATTGGCGACTTGCAGATTGCCGCCGCATCCGCGTGCGTTGGGCTGGGCGCTATTCTGGCCTGTCTGCCGTTTATTTTTGATTACCGGGTGGCTTCAAAATCGGTTGATGCCAGCGCCCTGGGTTCTGTCGCGGAGAAGATCCAGAACCTGGAAAGACTGGCCGCTCAGATTTCCGGGGCGACGAATGAATGGATGAACGCGCAGACGCAGGCGGAAAAGACTTCCGCGCTGGCCAAGGAGATCGCGAACGGCATGGCTGCCGAGGTGCAGAATTTTGCCGGATTCATGCAAAAAATGAACGAGAGTGAGAAGGCATCTCTCCGGCTCGAAGTGGACAAGTTCCGCCGGGGCGAAGCGGAATGGCTGCAAGTGCTGGTGAGGATATTGGACCACACGTTCCTGTTGCACGCCGCCGCCGCGCGCTCAGACCAGCCGAAAGTGGCCGACCAGATCGCCAATTTTCAAAACGCCTGCCGCGATGCCGCCCGGCGCATCGGCCTGACGCCTTTCTCCGCGAATGCGGATGAGCCGTTCGACCCGAAAAAGCACCAGGATGTTCAAGGCAAAACTGAAACCGAAGATGGCGCGGTGATCGCCGAAACCGTCGGCTCGGGATTTACGTTCCAGGGCAAACTGTTGCGTCCGGCGCTCGTGCGGGTAAAGGTTCCCACGACTGAACCGGAAAAATTGCCGGAAGTACCGGTAACGAATTTATCGGAGGAAACGCCCGCGGAAGCGCCGGAACCATTGCCTACGGAATCGTCAAAGGAGCCAATTGAAGAATCGGCGAAGGAACCACCGGTTGAAGCGGCCAAAGAATCGCTGGAGGCTTTGCCAAAGGAGTTGCCTAACGGATTGCCGGAGGAAACGCCTATGGAATCGCAACAGGCTTTGCCGGAGGAATTGTCAAAGGAGTCGCCGGAAGAACCGCCGAAAGTATTACCAGTGGAAACGCCCAAAGAACCGCCAAAGAGGTTGCCGAAGAAACCGCGTAAGAAATTGCCGGACGACACAAAGCCCGGGGAGCTTTCGTTGCAAGAGGCGGATTGAGGATGGAGGCAGTTGAGAGAGGCTTGAGCAGCCCTCCTGGTTGATTGATGGAATCGCGTTGGGATTCTAAAGATGCGTTGGACTGAAGTTGATAAAACCCTTTCAGGGTATTGTCTGGCGGGGACGCGACCTGGGGTAGCTTCGTTCCTCGCAACCCGGGCTGAGCAAAATCAGTTGAGAGACAGTTTGAGTTGAGAGTTGAGAGACGAAGGGAAATGGCGGGGCATCAATTTCCAGTTGTTCGCGCAAACCCTCCGCCGGAACCAGGTCGAGGCCGAGGTCAAATTTGGAAGATTTCCGCCGCCCCGCCGGGGCGGATGTCCTTTCTGATTTCCTGTCCACGGGTTTCGCTGCGCTGCACCCGTGGCTACCGGCCTGCATCCCTTCGGGATTTGTATGAAACGGAAAGGACGAGAGGGACGGAGAGGGAGAATAGCCAACATCCAACATCCAACATCCAACATCCAACCCGCCTTCGCTCGGAAGCTACGGCGCGGCAGGCATTCAACACCCAACATCCCCGCCCCACCAAACAACTAAATTGTTTCGGTGCGGCTGGCGGCTAAAAAGTGCAGCCAACATTTTGTGATGGGGCGCGAATAAATTTTCTCCAGCGCCTGGGCGTAAAGCTTCAACTGCGGCGCGTAAATTTTTGTCTTGTCCGGCAAATCACGCGCGCGAACGTCATCGGTCTTGAAATCCACAATCCAAATCTCGTTTGGCAGCAGCACCGCGAGGTCCACGACACCCTGGACAACGACAAATTCGTCTTCCAGGCCCGGCGATTTGGTCCCCAGAATTTCATCCAGTTCGCGCGGGCTGAACCTGGCCGTGAACGGCAATTCGCGCCGGACGAATTTCGATTGGACGCGGATCTGTTTGCCGATTTCCGTATCCCAAAAGGACGCGATGGTTTTTAGTTCCAAAGCTGCTCGCTCTTCGCCGGTCAGATAACCCTCCTTTTCCAATCGAAGTGCTTCCACTTCGAGCGATTTCAGGTTTCCAAATCTCTCCAGGTTAAAATGTTGGAGGAATCGATGATGCGCCAGTCCGGCGTCGGCAGCAGAGAGACCGGCCCGGGCATTACGCGTTGCCCGCGGGAAAATCGATTGGGCTTCGTCGTCCGGTTCTTCGATGGCAGTGCGTCGCAAAACGGTGACGGATGATTTCGCGGCGCGCTTTGTGGCCGCCTCGAAAGGGTATCGCCACTCCAGAATTTTGCGAATGCTCTCATAACTCTCAACCGGGGCCATATTTGGTTTTCCCTCCCTCACCTCACCCTGACCCTCTCCCCTCCCATCCGACCGGCCTTCGCCTGGCTTCGGCGGGGCAGGTGGGAGCGGAGAGGGAACAGCAAGCGGACGCAACTTATTTTTTGAAACCCCGTGGTGTTCTGCCGCCAATGTACCATCATTCACAAATTGCCAGCACAATTGGGGCAATTCGCCTGCGTCAGATTCCATTTTTATTTTCGGTTGGAGCCGGAACCAAAGCACCAGCCAATCCAGATAGCTTCTCGCGGACACGATTTCCCGCGTGGCGAGGGAATCCAATTTATCCCCGCAAATCACCCGTTTTTTCGCGGAAATACTGCCGCTCAAAATCAGCGTATCGCGCGCGCGGGTAAGCGCCACGTAAAGCAGGCGCATCTCTTCGCCGCGGAGTTCGCGCCGCTGGTTTTTCCTGGCCAGCCAGCTGGCCAGCGAGGGATACCGTCCGCCGGCCATGGGCGCTTTCACGCGCGGGCAAAGGCCAAAGCGCTCGTCCAGGATAATTTCGCCGTTCAAGTCCTGCTCGTTGAAATTCTTCGCCAGGTCGGCCAGCGCCACGATGGGAAATTCCAGGCCCTTGCTCTGGTGAATGCTCATCAAACGCACGGCATTTTCCTCGGCGACCGGCGCGACTTCAGGCTCGGCCTCGATTTCGCGTTGAGCGTCCACGAATTTCAAAAAACGGTAAAGTCCCTGCCGCTGAAACTCATCGAACTTTCCGGCCAGGTCCAGAAAACGGCGAACGTTGGCGCGTTGCTGCCTGCCGCGCGGACGCGAGAGCAGCCAATCATCGTAATGCGTTTCCACGAGAACGTCTTCCAGACATTGAGACAATGACATCTGCTTCACGGTTTTTCGCCAGCGCGAAAATCGGTTGAGAAATTTTCCGGCTTTTCGTTTCGTTTCAGCGGCAATGGGCCGGGAGCGGACCTGGTTCAGGGCGAACCAAAACTTTCCTTCGCCCAAAAGGCGGATTTCCGCGAGTTCATCCAACGAACATCCGACGAGGGGAGACCGCAACACGGCGATGAGCGGGACGTCTTGCAGGGGGTTGTCGAGCAATCGCAACAGGCTCAACAAGTCCGCGATTTCGCTGCTGTTGTAAAATCCGCCGCGCTCGACGAGTAACGGCACGCCGACGAGGGCGAATTGTTTCGCGAAGATTTCCGCCTTGCCCGACGGTGACCGCAGCAAAATCGCCATGTCACGCCAATCCGCGGCGCGGAATGCTTTTGCCTTTTCGTCCCAAACCTGATGCGATGACTTCCGCAATTCAATCAACCGCAGCGCGAGCATTCTGGCTTCCTTTTCCGACTCCTCCAAATCGGCCAGATCTTCGTCACCACCCGAAGAGTCATCGCGCCCGGTTTTTTGGCGCAATAACAACTCCGTTCGCGGGACGGCGTCTTCTTTGAGCGCGGTCCGGGTTTCAGGCGAGCCAAATTTCAACCGGGCAGCCTCGTCATAATCGACGCCGCCCAGATCACCCCGCATCAAAGGCGCAAAGAATGAGTTTACGAAGTTCAGCAACGATTCACGGCTGCGGAAATTCTCCGTCAGCGCTATCGTTTGCCCGTTTTTACCGTGCCAATCCCGCGCGTAATCCCGAAAGATTTTCGGGTCCGCCAGTCGAAAACGGTAGATGCTTTGCTTGACATCGCCGACGAGAAACCGGTTCGCGTCCTGGCCCTGGCGCGAGAGGGCGTAGAGGATCTGGTCCTGCGCGGCGTTGATGTCCTGATATTCATCCACAAAGACGAAACGTAATTTCCGGCGCCAAAATTCCGCGGTTTTCGCCGGGCGGGCGGCCTGGGAATCCCACAGCAGTTTTAGCGCGAACTGTTCGAGGTCGTGAAAATCCAACAGCCCGTCTGCGCGTTTGCGCGCGGAAAAGTTTTCGGCAAATTCCGCCGCCAGCCGCAAGAGTGTTTTCATGTGGTGGCGGACCCAATTCCAGTCTTCGGCCAAAGGATCATTTGCTTTGGCGCCCGCCAGTGAATTTAAAAATTTTGCTTCTTCGAAAAACTTTTCGAGGGGTTTGCGCAGGGCGGTGTATTTTCCGGACGGATAATTTTCTTTGCCGTCAACGGCGAGGATTGGTTGAAAGGATTCCGTTGAACCCATCAGGATCTGGAAACATTCGTCTGCTTTTGAATTTTCTTTCTTGAGGTGGACCAGCACGGGCATCCATTCAGTCCGCCAATCCACGGTGGCTTCAACAAACCATTGCCGCCATTGGACCGGCTCAGCGGAAGTGAACTCCTCGAGATGCCGCGCCAGCCAATCCACCGCGTCGGCCCGCGTCTGGATGTAATGGTGGAGGCGCAAAACCAGGGCGCGGATCTTTTCATCCCGTCCGCCGCCATACACTTTGATCAAGTCCTGCGCGGCGAGCGAAAATTCATCCTGCTTTTCGTAATGGGCGTCGAACAGCGCCTCCAGCGTTTCATCGGCCAGCAGGCGGGTTTGGGCTTCATCGAGCACGGCGAGTTGGGGGTCGAGGCCCAGTTCGTGAAAATGTTCGCGCACCAATTTGAAACAAAAACCGTGCAAGGTGCCGATGGGCGCGGCGTCGAACAGGGCCAGTTGCCCGGCGGTGTGCGGGTCGGGAAAGTTTTCGAGCGCGGCGCGGAGGCGGCGCTTCATCTCGGTCGCGGCGGCCTCGGTGAAGGTGACGATCAGGATTTCGTCGAGCGGGACGGCTTCGTTGCGGACCAAGTCCACGCAGCGTTCGATGAGGGTGTGGGTCTTGCCGGTGCCGGCGCCCGCGATGACGAGCACGTTCCCGCGTGCGGCGACTGCGCGCTGCTGGGACTTGGTCAGAAGGGTGGCGTCCATAGGGGAATGAAGAATGCAGAATGCAGAATGCAAAATGCAAAATTAAGAATGAAGAATGAAGAATGAAGAATGAAGAAAACGGACACCTCACCCTGACCCTCTCCCCATCGCTCGCAGACTCGCGACGCGGAGAGGGGACAGCAAGAGGGCGATTTGCGTGGATTGAACGCCCGAAAGAATGCGGCAGGCTCATCCGAGCGCGGGTCTGTGATCTGCATCGGCCCCGAAGAATCCAGCATGCCGCGGCTTACAGAGCCGCGCTTCTGTTCAAAGGGTGATGGGGTCATCAACATTGGGTTGAAATTTCGCTTTCAATCGTAGTTCGTAAATCGTAAATGGTAAACCATCATGTCAGAAGGAATGCGGCTCAAAGACCAGCCCGCCAACCAGCGACCGCGCGAACGGCTGGCCGCTTTGGGCGCGGATAAATTGAACGACGCGGAATTGATCGCCATTTTGCTGCGGACGGGATTGAAAGGCGCGAATGCCGTCGTTATCGGGGGGCAATTATTGCAAGAGTTTGGCACGCTGAATTTGCTCGCCCGGGCGTCGGTGGTGGACCTGCAACGGGTCCGCGGGATTGGGCGCGACAAGGCGGTAACGCTCGTGGCGGCCTTTGCGCTGGCGCGGAAAATGGCGCTCGAACTCCAGATGGAATCGCCGGTGCTGGACAATCCGGACAACGTGGTTGCGTTGCTCCGCGCTGAAAATCTGGACAGGAATGTCGAAACGCTGCAGGTATTGATGCTCAATACGCGGCATCGGTTGATCCGCGTGGCTAAATTCATCTGCGGCACGCTCGATACGCTGCTGGTGCATCCGCGCGAGGTGTTCAAGCACGCCATCTCCGACAATGCTGCCGCCATTGTCCTGGCGCATAATCATCCGAGCGGCGACCCGACTCCGAGCGAAGCGGACATCAAAGTGACGCGCGATTTGATCCGGGCGGGGCAGTTTTTGAAGATCGAAGTGCTGGACCACATCATCATCGGACGCGCCACGGCGGAGCGGCCCAAGGATTATGTATCGTTGCGCGAACTGGGATATTTTGCGGCGTGACGGATTGACATTCTAGTCCCTTCAGCTTCACTTTAGCGTCAAAACATTTATGACGCGACTAACTTACCGGGCTTCGTGGCCTCGAAGCGAAATAGCCCTGCTCCTGCTCGCGCTCTCGACCGCTTTTGCGATTGCGCAGACCGAGACTCCGCCAAAGCCAATCTTTCCGGACAGCGCGCCGGTATGCACCTGCGAGAGCCTGACCAATGTTTCAATTCCGAATACGATCATTGATTCGGCTATTCTGAACGCTGAGGACAACTCCTGCCGGGTCACTGCCACCGTGACGCATCCTCCGTCCGGCGACCAGGTGAAGGTGTTTATTGCGCTGCCCATGAAAGGATGGAACGGCAGGTTTGAGGGAACGGGTGGAGGGGGATTTTCAGGGGGCAGCGCGTCCGGATTGGGCGGGCCATTGCGTTTGGGTTACGCGGCAGGCGCTACGGACACCGGCCACGCAGGCATGAGCGGCAGCTTTGCCCTCGACGCCGATGGCCGGCTGAATTGGCAATCCGTTGAAGACAATGCGTATCTCGGTATTCATGATATGACGGTCGTGGGCAAGGCGTTGACGAAAGCCTTCTACGGCAAAGCGCCGCGCTATTCCTATTTCGTGGGGTTTTCGACCGGTGGCCGCCAGGGCTTGATGGAGGCCCAGCGTTATCCCGAAGACTACGATGGCATTGTCTCCGGTTGCCCGGCGATCAACTGGTCTAAATTCGTCCTGGCTGAGTTATGGCCTTATGTGGTCATGTCCTCCAGCAGCAACTTCGTGTCGAGCGCAAAACTTCGGGCTGCTACCGCTGCCGCAATTGCCGCCTGCGGCGGGCAGGATGGCGCCGCTGATGGCTTGATTGAGGACCCCTCGAGTTGCACCTACGATCCCCAGGCGCTGGCAGGCACTCAAGTGGGCAGCAGCACGTTTACCGAAGCCGATGCGGATGTGATTCGAAAAATTTGGGCGGGGCCGCGGGCACAAGACGGGACTTTCCTCTGGTACGGCCTGTCGCGCGGGGCCGACCTCTCCTGGCTCGCCGGACGGATGCCATTTCCTATTGCCATGGACTTTGTGCGTTACTTTTTGGTTCAGGACCCCAAGTGGAGCGCGGCTTCATTGACACCCGAAGGATTTTATTTGTTATTCAAACAATCCGTGGAGGAATATGGCGATGTTTTCGGGACCGATAACCCCGACCTGTCCAGGTTCCGCGATCACGGCGGAAAGATCATCATCCTGCATGGCACGGCTGACCAACTGATCATGACTGAAGGCACCATTGACTACTACAAACGCGTGATGCAGCAGATGGGTGGCCGCGACCAGGCAATGCAGTTCGCGCGGTTATTTTTGATTCCGGGCGCAGGGCACGGCATGGGTGGCGTGGTGCATGACCAGGATGCGATCATTCATTGGGTGGAAGACGGAGTGGCGCCGGGAAAGCTCATCAACCGGGGACAAAATGGCCGGACCCGGCCGCTGTTTCCGTATCCCGAAATCGCCAAATACAAGGGCAGCGGGAGCACGGATGACGCTGACAATTTTGCGGGGAGTATGAGCGCAAATCCTTAGCTGGAGCTGTTTAATCTCACGCAAAGAACACAAAGGCCGCAAAGGAATTGGGAAAAATATTTTCCTGGAGAAAACGGGGCGGACTTTTCAGTTAGAGGGTTGTTGTTTTTGAACTTGGCAATCAAAACGATTTCGCCACCTTAATTCCGTGATTCATCCGACCGCAATCATTCATCCTAAGGCAAAACTCGACGCCACCGTCCGCGTCGGGCCTTTTGCCGTGATCGATGAGGGCGTGGAATTGGAGGCTGATTGCGTGGTGGGGCCGCACGTTTATTTGACGGGCCAGACGCACATCGGCGCGAAAAATGTCTTTCACGCGGGCTGTGTCATTGGCGATGCGCCACAGGACCTGAAATACAAAAACGAACCGACGCGCCTGCGGATTGGCGAGGGCAATGTTTTTCGCGAGCATGTCACGGTGCATCGCTCGACAAAAACGGACGCCGAAACCATCATCGGTTCGAACAATTTTGTAATGGCGCATGCGCACGTGGCGCACAACTGCGTGGTGGGCGATAACGTGATCATGGCGAACGGGGCGTTGCTGGGAGGACACGCGGTGGTGCAGGACCGGGCGTTCATTTCCGGCAATTGCCTGGTGCACCAGTTCTGCAGAGTGGGGACGCTGGCGATGATGCAGGGCGGATCGGCCATCAGCAAAGACCTGCCGCCATTTTGCGTGGCGCTGGGAGTGAACGAGATGTGCGGCCTGAATGTGGTCGGCCTGCGGCGGGCGAATTTTTCAGCGGGAGAGCGGATGGAACTCAAGCAGCTTTACCGATGGCTGTTCCGCGGCGGGGAAACCATCCAGAATGCGCTGGCCGAAGGGCAAAAAAAATATTGCAGCGCGCCGTCGAAAGTTCTGCTAGATTTCCTCTCGCACGCCAAACGCGGTGTTTGCGCGGATGTTGGGCTTCCAACGCCTGAGAAAGAATAATTGCCATGTATAAAATCGTGGGAGCAGATGGACGGGTTTATGGTCCGATCACGGCCGACCAGATCAAGCAATGGATTGCCGAAGGCCGCGCCAATGCGCAGACCCATACGCTGGCCGAGGGGGCGGCCGCATGGAAGCCGCTCGGCCAGTTCCCGGAATTCGCGAGTTATTTCCCGGCACAAGTCCCGCCGCCAATCCCGACGCCGATTCCCCCGCTGGCGGCCGCTTCGCCCCGCAAGATCAACGGGAACGCCCTCCTGGGGCTGGTTTTCGGGGTTTTGTCTTTCCTCTGCTGTTGCCGGTTGTTATTTGCCCCGTTGGGAATCATTTTTTCACTGATCGGTCTTACGCAAATCAACCAGAATCCTGAACGTTATGAAGGCCGCAGCGTGGCGATTGTGGGGCTGGTGCTTTCGGTCCTGGGCCTGATTATCGCCTTCATCGTGCTGATTTATCTCATCGCCAACGGGCGCTTTCATTACTCGTACTATAATCACTTGATGCAATGACCCGTGCCGAGCCACAAGCTGTTCCGCCGAAAATTAAAGCCGGCGCACCCGCGGCGCCCCTGGCGCTATTTGCGGGGGCTGTCTCCGCATTTGTCATCGGTTGCGGGCTGGCCTTTATTTATTTTTTCAATCCGAGCACTCATGGTTTTTATCCGACGTGCTTGTTTCATCAAGTGACGGGATGGAACTGCCCCGGTTGCGGAGGCACGCGCGCCATGTACGCCTTGCTGCATGGCCGGTTTCAAACCGCCTTGCACGACAATGCGCTCTTTGTGGTTTCACTGGCGGGAGGCGCGATTTGGGGCGCGTGGCTTCTTCTCCAAAAAATGAAAAATCCCCGGGTGAAACCTCATTGGCCGGCGAATTTTGCATGGTGGTATTTGCTCGTCCTCGTGCTTTTCGGCGTGTTGCGGAACCTGCGGCTGTTTTCGTTCCTTTCGCCGTAGGATTTTTGGCTTTTGCCGTTCGCCCGGCTGGTGTTCAATTCCCTGACTATGAGCCTGACACATCCATTGACAACAACAACCTTCGAGCTGCCGGGTTATCGCGTGACGAAATCGTTCGGCGTGGTGCGCGGCATCATTGTGCGTTCGCGTTCGGTCGTCGGCAATATCGGGGCGAGCATCCAAAGCATCTTCGGCGGGAACATATCGCTCTACACCAGCCTATGCGAGCGCGCCCGCGAAGACACCTTCAACCTAATGCTAACCCATGCCGGCGAACTCGGCGCGAACGCCGTTATCGGCGTGCGGTACGATGCCACCGAAATCGCCCCGGGCATCACGGAAGTGCTTTGCTACGGCACGGCGGTACACGTCGAGGCGGAAACACACTGACCCATGGCCGGTCACAATAAATGGGCGAAGGTCAAACGCCTCAAGGCGGTGGTGGATGCGAAGCGCGGGAAAATTTTTTCCAAGCTTGCGCGGGAAATCACCATGATCGCCAAGACCGGCGGGGGTGATCCGGAAATGAATCCGCGGCTGCGCATGGTGTTGCTCAAATGCCGTTCGGTCAACATGCCCGCGGATAATATCGATCGGGCCATCAAGAAAGGCGCCGGCGGTGGGGAAGGCGCGAATTTTGAAGATTTGACCTATGAAATCTACGCGCCGCACGGGGTGGCGCTGTTGGTGGAGATCAGCACCGACAATCGCAACCGCACCGCGGCGGAAATCCGGAGTCTCGTCACTAAAAACGGGGGGTCGATTGCCACGGCGGGTTCGGTCAGCCGGTTGTTTCACCGGAAAGGCCAGATTATCGTCTCGCGGGAGGCGGCTTCGGAGGAAAAATTGATGGAATTAGCGCTCGAAGCCGGGGCGGAGGACTTTAAAACCGACGAACAAGGATTTGAAATTTTGACGGAACCGGCGATGTTTGAGGCGGTGCACCAAAAAATGGAGCGTGCGGGAATCAAGCCTGAAGCCGCGGAAATCACTTCGCTGCCCGCCGTCACCGTTCCCCTGGCCAACGCGGCGGCAGCGGGAGCAGCCGGCAAACTGATCGACTCCTTAGAGGACCATGACGACGTGAAAGAAGTTTTTTCCAACGCGGAATTTCCCGACGCATGAAGCCACTCACCGGCGATTCTCTCCTGGCGCGGTCACTCGGCGCTCTGGCGGCCGCGACGATCCGTCATCCGGGCTGGTTTGTGTGGCCCCAAGTCCTCCTGCTGTTCGCGAGCATTCTGATCACGGTCCATTTTTTGCAGTTCGACACCGACCGCGACGACCTGGTGGGCCACAATTTGAAGTACGAGCGGAACTTCCTCGAATTGCAAAAGGAATTTCCGCAACAGGGAAACGATTTGGTCGTGGTCGCGGAGAGCGATAACACGGAAAAGAACCGGCAATTTATCGAACGGCTGGCGGCCAAAATGGCGCCGGAAACCAATTTGTTTCGCGACATTTTCTACCAGCAGGATTTGCCGGCGGCGGGCACCAAGGCTTTATTTTTCGCGTCCGACGATGACCTGACCAATATCGAAGACGCCTTGCGGGGAGACATGCCCTTTATCCGGCAATTTCAACAAACGACCAATCTCAGCACTTTTTTCGAGCAGATCAATACGGATTTCCGGACGGCATCCGGAGGAGCAAGTACGCAGACTGAATCAATGCTCCAGGCACTGCCAGTGCTGGAGCATATCTTGACCCAGGCCACCGCTGCTTTGCAAATGCCGGGAAAGCCCCCGTCCCCGGGCGTTGCCTCGCTGTTTGGATCGACGGATGTCACCGATGTCTATATCACCGCCGATCATGGACGGATGTTTCTACTCACGACCCATGCGCCGACAGACGATTTGACCGGCGATGCGATCATAAAATTACGGCGGCTGATGGCGCAAACGCAAGACGAAGTGCAAGGGCTCAACGTAGGCCTCACCGGCGAGCCGGTGCTGGATTATGACGAAATGATCCAATCTCAAAAGGACATGACCAAGGCGACGATCGTATCGTTGTTCCTCTGCGCGTTGATTTTTATTTACGGATACAATGAAACCGGACGTCCGGTAAAGGCGACCCTTTGCCTGATCATCGGGCTGGGTTACACCATGGCCTTTACCACGCTGGCGGTCGGGCATTTGAACATTCTGACCATAACGTTCGCGCCGATGCTGATCGGGCTGGCGATTGATTTCGGCGTCCATCTGATCACCCGGTTTGAAGAAGAATTGCGCAAGGGAAATAAGAGCGCGGCGGCGCTGACCACGGCCATGGTCTATACCGGGCAAGGCATTTTCACCGGGGCGCTGACCACGGCAGTGGCGTTCTTTGCCATGGCTTTCACCCATTTCAAAGGCATCCAGGAAATGGGGATTATTTGCGGCGGCGGATTGCTGCTTTGCCTGGTGCCGATGATGACGACGCTGCCGGCGCTGTTGATGCGCGGGCGCCAAAACGCCATTGACCGTCATATGAAGGAAGATCTGACGCGCGCGCACATCGAAAACATCTGGTTGAGCCGTCCGATTGCGGTGATCGCCGTGGTCCTGGCGCTGAGCTCTTTGGCGGGCACTGAGATCTGGCGGGGCAAGCCAGGATTTGATTATAACCTGGTCCAAATGCAAAGCCCCCACCTGACCTCGGTCATATTCATACATAAACTCATCAATTCGGCGGGGAGATCGGTGCTCTCGGGCGCCATTGTTGCCACCAACCTGCAACAGGCCATTTCCCTCGAGCCGCGAATCCAAAAGCTGCCGACGGTGGCCGAGATCGAACCGTCGGCCGAGATTCTTGAAGATTTTCTCCCGCAAAATCAGGTGAAAAAATTGGGCCTCATCCAGGAAATCAAGAATGAAGTGGCGCCGCTGCATTTCAGCCCGCCGGACATGAAACCGGTAGATATCAACAATTTGAGCGCGACGCTTTATTCCCTGAGCGGCTACTGCGGGATGGCGTTGGACCAGGTCGGCACGAATGACCCGGTGCTGGCGGCGCAACTCGTCTCGCTGCGGCAGGCCATTGAAAATTTGCGCAAGGCCATGCTGGCCGGCGACAATGCCGCTTTGGCGGAACACGCAACCAAGCTGGCGGAATTTCAACAGGCCCTGTTTAATGACGTCCGCGATACCTTTGCATCGCTTCAGGACCAAAATACGACGTCGCCATTGGTTCCGGATGATTTGCCGCCGGCGTTGCGGGACCAATTCATCGGTCAAAGCGGAAAATTTTTATTGCAAGTTTTCCCCAAAGACGACGTCTGGCAGCGCGACAATCAGGAAAAATTTGTCGCCGATTTGCGGACGATTGATCCAAACGTCACGGGCACGCCCGTGCAATTGTTGGAATACGAAACATTGCTCAAAAATAGTTACGTGCAGGCAGCGTGGTATTCGTTGATGGCGATTGCGATCATGGTGCTGGTCCATTTCCGAAGCATCCTGGCGGTCATTTTGGCGCTGTTGCCAGTCGCCATTGGCACCCTGTGGCTGGCGGGGCTGATGGGAGTGACGGGTATTCCGTTCAACCTGGCAAATATCATGACCCTGCCATTAGTCATCGGCATTGGTGTCACCAATGGCATACAAGTGCTCAATCGATTTGCCGAGGAGCGTACGCCGGGAATTTTTTCACGCAGCACCGGAAAGGCGGTGCTCGTGTCAGGATTGACGGCAGTGGCGGGATTCGGCAGTTTGATTCTTGCCCAGCATCGCGGCATTCACAGTTTGGGATGCGTGATGTCGGTGGGAATTGCCGCATGCATGGTCGCTGGATTGACATTTTTGCCCGCAGTACTGAATTTAATTGGGCGATGGTATCCGTTAATAGAAAAACCCAGTGCCGACAAACCGCCGACACCGGGTCAGGAGGAACCGAGGTAAAAACCTCAAGTATGGTTAAAATAGTTAAAAATTATATGGAAGTCAACAATCATTTATTACTTTCAATGTTAAACCTAAGCCAAAAGCGCTTGATTTTGGTAATAAACGGTTTTCAATAACGTTAACGAAAGTATCTTGAAATTTACTCAAAAAAAGCGAATATGTGGAAGTGAAAGAAAGTTTCTTTCTGCTTTTCCTGCATTGTGCCTGGGGATTATTTTTGGATTTTTGCCGGCCTTTTGCACCTGTTTCTGCTTTTCGGCGTTGGGACAGGATGATTTTCATGCGGGACCGCTGTATGACAGTTTCCAATTGACCCTTGCCCCGGGTCACCGCACTGAAGTGCTCGGACCGCTGTATTATAACCAACAAAGCGACTCGGAACGGATTTGGGCTTTGCCGCCGATATATTCCCATGTCACCGATCCATCGGTGGACATGGTCCAGGATGATTATCTTTTATATCCCCTCATTACTTACCGGCGGTACGGGACCGAATATCGCTGGCAATTCATCGAGTTATTTTCTTTTGCGGGGGGCAAGGACCCAAATGGGTTTCAAGACGCCCGGCGTTTCACAATTTTTCCGATTTATTTCCAACAACGTTCGCCGTTAACGAATGACAACTACACCGCCCTGGTTCCATTTTACGGCCATCTCAAAGAGCGGCTGTTCCGGGACGATATTTCCTTTGTCATGTTCCCGATCTATGGCGAAACCCGGAAGAGAGACGTGGTCAATGACAATTATCTTTATCCATTTTTCAATGTGCGGCACGGGGACGGAATGCATGGCTGGCAGTTCTGGCCGGTGGTTGGCGCGGAACATAAGGTGGTGACGTTGCAGACGAACCATTGGGGCGACGTCTCAACCAATGGCGGGCACGACCACCTGTTTGTGCTCTGGCCGTTCTATCTGCGGCAGAACAACGGCATCGGCACGGACGACCCGGAAAAAATCCGGGCGGACTTTCCGTTTTATTTTCTGCAACGCTCGCCGCAACGCGATTCGACGTCCGTGGTTTTGCCACTTTTTATGTGGATCGATGATCGCGGCAAAAAATATCGCGAGTGGCAAATGCCCTGGCCGATCGTCGTGGTCGCGCGCGGACCAGGCAAGACGGCCACGCGAGTGTTCCCGCTGTTCGGCCGCGCGCATAATGACGCTATGGTGGATAATTTTTACCTATGGCCGGTCTATAAATTCAACGCCGTCCACGCCGCGCCGCTGGACCGGCGCCGCACGCGCATCTTTTTTTTCCTGTATCAAAACACGACGGATGGGAACACTGAGACGGGGAAACAAAAAAGGCGGGTGGATCTGTGGCCGTTCTTTGTTTATCACCGCGACTTCGACGGTAACAGCCGGCTGCAAGTGATCGCGCCGGTTGAAAGCATGCTGCCGGACAACCCGTACATCGAAAGAGACTGGTCGCCGTTATGGTCGTTTTGGCGCGCCCAGGATAACGTGAAAACAGGCGCGCGCAGCCAGTCGCTCTTGTGGAACCTGTACCGCCGGGACACCGCGCCGGGGACCTGCCGCGTGTCGTTCCTGTTTGGCCTTTTCCAGTATCACTCCACTGCGCAAGGGAAGACCCTGCGATTGTTTTATATCCCAGTGGAAAGATCTAAATTGCAAGTCGGCTGGTAATTCCGCCGACTTCATTCTACCTTTTGCCTTTGAAACGTTATGTTTGAAAATATCGGTGAAATGGTGCTGCTGTTCTGGCGCACGCTGCTGGCGCTGCCGTTATCGTGGCGGCAGCGGCAGAAGATCTACGACCAGTTTTTCGAGATCGGCAATGCGAGCCTGTTGATGGTTTGCATCCTTTCATTTTTTATCGGCGGGGTCTTGTCGCTGCAAATCGGCCCGTTCATGGCGGACAAAGGTTTGACCAGTTACCTGGGCGGCATCGTGGGCTACGCTCATGCCCGCGAACTGGCCCCCATCATGATGGCCATTTTGATCGCCGGACGCATCGGCTCGGCCATGGCGGCGGAAATCGGGTCGATGCGCGTTTATCAGGAGATCGACGCATTGCGGACCATGAACATCAATCCGATCCACTATCTGGTGCTGCCTCGGATGGTGGCCATCGCCATTGCGCTGCCGATGCTGGTGGTTATCTCCATCCTCGTCGGCTGGTTCGGCGGCGCGGTGGTGGCGGCGGTGAACACCCACATCGGCATTTCCTACCAGGGATTTTTTGCGGATCTGCGAAACGTCGTCGAGGTTAAGGACGTGGTCAACGGCGTGTTTAAGAGTTTTTGTTTCGCCCTCATCATCGGAATCGTCTCCTGTCACCAGGGCCTGGTGACCATCGGCGGCCCCCGCGGCATTGGGCGATCGGTGACCAAAGCCGTCGTCAATTCGATCGTTCTCATCGTCCTGTTTGACTATATCCTGACCCGGATACTTTTGAAATGAACGAAACCGCCAACAACCATTCGGGTGTGAGCCTGCAAGTACGCGGGTTGCGCAAGAGTTTTAACGGCCAGGAGGTGCTTAAAGGCATCGATTTTGACGTCCAGGCCGGGGAAATCTTTGTGATCATGGGCCCGAGCGGCAGCGGCAAGAGCGTCTTGCTGAAGCACCTGATCGGCCTCGAGTTGCCGGACGCGGGTGAAATCCGCATCAACGGAGAAGAGGTGCAGCCGGAGGAGATCGCCGCGAAATATCGCGCGGCCATGGTCTTTCAATCCGGCGCGCTGTTGAACTCCCTGACCGTCGGGGAAAACGTGGGGCTGTATTTGGCCGAACACCGGCTGAAATCGCCGGAAGAGATCGAAAAAATTGTTTCGGAAAAACTGCAGGACGTCGGCCTGGCGGATGCCATCAATAAAATGCCCGGGGAACTTTCCGGCGGCATGAAAAAGCGCGCGGCCATGGCCCGCGCGCTCGTGGTGGAGCCGCAATTGATCCTCTACGACGAGCCGACCAGCGAACTGGACCCGCTCTCCTCAGTGATGGTCGGCGAGGAAATCTTGAAATTGCAGGAGCGCATTCATGTCACGTCGCTGGTCGTTTCGCATGACCGCGACCTGGCGTTCGGGATCGCCAACCGTATTGCCGTCATCGCCGAGGGCCAAATCCTGAAGATCGGGACGCCCGAGGAGATCAAAAATTTCAACGATCCGGTTGTCCAAAAATTTCTGAACGCGGATTTTAAACATCAAAAGAAATAAAGTTATGAAAAATTCACTCGAAACCAAGCTCGGCTTCTTTGTGGTCATCGTCATCATAGCGGCGGTGGTCCTGGTGGAAACCCTCGGCGGCCTCGAACTTTTTCAAGGCGGCTATCACGTCAACGCGCTGTTCGACACCGTGCAGGATTTGAAGGTGGGCGACAGCGCCAAAATGGCCGGCGTGGAGATCGGCAAGGTTGACAAGATCGCCCTGGATGGCGCCGACAATAAAGTCCGCGTGACGATCAAGATCCACAACGGCGTCCAGGTAAAGACGGACAGCACGGCGACGATAAAATTTACCGGCCTGATGGGCCAAAATTTTGTCTCCATCGATTTCGGCACGCCGGACGCGCCCCAGGCGGTGGATGGCGCCATGCTGCAATCCGTGGAACAGCCGGACCTGAATGCCGTCATGGCCAAGCTGAACGACGCCGCCACGGGCATTGAAAATTTCGGCCGCAGTTTCAGCGGCCAAAAAATCCAGGACTTGATCGGGCCGCTGATGGATTTCGTCAAGGAGAACAGCGGCAATTTGAGCAGCACCATCACCAATATTGATAATATCACCGGCCAGATTGCCAGCGGCCAGGGCACGGTGGGGAAATTGATTTACGACCAGTCGCTTTACAATTCAGCGATGAGCACCGTGACTAATCTGCAGGTGACGGTGGCCCAGGCGCAGGGCATCCTCGGCGGCATCACCAACGGGCAGGGGACGATCGGCAAACTGGTGACGGATGACACGCTTTACACTTCGACCACCGCTTCGATGACGAACCTCGATCAAATCCTGCTGAAGATCAACGGCGGCCAGGGCACGGTGGGCAAGCTGGTCAACGACCAGGAGTTCTACAAAAACGCCAAGCTGTCGCTGCAAAAACTGGACAATGCCGCCGATGGTTTGGAAGACCAAGGCCCCTTGAGCGTGCTGGGTATCATGGCGAACAATTTGTTTTAAGCCAGTCCCAGATTCTTCAAGACCTGGACGGTTGAATGTGATTTGTTCAACGTGTAGAAATGGAGGCCGGGGACGCCGGCGCGCAATAAATCTTCGCATTGCCGCGTGGCGTACTTGATGCCGAAATCCGCGGCGGCCTCGTCATTGTCACCGAGCGCCTGCAGTTTTTCCCGGAGCGGCGGCGGGATTTTTGAGCCGCAAAGCTGCGTGAATTTTGTGATCTGCGTCGCGCTCAAAATGGGGACGATCCCCGGAACCAGCGGCACGCGAACGCCCAGCTTCCCCGCCACGTGGTCCCGGAACTCATAGAAATCCGCGTTGTCGAAAAATAATTGCGTGAGAACAAAGTCCGCCCCGGCATCGACTTTCTCTTTCAAATGTTTCCAGTCGTCATGCTTGCCGATTTTGTTGGCGATATGTCCTTCGGGAAACCCGGCCACGCCGATGGAAAATCCGTTTTGTTGGCGGATGAATTTCACCAGTTCCGCCGCAAATTCAAATCCACCGGGCGTCTTTTGGAATTCAGCGCCGCCGGGCGGGTCGCCGCGCAAAGCCAGGATATTTTTGCAACCCAGCGCGCGGATCTTGTCCAGGACGCCGCGGACTTCGTCCTGCGTGTGTTGGGTACAGGTGAGGTGCGCCAACGCGGTCAGGCCATGCTGGCGCTGGATGGAGTCCACGATGGCCAGGGTCTTGTCGCGCGTGCTGCCGCCGGCGCCATAAGTCACCGAGCAATAGTCCGGTTTCGCCTCGCACAATGCTGGAATGTGCCTGTCGAGAAGGTTGCGGACGCCTTCATCGGTTTTGGGCGGGAAAAATTCAAAGGAAATGACCGGCTGTTTGGCCGTGGCTTTGGCGGCGTAAATGTCGCGGATGAATTGCATCCAGGGACAAAATTGTAGCGAGGGCTGGGTAGGTTTTAAATTTTAATTTTAATTTTTTAATTTAAAAAAGGGCTGGGGAGTTGCATGTCGCTTCCTATCGGTGGAAGCAAAGCGGTCCCGGCGCGCCGGGACCGCAGTCCAAAACGCAAGCGTTCGTCGAGGCGCGATGAAACTTTGCGCCAGCTTGTGGAGTGCGTCCAGTCCTCTGGCGCTTTTCACGAAGGCGTATTCCAGGAAAGAAAAATTCAGAGTTTTCAAAACGGCATCTTATCGGCGAACGTAAAGCGGTCCCGGCACGCCGGGACCGCACTCCAGGACGCAAGCGCGTTCGGGCACGTATCAAAAACAATAAGCCCCTTCCGTTTTTGGCGGAAGGGGCCTGAGAGCCTAATTAAATTAGAACTTAAGTTAAGCGGCGGAGCCACAACAGTGAGGTTACGCCTAAAACCAATAAGGCGAACCCTGCGGGTTCAGGAACGGGGACATAATCCAAATTCCAACCGGACTGAATTCCTGAAGTGCCGCCAAAAAGCACTTCGGGGCTGGCACTGTTTCCGGAACCATTACCGGTTCCCACACCGGAAATTCCGAAATAACCGGGATTGCCATCTGATGTCGTCCAAATACCACTGCTCAAATCATTCGATATCGTTAGCCATCCGCCGGGCCATTGCCCGCGAGATTGGCTGACCACCCCGCCACGACAAATTGATTGTCGTTTCCGACAGGGTCATTTTCCAAAGTCAAAGCGGCGGGACCACCGCCAAGCCGGCCTGCATTGACAGTATTGGTAGCACCGATCCCGGTGAACAACCAGCCGGTGCTTAAGAGGGTCAAAGCCGTAGGGTCTTGGGTTAACCCGCCGGAATAGGGCTGCATCAAGAGAACGTAGTAATAGGCTAGAGGCGCCGTCCCGCTTCCGGAGGTCAACCCGGAGCCGCTCAGACCAGTCGAATTTCCGTAGAGGTCAACGGTATTATTGGTGGAAATGTTCTCGCCAGTGTTGTTGCGGAAATCCACATAGCTTTGGCCGAACATAACGCCGGTCAGCGCAATAACAAAAAGAGCAATTAAGTATGTTTTCATGAATCTAATCCTTTAGCGCGGGCAAGCATTGCAAATTCGCAGAAAAAGAAAAGCGAAAACGGACGGAAATTCTAAAACAACAGGATCTTCCGGCTAACCGAAAAAGGTGAATGATCACGGCTCACCATCACGGGGTTTGGACGCGATAGAAGCGGTTGCTGGCCGTATATGAGTCGGTAACTACAAAATTGGTTGCCGTAGGCACTGCGCTGAAATTCGTTAGCGTATTCCAGCTGACTCCTGGAAAACCACCGATATATTGGACTGCATAGGTCCGGTTGGATTCTGCATTGAAGGAGAATTGGAAAACGCCATTGGCCGGAGAGGACGGAGTGATGGTCGGCGGCGCGGCCGGCACGGTGTATTGAATGGCCAACGAAGGTGGCGTGCCAGCGGTATCTTCGATGGAGGAAATTGCCCGCACAGTATAAGCAGTGCCCTGGGATTCACTGATCATCACCCAGCCATAATTTGTGCCGGGATTTTGCAACCAGGTTTGCACATCGGCAACCAGGTTTGAATTCGAAACAAAGGTATAATTGCCGGCGCTGCTTCCAAAGTAATTGGTCTGGCTGACGCGGCTCGAAAAATCCGAGCCGATCACACCGCCGGCAGCGGCCCAGGTGGCGGAGGATGTTCGATTATTCCACGTGACGCTATTGGACGTCCACGACACCTGCACGGTGCGCATATCGAACATGGAATTCACCGGCGTAGGTGGCACGCTCGAGACGCTCACCGTAAGTGCCGCCGAAGAAATGACGGCATTGGACGGAATGCTGCTGAAATCAAACTGCACCAATGCCCGGCTGCTTTGCCCTTTGCCGTTGGTTCCCACATTGAGCCGGGTGATGTCCGGGGTTATTTGGCTAATCGAGGCATCGGCTACCGGGTTTAAGACAATGCTGTTGGCATGGCTCGACATAAGTTCGCCAAAATAAATCAACAAACTCAAACAAACTGCCCGGTAAAAAAAAGTCACCGCTTATTTCTAATGCATGGCAAGACGCCGTCAACCACAAAGTTTACAAACAAAAAACCCCTTCCGCTTTCGCAGAAGGGGCCTGAGGTTCTAATTAAATTAGAACTGATAGATCAAGTTAAGCGCGAGCAGGAAGTCGTTGTTCTTGATGCCGGCACCCGATGTCGGCGCAATACCGAATGGCGTACCGTGTTCGGCATGGTCCCAACGGAATTCCACGCGGCTCAACACATTCGCCCACAGGTTGTACTGCAGCGTTGCGGTGAATTCTTCGAAGTCGTTGCGAGGATGCGGCGCTGCAAGTGTATAAAAACCAGTATCACCCTGGCCATATTCACCACGCAGGTTGAACGAGGTTTTGTCGTTGATCTGGTAGCTGCCGTAAAGGCCAGCCACCCAGATTTCACCTGTACCGTCATGTCCAGCCGCATAGTCAAAGGCTGCGCCGGTTTTCAACGCGGTCACCGGTGTCGGAACGGTCGCACCGACATAATAGCTGGTGACACCAGCAGGATGAGAAGCGCCACCGAATGTTGAATCTTCTTCGTCAATGATGCCAGCATTCAATGTGGCACCACTCGCCCAACCCCAGCTACTGGGAGCGGTCAAAGCAACCGCGCCCAAGTAAGCCTTCTGGGTTTCAAAGGTCGAAGTTCCGTTTACCGCCGTCGGGCCAGGCCCGACGTTGGAACCGTCAGCAATACCAGCCTGGACGCTGATATTGTCATTGACTTTATATGTCCCCAATACACCGGTGTGGGTGGTCGGTTCAATCGTATAACCATAAGAACGGGTATAATTCGGGTTTGACGGATCGCTGGTGGATTCGTAACCGATGATGGTGTCCCAGACACCGACTTTCCAGTCAATGCCGCTGTTGCCAACTGGCGTGCGCAAAGTCAGGTAAGCCTGACGGATATTCGTGGTCAACGCGCCGGGGCCGGCAGTCCCGGTGGATGCAGGCGCGGCATCCGGGCCGTACATCAATTCGACATGATAGCCGGCTGCCCATGGACTTTCGTCCTCGGGATGGTCAATGGCGATGTCGATGGCATTCAAGGTAAAGCCGTCATTTTTCGCAAACGAATATGCGGGAATATTTGGGCCGCCATGCGCATTTTGATCCGTTCCCGGGTTCCATTGTGCCGCGGTATCAACGTAGCCGCTGATGGTTGTGTTTGAGAGCGCAGTTTGCAACTGGCTCATTTTTTCGTCCGCGCGAGCTGCCGAAGCGAGACTGACCACTCCGATCGCCGCCAGACCTACTGTCCATTTATTAAACTTCATCTGGTTCCTCCGATGTTGTTTTTTGTTATTTGTTTATGTTTATCTGTCAGCGCGCCTGCGCGCCGCGAGGCAAATACAGTTCACCTCGGCACCGTGTGGTGCAATTGCAACGACGTTAGAAAAATCCCCGGCTTTTGACAATACTTTTTTTTGACAAATCCAAAACGTGCAACACGCTTAAATTCAATGTGTTATGCAATTTCCACTCTCATGGCCAGTTTTAGGACAGTCCCAAGCGGCAGATTTTACACAAATTTTTCAATGGGTTGGGCGTTTAGGGGAAATGAAGAGCGAAAAACAGCCTCACGCAAAGGGCCTTCAGAATGAAACAAGGAGTTTGCGCGAGGCTTTGTCTTGCGCCTTTATGTTAAATCCATTCCCAATGGGTTTTGGAGACAAGCTCTGAAATATCTTGCAATATTGGCATGACTCTTTCTATGATGGCCGCACAAGGCAATGCCATCTTTTACTTACACCGCGCGTGAGACGGTATCCGGACGCGAAATCCGGAATGCGATCGACGCCGCGAGCGAACAGGCCGCGATCGCCGCCTTGCTCAATCGCAACCTGCTGGTGCTCTCCATTCAGGAACGCGTCGGCAAGAAGGGCAAGACCAAAGGCGGCAGGGTGAAGTTGGCCGACCTGGTCGTCTTCACGCGCCAGTTGGCAACGATGGTGGATGCGGGTATCGCGATTGTGCAATCACTCCAGGCGCTAGCCGACCAATCGCCGAACAAAGTCATGCGCGACACGGTCAAGGACATTTGCACGCGCGTCGAAAGCGGTGAAAGTTTTTCAGAGGCCTTGCAAAAACATCCCAAGGCATTCAACCGGTTATATGTCTCGATGGTGGGCGCCGGTGAGAAGGGCGGTTTGCTGGCGGAGATTTTGGCGCGACTGGCGACTTACCTCGAAAGCACTGATAAAATCCGCAAGAAAGTCAAATCCGCCATGATGTATCCGATCGGCGTCATCGTGGTGGCCATCGGCATCACCATTTTTCTTTTGGTAAAAGTGATTCCGGTGTTTGAGGACGTCTATAATGGATTCGGCGCCAAACTGCCCGCGCCCACCCAGATCCTCATTAATTTGAGCCATTTCCTGCGCTCCTACCTGATTTTCATCATTCCCGTCGTGGTCGCCCTGATCTGGGCCTGGCTTCGTTACATTAAAACGCCGAAGGGACGCGATTTTTGGGACACGCAACGCATCAAGCTCCCGATCTTTGGATCCATTGCCCATAAGATCTGTCTCTCGCGGTTTACGCGCACCCTTGCTTCGCTGGTCCGCAGCGGCGTGCCGATTTTGGAAGTGTTGCAAATCGTTTCGCAAACGGTGGATAATACGGTTCTGGAAAAGGCCATCAAGCAGGCTTCATCCGATATCGAACGCGGCGAAGGGATTTCGCAGGCGCTGCAAAAGCACCCGGTTTTCCCGAGCATGATCATCCGCATGTTAACCGCGGGTGAGCAGACCGGTAACATCGATACCATGCTGGAGCGCGTCTCGGACTTCCTGGACGATGAGATTGAAACCACCCTGTCAGGGTTGATGTCACTCCTCGAGCCGATTCTCATCGTGATCCTGGGCATCATCGTCGGCGGCATGGTCATCTGCATGTATTTGCCGATCTTCAACCTCGGCAACATTGTTTCACAGTAAAAGATCACCGTCCGCTGCCGCTTTGGCGGCAGCTAAGCCGGGATCGTGACCCCGGGTTGCGGTTGGATAATTTTTATCTTCGGCCAGCGTTCGCGGATCTGTTCCTCAAACCAACGGCGGGCCGCGTCGTCGCCGTGGCCCAACAGGATTGTGCGCGGCGAGACCTGCCCGACGAACTCAAGCAGCTCTTCGCGGTTCGCGTGCGCGGTCAGGTCGAACTCCTGCAAGTCGCATTCGCGCGTCACCCGGCCGGCTGACGGGCTGAAGACGAACGTCTCGCCGTGTTTGGCGGAGCGCAACCGGCCGGCGAATCCGGGTCGGCATAACCCACAAAGAAAATGCTCTGCCGCTCGTCGCCGATCATGCGCGCGGCCAGGTCATGCGCGGCGGTATTTTCGCTCATCATGCCGGCGGTGATGACAAAGATTTTTCCGCCGCTCAACTTCATCTTTTCGGCCTGGCCCTTTTCCAAAACGATCAATTGCAGCGCCTCGTGCAATTGGAGGTCCATGTTTTGCCGATTCGTGCGATGCGCCTCCAAATCGTAGATTTCGGTGAAAACGCGGCCCAACCCGCCGATGTAAATGGGCTGCTCTTTCAATTTTCCCCCACGCATCAGCAATGCCAGCAACGCCAGCATCTCCTGCGTGCGGCCCAGCGCGAAGGACGGGATCAAGATGCAGCCCTTCCGCTTTTGCGCCTCATGAATGGCGGCGACCAGCCGCTCGATCTCTTTTTCACGGGTGAAATCCTTCGGCGTCTCGCGGTTGCCCCGCGTTGTTTCCATGAGGAGGACATCCGCCTTCACATTTTCAAATCGTGCCGCCCGCAAAATGGTCTGGTCGTGAAAACAAACGTCGCCGGTATAGAACATCGATTCTTTTTTGCCGCGGACCAGGATGCCCGCCGAACCGAGCGTATGGCCGGCGTCAAAAAATTCGAGCGTGGGCGAAGGCAACCCCGCGCGCGATTTCGAGTACGCCGCCCATTCGATCTCGCGGTTGTATTTGAAGCCCTGAAATTGCGGCGCAATGTCGTCCACTTCGTCGTGCGAATAGAGTGGATATTCGCGGATGCCCAATTCATCGCGCTGGCGGACCATGACGTTCACGGAATTGTGCAGGACCCGCTCGACAATGAAGTAGCTCAACTCGGTCATCAGCACGTGCGCCCGGGGAAACCGCCGGCAGGCCACCGGCAATGAGCCGACGTGATCGTGATGACAATGGGAGATGGCGATGGCGTCGATGTCCAGATGCCCGGCCTTGCCGTACATCGGCAGGGCCTCGCGTCCCTCGCGTTTGGGATGCATCCCGGCATCGAGCAAAATCCGGTGTTCATCCACTTCAACGAGCCAGCCGCTGGCGCCGATGTCGGTGTCCGGATTCAGGTTTGTAATCTGCATGAGGGAGTAATATCACGAATGGGCGCAAAGAAGAATGCAAAATGAGTAACTAACAGTCCGCTTAAAAGCAGGAGACGGCGTGAGGAGTCTCTAATTGAGATTTTAAACCGCAAAAATTTGAGACTCGTCACCTCGTCTCCTACTTAGGATTTCGTCATTCGGCGTTCGCCGCCGGATATCGCCAGACCCAGTCGCCCTGGTCAATGTTCACCGTCCCGGAAGAGCCTTTAGTGACAACAACCGCGCCGCCGTCATCCCTTCCATTCCAGCCGACGGAATATAGGACAAATCTTCCATCGCTGGTACGCTCGTAATGCAGCGGCTGGCCGCCGACGATGTCATGGGGAACTTTTTCGATGAGGGTCGGCGCTAACACGTCCAGCGACGTCGGATACACGCCGGTCTCCTGCCGGTAACGCTCCAGCGCGATGGCCACGCGGGCCAGATCCGCGGATTCCTGCGCGTAAGCGAATCTTTTTACGGCGTTGCTGAGATCAGGCAACAGCCAGGGTTCCAAAAAATTTTCCGGCGAGCGATGCCGCAATTCGCGGTGTAGTGCATTCTCGGCGGCGCGAACAGCGGAGGGAGAAACGGTCCTATTGGTTTCATCGACCAGCGGAAGATATTCCATCACCGAAAAGCGGCAAACGCGCAATTCATTTTGATAAATCCAGCCAGAGGGGATTGAATGATAAAAAAGCAGCAGTATGAAGATCGATGATGCCTGGCCGGAGTCGCCCAAAAGTTCATTTATATTACGGCGAGTCGGATGTTGAAATATTTCGACCGCACTGATCTCCAAACCGCGTTCGCCACGCATGGCCACCTGATAGTCGGCCAGAAAATCCGGCTTTGCCAACTCCGCATCCAGTTCGGCCAGTTGCGCGTCTGACCATTGGTGTTCCGCCAGCCCTTCATAAATGGGTTGCAGGGTGATTTGCAGCATGGCGATGCGGACTAGATGCGAAATCAAAAAAGGTTCAGAGCGAATCGAATCTATCAGCCTGAATGACAGCTTTATATCCGCCAGCGCCTTATCGCTTTGGCCGTTTTGCAGTTCGGCGACGGCACGCAATTTCAAAAGCTGGGAGCACTTTTTGAGTTCCCCCAAATGCGGAAGTAAGATTGCCCAAGTGTCGCCTCGATCGTAGTCCAAGGGAAAACGTGAATAGGGTCGCTCACCAGCCTGGCGCAGTTCTTCAATGGTCGAATCATATTTGCTCAGGGCCAGCAAGACATCCTGCGCCGGTGTTTGCGGCTGCGGCGCCACGGGAAACATATTCGTCCTGGCTGCCAATGTCCGGTAATAGCTTTGCCACGCCTTTAAATCGGTCAGTGTGGCCCTTCGCCAATCGCCATTGCCGTTGGTCGGCCATTCATCATAATTTTCGGTCACGGGCATGTTTAAGCGGTCCACAAAATTGGTGCGCCCATCCTCGGCATAACTTCCAAACCATTGCAGCGAATTCTGCGGCCCCAACTTCGCTTTCATCGATTCCACCCAGATCGGCGCCATGGCAAAATTTTCGTCATCCGGCACGGTCGGCGGCACCACGGAGGCCCAGTCAAATTTTTCGCCTTTGGCCTCCCATTGATGTTTAAATTTTGTCCAGTCATGCCAGCCGCGCCAATCCTCCTCGGCGTAACCGAGCGCAATCAACGTGGCCAAACACGCGCAGACGAACAGGAAACGGCGAAAATTTTTCCAGCAACACAGCCAGCGGATAAATGCCCAAAGTCCCGCAAAAACGGTCGCGACCACGGCACCGACAATGCCACTAAGCGCGCCAGTGCCAAACCAGTCACGCCAGCCATGCATGCCAACTATTGTAATCCCAAAGACAATCGCAAACGTTGCCCCAAACAAAATCATCCAGGCAACCAGCCAGCGCAGTCCTCCCCATGATTTCTTCCAGATACTTTTGGGTTCTTCATTCATAAATTTTTGTAGCAGCCGACATAAGTCGGCTCATTTTAATTACTTGCTGGAGCGGTTTAAATAATTCTGCAGCCGCCAAACTGTCATGGGCTGTCCGACTAGCGCGCTAGCGTCCGGGAGCGCGGTGGCCGTGACACCGCTTTCGACTCGTTCGCAATTTTCTTAAGCGATGGGCGTTCCAAAGCGGCGTCGCGCTTCGCTTGCCGCCGCACTCTCCAAGACCTCGCGGAATTCGGTTCGCGCTGATAATTTCAACTATAATTTTTTAATGTTCTAGCGTTCACGCCATCACAAACTCGACGCGCTCGCTGCGGGGCAACGGGATGAATTTCGGCGGCTCGGCATCATTAGTCGGGCCGATCAATTCCACCAGCATCAATCGTTGCTGTTTCAATTCCGCGACCATTTGCGGCGAAGGCGGCGGAATCTTTTCCGCGGCCGCCTGAGGCCTGTCTTGCATCGAGAAATTCACTGCGAAGATAAACACCCAAACCGCCGCCAACCCCGCCCATGCCTGCGGGCAAGGCCAGAGAACAGTTGAGAGTCGAGAGTTAAGAGTTGAGAGGAACGAAGCGCGGGGCGCGGGGCGCGGAGCGACAGCAGCGGCGGCAATGATCTCTTCCCGCCATCCGGCGGGAATTTGCCGGATTGGCTGGCGGCTCACCTGTTGTTCGAATTCATCCATTTCAATCTGTCTTTTTGACTTCTTCATAAAGTGGACGCAGCCGCTCGCGCATTTTGTCTAATCCATACCGATAGCGGCTGGCGGCGGTGTTTGGCGGGATGCCCAGCGCCTCCGCAATCCGCTCAAACGTCAAGCCCTCCCAAAACTTGAGATGCACGACGGCGCGCTGCTCCTCTGGCAGGCCGGCAAGCGCGGCGGCGAGCGCATCGCAAAACAATTGCTCGTCCAAATCCGGGGCCGGCGCAAAGAGGGAGAAGACTTCCGCGGCGAAATTTTCCCGGGTCCTCTCGCGCGCGCCGCGGCGGCGGATCAAATCGATGGCCGCATTATGGGCCAGGCGAATAAGAAAGGCGCGTTCGTCCCGCGCCTTGTCGAGCAGTCCGGGTTCGCGAGCGATTTTGACAAAGATTTCCTGGAGCAGGTCGCGGGTGTCCGCTTCGTCACGGGTGAAATTCAGGAGAAAGGCAAAAAGGGACTGGGCATGTTCGTCATAAAGCCTTTCGATTTCCTGGCCGCGCGACATTGTTTCTTTAATGACGCGCCTGCGGGATGGATTTGTCTAGCTTTTTACGAGGCCGTATTTTTCCAATTTAGCCGACCAATTGCGGCATAACCAGAGAGGCACTGCTCCCATCACACCAAAAGAACAGTCGATGAGACGCCACCATAAAGGAATCCCCCGCAGTTCTCCAAAAATCAGCGCATAGGGAATGACCAGGGCACAGGCGATCAAGCCAAAATCGAACAGCCACCGGTTACGCACTGGATCACGCAAGGCGCCAATGAAAGCGATGGCGATGACAAAATGCCCAAAAGCCAGCCAGTCCGTGCCGTAAAAGAGAAAGGGATGATGGGCTTCCGTGTCATTCAAGGCATCTTGAACTCGAAAAACCCATTGCGCGATTTCCGATGGCCCATGGCTCGTGAAATTCGCCAATATCCCCGCCTCACTTTTGAGGGGGATGGCCGAAGCACCGCTCAAAAGAAGCCCGATGATAAACAGCCAGGTGAACAATTTAACGCGGCCACGAAGACGGCGTTCATGAGCCATGGCCTGTTCACCTGGCAACGCCGTTCTCATTCATGCGCCTTTGCTGTTTTTGAATCGTCATCGACAGGCGTCAAACAATTGATCCAGTGACTCACAAAAAATTGCTTTTGCGTGGGCAGGTAGCTCGTTGAGGTGCCCAGGATGGGCCGCAACGCGGTGGTCATTTGCAACGCCACCAGCAGAAAGATGATGACCCAGGTGTTGATTCCAGCCTGTGAACGGGCGCTTGAATGGGCAAAACCGGCTTTCATAAAACGCAGGCCAAAAATAGTGGCGGTGAACCAAAAGGCAAGATGCAGCGCGCCCATCCATGCGAGTGACTCCGTGGATTGCGAAAAAATCCACGCGACCGGTGCGAAGCCAACGAGCAAAATGGTCATCAGCATCAGCAGGCCCGCCAACAAACCGAAAACTTCGATAAGCCGCGCCTGCGAACCGCTCAGGCAAGTAAAAATATAAAGGCTCGGCAGGCAAATGATCGCGGAAATCGCCAGTCCGGTGGCAATCTTGACCGGCGCAGCCCATAGTTGGGTACCGCCCGAAAATGTTCCCACGACTATGCCATAGATGAGGCTGCACATAATCGAGACCAGCAACATCCCCGCAATCACGTTTCCTGCGCCGGGCTGGCGGAGTTGATACATCATGCGGCGTGGATGACGCAGGATAGCCTCAATCGCAACAACGACATTCGGAATGGCGGCGCGTTCGGACGGGTCGGCGCCCAATAGACCGGGATAAGCCGGAATGACGGGTGGAATTTGGGATGCCTGGGGCAGGGGAGGAGTTTGGTCGTTCATAGGTCGATGGGTTAGTGGTTAATAATTTGAAGAAATGCATGAGCAACCGATTCATAAAAATTGCCATGAAAGGCATTGGAGCGCAAAAATTCAACCGGCAAATCGGGTGAGCCGATAAAGGGCCGAAAAATCCATGAAAGCTGGCTGCCGAGGAATAAATTGCCCGCCTGCCACGCAAATAATACCCGCACGGCAACGGCCCTGTTCCCGCCAAAATGCACAAGAAATTGAAACAGGCGCAAATTGCCCGTCGTTCCCGCGATGGTGATCATGATTACATGCGTTAAGAGAATGAAATTATACGCCGCGTTATGGGCCGCGCCGGAAACCATCGCCGGTGCATTCCACACCAGAAAAATCATCAAGGGGCTAAATGCGCCCAAAATTGCCGATGTGATGGTGAAGCTCATCACCACGGCAGAAAATGACTGCCGAAAGGATATGTTCAATCCCAACAACGGCGCGAGCATGGCATTGATCAGCGCATTGCCCATAGAGGTAAGCAGAATGATTACCGGGAATTTTATTCCAACATATAGCGCCTGCTCGGGCGAACGCGAACAGCCCATCGCCGCGCCGTAACAACCCGCCCCAAAAATAATGACCGCCAGATGTAGCGCAAACCTGTGCGCACTGACTTTTTTGAGCCAGGCTGTGATCGAGTCCAGATCGCCGCGGAGTAGCACGCTGATTTCATGCAGGTCCAGGTTGTCAGTTTGAGCATTCATCCAATGAAAGGATATTTTGAGTTCTTAATTCAGACTTTTAACCACATCGCCGAAGGGATCCCATCGAGATCAATTCCCGCCCGGCATCGCGGATCGTCATGGCAGAATTGAGCGGCGGCCGCCCCGCCGAAAGAGTGGCCGAACGCCCCGACCTCATCGAGATTTAGCCGGCCATTGAACATGTTAGACGGATCGTTTTTGTCAATTTGCTCCAATTGATCAAGCTCAAAGTGGAGGTCGGCAGACAAGACTGGAATGAGCTTGTCCGCCAATGCCGTGCTCATGTCATCAAAGTCAATACCGGATTTTCTTGCGACCACACGTCCATCGTTAAAGACGACAAAACCGGTAAGATAAGGAGAATCCGAAGCGACCACGATGTAGCCGTGGCTTGCCAGGTCTTCACACAACGTTGTGTAATGGATTGTAAGATCGCCTCCACCCGGCTTGAACAACACGACAGGATAGCGGGCTTGGTCCGGCGACAAGTTCGCATTTTGAATGGCGTACGAATGAATGCGCGAATCGTCCCGACTAAGGAAATCATTCATGAGCGTGCTCATGATTGCGCCTACGAGTGATTTATTACTTTTCGCTCTCAACTGCTCGCCAGCAGTCTGCCATTGCTTGGGAAGATATTCTGCCGCAGAGCGGTCCCGACCATTGCCAGAATCAGCGGGATACCATATCCAAATGGGAAGTTCGCGCTTGATTCCGGGGCTTGGGGCCAGGCTGTCAATGCGGTTTGAATCCACCCAATTATACTCTACGCGACCTATGGGATAAGGGCCGGTTGGTTTTGGCAATGTTACTTCGGACCTGACTTCAACCCTAAAGAATGCCAAAAGCAGAGCAATTCCTGCAATGGTCAGCAGCGCAAGCCTCACGAAAATCTTGGCCAATTTCTTCAATATTCTCATTGGATCACGCTTCGACAATTTTGGTAGGTTGTATCATTGGTGGTACTATGGTTCAAAAGGAAGTTAATAGATTTCATCCGCAATCCAGTAGTTTTCGAGCAATAATGCGAAGAGAATGCCGAGCAACAGTACTAACCAACGCCAACGGAGCCACACCAATCGTGCTGGTGAATATTGGGCAGGAACGTCGATCAAATAAACGACACTATAACAAAGATTGGCGAGGATTACCAGGGCACAGAGGGCACCGGCATCGCGGAGATTAATAGCTGACCGGAAAAAATGTGGCCAAGTAGCGATGAGCCAGCCGAGCGCAACAAGGATAAGTGCGCCATTGTATGCAAGGCGGCGCATTTCCCAATAACGCAATGCATTGCCCATTATCTCGGCCAAACGGACCTGCTTTGTGTCTGATTTCATATTCATATTTTGCGAGTTTGAGTTGTGTTTGTATTTTCGTTTTGTGCAACTTTTCCCGGCATCACATTGATGATTTCAGCAATGAGTTCCAGGGGTTTGAGGGCCAGATAGATGAAATCCGCAAGCCACGGAGACTTAATCCGGGCTGCGATCACCGGGCCGATCCCGTTATAGCCACAGCGGAAAATCCGATGGCTGCGCGGTGAAAAGCTTTGCCACCGGTTTTCAAACTGCCAGAAGGTGATAAGCTGTCGATTCACCAGCAGGCTGCGGCCGTTACGCGTAATCTCAATATGCCTGCCGACGAATGCCGCGTGACCGCGTCCAGCCGCCGTAACAATGAAACAACTGGGTGCCTGGTCCGGCAGCGACGCATACAGGGAGCGTGACCACAGCCAGCTCGCCACCCAAAAAGGCAAGGAAAATGCCAACGAAATCAACGGCGCCTTAAAATCGAGGCGTGCCGCCTTGATCAATTCCACCGCGCGAATGGAATACCAGATCGCAACATAGAACGGCACGAGCAGCCACCATTTGAGAGCATCTGCTCCGAATCCAATGCATACCACGCCAAACACGAAGCATATGGATGAAACGATTGCTCCGAGAAAAATTCCAATGACAATCCATCGCGCGGTGCGGTTTTCGACGCGAAGGATTTCCAGCGCATACAGGGCTGCCGTCGCCAGAAGCACCAGCGGCGTGAGCGCCAACTTGCCGGTGATAAAGCAATCCAGCCAGCCGTAAGTGCAGGCGCCTTTCCAATCCGGCTCCAACACGGAACTGAACAAAAAAGTAAATAACGGCAGCAAGACCCCTGCAAAGGACAAAATTAGCGCGATAAAAAATTGGCCCCTCGATTTTTTCTTCACGGCAGGCGGCAAAGCCAGAACGGATAAAATTCCAATTAAAATTAACAAAGATCCACTCATACAACAATTGGTTCGGGATGCATCGCAACTTCCTGTCCGGATTGTATTCCAACTTGCGATAGGCACATTTCTAACCAGTCTTCAACTTTTTGAATTTGTCCGTCTGGTGTTGAAGTTCCTGCCGTAATGCCAACGATGTCGTCCGCACTAAACCATTCTTCGCGCAAATCGGTGGCAGTTTGGACATGATGCACCCGCTCACAAAACCGTGAGCAGGTCTTGACCAATTCATGGGTGTTGTTGCTGTGCGTTCCGCCGATGACCACCACCACATCACATTTTTGCGCCAGCTCAACGGCGGCGCCCTGGCGCTGCTTCGTCGGCTGGCAAACGGTGTCGATGAAACGCACTTCTGACCCGGGAAAGCGTTCGCGCAGCCGGGCAACCAAACGCCGGACTCTTTCCACCGGTTGGGTCGTTTGGGAAATGACGCCAAAGCGCGGGCGCTCGCGCAGATTCACCACCTCCTGATCGTGGAGCACCACGTCGAACTCCTCCAGGTCTTCGGTCATGCCGCGCACCTCGACATGCCCTGATATGCCGATGATGATTGGATGAAATCCTTCACGCACCAGTTTTGCGAGACTGCGATGCGCCGCATGGACCAGCGGGCAGGTCGCCTGGACCACATTCAATCCCCGGTCGCTGATTTCCATCAGCTTTCGCCCGGAGGCGCCGTGCGCGGTGATCATGACGGTTTGTGTCGCCACTGCGGCGGGAGATGGTTCCAAACGAATTCCGTTGGCCAGCAACTCGTTTAGGACGGATTCGTTATGGACCAGGTCGCCCAAAATCGTCAGCGGATCCTGTCGCGCGGTTTCCAGGGCCAGCGCAATGGCGTCTTTGACTCCGAAACACATTCCCAGATGTTCAGCACGAATGATTTTCATATTAACTTTGTGACACAAAGTAAAAGACCATGACGGTGTATTTTTGTTCAAACATTTTTATTTTGGCCTATTTAGGCTTATTTTGGCGGACGATCTGTTCCAGCAGGCCCACATAATCCGCAAATGCCTTGCGACCGGCGGGGGTCAGGGAACAGGTCGTGAGCGGACGGTTCTTTTGATACGATTTGGCCACGGAAAGATAGCCTTCCTGCTGCAAGGTGCGGATGTGAGTGGTGAGATTGCCGTCAGTCATGTTCAGCAGATCGCGCAATTCGGTGAAGGAGAGTTCGGGGGAGGCGGCCAGGGCGGACATGATGGCCAGCCGCCCTTTCTCGTGGATCACACGGTCGAGCTGAAGAAAGAGTTCCGGGTTCACGCCGCATTCTTTCCTTTTTCGGTCAAATACAGATATATGCCATAGGCGAGATGAAGCACGCCGAAAAAGAAGCCCATTAGCCAATTCATAAAGAACTCCAAATTGAGTCGGTTTACTATGAAAATAAGGCCACAAGCAGTAGCAATAAAAAGCCAGCCAAACAATTTTATCCCGCGCGGCATAAAAAATCCGGCGGCATGGAGGGCGCAGCCATATAGCAAGACCCAAAACACAACCAATACTGAAGTGGTCCCATTCGGGTCCATGATTAAAAAACAAAGGCTAATGAATAATCCTGCCAGCAACGGAGGAAAAAGAGCCAGGGCAACCCGACGGGTGGGCGGCGACCAAAAAGCTTCCCGATCCTTGAGTGATTGCCGTCGAGCAATCAGGAACACTCCAACGATCGCAACCACAGCAGTGCCAAGCCAAAGCGCGCCGAACAACCGTGGCGAGACCAAATCAAATATTAGCCCGATCGCCGCTGCCGCGATGCCCAGCGCGCCGGCCAGCAGCATGATGGGCGCAAGCGCGCGGCGATAGAGCGCGGAGCGCTCCATCAAAGTCCGGATGGTTTGGAGGTTTTCTTCCGCCCAGTTTGGATTCATGGAATCACTTTGCATTGCAAAGCCTGTATCCGCAAGCGCAAAATTTAACGCAGCCTCACGCAAAGGGCGCAAAGAGCGCAAAGAAATTGGATTCAAAATCAGAATTTTCAAAAAACCTTTGCGTCCTTCGCGCCCTTTGCGTGAGCTTTTTTTAATTCCATCTTGCTCTCTTGATTTCACCGGCGCTTCCGCCGAATATCCCATCATGCCGCCGCCGAAAAAGATTTCCGCCCGCCAGAAAGTACTGGCGCAATGGCGCGGCGTTGACCTTGAACCTCTTGAAATAGCCAGGGCCGTCCGCGCGCGCAGCGCCGATAAGATCGTCTCCAAAGTTCTCGGAGACTTGAAAATGGATTCGCGCCGGGCGGAGATCGAAGTCGTCAAAGCCTGGAATTCACTGCTCGATCCGGCCATTGTGGCGCATGCCCAACCAGCTAATCTGCACAAGGGCACTCTATTCGTGAACGTGGATAGCAGCGCGTGGTTGTCGGAAATAGTCCGCTATCGCCGCAAGGAGATCCTGGATCGGCTGCAACTGACGTTCGGAAAGAATTACATCCAGAAGATTTCGTTTCGCGCGGGTTGACGCCTCTGTCCTCGGAGCGCGGGTCTGTGACCCGCAGCGGCTTCGTCAAACACAATACGTTGGAACAATTGGGGCGACTTGAAGATGCGGGCGTTGCTGCGGCTCACAGAGCCGCGCTCCGGTCTGACTCAAGCCATCAGCTCCATCTGTTTGGGCGTGAGCAACCAGGACAAGCGGGCGCAGCGACCGAACTGCAGACGCCCGGTTTTCAATTTGCAAAGCCCCGCCTTTTTGAAATCAATTTCCAGGTCGGGATCCCCGGAAACCAACAAAGAGACCAGTTGGCTCAAATATGGCTCATGGCCCACGAGCAAAAGATTCTCCGGCAGCGGTTTTAGCGCGGTGATCTGGCCGATCAATTGGGAGGGATCGCCTCCGCATCTCAATTCGTCGGAAAACCGCAACCGTTCTTTCAATTCCAACTTCTGCGCAACAATTTCCGCCGTTTTTTTGGCGCGCTCATAGGGGCTGGACAAGATCAGGTCGAATTCCAACTCCATCTTCTTTAATGCCTTCGAGATCTTCTGGAGTTGTTTTTCACCCTCGGCCGTCAACGGGCGCAACGAATCGTTTTTGTTCCATTCCTCGCGGTCTTCGGCGATGCCGTGCCTTAAAATGAAAATGTTCACGCGCGAAAATTTACACCGGGACGGCGCAAACGCAAAGCTCGCAAAATTTAACATTTTTAGCTTTGGCTCTTAAAATTGCGCGGGGTAAGATTCAATGTTCATGGAAGTCATCAGTCGCGCCAATTCCACCAGTGTCGTCTCCGCGCCCAGCCTAAGGCGCGCGGTCATCGACATCGGCACCAACTCGATCAAGTTGCTGGTGGCGGACGTGCGCGGAGGCGAGGTGATTCCGGTCCATGAAGAAAGCCGGCAGACGCGCCTGGGGAAAAATTTTTATCAAACACGCCGGCTACAACCCGAAGCGGTGGCCTGCACCGCGGAAGCGGTCTGGGAATTCGCCGAAATCGCGCGGGAGCGGGACGCCGGCGCCATCCGGGTGATCGCCACGAGCGCGGCGCGAGACGCCCTGAACAAGGACGACCTGATTTCCACGATCGAGCGCGCGGCGGGTCTCAAGGTTGAAATCATTTCCGGCGAACAGGAGGCCGCCTGGGCCTTCCGGGGAGTCACCGCGAATTCCGACCTCGCCAAAGCGCCGCTGCTTTTGCTCGACGTCGGCGGCGGCAGCACGGAATTTATTTTGGGCCACAAAGCCAAAATGGATTTTGCCGAAAGTTTTCCGATGGGGACCGTCCGGTTGCTCGAAACATTTCCCCACAGCGACCCGCCGGCGCGGGTCGAATTTGAAAAATGCCGCAACTGGATAAAAAAATTCCTGCGGGCCAAAGTGCGCCCAAAATTGGGACCTCTATTGCAGGGCAAGGATTATCGGGGAACGCAATTGACCGGCACCGGCGGCACGGTGAGCATCCTGGCCCGGATGGAAAAGAAGCTGGTGCGTTTTGACCGGGAAAAAATCGAGCAGACGGTCTTGAGTTTGGAACGGATCACCGCCCACCGGAAAAATCTTTGGCGTTTGCCGCTGGCCAAACGCAGGGAAATCACGGGCCTGCCAAAAATGCGCGCCGATGTGATCCTCACCGGCGTCCTGATTTACGAAATCGTGATGCAGGAATTTGGCTTCACGCAACTCCGCATCAGCACGCGGGGGCTTCGCTTTGCGGCGGTGGCGGATTAAACAGCGTTCTCGCCGCGCTCGTCGGTGCGGATGCGGACGGCTTCTTCGACGGGCAAGACAAATACTTTTCCATCGCCGATCTTTCCGGTTTTGGCGGCTTTGACGATGGCTTCGATGGCGGCTTTGACCTGCGCATCGGGCAGGACGGTCTCGATCTTGATCTTCGGCAAAAAATCCACGGTGTATTCGCTGCCGCGGTAAATCTCCGTATGCCCCTTTTGGCGGCCGAAACCCTTGACCTCGGTCACGGTCATGCCCTGGATGCCGAGTTCGTTCAGCGCGTCTTTGACTTCGCTCAACTTGAACGGTTTGATGATGGCTTCGATTTTTTTCATAAAGTTAAATTTTCAAATCCTTATTCATTATACGCCCGCTCGCCGTGTTGCGACAGGTCGAGACCAATGGATTCATCTTCCTGGCTCACACGCAAGGTGACTATCGCGCCGACA
This sequence comes from uncultured Verrucomicrobiae bacterium, assembly GCA_963797825.1. Lineage (GTDB taxonomy): Bacteria > Verrucomicrobiota > Verrucomicrobiia > Limisphaerales > UBA11358 > UBA11358. The sequence continues at coordinate 410,772 of CAWCRR010000044.1, forward strand.
ATTTTCAAGATAATTAATGTGCCCAGGGCGGCCAGCGCAATCGTGCAGACAACGGCTTCCAGTTGATTGACAAACTGCGCGCCGCCGCCCTCCAGCGAAACGAACGCACCGTTCTTCATGAAGGTGTTTGCAATGGCCGGGTTCACGTCGGCGTTGGCCAGAAATCCAAGCATCAGCATCCCGATGCAACTGCCGACGCCGTGGACGCCGAAGACGTCGAGCGAATCATCGTATTTGAAAATGGATTTTAATTTCGTAACCGCCAGGTAACAGGCGATGCCCGCGACCAGCCCGATGCAAAAGGCCGCCGGGATGCTGACGAATCCCGAGGCGGGCGTGATGGTGGCCAGGCCGGCGACCATCCCGGATGCCGCGCCGAGCACGCTGGGACGGCCTTTTAGCAACCATTCCGCGGTCACCCAGCTTAAGGCCGCGGCGGCGGCGGAAAAATGTGTGGCGGCGAAGGCGCTGGTGGCCAGGGCGCCCGCGCTCAAGGCGCTGCCGCCGTTGAACCCGAACCAGCCCACCCACAGAAGCCCCGCGCCAATCAGGGAGAAGACAACGTTGTGGGGAACCATCGGCTCGCGGGGATAGCCGTCGCGTTTGCCCAGCACAAGCACGAAGACGAGCGCTGAAACGCCAGAACTGATATGCACCACGGTGCCGCCGGCAAAATCCATCGCGGGAATCCTGCCGCCACCGGCCCAATTAAAAAAGCCGCCCACGCCCCACATCATGTGGCACAGCGGGAAATAGACGACCACCATCCACAAGATGGTGAACAGCAAGTACGCTTTGAACTTGATGCGTTCAGCGATCGCGCCGCTGATCAGCGCGGGGGTGATGATGGCGAACATCATCTGGAATAACATGAAGGTCTCGTGCGGGACCGTTGCGGCATAAGTTGGATTCGGATCAGCCCCGACATGGTTCAAAAACAAATAGGTCAGTGGATTGCCGCAGAATGAATTTCCCGGCGCGAAGGCCATGCTGTAACCAAAAATCATCCACATCGTTGTCACCACCGCCATCAGGATGAGGCTGTGCATCATGGTGGAGAGAACGTTTTTGGCCCGGACCAATCCCCCGTAAAACAGGATCAGCCCCGGCGCGGTCATCATTAGGACCAGCGCGGAGCTGGCCAGGAGCCAGGCATTGTCGCCAGTATTGACGATAGGCAGGCCCTTGTGCGGTTCATCCGCATAAACTGTTGAAGCTGAAAACAATAAAACCAGCGGGAGATAACGGCGCAAGGATTTCTTCCAAGTATTAAGACCGGGATTCATGCGTTTAACTTCTGAAAAAATCCTTAATCCGTCAACCTCTGTGTTGCATTAGACTTCTCTTTTTTTGCCATTGTTGGTGTTAAGTGGCATTTAAGCGAACACTGTAGCCGGAAAATTTAGTTCTTGATTTGTGTGCCACAAAGGCATACATTTTTCACGTGCCAACAGCATTGAAAGAGCCTAAAAGTCAACGCTTCGTCGCCCGGGTAACGATGGCAGACAAGCAGCTTTTCCAGAGAGCCGCCGCCATCGAGGGCCGTTCGTTGGCCAAATTCATTACCATTCACACGCGTGAAGTGGCCCGCCAGGTTGTTGCGCAAAGCGACCAGATCCAACTCAACTCCGTCCAGTCCCGCCGTTTTGTCGAGGCGCTGCTCGCACCGTCGCGGTCGCCGACTCCGGCCATGCGCGAATCTATTCGCGCCTACCGTAAATCGGTAAAAAGCGATTTGGATTAAGCTTTCCATCCGCTGGCCTCGCGTTCCACCAATTCACTCATCGGAATAAACATCCGGCGCTCATCGAGCACCTGGAACCCGTGGCGTTCATAAAAAGCCTTCGCTTTTTCGTCCTTGGGATCGGTCACCACCACCACCGCTCCCACCTCGGCGCTGTGGCGCACGCACCGGCGCAGCGCGTCAATGAGAAGCAATCGTCCCACCTGCTGGCCTTTCCACGCGAGGTCGCGGGCGAGCCGCCCAATCAGCGTCGCACCCAATTGCGGGTAGCGCGGCAATTTCTTAACCAGCGTTTCCGGCAACGATTGCACCGCCACCGCCGTTTGCGTTAAAGTGTAATACCCCGCAATTCGCCCCGGATCGGCTTCCGGCACCAGGACAAAGCACGCCGAGGCCCGCGTCTGCATCTCCTTCCGCGCCCGCGTCCGGAGATATTTCGTCAACTCCGGCGATTCACACGCAAATTCCTCCCGGCGATGCTTCGCGGCGGACAAAGGCTCGACGAGAAAAGGCGCGTTCATGCTTTCGAGGATACCTGGGCGGCGGGAAAATTCAATGCGCCTGCCGGGCGGGACTTGACATGCTCATCGTAGCACGGGTTTCCAAAGCTGCTGTCTCGCCTCCCGCGTTGCGGGATAAATCGGCAGACCGGTGAAAGCGCCCGCAAAACGGACCATCGCAAAACTCCTAAAACAAACCCCGGCCTGCAGACATTCGGCCAGTCAGGCGGCAAAGATTGTAAATAAGGCGTTGCACGTGGTGCGTGATGAAAGTTGAGAGGGATTTGAGTTGAAGGTTGAGAGAAAATGGCCGCAAAAGAACGCAAAAATAAAAAAGCTCAAACATTGTAATTGCGCCTCTGACAATGCGTTTGGTTGTTTATGGTTTTTCCGGCACTTCGATGACGTCGCCGTCGCGAAGCCAAAGCTTGGACGAGTGCTGAGGAGTGTTGGAAGATCGGTTCAATATGAAGGTCAATCGTTCTTGAAAACTAAATTGTGATGGTTGGTTTTGCTGCTGTTGAGGCCCGCAATTTATAATCCATTCGCGCGTTTTTCCGGTTTTGGGATCGCGGCGGATGATTTTTACGCGCGAAAGGTCAGAATCAGAGGTCAGGACGTTTTGCGCCTGCGAACTGTTCAGCACCTGATCAACGCCGCAGTCAAGCGGCCGAAATTGATCGAGCTGGATTTGAATGGTTTGCCCACCGTCAACGATCAGCTTGACAACGCCTGACCGGTTTTGAAGGCAGCTTGAAATTTGGGCGATCCAAGCCGGTCCATTGGTGTCCGGTTCGGCCAGGATGTGTTCGCGCTCGGAAATTTCCACAGTATCGCCGAATTGCAATGGCATGTCCTTGGAACACTCAATTCCGTTGGTGTCATTGAGCAGGTTGACTTTGATTCGCATAACATTGGTTGATTCATGACTGGGACGGATAATAGTAACTCGTGACAGATCAGGAAAGGGTATGCCGGGAGTGATGGGATATTCCGTCCATCTATCAATCGAAGTCCCAGAAGATGATAACGCCTCTGACTCATAATAATCGAAGATGGTTTCCAGCAGGGTGAATTGGTTCCAATCATTGGTCCCTATTTGGAGGACGGTGGTGGAAGAATTTGCATCCGGACGCGATATTTTTATGCTGTTCCAATCCGGCAGAACGTCCAACGCGCCGTGCTGGCGGAGCAAATCGGCGAGTTCTTCGGCGAAGGCAATTTGTTCAGATGACGGATTCAACCAGGGTGATGTTCTGGTCGTGATTTCCTTGAGCAGATCCAGTGATGTTTTGCCATCGTCGCCCCGGATGTTGGGATCGGCATGATCGTCGAGCAACAGTTCAAAAATTTTGCGGTCTGCCAATTGATGCGCTGCAATCTGGAGCGGCGTGTAACCGTCCATACCCCATCCGTTTTGAGTTCCGAAGCGCACATTTGGGTCGGCTCCATGTTTTAGCAGCAGTTGTACATCCGTACAATTTGTTCGCCACACCGCGCTACCCAGCAGCGGCCAGCCCCCCGGTTCGAGCGAATCCGGCTTTCCGCCGGCATCCAGCAAAGCCGCTAGAATGTTCGTATCATCCAGCGCGTCAAACAGCAAAGGTGTTCCATCCGTTTTCGAATCATTCGGATCAGCTTTGTATTTTAAAAGCAGTTGCGCCATGGGGAATTGTTTGGTGTCAATCGCCAGCCACAGCGGCGTGATCGAAGCACGTTGATTGCCAGCATATTGCCCAAAGTAGGTTGAACCACCTATTTTAGCCTGCCAGTTCACCGGGCCTTTCGCATTCGGATCTGCGCCGGCCTGAAGCAGCAATTCAGCGGAAGTGGTGTTTGTTTCATGAACGGCGCACAATAGTGGCGTGTCCAGTGTGCCGCCATTAGGATCGGCTTTGGTGTCCAACAACAATTTGACGACTTCTGACGTGTCTCTTTCCGCCGCGTAGCTCAAGGGAGTGCGTCCGGATGAATCCTCCGTGTTTGGATTTGTCCCGGCATCCAGGAGCGCCTGAAAAATTTCCAGCGAGGTTGCTATGGCATAATTCAGCGCGGTTTCCCCTTCGTTGGCTTTGAGATCTGTTTTTGCACCAGCGGCCAGGAGCATTTGGATGATTTTCAACTGACCATGTTGCGCGGCTGCCTGCAGTGGTGTTTCGCCATTATTGTTTTGCGCATTCACGTCCGCTTTTTTTGCCAGCAAGACTTCTGTCACAGCTTGAAAACCAAGGTCCACCGCCGTGTACAGCGGCGTTTCTCCCTGCCAGGCTGGCCCATTGATATTCGCACCACGATTCAGAAGAAATTCCACCATCGCGCGATTGCCGGCGTTTGCCGCCAGACTCAAAGCAGGGGCTTTGCCGGCGTTCACATCAGCGCCGTGGTCCAATAAAAACGCCGCGACTTTGAGCTGGCCGTTCATCGCCGCATTATCCAGTGGCGTGTGTCCGTGATCATCCGGTGCATTGATCAAATCCGGGCTGTTCTGGATCATGGCCTGGATGCGCTGGATTTCCTGGTCTTCGTCGTTCGCGGCCGGCACAGTGGACGCAGCGGCTGATTGGGAAGGTTGTGCGCGCATTTTCAAGGCCTGCATGATTCCGTCAACTTGTTCAGAGATTTGCTTGTTGATGGCATCCAAAACGGCTTTTTGGGCAACAACGTCCGGAACATTGGGGGAATAATACACATGCAATTGCGCGAGTTTCGTTTCGGCTTCGTTGCGCTGTTGCAAAAGGCTGGTCAAAACGGCGTCCGGAGCCAGGGTCGGGAGAACCTTTTCAAGTTCGGCTGGTGAAAGATTCTTCACTTTGTCCCATAGTTCCGTATCTGGTCCCGCATTCGATGTTGTTGTGGAAATAGACATACCCATTCCGACCAAATCCTGCCGGCTCAAGGTCACGAGCGCGGCCTGATCCGGAAATTGATTGATGATGCGTTCATATTCCTGCGCGGCCTCGTTGGTGTTTCCTTGCATCCGATAACATTCGCCGAGCCGGAAAATCGCCGTGGCCCCAATCTGCCGGTCCTGGTCGAATTCCGTGGCGAGCGATTGATAATTGGAAATGGCCGCGTCGAGATTGCGATTGGCCTGCTCCTCGAACAGGCCCTGCTGCAAGAGCGCGGTAAGGTTGTTGGTTTGCGCGGGCAAACAAATCGCGGCCAGAAGAAAAATCCAAAGGCACAATTTCGTTTTCATAATTTTATGCTGCCAGATTTATCAGCGCCAAATGTCATGGTTTTGTAAAAAAAGATTCATCGCTCCAACCGGTAGCCGACGCCATGAGCGGTCTTGAGCCAGCGGGGGGCGTTGGGATTTTTCTCCAGCTTTGCCCGTAGGCCGGCAATGTGATTATCCACCGTGCGCGTGGTCGGGAACGCGGTGTAACCCCATACGACGTCGAGGAACCGCTCGCGCGTGACCGGTTCGCCTTCGGCTTCGGCCATCAACCGCAACATGGAAAATTCCTTTGCCGTCAGGTGGATTTGTTTTTTGCCGCGAAACGCGGTTTGACGGGACAGATCAATTTCCACGTCGCCCAATTTCAATTTCGCAGGCGCCTTGGATTTTCGTTCCGCCCGTCGCAGCAGGGCGCGCACGCGGGCGAGCAGTTCCTCCGTGCTGAACGGCTTGACCAGATAATCATCCGCACCCGCATCAAGCCCGGCCACGCGGTCTTCGACCAGGCCTTTGGCGGTGAGCATGAGCACGGGCACGGCATTGGCCAGGCGGCGCAATTCGGCGCAGAGAGCGAACCCATCGAGTTTGGGCATCATCAAGTCGAGCAGGATGAGGTCGGGTCTTTCCGCCAGCGCGCGCTGAAGCCCGCTCTCGCCGTCCGCCGCCGTCAACACGCGGTAGTCTTCAGACGCGAAGAGGTCCGCCAGGGCAGTGCGCATGGGCGTTTCGTCTTCGATGATCAGGATGCGTTCATTCATGCGGATTTCTGGCCGGTAATTCAATGATGAACCGGCTGCCTTTGCCGGGTTCGCTTTGCACTCGTACGCGCCCGCCATGCGCCTCGACAATGTGCTTTACGATGCTCAAACCGATTCCAACGCCTTGCGTCTCGCGACGCAATTCAGAACCACTCCGGTAAAACCGCTCAAAAATTTTCTCATGCTCGGCGGCGGGAATGCCAGGGCCCTGGTCCTCGACGCAAAGTTGGATTGAATCCGCTTTGGATTCCAAGCCGATTTGGACGGATGCTCCTTTTGGCGAATGTTTGATGGCGTTGTCGATCAGATTCACAAGCGCCTGCTGGATGGCGCGGCCGTCCACTTCAAGTTCGGAGTTCGGAGTTTGGAATTCAGAATGGAATTCCAGCCGCACGCCCTTTTCCGCCGCGTAGGATTCCATCAGTTTCACGGTGGTTTGAGTGAGCGCGGCGAGGTCGGTGGCCTCGAAGTCATATTGTTTGCGGCCGCGTTCGATGCGCGAAAAATCCAAGACATTTTCGATGAGCGACGACAGGCGGCGGCATTCCTGCACGATGAAGCGGAAATATTCACCCTGGCGGGGCGCATCCGGGATTTTGCCACGCTCGAGATTTTCCGCCATGAGGCGCACGGAGGCGATGGGCGCGCGCAATTCGTGGGAGACGCTGGAAACGAAATTGGTTTTCATTTCGTTGAGTTCCTGCTGACGGCGAAATGAACGGTAAGCCGCAAACAACGCGAGCAGGGCCGCGACGGTGGAAGCCACGATCAACCCGGCAAACATCCAGGTGCGCTGGCTTTGGCGGGCGTAGAGAATGTTCGGGCTGGCCAGAAGAACATGGACTTGAAACGGGTAGACGAATTGCGCCTGGGGGGTGTCCAATCCGGGAAGCCTCTCCCATTTTCCGCCGGCCTGGCCTAAGATTGGCAAAGCGTTGTTGGTTGCGTTCACAGTGACATGGGGAGACAGATTTATGTTTTGCCCGGCCATTTCGAATTCGGCCTGGGCGTAAGGCGGCACCGATATGCCTGATTGGCTTACTGCAGTAGCAAGCGCCTTTTCCACCACCTGCTGCGGAAGCAGTAGATACATGCAAGGTAGCATGGCATTGGTCGAATGCGAAATGCTGTCGCCCAGCACAAGCAGGAATTTGCCGACACTTGAATCGACCCAATAGGCTCCCTGATTCCAAGCGTTCGTCGGATATTGTTGCCGGAAATTTTCCAAAACCATCTGCGCCTTTTGTCCTGTTTCCCACCACGCTTTTAGGGCGGCGACTTTGCTTTCGGACGGTGTCGTTTTGGCCACACGTTCGGCTTCGGCAATGAGATTTTCCGCAAAAAACGAAGGTTGCCAGACAATCACCCAATAGATGTTTTGCAGGAAGTTGTCCTGCACGCCGGCGCCGTTGGGCATTAAACGCAATCCCTGATAACACATCAGTTGGCTGATGGGCAAGCCCGCGTCGGTAAGGTAATCCGATTGATTCCACTTAGAAGCGAATTCTGCCGCGGCAGCCTCATTCGGAAGGCCCCGCGTCTTCGCCAGCAACAAAAGGTATTCCGCATTGGCCCGCGCACCGGCGGGCGGCTTGGAAGCAATAAATTTCTGAATCGCCGACTGAGCTGTGGCGGAATCGACGGCAGCAATTTCCGATTCCTTTGCCAATTGCCAGAGTTGCTGCTGTTCGGGGTTCAATTGCGCCAGCCAATCGGGCGGGTGTGGCGGCATCGTTTCGATTGTCATTTCATAACCCTCACTGACCACCGGCGGTTGGGCAGATAAATCAATTTCAGGGTTCATCTGCTGCCATAATTTTATGCGGCGCCAGGCATCGACCTCCGATTGAGAGCCACCCTGCCAGTGTGTTAACCCGATATCGACGGTCCAGTTGATATGGAGGTCGAAATTCGCCTCGCGGTAATCACTCAAAGGCTGAGTGGCTTCAGATCCGATGGCTTGCGCCAGCCGCTGGGCCAAAACTGCGCCGGATTCACGCGCTTCCTGATCGGCCATGAGCCGGTCCTGCCGGAGGGAATACAATCCGAAACACGCCAGCCCCGCCACCGGCAACAAAATAAAAACCGCCTGCCAGAAAAGCGGCGGCAGACGTTTGGTATTCTGCCGGAATTCAGGTTGTTCCAGCATTTTCCGCCGGACTTTAAGAAATTCAATAAATTGACCAACCAGACCTATACCACACGCTACGCAGACAATAAACGGGGAGATTTTGCTAACGATGGACTGGTGATTTACGGGCATGAATAATGATTGGATATCGTGTGGTTTTGAATGGGTTGCGTTGATCACAGCAACCGTAAAAAGGATTGTCCAAAATATGAGCAAGGCGAGTTTTTGCCGGTAACGCGCGGCCCAATCCTTCCCATGCCGGGGAAATGAACGGAAAAATATGCAGGACAGAACGACCAACAAAACGGCCAACAAAAATAGCGCCAGCAGGGAAAAGATGAGGTTTCCGTCACGCATGACCCGTAGTCTAATACATAGCCGGATTCAATTGTCACGATTTTGTAAAATCCCCGCGGATGGCATTAGATTTTATCCGTGAAATCCGCGGCAGGCGCGGTTAATGTTTTCCGACAGATGTCCACGGAAGTCCAACTCACGCCGATGATGGCGCAGTATCGCCGCATCAAGGGTGAATTGCCCAAGGACGCCCTCCTGCTGTTCCGGCTCGGCGATTTCTACGAAATGTTCTTTGAGGACGCGCAAACCGGCGCGCAAATCCTGAATCTGGCCCTCACCGCCCGAAACGGCGTGCCGATGTGCGGGCTGCCGTTCCATGCCGCGAACGGCTACATCGGGAAAATCCTTCGCGCGGGGCGCAAGGTCGCCATCTGCGAGCAGTTGGAGGACGCCCAGCCGGGCAAGCTCGTCAAGCGCGAGGTCACGCAAATCCTTTCGCCGGGCACACACTTCGATGAGCGGATCCTGGCCGCGGAAAAGAACAATTTCCTGGCCGCCGTCTGCCCGAACGGGAAGATTTTTGGCCTGGCAGTGGTGGACCTGACCACGGGGGAATTTCTGACCACGGAATTGGAAGGCGAAACGGCGTTGCTGGCGGAAATGGAACGGCTGCGCCCCGCGGAGATCATCTTCCCTTCCGAAAAGACGTCCATTCGCGAAGCGTTGGGCGATGCATTCAAGATCTTGAACGGTCACGAGGACTGGACGTTCGCGCTGGAAACGGCGGTGTTCACCGTGCGCGATCATTTCAAGGTGGCCTCGCTGGATGGCTTTGGATTGAAGGATAAAATCGCCGCCGTCGGGGCGGCAGGGGGAGCACTGCATTATTTAACGCAACATTTGCGGCGGGATGCGAAGAACCTGACCCGGATCACATTCTATCAGCGCAGCGATTTTCTCACACTCGACCAGACGACGCTGCGGCACCTGGAAATTCTCGAGCCGTTGCACCGCGATGCGCCGCGTAATTCTTCGCTGTACGGCGTGCTCAACCGGACCGTTACCCCAATGGGCGCGAGGCTGTTGCGGAATTGGGTGTCGCAGCCGCTGGCCACCGTCGAGCCGATCTGGCGGCGGCAGGATGCCGTCGAAATTCTCATGGAGAACTCTCCATCGTTGGAACAATTCCGGACGCAGCTCGCCGGCGTTCGCGATTTGGAACGGACCATCGGCCGTTTGAGCAGCGGCGGCGGCAATGCGCGCGACCTGGTGGCGCTGCGGACTGCGATCGAGCGATTGCCCGCGCTGAAAGGAATTCTTAGCGGGTTGCAAACGGGAAAATTAAAACTAAAGCTGGACGAACGTCCGAATTTGATCGAGACCCTTAATTCGCAGGTTTCCGAATCGCCGGATTTGGCCGGATTGCTTTTGCGCGCGGTCGTGGATGACCCGCCGCTGGCCATCAAGGAAGGCGGGATGATCCGCGACGGATATGACGAATCGCTCGATGAAATTCGGCAGGCGACCCGCGGGGGGAAGGATTGGATCGCGAAGTTGCAGGCGGATGAAATCGCCAGCACGGGAATCTCGTCGCTGAAAGTGCGGTTCAATTCGGTTTTCGGCTATTACATTGAGATCACGAAGGCGAACCTGGACAAGACGCCGGCGCATTACATTCGCAAGCAGACCATCGCCAACGGCGAGCGTTTTATCACGCCGGAATTGAAAGACATGGAGGGAAAAATCCTTGGCGCGGAGGAGCGAAGTGTGAAGCTGGAATACGAGTTGTTTCAGCGATTGCGTGAGGATGTCCTGGGCAAATTGAGGGAGATCCAGCAAACCGCCGCCGCGCTGGCGCAATTGGACGTGCTGGCGTCGTTTGCGGAAACCGCGCGCCTGCACCACTATTGCCGTCCGCAAATCTCGGGCGAAGGCGTACTGCAAATCCACGACGGGCGCCATCCGGTTTTGGAGCAAAATCTTTTGGACGAGCGATTCGTGCCCAATGACACGGCCCTGGATGGCGGAACCCAGATCGCGCTCATCACGGGACCCAACATGGCCGGCAAATCCACGTATATCCGACAGGTGGCGCTCATCGCATTAATGGCCCATACCGGCGGCTTTGTTCCGGCGGCAGAGGCGCGGATCGACCTGGTGGACCGGATTTTTACGCGCATCGGCGCCAGCGACGACTTGGCCCGCGGCCAAAGCACGTTCATGGTGGAAATGACCGAGACCGCAAACATCCTGAACAATGCCACGCCGCGCAGCTTGATTGTGCTGGATGAGATCGGCCGCGGCACGAGCACCTTTGACGGGTTGTCACTTGCCTGGAGCATTCTCGAGCATGTACACAATCAGGTCGGCTCGAAAACATTGTTTGCGACGCATTATCACGAATTGACCGAGTTGGCGTCACGCCTGGCGCGATTGAAGAATTTCAACGTGGCGGTCCGCGAATGGCATGACCAAATCGTGTTTCTCCGGAAAATCGTCGCCGGGGGCGCTGATAAGAGTTACGGTATCCAGGTGGCCCGGCTGGCCGGGGTGCCCAAAGAGGTTTTGGAGCGCGCCAAACAAATTTTGTCGAATCTCGAAGAGTCTGAATTGACGCCGGAAGGCAATGTGCGCCAATCGCGCCGGCAGGAGGACCGCGAGAAATTGAAAAAATTGGCTTCCGCGCCACAAATGGACCTCTTCGGGAGGTGAACACCTACCCCCCTGCGGTGTTGCAAAGAGCAGCTTTTAGGAGTTTGTTTTGAATATGAAAATGAAAATGCCATGCGCCTGGATGGCCTCCACGGCGATTTTGATGCTGGCGACTGTTTCGTCGCCGGCGGATGAATCGACCACGGCGGCTGCCGGGCCGGAAAAGACATACACGGGCACGGTGGTTGCCGTGCATCCGAATGAACAAACAATGCGTGTGGACGGATGGGTGATGCACAAGGACTTCAACATCGGCAATCCATGCACCTTTGCCCTGTGGGACAAACCACAAGGGGCGTTGACCGACCTGCGGGCCGGTGAAAAGGTCACGGTGAGTTACCAGCGCTCCAATGGCGTCCTGGTGGCGGACCGGGTGAAGGAGGAGATGTCCACCAAAGAAGGCGTGGTGACCGCCATTGGCACACACGAAATCACGGTGCGGCACGATGGAATGAATGACACGTACCGAATCGCGGGCGATTGCAATATCGTTCTGCGCGGCAACAGGAGCGGTATGATTTCCGACGTGCAGCCGGGCAATCTGGTGAAGCTCATTTATGATTCACCGGACCACCAGGCGACGGCGGTGCAAATCGCGCAAACCAGCGAGACCTTCACCGGAACATTGACGGCGATTGACCTGGGCGCAAATACGTTGAAGGCAAAAACATTGTTTGATACCAAAGCGTTCACGGTCGGCAGCCAATGCGCGATTGTGCTCAATGGAAAGATGGGCGGCCAATTGTCGGACTTAACGCCCAATGAAAAACTGGTCATCAATTATGATAAGGTTGATGGAGTCAATATTGTGAACCGCATTGCCACGGCGCCGGCGCCACAAACGGAAACAACGATGACGAGTCCGTAAAAGACCGAATCAAACCGAACATCAAGGAGTTCACCAGCGCGTTCCCAAGGGGAACGCGCTTTTGTTGTTCATTGCCTGGGCTGAATAGTTCCGCAAAATGACAATTTCGACTGATTGGAATTCATTGGAATTCATTAGAATTGGTTGAGAGCATAAACTTCAATTCGCTTCAATTCGCTTCAATTCGTTTTCGGGGTTAAATGTCAAAATGCGTCAATTCGCGTCAATTCGCGTCAATTCGCGTAACGGACGGCCACGAGTCCACCCGCCTTCGCCTGGCTTCCGCCGTCGCTGGCTTCCGCCGTCGCTGAAAGTTTTGGCGAGACAAATTGGCGAGACAAGTCGGCGCGGCAGGCAGTCCAAAATTTCCGGATGGTTAAACGCAAGATCGCGCAAGATCGCGCAAGATCGCGCAACGAACGGACTATTGGATTGATGGATTGATGGATTGATGGATTGGTGGATTGGTGGATTGGTGGATTGGTGGATTGGTGGATTGGTGGATTGGTGGATTGGTGGATTGATGGATTGGTGGATTGGTGGATTGGTGGAGAGGATTCAGAGCCTCGTTACCTTGGCTGCTACGATAATATTTCGGCGCACTATGCACGGGGCAATTAAAGCATGGAACTGGAAAAACGTAATGTTGCCCGGAAACAAAATCGTCAACCGCTGAGGTGAAATGACTAATTCCTAAACCATAATGACTAAATAATGACGAAGCACGAATGACAGGAAATCGGCGGGGCGGCGATTGGGAAAGGAGGGCGGGCACGGGAAGAGCATTTAACCGCGAAAAACAGGTAGTAAACGCCAATTGGCCCAAATTGTCACAGAAGGGAACGAAGGAAACAAAGTTGCATCCCGAACCTTTAAGAAGACAGAATTAACAGAATGGGCAGAATTAAAAAAAGGAAGGCGAAAGGACGCAAAGGACGTGAGGGACAGAACAGGAAGGAAAGTCAGAGCCTCGTTACCTCGGCTGCTACGATAATATTTCGTAATAGAGACCTCTGCGAAAGTATAGCAGAGGACATGAGTCCGCTCTGATTTCATTCAAAAACGGAAGAAAAGATGGAGCCGACTCATGTCGGCTGCTACGCAAAATGGAGTTTTGCAGAGGTCTCTAATAGGTCCAAGTACCGGGATTTAGGTTCTGGGAGAGTCGAAGAGCGATGAGAGCATGTTTAAGGTCGCAATGGCGGGAAGGAAAGCCCCGCGGGCCTGGGGAGGGATGAACGGGGGTCGGCAAGTTACTGAGATCAATCCCGATGGATCGGAAGCAGCCCGTTTCCCCCAGAACAGGAAGGAAAGTCAGAGCCTCGTTACCTCGGCTGCTACGATAATATTTCGTAATAGAGACCTCTGCGAAAGTGTGGCCGAGGACATGAGTCCGCTCTGATTTCATTCAAAAACGGAAGAAATGATGGAGCCGACTCATGTCGGCTGCTACGATGACAAAAAGTGCTTTCCAAAACTTCATCATTTGAATCAAAATGAGCGTTCAAAAAATACCTCCTCTTGACAACCGATTACATGAAGATTGGCGAACCACCCGCGGAAACATTGACATTGTTCAGTGTGGTCATGCCGGCGCGCGACGAGGAACAATCGTTGCCCTCATCGCTCGAACAACTCCATCGGGAATTTAGCTCCAACAACGTGCCCCATGAGATCGTGGTGGTGGACGACGGCAGCCGGGACAAAACGTGGGAAGTCCTGCAACAATTGAAGGAAAAGATCCCGACGCTTCGTCCGCTGCAAAATACCGGGGAAAACGGGTTTGGGCGCGCCGTTGTCTTTGGCCTGCGACAGATCCGGGGAGATGCCGTCCTGATCATGATGGCGGATGGTTCGGATGATGCCGGCGATGCCGTGCGCTATTGGAAGAAGTTGAACGAGGGATGGGATTGCGTTTTTGGCAGCCGGTTCATCAAAGGCGGGCGGGTGGTGGATTATCCCTGGGTAAAATTATTTGTAAACCGGCTGGCGAATTTGTTCATTCGCGTCCTCTTCCGCATTCCCCTGAACGATACCACCAATGCCTTCAAAGCCTATCGCCGGACGGTCATCCGGGGTTGTGAACCCTTTCTGTCGCCTCATTTCAACCTCACGGTGGAAATTCCGCTTAAAGCGATTGTCCGCGGCTATTCGTGGACGGTGATTCCCATCACCTGGCGCAACCGGCGGTTCGGGGTGGCCAAAATGAAAATCAAAGAATTGGGGAGCCGCTATTTCTTTATTTGCGCCTACGTCTGGCTGGAAAAGTATTTCAGCCGGGGTGATTATAAAAAATCAAACACCCGGAATATGTTCTGATTGGGTCAGGTTCTATTCACGGTTGTGCTTAACGGAAAAATGGTCGGCAAATTGTCTGACCTTACACCCTATAAAAAATTGGCCATTAACCATGACGATCTCGATGGAATTCGTAACGACTTAAGGAATTTTCCGCAATCATGCAATTTGAGGGTTTCAGGAGTAATGCAAGCGTTCGCGCCAACTCTCACCTTTGTCTTTCTAAGCATTTCATGATTTCATAAGTTTGGTAAATGCAAATCCGAAGTATCCAGGTCCTGCGAGGGGTGGCTGCAAGCGAGGTTGTGCTTTGTCATATACATGACTGGGAAGCGAAACACATGGGACTTTATGCCGTGATGCCTGGGATATTTGAACATGGCATGGCCGGGGTGGATTTGTTTTTTGTGATCAGCGGCTTCATTATGGTATTCATCGAGCCTGCGCCGATCAATTCCCGCAATTCCTATTTGCGATTCATCATCAACAGAGTTACCCGCATCTATCCGCCGCTCTGGATAATATTGCTGGCCCTTTTGCCGGTTTTGCTGCTTCATCCAGAATTATTCAATAATTATTACCATAACCATGTTGATATCATAAAGTCGTTTCTGCTTCTGCCAGAGAACTACACCCCATTTCTTGATGTGGCGTGGACGTTAATTCACGAGGTCTATTTTTATCTGATTGTGTCCTTTGCCCTCATATTCAGCCGGCGTGGACGGTGGATATTTGGATGCATCTGGTTTTTAACAGTACTGAGTGTTTATCTTTGCTTCAGAAAAAACGAATTCCATCACATCAGAGTTCTTCAACTCATTTTCAGCCCATTCAGCCTGACATTTCTGTTGGGATACTTTATAGGACTCTTATTTGACCGCTTACGAACAGCCCCATCATGGTTAGTGTTTGGTTTGTTCGGAGCGGGGATAGCGGCTGCGGCCCTCAGCATGGCCATTCCCTGGCCTTACCCGGTTGGGGTATATCCTGACAACAACAGCCTATTTCGATTTGCCATTTATGGTTTGCCGGCGGCTATTTTGGTTGCGGCAGCCGTAGCATTTGAATCCTATCTGCCAAAATCCATCTTGCACATCGACTTTCTCGGCGATATGTCCTATGCAACTTATTTGATTCATTTGCCAGTCGTTACCGTTTTTTACATCGTTTTGGCCAAAATGGGTATGCATAGTCCTGTATTAATGATTTTATCAGCTATCGCCTGTTTATTTATATGTCTTTTATTGTCGGGGCTATTTCATATATTTGTTGAAATGAGGGTCACTCGCACATCACGCAATTGGCTTGAAACTCTTTTAGTGGTTCGGGCATGGTCCACGACCTAACTCAATCATATTCCTTATATGCCCCGATTTAATGAAATTAAACTGCGATGTTATTGCTGAAAAGCCGGCAAGGCGGGAACGAGCCGCCGCTGGGCGGTTTCAACGAGAGCAACCGGTTTGGGTGTCGGGCGGCACACGCCGTGGTTGAGCGCCACGCTCATTCCGAGCGGACCGACAAAGGACATCATGTCCCCGTAAATGGACAATCCTCCCAAGCAGGACAAATAGGAGGCCGCTTCGTTGAAAAACAAAATAAACAGGATGGCATTAAAGGTGTATAGGTCCGGTCTGCCGTATCTCAAGTTGCGGTACATGACTCTCAATCCCGCGAAGATAAACCAGACGATGGCAACAACGCCCCAGGCGCCAAAGCACATGACGACGGAAATCATCCCGTTGTGGTAATCGCCGGCAAGGGCCAGACTTTGTTCGCCTGGATCAAAGATGTTATTAAATCCCATCCCCCCCCCATCATCTCGTTATAATCTTCGGTCGAAATGGCATAGCCTTTGCCCACCAGGAGGTGTTGGGGGATTTGGGGCACTAGAGCCGCCCACATCGCCTTGCGCCATTCCGTGCTGCCATCCGCGGAAGCCTGGGCCTCGGGACTGATATGCACCGGCAAAAAGGACATGGCGCGTTGAAAGGTAAACGGCAGTTTGTCAGCAAACGGAACCATAATAACGGCGCCTAAAATGCCGGCCAAAGCAAAGACTCCGAGCATCCGGGTACGATACAATCCCTCGGCAAAAAACATAAAAACAAAGGACAGCCCGACGATGAAAAGAGCGGTCCGGAATCCTCCCATCAGAACCAGGCAAACCAAGACAAACAGCGCCACGGGACGCCAGAGCTTGCCGCCGAGAAAAATTCCCCGCAGACCATATCGGGCGAGCATAAATAAATAAACCGCACACGCGGCATTGCCGATGCCGCCAAGACGAGTTTGTCCCAAATCAAACCCTTCCTGGAGGGCTCCGGCGGAGGGGGGGAAAAACCGGAAGATGATATAGGACCAAGACGGGGCAAGCGGGTAGAGATCGCCGATGACCGTGGTAATTCCGCCCAACAGGAATAAGGAGGCATACAATTTGGCCTTTTCGGGAGGGATTGCTCGGGAAGTCAGGGCAAAATAGCCCGCCATGCCAATGAACAAAATCACATATTTTCTCCCGCCATAAACGTCCGAACCGAAGGAGTGCATGCCGATTCCGCCGTTTATTTTGGCGGTAATCAGCACCACAATCAGAAAAACGAGCAACGGCATGGTGATGGAAGGCACGCGAATAAAATTCCGCTGCGGATTCATGATACGTTCCACGATGGAAAGTCCCAGGCTTACCGCCACCATCACCTGGCCCACGTTAGGCTCGGTTTTGACAAAAAAGCAAATTAAGGTGGCCGACCAGCAAAACAGCAGCAATGGGTAATGCCAGCGCACGAGCAACGGGAAAACCAAGATAAATGCCAGGATGCCGACGGCCACGAGAGACGACGCGCTGGTAAAATTAGAATTTGTCAGATCGGTCAGCACATAGCCAACCACGAGCGCCAAAGGCACGAGAATCGCATAAATGATGAGGGTTCTCAACAATGCTGGGGCGTTATTGGCGTTCATCGAATTCTATTATGGCTTTTTATGTGCCATATCTCAACAGGAAATCAATCGACAAAGAGACATGGGCGCAGGACAAAATTCTTCGTTTCCTTCGTTACCTTCTGTATAAAGGCTGTATGCATGTATTATTCAATAAAGCTGATGAATTGAGCCGCCGGGTGATTGGCGCGGCCATAGAGGTTCACCGCCTGAAAGGCCCGGGTCTGATCGAAAGCATCTATGAACGGTGTCTCTGAGACTGCTGAATGTTCCCTTGGGACTGATCATCAACTTCCATGAACTCAAGCTCACGGACGGGGTGGTGCGCATGATCCTGCCCGGAGCCAACCGGGAGGAACAAAAAGATTAACAGAAGGAAACGAAGATAACGAAGATTCCTGCATATATGTGTTTCAATATATAGCCGGGATGGAAATCCTCGGAATCTCCGGTGTTTGAAGAATTTTGTCATGTACCCAGAGCCACGGCGTTTTGCTCAAAATAAACTAAAAAAGGGCCTTTTCTAAATTCACAAACCCGGGCCGTTGCACTATCGTCATTGCGAAATTATAAATGAAAATCCTCTTTGACCATCATTTGCCTTTTTCGCTGGCGCATGGAGGTTTTCAAACTCAACTGGAACAGACCATGGCGGCTTTGGAGAGGGCCGGGGTGGAGGCCGACCATGTTCGCTGGTGGGATAGCTCGCAAAAGGCGGATATCATTCATTTTGGCGGCCGGCCTTCGGCTGACTACATTACTTTTGCCCGCGGAAAAGGTTACAAAGTGGTGATGGCTGAACTGCTGACCGGCCCTGGTTCGCGCTCACGGCGACAACTTGCGGGGCAAAAGTGCTTCATCCGCCTATCAAAGGCATTTTTGCCAGGGGCCTTCACCGCGCGGCTGGCCTGGGACGCCTATCGTCTGGCCGACGCATGCATTGCCCTCACGCCGTGGGAGGCGCAACTTATGGTTTATTTATTTAATGCGCCGGCGGAACGCGTTCACGTGGTTCCCAATGGCGTCGAAGAAGCTTTTTTGAATTCCCGTCCCGTCACGCGCGGAAAATGGCTGGTATGCACGGCGACCATCGCGGAACGCAAACGGGTCCTGGAATTGGCCGAAGCGGCCGTCTGCGCGCAGACGCCCGTTTGGATCGTCGGCAAGGCCTATTCTGATTCGGGTCCTTACGCGCAGAAATTCTTTGCGCTGGCCAAAGATCATCCGGAAAGCATCCGTTACGAAGGCGCCATTTCCGACCGGGAACGGCTGGCGCAGGTTTACCGAGAGGCGCGCGGTTTTGTCCTGTTAAGCGCCATGGAGTCGCGGAGCATTTCATCCGAGGAAGCGGCCGCATGCGGCTGTCCGCTGCTGTTGAGCGACCTGCCGTGGGCGCGCACGATGTTTCATGAGTTTGCGAGTTATTGTCCCATTGCGCCACCGCAACAAACGGCGAAATTTTTGAAACAATTTTATGATACCGCGCCGGCCCTGCCAGTCCCGCCCAGGCCCGCGTCCTGGGACGACGTTGCCGGGCAATTCAAGGCGATTTACGAGCGGCTATTGAGCACTTCGCCATAAATTTCCAAATGCCGGCGGGCGACGGAGACTGGATGATAGCGCTGGATGAATTTGGCAGGGGCGCCAGCCGGACGTGGCATTCGATATTTTCCGGATGCCAGCCACTGCCGGAGGGCATTTTTCAACTCATCCCAATTGTTCAGGCCGAAAATTTCGACCGGCTCCACTCCTGTGGCAATCTCACGGATGGCGCCCACGTCGGACGCAAAAAGATAGACTCCGCGCGCGATCGCTTCGGCAAAGGTCAGGCCAAAGGATTCCTCGTTGGAAAAATGGACCATCGCCGATGCGCGGTCATATAATCTGCAAAAAGAAGCGTCATCCAGTCTTTGAATAAGTTCAAAGCCGCCGTGCTGGCCGCGCGCCTTTACCAGCATTCGTTGAAACTCGACCGCATAGGGCAGTTGGGGACTGGAAAAGCCGACAAACGTCGTATCAAAATCCAATCCTTCGTTTCGGAGAGATTCCAAAACTGCCAACAGTTCCTGCTGGCGCTTTCGCTCGCTAATTACTCCAACATTGATGAGCAGCGGTTTTTGCACGGGAACCACTGCCTCCCTGGGAAAATCAAAGAACATTTTCTGGATGGCGTTGGGAACAGTCCATGTGGGGACGTTATATTTCGCCACCAAATCTTTTACATAATCGGAAATGCAAATAATGCCCCTGGTACGTGAGAGGGTGAAATTTTCAACCCGCGCGGCCAGCCATTGGAAGCTGCCGAAACGTGAGTGATGCAATGCCGCAATGGCATTCATATTACCGTGAATCGTGATGATGTTTGGGAAACCCGAGAGGGCCGCACTGATAGCGCAATCGCGCTCCGTACCTTGTCCGTGGACGATGTCCGGTTGAATCTCGCGTAATTTTTCTCGACTGGCCCGGATGCAGCCTTGATAAAATGTGCGCATCCAGCCGGTTTTGGGAACGCGCAAACTATGAAACCAGATATTGTCCGCAATTTTTTCCGGTGATTTCATCGGCTGTTGGGTGCAAGCGACGACGTGGATTTCGTGTTCAGGCATCGCCGCCAATCCCTGCAGCAATGCTTCGGGAGCAGCGCCAAAAGAAACTTTGGAATTGGAATAATCCCGGTCGTGTTCGCGCTTGTCAGTGGTGAGAATGGCAATACGCATTCAGGGAACGGTTAGCTCGATCAAGATGACATCCGCAGGCGCAGCCGGCAGACGCTTAAGCTGGCTCCAATAGCAACCGGCAAATTTTGGGAAATGAAACGAGACATCCCGCAGTAATTTCGGACGGCTTGCGTTCCCGTGAGGGAAGCCATACTGCGAAAACCGGAAAATGCAGAGGGCATTCTTTAGCGTGGAAAACCGAGGAATGAAATAGCGCATCGAAAAGCCGAGCATGACGGCCAGCCGTTCGTAGGCTGCCAGGTTCCACCGTGTCAGGTGGTGCGGAGGATGGTTCATAATGTCGAACCAATGGGCTTCGAATGACATTGGAGAATATGGTGTGCTCAAAAAAATCCGTCCGCCGGGACGGACGATGCCCGCCAACGAACGGACAAATTCCACGGGATTTTCGACATGCCTCGAGGCAATGAAAGGACGTGACGGCGTCAAATCTCGTACCGGCAAACGCCCCCGCGGTTTTTGCCGCCTCGATCGTCCCGCAAAAGGCGTTAAACCCGCGCCGCCGGCATTCTTCAATGGCCGGCTTGTTCATATCCAAAGCAAATTTATTCTTCGGCGGGATATTTACTCCGAGCAGAAAGTCTCCCTTGCCACACCCTGCGTCCAATACGTTCACCACTTGACTGTCTGCGGAATGCGGCAATCGGATGAGTTCATTTGTTTTTCCATACTCCCATCGTGTCGCAGGATAATAGGAGGCAAAGCTGCTGATCCATTGGTAAAAAACGGCGTTTCCGGGAAGCATGGGCCAGGCAAATTCCAAGCCGGTTTCAGCGCATTTCCAAATCGAGTAATCGCCCTCCACCGCTTCCGGCGGCGGCTCGCTTTTGTAATAAATCGCCAACTGATCGAGGATAAATTGCCGGGACAGGTCCCGGACCTTTTTAGGCGGTAAGGCGCTGAGTGGAGATTGCGGAGCAATTGTTTTCATCACGTTGAAAGCAAAAGGATGCCGCCACAAGGGCGTGAAACAGGCGGCGCAAAAATTGGCTGATTGTCATTTACGCGGAAAGAACTAGCAGAAAGTGATTTTGGATTAAAGGAAAAACCCATGATAGTTGAGAGAAATTTGAGTTGAGAGTTGAGAGGAATTTGAGATTGCAGATTTGAAATTGGAAAGTTCTTTAAGAAGACAGAATTAACAGAATGGGCAGAATTAAAAAAAGGAAGGCGAAAGGACGCAATGGACGTGAGGGACACAGAGCCGCACTCCGGGGGCTTAAAATCATCTTGCCCTGGATATTTATTTCTGACCAAGCTATGGATTCAAAGTTTTTTATGAGCATTGTCATTGTCACCGGCTCCGCGGGGTTGATTGGTTCAGAAAGCGTCAAGCGCTTTGCCGCCGAGGGTTTCAAGGTCATCGGCATTGACAACGATTTGCGGCAATGGTTTTTCGGCAAGCCGGCCTCGACCCTCGGCAACCGGCAAAAGCTGATTTCCTCGCTGCCGAATTATCAGCATCACGATTTTGACATCCGCGACCGCGACGCCGTCGAGAATCTTTTTAAAAAATTCGGCAAAGAAATTTCGCTGATCATCCATACGGCAGCCCAGCCGTCGCATGACTGGGCGGCGCGCGATCCACACGCGGATTTCGGAGTCAATGCGGTTGGCACGCTGAACCTGCTGGAGGCCAGCCGCCAGTTTTGTCCGGAGGCGGTATTCATCTTCACCTCGACGAACAAGGTCTATGGCGATACGCCAAATCGGCTGCCGCTGGTGGAACTGGAAAAGCGCTGGGAGATCAAATCGGGCCATGAATACGAGCCGGGCATTCCCGAAACGATGAGCATCGACCATACCAAGCATTCGCTTTTTGGCGCGAGCAAAGTAGCGGCCGACGTGCTGGTGCAGGAATATGGGAATTATTTCGGGATGAAGACCGCCTGTTTTCGAGGGGGCTGCCTGACCGGCCCGGCGCACGCCGGCACCGAGCTGCACGGTTTCCTTGCCTATCTGATGCGATGCACCGTGGAGGGGACACCCTATCGCGTCTTCGGCTACAAAGGCAAACAGGTGCGCGATAACATCCACAGCCATGATCTGGTGGAAATGTTCTGGCAATTCTTCAAGAAGCCGCGGTCCGGCGAGGTCTATAACGCCGGCGGCAGCCGCCATTCGAATTGTTCCATGCTGGAGGCGATTGACCAGTGTGAAAAAATCAGCGGCAAGAAACTGAAATGGACCTACGTGGAAGACAATCGCATCGGCGACCACATCTGGTGGGTCAGTGACGTGAGGAGATTTCAGTCACATTATCCGGAATGGAAATTTCGGTATGGATTGGGCGATATTTTGGGGGAAATCCATGCGGCCCAAAACAAATGAAACTGTAACCGCAAAGCACACAGAGAATACAAAAGCAGATGTTAACCGCAAAGAACGCAAAGAACACAGAGATCACATAAGCAGAGGTTAACCGCAAAGAACACAAAGAACACTGAGAATACAAAAGCAGATGTTAACCGCAAAGAACGCAAAGAACACTGAGATCACATAAGCAGAGGTTAACCGCAAAGAACACAAAGAACACTGAGAATACAAAAGCAGATGTTAACCGCAAAGAACGCAAAGAACACTGAGATCACATAAGCAGAGGTTAACCGCAAAGAACACAAAGAACACTGAGAATACAAAAGCGGATGTTAACCGCAAAGAACGCAAAGAACACAGAGAATACAAAAGCAGATGTTAACCGCAAAGAACGCAAAGAACACAGAGATCACATAAGCAGAGGTTAACCGCAAAGAACGCAAAGAACACTGAGAATACAAAAGCAGAGGTTAACCGCAAAGAACGCAAAGAACACTGAGATCACATAAGCAGATGTTAACCGCAAAGAACACAGAGATCACATAAGCAGAGGTTAACCGCAAAGAACGCAAAAGCAGATGTTAACCACAAATAACGCTTCTTTGCGATCTCTGTGTTCTTTGCGGTCAATCACCGGCCACGAAATTTATTAACGCTAAAAATGAACGCTCCTGAAAGCATTTTGATCACGGGCGGCGCGGGTTTTGTGGGGAGCAGCCTCGCCCTGCATCTGAAAGCCCGCTGGCCGCGATCACGCATCGTTTCCATGGATAATTTGTATCGCCGGGGTTCGGAATTGAATGTTCCGCGACTGGAAAACGCGGGAATTGAATTTGCGAAGGGGGACATCCGTTTTACCGCGGAATTTCCACCCGGGCCATTTGAATTCATCCTGGAATGTTCAGCCGAACCCTCTGTTTTGGCGGGTTATGGCGGGCCGCCGGCTGCCGCCGCGCTGGAGCGCTTTGGCGCGCCGCGGGATTATCTGATGGAAACCAATTTAATGGGCGCCTACCGTTGCCTGGAACAGGCGCGCGAGTGGAGGGCAAAAATGATTTTTCTCTCCACCAGCCGCATCTACCCCATTTCACTGCTTGAAAAACATCCGTGGATCGAGCAGCCGTCGCGTTTTGCCTGGCGTGATATTCCCGGCGCGGCGATTTCCTCGCGCGGCGTCACTGAAAACTGCGCGCTGGATGCCGCGCGCTCGCTTTATGGCTGGACGAAGTTCGCCGCCGAAGGCTTGATCGAGGAGTACCGCGCGGGATTCGGCCTGTTCGCCGCCATCAACCGTTGCAGCGTGATCGCCGGGCCGTGGCAAATGGGGAAGGTGGACCAGGGGGTTGTGGCGCTGTGGGTGTTGCGGCATTATTTTGGCAAGCCCCTCAAGTACATCGGCTACGGCGGCTCAGGCAAACAGGTCCGCGACGTGTTGCACGTGGACGACCTGTGTGAATTCATCGCAGAACAGATTTCTGATTTTGCGAAGTGGGACGGCTGGCTCGGGAACGTCGGGGGAGGACTGCCCATTTCGGCGTCGCTCCAGGAATTGACGGCGCTGTGTCAAAAGATCGTTGGGCGCGCGGTCCCGATCGCCGCCGAACCGGAAAATCGGCAGGCCGATTTGCGGATCTTTCTCGCCGACTGCTCCAGATTATTATCAAAAACCGATTGGCGGCCCAAACGCGGGGTGGAAGAGATTGTGGCCGATGTTTTTGACTGGGTGCGAGCCAATGAAACGGATTTGAAAATGCTCCTCTGAGATTTATTTCTTTGCGGATTTGATTGCAAATCGTTTGTTCGAGAGGGTGTGCTGGACAACCGCTGCCGGCGTGAATATGATAATTTTCTCATGAAACAAACTGCTATCAGGCTCGTGAAGAAGTGTCTTGAAATTCTCAATCATCCTTCCCTAAAAAGAATTGATCGTGTTGAGGAACAGACACAGGCGACGTTGCTCCTGCTGGCGGGCCTGCAGATTGAAAATCAAAAAAAAAATCCTGCTCTCCGTTTTAGCGATGCTGAGTTCCGGGTTTTCTCGCAATGGGGAGAAGACGGGCTAATTCAATATTTAATCAACCGTATTCCGATAGAAAACCGTTCCTTTGTTGAATTTGGAGTGGGTGATTATACGGAATCCAATACACGTTTTTTGTTGGTCCATGATAACTGGCGCGGCCTGATCATTGATGGGAATGCCAAAGAGATGGAAAAATTGAAAAGGGACAGCATCTATTGGCGTCACGATCTAACGGCGCTATGTGAATTCATCACGCGCGACAATATCAATGATCTTATTCAAAAACGATTCCGCGGCGACATTGGACTGTTGAGCATTGATATTGACGGTAATGACTATTGGATTTGGGAGGCGATCGACTCGGTTCATCCGAGAATCATAATTTGCGAATACAACAGTGTGTTCGGCGCGGAAAAGGCGGTCAGCGTACCTTACAATCCGGCATTCAGCCGGACGGCGGCCCACTTTTCGAATCTATATTTTGGCGCATCATTGCCCGCCTTGTGCAGATTGGCCGCCAGGAAGGGTTATGTGTTCGCGGGGTGCACCGGGCTGGAAACGATGCGTTTTTTGTGCAGAAGGAACTGGCACACCATGTCACGGCCCTTGACCCAAAGGACGGGTATGTTGAATCCACGTTTCGAGAATCGCGCGACCGGAACGGGCAATTGACCTATCTTTCCGGCGTGGAACGGTTGCGAGCGATTTCCGATATGGATGTTTTTGATTTTGACCGGAATCAATTGGTAAAAATTTCGGATTTGTATGGAAGGTAATGAGAGAGGCCGCTGCCATGCAGGCCGATGAAACGGATTTTAAAGCGCTCCAGCTTTCACCGGTTAAGCGAGGCACATTTCCGAAGGCAGTCGTAAAGCACCGTCCTCATTTTTTCGGCATTAAACTCCGTCGAAGCACAGCGCAAAATTCCCGTCCGATATTTTAATTTCGAACCCGGCTGGGACAGCGCCGCCAGCAATTGACCGCTCAAGGTCCCGACATCTGAAACGGTAGAGCAGAGGCCGACATCGTATTTTGACGCCATTTTGACAACGCTGCTTTCCCGGTGGCCGAGGGTGATCACGGGCAAACCAGCGGCCAAATAAATAATAAATTTCGTCGGGAAACTGAATCGGTTGTACCTCGGATCTTGATCGGTCAAATCCATTGGTGAAAATCCCCAATCACACCCCTTCAAAGCCCGCAATAACTCCGGAGCCGAGAGTTTTCCATGTTCATGCATCCAGGTCGGATCGAACCAAGTCCGGCCATGATAAGAATGATCTCCAAAGAAATGGAGGATTGCGGGAAACGGCAAGCGTTCGCGGATTTTTTTCAAAGCGGTAATAAACAGTTCAAACGTTGGCTCGACAAGAATGCTACCGGCATAAGCAATGCGGAGGGAGGCGGTCGGAGGTTCAGGTTCTCGTGATAAATAGTCAACGTCCAGCTGTTCCAGCCCGGCATGCAGCATTTGCGCCGCCTTTGCGTCCGAACGCGCCTGAAGTTCAACAATCATAGGATGAGATGTCGCATCCCGTGTGGTTGCGGCGCTGTATAATTCCCGCTGCAGCACAGCCAAACGCCGCGTAGATCTTTGTCCAAACCGGGAAACCCAAAATCCGCAGTCGGCAAAATCCTGCACGGTCACATGAAAACCTATCTTTGCCGATGGCATGACTCGTGCCAGCGGAGCGATACTCCAAGAATGAGGAATCACCCAAACTGCCTCAGGCCGAAGTTCCGCCAAGGTCCGCTGAAAATGTCCCGTCGCCCACGGCGCCCATATCTTTTCAAGCGCCCAGACTTTTGGCGCGCGCCATCGCAGATGGGGATAAAGTTTTGTTGGGATACGCGCCACACGGTGCGACGCGACCCGTTGCCCAAAGAGTTGGTCCCGTTCCGGCAGGCAACTCCACCAGAACAGCTTTTCCACCGGCCAATCTTTCAACATCTGGCGGACCACGGCCGGGCCGCCGCCACCCGCGTTCGGGGCGAATTCCGTGGCCACCAGCAAACGTGGAAGAGGGGTGTCCATTTATTCGAGACGCAATCGCACGAGAATCGCCGATGAAATTGCCATGAGATCGCATGTTAGGCAATGCGGTTTTTT
This sequence comes from uncultured Verrucomicrobiae bacterium, assembly GCA_963797825.1. Lineage (GTDB taxonomy): Bacteria > Verrucomicrobiota > Verrucomicrobiia > Limisphaerales > UBA11358 > UBA11358. The sequence goes on from CAWCRR010000044.1 coordinate 437,388, forward strand.
CCTACGGACGAAATTATCGTTTATCAATGCTTCTTTTTCCGCCGCAGCCTCCAATACTCAAAGCAAATCATCGCGTGATGGAGTGGATTATCGAGAGCGGCCAGTGGAAAAATTTTCCCTTCAACCTGCCATTGCCTCCGAATTCCCCGCAACGGCTCCAGGGCCAGCCGTTTGAACGCGGTGAAAAATGGCTGCCGCCGGACCTGCTCCCATCTCGGCGGCCATTCTTCACTTTCCCATCGCCAGCAGGGCAAATCCGTTGGTTTGCCGAGCAGGGAATTGGCAATTCGCTCGCGCCAATAATAGGCCTGTTTTCGCACCAATACGTTATGCAGACCGTAAGATTTGCGCCTGGGTTGATGATGCAAAACAAAATTCAGCGGTTGATAAACGCCATCCGGGATTGGCGTCTGTTCCACCATGCCGAAAAATCTCACCCGTTGGCGTTGAAAAAGGAAAATTCTTCCAGGGAACCATTTTTGCGAGATTTCACGCCGTCCATTCCATAATGGCCAGATACAAGTGTAGCCGGAGATTTCCGCAGGCGGCTCGGGTGCGCGGCGAAATTCCCGCAGCCATTTCTTCATTTCCTCACTCGGAAATTCGTCCGCATCCAGTCTCAAAACCCATTCAAATTTGGACTCTGCCCAAGCAGAGGGACTTTGCGCTTCTAATGATCCCCTGCGTACATTTTCGATGAATCGACCGCCTACTTTTTCCACCACTCCCCGCACATTGGTGTTGTCCGGCCCGTCGTGGACCACCAGCAATTCGTCGTAACAGCCTTGCGATTCGCGAATAAGCCTTTCGAGCAAATCGCGCTGCTCATAAATACAAACGACAAGGGAAAGGGCGGGCATGGATCAACGTTGCTTCAATATTTGATTTGCGAATCGGATGAAATGATAAAGACGTGGAATGGTTCTTCAAGAAGAGAATATCCCGCCATTTGAATCATTTGGATGCCAATTTATCAAACTGTTTTACAAAAAATGCGTTACCAAATCCATTCCATGCATCCACGCCCAAACCAACACAAATAAACCCGAAAGATTGAAGCATTGTGCTTAGTTGCGGAAATAATTGCGCCCCGTTGTAAGGAGAATGAACCAGGGCAATTTCGAGAAAGACCGCCCGGGTGCGCTTCAAGGTTTCTGTGCCGCCCGCCAAAACATGCCCTTCGGCGCCCTGCACGTCCATCCAAAGCAAATCAACACTGGGCAGCTTTGCCGCCTCGCAATCCAGGGTGCTGACATCCACCTCAAACGATGTCATGCTCTTTTCTTTCAATCGAAGCGTGGACGCCCAACTTTCGATGTCGGGTTTTAGCAGCGAGCCATTGCCTTGCATCGATAATTCATAGAAAGTTGTCTTTCCCGGCGCATCGCTCAAAGCGAGGTTGGAAAGAACAACATGTGGTGCGCTCCTGACTTTCTCCTTCATCGATCGGAACGTGTTGGGATTCGGCTCAAAACATAAAAAAGACGCGGCCGGATATGTCCGATGCAAACGCTCCACTTCTTCACCCTCAGAGGCCCCGACAATGACAATTTGAGAGATATCCCGCGGCTTCACGTGAAGGTAATCATGCAGATTCCGTTCGACATCCAATTGGACACTTTCATACGGCGGCGGCAGTTCCATTTCAGGATGCTCAAAATAATTCCGGCCCAGTCTCCGTCGCAAAGCCCGCGTCAATGGAGAATGAATTGGGCGGACCAGATTCCATATTGTCTGTTTTAACTGATTTTGCATCTTGATTGTCTTTTAATTAATAGAATGGAATCATTTGCGGGAACAGCAAATCTTTCTGAACTGATGAAATCGCACCCGGTAATAAAACGCGCGCAGGGCGATTTGTTCGCCCAGGGAACGGCCAAATTGCTGGGCGTCCAAGTATGAGGCGGTTTCGCGGGCGCGCCGCAAATCTTCGGCGGCAAACGGATTATCCCGCTTTTCAACGGCGGCACGAAAAATCGCTTCCAGTCGTGTGATAGAAGTCCCCGGGTCGGCTAAGTCGCGGATGTGCCGCCGCGCCTGCTCCCCCATGCGTCCACGCAATGCGGCGTCGCCTGCCAGGCGCAACATCGCCCCGGCCATCGTCGCGGGCGTGCTGGCGATGAAACCGCATTCGCCGTGGCGAACCAACTCGATCTGCGCCTGGTCGCTCCACGGTGTGGAATGCGTGACGACCGGCTTGCCGAAATTCATCGGCTCGGCGATGCCATAACCAAAACTTTCGCCGATGGACGACGTGTGCAGGACCACGTCGAGCGCGGAAAGGGTCCGGCGCAATTCTTCGGGGTCCGACGTGGCCGGCAAAATGACGAATTGATTGGCGTCGGGCGACTGGCGGAGTTTTTCGGCGACGGCGGGCGGCGGCTCGCGAAGGAGCAATTTGATTTTTCGATTTTGGCGCAGCGCCAGCCTGAAAGCCTCCAGCGCCAACGGTGTCCATTTGTTCGGCTCGGGCCGTGAAAGGCGGCCGAAAAGGATCTCGTCATCAGCCACGCTGATTTGCTTCCGGAAAACAGCAATATCGGCGGCCGGCGCGGCGTCCAATGGATCGAGGGGGTAAACCGCGACGCTTTGGCGGCGAAAAAAAGTTTCATCCAATTTACAAAAAGAGCGGCGGGCGGCCTGCACGCAACTGGTCCAGGAAATGAACGTTCGGAAATCCGTCCATTCATCCTCACGCGGATTTTGCAATTTCCCAAAAATGCTGGTTTGGACGACGGGAATTTTTTGCGGCAACAGCTTCAGCGCATCGCCCAGCACGTCGCCTGGATGCGGCTGGCCGGGGGCGTGGGCATGGATGATGTCCGGGGCAATTTCTCTGATTGCGCCGGCGATCACTCCGGGCGCAGCCGAAATAATCTGGACAGAAACATTTTTTTGCTCCAATTCAGCGCGGCGGGGGCCGTCCTGGAGGGAAACCACGGAAATATCATGCCCGCGGCCCTTCAATCCCGATGCCCAATGGCAGGCGGCTTTTTCCGTGCCACCGAGACCGAGACCGTTGAGGAAGACGAGTATGTTCATTCGCACCAGACGTGATAAGACATTTTTGCTTCGGGCAAATTGAAATCGTCATAAAACAAAATTTTATACCCGGACTGACGAAGAAGATTCAAGACGGCATCAGTGGATATTTTCTGGACTGCCAGGAATTCAGGGTGAATTTCAATCCAGAGCCTCGGGTGATATTCAGAGAGGCATTTGCGCGCGCCGCGCAAGACATGCAATTCATAACCGTCCACGTCTATCTTAATGACGGTCGGGGGAGGATTGCCACGGGCAATGTATTCATCAAGCGAAGTTGAGGGGAATTCCGCGGCGACTGCCGCGTTTATATCACCCAGTCGCAACATGGCGTCTTGCTCGTTCACACGCGCCGCCAAGACAGAACCATCTGAAACAGCGAGCGGGTTGATTTTAAAATTATCAAAGGTGTTAAGCTTGCAGACACGCTGGATGGCTTCGACATTTTTCACCAACGGTTCAAAGATATGAACGCGAATTTCCGTTCCGGCTTTGGCTTTGGCGGCGGCAGAATATGCGCCGCGAAATCCGCCGATATCATAAAAAACATCCTTCGTCTTGATTCGGTCGAGAAAATACCCCAACTCCCGCCGCCCCTGGGTGTCTTCGCAGAAATATGCATACGAAGTATAAAATTCCCCTAAAGGAACGCAAAGAAGACGATCACAACCCGGCATCACGCAGGGAACAAAATGATTCCCTTTACGAAAGAGCCATCCCCGGATAAATGGCGGCCAATATGCCAGGGGGGCATTTTTTAACTGCGACCATTTTCCTGAAAGGGATTTGAAGCGCATGATTACAATTTCGGTTTTCTGATGAGCGCGTACAGATTGCAACGCTGGATTTCGGTGAAAGACCCGGCATCTGCTTCGAGGTTCGGACAATTTCCGCGCCTTTATTTTGAAAGAACCAGAGGATATCTTTTAATCGCGCCATGTGGACGGCATCCGCATCAATCGAATAATCAGCGCCGTGGAGCACGCGCGGATGAAGATTGATCCAAAAGGCGCCCGCCGGAGCGGCCCAAGCGGTTCTCTTCCAACGCGAAGCGCAAATTTTCCAATCAATCACGTGATAAAAGGCATCAAGGAAGCTAAAGGTTTGAAGTTTTTCACGCAATCGCCTCGGGGTTTTTCCGAAAAAAATGCCGGGCGCTGTTCCGGGATTTTCAACGAACTCGGGACAGATGACGCCAATCATCCCGCCCGGACGGCAATAATTCCAGAGCGATTCCAGATAGGCCGGCGGGTCCGCGACATGTTCCAGCGCGTACAGGCTGGCAACCATGTCGAAAAGTTCATTCAGTTGCGCGCCAATTTCGAAAAACCGGGCCTGGGGAAAGCGCCGGCGGTTTTCACTCAATAACCCGGCGCTGTAATCAAGGCCGGTGTAATGCCCTCCTTTTTTTTCGACCTGCGGACATAAGTGCGCCGTGCCGCAACCGACTTCCAACACCGTTGCTCCGGGAAAGACTTGTTCCACCAGATCGCAATGAAACGGCTGGTCATGAGGCGTGTACTGTTGCGCCGCCCGATCGGCTATCTGGTAATAACTTGCGGGCGGATGGCTGTAAAAAGCGGCCATCGCCTTGTCCAATTCGGCAAGCTGGATGGCAGACAGGTCCGCGCGGCGGCGTAATTGAAGACTCATGGGTGCGTACTTTGAGGAATTGATTTTGCGCGCGGTTTGAAAAAGGCCGCCCCACCCGTCAACCGGCCCAGCGAACGGCGCAACAACCAGGCGGCCACCAAACCGCCGTGCAGCGCGGCGGGAATCAAGAGCCAATAGGACGTCTTTGGTAAAAACAAATAGCAAGAAGCGAAAATGGCGGCGGCCAAACCTTGCGCGGCTATTTTCCTCCAGGTTTCAACAGCCAGCCAGCCGCCGGCTTTGAGCAGACGGATGGCGAATAAATCCTGCGCGACATTGGCGACCCGGGCGCAGAGAAAGCCATAGGCCGCGCCCACAATGCCGGCATGGTTCCAACCGATCAGCACACCATCAACAGTCAGCAACCCACCGATGACGCTGAAAACGATGGCCGTGCCGAGGCGGTTGATGGAGGACAGTTGGGCGCTGGAAATATTCGACACGGCCATAAAACAGCAGGCGATTATCAGCGGCGCCATCAACGGCCCAACGAGCATGGCGGTTTCCTGCCCCATTTTGGCGCCCATGGAATGCGTCAGCCAGAGCCGGAGCAACACGGGATGCCAGAGACTGATCCAAATCGCCGCCAATAAATACCATTCAAACACGAAGCTGAAGGTGTCATTGTAGATTTTGGCAGCCGAAAAATTGCGGTCGCCTCCAGCGCGCGCTGTATTGATGAAAACCGGGCCCATGACCGACACGCTCAATCCCTGCAGCCGCGAGCCGATATTCGCCGGCCAGGTGTAATTCACAAATGCCGCGGGCGGAGCAAACCGTCCGAGCATCACCCGGTCTATCTGCCCGAAGGTCGAACCGACGATCAGGCCGAGAAAATTCTTCCCGATGTAAACGGACATCTCTTTGGCGCGCGCCAGGCGCGCGGATTCAAAATGAAACCCGATTTTATATTGCCTTCGGCCATGCCAGACGAATGCCATTAATTGCACCAATCCAATGAAGGTGCTCCAGACCACCAGCCAGAATGGATCTCTGGTCACCGCAGCCAGGACGATGGTCGGAATGATTTGGGCCAGCGTGCAGACGACCCGCAGGACGCCGATGAATTTGTAATCCAAGTGCGCCTGGGCGAGGATGTTCCAGTACTGCGAATAGTACGAAAAGAAAAGCCCGAAGCCCGCCACCACAAAACATTCGCGCAACAGGAAAACATTTTGCGGTGAGACCTTGTCGAACCATTTCGGTCCCAGCCAAAAGCCAATTACCATAAACGTGACAGCCATCAGCGCCAGGAACGGAACAATCATGGCGTTGCCCGTGCCCCAGTAGGCCTTCAGGGCTTCGCGGTCTTTGTTTCCCAGGGCCACGCCCAGATAACGGCCCACGGCAACACCCAATCCCAAATCCGCAAATCCGAACATCCCGTTCAAGACCGTCACATACAGCCAGACCGCATTCATTTCATAACCCAGATACCGGAGGTAGAGGGGGAGGGAAATGATTCCGGCCGCGGCGGCGACCAGTTGTGGCAGCATGTTCCACAATGATTGGCGTTTGATGGTCATGAATAAAACGGTAAAATGCCGTCAAGAAGTTTTCAAAGCAACGGCTTTTCGACAAAATGTCCGACAATGGCATCTTGACACTGCCCCCAACCTTTAAGAAGACAGAATTAATAGAATGGGCAGAATTAAAAAAAGGAAGGCGAAAGGACGCAAAGGACGTGAGGGACAGAACAGGAAGGAAAGTCAGAGCCTCGTTACCTCCACCCTCCGCAGTGCTGCTACGGAGGACGGGTCGGCTGCTACGATAATATATCGGCGCACTATGCACGGGACAATTTAAGCATGGAACTGGAAAAACTGAGGTGAAATGACTAATTCCTAAACCATAATGACTAAATAATGACGAAGCACGAATGACACGAAATCGGCGGGGCGGCGATTGGGAAAGGAGGGCGGGCACGGGAAGAGCATTTAACCGCGAAAAACAGGTAATAAACGCCAATTGGCCCAAATTGACACAGAAGGGAACGAAGGAAACAAAGAAGGTTTTGATGATTGCTGAATTGCATCCCCAACCTTTAGAGCGGTTTAAAAAATACTGTAGCCATTCGGGGGAAAAGAATGGGAAGCGGTCTTTTTGGGTTTTTGGCGTCGTTTCGGCTCAGTCACAGGGTTTTCAAACATGCTCCCTCGCCGAAGCCTCGCCAAAACACCAAAAATCCTCGCTCCGAACGGCCACATTATTTTTTAAAACGCTCTAAGAAGACAGAATTAACAGAATGGGCAGAATTAAAAAAAGGAAGGCGAAAGGACGCAAAGGACGTGAGGGACATTAGTAACAGCAGCTTCGACAAGGCGGGCGGGCTGCGCCGTCCGCGCCCGAGCGGAGTCGAGGGCGCAACGCGCGTGGTTGGGCGCGCTCGAAACGCGGTTCCGTCGCCCCTGCGCTTCGCTGGGCGACGGGGACATCGCAGCGCGATGTCCCTACCACAGTTCCGTCAATTGATTCAAAATGCTTGAATTCGGGGCCAGTCCTGATTTCATTCGTGACCCGTTTCAGAATTATGCATTGCGTGATCGGTTCCGGCCCGGCGGGCGTTGCCTGCGCGAAAGCGCTGCTGGCGCGCGGCGCCCGTGTGCTCATGCTCGACGCCGGAATTGAATTGGAACCGGAGCGGGCGGAGCTGGTCCGGAGACTCGGCGCCACGACTCCGTCCGCCTGGTTACCGGAAGATGCCGCTCTTTTGAAAAACAGCATGTCCGCTGCTTCAAAGAGCATCCCCCAAAAACTCATTTTCGGTTCCAACTACCCTTATCGCGAAGCCGACGAGCATGTTCCCCGGCGGGAAAGCGGCGCGACCGTAAAACCTTCACTGGCGCTGGGCGGTTTTAGCGCGGTGTGGGGAGCGGCCATGCTTCCCTATCGCGATGAAGACATTGAAGGCTGGCCGGTCAAGAATGAAGCGCTTGCGCCCCATTACCGCGCCGTCGCGGGTTTCACCGGCCTGTCCGCGCAACCCGATGACCTCGAAGAATGGTTTCCGCTGTACTCGGACCATCCCGGCGCGCTCCGCGGCAGCCGCCAGGCGGATTGGTTCCTGCAAAATTTACAGCGTCATCGGGATGCTTTCCGCGGCCTCGGGCTGGCGTTTCGGCCGCGCCCGCCTTGCCTTGCGCGCCTCTGATTCCGCCGAGGGAGCGGGATGTCTCTATTGTAAAATGTGTTTGTACGGGTGTCCCTATGGATGCATCTACACCTCGGCCAGGACGGTTTCACAAATGCGCGCTGAAGGAAATTTTCAATATCGCCGCGACATCATTGTCACCCGCCTGCGCGAAGAACCGGAAAAGGTGTTTATCACCGGGTACCACCGCCTTACGCGCGAGCCGCTTTCATTTGAAGCCCGGCGTGTTTACCTGGCGTCGGGAATCGCCCCGACCACGCAAATTCTTTTGCGGTCGCAAAATGCCTATGACCATCCGCTTCGGGCGCGGGACAGCCAGTATTTCATCTTTCCATTGCTGACATGGCATCGCGCGCGGGAGGCGCGCGAAGAGGCGGCCTATACTTTAAGCCAGTTGTTCATCGAAATCGCCCGGTCTCAAGCCGCCCCGCGCCCGGTGCATTTGCAGATTTACAGCTACAACGAGGTGATCGCGCAAACCGTCCGCCAATCGCTGGGGCCGTTAAAAATGTTTGCGCCGATCCTCGAAGAGCGCATCCTGATTGCGCAGGGATATTTGCATTCGGATGATTCGCCGGAAATCGAGATGACCTTGAAGCGCGACGGAGAAAAGGACTATTTGAAAGTGGATGCGAAAACAGGCCCCGAAACGCGGCGGACCGTGTTGCGCGTCCTGGGCGAATTCCGGCGAAACGCGCGGAGGCTCGGCGCGGTCCCGCTGGCGTCGAGGCTGCAATTGATGCAGCCGGGGGCGGGATTTCACACGGGCGGAACCTTTCCGATGCGGGCGCAACCGGCGGAATTTGAAAGTGATTCGCTGGGGCGCCCAAAGGGGTGGTCGCGCGTTCATGCCGTGGACGCCACCATCCTGCCCAGCGTGCCGGCCACCACCATCACCTTTCCCGTCATGGCCAACGCTCATCGCATCGGCTGGGAAACCGCAGACGAGAAATGACTAAGGATTAAACCCTAATGATTAAATGAAAATTTGCGCGATTACCGGCAGCAACGGTTACGTCGGCGGCTGCGTAAAAAATTATTTTACCGCGCAAGGCTGGGAAATTCTTGAACTGACGCGCCGGCCCAGACCGAATTCCCGTTCCGCACCCTTTCAACTGGGCGACGATCTCTCGCCGCAATTGCTCTCCGGGGTGACGGCGCTGGTTCATTGCGCCTATGATTTTGCGCCGTTGCGCTGGAACGAAATTGTGGCCGTGAACGTGGAGGGTTCGCGAAAAATCCTGGAAGCCGCGCGGGAGGCAACCGTCCCGAAAATCATTTTTATTTCCAGCATCAGCGCGTTTGACGGCTGCCGCTCACTTTACGGCAAGGCCAAATTGGAGATCGAAAAGATTGCGGTGGATTGCGGCGCCTTGGTCTTGCGCCCGGGTTTGGTGTATGGCGACGGGCCGGGCGGGATGTTCGGAAAGTTGGCGACGCAAATCAAGAATTCCACCGTGATTCCGATGATCGGCAGTGGCTCGCAAATCCAATTCCTGGTCCATCAGGACGATTTGTGCGCGTTTATCGAGCGCTCCGCGCGTGAGGCAACAGATATTTTCCCGCGCATTCTGACGGCGGCCCATGAGCGGCCGTGGCCATTCAAAGCATTGCTCCTTGAAATCGCAAAGGTTTTGGGCAAAAAACCAAAATTCATCCCGCTGCCCTGGCGATTGGTCTGGCTGGGGCTGAAATCAGCGGAAGCGGCAGGGCTGCGATTGAACTTTCGCAGCGACAGCCTGGTAAGCCTGATGTATCAGAACCCCGCGCCGGATTTTTCGGCAAATACCGGGGCGGGCCTGGTGTGCCGGGCGTTTGAAGGCGGCAAATTGAAGCTCTGACCAATACAGGTACAGCAACTTCAGAGACAGAAGATGGCGCTCTCTACGGAGCTCAAAATTTACAAACGTTCGGTTCTACAAATATGTCGCGCCTACGGCGCTAAAGACGATGTCGTCGCATGGCATGAGTTTTTAAAAGGTTGAGAGAAATTTGAGTTGAGAGTTGAGAGGGAAAATGAAAAGAGGGAATTTGAGATTGCAGATTTGAAATTGGAAAGTTCTAACCAATACCGTATCAATAAAAACCAGGGCCGCAGATAAGATGCGCGCTTTCCGCCGTCGTGCTGCTTCGCAGTACTATGGCGGACAGGCGCGCGGCTTCGCAAATGGCGGCAGTCGATACTGCTGGATAACCCAGGGCGGCGCTTCCGCCTTCGCTCAAAGCTACGGCGCGACAGGTCCGCCTTTCATTCAACGCTACGGCGCGACGGGCGCAGGCTCGCTTGCCCTGGGCTATTCTCTGTCACCCTTACAGGGTTTTGATTCAGCGGCTGCGTATAATGTGTGTTTTGAGGCCAAAGCCAACTAAGAGATGGCGGGAGGTTTGCGATTGGCGGTTTTCAATCCCAACGCGCTCATGAAAAAGCTTGAAAAAATTCCCTGCACGCCCAGAACGATCAGCGTCACTGCTGGAATCAGGCGGCGCAGGTTTTCCTCCGGCGAAAGCTGCGCGGTGAAGTGGACCTGCTGCCAAAACCAGACGGCGCGGACGAGCAGGGCAATCCCGGCAAGGAAAACCAAAACGCCCAGGATAATTCCCTTTTCAAGGGTAAAAATCTTCAAGACCCGGCTGAGTTTCGGGTCGTCCGGCAAAAGACCCTCGGCGATGGCAAAGACCTTGGTGAAAAAAGCAAAAGCGACGAGCTGAAAACCGACAATGATCGTCATACATGAAACATCGAGAGTGCCGACGTTGAACTTGACCGCGCCGATCTGGAAATTCGCATAGGAAAGCGGGGCGGAAATCGCCAGTCCCAGAAAGCACAGGGCAACGCCCGGAAAGAGAAACAGCCAGCGCGGCGAGAAGAGGAGCATGAATCGCAAATGCCGCCAGCCATCACGCCAGGGCTTCAAGTGCGGGGGCCGGGAGCGGCCATCCCTGCTCAAGGTCACCGGGACTTCGGTGATTTTCATTTTCTTCAAGGTTGCTTTGATGACCATCTCGGAGGCGAACTCCATGCCGGTGGTCTGCAAATCCATTTTCTCAAAGGCTTCCCTGGTGTATCCCCGCAGGCCGCAATGAAAATCATGGGCCGGACATTTAAAAAAAAGCCGTCCGATAAATGATAGAGTGGGATTGCCCAGCCAGCGGTTCTTCCACGGCATCGCGCCGGGCAAAATCGTCCCTCCGCCCACCGGCAGCCGGCAGCCCATCACCAGATCAAAGCCCTCTTGAAATTTTTTGACGAAACGGTCCGCTTCCGTGAAGTCATAACTGTCATCGGCATCGCCCATCAGAATCCACCGCCCCTGGGCGGCGCGGCTGCCGCCGAGGAGCGCGCTGCCATAGCCTTTCTCGTTGATGGTGAGGATGCGCGCGCCCAGTTTTTCCGCGATGGCCTGCGAACCATCCGTACTGCCATTATCAGCGACGAGGACTTCACCCTTTACGCCGGATATTTGCAGTCCGATTTTTGCTTTCTCGATGCAACGCCCGAGCGTTTCCGCCTCATTCAGACAGGGCAGGAGAATGGTCAAATCAAGGGGTTCGGCCACGGGAAAAGGTTAACGGAAGCACGGTGATTTGGCGAGGGATTTCAATCATGTGTCAATCGCGTCTCCCGGAGGCCGGGGCAAACCCGACCAGATACCACGATTCGAAAGACTGTTCTGAATGCGCCACGAGACTGGTGCTGCGCGGCTGCTCAAAAATAACATGGCCGCCGGTCCAGTTGAGCCAGGTTTTCAAATCCATGTTGTAGCGTTGTTGCAATCCGCGTTCCGTGACGACGGCGTACGACACATCTGCCGGCGGTTTGGACCGGCTGCCGAGCGGCAGGCCCAGTTCCACCACCTGACGGCTTCCAAACGGCTTCCACAAGCCATAGGAGGTGTCTCGAAAACCGGCGCCAAAGCCCAGCCGCGTGACACCCGGTGGAAGATGGTTCCGCATGGGGGCGAGATCGTCGCGCATGACGGCCCAAATATGGTATTGGGCGGCGAGGGTTTGGAGCGCCGGACGATGAAAAATCAGCGCGAGACGCTCGACGGGGACGAGCGGGCGGGCGGGGGTCAGTAAAATCACCGGGACGACCGCCAGCATGGCAACCCCAGAAATCGCCGCGGCGATTCCGCGGCGTTCCAGGGCGGCGATGCGAGGAAGGACCAAAATGGAGATGACGAGGAGCGGATAATAGGATGCCCCGTAACGGGGAATATGGGGGGCGAAACCCACCTGGGCCAGAACCACGCCGAACGCCAGCCACGCGGTCCACGGCGCCAGCCGCCAGAGCCGGGGAACGTCAACCGCCGCTCCCTGTGCGACCGGTTTAACGAACCAGCAACCTGCCAGCAAAAACAAGATATAAAGGCCCAGGCCGCAGCCCAGGCCGGCCTGGCCTTCGTAAGGCATGTTGCCGAAAACGATACCATCGCTGTCTGGCTCCGCCCAAAGCAGCCATTGCATAAAGCGGGACTGGTTCAGCGGCTGCAACCGGGCATTGATTTTTTGGGCAACGGGAAAAATGGGCGGCTGCGCGGCTTCATTGACGATGGCGATGGTGTTGGCTATGAACGCGCCGGCCGCATTACGCGGATGAACATTTGCCTGATCGGTCGGATCACCCGTCCAGTCGCCCGTGTGTTTCCAACAGAGAAAAGCCAGCGGGGCAAAAGAGCATACGGCGGCGATGAACACAATGACGGCCGTCTTCCAATTGAACCACCTCACCGCTCCCAGGGCAGGAAGCAGCAGGAGGCCCAACGGCATCATTAATGGCAGATTGGTAAGTTTTGCGCTGGTCAGCAGCGCTGCCGCCAAAAGCGCCATCCACAGAAAAGCGGCCTTTCGACGTTGCCAGGTCAGCCCGGCAAAGGCGATGGCGGCCAGGGTGTAGCCGGCCGTGTAACCGTCATTTTGCAGACCGCTGCACTGGAGCGCGTAGCAGAACCCCGACGGCAACAGCCACATCCAGCGCCGCGCGCTCCGACCGTTGACTCCCAGCATGCGCAACCCAAAAAAAACCAGTCCCGGCATCAGGAGAAAGGGCAGCCAGCTTAACAGAAAAATCAGGCGGTCGGTGCGTGTCAAGAGCATGACGGGCAACATTTGCCATTCAAAGCCGCAACTGCTGTAATCCAGCCGGTGATCCAGCGTGCCGATCCAATACCAGTGGTGCGCCGCATGCCAATAGAGCAGGCGCGGCAGGCGGTAGCTGACAGCGTCGAAACTCCACGGGGTATAGAGCAGCGCGCTGATCAAAGAAAGCGCCGCGATGCCGAGGTAAATCATCGGCAGCGGCTGGGAAAAGCGCCGGCGCCATTTTACCGCGGTGACACATGGAGGCTTTATCCCGCCTGCCGCGGTGGTCTTAAGCCACCACCCGCCCGCAACCAGGAAAATGGGCAGCGCCGCCAGGTAACCCCAACCGGTCAGCCAGTGGCCGGCCGAAAGGCCCCAACCACAACATTGGCACCACGCGCCCCACAAAAGCCAAAGCCCGCCAAGCCGGATTGACAGGGGGATACGAATCGTCTGCATTTCAAAAAGTGACCTGTTCAAAACTCGGTCCGGTCATGGCGGCTGGTTTGGATGAAGGTCAGCGATACCTTCGGAACAACAGCATGATGAGGGGTTTGAACATCGAGACCCACCCCCAGCCTGGCCGGATGTGCGAAGTAAATTGTCCGACCGGATAAACTCTCGAAACGCCAACCTCGGTTGCGCGATAGCCCAGGCGAATGGCCTTCCAGCCGAGATACTGTTCAATTTCATATTTTACGAATTCCGGTTGAAAAGCATCCACGCGCGGGTCATTCAGCAAGGCCATGGAAAAAGCCCGAAAACCGTTAGTCGTGTCCGTCATCCATTTGAGGCTGGCGAGAGAAAAGAGCGGCGCGTGGAGCAGCCGGATGGCGAGAAAGCGAATCCACGGTGTATTCACGTGCTGTCCGCCCGCCACGAAGCGCGAACCTTGCACATAACCGTAGCCCTGCTCCAGCTTCCGGATAAACTCCGGGATGGCGGCGGGACCGTCCCGGTTGTTTCCATTCATTAAAATCACGCCCTGATAATTTTGGCCGGAGAGCCAGCGGAGCGCCACCATGATGTTCTGGCTAAGGCCGCAGTTACGCTGGAGACGCGTCACACCACGAATGCCGTATTTGGCGACCAAGTCGGCGGCGGCCGTGCCGTCCTTTGAGCCGTCATCGCCCAGCATGAGGTCAAAATTTCTGTCCTGGGGCGGCGGAAACTTGTCGAGCAATTGGGTCAAAAGCGGGCGCTCATTGAAAGCGAAGATGTAAACCACATACCGGTGGCGTTGCTCGAAACCCAGTTCAATTTCATGTTCCGGCAGAACGAGCCCGGGTTTAATCGAGGAAGGCGGGACTTTGCTGGTTAAACTGGCCGGCGAGCTTGACCGCGCGGCATCCGGACGGCTAATGACCGGGGTGGAGTCGCTTTCTTTTCTACTCATAAGAAATAATTTCTTGCCCAGCCCCGGCTCAATTTTGCTGGCTGGCTGATTAATCGTGTGGCGCATTATAGCTTCCACGATGATGACTTCAAGCCATATCCACCCGGATCCATGACGCCTTGACGCTAATCACTCTTAACGTTAGCGTGACCCAAATGGAATGGACCCTAAAACTTCGCGCAAGGCATATTGCCCGCAGCATCGCTCCTTATCTCTCTCAAAACTCCAGGGTCCTGGATATTGGTTGCGGTAACGGGGTGGTTACTCACGAACTTCGCAAGATTTTTGGTTTTGCTATTTTAGGCACCGATGTCGCCAAGTATTTGAAAAAAGACATCCCTTTTGCTCAAATGAAGTCTGCCACCCAACTTGACTTCGAGGACGGCCAATTTGACGTGGGCCTGATCAACGATGTTCTTCATCATATCGAATATGATCATCAGCTAAAACTCATCCAGGAAGCAGCGCGAGTTTGTAAATCGATCTTGATTTTCGAGGCCAAGCCATCGCAGTTGACCTTCCTGGCTGATAAAATGTTAAACCGAATTCATAACAAGGAAATGCCGATTCCACTGACATTTCGCCGCCAGGAGGAATGGGAAAAAGCCATTACGGCAAAGGGACTTGCCTGCACAGGCAAGGAGTTGAAGAAGCCGTTTATGTTTTATCCCTTTCAGAATTTCCTGCTACGGGTCGCCTATCAATAGAAACTTAATGCGCGGGATTCTCCAAGTGGAGCAGGCACCAGGTCTGCGGCCCCCAACTCACCAAAGTCACCAACGGCACTGACACTACAATTTGGGCATGATGTTCAGCCGCCCATTCATCGAGAGGGACCTTGCTGAAATCCGCCCAGGCGTCGTCTTTGATGACAATCCATTTGATGTCATCGGGAACAATGACCGGGTTGCCGCCGCCATTTTCCAACTCAACCACCTGCCTTTCTCCAAAGGGCCGCCAGAGGGAATAATCCGTGTCGTTTGATCCGCCAATAAAGCCAATCTTTTTAACATCCGCCGGCAGGGCGGCGCGCAGAGGCGCCAGGACGTCGTTCCGATTTGCATAAGTCGTGTACACCAGGGCGAATCGTTGGATTCCCGCGCTGTGCGGATGGTGTCGCGCCAGCCATCCGGTGATGGTCTGGGCGGGAAATAACGGGCGCGAGGGCGATACGATGATGGCAGGGAGAACGCACAGCGCCGCCAGGGCGGCGAAGATTTTCCAAAAGCGACACCGCAAAAGCCGGTCTTGCGCGGGCATCCATAAAATGGGGATGATCGCCAGCGGATAATACGGCAACATTAACCGGGCGGTGGCTTCCGATCCCATCTTGAGCATATAAGCCAGCACGGCGATCCATGCGGCCATTCCGACGAGCGCCATTGACCGAGAAATTTTTGTTCCCGGCTTTTTCCGCCGGAACGCGCAAGCGCCGGCGCCGGCCAGCAAAAACGCCGTGATGCCAATGCCAAGCCCGGAGGATTCCTCCTGCGGCAATTCGTTCAGGCGGGCGAGATAATATCTTGGAAACTTGTCCTTCAAGATTCGTTGCACCGGGGCGGGCATTTTTTTGTCCAAGACATCGTTGATTTTGCGCGCGCCGGGCAGCACCGGCGGCATAAACGATTGTTGCAATAACAAAAGACCATTCCCCAGCAGCGCCGCCGCGGGACTCTTTGCCCGAATCCCGCTTGAATCAAGCGGATCGCCCGTCCATGAGCCTGTATTCATCTGGTTCAACAGGATGGTTGGAACTGCCGAGATCAATAAGGCGATCACCGCAATCGCCGCTCCGCCAAGCCAGCGTTTGCGCAGCGAGGACAAGGCCGGCCAGGCCGCGACGAGACAGGGCAAGAGCAGGGGCAAATCGGAGAGCTTGGCGTTGGTCAACAGCGCCGCGGAAAGAACCGCCAGCCAAAGGTCTTCCGCTTTCCTGGTTTGCCGCGCCCGCAAGCCGAAGAAGACCGAGGCCAGGCCAAAAACCGTGCCGGTCAAATCATTTTCAATGCCGCCGGCCTGCATGGCATATCCATAGGCCAGCGGAAAAATCCACATCCACGTCCAGGCAACCCTCCGCGCCACACCCAGCCGGCGGAAGATTGAAAACAGCAGGCCCGGCATCAGTAAAAATCCGATGGCATTGATGAGAAAGAAAGCCCGGTCGGAACGGAGCAGCGCAAAGAACGGCATGGCCACCCATTCCCAACCCGGGGTGGAATAGTTCATCCGCTGATTGGCCGTTTGGATCCAAATCCAGTGGTCCGCCGCCAGCCAATTCAACATTCTGGGCAACCGATACGTCAGCGCGTCGTAATTGTTCGGCGGATAAATGACGCTGCCGATAAATGCCAGGACGGCAACGAGCAGGAAGATGGCCGGGAACGGCCTGCGAAAACGACGGGAGATTTTCGGCCAATAAATTTTGCAAGAGCACCCCTTGTTTTTTCGCCACACGACCGCCATTACCAGCCCGGCGACGACCGCCGCCGCATAACCAGCCGTATTCAATTGATGGAGGGCCGATAAGACCCAACCCGCGCAAACCAGATACGCGCAACAACAGGTCCAGGTGGCAATCGCGCGCATGTCAGAGAAAATTATATTTCAAAATGCACCAGAGCGCTTGCATGCCGTCCCGCCATCCGATTTTTTTCCCTTCGGCATAAGTGCGGCCCGAGTAGGAAATCGCCACTTCATAAATCCGCACCCTTAATTTCGCCACTTTGGCTGTGATTTCCGGTTCAAAGCCGAAGCGGTTCTCCTCAATGGTTATCTTTTGGATGATTTCGCGCCGAAAAACCTTATAGCAAACCTCCATGTCGGTCATGTTCAGACCCGTTGCCATGTTAGAGAGCATGGTAAGAAACTTATTTCCGACCGAATGCCAAAAATACAGAACGCGGTGTCCCGCCGGGCTTCCGAGAAATCGCGAGCCAAAGACCACGTCGGCCTTGCCGGACAAAATGGGTATGAGCAATCGGAAATACTCCACCGGGTCGTATTCCAGGTCGGCATCCTGGATAATGACGATGGGCGAAGTGGCCTGCGCGAATCCCGTTCGCAAGGCCGCGCCCTTGCCCTGGTTGAATTCATGATGCACCAGCTTGATGCGCTGTTCATTTTGCGCGACCGACTGCAGTTTGTCCCAGGTGCCATCGCGCGAGCAATCGTCCACAATGACGAGCTGCTGCACGGGCCGCTGCGCCAAGACCATCTGGATCACGTCCGCCACTGTGGCGGCCTCGTTGAAAACGGGCATCACGACAGAAAGGCACGGCTCGACGTCGGCGTTGGACTTGATTTCGGTCATGAACAGTTTCTGTTTTGAGGGAAGCTGGCAAAAAATTTCCCGTTATTCAATCCGCAAATGAGAAATCGCAGCGGTAATCGTGGCAGCCGACGTTGCAGGCAATACCAACCGCCCGGATCGCCAAAAGCGGCGGTAAACGCGCACGCAGTCCAAACGCTTCGCGCCGATTCCGGCCTCCGCACTCGCGCCAGCGTCTGGACTGCGGTGGCTTCAGCACCGCTTTTGCCTTCGACTCGCATTTATCACTCGTGGTAGAGATTTCATCCGTGGCCAATAAAGCATTGCGCCCGGGCATAAAATCATCAATCGTAAATCACAAAACATAAATCAATTATGCCTTCATTCGATATTGTTTCGCAGGTCAACTCGATGGAAATCGAGAACGCCGTCAACCAGGCCAAAAAGGAATTGGCCAACCGCTTCGATTTTAAAGGGAGCAAGGCCGAGATCGTCCTGGAGAAGGCTGAGATCAAATTGAGCGCCGAGGACGATTTCAAGGTGCGCACGCTCAATGAAATGGTCATCGGGCGGCTCGCCAAGCGCGGCATCAGCCTCAAGAGCGTGGAACAGTGCCCGCCGGACATCTCGCCGCTCGGCCATGCGCGCCAGGTCATCAAGATCAAGCAGGGCATTGAGACGGCGGTGGCCAAGGAGATCACCGGCTACATCCGGGACGGCAAGTTCAAGGTGACGACCCAGATCCAAGGCGACGAAGTGCGCGTGAACAGCAAGAGCCGGGATGAATTGCAGGCGGTGATCGCCGCCGTGCGGGGCAAGGAATTTCCCGTGGCGGTGCAGTTTGTGAATTTCAGGGAGTGACCAAGGTGAGTACTGAAACAAAAAAATTATTACTGATTGGAGCGAAAGGGTACGACCGCACAAAAGAAGGACTTCGTTTGGATTGTGTAACTTGGGATAAACTTCAAAAAATTTCGAATCTGCGGGATTATGATACGCTCGTGATAAATCTATTGAGCATCAAATCTGAATCTGATCGCAAAAAGATAGACTGGACAAAATTCAACGAGCTTTTAGATTTCCAAGCAGCTTCTGATATTCTGCTTCACGAAGGGAAAATTATTATTCTTGGAGAAAGCGCCACACCATCGCAGCCGAGGGCCAGCCTTCGGGCAGAAGGGTGAGATTTTCATTCGCTCTGAAAGGGCAATCCAAAAGAGATGCTCAACGTTCGCTTTGGCGCACCCTTTCAGGGTGCAGAACGCCGGGCGACCTAATTCCGAGGGCGTTGCCCTCGGCTACTATGGTTCAGGCCGTTGGCCTGCTCAGCCGGCTAAAGCTAAAACCGTGTTGATGAGAGCAAAAAATTCAATCCTGATCGTAAGCGGCGTCCTCTGGCGAGTATTGTGCGGCCAGTTGCTGCGCGGAAAAGCGCGACCAATTCCGGCGTTCTGTATTTCCCGCCTTGCGCGCCAACAAGGAATCAATGTAGTCCAACGCTTCCTGCTGAAGTTCGTCAGGAAGTTTGCTCGTTTTTTCCAGAAGCAATTCTGCCTTGCTCATAGCAATACCATAGCATAACCCGCAATTAATCGGCAAGTGACTTTCAAATCTCCACGACTTGGGAGTGATGCGAGCACTTTTTAAGCATTTCTTAACATTTCATGATTTCTTAGATTTGATGGGTGCAAATTCGAAGCATCCAGGTCCTGCGAGGGGTGGCAGCAATTGGGGTGGTGCTTTATCACATCTTTATTTGGGAAAGAAAAGAAATGGCGGGTCATAACGTGATGCCCCGGATTTTTGAACAGGGCAATGGCGGGGTGGATTTGTTTTTTGTGATCAGCGGCTTCATCATGGTTTTCATCCAGCCTGCGCCGATTGATTCCCGCAATTCCTATTTGCGATTTATCATCCACAGAGTTACGCGCATCTATCCGCCGGTCTGGATCATCATGCTGGCACTTTTGCCGATCTGGGCGCTTCATCCGGAATTATTCAACAATTACTACCACAACCACGTTGATATCATCAGATCGTTCCTGCTTCTGCCACAGAACTATACCCCGCTTCTCGATGTGGCGTGGACGTTAATCCATGAGGTTTATTTTTATCTGGTTGTCTCCCTTGCCCTCATGTTTACCTGGCGCGGACGGTGGATCTTTGGAGGCATCTGGTTTTTGATTGTGCTGTGTGTGTATCTTTGCTTCGGGAAAACCGAATTTCATCACATTCGAGTTCTTCAGCTCATTTTCAGTCCGTTCAGCCTGACGTTTCTGCTGGGATACTTTATAGGACTGTCATTCAACCGGTTGCGGACGGCGCGACCGTGGTTGGTGTTTGCCTTGTTGGCGGCGGGGATAACGGCCGCAGCTTTCAGCCTGGCCATTCCCTGGCCCCAAACCTTTGAAATCTACCCTGATAACAACAGTTTTTTTCGATTTGCCGCCCGCGGTTTGCCAGCGGCTATGTTGGTAACCGGGGCCATTGCCTTTGAATCCCATCTGCCAAAGAACATCCTGCATATCGATTTTCTCGGCGATATATCCTACGCGACTTATTTGATTCATCTGCCGGTCGTCACCGTTTTTTACATTATTTTGGCCAAACTGGACTTACAAAGTCCGATCTTGATGATTTTATCAGCGATCACCTGCCTCATTATCTGTCTTTTATTGTCGGGACTATTTCATGTATTTGTGGAAAGGAGAGTTACTCGCGCGTCACGCCATTGGCTTGAATCTTTTTTGAAGATAAAAGGCAGGAAAGCTTTCTGACTTCGCAGCGTTCCGCATGAGCAGCATCATTTCAAGACTTGCGGAATGTCTCTCGCGCCGTGAAGAACGCGGATGATGTGCAGCCTGCGCGGAGCAGCGGTGACACGATAGAAAATCAAGTAATTCGCAAACCTGCGCACCGGCCAGAAACGCAGGCCGGAAAGGTTCTTGTAATTGGTTTGATAGCGCGGGCCAAGTTCCGGCCATTGCGCCAGAGTGCGAAAACTCAACCGCAATGCAGTCACAAATCGCTCGGCGGCATTGGGATTGTTCTCCGCGATGAACAAATGGATGTCCGCAATGTCGTTGAGCGCCTCTCCGGCGAGAGTGATTTTAAGCGGCTTCAAGTTCCTTGAGTTTGCGGCGGGTGCGGGCGCGAATGCGGTCAAAGTCGGCGTCGGTCAGCGGCTTTGCGGGGCTGCGGATGCCGGCGAGAAGTTTTTCGTCCAGATCGGGAATGTTCAAAGCGGCCTGCTGCTCGGCTTTTTCCAACGCACGCAAACCGGCGCGCACAACTTCGCTGGCATTGCCGTAACGCCCGCTTTCGATCAGGTCATCGACCAGGTCTTCGTAGTATTTGCTCAAGGCGACATTCATGGAATAAACTTAACCGTGTAACATTAGATGTCAATAGGCGTTATCCGTCAAATTTCCACCACCTGCAGGTATTTCGGCGCGATGACATCGGCCTGGGGCTTCATGCCGCGCAACGTCTCCACGTGGGCGAGACATTGCGTTTCTTCGCCGTGGATGCAGATGACTTTCCTGATGTCGCCGGACACATGCTGGACGTAGGTCTTCAATTCATTTTTATCCGCATGGCCGGAATAGGTGTCCAGCGAGACGACCCGGGCGCTGACCGCGTGCGGTTCGCCGAAAATATTCACCGGATTCACCCCGGCGATGATCTTGGCGCCCAACGTATCGGGCGCGCAATAGCCGATGAACAACACCAGGTTGTTTGCAACACTGATATTGTTGCTCAAGTGATGCCGGATGCGCCCGGCCTCGCACATGCCCGAGGCGCTGATGATGACCATGCCGTCTTTGCGATCATTGAGCTTTTTGGAATCCCCGGCGCTGGTGATGTAGGTCAGGTTCCACATGCCGAAAGGGTCTTCGCCGCTGCACATCGGCCCGTAAATCGTGTCGCGCAGGCTTTCCGGATGCCTTTTGTAAATATCCGTCGCGTGCAGGCTCAAGGGGCTGTCCACAAACATCGGCACGCGCGGAAGTTTTCCGGCGCAAATCAACTCGTGCAGGACGTACACGATCTGTTGCGTGCGCCCCACGGAAAACGCGGGGATGATGACTTTGCCGTTTTGTTTCAACGTTTCGGCGACAGCTTTGCCGACCAGGTCATCGGCATCGGGCCGTTGCTCATGCACGCGCGCGGCGTACGTGGATTCGATCTGGAGATAATCCACGTTTTCGACGGGCTTCGGGTCGTACAATAATTCATCGTTGCCCCGGCCGATGTCGCCGCTGAACAGGTAACGGAATTTCCGCCCGCTCTCCTCCACGTCCAAAATCACCTGGGCGGAACCGAGAATGTGACCCGCATCGCGAAAGGTCACGCTCACGCCGGGCACGGGTTGGAAGGCCTTTTCGTAATCGTGGGCCACAAATTGTTTCACGCATTTCTCAGCATCCGGGGTCGTGTAGAGCGGCTGGACCGGCGGCTGATGTTTTTTCGCACGGAGCTTCGAGACGAAGAGGGCGTCCTGCTCCTGGATGTGCGCGGAATCCAGCAACATGATGCCGCAGAGGTCGCTCGTGGCGCTGGTGCAATGGATGGGGCCGTCGTAATTTTTGCACAGCGCCGGCAGCTTGCCCGCATGGTCCAGGTGCGAATGGCTCAAGACGACCGAGTCCACCTGCCGCGGATCGAAGGGAAAAGTTTTATTCAGGAGTTCCGATTCCTGGCGATGGCCCTGGAACAATCCGCATTCCAGCAGCAGTTTTTTTCCATTGACCTCGAGGAGATACATCGAGCCGGTGGTGGTCCGCGCCGCGCCAAAATAGTGGATCTTCATCGGCTGAGTTTACGGATGCCGATAAACAATGCGAGCCTTGTTCAGGTCGTAAGGGGACATGGCGACGTTGACCTTGTCGCCTACGGAGATGCGGATAAAATTCTTCCGCATCTTGCCGGAGATATGCGCGAGGACTTCGTGGCCATTGGACAATGCCACGCGAAACATCGTCCCCGGCAATACCTGGGTGACGTTGCCGATAACTTCGATTGGTTCTTCTTTCGCCACAGCGCAAGTTATGCGCAAGTAATGCCATCGGCGGGCGCCAAAATCAATCCCTTTCCGCAAAAACATTATGGACATCCCCGCCCAAATCGCTACATTGGCCGGACTCTTATGAAATGCGAGATAACAAACGGAATCCTGACCTTTGCCCTGGGAGTTTTGGTGGTGCTGGGCGTGGTATTTGCGCTGCAAACCATCAACCGTTCGCGCGAGGACAACGCTCTGCAAATCCAGGCTTTGCAAATCAACCAGACCTATTTGCGATTGCAGGGGCTGGCGAATGAAGTGGCGGCTTACAATCAAAAATACCCCAACCCCGCTTTGACGCGCATCCTTCAAGGGCACTGATTTATGAACGAACTTGATTCCAATTCGGGATTGGCCGACCAGGTTGCGGCGTTGCAACGCCAGGTTTTCCTGTTGCTTCTGGCCCTGATCGTGGTCACCGGCACGCTGGTGGCGTATCTCTGTTATGAGGCCCACCACATCGGCAAGGACGTCAAAAATATCCAGACCCAAATCATCCAGCCGTTCAACAAAAAGTTGCCGGCCATCAAGAGTTTCGTGGGCCAATTGGTCGCCTACGGCAATGAGCATCCTGAATTCCGCCCCGTCCTCGTCAAATACGGCATCGAGACCAATTCGGTCCCGCCGAAACACTAAATTTCAACCCGCCTTCACGCCGCAGTTCGGACAAAAATTCGAGCGCGGCGGAATTTTTTTTCCGCAACCCGCGCAATCCAAGTGCGCCTTTTGATGGCGGAAATGGATGATCAGGTTCCGGGTGTACGGGATCCAGGTGAACAGGTAGGCGAAAATAAAGACCGAATCATTTTGGTGCAAAGCGTAAATCAACAGCAGGAGCGAACCGATCAGGCTGAACCACCAAAACGCCGGCGGAACAACCACTTGTTTCTTTTTTTCGGTTGCATACCACTGGATAAAAAAGCGGGTAAAAAAAACAAAGTTGCCGGCCCAACCGAGGACTTTCCAGACGCTCCAATCAATCCCGAGAAGCCGTCCATCATGCCAAATCAAAGAGTGAAACCATTCCATAATGACTTCAGCTTAACCGCCCTCGCCGCCGATTTGGAGAACGAAATGGCAATTTATTGCGCCAGCAACTTCTTGATCTTGGCCTCCGTGTCAATCCGGCCATGGATGTCCTGGACGATCCCCTTTTTATCCGCCAGCCAGACATAGGGAAGGACCTGGCCATAGGTCCGGCCATAGGAGTTGTCCGCGCCATAACCACCAAAATATTGCGGCCAGGTCACGTCATTTTTTTCGATGCAGTTCCGGGCGGCGTTGGTGTCGTCATCGAAATTGATGCCGACGATCTCCAATCCGTTGGTGTGATATTGCGCATAAAGTTTCACGAGTCCGGGGATGGACGCGACACATGGCGGACACCAACTGGCCCAAAAATCCACCAGAACGACTTTATTCGACAGCGTTGTCGCATTGATCTCCCGGCCATCGGCGGCCTGGAACTGGACCGGCAATGGCTTGCCGACGGCGTTGATCTGGTTCAAAAAACAGGTCCCAAAATCGGTAAGCTCCTTTGGGCCGCCGCTGTCGGCCATCACTTTCGCCAAATCGTGCATTGTCAAAAGATCCCCCGACGCCGCCTGATCGACCAAAAGCTGGTACCCCGCCGGCCCGTCCGGAAATTCTTTCACCAGTTCGCGCCCCGCCGCCTCCGCCGCGGCGTTCAGGTCCGCGCCCGAATCTTCCGCGGCCTTTAGCTGGCGCCCCACCTGGTCCAAGCGCAATTCATATCGCATCGACTCCGAGACGTTTGTGTCATTGACCAGCGAATCTTCGCGCAGGTCGAGGGCGTCCAGACGGTTGGTGGCGCCGAAATGCACCGCCGCTTGCAGCGCCTCCACTTCCGCCAGGCGCGCGGCGGCGGCATTGGCATCGTTCGGAAACACCAGATAAAACTGCCGCGCCTTGTCGGCTTCGGCGGAAGCCGCCGCCTCTTCCGCATCGTCGAATTTTCCCAATTGCGCCTGCGTTGGCGGGTTGGTGGCCCATTCTGCCGGCGGCGTGGGCAGCGAGAAATTCGTCAGCGCCTGCCACGTCTGCGCCGCGGAATTGGAATCGGCCGCTCTGGACATTTCCCCTGCAAAGAGGAGGAGAGCCGCAAAAAGAAATGAGCGTTCTATTGAGTTTCGCATAAAAGAACTACGATTTCACCAACACCGGGCTTCAGCCCGGTGAACACAGACCCGGATGATAAAAACCGGTTCAACGGTTTTTGCACCGGTAAGCCGTTGAAACGGCTCACACACCTGGTGGTTTTCACACCCGACTAAAGACGGGTGTTAATGAGAGCAATCATCCGCCTGCCACAATCTTAACGATTTCCAACCGGTCGCCCGCGTTCAAAATTCGTTTCGAAAACTCGGAGGGCGCCACCGCTTCGCGGTTGTGCTCCACGACCACGCTCCGCGGCAATAATTTCTGCGCGATCAAGAATGCCTCGAGAGAGCATGGCAAATCGGCTTCCACGGACTTCCCGTTGGCGATGATTGTTGGCGGATGGATCGGCATTGGCAAATCGCGGGGAATTATGTCGCCGAGAAACGACACGGGCAAACCTTCTTTCAATGAAATTCCCCAGTTTTTCTCTTTGCGCAAAACGCCCGAAAAAATTAGGATAATGGCAGCTTGTCCGATGGTGTAATGGTAACACAGCGCCCTTTGGACTCGAAACCGGCTATTCTGACAGGAAGTAACTTTCCGAAACCCGAAGCCGCTACACGCATCTTAATCAATGTTCTCAATGGTATTCACGAGGTGGTATTTTTGACTGGTGATAACTTATTGAAGCGGCAAGACGCTGATTTTAACGCGCGGGGATGCAAAAGAGGGATGCAAAAACATTTATTTGGACGGAAAAGGCAACTGTGGACGGATGCGAAAAAATCGGGTTCCCTAGTTGGCCACACTTATAGCGTCAAACTCGGACGCCGCTGCCGTGGAAGGTCGGACGGTAGTACGGATTGAATTTGGATGCTTGGATGGACTTGAAAGCAGGGCGTTTTCCTCGCCGCCATCCTTTTCCACGGCATTTGACGTGGGAAAAGGACGGAAAAGGCAACTGTGGACGGATGCGAAAAAACCTCTCCCGCCGAAAGATTGATTTTCTTTGTCCGTTTTTCCGTTTCCAAGCTCCTTTTTTATGTCCTACTTTCGATTCCGATCCGTGCCACATCGGACGGCGCACAGATGTTCTGTTCTTTGCCATGAGCTTGTGACCGCCCTGGTGCGGCAGATAGATTCCGGCCAGCCCCAGGACGCAACGCCGCCTCTGTCATTGCCGATCTGGGATAAAATAAAATGGCGAGCAGGCCGAATAACGAACGCCGGGCAGCTTTTTGTAAAATTACCCTCTTTCCCCCTCTCTCTCCCTCTAATTAGAGGGGGTAAGAGGGATAGAGAGGGTATATTTTGGAATCGGTGCTAGCGAAACCCCGCTTCCTTTGGGTTATGTAATTTGAATTTTTTGCGCGCGGAAAATTCTGTAATGTGAACAGCCTTGTCGGTCTGTTTTCTTCACGCGCCCTGGAAGCACGCGCTCCAATTCAGAAAGCATTCGCCCTGTAGCTCCGGTCGCGGTAAAAATTCGTTCAAGCAGTCCTTGGCCGTCTTTTGCGCGCATGGCCTTTTCAAACTCCGTTGCCGTTCCTTCCCAGAGCGGCGCGCCATCATCAATCAATCCAAGAGTCTCAATCAATTCAAGCAATCTCATTTCAGGCTGTAGTTCGCGAAGCGCGGAGACAAGATGAGGATGCTGAAAATTTGCGATGCGCGTTCGCGGGTCAAGCGTCAAACCTTCAGGCGGTCGCCATGATAGTAAGTAGGCGGCAAAAGCGGGAAGTTCGCTGCGGATGCGAGCAGCCCAATTGTCGCGCTCGTCGTGCGTTGCGGGTAGTGCTTCAGCCATCTGCGCTCGGAGAATTAAGAGTTTATCTTCTAGGCTTGGCGAAAGAGCCGGGCAAACTTGCAATCCCGCGTCGTCATCGTTTCCCGCAATAACGAGACGCCAGAACGGGCGCAAGTTCACGGCGTCAACTCCTTTGCCTTCCATCCGTTGCTCTGGTTTCCAAATCAAATCTTTGATGCCTTCGCCGCGTTGCCGCCGTTCAGCAAGATTTGCCGATGCGCCTTTATCATCCAGTGTGAGCAGGGACGCGGCGAACAAATCCTTATTGAATTTGGCTTCGCGCAAATAATTCATCGGGTCCGCTTTTCTGCCGCCAAAAAGAGGCGTCAAAATTAAATCAATCAGCGCAGATTTTCCACATCCGCGCGGGCCGAAAATTGCCAGCGCCGGGCAATGGCGAAACTTATCCGTGTCCCCCTCAGTAATTCGGCGATGGTATGCCGCGAAAGATTCCGAAGCCCAAAGGTAAAAGAAAGTTTTCTGGTCGTGATCTTCATCAAACAGTAAAGACTCAATCAACGTGCGGATAGTTTCGCACTTGCCCGTCGCTGGCATGATGGGCGCTGGCGATTCCGTGACAAGAAAACGGATTACGCCGGATTCATGCACGCCAGCGGGATAGCCAGCCAGGGCGCCAGCGAAAGCAACGCGCTTGTTTTGCATCAGCCAAATCATGGCACGCTCGGCGGGTGTATTGCCCTGTCCATCCTTCGCGTTTTTGTTGAATCCATATTCGGCCACGATAGTCTTTGTCTGCGAGTCTGAAATTTTTGTGAATCTTCCGTTTCCATCGGCAGAAAACCACTGGTTGCGCTCCTCATAGTAGAACAAAGGCACGGCGCGCAAGGTATCCTCATTTTCAATCCGAATTGCTCCGGCCCGTGTTATACGTTCCGGCGCGCCATTGGAATCCACTTTCGGTTTGAATGCCACCGCGCTCGGCTTGTCATTTCCATTTACGGCCGCCCGGGGCGGTTTTGACGTTGCTGGACCAGCCATTTCATTGGCTGGCTTCGTCTCTGTCAAAGTTGCAGTGTCGTCATTCATGGCAAAAGAGTTTTGAGAAGGTTTTCATCCGGCGATTGCGCGAAGCCATTCAAGTCTTTTACCGGCGCTCCGGCGCGCGTGCAGAGCCCGGCGAAACTGAAAGCGTCAACATTCGCGCCATGCACTGAAAGTTGCGCCGTCCATCGTGACGCCGCGCGGTAGCCTGTTTCGTCATCGTGCGCGTAGATTCTAACGCGCTTGCCGGTGAACAGCGGTAAAGCATCGGCGGCTATGTGGTAAGCGGCGGAAAGCACTCCCACAGGCGCGCAATCGGCCTCACGACCTTGTGCGGTGATGAAATGGAACGCCGCCATTAAATCCGGCGCGCCTTCACACAAAAGCACATTGCGGAAATTTTGCGCTTCGCCAATGCCAATTGGCCAGGCGGCTTGAGAACCGCGCAAGATGAAAGACTTCGCGCTATCATTAAGCCATGCCGCGCCGTCCATTCGCCGGGCGCAAGCGTTGCGCTGTGACGCATCGAGGACTATCCAGGCGGATTGCCCATGATAATGGCCAAAGCGCAAAATCCCGCGCGCCGATGCCAGCGCGACGCCAGCAATCGAAAGTCCACGCAATGCGGCGAGCGGAGCAAAATCTTCCGGCGTGCCTATGCGAAATTCCGGCGCAAGCTTTGTCAGTTCGGATTCTTTGTGTGACGCCACGATCGCCGTTGCGGACCGGCACCGCGCGTCAGAAATGGCGTTGCGCTCTGGTAACGCCGTTTTGGGCGCGGGGATCCGTGACCTTGCCGGCGTGACTGTGACAGGTCCTGTCACACCAGGCGCGTCACAGTCAGCCTGGTGCGTCACGGTTTCTGCCCGGAAGCCGGTTTTGTCCGGATGGTCACATTTTTGTAAAGAATTGCGCGCTAGGATTCGATTAGAGGCGCTTTGATTGGACGTCCGCTGTCGTGACATGGGGGAAAACGGAAGGCGTGCGCGCTCCGCCGCGCCGTTCGAAAGGTATGGTTTAGGCGAAGTCCGCTTGAACGCATCGGCGAGCTTGTGACGCAGCTCTGTTTCCGTCCAACGCGGCTGACAATGCGTTTCATTCCACGATGCCAGCAACGGCGCTGCCAGTTCAAACGACAAGCCAAATTCTACAAGGCGACACGCGGCGGCGAATGTAGCAGCATGGCCGCCTTGCCCGGCAATCGCGGGGGGCAACTTGGCGAGATAGGCGGCGGCGCGTTCAATGTGTGTTTTCATTTCGGCAAATAGTGAAATTCAGGGCGTGATTTTGGCTCGCAGACAATCGAAAGCGCGCGGCCATCCGGCGTCATACAACCTAGCGCGATGGCCTTGTTTGTGGCATCAGCAATGCGTTGCAACGTTTCGGCAAACCATTCGCGGAAAAGTGGAAATTGTGCTCTGCCCCAGATGCCATGCCATTTGAATTGAAAAACCTCCTCGCTTAACACGGTGATTTTTTCCAGCGCTGAAAGACGGGAAAGATTCACACGTGCTGTCACAGACAATCTATCGTCAAGTTGCAAGGTGAAGGTTTCGATTTGTGACGAAGTTTCGCTCATAGTGAAGAAAAGTTTTGCGCGTGACAGTGCGACGCTATCACGCGCAAGGCGTTGCCGCCGTAACCATGCGCTTGTAGGCGCATGGAAAGATAAAGATTTTTAGCGTGGTGTCGCATATCCACAGCGGCGCGGGCAATGCCGCGCGCGTTTAGGTTATTTTTTTATCGGTTGCATGGCTGTATCTCGCAAGAAACGCTGCAATTCCTCATGCGAATATAACGGGCGGCGTGTCGCACGCGATGGGCGCAACTCGCCGCGCTCAGTCAGGCGAGAAATAGTAATAGGGTGAACGCCAATTTGCGCGGCGGCCTCTTCGCGCGTGTAGGCAAGTTTAATGATTGGGGTGAGTGGATTTTTTTTGGGGATAGACATAGGTTTTGCGGGTTGAATTGGAATACTGCGGGGAATTTGTTTCCCGACTGAAAGCCGGGCAAACGTTATGTAGCGGTTGGCGCAGCCTGAAACCAGCCTCGCATTGCGAGGTCTTGAACGTCCGGCCCTCATTCGAGAGCCAAGCACCGTTCGGTCAAACTGCAAACCGAAGTGCTGCTACTATAACACAACGTAAAGTGCTGTCAAGCGCTTTTAAGCTATATGTGGCGTATTTCTGCGTCGGGGTGAATTCTCCAAAATTCAGCGGCAAATTCCGGTGTCACCAGTTCGCGGTAGTGGGCAAACAACATGGCTTCACTGTGACCGGCCTGGAACGCGGTCAGTGTGGCGCTGCAAAAGTGTGCCAAGTGATACGAGCAAAACGAATGGCGGGCGGCGTTGGATGGGAACCGCACACCAGATGCACGCTTTACCATTACGAGGCGACTCCAAACATCCGTTACAGGTAATTTCCCGCCAGCGTCAAGCC
The DNA here is from genome assembly GCA_963797825.1 of uncultured Verrucomicrobiae bacterium. Classification (GTDB taxonomy): domain Bacteria; phylum Verrucomicrobiota; class Verrucomicrobiia; order Limisphaerales; family UBA11358; genus UBA11358. The sequence continues at coordinate 467,416 of CAWCRR010000044.1, forward strand.
ATGCGCGAAGCGTGGGTGAGACTGTGACCAGCCGGCGTCGACGTGTCTTGCACTTCTTGGCTTTTACTTCGATATAACGCACGCCGATTTCTGATTCCTCAAGCCGCATCGCTTCGCTCGTTCGAAGTCCGGCAAAAAATTGGACTGCTAGCAATCGCATGATGTCCAGATCAAGCCGCTGTGCCGTGCCCATAACCACTGCAACATCGGCGGGTGACATGATTTCAACGGGTTTATTTTCCATTGGCGGAAACTCAAGCGCAATGGCGGGATTGCTGCCAACGTAACCGCGCCGCAAGGCAAACGCGAAGAATGTTCGCGCGGACGTGATGCGATTGCGCTTCGTGCGCGCATTGATGCCTTTAACGTTCGACCATTCCTCCAATTCTTCACTTGTGATTTTGTGAACAGGACGAAGCATCCGGCCTTTGAACAGCAATGAAAGCGCGTTCCTGATTTCGAGCAAATAACGCACGCTCTTTCCAGTCCGCGCCTTTGAAACCAGAAATTCGTTTCCAACTTCCTGCACGGTTCGGCTCGCCGTGGCGGGCGGCGGCGGGGCTGTGGCGAGTCCGGCTTCAATGATGTTGAGCAACGCTCGCAAGCCTTCAATAGCAGTGGGCGAGAGTTTTTGAATTTCCGCAATGTTCATGGTTCGATTTTGTTACGGGCGTTCGGATAGCTCATTCCGGCCATCAAAAAAGCATCTTCCACAGTGATAAATTTCGGCTCGGCAGGAAAATCTATGCCGAGCGCGGCAATGACAGCGCCCCGGTCAAAGACGCGCTGTTTTGGATTTGCCCCGTGCTTGGGAACACGGCGACGTTTTAGCCATTTGCTGATTGTCTGCCGCGCGGCGTCACGATTGCCCGTACGCTCACAGTAGATTTTCCGCACTTCCTGGATTCCGATGAGATGCGGCGCGGTTGGAATTGTAGTGATTGGTTTCATGTTGAAGGCGCGCGGCCTGTGTTACCCAAAGGAAAACGCAAGCCGCGCGTGTAGTTTCTGTTCATCTAGATACCCAGTTAAACGCCTCGAATTTTTCATTCCACATATGGGCTTCAATCCAATTGGCAAAGACCACTTTGCGAAGAAATTCAATTTTCTTTTCCCGAGGTTCAATAAGGGAGAGACCGGGCAGATAGTGTTCAAGCGCCGCATTAAGTGTATGTTCTCGGGCCTGAGCTTCAACCCGCCAAAGCTGTTCAAGCAATTGTTCTTTCGTGAGATTGCTTTTTAGGAAAAACGGGCAAGATTTTGGGGCTTTACTGTGGCCCGTTTTCTTCGATTGAGTTTTCATGGCCGCACCTCACAATCGACAAAGGAGTATTGATGCGTCCGATCGCAAAGCGGGGTGCGATGACTTAGAATCCAATCATGGAGAACCTGGAATGCCAGTTCCCCAACATCCCCATGCGTTTTATGATTCGCGATGAAGTGTAAAAATTCAAATTGCGGGTTTGTAAATCCTTGCGTGATGATTTCAATTTTATTCGGCCGCGCGGCCTTGCCGCGCGTCGTTTTAAATTTGATTTTCATAAGCCCACCACCTTTGCAATAGCTTTGAACTTATTGAACTGGTCTTCTTTTGTCTCCATCTTGCGCAGCTTTGAAACTAATAGCGCAACGGCCAAGCCCCTTGTGGATATTCCACTACGCCGCGCGCAGGTTTGTAAGAACTCGAATTCCTTTACAGGAATTAAGAGGTTGAGATATTCCACGGCATTACAGCCGTCCTTTTTCTTCGATTTGTTTTTGTGCATTCGTCAATGCGACCTTGTGAGGGTCATTTCAAACGCGCACGCGAAGGCTCACACCTTGTCGAACGACAGCACGACCTGTCCATTCTATCGCGTGCGCGTTCGTGGTTCGTTTTATGAACGCCTGCGGCTCGTGACTTCCGCTGAACGAACGGCGGCCATGCTGTGAGGCACGGCAATGCGATTACCTCAAAAATGGAAGAATAATGCAAGAGGAAAGAGACATGCCTTTCCGGTCCGTAACGCCAGAAATGACAGTGATGGCCACCGTGACACACCGGGCTGTGACGCCGGCCGTGTCACACTTCAAAGCCAATGTGATCCGGTAGCTGCGGGGATGTCGTTACGGATCCCCGCGCAAAAGACGGCGCTACGATATCGAGGCGGCTGCAGTAGTGCCAAAAGTGACGCGACGGGCCTGTTCAATACTATGTGACTGCCTCAAATGAGAATAACGTTTCATCAGCAATGCTCCGCCGTCCTTGTGCCCAAGCCAACCCGCAATTGTCGGGATGTCCGCGCCACTTTCAACGGCGCAAGAAGCAAAATAATGACGCAAGGAATGATGATGAAAATTCGGCAATTCGAGTTTGAGGCACGCCGTTTCAAGACACTGCCGCGCCGTCGCGGTTCTAATCACAAGGTCATCTCGCGTGACGCCGGCGCGCTCGCGCTTTATCCGTTCAAGCAATGCGCGCATGGCTGCAAACAGCGGCACTGTGCGATGTTCATAATTTTTCGTACCATATTCACCGCCAGTGACAATGAATAGCCCGGTAGAAAAATTCACGTCGCGCCAGCGGAGCGCACGCGCTTCATTTAACCTCATGCCCGAATATGCCAGCAGTTCCACCAAGTCCGCGCCGTCATTTCCTTTGCCCTGTGACTCGCCGCGGATTGCCCCCGTTATGCTTTGAAATTGCTCGCGGTTCATCACGTCCGGCGCTTTGTTTCGAACGCGCGGGCGTTTAATGCTCTTGGATGGATCAAAGAGAATCCATCCCTGGTCAACTGCATATTGAAAAACACCGCGCATGGTGTCCAGTTCCTTTGCCAACGTTGCTGAAGCCTTCGTATTGCGCGCGGCCAGCCATGCCTCGCAATGAGTTGGCCGGACGTTGCGGATTTGTAACCCAAGAAAATGAGGTTCAATGGCCTTTAGGTAAGTCTCACGCCGTGTGACCGTGCTTGCCTTCAACGCGTGCCGCGTGGTGTCAATCCATCGGCGCGCGACTTCCCCGAAAGTGATGTGCGCGGCCTCGTCAGTGGTGAGCCGGTCAACGTCGCGTATTAAGTCATCTTTTTTGCGGCGAGCAAATGCCTTGTCGGTCGTGTGGAGTGAGTAGCGTTTCTGCTTGCCATTACGTTTCACGACGGCATAGTAAATGCCCGATGTTTTGTGCCGCCGTAAATTTTCGCCAGCATATTGCCAGTCGCCTTTGGGTGATTCGGGAGCATTCAGGCTCATTCCGACATGATAGGGATGCAAAAATGGGATGCAAAACATTTATTTCGGCTCATAATAGTGCTGAAAACAAAGGCTTTTGTCCGATGGTGTAATGGTAACACAGCGCCCTTTGGAGGCGTTATTCATGGTTCGAATCCATGTCGGACAGCCAACTCAACTCTCAACTCAAATTTCTCCAACTGCTTTTCGGGGCAACAGTTCCCGCCAATCGCGTGTCCGGGCAAATTCGATATAACGGTAACTCACGGCTGAAACAACCAGCGTCAGAAGGACATACCTCGCCAAGGAAACCCAATCTTCCGCATATCCCGCCATATCCAACATCATCGCATGCCAGATGTATATCGAGTAACACATCATCCCCAATAATTGTAAGGGATAATTTTGGAGGAAGGTTGCCGCCCAGCCTTTGCCCGATGAGCGCAGACAAATGCAACCCCATAGCAACGCTCCAAATCCTGTGTTTAAAAAAATGTTATAAAACGCCTCGAACCGCCCGGAAATTTTGAGGTAAAGCGTCGCGTCCCAAAGAGCCATACCGGTCCAGGCCAGAAAAATGCCCAAGAGGACAAACCGCCAGCCGGCGCGGTTTGAAAAATTGAGGGTCTGTCGCCTGGCATAGCTCCACGCCACCACCATGCCCGCCAAAAAATCATCCAGCCGCCCGAAGATCGAATCGCCGATCGGATGAAAGTAGGGGTTGCCCGATGGGTTCTGGCAGATCTGCGGCCCGATGATTCTTGTGGTTAACGCCAGAACAAAAACCGTCAGGGTGACTTTGGCCACGCCGTAACGTCGAATCAGAAAACAAAGCGGCACAAAAAGAATGCTGAACCAGATTTCGAGCACCAGGGTCCACAGCACAAAATTAAATACCGGAAAAAAATTGAGAAACGCGGACATACCGGTGACGACCAACAGCCATTCTTTTAAGAAAAAAGACGGGTGTAACGGAAACACATAATAATGCCAAAGGCCGGTAATGACCGCATTGATGAGAAAGAGGGGCAGCAACCGCGCAAACCGGTGTTTGTAGAATTTTACTCCATCCGCAAGACTTTCCATTTTTCTCGAATGAAGAGCGTAAGGAAGGTACAAAACGAATCCGGAGAGCACAAAAAACAGGTTTACTCCCACCCGGGCGTTGGTAAAGAACGAGCCTAAAGGAAATAACGCCGTCCGGCCCGTCAGGTCCGCGAACCAGCCTGGCGGGAAAATGGGTGGAATAGACCCGTCAATGTTCGGAAAGAGATGGGTAAAGACCACTGCCAAAATTGCCACTCCTCTTAAAAAATTCACTTCAGGGAATCGCAAGGATGAACCCTGCTGACTTTTAAGCGTTTGTGGGGCGTCCTTCTGCGCCTCCGGCCCCTGGAAAAGGCTGCCAACGCCGACAGCGGACCACGCCAGCAAAGCCGGAAATCCATTGTTGTTTTTCATTCTTCCATCTCACAGGTCTCACAATTCCCGTTCCCGTTGAGCCGGCTCTTCCCGCTGTCATATCTCTTCAAGCACACCAATAGAATGCTGATGTCAGCCGGCGATACTCCGGAAATCCTCGCCGCCTGGCCAATCGTCGCGGGCCGGATTTTTATCAGCTTCTGGCGCGCCTCCAATCGCAGACTCGGCACGGTCGTAAAATCGAAGTCCTGGGGAATCTGTTTTCCTTCCAGCTTCTTGAACTTGGTGATCTCGACTTCCTGGCGCTCGATGTAACCGGCGTACTTCACCGCAATCTCCACCTGTTGGATCACTTCCTCCGGCAACGATTCATCCCGGTCCGGCAATTCCGCATAAGTCACTTCTGGACGCGAAAGGATTTTTGATAATAAGGCAGAATTATTATATACATTATTTAATCTTATTATCTCATTATCTATTCTTGTTTTTTTAATAATGAATTTTTGATAGTTCCGCGTCGGCAACAGCCCAATCTCGTGCCCGAGTTCAGAAAGACGCATATCCGCGTTATCCTGGCGCAGCAAAAGCCGGTACTCCGCGCGCGATGTAAACATCCGGTACGGTTCGATCGTGCCCTTGGTGACCAGGTCATCTATCAAAACGCCGATGTACGCCTGATCGCGCCGCAGCACAAGCGGAGGCTGATCGTGAACGCGGCGCGCGGCATTGATGCCCGCCATCAAGCCCTGGCAACCGGCTTCCTCGTAGCCAGATGTCCCATTGATTTGTCCCGCCAGAAACAAGTTGCGGCAAACCTTCGTTTCCAGCCAGGGGTGTAATTGCGTCGGGTTCGCAAAATCATATTCCACCGCGTAAGCCGGTCGCAGGATCTCGGCATTCTCGCAACCTATAATGGTCCGTACCAGGTGGACCTGCACCTCGAACGGAAGCGAAGTCGAGAAGCCGTTGACATAAAACTCGTCCGTTTCAATTCCCTCCGGTTCCAAAAAAATCTGGTGTCGTTGTTTCTCTGGAAACTTGACTATTTTGTCCTCGATTGATGGGCAATAGCGCGGGCCAACCCCCTCAATGACCCCTGAATACATTGGGGATTTATGAAGATTATCCCGAATAATTTTGGCGGTATTCTCTGTTGTAAATGTAATAAAACAAGGAAGTTGTCCGTTGATTCGATTCAATATAGAGCCGCTTGGGTACCTGTTGTTTTGGAATGCGCCCGCCGGTTTGGTCCTGGAATGTTCCATGTGGAACAAATCGTCCTTCCAAAACGTAAAATAAGGTACCGGTTCATCCCCATTCTGGATTTCCGTCTTCGAAAAATCGATTGACCGCCGTAACAAACGGGGCGGCGTCCCGGTTTTCAATCGGGCCAATTCCAATCCAACCTCTTTCAACGAAGCCGACAGATTCATCGCTGCAGCGTCTCCCAACCGGCCGCCGGACTGCTTGTTCGATCCGATATGCATCAACCCACGGAGGAACGTTCCAGTAGTGACAACAATGACCCGTCCCAAGTACTGGACCTCCAACGAAGTCTCAACGCCATAAGCTGTTCCTTCCTTGTGAAGAATTGCCACGGATTGCCCTTGCTTGACGTCCAGGTTCGGCTCGGCCTCACAGACCCATTTTAACCGGAATTGATAGGCCTTCTTGTCGCACTGTGCGCGTGGCGACCAAACGGCCGGTCCCTTCTTCGAATTTAATAGGCGGAATTGGATTCCCGTCATATCCGCATTCATGCCCATCTCACCGCCCAAAGCATCTATCTCGCGAACGAGATGACCCTTGGCCGAACCTCCAATCGCCGGATTGCAGGACATTTGCCCAATCGTATCGACGTTGATCGTCAGGAGAAGAGTTTGGCATCCCATCCGCGCCGAAGCCAGGGCGGCTTCCACCCCGGCATGACCTGCTCCAATTACAATGACATCATATTTCTTTGGGTAAACAAACATAGGTTAGCCCAAACGATATTTGACGCCTGAATCACCCTTTGTTGCCGCCAACCGGCCATTGGAGGTTAAGTGTTGAATAACTAGAAACACAGTCTCAATATCATCCTTATTACCAATTGCTTGTGAAATTTCTTCAATTGTGAATAAGCTGTGATTTTTTTGCAAATGGCTGAGGATTTTACGTTGAATATCAATGACTTGGCCAGCGGCTTTCTTGCCGGCTTCAACGCCTGGCTGATGGTAAGCATTGATGCCAATCAACGAGGCGTAAAATCCGATTACTCGCTCGAATAAGGCGATCAACATTCCTACGGTACTTGCCGAGACCTCGTTGATTGTCAGCGTGACTGACTCACGCCCTCCTTCCGCCAAAGCCTGTCGGGTCCCCAGGAAAAACCCATTGAGGAAATCCCCCACCGAAGCATCGTTCTCAACTATCAAATTATTATCCGAGTCGTCCTTTAGCACGGAAATGAAGACGACAAAGAAATTGTTCAAACCATCCCGCAATTGCTGGATGTACGAATGTTGGTCCGTGGAACCTTTATTACCTAAAACAGTTATACCCTGGTTGACGAGGTGGCCCATTAAATCCCGCTCTTTTCCGAGCGATTCCATCACTAATTGTTGAAGATATTTTGAGAAAAGCTCGAGGCGGTCCTTATAAGGCAAAACAACCATGCTTTTTAAGCCTTTACCGTTACCGGACTCAAATAATGCCAAAGAAATCAGCATTGCTGGATTAGATTTAACGTTATATTGTCTAGTCACCTCGTCAATCTGTTTTGCCCCGGTCAATAGCTCATCGATGTCAAATCCTTGCAAGGCCGCCGGCAACAAACCGACTGTGGAAAGTTCGCTGGTCCTGCCGCCGATCCAATCCCACATCGGAAATTTCTTCAGCCATTTATTTTCAGTCACATATTTGTCAAGGTCGCTGCCCTCCATCGTGATTGCCACCGCATGCGCGCCAAAATTGAGTTTGGCATTTTCGTAGGCGGCCTTGGCGACGAGCATTCCGTTGCGGGTTTCCCTGGTGCCGCCGGATTTTGAAATAACGATGCACAAGGTCTGGTTCAATTCTGTTCCAATCGCAGCCAAAGTGCGGTCCATTCCATTCGGGTCGGTGTTATCGAAGAAGAACGGCTTGACCTTGTCCGTCCGCGGATCGCCGAGAGCGTGGGCGACAAATTGGGGTCCCAGCGCGGAACCGCCGATGCCGATCAGTAGATAATTTCTGAATATTCCGGCGGCGCCACGAACTTTGCCGCTGTGGACGTCTGCGGCAAATTGTTTAATGTTTGCAACGGTTTTCTCGATTTCGGCGCGGATCTCCGGGGTGGGAGCCAGGGCGGGATTGCGCAGCCAATAATGTCCGACCATCCGGTTTTCGTCCGGGTTGGCGATGACGCCTTTTTCCAGCGCCTCCATATCGGCAAAAGCCTTTTGCACCAGCGGTTCCATCTGCGCGAAAAAATCATCGGAGACATTCATGCGGCTCAGGTCCACGGCCAGGCCGGCCTGGGGAAATTCCGCGCGATATTTCCGGAACCTATCCCACCATTGCAATTTTGTATAAGTCATAAAATCGTAGCATAGGTGATAAAATCACCTGGCATTTGTTGCAAGTAAATTGCGCGAAAATCTTAATGGGGAATACAACCGCAGATGGACAAAATCAAACCAATAAAAAAATTGCAACCCAATCCATTTTCCGATTACGGACTGTGGACTGCCTGCCGCGTCGAAGCGAAGACGGGTGGACTTCAGGTATGCGACTTCGGACTTCGGACTTCCGTCTCCGGTTGCGGCAGCGGTTGCGGGGCACGCAGTTTTTTGTAAACCCACCCCTCCAACGGACGCAACGGTCGCAGCCATTCGTAAAAGGGCGAATAAATGAGCCAAACACGAACCACGGAAAGAAACATCGTGAGCGATGAACGAAAGAGCGACGAAGTGACCTTGGACCCGATTTTATCCGTCCATTCAATCGGCACTTCGACCGTTTTGAACCCGGCGCGCTTGAGCGAGACCAGGAGGTTCACATCAAACGCCAGGTCGGCGATACGCAACGTCGAATGGATGCGCTCCACGACCTCACGCTTCATCAATTTGCAGGGACATTGCGTGTCTTTGATGCGCATCCCGAAAAGCACCTCGACAATGAAATGAAAACAGCGGCTGAAAAACTTCCGCAACGTGGTTTGTTCCTGGTGCAAGACCGAGTCCGGCAACCAGCGCGAACCGATGACGCAATCGGCTCCGGCGATGTGTTTGGTCAACTCAAGGAACGAGCGTGGCGGCGTCGCGCCGTCGGCGTCCACGTAGCCGATCAAGTCCGCGTGCATGGACTGTTTGAGGCCTTCAATCAGCGCGCCGCCTTTGCCGATGGCTTCCTTGAATTCCAACGCGCTGACCTCGGGAAAATCGGACGCCACCTTTTGGACCACGCCCAAAGTGTTGTCCCGGCAACCGTTGAGCACGACGACGATTTGGAATTTGCCCGAATAATGCTCCTGGAAAAATTTCGCGTATTCGCGCAAAACAGGTTCAATGCGCGTTTCTTCGTTATAAGCCGGGATGAGGATCAGCAGGCTTGGTTCGGGCACGCGGATTCAGTAGCAAAAACAGGGGCAGCAATCAATCACGACTGCATTGGCTGGAAAATGAGCAGCCAATGAAAATAGCCTCACGCAAAGGTCGCGAAGGTCGCAAAGGTTTTTGAAAGGCAAGATTCTGTAAATCCAATTCCTTTGCGAGCTTTCCATGAACCTTGGGGAACATCCAACAACCAACATCCAACGCCCAACATCGAATGAATGCCCCCAATGGAAGCCGTTGGATGTTGGTTGTTGGGCGTTGGATGTTCGATGTTTTCCATCTGTTTCCCGCTTTCAATGAACCGGAGGGGAAAGAGACGGGAATCTCCTGTATAAGTTTGCCCCGACCGCCCCTCACCCTAACCCTCTCCCCCAGGGAGAGGGAACAGCGAGCCTGGTGTCACCTGAATTTAACAATGTCCGGCGGCGAAACCATGCTATTAACTTGCGCTTGTGGCGGACGGTGTTTTTGATATAATAACAAAACGCCATTGGTGCTATTATGAGAACTTTTGCTGAATTGAATTTTCCGGGCCGGCTCATCGCCGTCGAAGGACTTGATGGCTCGGGCAAGTCCACGCAAATCTATCTGCTCAAACGCTGGCTGGAGGCCGAGGGCATCAAGGTTTATTTCAGCGAATGGAACTCCTCCGAGCTGGTCAAATCCGCGACCAGCAAGGGCAAAAAGCGCGAGCTGCTGACCCCGACCACGTTCAGCCTCATCCACGCCACGGATTTCGCCGACCGTTATGAGCGCCATCTGTTGCCGTTATTGCGCGCGGGCTACATTGTGCTGTGTGATCGCTACGCGTTTACGGCCTTCGCGCGCGATGTCACCCGCGGCTGCCCGCCGGATTGGGTGCGCAACCTTTACGGTTTCGCCGCCCAGCCCGACCTCACGCTCTTCTTCAAAGCGGACCTGGAAGTTTCGTTGAACCGCATCCTTGAAGGGCGCCCGAAATTGAAATTCTTTGAGGCGGGCATGGACCTGGGCCTTTCGACAGATCCATACGAGAGCTTCAAAATTTTTCAGGGCCGTATCCTGGAGCAATACATGTCCATGAGCGCGGAATTTAACTTCATGATCATGGACGCGAACCAAAACGTCGAAAAACAGCAAGTGGTGGTGCGGAAACTGGTCAGCGAGAAAATTGACCTTAAAAAGTTCAAACGCAAGACCCCGCTGCCATTGCCGCCCGCCTGGCAAGTCGATGGCACGGTGAAAGAACATGATGAGGATTTAGCCGCCGTATGAAAACTTCCGAACCAAAACCATGCCGGAGGTTTTTCGGCCACGGCATTCCCCGCGTGAAACTGGAGGAACTCGAGGGGACCTTCATCGTGGTGGAAGGCGCGGATGGCTCAGGCCGCTCGTCGCAAATTGCGCACCTGGTGGATTGGCTGGAAACCAGCGGCCATCCGACAGTCCAGGTCGGTTTGAAGCGTTCCACGCTCGTCAGCAAGGAACTCGAAGAGGCGCAGCAGGGAAACATTTTGAGCCGCACCACCCTGAGCCTTTTCTACGCCACCGATTTTGCCGACCAACTGGAAAACATCATTTTGCCCGCGCTCAAGGCCGGGTTCATCGTGCTGGCCGACCGCTACATCCACACGCTGATGGCCCGCGACCTGGTTCGCGGCATGGATGAGAAATGGTTGAAAAACCTTTATGGCATCGCCCTGGAGCCGGACGAGGTCTTTTACCTCTCCGTTGAGCCTGAAGAGCTGGTGCAACGCAACCTTTCCAAGAGCGCGACGCTGGATTATTGGGAGAGCGGGATGGATTTGGGATTGTCCCGCGACATGTTCGACAGTTTTTTGAAATATCAGACCACCATGGCCGATGCGTTCCTGAGGCTGCAAAAAAATTACAGCTTTGATATCGTGGACGCCAACCGGTCCATCCATTCCGTCACGAAGGAACTGCGAAAGAAGATCGGCGCCCTGTTGGAAGAAAAATGAAAGCCCGGCTCGGGCCGCTTGCATTTGGCGCGGATCCGTTCCAGTTCGCCCGACCAGGTGGCGCGGTTTCGTTTAAGCGATGATTCCAGGCGCGGGGCCTGGGCCTCCATCCCGTCGAGAATTTTGCGAAGTTCATCCACGGGCAGACTATAAATGCCGAATTCCGGCGGCTGGACCACGGTGTTCAATCCCACCGAACAATTCCATGAATCGGCCATCAGACAAAAGTCGCCGAATTCCTGCCAATTCTGGCGCATCAGGCAGTAGGTGACGGAGAATGGCGTTTTTTTTGCAACGGCATATTCACGGAAACGGCGGGCGTTTTCCATGACCTCTTCGTATTTGGCGTTCACGCGGATACTTTCAAGAGTTTTTTTCGTGACGCCATCCATGGACACGGCGAAACCCATCGGGACATGTTCCATCACGTGTTCGATGTTATGATTGTACTGCGTGCCATTGGTGGTGACATGGCAGGGGATGGCGAGACCGTCGGCGATCATCCGCTCCCAAAGTTTGAAATATTCCCCGATGAGCAGCGGCTCGCCGCCGAGGAATTTCATGCGTTTCAGGTGCGGCAGGAATTTCCAGAGCGACTCGAAGAACGCATCGCCATAGAGGCGGGGCAAAGGCGGCAACTTTTCGCGGTGCGCGCGGATGGAGGACGACCATAAGCCGCGGCACATGATGCATTCCAGATTGCAGACATTGCTGATGGAAAATTCCAACTGCTGCGGCCATTGCGGGACCTTATCGGCCACGGGCAAATTATCAAACCGACGCATGGCGGCATTGGCAGTGGTCTCCGCCGTTTGAAATTCACAAAAGGCGCAACCCGGTCCGAATTTATAACCCTTCAAGGCGTCGCGCAGGGCCTTGATCTTCGCGCTTTGCCAGATTTCATCGATGGTATTGTTCAGGATGCTGCCGGCGGGATGCTCCCAGTTATGGCAGCAGACGCGCACGTTGCCGCGATTATCGAAGTACAATGAAGTGAAGGGGGCATAACAAAGCGAACGCACCGCCTTGTCCGAGAAATTTCTCGACTGGTCATAAGCAGCGATGGCGGCTGGCGTCACGCCGGATACTAATCAACTATTTCCGTGGCGGAGGCAAACGGTAAATCTCGATCAAATGGCCGTGGAATTTGTGGAGACGGAATTCGTGGGAACATTCGGCGGCGCGTTGGTATTATTCAAGATGCGGCGGCCGCGGCGGAACAAGTCTTCAAATTGTTTTTTCTGTTCGTCGGTGAGCACGGCGCGGATGCGCTGGCGCGTGTCCTGGGCCACGCCGCGCACTTGCGGCGCGATCTGCTGCCATAATTGGCGGTTCCGTTCCTGGCCTTCCGCCACAATCTGCTCGATTTCCCCTTTTTGTTCAGGACTTAATTGCAGGGCGTCGTTCAGCCGTTGGACGAAGTTGGTTTTCAAAATGTCCGGTCGAGCCACGATGTCCTGCGGCTCGTGCGGCGGCTGGGCGGGTTGGACGCGGCGATTTCCCGGATGCGAATGGACGACATAGTTCACCAGGAGTCCTCCGCTGACGACACCCGCGCCGAAGATCACAATCGTCGCGAAGATGACTTTCCAGACATTCACTGTGCCTGGTCGGTTTGGTCCACGGACGCCAAAAGAGCGCTGTCCAGGTTCTGCGACAAGTCATCGCCGGAAGCGCTGGAGGAAGCGGAGGAGAACAAGGCCACCATGCCGCAAAGCATCGCCACTCCCACGCAGGAAACTGCCGCGCGCCACAGCCCGGTCACCCAGGCGTCCAAGGCCTGCGGCGCCACCCGAGAGGCCAGGAGAGCGGTCACGCGCTTTTCAAACGCATACGGCACGCGGTCCACCGGCACATCCGCTCGCGCGGCGGCGATCAGTTTCTTATGGAGTTCATCCAGATTCATACGACTCGATATTTTAGACGCGGCATTGCCGCGACGGGTTACACTCATAGATATTTCTCCCTGGCCATTTTGGCGAGGATTTTTTTCATTTCGCCCCGCGCGCGGAACGCGCGCACCTTGACCAGCGGGACCGACCAGCCGGTCAATTCCGCGATTTCCTTCACCGAACGGTCCTCGATCTCCAAGAGCGTGATGACCAGCCGTGCCTGCGGCGAGAGCCGCTCCATGACCCGGCCGATGAGCAATTTCGCCGCGTCCGCATCGTCGCTCGCCGTGTCCGGTGCGGCGGCAAAACGCTCCAGCCAGTCATTCTCCGGCTCACTCAGGTCGGTGAACGAGGATTCGCGGTTGCGCTGGTGGCCGCGCAAGAAATCGTAACAGGTGCGGACGGTCATTCGCATGAGCCAATGCTCGAAAGGGGCTTCTCCGCGAAAACTCCCCAGTTTTTCAAAAGCTTTGAGCCAAACCTCCTGCGCAATGTCCTCGATCTCGCTCTCGCGGCGGGCATAACGCCGGGCGGTCGCAAAAACGCGTGGCGAGTACTTTTGGACCAATGGCTCGAAACTCGCGGCGTCACCCTTGAGCACCGCGGCGATCAGCTCCGCTTCGGTTCGTTCCATCGGCGGGAGTTTGCCAAAAACGGCTTTGGCGGGAAAATCAATTCACGACGGGCAAGCCATTTGAGTCGCGCGGCAATTCCGGGGGCATGGGCAGATGCGATTCCGGCGGCGAGGATTGCGTGGCATCGGCTCCGCCACGTTGGAGTCGGCCAGGTTGGAAGCTTTTCATCTGCTCGATCTGCGTTGCCGATAGCGGAGGCGTCATTTGCGAAAGCGCCCTGGCATAGATCACGATCAATTCGGCTTCGGCATTTGCCGATGCCTCGGCATTTTGCCGCGCGGTCGCTTCATTAAAATTGCCGCCCGTTATCTCGTCCAGCAATGCCTGGCGCGAGGCGCGTATCTTTTGCTCCAGCGGCTGGATTTGGCCGTAGTCGGATTTCAACGCCGTCTGCAATGATTCACGCTGGGCGTCCGTCAACACCTGGGCCAGGCCCGGAAAAAACCGTGCTCCGGCATTCTGCCGTGCCGCCTGGTTTTGCGCCGACGCCAACGTCACCCAGCCTGCCACTGCGATAAAGATAATGATTCGTTTCATAAGGGTTCTCATAATGACAATATGGTTTTAGACGCGAGAGGCGCAGAGAACGTTACGCGGCTGGTGAATAAATTGAAGCGAAGGGATTCAGAATTTCACGCTTGAATTTTCCACGCCGAGGTTAAGCTTTGAATCGTTAAGCCAGAATACAGCACACTATGACAACTTCACAAAGAGACCGTCGCTACCCCTGTCAAAACTTAATAGAAATGTCCCCTTGATAACTTAGGAGAAAATGTCCCCTTTTGTTGGTTGATGTTGTTTGTTTGTTTCCCGGTTTGGGTTGGGGGATGGAGGGAGGCCGGAGCGTAGCGGAGGCCGACCGGAATCCCCCAACCCAAACCGCACTGCCCGCCCGCCCGCCAACAGCGGACGCCGCCACGGGTGGCCTGCCCCTGGCGGTTGATTCGCGGGTCTGGCGGTTAGGGGCTTGACTGGCTTGAGATGCGCGGGCCGTTGCGGCAGTTGGCGCCACTTGAGTTTCTGCCCGCGATAGACCAGTTGCACCCGCCCGTCCCGCAGCGTCCGCACCACCACTTTGCGTCCAACCAGGCTCAACGCCTCATGTTGCTGGTCCAGTTGATACCATTTTCCTTCACAGCCCACGGTCCAATCCCGTTGCACCACCCGTTCTTCTTCCCAACTCAAAACTTCGTTCAAGTTCCGGGGCAGCCCTCGATGCGCGTCCATCGGGCTGGCCGCCTTCCGCGCAAACCGCTGGTTGAACTCTCCCAGATAGGTTTCTTCCAGAAACCGGTTCGCACTTTCCAGGTCGTTGATCTTGGCCAGTCGCAATGCCTTGACCAGTCGGTCTTGCAACACTCCGTTCATCCGTTCCACCCGGCCTTTGGCCTGCGGACTATTGGCCAAAATTAGTTCCACCCCCAACGTCGCCATCGCCCGGCCAAACTGCGTTTGCCGTTCTTTGCCGGCCAGTTGATCGGCTACGCTGGCCGCCCCTTCGCAGCGGTAGATGCTGTCCCGATCCACGTACAAGCTCCCAGGCAAACGGTGCTTGCGTCCCCAGCTTTCCAACACATCGTAGCTGGCCCGCGTCGTTTCTTCCTCGGAAAAACGCGCCCGCATCCGGTTGGTCGCGTCATCCACCATCACCATCAGTACACACTTCTCCCGCCGTCCTTCAAACCAGTCGTGATGCGAGCCGTCCAGTTGCACCATCGCCCCGAAACAGGGCTTGCGCTCCCGCCATTGCCGATGCACTTGCTTGCGTCGGCGCACCGTGAGCTTCCCCTCGGCCAGCAACCACCGCCGGACCGTGTCGTGATCCACCACGATCCCTTCCTTGGCCAACTCCTCGGCCAGCAGCGTGGGTCCGAAATCCGCGTAGCGTTCCTCAGCGTAACGCGCCAGCACTAGCGTGCGCACGGCGGGGGCCTTGCGCCGCAGCCCCGGTTTGCCGCGCAGCCCATGCACCAAACCAGCATCCCCTTGCGCTTGATACCGCCGCCAGATCCGCTTGGCTTGCCGATAGCCCACCCCCATCAGTCCCGCTGCCTCCACCTGGCTCAGCGCTTTGCTTTTGATCCCCGCCATGATCGTGATCCGATTCCGTTCTTTCCGATTCATTGTCAATGTCTCCATGTCCGGGACAGGATGGCTGCCGCCATCCTCTCCCAATAGGGACATTTCCATTAAGTTCAAATAGGGACATTCTCATTAAGTTCCGACAGACCGTCGCTACCCATTGCCTTTACATTCGCAAACTGCTATCTTCCAAAGCGGCGTCGCGCTCCGCTTGCCGCCGCACTCCAAAACCTCGCGGAATTTCGATTTGCGCTTTTGATCGCGGCTACAATTTTTATTAAAGCGCCCTAAACACCTGTTCCCTGTCCTTCGACTCGATCGGCCGCGGGTTGGACATATAGTCCCAGAGCAATCGCAGTTGTTCCGGATGATAGTTTCCGGGAACGGAAGCGCCGTACGCGACGTGACCGTAGAGGAAGGCCAGATGCGCCAGGGCATCGGCGGCTTCCGGCATTTCTCCGCCGAGCCGCCGGCAAAACTCGCGCGGGGTTTGCGGCGAACCCTGTTTGGCCTCCTGTTCTCTCGCCCAACTTTGCAAGGCGTCGTAAGTATAGATGATCAATTTCTCCGGCGACCACAACCGGTCCGCGCCAGTGCGAAAGGGATTTTTGAACAATTTGAAAGGCGGCACTCGGGACGTTGTTGGCGCTGCGTTCCGCGCCGATGCCGCAGGCCGGAGCCAGCCAAACAGTTCCGCAAAAAAATTAAGGAGGGCGTTCCAGGCACCGCGTAAGGCCATCAAAATGAGACCCCATACCGGAACAACACCCAGATCACACCTGCCGCGAGCGGCCAGCCAAAACAATATTTTTACCCACGGATAGATCGCGCTGGCCAGTGGTGGCAATATTGGCAAAGGCCGTGTCGGATTGCTATGGCCCGCCCCGGTGTTTTTTGGTTTTGATCTGGTTTGGACCCCTGCCCGGTTTGACCGGGTTGATTCCCGTGCTGGCCACTGGCCGATGTCTGGTTGCCGGACCGGCCTGAACCGGTGCCATGGGGATTGAATCGGGCGGCATATTCGCTGGCGCGGCGCAATTGATAATCCACATGATAGCGCAAGGTTCCCCAGGCTTCGCCGGCTCCGGGCCGGGGCAATAACAAAGCCATGCACAGCACCATCGCGGCGCCGACGACTCCAAATTGGACCCATCCGAAAGCAATGTTCCCCGGCATGACCACGTAACGCTGCCGCAGATAACGTCGCAGTCCGAGGAAACTGGTGGTCACCAGCAATCCCAAGGCGGCGGCCAGATAAAGAAAAAGGTAAATGAAGCCCTGTTGTCGCGCGGCCAAATCTCCGGCCGGCAGCAGCGTCTGGCCCAGGCCAAATAACGGCAAGGCGGCCAATGAATAATAAATCAGCCAGACGCCCGGTATTTGCGAACTGGTTGCTTTCACCTTCTTTGGTGATGGCGTCTGCACAGGTGCGAGACTTTGGGCTGGGTGACGGTTTTCGTCGGCCGGCGATTGCGTTCTTTCTTGAATAGCCGCGGCACCTGCCGGAGTGACTGCATCAGTCCCTGCCCGGAGGCATCCGCATCCTCGTCAATCAGGGTGCAGTTACAGGTTAACTTGTGGGCCGTGAACCAGACGATGCCCAGCAAGAGCGCGCCGAACACCACATTGGGCTGGACCGTGGACAGGTACATCCATGTCACAACTGCCAAGGCGAGTCCATATACCATGGCGTGACCATCGCCCTGCTCAATGCCGATCCGCGCGATGAGCACCACGGCCAGCACGAACCAGAACAACACCCAACGAACGCCGCCAATGGCTTCGCCGCGGTAAAAGACTTCGACCAGGAAAAAACAAACGCTATGCACCATGACCATGATCAAGACCGGACTTATGGCAATGACCATATAATCGGCGAACGTCTTGTTTGGTTTGCGCGTGTCCATATCAGCGGATGATCGCCTGGGCGCAGAGATTCGTTACCGCTTCCTCCGAGTTGACCATGTGAAAATTGATGTTCTGCGCGAGCAGGATTTCGGCCCATTCGGGCGGCTTGGCCCAATCCGGCAACACATCGCCGCCGGAAATGACGACGATGGCCGTCACCAATAGGCCGCGCCGGACCAATTCGCCCAGGGACTGGGCCATTTCCGGCGTCACACGGCTAAGCACCGCCACCACAGTGGCATCCTGCGGAATCCGGACGGACGCCTCGGCGACCAGGGTTGAAAAGCCCATGCCATCGGTCTGCTCCAGGCGGGCCAGGGTTTCGAGGATGCGCAGAAAATTATCGGAACTCCTGCGCGTCGGCACCACCACCGGGCGCAACCGGGTATTTTCGACGGCAACGGCGGCTTGTTGCCGCGCCAGGGTGCGCTCGAGGAATTCTCCCTGCCAGCCTTCTTCGCGGATGCGATCGGCGGCGTCACGGCCATTGGTGACGAGGCCGATTTGCTGGCCCTGGAGGGAGACTGCGTTGGCCAGCGCGGCGGCGGTTAAGATGGCAAGCTCGGACGAGTTTAACCCAGCCGGGCCGGGATAGCTTTGTTCGTGAAAATCGAGCAGGAGAGTGGCCCCGGCCACGCGGGAATTTTCATAGACCCGGCTGTGCAATTGACCGGTCCGGGCGGTGGCCCGCCAATGAACGCGATTCAGCGGATCGCCCTGTTGGAATAATCGCACCCCCGCCAGTCGCGTGGGATCTTCGAACAACCGGTGCGAGACGCGAATTTCTCCCAGGGGCCGTCGTGACGCGAGGTTGTAACCCTGCAACGGCAGGACTTTCGGCAAGACGAGGACGAACTGGGGTTCGGCCAGCAATCGGTAACGACGGTGCAGGCCGAAGACATCGCCGGTTTCCACGAGCAACGGACCGAACTGGAAATAGCCGCGCTGAAGAAATTTGACATCGTATTCAAACACCGTTTCGCTCTCGCCGGCGCCCAGCCGGGTCAGGGCCATCCGCGCTCCTTCCACCTCCAAACGCCGCCGTCCCGGTTGCAGCGCTGTGTTGGGAATGGAGTCCTCCAACAAAATCCAGGGAACTGACAGGCGCCCGCGATTTTCCAGTTCCACCGTCACACGGATGGAATCGCCGATTTCGCACACCGGGTCCACCGCCGTACGGTTTGCCGCGAGATTATCCGTCCAGGCATGTGCCAGGAGGCGGCCCAGCAGCAGCACGCCACCCAGCACATACATGGCATAAACCAGCAAGTTCAAATGGAACACCAATCCCAACACCAACAAACCGGCGATGCCAAGGACCCATTTCATATTTAGTCTATTCGACGGGAGCCGTCACCGTGGGCACGGCCACCGAGTTCAAGATTTCCTCGAGTACCGCCGGCACGTTTTTTTTGCGCAAGCGGCTTTCCGGGCGGAGAATGACGCGGTGCCCCAGGACATAGGGCAGCACCTGCTTGACGTCGTCCGGCAGCACAAAGCCATAACCGTGGATGGCGGCAAAGGACTGGGCGCAGCGCGACAAAGCCATGGACGCGCGCGGGCTTCCACCCAGCATGACGTCGAAATGTTCGCGCGTGGCCCGCATGATTTCCACGACGTAGCGGGACACTTTTTCATCCACGCGCACCTGCCGGACGGCTTGTTGACAGGCCATGACGTTTTCCGCGGAGACGGCCGTTTCCAAAGTTTCCAGCGGGTCCTGTGTTTCGAATCTCTGCAGCATGGCCACTTCATGATCCAAATCGGGATAGCCCAGGCTCAAGCGCACCAGGAACCGGTCCACTTGCGCCTCCGGCAGAGGAAAGGTGCCTTCGTGGTCCACCGGGTTTTGTGTTGCGATCAAAAAGAACGGCGCCGGCAGAAGGTAACGATTGCCATCCACGGTCACGGCGCGTTCGGCCATGGCTTCCAGCAGGGCTGCTTGAGACCGCGGCGTGGCCCGGTTGATTTCGTCCGCGAGAAGAATCTGGGCAAAGATCGGGCCGGGCCGGAACTCAAAATCGGCGGTCTTGGGATTGAAAACGGAACTGCCGGTGATGTCGTTGGGCAACAGATCGGGAGTGCATTGGATGCGTTTGAAACTGCCGCCGATGGTGCGCGCAAAGGCGCGGGCCAGGACGGTCTTGGCCACGCCCGGCACATCTTCCAGCAGGACATGGCCACCGGCAAAATAGGCCATGACCGTGAGGATGATCTCATCGTGCTTGCCCACGATGACTTTCTCGATGTTGTCCACGATCTGATTGGCGATGGGGGCCACGACGGAATCAGTGGGTTCGCGTTCCGCGGCCGGCTGGATTTGCGGCGGGACCATCGCGCGGGCGCGATGGATGGCGACGGTATTGTCCGAGCCGCAATGGGGGCACTTTACCGGCTGGCCGGCCGGGGAAACATTCAGGTCAAAAGATTTGCCGCAGTAAACGCAGGTGATGTTGGGCATAATTGTGGTAGCGACCCGAACTGTCGCGCCGGGAATGAAGGGGTGTCAAGCGTGAACGGCGGTTCCATTGTGAAGACATCCTCCGCTTTCCATTTTTGTCCCTTTGTCCTTTCCGTCTTTTCCGCTTTCAGAACAAAAATTACAAAAAACCTTTGCCAATTACTTTCAAAAACCCCCTATATCTGCGAACGTTATTGATGAAATCGCCTGCGGTGATTATCGCGCTCTGTCTTTTGATGGCTGCAAACCTTTTTGCAGACATGGAGGTCTATCGCGCGGGCACTCTCCAGCCTCCCGCCGTTCCGCGCGAATTCCGCGGCGCCTGGATCTCGGAAGTCGCCTCCAATGCCGATTGGCCATCCAAACCGGGCTTGAGCGTTGCCGATCAAAAGGCGGAAATGATTTCGCTGCTCGACCATGCGGTCCAATTGCATTTGAATGCCGTCATCTTCCAGGTTCGTCCCGCTTCCGATGCGTTTTATGCGTCCCCCTACGAGCCGTGGTCGGAATTCCTGACCGGCGCGCAAGGCCGGCCGCCGCAGCCGTTCTATGACCCGCTCGCGTTTGCCCTCGAAGAAGCGCACAAGCGGGGCCTGGAGTTGCACGCGTGGATCAATCCGTTTCGCGCCGCGCTCCCCACCGCCAAATCCCCACCCGCGTGGAACCAGATCTCCCGCACTCATCCCGAATTCATCCGCCGTTACGGCGACCAAACCTGGCTCGACCCGGGCAATCCGGCCGTGCGCGCATACGTTTTGACCGTCGTGATGGATATCGTCAAACGCTACGATGTGGACGGCGTGCAATTCGACGATTATTTCTATCCGTATCCGCAAACCGACGCGAACGGCCATCCGTTGGACTTTCCCGATTATGAGACGTGGAAAAAATTCGGCGCGCCCTTGCACCTGCCCCGTGACGAGTGGCGGCGGGCGAACGTGAACAAATTCATTTATGCCGCCTACACCATGATCAAGAACGAAAAACCGTGGGTAAAGGTCGGCGTCAGCCCGTTTGGCATCTGGCGTCCGGGATTTCCTCCGCAAATCAAGGGGTTGGATTCGTACGCCACTCTTTACAGCGATTCACGACTATGGCTGGCGAGCGGCTGGGTGGATTATCTTTCGCCGCAGCTTTATTGGTCCGTTGAATCGCGGCAGCAAAGTTTCCCCGCGTTGCTGGATTGGTGGGAGGCGCAAAACATCAAAGGTCGGGGATTATGGCCCGGCCTGGCTGCGGCCTATGTGGGCGGCTCACTCACGGCAAACGATATCGAGCGGCAGCTCCAGGTCCTCCGTCAAACGCCGGGTGTGGACGGGGAAATATTTTTCCACCTGAACAACCTCATCAATGATCCTGATTTGGAATCGTACATCCGCGCCGCCAATACCAATGCCGCCATCGTGCCCGCCATGCCCTGGCTTTCTACGAGTGTGCCGGCGCAACCCGCCATTTATGTCGCGACAAATACACCCGCGGCTTTGACTTTCAATTGGCAATCGGCGAACGAAACGCCCAAAGTCTGGCTGCTGCAATATGTCGGAACGAATAATCTCTGGATGGCCCAGATTTATCCGGCAAACCAGACAGGCTGCACTTTTTCAAAATCACATCCAACGATCATCGCCATCAGCGCCGTGGACCGCTACGGAAATATCAGCGCCCCGGCCGTGCTCAGGAGAATCGTTGTGCGTACCACAACCTCTCATTCCTTCAAGGGGATGATGTTAAAGGTGAACTGACCCAAAAGGGAGAAGGCAGAATGGGATTTTCCACTCTGCCTTCATATGGTCTTGGAGGGCTGTAAGCCGGATTCTGTCTTCGCCTTGCGACGGAGAGAATCATTTGTCTTCGCAGCCGTACCCGGAATCCGTCCGCTTTCGCGGAACTGGAGCGGGCCGCTCCGGGATTCCCTATTTGGCCTTGCACCCGATGGGGTTTTCCGTGCCGCGTCGCTTACGCTTCGCGCGGTGCGCTCTTACCGCACCTTTTCACCATCACCGCCGGTTCGCGCCGGCGGCTGTCTATTTTCTGTGGCACTTTCCGTCGGAACTTTCATTCCGCCCGCATGTATCTCAATCGTACAGACTTGAGTTACGCGGCATCGCGCCCTTTGGTGTCCGGACTTTCCTCTCTGGCTCGCGCCAAAGCGATTCTCCGCCTTTCCAAGACCGATGCTATGATAATGGGAATAAAAAAAAATTCAAGTTACGATTCAAGTCGCGATATTTCTTGGAAAAATCCGTTGAACCAGCATTCTGTTGCCAGACCGGCGAATCGGAATACCTTAACTACATGAACATTCCCAATCCCGAACATAAAAATGGCGAACTCGCGGATGAGTTTTAAATAAATCAATCCGCCACGGCCATTTCCATGTCCCGCGAGTAATAAAGGATGCGTCCGCAATTGATGCAACCGACAAGTTCCTTTTGCGATTTGCAACTGACGATGATCTGCGCGGGCAGTTTCATGTGGCACCCGCCGCAAACACCGTGCTGGATGCCCACCACCACATTGTCGCCTTTGCTTTTCAAAAGCCGCTCATAGCGGTTGCGCGCGGTCTCATCCACCGTCGCCGCCAGTTCAGTCCGGCCATTTTGCAATTCCGTCAGTTCCTTTTTCAGGTTCACTTCGCGTTCGTTCAGTTTTCCGATCTGTTCTTCCAAGAGTTTTTTTGCCGCGTTCGCCTCGGTGGTCGCGCGGATGACTTCCCGCTGCCCCGCTTCGGCCTGCTCCATCAATTCAATCTCGCGGTCCTCAATCTTCATGATCTCCGCCTTGCAGGTGTCGATCTCCGCCGCCAGCGCGCGATACTCCTCGTTCTTGCGCGTCTGCAATTGCTGGTTGGCGTACTTCTCGATCTGCGTCTTTTTGGCTTCCACATCCAATTCGAGCCGCTTGCGGTCGGACTCCGTCTGTTTCACCCGGGTCTTGGCCGCTTCCAATTGCGTTTGCGTGGAAGCCGCCTTGGCGCGAAGCGTTTCGCGCTCGGGTGAAAGGTGGGAAAGTTCCTGTTGAACGCGATGAATTTTGCGGTCGCGGTCTTGCAAGACCAAAAGTTTCTCGATCGTCTCCAGCATTGAACGAAACAGGATAGTTGCCCATTGTATCCAAGTCAATTCTTTCGCCATTGCAAACGGTTCGATCCAGAGTAAAGTTGGTTTCATGCAAGTGACCGTCGAACTTCCCGAATTGCTGGTTGCCAATACTGAAGAGCCTGTCCGTGATGTTTTTGAAGCTGTCGCGGTTCAGGCGTATGCGCAACGCCGCATCTCACAGGGAAAGCTTGCGGAATTGTTGGGGCTGAACGTTTGGCAAACGGAAAAACTTCTGGCACAGCGCGGCATCGCCCGCCCTTTTTTGCCCGAAGACTTTGAGGGTGAACTCAAGAATTTGAACCAGGCTCTGTCGTGACGATCATTCAGTGATGGGAAGCATCGTGTTTAGATATTTTATTAACACCCCGCTTTAGCGGGGTGTTGGAGATAGTCGCAGCGTCAGAACCGCTTCAGCGGTTTCTTTGCCGGCCTTAAACCGCTGAAGCGGTTGCAGAGCTTCATTTCGTTGAACACCCCGCTAAAGCAGGGTGTTAATCTACCGCCATGGTGTTCAGATTTTGAAATGTGCCTCAGGTGCGGGAATACCATCGAAACAAAACTTGAAACTTGCAACCTGAGACTCGAAACTCCGTCTCATGCGTTTCATCGGCAATGTTATCGAAAAACTGCAGCGGCACCCCAAGCGCGTCGTCTTCCCCGAAGGCGAAGAGCCGCGCGTCCTCGCCGCGGCACGGCAATTCTTTGCGCTCCGCCTCGGCGTCCCCATTTTGCTCGGCGATCCGCTCAAGGTGAAGGACATCGCCGCCCAGCTAAACCTCTCTCTCGACGGCATCCGCATCATCAATCCCCCCGCCAGCGAAGACCTCGACAATTTTGCCAATCGCTTCTACCGGTTGCGCCGCGAGAAGGGCGTCAAGGCGCAGGAAGCGCGCGAAGCGATGCTCCAGCCCAATTATTACGGGGCGATGATGCTCGCCATGCACCAGGCCGATGGCTTGATCTCCGGCGCATCGCACATCACCGGCAGCGTGCTCCGTCCCTTGTTCCAGATCATCAAGCCCGCCCCGGACATCCGAGCCGCTTCGAGTTGCATGGCCATGGAAGTCGAGGACACCCGTATCGGCGAACAGGGTGTTTTGTTCATGGCCGATTGCGGCGTCATTCCCGATCCCACCGTGGACCAGCTTGCCGATATCGCCATTACCACCGCGCGCCTGGCGCGGCACATGCTGGGCACCAAACCCCGCGTGGCCCTGCTGTCCTTTTCCACCAAGGGCAGCGCCTCGCATCCCAGCGTCGGAAAAGTCCAGGCCGCCACCGCCCAGGCCCGGCGCAAAGCCGAACAATTGTTTCTCGAAGCCGACTTCGACGGTGAAATGCAAGTGGACGCCGCGCTTGTCCCCGAGATCGCCGAGCGCAAATTGCATGACAGCCCCGTCGCGGGTCGCGCGAATGTTTTGATCTTCCCCGACCTCAATTCCGGCAACATTGCCAGCAAACTCGTCCGCCTCGTCGGCCACGCCAACGCTTACGGCCAGATCCTGCTCGGCTTGAATCGTCCCGCCGCCGACGTCTCCCGCGGCTCAAACGCGCATGACATCCTCGGTGTCGCCGCGATCGTCGGCGTGCAATCCACCGATTATCAAAAACTTTATCCCGGCGCTGATGCACAACTGCCCGGCGACTGATGCGGTTGCGTTTAAATGAACACCGCCACGCCCAGAATCTTCATCGCCGCCACGCGCCAGAACGATGGCAAGACCACCGCGTCGCTCGGGTTGATCGCCGCGTTGCAGCAGTTTTTTCCGCGCATCGGCTATATCAAACCCGTCGGCCAGCGCTTCGTGGAGATTGAAGAGCAAAAAATCGACGAGGACACCGTTCTCATGGATGCGGTTTATCGCATGAATTGTCCGCTCGTGGACATGAGCCCGATCGCTGTCGAGCCTGATTTCACGCGCAAATATCTGCAGGCCGCCAACAACGACGCCCTCGTCAAAAAAATCCAGGGCGCCTTCGACCGGGTCTCGTGGGAGAAGGATTTTGTGTTGTGCGAAGGCAGCGGCCACGCCGGGGTTGGCTCGGTGTTCGATCTCTCGAATGCGCGCGTCGCCAAATTGCTCGGCGCAAAAGTCATCATCGTTTCCCAAGGCGGCATCGGCAAACCCATTGATGAGATTTCCCTGAACCAGGCCTTGTTCGAAAAGGAAAACGTCGAGATCATCGGCGTCATCTTGAACAAAGTGCTTGGCGAAAAAGTGGAATATGTCTCGGATTTCGCCCGGCGCGGCCTCAAGCGCAAGGGCTTGGAATTGCTCGGCGTTTTGCCGCACGCACAGATTTTGTGCAATCCCTCCGTCGAATTGGTCCGCGAGGAATTGCACGCGGAATTGCTTAATCAATCGCCCACTATGCACGCGCTGATCGACGATGTGATCGTCGGCGCCATGAGCGCGCAGAATGCCATCCAGTTTTTCAAGCGCGGGATCCTGCTCATCACCCCCGGCGACCGCGAAGACCTCGTCCTCGCCGCCGGCGCGACCACTAATCCCAATAGCGATGATAAGATGGCCGGCATCGTCTTGACCGGCGGACTGCGGCCCACGCCTGCCGTGCTGAAAGCCATCCAGGCCATGCCGGTGCCCGTGCTGCTTGCCCAGGCTGATAGTTACCAGGTCGCCTCCAAAGTCCACAATCTCATCGTGAAAACGCGCCCCGCCGACGCCGAAAAAATCTCCCTCATCCGCGACATCGTCGCCAAAAACGTGAACGTCAAAAAAATCGTTGATTCACTTTGATGCGGAAACGATTTGGTCCCTCATACGATTGACGAGACAGAAACGATGCCGCATAATGCAGCTATGACAAGAGAAACCTTGCTCGACATTGACAATCGCCGGCCTTTTCAGCCCTACACACTTAGGTTGAACAACGGCGATGTCGTTCGCGTTAAACAGCCCGAACACTGTTTAATCACGGAAGACGAGCAAACCCTGGTGTTGAACGAACGGGGTGGCCGGCTCAAATTCATCGCCACCGCCAACATCAGCATGGTTGAGTGAGGCCGTCAACCGCTTGCGGGAAGCCTCAGAAAATTTGAAAATTAGTGCTTCATTAAAGAACCTGCCGGTTTACCAACCCGGCCGTCCCATCGAAGAAGTCGCCCGCGAACTGGGGCTGGCCCCGGAATCCATCATCAAAGTGGCTTCGAATGAAAATCCTTTTGGCCCTTCCCCGCTGGCTATCGCCGCAATGCAAAAGGCCATTGCCGGGGTTAATCTTTATCCCGACGGCAATGCGTTCTATCTGAAACAAAAACTTGCGGGCAAATTGGGGATTGAACCGGCAAACCTGGTCCTGGGCAACGGCTCGAACGAGATCATCGAATTTGTCGCGCACGCCCTGCTCAGTCCTGGCGACGATGTGGTCGTCTCCCAATTCTGCTTCGCCATTTATCCGATCGTCGCAAAGATGGCTGGCGCGAACGTCATCACGGTGCCCGCGATAAATTACGGGCACGACCTGCCCGCGATGCTGAGCGCCATTACGCCGCGCACCAGGATCGTCTTCGTCGCCAACCCGAACAACCCCACCGGCACCCTCGTGCCGCGCGAGGAGCTGATCCATTTCGTGAACGATGTGCCGGACAACGTCTTGCTCGTGATGGATGAAGCCTACATCGAATTTCTCAATGACCCGGTGGATTTAGTCCCGCTCATCCGCCTCGGTGCGCGGAAAAACCTGCTCCTCATGCGGACGTTTTCCAAGATTTACGGATTGGCCGGCTTGCGCATCGGCTATGGCATCGGCGAAACGGAGTTCATTTCCGCGCTCGAAAAGGTCCGCCAGCCCTTCAATGTCAATCTCCTCGCCCAATCGGCCGCCTTCGCCGCGTTGGACGACGACGAGCACGTTCGCAAAACGCGGGCGAATAATTTCGCGGGCCTGGAATTTTTTGAGCGGGCTTTCCGGGACGTGAAACTGGAATTCGTCCCCTCCTCGGCAAATTTCATTCTCGTCCACGTCGGGAATGGGCAGAAAGTTTTTGAAGCCATGCAAAAGCAAGGTGTCATCACCCGCCCCATGGGAGGCTATCAATTGCCGGAATGGCTCCGCATCTCCATCGGCACCCCGCAAGAGAATGAACGGAGTTTAAAGGTTTTGAAACTGGCACTGTAAATATTGGAGGCGAGGGTCGGAATCGGACAATTTACCCTGCGTTTGCAGCCCTAACTTGCATGATTTTATTGGCTATTCAAGCTAAATCGGTTTAATCCAACCCAATCGTTTTTTATCCGTTTGGTGTCCGTTTGCCGACTCCAAGTTTATGCGGTTGGGGTTCGGGTGGTGACGCTTTGCAACCACTTCTTCCCTTGGTCTGTAATCTGGTAACGCTGCAACCGACTTTGGGGTTTGTTTGGAATCGTTCGCCCAAGCCAGCCCTTGCCGATAAGCGCGTTAAGATAATTTTCGCGGAATGTCTGGCGATGTTTGACACCGACGAGTGCCTGGATTTCGCCAGCCTTACGCGGTTGCTCACAGAACTGGAGAATCTGCGCCGCGACTTGGCCGGTGACTTGGCCGGTCGCTAGACGTTTCCGTTCCCTGGCCTCCTTGATGAATTCGGGATGGAGTGGCAAGCGCACCAGAAAATAAGTTCGGTCATCATCAGATTCAAACACGGGCTTCGGGTTCCAGCCTTGCTTAAATTCCAAACGCTCCCATTCCACAGTTTGTCCGTGCAGGATGGCATCAATGTTGATCGGCAAGCGCATCTTAGACCGAGCATAGGTCAAAACCGTTTCCGAGGAAATCAGATAGTTTTTCGCTCGTTGGTGGCCATTGACACGGATGGCTCAAAATGGGATGCTTACTAGTGAGCCAGTGCAGTGCTTGCTGTTTTGGAAATACGCGGGGTCATGGGCGTTAAGTTGTTTAGGCCAAAATAGTAACGGTGAAATAACACGAAAAATATAAATAATGATAGGCTGCAAATCCCGCCGGCCATTATCTGTTAGGTGCAATATGGACGCCGCCCAATTATCCGAACAGTTTCTTAAATCTCTTGACGAGATTAAGGGCACGAAGAATGGGAAGTGGGCTTTTACCGAATTTAAGACCAAGCATGGCATGGAGAATCGGAGCGGGCTTCTTGATGTTTGCAGCGAGCTGTTCGTTCTGTTCGCAGGACAGCCGAAGCCACTCATTTACGAGGCTATCCGCGAGGCATTGCGACGGCGCGGCAGTGATTACGGGGTTCAGACATACGGAGGCATGGTTTTGCTGAATCTGGTCAGTGACGCTTACGGGCAAGTTGACGACTTGATAGACATCGTTGCGCCCGTTTTTGATTTGAGCAACGGCGAGATTCCGGCATTTCTCGTCGAGCAAGTCGGGATTGAGGTGTTGTTGAAGAAGATTGAGCACCGGAAGAAGGTCACAAGCGATTCGGATATATCCACGCGCTTGAACGGCATAGCTTATCAGGCGCAGGTTTATCAGAAAAGGAAGACACAATGATTGCACCTAACACCTATATTTGGAACGATAGGCTGCCGACAAAACACATCATCAAACTATGAAAAAGAAATTGATATACATTACACCGCGTCCAGTAGGCACAGTGCTTGCTATCCTGAACTTCATTTTCGCGTTACTCTGGCTTCCGGTGACATACTCAACATCGCTTTTCGTCAGCAAGGGAGGGCATCCGGCTCCTTTTAGCGGAGGTGTTTTTGCCATTATGTTAGAGCTATTACTATCTGCCGTTTTTGCATATATTGGCGGCATCATTCTGGCAGTATTATACAATTTGCTCGCCAAGTGGACAGGCGGTTTGGAGTTTGAGTTTACAGATACGAAGCCAGCAGCCTAATACAATGATAGGCTGCAAGCCACTCACGGTAATTAATGCTGAATTCCTCAAGCGGTGGCAACGGGCCTCGTTCCGGCGCGTTCTTCATACTCTTGTAAGGACGGAATTTTCATCAAAGCCCGTTTCGCATAGGCGCGCTGCACGGCTTTGCTGTTGTGCCCCAAAGCCTCTTGCGCGAAGCGTTCGGGATAGCCGACGGTCTTGGCGCGTTCCGCCCATGCATATTTGAGACGCCAGTATTTACTGCCGGAGGGAGCAACCATCAAGAACAGGCCTTCGCCATCCGCGATTTTATAGGGCTTGGCTTTTGGCTTGGCATTGCGAACCTTCGCATCCGATAAAGCCATTGGGGTATATTCCTTTCGAGCGGGGTATCTGTGATATTATTCTACCCCAAAATTCGGTCGAATGTCAACGAACTTTAACGAATGACCACTTCCCAAAATCGCATGAAAGTGGCTCTCAGTCTATGTTTGGTGGATATTGGCGGACGGTGGCGAACCGTAAAATGGTGCCCGGAGCCGGAATCGAAGCGAAGGGTTATGATGCTGAAATAGCGGAACAATTTCCAACGGCGAAATAAAAAATACCCCGCATTATACCCTGAAGATTTTTCGCTGCGTTTGCACGTTGGATTCGCAGTTTTGTGCAACGAGAATCGAATCAGCGCACAACGGGAACCACACCAGAGCTTATATCAGAAAAATTTAAGGCGTGCAATGCGCACCTTGTGCCCCTTGCAAAATCAAGGCTTTCCGCGTATCGTCCGCCTACAGTGCGACGCCGTGCCGCGACAGTTTTAGTGCCCCGGAAAAAGCAAAGTGTAGCTCGTGCTGCGTCCGCCTGCTTCATCTTTTGCCAGAATTTTGCGTTCGAGCAGACCGTTGATGTCGCGCAGCGCAGTATCAGGAGAGCACTTCGTCAGCTTTGCCCACTTCGAGCTTGTCAGCTTTCCTTCAAAGCCGTCCAACAGGCGGTTTATGACCTTGCGCTGGCGATCATTGAATTTTTCGTTCTCATGGGCTTTCCAGAAGCCTGCCTTGACCAACACAGCAGCGAGAAGTTTTTCCGACGCGCCAATGGCGTGTCTCAGGCAATTCAAATACCACTCCATCCATTGCGTGATGTCCAAAGCCCCTTTTTGGCAATCTTCCAGGACAAGGTAATAGTCATTGCGCTCGCGCTGAATCTGCGACGACATGCTGTAAAAACGTTGCGAGGTTTTTTCAGACCGCGCCAGCATCATGTCGGCAATCGCCCGCGCAATGCGTCCGTTGCCATCTTCAAACGGATGGATGGTGACGAACCAAAAATGCGCCAGCGCCGATTTCAAAACCGGGTCAATATCCGACGCGGTGTTGCACCATTTGATGAAGCGGGCCATTTCCTTTTTGAGCAAGTCATGGCCGGGAGCTTCGTAATGGACAGTCTCGCGTCCGATAGGGCCAGACACGACCTGCATATCGCCACTGTCTTTCGTGCGCCATGCGCCGACGACAATACGGCGCATTCCGCTGCGGCCAGTAGGGAACAAGGCCGCGTGCCAGGAAAACAACCTTTCCTGAGTCAAAGGCGCATCATGCTTGCGCGTGGCATCCAGCATGACCTCAACAATGCCCTCGACGTTGCGGTCAATGGGCGGTAGTGCGCCAATGTCCATTCCCATACGCCGGGCGAGGGACGAGCGCACTTGCCCGGCATCCAGCTTTTCGCCCTCGATCTCGCTGGTTTTGACAACGTCCTGGGTGAGGGTTTGCAACGTGGCTTCCTCGCGCAACTGGAAGCCCAGGGCTTCCATGCGGCCAAGCAATCGCCCCTGCAAATGGCGCACGTCCGCCAGCAGCGGGGACAGCTTGGGCTGGTCCCACTTAAATTCCGGCCATTCTTTGCGTTCGTGGATATACATATATTCTCCGCACGATTTAAGGGGATTATAGCCCTTATTCGCCGCATGAGCAAGGATATTCTCCGCATATTATGCGGAGAATAAACCCCTTATTCGCCGCATCATTCGTGCGGCTGTTCATAGAGCCGCTTAATCAATTCCCGAACGGCTATTGCCTCTTGGTGGTGTCTCTGGTGACGGGTTTTGCCGATGTAGTGGCAGGCGCTCCACCATGTTCTTTCACATCATGGCCGCCCGTAATGACAGCCTTTAACTCGTCATAAAGGTGGCCGGGAACCATTGCTTCAGCTTTAAGTGCAAGCTGTGTTCTTTCGACGGGGTGTCCATTGTCACCTGCCTCGAATGCTTTTGCTGTTAAGTCAGCGGCCTCTTTGCCGCCCAAAAACTCCATCGCTTTCAGATTGCCATGCTGAATGGTTTTGTCCACAGTTCCGAAGGCAGCTTTTGCCTTGTCATACATCTGTCCAGCGACCTTTTTGTCGGCGTCCCATCCGATCCTCACACCTTCAACAATGTTTCCCCTTTCATAGATGGCGTCAAAGGATTGCGCCGCCATCGCAGCAACGTCTTTGCCCCCGATTTCTTCCGCAACTTCCAAATTGGCACTCCGATACTTAGCGAGAAGCTTTTTGAAGAATCCTGGTTCGGTTGTTTTGGGTTCGCTGGCCATATTGCTCCTAAATGATTATTTAACTCCTGCA
This sequence comes from uncultured Verrucomicrobiae bacterium, assembly GCA_963797825.1. Taxonomy (GTDB): domain Bacteria; phylum Verrucomicrobiota; class Verrucomicrobiia; order Limisphaerales; family UBA11358; genus UBA11358. The sequence goes on from CAWCRR010000044.1 coordinate 499,108, forward strand.
ATATTAACAGTTTGAAGGTTCTAATTGTATTAAGAATTCATGACAATTCGTTGTTGGCTGCTAAAAATAAAAAAATCATTGTTTTTCAATTGGTTTATAAACGGCAAATGTGCTGATTTCTAATTGTCGCTTTTTGGTTGCTCCGAAATCTGTTTAATCAATGCGCGTATATCTTCCGCCCGCCAAGCGGTGCAGCGATCCGACAACTTCACCGGCTTTGGAAAGCGACCTGATTTCACCCCGGCCCACCAACTGGTTTTGCCGAGAGGAATAACCTCCAAAACTTGTGAAAGCCGGACAAAGCCGGTTTCTGGTATACTGTGAAGCATAATCTTCCTTTCTTACCCTGTTACAATTCATACCCACAATGACCGTTCCCAGCTTCAATGCAGACTGCGGCCTTGCGCCTTTTCGTTTCCCGATTTGTTGTTTTCCGACGGTGACGGCCCATTTTCCTTTGAGATCACCTCGATGGATTCAATAAACGGTGCTTTGGCATCTTTGGGCTTTGGCCACCGGCTGGCGTCAAACTCCTGGATGAATTCAGCCGTGCTCATTTGCAGCGCGACAGCCACCGGCTGCAAATTCGAGCCACGCACCAGAACCATCTGGAAGGTGTAAACCAGAACAAACTCTGTCACGTTCGTTCCGCTGTAAACCACGTCGAGCAGGTAGCAATACCCCGGCGAGTAAGTCAGGGCGTTTTCGGTTGCCAGCCTGATTTGCAGGCGGGCAACCCTGTCTTTGGCATCAAAAGCCAAATACTCATCCACGCCCTTGGGCGGCGGCGTTTGCTCCACCACCGCGCCAGCCGCTTTTTTCCTGAATTGCGCCAGTGGGTCGGTCATATTTCCCTCCCCACGGCATCCCGCCTGACCTGTCGCCGGGGCGGCGGCGCTTGCCTGTCCATCTGACGGATGTGGGCGGCATACAGCGCAATGCCGCCCGTCAGCTTAATCGCTCCGATCTGCGCCACCGTTTGGGCGCAGCTAATGGCGTCAACCGCCTGTTTTTTCACTTCATTTGGTATTTTCATAATTTTATCTCGAAATATCCGGCTCATCCTTCCCGTTTTTTTGAACCAAGCGCCGCCATGAGGATTTAACCACCGCCTCAGCCTCAGCCCGAATGCGGGCCATGAAGGTGATGGATTTTTCCCACCATGTATCACCCATCCCCATTTGATCCACTTCGCCACGATGGAGAATGGCTCGCATCATGGGGCGGACTCGGTTCAGAATCCTGATTCGCCGGACGGCCTTGAACCGCTCCGGGTCTTCGACCACGCCGCGTTCCTTCATTCCCACCGCCTCCTTGCCGATTTTTGGCTCCGGCTCGCGGTCTATGCCACGGTCTTTCAACGACCGATGGTCAACCCGTTCCGGGCGACCGGCCTTTTCCAAGGCCGCATTTTCCGCGTCGCACCAGGTTTCGCGCCAGTGAACCAGCAACCCCTTGTCATTCCATTCGCGGGGTTTCTTGGCGCTGAATTTGTCGCCGTCAATCGTCCGCATGGTGGCGAGAATGTGGACATGGGGATTCTTGCCGCTTTTGGGATTGTGCAACGACACTTCGGCAATCATGCCTTTGCCCACCAGTTCGCGCTGTGCCCATTCCAGGGCGGCCTCGAATTGTTCCTTGGAGGAAAGTTCCCTGGGGACGGCTAAAATAAACTCGCGTGAGAGTTGTGCATCCTTGCGTTTCTCGCCCGCCTCGACGGCGTTCCAAAGTGACGCCGTAGTGGCCGTCCATTCCGGGGAATTGTCCGGCCTCAGAATGACGGACTGGACGACGCCTTTTGTCCGGTTGGAATAATCATGAATTCTGTCGGCACGCTCATCGCGGATTTTAGTGCCAGTCCGGTAGGCGGCAGCGGCGACAGCGGAATGTCCGTTCCCACGGCTAATGATCTTCGCTTCTAGTCGGTATATTGCCACGCACTATACCAGTCGCCACACTGCCTCCATATAGAACATTATATCAGGAAACAATCGTTACGTCCCCCGGAGAATGGCTGCCAGAGCCAGTTTCCGGCGTATCGTCCGTTCCCGTCCGCGAGCAGAAAGCGAGCGGGTTAGCACCCGCGACGGCCTCGCCAGAGGCCGAAGCGAAAAAGGGGCTAACAGCGCGGTTATACATCGCAAGCGATGTTCCGCGCTAAAGGGACTCCAAAGCCGTCCCTTAGAATCCCTGCTTTCACCGCCGGACGTTGTCCGGCCAAGGGGCAGTCTGCCCCTTGAACCCTGACCAAAGGCACCGGCTGCCCTTGGAACGAGCCGTCAGGGACACCGTCCCCGACACCCCGCTATGCAAGGGCGTGCCGCCCTTGAACCCTGCCCAGGGGCTAGTTTGCCGCCCCTGATACCCCGGCCTGTTTTTTCGTTGCCGAAAAAAAACAGTCTGGCCTGTTCTATTTGCCCCCTCCAGAGCGACAGACATATCAAATGAAGTTCTGGAAATCCAAACCAAGCCCCAGCCCACAAACGCATCCTTTCCACCCCCAAACCGTAATCCGGGATTGGGGCAGTGGCCATGCCTTCCGGCTGGCCGACGCCCAGACCGGAGTGTGCGTTTTTGGTGCAACCGGCAGTGGAAAAACTTCCGGCCCGGCCAAGCACCTTGCCTATGGCTGCCTGAAGGCAGGTTTCGGGTTTCTGGTCCTCACGGCAAAGAAAGAGGAGTGCCGCCAGTGGCAGCAATGGGCAGCCGAATGCGGGCGCAGCGAAGACGTTGTCATTGTCAATGCCAGCGGGAACTACCGCTTCAATTTCCTCGAATGGGAAGCCAGCCGCCCGGAGGAAGGCGGCGGCTTGGCCATAAATATCGTCAACCTGCTGGACGAGATCGGAATCGCCATTTCCGGGCATAGCGAGGAAAGCGGTGGAAGCAACAAGTTCTGGGAGGACGCCCTTCACCACATGAACACCAACCTTGTGGAACTGCCCTTACTGGCAGGATTGGAAGTTTCCCTGCCATTGCTCCGGTCCATCGTGACGACCGCCCCGTATAGCCCGGAGCAGGCAAAGGACTCTGCTTGGAAATCGAGCAGCGCGTGCGCGGCAATTCTTGCCGAGGCCGACACGGCGACCACAACTGGCGATGCCCAAGTGAGAGCGGATTTTAAAGAATGTGAGAACTACTGGCTGAAAGAGTTTCCCAACCTTTCGGAAAAAACCCGTAGCATCATCACCCTGACGTTCTCGATGCTGGTAAGGCCGCTCGTCACGCGGCCTTTGCGCCAGATATTTTCCACGGACACGAATATCCGCCCAGAGGACACATTCGACGGGAAAATCATCATCGTTGATTTACCCGTGCAGGAATACCGGCTTGTTGGCCGTATCGCCAACCTCGCGTGGAAATACTGCTTTCAGATCGCAGTGCTGCGGCGGATGCAGCCAGCCGACCGGGAAAGTTTTTTGCGACCAGTCGCACTCTGGGCAGATGAATGCCAATATTTCGTATCCAGGTTTGACCCAGAATATCAGGCCACGGCTCGCTCCGCCGGCGGATGCACGTTTTACCTGACGCAGATAAGAACCGGTCGATTGAGACGTTGAAGCGGCCCGCTCGCGCGCCTTCGTTGGCAAGACTGCCCAGCTGTGCTTCGTGTGCGCCCGATTCAAAATACCAATCCCAAAATCCCGGAAGTTCGCTGTCCTTGAACCGAAAGCATTTGTAGATCGGAGAGACGATGCCGTTAGGGTGCTTCGTGAGTCGTTTGATCGTTCCATAGGCGGACGCCTTAGTGGTCCGATCATTGTAAACAAAGTCATCGCGCTGAATTTTGAGGTATCGATCTGAGTTCGTCCCGGCGATCTGCTTCCCAAAATACTCGCTTTGGAGCACGAGCCCCTGCTCGCCGGACAGTGTGAGAATGTTGTTTTCATCCTCGCTGTCTGCGCGGTCGGAAACTGGATCGGCAATCGTGTGGAGTTCTTTACCCTCCCATCCCGGTGCTTCCCGAAACTCGGGAAACCGGAGTTTCGGCACCAATGCGGGCTTCCCCACCTCCTTTTTAGTCGTTGTTTTCGTCTTAGTGCTCATACGCGCTGAGTCCTGAGATGTCGCGGCCTTGGGCGCGCTTGGTGAGGAGTGGGTGGAGGTCTTCCATGAGGGCGAGTTCGGCCTGAGTGCGGGCTTTCCAGCCCAACTCCAGCGGGGCCATGAGGTCGCCGAGTTGTTCGCCGTCGAAGATCATGCGGTCGAGGATGCCGTCCACGAAGCTCTGGAGAGCCACCGATTGCAAGCCGTGTTTCGCGGCGATGGCGGCCAGTTCTTGCGCGTCCTTTTCCGTCTTGAAGCGGGTATAGCCGTCGCGGATGGCTTTTTCGCTGAGGCCTTCGCCTGCTTTGAGGGTGGCTATGTAGGCGGCGATGTCCTCGCGCTCGTTCATGAACTTGGCATCGGACTGGATTAGGCCGATGAGCTGCTCGCGGCTCATCTTCTGCTTGCCCGGTGCCTGCTGGGAAAAGCGGGAGATGAGGCCCATGATGTAGTCGTAATCAATGACAGCGGAAGCGAAAAGCACGAACTCGAAATCAATCTGATCCACGTTGCCCGGTCCCGGCTTGTCGCCGCCCTTGCCCTGTTGGGTTTTGAGACGCTGGGCGGTCTCCAGATAGGCTCCGCGAAAGCCGAGTAGGTTTTCTTTGGGCAGGATATGCTCGATTGTGGCGGCGTTTTCCTCGGTGAGGTCGGTGTATTGGTCGAGCTGAGTCTTGAGCCGCTGAACTTCCTTGAAATGGTCGATGAAAGCGGCACGGGCTTCGTCGCCCTTGAGATTCGGCACAGCCTTCGGGGCACAGTCGAGGCCCTGGGTTTTCATGAAGCCATCCAGTTTCTTCACGGCGTCTTCCAGCTTTTTGATGACGACGGGAGCCTTGTCCACAAGCCAGATTTCCCGCGCCTGCTGGCCGGTCTTTTCCCCGGAGAAAAGGGCAATGGCAGCATCCACTTCCGTCTGTTGCTGGCGGAAGTCGAGGATGTTGCCGTAGGGCTTGGTGCCGTTGAGGACGCGATTGGTGCGGGAGAAGGCCTGGATTAAGCCGTGGTACTTGAGGTTCTTGTCCACATAGAGCGTGTTCAGATATTTGGAATCGAAACCGGTGAGCAGCATGTCCACCACGATGGTGATGTCTATTTTCTGCGCATGGGGAAAATCGGCATTGGGCCACTGCTGGTCCTTAATGCGTTTTTGCACATCCTGATAGTAGAGATCGAACTCGCCGATTTTGTGATTGGTGCCGTAGCGGTTGTTGTAGTCGGCAAGGATGGTCTTGAGGGCTTCTTTTTTCTTCTCCGGCTCGATTTCGTTGTCCTCTTTTTCCTGCGGCAGGTCTTCCTGAATCTGCTTCACATCGGGATTCCCCTCGGCGGGTGGGGAGAAGACGCAGGCGATATTCAGCGGCTGGAAGTCAGGGTCGGCAGTCTGCTTTTCCGCCTGAATTGTCTGGAAAAGATCGTAGTATTCGATGGCGTCATTGATCGAGGCGGTGGCGAGCAGGGCATTGAAGCGGCGTCCGGCCGTGGCGGCGTCGTGTTTGGCGAGGATGGCCTCGATGACGGCGCGCTTGGCGATGGCTTCACCGGGTTTGGGCGGCTTCTGTCCTTTTTCTTCCTTGGGCTTGAAGTAGTCCACATGAAAGCGAAGGACATTTCCGTCCTCGATGGCATGGGTGATGGTGTAGGCGTGGAGTTGTTTCTGGAAGAGGTCTTCCGTCGTCTTCATGGAAGCCTGCTGGTCCTCGATTTTCTGTAAGGTGGCGTTCTGCTCGAAGATAGGCGTGCCGGTGAAGCCGAAGAGCTGGGCCTTGGGGAAGAATTCCTTGATCGCTCGGTGGTTTTCGCCGAACTGAGAGCGGTGGCATTCGTCGAAGATGAAGACGATGCGTTTGTCCCGCAGCGGTTCTAGCTGCTCCTTGTAGGTCGGCTGGTCGTTCTTCTTCCGCTGCTTATTGCGCTTGCTGTCTTCATCCAGCGCGAGGCCGAGCTTCTGGATGGTGGTGACGATGACTTTGTCGGCGTAGTCCTCGGAGAGCAGTCGGCGCACGAGCGCACCGGTGTTGGTGTTTTCCTCCACGCAGCCTTCCTGAAATTTGTTGAACTCCTCGCGGGTCTGGCGGTCGAGGTCTTTGCGGTCCACGACAAAGAGGCATTTCTCGATGTCGGGGTTGTCCTTCAAGAGCGTGGACGCCTTGAATGAGGTGAGCGTCTTGCCGCTGCCGGTGGTGTGCCAGATGTAGCCGTTGCCGCAGTCCTGGTGGATGCTTTCCACGATTTGCTTCACGGCATAGACCTGATACGGGCGCATCATCATGAGCTTCTGCTCACTGGCGATGAGCACCATGTAGCGGCTGATCGTCTGACCGAGGGTGCATTTGTGCAGGAATTTTTCGGCGAAGTCGTCGAGGTGGGTGATCTTCTTGTTGGATTCGTCCGCGAACTGATAGACGGGCAGGAATCGCTCGTCGGCATTGAAGGCAAAGTGGCGGGCGTTGTTGTTGGCGAAATAGTAGGTGTTGTCCCGGTTACTGACGATGAAAAGCTGCATGAAGCAAAGCAGCGTTTTAGTGTAGCCATTTCCGGGATCGTTCTTGTAGTCAACGATCTGTTCCATGGCCCGGCGCGGATTGATGCCGAGGGTTTTCAGTTCGATCTGAACGCATGGGACGCCGTTGATGAGGAGGATGACGTCGTAGCGTTGATGGCTGTTGTCCGTGTTGATGCGGAGCTGATTGACGACTTCAAAAGTGTTTTTGCACCAGTCCTTGATGTTGACCAAGGTGTAGTTTAGCGGTGTGCCGTCGTCGCGAGTAAAGCTGCTACGTTCGCGAAGGGCGCGGGCGGCGGCGAAGACATCTGGGGTGATGATCTCCTCCAAAAGACGTTCAAATTCGGCATCGGTCAAAGTGACCCGATTGAGTGTTTGAAATTTCTCGCGGAAATTCTTCACCAAGCCATCGCGATCACGAATACCTTGACGATACTCGTATTTTAGGCTCACGAGCTTTTCGATGAGCTTTTCTTCGATTTGGTGCTCGGCTGTCATTGCGCTCTTTAAATTATTTTTAACGTAATTCGAAGCCGAGATTCAACGGCGAGTCCGTCGCCTGATCCGGAAGATTTGCTGTTGCTGTTTCTTGCCATGTATTGGGTTATATCCAAAAATCGAGCATGAAACAAAGAAAATACGCCGTTGTGACCGGTCTTCCGATGAAAAAACGGCTGAACCGCGAGGTTCAGCCGTTTGTCTCTATCCGTAGTCAATTCTCAGCCGAGACGGTCAAGCGCCTTCCGGTCTGCCCCCAAAATCCCTGTCGGGACTCCGTTGGCTTTGAGCGTCTTAGCTGCTTGGGAAACCATTTTTGCGTATGCGATGAGGTTCACAAGCGGAAGGAGAGCCAGAATTCCCCAAAGCCAGACATTTTTTCCCAGTGCCCTCGCTGCGAGGAAGCAGGAGACCACGCCCGTAATGTGAGTCGCGTAGAAAGCCAGCATGAGAGGGCCAGCAATTGCTGGCCACATGGGCATCAGTCCAAGCACTACCCACGCAACTGCTGTCCAGATGATGAATTTTTGCTGCATCGCGATGAAGATTAAATCTGCATCGGATTGGGTTTCCTTGGGTTGCTGTTGCGGCTCAGTCTTTGGCTGAACCATGATTTGAGACAGCGGCACCGCGCCGGTGCATCCCTCATACCAGGCGAGGTCGTTTCCGGTGTATTCGCCGGATTTGATGCGGGACATGATTTCCGTTTGGGAATATGGGCCAAAATTCTGGCCGTTTTTGATAGTATATATTTGCATGGTAGTTTTTCCTTTCAGTGTGGGGATGTTTACTGCATCCGCGTGGCCGACAATTTTTCCTGACGGGTCGGAATCGGCGGCGGGCAGACCACCTCCGCCTCAATGATCCGCCCGGCGTCGCTGCATTCGCCCAGCATGGAATTGGACTTTTTCACCCGGTAGAAGCCGTATGCCGCCCAAATAAACGGCACGGCAAGCAACAGGGCTTCGCCGGTGGGGATTCCCAGAATTATCACGGCTAAAAGCAGGGCGAACGGAATGAGAAAATCCTTGAGGCTTTTGAGATAAAGCCCAAGGCCGATGCCGCCAAAGAGAAAACCGCAGGCGGCGGCGACGAACGGGTTTTTGATGTCGTCCAAGGGAGGGAGTTGGTCTGCAATGTGCAGCAGCCAGCCTATGATTGAATTACCGTGTTTGTTTTCTTCGTTCATATGTCTATTGTGTTTTTGTTTGTTTTGGATTTCCGCTGTTTCAGCGAAATGGTGATTTGGCTTTCGACATCGGCGTCAAGGCCCGTAGGCAGGCCGTTGGCGTCCCCGTGTTTGTGCCAGCCGGATTTTGCCTCGAACTCCTCGACAACCTGGCTTTGCCGCTGGGAATGCAGCATGCCGTCTAAAATGTCTAAACTCAGGTTTCGGTCCCGTTGGTAAACGGACCACTCATAGGATCGGAGACAAACGGCGGACAGCAGCAGCCAGCAGCCAAGCGCGTGCGACAGATGAAGAACGGCGTAGCCGGTCAGTCCACACGCAAGCGGTTCAACGAAGCGTTCAAGGCGGCGCTCGCGCTTGAGAAAATCGGGCACCCATCGAAAACCAAAAGAGGAGCTGCCTAAATAATAGGTGTGCTGTCTGACTTTCCTCTGAAGTTCCATCCATCGCCTGATGCACTGATACGTGCCGATGGCGAAAGTAAGCACTGCGAATACGAGCAACCCAAGCGGCCTGGCGTCGGCGTTGCTTTGACCGGCAAAAACCGAGATAACGAAAAGAAAGGCAGTGACCGGGAATATCCTAATTGGTGAAACCATGCGGAAACCCAGGTCGCGCCTGAGCCATACCATGACCGTGAGTGCGGGGAATTGCATCAGCCATTGGGCCGTTTGGTAATTCTTGCTGAACGACTCGAATAGACCTTCATTTTGTGGTTGTTGTGGCATAGGTATTATTTTTGGTTGAATGTTAATTTGATGTAGGGAAGGACTTCGTCTCCGTCTTGAAACTGGTGGCCGCCGTTGTAAACGACGGCCTCAACTTGAAAATTATTCTGGGGGCCACCACGCTTTAGCGTGGTGAAGGTGGCCGGTTCGACGAAATAACGGCGTTGCTCGCTACGCGACAACCCGGAATTAAACCCGGAATTCAAATTGCCCCCTGGCTGCACAGGCAGGCCCCCGTCGTTTCGCGATTGACCAACATTGGTGCTATTTACCTTCATCCACCGCTCGCCAAGAAGCGTGGCTGCCCACTGATTCGTTTCGCCTGCGTTCTGGCAGAATATTTTGCATTGAAGATTTCCAAGGAGGGAATCAACCGCGTCATTGTTTCGCAGCACGCGGCGCAAGCTCTCGCGGTTCCACGAGCGTTTGGTCGCCGGATTCACGCCAGTTGCGCCCGCTTCGCGGAGTCAGTCAGGGGTGAATTCTTTGGATCGTTTTCAAGTCCGCTTCTCTGCATCGGATTTCAGCCTTTCACCCTCTAAGCCCGTCTTCGCAGGGGGCAATCACATGGCGGTGCCCTCTGAAGACTACTCCCGCCAGCCGCCCTGCTTCGCGGTCTTTTTCCGGTTGAAGGGCGAAAGACCGAAACCGAACAGCAGAGCACAAAAAAAAGACTATGAAAACGAATACAAACAAAAATCAGAAAAAGGCTCAGAGCCGACCCGAACAGTTGAGCACTGGAAACAGACCACAGATTGATTTCGCCCGCCGCGTGGCGAATCGGTCACTGGACACCGAAAATTTGCTGGCGTTGCTCCGCAGCGAGACGCCGAACTTCTTTGAGATTGCCGAGGTTGTCGGCAAATGGGTTTGGATTCAGTTTGCGGACAAACAGCCCTTTCAAGTCACAGGGGTTTTAGCCGAGCTTGGCTTCCATTGGAACAATACCCGCAAGGCGTGGCAGCATCCGTGCGGCACGGCCCCGGTTGAAGCCGCGACGTATGACCCACGTAGGCGGTATGGCAGCTACTTCGCTGCCGATGTTAAACCCTCTTGAAAGGAGTCCTTTTTATGAACGACAATCAAAACCCATTCGGCGAAGTCATCTACGCCTACACCCGCGCTCAGGCCGTCGCAGACGGCTTTCAGGTGGAAGTCACCAAGACCGCGCAGGAAGCGGGAATCCGCTTTCCGGTGTTTCTCAATCGCACGGTGTTTGACGCTTACGTTACCGTGCCCCCGGACGTGACCGGCCAGGACGAAGCCGGACGGCTTTGGGATATTGTCTGGATGCTCCGCTTTGCCATCCGCAAGGCGCAGCCCGGACAGGCCCGCTTGCCGTTTGCGCTCTACGTTCGCAATGACAACCGCCGACCCCGGCTGGTTAAGTTGATTGCCTCTTGCGGCGCACTCGACATGGACGACCCGCAGCCCGCCATCACGGTAAGACGATCAACTTCGGTTTTTGTCGCTGCTGGGCCAACTGCCCGCCCGCCTGACAGCGGAACAGGCAGGCTGGGTGCTGAACTGCCAGCCTCACGACATTCCGGTGCTCATTTCGGCAAGGCTGCTCAAGCCGTTGGGAAATCCAGCACAGAACGGAATGAAGTTTTTTGCAACAGCCGACGTTTTGGAAACGCTCAAGGATCGTCCCTGGCTCACCAAGGTAACGAATACCATCAACCAGCACTGGCAGAAGAGAAACGCCCGGCAGAAATCGCGCAAGTTTTCAGATTCATTAATAAATGGCAGGTAAACCCATTCCTCTCATAACAATTTTCCCATAAACGCAATACCGCCTTCAACTTTTTTAGCGCTTTTTGGAAAGCGCTCCGAAATGCTATTCTTGGAGACGCAGGAATAAATCTGTTGCGGTGGCCATTGATAACGAATGAAAGAGGCTATCAATCCACGAACCATCCGCTCACACCTGTCCCAATTATTCGGCCAGGAAATCTCTGGAACAATAGGCTCTAATATTTCCCAGGTCTTGGAATCTAATTTTTCGTCCCACGCAAGCTGGTAAATCAAAGTAAAGTGCTCCTTTATTTGTTCTACTGGATGTTCGGGCGCGTTACTTAATCCCAACGCCAATAGAAAACTGGATAAATACACTCTTTCGTAGCCATCCAATTCCTTTTTTAAAGATTCCCATACTTTGGTATTTCGGTCTCTCACTTGGTATGCGTAGGGAGCAAGAATGTGGGCCGCGCCGAGCAACCCTTTGGTCGATTTCCCAGTTCCATCTTCGACCCAATCCATCACCTGTTTTGTATGAAATGTAAGCGAGCCTCGCGAATGTTCGCTTAAATAATTTTCGGATCGATTCTGCCAATCCATTGCGCTGAAAATAGCCTTGCGTCCCCAGACATCAATAGCCCGCCGAAAAAGGTCGTCGCATTTCGACTCAAGCAATGCATAGACGACGCCGTTCACTACGCTATCATCCAGATTTTTGCATTTGGCAACGCAATCGAACACTTCCCATTTGGAATTCTCTGCACCAAGCCAGAGCTGCGGAGAAGCCGCCAAACTTGGTTTTGCTGCAACGATAGTTGACAGCAAATGGGGATGTTCGAATGTTAAATGCCGAGCAGCTCTAGCATCGAGACCAGAGATTAAGCCAGCCAAAACTTCTGCACCCAAGGGATTTATTGTTGTCTTGAAAAGGTTTCCAACTAGACGCTTCGCCTGCTCTGGGGTGTTGCCCAATTTTGCTCCCCTTTCCCCCAATCTGAGAGCCGCAGCATCGAATGCTGAAAAGTATTCTGTAGTACCCAAAGAGGTGAGTAGCTCGGCTTCGTCAGGTCCCGCCGGACGGAGGCTTTCCTCACCACCTAACATTTTGATCTTTAGCGCGCTGCCTTGAGAGGCTTGTGGGAAATTCTGACCTAAAATCTCGACTATGTTTCCGCTTCCAGTCTGATTGAGTTCGTGATAGATTCTGGCAAATCTCTCAAAAGCCGGACGCACGCTTTCCGAACTCCCTACGTCCCATAAAAAATCGCGAAAGCCTAACCCGCGAACACCCAGCAAATCTTTAGCGGCTTCGTCTACCCAATCAGGCATTAGCATGGATACGTTATCGGAAATTAAGACTTCTGAGCCAGCTGTCGAACTAATCTCCCGTTGCGCCTCGCGGACGACTGAAATGGGAACACATTGAATATCAAAAGGTCGGCCATCAAAACTACGTGAAGAAAGTGAACCAGTAGAGAAGGTTGTTGTTGCTCGCAAATTGGGCCATTGCTGAGACCATAAAGCAAGAACCAAGCTTTGATGTTCAAGTGAGGATTTCGAAGGCAGTATCACGGCAGGTGAACTAGGTTTGTAAAAGGCTGCCAAAACTCTCTTTGCTTCCGCCAACCGTTCAGAACAATTTTCATTGCTGGCCGGAGATTCATCTTGGGCCTCGATTACCATGGGCTTGATGTAAAGGCCCGAATCTTTCCGAAATTGAGGGCGCCGAAATAATCTCAAAAAACTTTCCAACGACAAAAAGTCCAGCTGAAACTCCGAAAACATTAGTGTATGCGTCCAAACGCATCCGGGGCGGGGCATTTCCGGCGCGAGCCATGTTTTGGCGAAAGCATACATACCAATTTGCTTCAAAGGAAAAGCAGTTAAATAATCATCAAATCCAGGCACTACATTACCCCCTGAAAGATCACTCATTCTTAGCATCAGCCTGGCAACATCCGCAGGACAATCAATCGAACTCTCGATTAATCGGTGACCGTCCGAGTATCCATGAAGGGACTGATGAACCAATCTTGCGTCAATGCCTTTTGGCAGGTCGAGTTGTTTCAGGACATTAACCATTGAATCGGTTCCGTAATATCGTGCTTGTTTTTAACTGTCTTGCCAAACACAGCTACGCGCTGGTCTGCCGGTAAATCTACAATCTTCTGGTGTTCCTTTCGATATTGCCACTTGGGAGAGATGTTTCTTGGGAACACGTCTTCCAATAGCTTTCTATTTAACATTTTCAGTGTGGTATTGTCCTGCGCCTTATTTTCAAGGAATTCTTCCAAGAGCGATTTCGTATCGGCCTTCAGACTTACTGAAGCAAACCGCGATTCATCATATAGGTCTTTTTTGCCTAGAAGGGCATTGAAATCCTTCGCGAGTAGCTCCTTTGCCAATTCTTCCTTTTCGGGGTCCCGAAATGTCTCCAAGGTAGCTGGATCGATTGATTTTGCGAACCAAGTTTGGACATCGCTAGACGGAGTGGTCAGTACCTTTACCAATTCTTTGAAGTATTTCAACATTTCTGGCAAAAGCATTGGTGAGGCGTAAACTCCACCCTGCGCGCTCACACCAAAGGTCATGACTTTGAAAAAGTTTGGGTTGGATTTCAAAAATTGGTCCAACATGGGCAACTCTTTCGCCACAAAATCATCGGGTTCTGGGTATGTTGCACTGTAAAGGTCATAAGCTGAAACCACGATAGCGATTTTAAACCCAGGTGGGACGTAATCTCTTGTCGCGATGGTTTGAAGCAGTTCGATTAACTGGGTTTGCGTCGGGGCCTTTTCGATGTCCCAACTTTTGAGATTTCCTGCTTTAGCGCTGCCGTCGCCTGCGGCGTCTGGTACCAAATTTGAAAGTTCATCAACCATGTCAATTCTGTGGGGTTTAACCACGTCGGGGCCAATGAATAGCAAAGCTCCCTGAGATTCCTTCAAAAAGTCGTTGTAACCAGTCGTAAGTTGCCTTTTGGCCCACTGTTGACGAAACGTTTCGCCCGACAAGTCTGGAATCTTCAAATCTATTCGCGTTCCATTTTCGCTCTTTTTTAAGGTCATCGAAACCATTTTCTGAAAATCGACCCAATTTCTTGGGACCGGCTTTAAATCAAGCCATGCATCCCTGATCTGGTTCAGGTATGTCCTTTCGCCATCCAGCTTGTCAATGGTAAGAGAGCATCCAGTCGACGGTTGGTCTACCATGTACCAAAATGCGGCTAAAAACGTCGTTTTGCCAGAGGAGGGTAGTCCAACCATCATGAATTGTTTTGCGGAGGGGTGTTCCATATCTTAAGTCTGCACAGTTGAAAAATGCCTCATGGCGAACAACTCGCTTTCACGGCCTGCATTAGGGTTAGGTAATTCCAAATCTAGTGGACGGAGATGAGGCGCATGTTCTAGCCAAAAGCGGAAAAGGTCTTCCACGCCCATTCCGAAGCCCATTTGCGGATTTTCTTTCGGCCTAGCAGCAATTTCCATAAATCGGAATTTGTCTTTGGGAATCCTGTCGCTGAAACTTGTGCGAAAATCGGCTTCGACTCCTTCCCGAAACTTCGCAAGTTTTTTTTGCCCCTGTTGGGGCAATTTGGTGAAATGGTCACATTTCGCCCAAACTATAGTGACGTAGCAGAAGGACGAAATCATTTCACAATCCAGAAGAGAGCGCAGAATGGATTTGGTTTTCTGAACGACAGTGTTTCTACTGTCTTGCACCACCTTGGCGCCATCGATCAGGAGTACCAAATGGGCGGCTCGCTTCACAAAAGTGAGCAACTTGCACTCATCTTCGGAGTTGATCGCATGGTCAAACATTTCACCGGATACATCCGTAAAAAGAAAATCTGTCTTTGGGTACTGAGAGGAAATCGGCGTTGTTTGTAGGTGCAAATAATACGGGTCGGGCCCTTTGTAGGGGGTGCGTTGGGTCTCGGCGGTCGCATTGTCTGAAGCAGTGCGGGCCGGATGGCATTTTTGTTCGAAGCCAGGCAAAGTCACTGACCATGAAAAGCATTGATCCGCAACTGAACCCCACTGAAAGAGTTCGTAAAGGCTCGTCAATAGGGTGGTTTTACCACCTTTGACGGGGCCGGCGAGAACGATTAGTCTTGAATGGCTGTTTCTGCCGAAATTAACCGCAGCCGTTTCGTTCATTTCCTTGCCGAGAGGTAGATCAATAATTTCTACGAGTGTCCGCGCCGTCTCTTCCGGTTGGGCTAACTGAGGCGCTGGCTGAACGAGCGCCGCCGGTCCTGGGACTGGGCCAGGATTTGGTGTGATTGTTGGTTGGTTTGCGCTCATTCAATTATACGCACTGCCGCCAGGCGCGAACGAGTAAGCCCTCCAAAAACATTTGGAGGCATAGTTTTTGAGGACTCAGGACGGATTCCGGATCAATCTTTGTGGAACCCGAAAATACCGACATCCAATTACCGTTACCCGAGGTTAATAGAGACAAACGAATTGCATTAGATAATGGCGTTAAAAATTCAAGTTCTTGTATATAAGAACGTTCACAATATGACTTCTTCCAATCTGTCGCCAATCCATCGATCGCAGCTTTAAAGCCAATTTTGTCCGGGAGTTGATTTTTTGCCAATCGGCAAACGCGATCCAGAAATGCCGCAGCGGAGGGTGGGCCAGGAAGAATTTCCGTCAGATCGGCAAGCTCTTTGCCAATTTTCACCACGCTTGCGGGAAAATCCATGTCCACCCACCGCCGATTTTCATCCCTGCTGTGTTGCGCAAAAAGCCACCATAGCATATTCGATTCCTCCATCACGACTCGGATATCGGACTGCATTTTTGCAAACTCTTTTCCAATGTCAAGACCGGCAGCACCGTCCGGCCCTGTTGACTGCGTGGAGTTCAGCCTTTCTGCAAAAACTTGCGCGCGATCCCTGGATTGTTCCGCAAGACGCTTGAACGCGATTTCTGTTATTTGGGGAACCGGGGGGTTTTTCTGAAGTCCCTGGCACGCGGCACAGGCCACTGCCAAAGTCGCCATCTCCGAGGTTTCAAATGATCTGGCGTACATCAATTGGACCAACTTTGCACCAGCAAGCACAGCCAGTTCCGCCTCGTTCCCCTGATTTGAAAATACAGAGTCTTGCTCTCGAAATTTAGCACGTAACGTTGAAAGAAAATCTACGGACGGGTCGCCAACGCCATAAAAAAGTTGTGCCAGCGAAACTACCTGATTGGCATCCGCGTCAAAGTTTTTAATCGCAACGATCCGCTTCGGAATATTTTCTGCCTCGGGTTGCAGCCCCGCTGTCCTATACCAATCAGGCAAATTGCTTTCGTACATAATTTTTGCATTCCTAAAGGGGTTTATTCTTCGCACTTTCTAAGGTTCTCAACTTTTTCCCACACCTTGTCGAGAACATTGTTTTTGGTGGCCTCTTTAATAATTATCGTAACAATATCCATGTCGTTCATGGTCGACTTTATTCGTGTCGACGCCTTCGCGATCATCGCCACTTGCAGTTTCTCGTGGCGTGGCAATTCAAGCAAATGCTGGATTGATTGTCTTGGCGGCATAAACACATTGGCCTTCGTCCCCAGAAATGGCGGGTGTTCCACTTCTATCGCGTTAAATTCTTCAATAATAGTACTTCGCTTCTGGTTTTCTTCATCGTTCCACCCCTTTTTTACTCTATCATAAAATTTATCAAATTTCGGCTTAGGCACGTAAATCAAATCCTTGACGGATCGTAATTTGAACACCTTTTTGTAAAAGTTAAAAGAATTCTGGGTGGCTTCACCCCAAATCAGTTTAGATTTACATTCCTTGGTAATTTCTGTGACAAAAAACAACAGCGCAAGACCAACCCCGTTCACAACGTTTTCGTAATTTTTCGTGGGTGCGGTTATGAACGGATGAGCGCACAGGTAATCCAAAACGATGTGATTGCACCATGACCGGCGGAAATGACACACGCCAAGGACATCCGAATCAGGGAACCAATCACAGGTGAGCAGGACCAAACATCCGACTTCCCTTCTCGGATTGTCATTGATATATGTTTTGAATTCACCCGTTCCGACGACGTATGGCGTGGTTCCTGAGTGGGAAGTGTATCGGGAGTGCGCCAAGGAGGCAAAGGCAACAGAGTCAACTCGAAAAGGATGAGTGTCGTTGCCCAATTGCTTTTTCCATTTCTCCAAAAACGAAAAATCGTGCCCTTCGGCAAACGCTATTCTGGCGATTTGCCGTTTCTTGTTCAGTTTGACCGGCAAGTTCATTCTGAAAAACCCAATTATATTTATCGCCCAACACATTGTAATTCTGGACGTTGGTTTGGTAAAGCAAAATAACCGTTTTCGCCGTTCGTCGAGTGTGATCGGTACCGGCGGCTTTTTACAGCTTTACAACGAGTGGCATCGGGACGATTTTCGCCTCATAGTCTTCCAGGGACGGAATCTTCATCAGGGCGCGTTTTGCGTAGGCGCGGTGCACGGCCTTGCTGTTGTGCCCCAATGCCTCCTGTGCGAACCGTTCCGGCATTCCCGCCACCTTGGCTCGTTCCGCCCATGCGTAGCGGTAGCTGTGAAGGGTGACGCCTTTAATGCCAAGCTGACGGCAACGGGAGCAAAACTCCGTGGCACGGTCGCCAGCCCGCACGCGGGACAGATACGGAAACAACACGCCCTCGGCGGGCAGGTCTTTGAACAGATTCAGGGCGTCTGGCCCCAAATGCACCAGCACCGGCACGCCGGACTTTTTGCGGGTGAATCCAACGGTGTTGCTCGTCCAGTCCACGTCCTCGCCTTTCAGAGCTGGCAATGTCGCCCTGGCTCGCGCCCAAGTGCCAGCAAAGCTGATACAGGGTCTTCCGTTCCGGGTTCACCTCGGCGGCAATGATCCGCTGATGTTCCTCAAACGTGATGGCGCGTTTCTCCTTGAACTTCACTTTCGGCCATTGGCGTTTCGGCAGGATTGACCACGCCAGCCAATTCATGTCCAAGGCGAAATTGTGAATCCGCCGCAGATAAACATTTGTCGAGACGCCGCCCAATTCCAGCACCTTCAAGAAATGCGCCGAACGGGTTTCCAGAATCGGCAGATTGCGGATGAGGTCAAACGCCTTGTCCTTCATCGCCACTTCATGCCGGTGGCGCGTCGGGCCGGTCTTGGTCTTGGTCATTTCGTCCATCGGCACCTGCCAAGTGCGCTTGGCCATCTCCGGGTCGGTGGCCGTCAGATACGTCCGGGCGATGTGCAGATTTAAGACCGGCTGGCGGTGCGCCTCGTTCTTGGAATGCAGAAGCGTCAGCGCTTCGGCTTCGTCCTTCGTGCGCAGGCTGATTTGTTTCCGGGTGGTGGTGTCCTCGCTGTAAAAAACACCGGCTCGCCGAAACAGGATGAATCTCGTTTTCATAACTGGATTTCTCTGAATCGAGAAACCAGTCCGGTTTCATCCGCGTTTAAGAACGCGAGTTTTGGCGAGTTTCAGCGAATTCTGGCAAGTAGTGGCGAATAGTTGAAGCACTCGCCGGTTTACTGACAGTTTCACTGACAGTGGCCATTCCGCCCGGCGTAACTCCTTGATGCACACGCATCAAAACTTGGAGGCGAGGGTCGGAATCGAACGATTTTCCCTTCTTATTTTCCCGGTTCATCCAAGTTGTAATTTTGGCCGCATAAAAAATGCGCGTATTGAAAAAATCAATGGCGAAGACAATAATATCAATTTCACCATTCAAGCTCATCTGGGTATGATGAAAACGTGAATCTAAACACTATTCAGGCGCTATCATTTGGGTTGGCTTTGGAGGCTTTGATTTTTGTCGGATGCGATTCGGGCTGGGTCGGTCCAATTGAAGAACAAGGGCCGCTTCCTCTCTCAAGTACAAATGCTCCGATTACCCGTTGGGTCAAGACAGATAAAACGTTCGAGGTCACACTCCAACAAGTGTTTTGGGATGACGGAAACGGCCTGGTCCCCGTAAAGCAGCGGGTCACACCTGTTGTCGAGGCGATTCCAAAAGTCTTGATGGATCGGCTCGATTCGACAAGAAATATTCCTTCGACCGATACAAATGGTATGGGCGACAAGACCATCTATGACGCGTGGGGCGTAGTGGTTTCCGTGAATCCAGACGTGTTAATTGTCACCGTTCGCGTACGGCCTAAAGGTGCTTATGCATACGGATTCGAGGACTGGTCTATAAATCCCAGTGTTTCACGAGGTGACTACATCCACCAACGTCTTGAGTATTTCAATTATATCGTTCCAGACCGTGACATACCTATCAGTGCAGGGACGCTCGTTCCATGGTCCGATGAAATGTACGTCGTCTCGACAGACCCTAAGGTCAAGTATGGGTGCTTGAAGTTCGAGAACGACCACGCAACCGTCTTGCTCCCCAACGGGGAATTATTTCTTCATCACCACGACGATGATGTGGACGTAACCCGGGAAATGAGATTTTCTGAAACAATTCCATGCTGTGTCAACCGTCCAGAGGATTTTACATAAAAAGCCGGAGCACGCCCCCGAAATCGCTTTGGGAAACCCAGTCAATTGCTTCTAAAACAACCCCCCCTGTTTTCCGCCACTCATTTTCAATCCCAATTTCTGATAGCTCAGCTCCGTGGCCACGCGACCTTGGGGCGTGCGGTTCAGGAACCCTTCCATGATGAGATACGGCTCATAGACTTCCTCGATGGTGTCCGGTTCCTCGCCTACGGCAACGGCGAGTGAATTCACGCCCACGGGACCGCCGCCGAATTTCACTACGATGGTCTCCAAAATGCGCTTGTCCATCTCGTCCAGGCCGTTCTGGTCAATCTCCAGCATCGCCAGCGCTTTGTCGGCGATTTCGCCGGAAATTTTCCCGTCGTGCCGCACCTGCGCGTAATCGCGGACACGGCGGAGCAGGTTGTTGGCGATGCGCGGCGTGCCACGGCTGCGCCGGGCAATTTCATGCGCCCCGGTCTTATCGATCTCCACGTCCAGCAACCTGGCCGAGCGAAGGATGATTTTTTCCAGGTCGTCCGCCACGTAATAATCGAGGCGTTCCCGCACGGCAAAACGGGTGAGCAACGGCGCGGAGAGCAGGCCGCTGCGGGTGGTGGCGCCGATGAGCGTGAACCGCGGCAGATTCAGCCGCACACTCCGCGCGTTTGGCCCCTGGTCGATGATGATGTCCAGCTTGAAATCCTCCATCGCGGAATACATATATTCCTCGATGGTCTTTTGCAGGCGATGGATCTCGTCGATGAAGAGCACGTCGCCCTCCTCGAGATTGGTGAGGAGGCCGGCGAGGTCGGCCGCTTTTTCAATCGTGGGGCCGCTGGTGTTTTTCATGTTCGCGCCCATTGATTTTGCCAAAATATGTGCGAGAGTCGTCTTGCCAAGCCCGGGAGGGCCATTCAACAAAATATGATCGAGGGATTCCTTGCGCTTTTTCGCAGCGGCAACGGCGATTTCCAGCCGTTCCTTCACCTTGAGCTGGCCGGTAAATTCCGAAAAAAGAGACGGCCGCAGCGTCATTTCAATCGTGTCGGGTTTGTTCAAAGTGGAGACGGGGCGTTCGGCCATTTGCAGCAGCATGAAACAAGTGATGACGGAAGAAAAGCGGAAAGGGAGAAAGGCGGATCCATTCCACCCAGCGGGACTACGGCGCGACAGAGGAAACATCGAGCGTTCAACATCCAACGTCCAACATCCAACATTCAACACCGAAGGAAAACGATAAAAGTGGAAGGCGGAACATCCGTCAAATAACGGACAAAAGTGAGTGCACTTTATTAATCAAAAAATGCTGGAAATTCACTACGACCTAATGCACACTGCGCACCCTTTTAGGAGATATGTCAATAATCAATAGAACCATTGGCGGCGTGATCGCATTGGCAACAATGACTTGCGCCACAACCAGCTTCGCCGGCGAAGCCGACATCAACCTGCCTCCGCTGGACGTTTCATTCGTCCACAACAGCTTGAGCGGCCATGCTATCCTCTTCTTTGGCCTCGCGGTGTGCGTCCTCGGGGCGTTGTTTGGCGTTTTCCAATACATCCGAACGCGCGCGTTGCCGGTCCATAAGTCGATGGGCGACGTTTCCAATGTCATCTGGGAAACGTGCAAGACGTACCTGTTTCAGCAGGGAAAATTTCTCGCGGCGCTTTGGATTCTCATTGCGCTGTGCATGATCTATTATTTCGCCATCCTCGAACATAGCCCGGCTGGCAACGTCGCCCTCGTCCTCGGCTGCTCCATCCTGGGCATCCTGGGCAGCTATGGCGTGGCCTGGTTTGGCATCCGCATCAATACCACCGCCAATTCCCGCGCGGCCTTTGCCTCGCTCAAGGGCGATTCCCTCAAGACTCTTTCCATTCCGCTCCAGGCCGGCATGAGCATCGGCATGTTGCTCGTCTGCGTGGAACT
The DNA here is from genome assembly GCA_963797825.1 of uncultured Verrucomicrobiae bacterium. Lineage (GTDB taxonomy): Bacteria > Verrucomicrobiota > Verrucomicrobiia > Limisphaerales > UBA11358 > UBA11358. The sequence continues at coordinate 520,219 of CAWCRR010000044.1, forward strand.
GTTTTGCATGATCTGCATCCTGGCCTTCATACCGCGCGAACTGGCCGGCTCCTGCTTCATCGGGTTTGCCATCGGCGAATCGCTGGGCGCCGCGGCGTTGCGCATCGGCGGCGGCATCTTCACTAAAATCGCCGACATCGGCAGCGACCTCATGAAGATTGTTTTCAATCTCCCGGAAGATGACCCGAAGAATCCCGGCGTCATCGCGGATTGCACCGGCGACAACGCGGGTGATTCCGTAGGCCCCACGGCGGACGGTTTTGAGACCTATGGCGTCACCAGCGTGGCGCTCATCGCCTTCATCGCGCTGGCCTTGGGCGGGGATGCATTGCAAGTGCAAAGCGGCAAATTAATCATCTGGCTGTTCGCCATCCAGACCCTGATGGTCCTGACTTCGCTCGTTTCGTACTACATCAATAAAGCTTCCAGCAACGCCCGTTTTGGCGGCAAAACAAATTTCAACTGGGAATCGCCGCTGTCCGAACTGGTGTGGACGAATTGCATCCTGGCGATCGTCGTGGCGAGCGGCGCCAGCTATCTGTTGTTGGGCGACATGACCGACGTGAATGGGGTGGTCTTGAAAAATCTGTGGTGGTCGCTTGCGGGGATCATGTCGTGTGGCATCCTGGCGGGCGCGCTCATCATGGAATTTACAAAAATTTTCGTCAGCACCAGTTCCCGCCACGTGCGGGAAGTCACCCGCTCATCCGAGCAGGGCGGCGCTTCGCTGAACATCCTCTCCGGGTTCGTCGCGGGGAATTTTTCGGCGTTCTGGATGGGCCTGGTCATCCTGACGCTGATGTTCATCGCCTATCTGATTTCGCAGTCGGGCGATCTGGCCCGCCTGATGCCGCCGGAGTTTGCTTTTGCCACGCCTATTTTCGCGTTCGGCCTGGTCGCCTTCGGTTTTCTGGCCATGGCCCCGGTGATCATTGCCGTGGACAGCTTCGGGCCGGTCACGGACAACGCCCAATCCGTCTATGAATTGAGCCAGATCGAAGCAATCCCCGGTGTTTCCGATGAGATTGAGCGGGGTTTTGGTTTCAAACCGGCGTTCCACGAAGCCAAACTTGAGCTGGAAAAAGGCGACGGCGCGGGCAATACCTTCAAGGCCACGGCCAAACCGGTGTTGATCGGCACCGCGGTGGTCGGTTCCACCACGATGATTTTTGGCATCGTCATGCTGTTGCAACGGTCCTTCGGCGGCGCGGTTGCGAGCTTGAGCCTCATCCAGCCTCAGATCATTTTTGGCCTCATCATGGGCGGCGCGGTCATCTATTGGTTCACCGGCGCCAGCACCCAGGCGGTCGTCACCGGCGCTTATCGCGCGGTGGTTTTCATCAAGAAAAATCTTAACCTCGAAAAAACCACCGCTTCCATCGCCGACAGCAAAAAAGTCGTCGAGATCTGCACCGTTTATGCCCAGCGCGGTCTCATCAATATTTTCGTTGTCGTTTTTTCGCTGGCCCTCGGCCTGCCGTTTTTCAACCAATATTTCTTCATCGGCTATCTGATCGGCATCGCGTTTTTTGGATTGTTCCAGGCCATCTTCATGGCCAATGCCGGCGGCGCCTGGGACAATGCCAAGAAAATCGTCGAGGTGGATTTGCGCCAGAAGGGGACGCCGTTGCACGCCGCCACCGTGGTGGGGGATACCGTCGGCGATCCGTTCAAGGACACCAGTTCCGTGGCGATGAATCCCATCATCAAGTTCACCACGCTCTTTGGCCTGCTCGCCACGGAAATCGCCGTGACGATGAAGCAAAAGGACATCCAGAACCATTCCACTTCCCATGTGTCGTGGATCATTGGCGGAGTTTGCCTTCTCGTCGCGCTGATTTTCGTTTACCGATCGTTCTATACGATGCGGATTCCCGAGGACACGACGATCGGGAAATAAAACTCGAAAGTCGCCGCCAAAGGACGCAGATTGTTGCCATGTCCGCGATTCTGCGTTCCATCCGTGTCGGCTGGCGGTTGCGCGTTTTTTTTACCGAGGACGTGTTTGCGGAGAATAATCTCGTCCTGAAAGATGCGCTGGCCGACCACCGGCCGCGCCGGGTCCTGGTTGTCCTCGAAGATGCCCTCGCCCAATCCCAGCCGGGGCTTGAGCGCCAGATTGAGAAGTATTTTTCCGCCCTCGCCGGCCAATTGAAACTCGCGCGCTCGCCGCTGTTTGTTCCCGGGGGCGAACCCTCCAAAAATTCCGTCACTATCGTCACGGACATTCTTGCGCAGGTTGACAAGCACCACATTGACCGGCAGTCCTATCTGATCGCCGTGGGCGGCGGCGCCTTGCTGGACATCGCCGGGTTCGCTGCCGCCACGGCGCACCGCGGCGTGCGGCACGTCCGCATCCCAACCACAACGCTCTCCCAGGCCGATTCGGGCGTCGGGGTCAAAAACAGCATCAATGCCTTCGGTAAAAAAAATTTCGTCGGCACCTTTGCGCCGCCCAATGCCGTGATCAACGATTTTAACCTGCTGGCCACCCTCAAGCCGCGCGAAAAACGCGCCGGCTATGTCGAAGCCGTTAAGGTTGCCTGCATCCATGACGCGGAATTCTTTGAAGCGATAGAGCGTGACGTGGAGAAATTGAACTCGTTCGAGCCGGCGGTGATGAAAAAGCTGATCCGCCGCTGCGCGGAATTGCACCTGGACCACATCGCTACGAGCGGCGATCCGTTTGAGAACGACTCGGCGCGTCCGCTCGATTTCGGCCACTGGGCCGCTCATAAATTGGAGCAACTTTCCAGTTTCCGGATTCCTCATGCCGAAGCGGTGGCCATCGGCATCGCGTTGGACGTGGTTTACTCGCGCAAAATCGGGCTGCTCGATGAGCGGTCCTGCGAGCGTGTTTTACAATTGCTCACCGGGCTTGGCTTTGATCTGTTCGCCTGCGAATTGTTGGGTCAAAACGCATGTGGTGATTTTCTGGTCCTCGCAGGGCTGGAAGAATTTCGTGAACATCTCGGCGGCGAATTGACGGTCACGCTGTTGAAAGAGGTCGGGACCGGCGTGGAAGTGCACGAAATGCATCCGAAGAAAGTCATCGCGTCCATCCACGAACTCCAGGAGCGCGCCCGGAAAAAATGAGCCGGCTCGCTGTCATCAATGTCGTTGGCCTCGCAGAAAGGCTCATTGGTGAACATACGCCCCGCATCGCTGAATTTGTGAAGCGCGGCGCCCTTGCGAACATCACGCCGGCATTTCCCGCGGTCACTTGTGCGGCGCAATCCGATTACCTCACCGGCAAATCGCCGTCGCAACACGGCATTGTCGGAAACGGCTGGTATGATCGTAATCTGGCGGAGGTCCAGTTCTGGAAACAATCCGACTCTCTCGTCCAGGGTGAAAAGATCTGGGATGAACTTCGTTCGCGGGCGCCTCATTTCACCTGCGCGAAACTTTTCTGGTGGTACAACATGTATTCCAGCGTGGATTATTCCATCACGCCGCGCCCCATCTATCGCGCCGATGGCGGAAAGATTTTTGATATTTATTCCTGGCCGTATTCCATCCGTGAAAAAATCAAAAAAGACCTGGGTGAGTTCCCCTTCTTTGGGTTTTGGGGGCCGGCGGCGGGCGTCAAAACACCGCAAGGTTCCGCCGATTGCGCCACGCGCTGGATCGCCGGGTCTGCAAAATGGATTGAGAACAAATATTCCCCCACGCTGAATCTCATTTACCTGCCGCACCTCGATTACAACCTGCAGCGTAAGGGCCATTGCGATGCGATCATTCCCGACCTGCGCGCGATTGATTCCATTGTCGGCGATTTGATCGATTTTTTTGGCAAATGCGGCGTGCAGGTGGTTTTGCTTTCTGAATACGGCATTACCAACGTGGAAACGCCGGTCCATCTGAACCGCTGGTTCCGCCAGAAAGGCTGGCTCGCCATCAAGGATGAACTGGGACGGGAGATTCTGGATGCGGGCGCGAGCAAAGTTTTTGCCGTGGCCGATCACCAGGTGGCGCACATTTATTTGAACGACCCGTCGCTCGAATCGCAGGTACGCGACGTGCTTACGAAACAAGTCGAGGTGGACCTGACCGTCCTCGGCGCCAGTGAAAAGGCCGCGGCGGGCGTTGACCATCCGCGCGCCGGTGACCTCATCGCCATCGCTCCGGCGAATGCGTGGTTTACCTATTACTACTGGCTCGAGGACGAGTGCGCGCCAGATTTTGCGCGGACGGTGGACATCCATCGGAAGCCCGGCTACGACCCGGTGGAACTTTTTCTCGATCCAAAAATTCCATCGGCCAGGCTGAAGATTGCCTGGCGATTGCTGCAAAAGAAAATGGGGTTTCGGATGCTGATGGATGTGGTTCCGCTGGATGCCGCGTTGGTGAAAGGCTCGCATGGCCGGCGGCCGGAGGACCAAAAAGATTGGCCGGTGTTCATCACCAGCCGTCCCGAACTGTTAGGCGCAAAGGAAATCGGATCGACGGACGTTTATCATGCACTGATCCGGGAAGTATTGAGATAAACGCATTGAGCCAGATAATTATTGGTGTATCCTTCAAATATGACTGCATTGCTCGAAAAGGCGATTGAGAAAGCTTCCGCCCTCCCCAAAAAGGAGCAGGAAGCAATTGCAGCGCTAATCCTTGAAGAGATTTCCGACATCAACGCTTACGATTCTTTACACGATCAAGTGCATTCAGAAATTGCCGCCGGCCAATTTACAACGTTAGCCACGTATCGCTCCAATCGGAAGCAGATGAAGAAAAATTAAAAGTTTGACGAAATTCTTGAAGCGTGTTTGGCGGATGCCATGACGTCTTCAACCGTGCAATGCAGATCATTATTATTACTGTGGTGCATAGGCGGGAAATTTACCGCTAGTTTAAGCCCACCGGTTTGTAATTTTTCCACAACCATTCCAATGCTTCGGGCAAAGTCTGTTGTTTTACTCCGTGGTCGGTATGACCGGCGTTGCGCGCAAAAATGAATTGGTAATGATAGCCTTTGGCCGCCAATGCCCGGGCCATGTGCTCATTGGCCACCACCCAATCGTGCATATTGTCGCGCATAATGTTGGGATTCCATAGATCGCGGTCGCCGACTTCCATCCAGATGCGGATGGGTTTGGGCGGGCTGTCCGGGATGAGATGCTCATGAAAATCCCAGGCGCCTCCGGGCGTGGCGGGATTATACGGCCATTGCTGGTTCACATAGGTGCCCGAGTAGGTCAGGACGCGATGGTAGAGTTCCGGGTGGTACCACGCCATGATCAGCGCGCAGGAACCGCCGGAGCTGCCGCCCATCGTCGCGCGGCCGTCGGGGTCGCGGGTGAGGGAGACATGGCAATTGCTTTCCACGAGCGGCAACACTTCGGCCTCCACAAATTCCGCGTACTTGCCGGACATCGTATCGTATTCCAGACCGCGCTCGCTGCCCTGGGCGTCGCCGCCGCCGTTGCCGATGGAAATGGCCACCATCGGCGGCACTTTTTTCTCCGCGATCAAATTATCCAGAGTCGTGAACAGCGGACGGTCCGGTCCGTCCGCGCCGACGATGAACGGCGCCGCCGTGCCAGGGACATATTGCGCGGGCACAAAGACCGCCACGCGGCGGGTGTAGGGAGCCGGATGGCTGGTGGTGACGATCAGGCTGGCTGGATTGTTCGTGTCTGGCGTGCCAAACGTGCCTTTGTCGCGCGCGATGCCGGGATAAAATTTGCTGTCCGCCGAACTCATGGTGAACTCATACACCGTGCCGTGGGGGACATTGGTTTGAACCAGCGTTTCCGGCGCGGGATGATGCGTTGGCCCGATGATAAAATTTCCCCCGGCATCCGCGGAGGGCACTTCGCCATCGGGCAATTCCGTGGCGGTGACATATCCGGGCGTATGCGGGTCGCGCGTGGGCGGAGTGGGACGCACGTAAGGTGTTTGCGCTGATGCGATGACCGGGGTCAGGGCCGCGGCCACCAGGCAAAGAATCTTGAAAGTTTTCATCCTATTCATTGGGAGTCCGGGATTTATAAAGGAATGACACACCCATGCCAAGCCCGGTGAATTTGATACTGCGGATGTGGAAGGGTTGAAGGGTGGAAGCGTGGAAGCAAGGCACCTTAAACGTAACTTCGCGTAACTTCGCGTAACTTCGCGTAACTTCGCGTAACTTCGCGTAACTTCGCGTAACAGGTGACGAGAGGAAATCCGCAGATTGCGCAGAATAACGCAGATTTATTGGGCAAAATAGCCAATCGCCAATAGCCGATGACTGGGACTCGTGGAACTCGCCCTCCGGGGAAGGTCAGCCGTTTGTATCCAGACACCGGCGGACGGTTTCCAGGAGTTGGTCTGGTGGGAAGGGTTTTGGGACGAAGTTCTCCCCGTTCCGTAATTTGAGCTGGCGTCCGGCGATTTCGGCGCTGTAACCGCTGGTAAAAATGACCTTGAGATGGGGCTTGTCCTGCTGGAGCCGGCCGGCCAATTCCTGGCCGCTCATGCCGGCGGGCAGCACTAAATCCGACAGCAGGAGCGCCACGGTTCCAGAGTGTTTTTCCCAGAGCTTGAGAGCTTCGACTCCATTGGCCGCTTCCAGCACGCGGTAGCCGCGGCGTTCCAGGGTTGCCCGGACAAGGGAACAGACTGCCTGATCATCTTCAACCAACAGGATGGTTTCACTGCCCCCGCGCGGTTTGGATTGGGCCAAGAGGGCAAGCGCTTCAGGTGAGGCTTTGCTGGCGGGGAGGAAAATCTCGAATTTTGTTCCATTGCCCACCTCACTCTCGACTTTAATAAAGCCGCCATGTTGTTTGGCGATGCCAAAAACAGTGGCCAGGCCGATGCCGGTGCCTTTGCCCGGTTCCTTGGTGGTAAAAAACGGTTCAAAGATGCGCGCCATATTTTCCGGGGAAATTCCCGTGCCGGTATCACTGACACTCAAGCAAACGTAGCGTCCCGGAACGGCATCGGGATGGAGACGCGCAAGGTTCTCGTCCACGTTTTTTTCATCGGTCTCGACGACCAGATGCCCGCCGCCGGGCATGGCATCGCGGGCATTGACAGCCAAATTCATCAAAATCTGGTCGAGCATGCTGGCGTCGGCGCGGGTTATCAACGGCAAGGGGTGCAGGTGCAATTGCAACTGGATGTCCTCGCCGATGATGCGTTGAAGCATTTTGGCGAGGCTGGTCACCGCCTCGTTTAGATCCAGTTCGCGGGCCTGGATGACCTGTTTGCGGCTGAACATGAGCAATTGGCGGATAAGATTGGCGGCGCGTTCGGCGGCGGAGTGAATTTGGTGCAGGCCGTCCCGGACTTCCGGGGGAGTGTTTTCAACGGTAATGATCAGTTCGCTTTGGAGCATGATGGCGCCCAGGATGTTGTTGAAATCATGCGCGACCCCGCCGACAAGCTGGCCGATGGCTTCCATTTTCTGGGACTGGCGCAGTTGATCGGCCATTTGGCGCCGCTCAGTGTTGTCGCGGGCCACGCCCACCACGCGCTCTACTTCCCCGGCAGCATTTCGGACTGGGAAAGCCTTGTCCCGGATCCAACGAATCTGCATGTCCGGGCGGATGATGCGGTATTCCTCGTCGTAGGTGCCTTCAACCTGTTGGGTGGCAGAGGCGTGCAGCACACGATGGCGATCTTCCGGATGGATGGCATGCGCCCAGGAAGCCGGGTCGTCATACAGGCTCTGGCAGGTGCGCCCCCAGATTCTTTCATAGGCGGGGCTGATGTATAACATCTGATTTTTGGCTGGATCGGTGATCCAAAAAACTTCCTGGATGGTTTCGGCGAGTTCGCGGAAACGCTCTTCGCTGGCACGCAGTTGATCGAGGACACGCTGGCGCTCCAGTTCGGCTCGAAGATGCTCCCGGCGTTGTTGCGCTTCGCGCAGCGCACGGCGGACGGCGGGACCCAACTGTTGGAGGCGATCTTTGACAACATAGTCCGTGGCGCCGTTCTTGAGGCTTTCCACGGCTCGTTCCAGGCCGATTGTGCCGGAGACGAAAAGGAAAGGGATTTCGGGCTGCTGATCTTTTGAGATGGCGAGGGCCGTGGCTCCGTCGAATGATGGCAGGGTAAAATCAGAAAGAATGAGATCAAAGCCGGATTTATCCAACGCCTGCCTGAATTCGTCCTCGGTTGAGACAAAGACGATTTCACAATTCAACCCTTCGGCGAGCAACGCATCGGCGATCAATTCACGATCACGCATATTGTCCTCCACGTGCAGGATGCGGACACACCGTCCATTTTCGAATCGTTCATTAACGCCGTTAGTCATAAGGCAACGTGCGTGCGGGCCTCAAGGGTGTCCATCATACTTTGGTTTGATTCCTCGCATCCTTCCATGAACCGACCGTTTGGAGTCCCGCGTTTACGCGGCCGCCTGAAGGCGGGACACCGAACCGGTTCATGGTCCCGATGCAGGATTCGAGAATCGTGGAGGCTTTCCCTGAACCTTGGGGAACCCTCACCTCACCCTGACCCTCTCCCCTCCCATCAGACCCGCCTTCGCCACGGCTTCGGCGCGGCAAGATGGGAGCGGAGAGGGGACAGGAATAGGACATCAACTGTTGTTCAATGCCAAGCACGATGCGGCAGGTTCATGGTGCCAATGCAGGCGAAAAAATCGAAAGGAGGCTCTCCATGAACCAGAGAGGACAAAAAATGGGCGGCGCGCACGGAGTGACAGCCCTGCCATCCTGCGATCCCCGGCTCATTTTTAGATTATTGGTGGCGACAGACAATATACGCCGGCCACCACGGCGCTCAGAAGGGGACGACTGGTAACTTGGGGGTCGCTGGCGACCAGTCATCCGAGCGTGTCTGCTGCGCCAACCCTAAACGCCAGCGATAAGACAAGATAGTGTTGGCGCGCGCATCCCACTATCATACTTTGGTGTTATGCGCCGCGTGGGTCCTCAACACTTCTGAAATGCGCACGAGTTCGGCGAGGGAGGCGGCCTTCATTTTTTTCATGGCATTTCCGCGCTGGATCTTGACGGTGATCTCGGTTGTTCCCAATTGGCCGGCGATTTGTTTGTTCAACATTCCCAGGACGACCAGGTCCATCACTTCGCGTTCGCGAGGGGTAAGCAGGTTCTGACGGGCGCGTAGTTCGATCAATTTAGACTTTTGTTTTAAGCCCGCGCGGTCGCGTTCGATGGCGGCATTAATTGCATCCAGCAAATCCCGGTCGCGAAAGGGTTTGGTCAGAAACTCGACCGCGCCCGCTTTCATGGCCCGGACACTCATCGGGATATCGCCATGGCCGGTGATAAAAATGATGGGGAGGCTGCAGCCTGCCGCGGCCAGTTCGCGTTGCACTATCAGTCCGTTTTTATCCGGGAGGCGAACGTCCAATACCAGGCACGCCGGTTCATTGGGCCGTTGATACCGTAGAAAATCACGTCCGCATGAAAAGGTCTCGACCCTTAGTCCAGCCGAACGGATCAGGCTGTCGAGTGCTTCGCGCACCGAGGTGTCGTCATCGACGACGTACACGGTCGGACGGTGGGTTGGCGATTTCATGATGCGCCTTCATCCTGGAGAGGCAAAGTAAATTGAAAGGTGACGCCGGGGCCGTCGTTGGGGGTTTCCCAGAGCCGCCCGCCGTGCGCTTCCAAAATTGAACGACAGATGGCAAGGCCCATTCCCAAGCCGTCCGGTTTGGTGGTAAAAAAAGTATCGTAAAGATGCGGGGCTTCCTGCGGGCCGATGCCGGCACCGTTATCACGAATGGCAACATGCACGGCGTCCGGCCCTGGAAGATCGGTGGTGATATGCAAGACACGTTGCCGCCCGGCGACTGAGCCCATCGAATCCAGGGCGTTGACCACCAGATTTAGCAGCACTTGTTGCACTTGCACCCGGTCAGCGGGCACACGCGGCAAATCCGGCGACAGGTCGGTGCGTACCGATACTTTCTTGCGGGTAAATTCAGGCTGTGCCAGAGCGACAGTCTCCTGGACGAGCTTGTTGAGGTTGAGCCGGGTTCGGACCGGTTCGCCCTTTTTCATGAAGGTGCGGATGCGCTTAATGACTTCGCTGGCGCGCTTGCCGTCGCGGGCGATCCGTTCGATGGCCTCGCGCGCCTCGTCGAGATTCGGGTGCGCGGCGACCAGCCAGCGCATGGCGGCCTCCGCGTTTGTCACCACGGCGGCGAGAGGCTGGTTCACTTCGTGGGCGATGGATGCGGTGAGTTCGCCCATGGTAGTCAATTTTGACACGCGGGCCAGTTCCGCCTCAGTTTGGCGAAGCTTTTGTTCGTTCTCCTCCGCCAGTTTTCTGTCTGTGATGTCGCGCAAAGTGCAAGAAGTTGACAAGGCTTCTCCATTCGGGGACTTGCGGGGGATGCTTAATCCTTCCAAGTAAATGATTTTCCCCACTTTGGTTCTCCAGCGTTCCTGATATTTTCGCGACCGGCCCTCAAAGATATCTTTGATTACCTCACGGATATGGGGCTGGTCTTCGGGGACGATCAGGTGTTGAAAGATGTTCATTTTACGCAGATCGGACTGCGGGTAGCCTGTCAGTTGCTCTGCACGAGGGTTGATATCCAGGATGTTGCCCTCCTTATCAGCGAACAAAATAATGTCATTGGATGATTGAAAGAACGTGCGGTACTTTGTCTCGCTCTCCTTCAGCAACTCTTCCATCCGCTTGCGCTCGGTAATATCCTGCACCGTTCCAAATATCCGGACAGGCCGGCCGTCCGGGTCCTTTTCGATATCGTCCCGGATATGTAAAAACCGGATTTCGCCATCGGGCCGGATGATGCGGTATTCCACGTCATAGGGCCGGGATATTGCGATGGCATCGGCCAGCGCCTGCCTTTGGATAGGGCGGTCATCCGGGTGGATCATTTTTTCCATTTCGGCCTGGTTAAGAATGCAACCCGCGGGTTGTTGCCCCCAAATCCGGCATGTTTGCTCCGACCAGGTGATGCGGCCGGTAATGAGGTCACGCTCCCAGTAACCTATGTTCGCGAGCCGTTGGGCCGCCTTTAGTTTGGCTTCGCTTTCAAGCAAAGCTCTCTCCGCGAGATGGCGGCCGATCGCCAGTGAGGCCGTGTGCGTGGCTATTGCGATAAGCTGTAAATGTTCCGGTTTCGGAAGTCCGGTCTGACGGTAATACATTGCGAAGGTCCCGAGCACGCGCCGATGCGCGTCGAAGATTGGCGTGGACCAGCAGGCGCGCAAACCGTGCGGCAACGCCAGCGCCTTATATTCCTTCCATCGCGGATCCGTGGCGATGTCCTCCGCCAGCACCGGCTCCTTGCAAAAGGCGGCGGTGCCACATGAGCCAACCTCGGGCCCGATGGCAACGCCATCAATCGCCGCCACATATTCCTTGGGAAGGTTCGGCGCGGCGCCGTGCCGCAAATGAACTCCTTTGGGATCGAGCAGCAGAACGGATCCCAACATACCGGGAGCGTGCGCCTCAATCAGAAGGACGAGCGCCCTCAGTGATTCCGACAACGGTGCGTCGGTGGCAACCATTTCCATCACCCGCCTTTGGCCTTCCAACAACGATTCGGCGCGTTTGCGCTCCAGGTTCTCTCTCTGCAAATTTTCATTGGTTTTATAAAGCTCCTGGACTTTTGCGGCCAGGGCATCACGCGCCTGCCTGAGCGCATCGGCGGAATTCCGTTGGATGGCCCCCAGCAAAGCCACGGCTGAGGCTGACACCACAAAGAGGAGGAGGCGCGGCACCTCGTTCGGAGTCAGTTCGAGTGACGGCCGCGAGGTGAGGAAAAAACAATCAAAGGCAAAAGCGGAGAGCGCCACGGCCAGAAAGCCTTGAACGAAACCGCCAAACCAGGCGCTGAAGATTACGGCGCAAAGAAACAGCGACACGTAAGGCGTGGAATGCCATCGTTGCTCAAACAGGATCCCCAGGACAACTGCCAGGGTCACCGAAGCAACGGTGACCACACTCCTCAAAACAGAGGGTGGATTGGTCCACCACGAATGTTCAGGCGTTGGCATATTGCTATCGCATCAAGGCAAGTGTTGACTCCGGTTTTGTATTTTCCAACCACTTCTTTCGCCCGCATCCATTCGGCATTTAGTCCTGTTTATCTGATTCACGGTAATACGGGCAACCTTTGATAGGGTTAACATCGGCCTGTCGCCTCAGCCAGTCAAGGCCGGGTTTGTGGTTGTGGCAGTCTCTTACAAAACCCGTCATGGTGGTGACTTTCAAACATTATGCCTTGGAACCTAATTCCATTATCGGTGTTGAATATCCAGGCATTGAAATGAAGTCACAATTCGTTCGGCTTTATCTGGTTTTCGTCGGGATTGTCCTGACGTTGACGGCATTAGCCAAACTGCCAACAATTTTTTTCGGTTCTTTTACCATGTGCACCGAAGAGCCGCTTTTTGGCATGTACCAACCGATGTCGAACGAAGCATTGCTGGGAATTGCGGCTGGCATGGAACTGTCAATTGTCGCGTTGATTGTTTTTAGCCCGTGGCGGTGGTTGCCGTGTCTAGCCGCAGCTTTGTGGGGTTCAATTTGCGTCACGGCGCGAATATATTTCGTTAATTCCGGCGTTGATTGCGGTTGCCTGGGATGGCTCGCAAAACCCGGTCCGATGACAAATATAATTGCCGGTATTTTGGCGCTGGCAATGATGGGGGCAGGTTATCCAGCCTTCTGGAAGGCTTACCGAGATTCCGCAATGGGAAAAGTTTTGCAACGTTAATTTGCTGTCTTTGCCGGCGGGACCGAAATGGGACGAAGGGGATGGATGGAGCCGACTAATGTCGGCTGCTACGCAAAATGGAGTTTTGCAGAGGTCTCCTTTGGGATTGAAGACTCACAGTTAGACGGTCGACTAGAGCAAAACAAATAAAACTGTAGCCGCAAAAGAACCGAAGAACTCAAAAGAAACATTCAACAACCAACATCCAATGTGGTAAGGGACTTCACGGACTCGTATAACCCTCCAGAAGTGGGCTACTACGATTATGTGGGGAACGGTTGAACGGGCGAAAGATGTTTCACGCGAGGGCGCGTGAAACTGCACGCGGGGCGCGTGCACTCCCCCCAAATTGTCAAATGGTGTGACGGGGGTTTTACCGTCTTCGACGGGCGGGGCCGAAATGATAGCCGCCGTGGACGCGGACGCCGCGGGCTTTTCCGGGATAGCCACCGGGTTTGCCGGACTTGTTCTCGTCGAAGAGCGCGGTGTAATGGTAATCGAAGCCTTCGAGTTTCACGCGCTCAATTTTTTTGCTGATGAAGCGTTCGATGGCATAGACGTGGCTGCCGTCTTCGGCGGTCATGATGGTGAAGGCGTCGCCGCTGGCTTCGGCGCGCCCGGTGCGGCCGATGCGGTGGATGTAATCCTCGGGGTGCTGCGGCACATCGTAATTGATGACGTGGCTGACGTCGGCGATGTCCAGTCCGCGCGCGGCGATGTCCGTGGCCACGAGGACTTCGAAGCGCCCGTCGCGGAACCCTTTCAAGGCCTGTTCGCGTTCGCGCTGGGTGCGGTTGGAATGCAGGACGGCGACGGCATGGTTTGCGCGCTTGAGGGTGTGGGCGATACGGTCGGCGCCGTGTTTGGTGCGGCAGAAGACGATGACGGAATCGTAATTCACGGAATCGAGGAGCTTGAGGAGCAGATCGGTCTTTTGGGAATCCGCCACGGGATAGATGACGTGCTTGACGGTCTCGGCGGGCGTGCGACGCGCGCCGATCTCGATGGTTTCGGGATTGCGCATGGCCCATTTGATGAGGGTCTCGATTTGCGGGGGAATGGTGGCGGAGAACAGCGAGGTGTGGCGCTGGCGCTGGCAGTGCTCGACGATGTTGCGGACGTCGGGCAAAAAACCCATATCGAGCATGCGGTCGGCTTCGTCCAGGACGAGAAATTCAACCTTGTCCAGCTTCACGGTGCCATGCTCCATGTGGTCGAGCAGACGGCCGGGCGTGGCGACGACGATGTCCGTGCCCGCGCGCAATGAATCGGTTTGCCGGCCATAGCCCACGCCGCCAAAAATGACGGTGATGTGGAGGTCGGTGAAGCGCGCGTAAGTGCGAAAGGCGGTCTCGACCTGCGCGGCGAGTTCGCGGGTGGGTTCCAGGATGAGGGCGCGGGGGCTTCGTCCGGGCAAATGCTTGTCGAGTTTGGAAAGGATGGGCAGGGCGAAGGCGGCGGTCTTGCCGGTGCCGGTCTGCGCGCTGCCGATGACGTCGCGTCCCGCAGAGGACGAGGGGGATGGCGCGGAGTTGGATGGGCGTGGGGTCGACATAACCCTTCGCTTTGACCCCTTCGACTACGTCTGGAGCAAGACCCAATTTACTAAATGGCATGAATCAATGTAGCAGCAGAGAAGATTAAGGAAAGCAATGAATTATGCGAGGAACGAGGGGGGTGAAGATGAACCCTCCTGGTTGAATTCAATTACATGTGGAACCAATTATAGTCATTGAAAAAGGCCGGCCAATCGGCGGCGGTTTCTGTGATTAACATCAAAATCATCATGGCGGCAAGTGCGGAAAATTTTATTCGGGGCCGGAAACGGCTGAGGAGACGGTCGATTCCATAGACGAAAAGGAGCAGGAATGGAATCAATGCGCCCAGCAGCAAACGGCCGGAGTGGTAATAGGGATGAGCGCGCGACGGATAGAGGGCATTATGAAAATCATAAATAATGGAGATCAAGGCAAAGAAACCGAGGATGGCGATGAGGATGATAAAACAAAAACTAAGCATCTCGCGCCGGAGGGGAGCGGGGTCCTTCATTTTTTGAAACAGTGACACTAACGTGACGGCTGGCAAAGCCAGTGACAGGATGGTATAAAGGATTCCCATAACCGGGGAAGGCATGGGCTGGTTGTGCCAGTAAAACTCCCCCTGCCAGAAGGTCGAAAATTGTCCGGACAAATACGTCCAAAGCCCGGCGGGTGTAAAAATGGGATGATGCCACCATTCGGCAAACGGTTTTAGCGTCCAGCCGAAATGGTCGATATTTAACTTTGACCCGGTGAAATCGCCGAAAAAAATTTTGCTCCAAATCATCCATCCGATGATGGGCGGGCCGGCACACGTTAAAAAGGCAGCCATCGATGGAAGGCCTATTCTCAGTTTGCCGCGGCGGAAGAGCTGAAACAGCTTGAAGAGAATGAAGCTTCCGGCGACGGCGAGCAAAGGAAGATTGGTCATTTTAGCGAGACCGGTCGCCGCCAAGGCGAGGCCGGTGGCGGCGGCCCACCGCGCATCCGGTTTTTCGCGATGGAACCATTTTAAAATGCAAAAGAACGCCGCCCCAAAACACAGCGGGGAGAGGACGTCGTTATCAATGGAATAAAACGTGGTTTGCGGCAAAAGCGCGATCAGCGAGGGGACGCCCAACCGCAGAAAGAGATTATCCGGAAAAAGCAACCGGGTAGTGGCGCAGGCAATCCAAACCAGGGCAACCACGATCGGAACATTCAGGAAGCGCAACCAATACAACAACAGCTCATCGTGAAGACCAAGCATTTGGCCGAAATCCCACCAAAGCCCGGCCAGGGCATAGTAGAGCGGCGGCTGGGAGGATTCGTAATTTGTCTGGGCCTGCCAGGCCGGGACCTCTCGATTCAAATCTTGCCGAAGATCTTGAGGCGGCCGGTTCCAGGGCGGAGGCGGATACCGGTAAATGGCAAACTGTTCAAAGTAAGCCATGGAATTATAGAGCGACAGGTAGAGCGCCGATTCTTCCGAGACAGTCTCCAGTCCACGCGGCACCTGTCCATGCGAATATTTCAGGACCAAATCGAAATGGATCGCTTCATCGACATTGTTAAAAAACGGGAAAGCGGCGGAAAAAATCAAGACGTGAACCGCCGCGAGCAGGCAAAGCAGGCAGACACTCATGTGGCGAGTATCAAGATGGCCCATCAAGACGGCGAAGGGACTTCTTCTGTTGGCGGCGTCCCGGTGGTCTCTTTGACGTCTGTGACTGGCGACGGGTCGGGCGTGGCCGCTGCGGGTTCAACCGGGGCGGAAATTTCCGAAGGGGTCGCCGCAGCAACGTCACCGGGAGGCGTGGTTTCAGTTGCGGCGGGCGTTTCAGTCTCGACCGCGGCCACTTCACCGGGTGCGGCAGACGTTTCGCTTTCTGCCATGGGCGTTTCACCCTCCATTGCAGGCATAGCACCTTCCACTATTGGCTTCTCTTCGGCCGGTTTCTTTTCCGGCTTGGGCGGCCTGGGCAACGGTTTCTTGGCGGTTTCCATCCGGCCATCGGCAAATTCCAAAACATGCCCCTGATGAATGAGCCAATGCAGGTCCACCACGATGGCGGTCTGTTCGGGCGTCGGTTCAACGGCTTCCGCGGCCTTCGGCTCGTCGGGCTTCACTTCGATGACCGCCGGTTTGGCCGGCGAGGGCGCGAGGGATTCGACCAGTTTCCGCCTCGTGCATTTCGGGGTGGCATTGATGAAATCGACGATGCGCTTGATGTTTTCCGACACCGGGGTGGTCTCGAGGTCCAGATATTGCGGGCGCGCCACGCCGACATGGACGACGGTCTTGTTGACCTTGAAAAACTGCAGGCCGTGCGTGGAAAATTGTTTGCTCAATGCCATCGCCAATTGCAGCGGGAAGTGCTTCTGGCTTTCCCATTCGGCGCGGACCAGTTGATACAGGCCCGAACACTTTAAATTCCGGCTCTTCAGCCCTTCCACGACAAACGTCTCGACTGATTTCACAATCGAGTCCTTGTGGGTGGCGCGGAAATGTTTCTCGACTTCCTCGCGCGTCGGCAATTTGAGCGGTTCGGGCACATTGAGGCAGGAGAATTCGGTTTTGAAACTTTGGTCCTCGATCCATTTTTTCACGACGACCTCGTCCTTGACGATCTTGACGCGCGCCTTGAAGGCATCGAACGGCATCCGGGAAAATCGTTCCGCGTGCAGCTTGCGCAACTGGTTCTGGTAATCGTGATAATTCGGCGGGCCAAGAATGACGCCGCTCATGCCGCATTGCGCGACGAAGGTGTAGGTGCCCTTGGGCGGGTCGGTCGGCGTGCGATCGGTCTGGTAAAAAGTCGCAAAATGATTTTTGAGGATGTGGGCCACGGCTTCGTCCTCGGAAAGCCACGGAGTATCGTCGAGCGCGCAAACGAACAATGGCTGCACGACGGCGCCGTCTTTTTTCTTCACTGTGAGGCGAACGGAATAGCGTTCAGCCTTCTGCAAAATCAATTGCGCGATCTGGAACAGAGGATAGGCGCGCCCGGTCATCTTGATTTGCCGCGCCAACTGCTCGACGCCCTTTTCGTCGGCGAGGAACGTCACTGCCACGTCCGGCAACGGCGCGGGAGGTTCGGGACGTTCGCGGCGCGGGCCGCTGTCAAAACGTTCGTCGCGACCACCGCGGCCACCGGGGCGGTCGTCGCGCTTGCCGCCGAATCTGCCCTCAGGCCTGCCGCCGAATTTTTTGCCGCCAGTACGCGGCCGGTCATCGCGTCGCGGGCCGCCATCGGGGCGGGGCCCCCGGCGTTCGCCGTGCTTGCGCTCGGGCTTGACGCCCTCCTGGCCGGTGAATTTCTCAAAGAGATTGGCCTCACTGCCCTTGGCCCAGGACGGCTTGAACAAATCCTCTAAATCGAGGCCTAAATCGGGAACGTCGCTCATGTAAAAAGACTTTATATCAATTATTCGGCCACTGCGCCATTGCGTTTCGCCAAAATCGCATCAACGATTTTTTTCGCAAGGGCCGGTTTTTCAGCCATCGCCTTTTGGGCGGCTTCCTTGCCCTGGCCGATCAATTCGCCCTCGAATTGGAGCCAGGCGCCCTTTTTCTCGACGGCGCCGCATTCGACGCCGACGTCGAGGATGCTGCCTTCCTTGTTGATGCCGTGGTTGTAAATGATGTCGAATTCGGCCTCGGCGAACGGCGGCGCGACCTTGTTCTTGACGATTTTGACTTTGACGTGATTGCCGACGGCGTTACCCGCGGCGTCCTTGAGCGTGTCTTTGCGGCGGATGTCGAGGCGCACGCTGGCATAAAACTTAAGGGCCTTGCCGCCGGGGGTCGTTTCGGGATTGCCGAACATTACGCCGACTTTCTCGCGCAATTGATTGGTGAAGATGCACGTCGTTTTCGATTTGTTCAAGACGGCGGTGAGTTTGCGCAGGGCCTGGGACATGAGGCGCGCCTGCATGCCCATGGTGGCCATGCCCATTTCGCCTTCCAATTCGGCCTTGGGCACAAGGGCGGCGACGGAATCGATGACAATGACGTCGAGCGCGTTCGAGCGGGCCAGCGTTTCGCAGATGGTCAGCGCTTCTTCGCCGGAATCGGGCTGGGAAACCAGCAGGTCATCCAGGTTGACGCCGAGTTTTTTGGCATAACCGGGGTCGAGGGCGTGTTCGGCATCGATGAACGCGGCCAGGCCGCCGCTTTTTTGCGCGCTGGCGATGACGTGGAGCATGAGGGTGGTTTTGCCGGAGGATTCCGGGCCGAAAATCTCGACCACGCGACCGCGCGGGATGCCGCCGACGCCCAGGGCGAGGTCCACGGCCAGCGCGCCGGTGGGGATGACGTCGATTTTTTTCTGCGCGCGGGCATCGCCCAGGCGCATGATGGCGCCGTCGCCATAGCTTTTGGTAATGGATGAGATGGCCGCTTCCAATTCGCGCGCATGGGTGGCGGCGATTTTTGCTTCGGGTGACTTTTCGGCGGGTTTTTCTGCTGATTTGGCGGCCATAAGCTTGGATTGGTTGCTGTTAAAACAGGTGAACAGTTTATCCGACTCCCAAAGCGGAGTCAAACTAACACGTACAGTATCAAATTTGCGCGACTTGCGGAATACCATCGGGGCGCATAGCCTGATCATCGTGAATTCTGAAGAAAAAATCCAACGAGTTTATACAATCATTAGAGATACGCTTCCAGACAGGATTGTTAAACAGTTGGACTTCACGGAACCAGGGCCAACGCCAGACGGAAAAAATCCCGGAATGTGTCGAGGCCAGATTTTGGGTAGCGCAAATGGCCACATCTGGAACCGGAAATGGTGTTTCTACGAAATCGGAGTTGGACCTTACAAAGCAAAGGCGGCTACTGTCGGCGCGATAGGATTTGTTGCATACACTAACAACAAGGACTGCGGTAACGGCATTTGGACCAGTTTTTTGGAAAAGTTTTCGTTTAAATGGGCCGCAGAAAACAAGAAATACGTGAAACCCATTGCAGGCAACAGAATTCTGCTGTTCAAATATTATCAAAAGCAGCAATTCAAGTCGTTCCCAATTGGCAACGCCGCCGCCGCCCTAGCTGTTTTGATTCACAACTCGTATGACAAATTTAACAGCCTTTCGGTCTAATACCCAAAAGGCCGTCACTTTCTAATCTCTTCCAGCTTTTGCTTCGCAGCTTCAACCAGGGATCGAAACTTCTCGAGGTCTCCTTTTCCTGCTAAGGGTAACAATGCGTTTCTGGTTCCTAATATGAACCCCTCTCCCTGATCGGGAACACTCGTTTGAATCCATAATTCATCATTGATATGAAACTCCGCCGACACGGAATCCAATTTCGATATCGATTTGTCCAGTCGTTCGAGATATTCGATTCCTTTAATAAGGGAATCCACTTCGTCATAATCCACGCTGGCAGTTCCTGTCGGCCCAAAATTTGGACTCTGCACCGTCAAGCTGATGAAAGTCCGCCTTGTCCCGTCGCTTGAATTGATGTCCTCCTTACAGTCAACCTCCACGTTGCCGTCGACCCCGCCCAGGCCCATCGTTCCGATTTTCGACACCCCCTCTACAATTAGTGTCCCTTGCAACGGTCCGCTATTTGTCTTTGTCATCTGTTGTGGAACCGCTTTCTCTGTTTGGGCGTCAGCAGCACTTGCGACTAATAACACCAAATAAAAAATATATTTTACTAGCATTCGAATTTGCATAAATTTATCGCAAAGAAACCTATCGTACCATCTGCACGACGAAGAGATGGTTGCCCATTACGCGAGGCATAATCCAAACACGTCTGTACTGCAATGCGTATGCCTTGGACGACTGGGCGACCATTGCGGATATCTGGACGAATGGAAACACGATTGACCACGTCATTATGCTATCGCGATAGGGGTGGAATTGAAAAACATTTTCGGGCCGAAAAATCGGCCTCTTCCCTTATTTATGCGGCAATCAGACAGAAATTGTTCTCAGCGCGGAGTCAAACTAACACGTCGCAAAATGCGCATTAGGCAATTTGCACATGAAAGACCCACAAAGCATTGCGCCAGGTCACCCTCTCGCTGGAACTGATTTCAAAACCGCAAAAGACTGCCCCAAGTTTGCAAGCCGGCCAAGTGCAAGATGCAACTGGCGATGCAAAAATTTTTGAAGGGAGAAGAAGATATTTTTCCCATCCTCAAATTTTTCCAATAAAACGCATCACCAGGCGCAGCCAAAAAGGCAGGCGAAGTTGGCAGGATTCAAGCTTAAGAAAATAGTGGAAGACGGGACATAGAATGGGAAAGGTCCGTGGAGACGACAGGGAACACCTGGAAAAACACGAGCCAGACCTATTCGACCATGATCTCGCCTTCCGTTTTTTCTGCTCATAGCCAGGATTTCAGTTTTTCACGCAAAATCTGGCGCGCGCGATATAATCGCGATTCGACGGCCTTCGGGGTCGCATCCAGGATTTTCGCCGCCTCAGCAATGCTGTGTTCCTCCCATTCGCAGAGCACAATCGCCTCGCGAAGATCCTCCGGCAATTGGCTGACGGTATGGCGTACGGCGGCGGCGCGTTCAGCGGCCAGGGATTCTTCGTTCGGCGCAGGCATATCTGAGGAAAGGAGGTTGCCGATGGTTTGTTCGGCATCGCCGGTTTTCGTCTCCAGGGAAATGGCCGGATGCCGTGAACGCCAGCGGAAATGATTTCGGGCGAGGTTGGCAGCGATGGTGAAGAGCCATGAGGAAAATTTCTCGTTGGTCCGAAAATTATCACGGGCACGGAAGACGCGGACGAAAGTTTCCTGGGCGAGATCATTGGCGTCTTCTTCATTCCCGACCCTCCGGCAGAGGAAGTGGAAGACCGGCGTGGCATGACGTTCCATCAAATCATTCAGCGCCGCGTCGTGGCCGGCAGCCAATCGTTCCATGTCAGCCCGGTCGCTGGCGTCAGTCGTTTCCATTCTAATGGCCAGTGGACAAGGATGGTTTGATTTCCTCGCGGGACCCGAGCGCATGTTTTTCCATATCGGTCAGATACTGGCGGCCTTGTTCCGGCGGCATCACCTGGCTGACATTAATAAAATAATCGAGCATTTGGGACTGACAGTGGGCGCGGCAAGCGGCCAGTTCGGACAGTTTTTGTTCGGCGGCTGGATTGACATTCGTCGCATTGTTCAAGGCTGTTTGCACTTCCTGCTGTTTAGCCGCAATCATCCGGCACATGGCGTCGCATTGAGAGAGATAATCATTGTGCAATTTTTGGATACGCGCCATTTCGTCGTTGTTCAGGTGATACTCGTTCTGTAACCAATGCAAACTTCCTGGAGGTTCCCCGACACAAACGCGGCAAAGGCGCTGGCTGGCTGCAAACGAGCCAACGAACAAAGCAGCTCCGAGGGCCAGCGCACCCAGGATAATGACGAGTGAGCGGTTCATAAATCAGTGCATGGCCGGGGGAGCGACGGCGGCGATATATTGAGCCTGCGCGTCCGTTTGGGCCATCCGATCTCCTTCCCGTGCGCCGAGCAACGCGCCTGCCATCACCAGCACAGTAGCCGCGACGAGGGCGAATCGCGGCCGCAACACCAGCGCGGCCAGCGCATCCAGCCAGGTCTCGGATTTTAGGGGGGCTTCCGAATCTTCGATTCGCCGCCAGACATCTTCCTGGAAGCGCGGCGGAAGCGATGGCGAAACGCGCGACTGGCGCAACAGCGCGGAAAGTTTCGCATCATCTGGATTTGTATTTGTGTTCATGTTCGTAAGGGCGGCGGGATTTGTCCGCCGCCCGCAATTTACCGTTTTGGTTCTATCGGCACAATCAGGCTAATGCCAATTTACCTGGCGGCGACAGCACAGCAAGGCATCGCAGCCGAAGGACTTGCAGCGCAGGCTTGAATTGCCTTCGGGCTGGCGACCATGTTACGGCTGCATTGCGTGGCAGGATTTACGTCACTGCTCGTTTCCGTGGTTTTGGCAATCTGATTGCCGGTGGCGCGGGGCGCAACCGTTACCGCATAGTGATCAACCGATACCAGATTTGCGTCACTGTTGATACCGGTGGTGTGATTGATTTGGTTGCCGATGGCGCGGGGCGAAAGCAGCGTGTCGCTGGCGTTGACATTGAGGGTTATCGCGGTGATTGCAGCCGCGCCGAGAATGAGCAGAGTTTTCATTTTTGTTTTCTTTCTTTTTTCGGCGGCGCTTCATTGCGACGCCGTATGGTGTATCTGCAATACACCGCCGGCGGAAAAATCCCGCAAAAAAAATTGCGGCATGATTTTTGGAAAGAAGTTTGCGTGATTTTCCCTTTGGCGGGGTAGCAGTGATGAATGGCATCAAGATGCGATGCCCGATGAAACATACAACCACCATTAAATCAACCTTATGAAAATCACGAAAACAATCCTCACAGCCTGTGCTGTTGGCGTTCTATTGACCGTTGCCGCGCGTGGGGACAATCCCGTCTTGCCAGGACCCGTAAAATCGGTCTTTGACCATTATCTGAAAATTCAGGCCGCTTTGGCGGATGATTCGCTGACGGGCGTGGCAGAAAATGCCGAGGCCATCTCAACGGCCGTCCAAAGTAATGCGAAAATGTTGCCCGAGGAAGTCGGCATGAGGGCGGAAACGCTAGCCAAATCGTCTGATTTGAAATCGGCGCGGGCCACGTTCGCGCCGTTGAGCGACGCCCTGATAAAATATTTGAATGATCATCATGCCAAAGCCGCCTATGAGGAACTGTATTGTCCAATGGCGCGCGCCAACTGGCTGCAAGCCGACAAGAATGTGAACAACCCTTATCTCGGAAAAGCAATGGCGTCGTGCGGTGAAATACAGAATTAAATCCGGCGCTGTAACACGCAAGCCACTTCCTGGCCCGGGGCGGTGCGCTCGCGAAGGGTCGAAAAAATACGAGTTTCCACGGAATTTTGTGCCCATGACCTGTTTTTGAATTTTCCGGCGCGCACAAACGGCGGCAGCGAAATTGAGAGTTATGAATACAAGAATAGTGATCATTGCGGTTGTGGCGGCGATTTTCGGCAGCAGCGCGGTGTCGTTGCTTGCGCAAACCAACGCGCCGACAAGTGACACGCAGAATGCGGTTGCCGCAAGTGAACCCGGCGCGCGCAAAATCAAATTCTATCAATCCACGATGAATCCGAGCGAGAAAAGTCCAGTGCCCGCCAAAGACAGCATGGGCATGGACATGGAGCCGGTCTATGAAGAAACCAATGCGATTGAAAATCAGCCCGGTGATTTCTCCGTGCCGGTAGAGCGACAGCAGGAAATCGGTGTAACCTACGCGACTGTGGAAAAAGTGCCATTGCGACAAGACCTGCGCGCCAGTGGCGTCGTCGCCAGTGAAATTACGCGCTCGCGCGCTTTCATCGCGCCCGCATCCGGTTCAATCATCAGCCTGGGCGTGGCTTCAGAAGGTGAAACAGTCGAAGAAGGACAGCCACTTTTGACTATTTACAGTCCCGACCTATTGGATGAAGAACGTGATTTTGCCACTGCCGTGGCGAGTTATAATGTAACGCCAAAATTCGGTACGCGCCGTATGGTGGAGGACATTCAGGCTCAATTCGATGCCGCTAAAAATCACCTGCTGCTGTGGAATCTGACCACCAACCAAATTGCCGAATTGGAAAAGTGGACGATGCGTGTGCCACGGGACACGGTGACGATTGACGCGCCATTTAGCGGCGTAGTGCAACACATTGGCGTCGAGCCGGGCAAAAATTTTGGCATGGGCGATGAACTTTTGGAAATTGCCAACCTACAATCCGTTCAGGTTTGGGCGGAATTTTATCAAGACGAGTTATCGTTGCTGAAAATCGGTTTGCCGGTGGACATCACAAGTTCCTCGTGGCCGGGTGAAGTTTTTTCCGGGAAAATCTCCGCCATTGACCCATTCCTTGACCCCGCGACCCGCACGGTGCGTGTCCGTATTGACATTGAAAATTCCGATTTGAAATTGCGCCCGGAAATGTTCGTTAACGCGGAGTTGAAAATGGACGAGGGCGAGCAATTGGCAGTGCCGGTCAATGCAGTTCTGCCAACCGGCGAACACAACATTGTTTTCGTGGACAAAGGCGGCGGCGAATTGGAGCCGCGTTTCGTCGAATTGGGCCAACAGTGCGGCAATTATTATGAGGTGAAGTCCGGCCTGAGCGCAGGCGAGCGCGTCGTGAACAGCGCGAATTTTCTTATTGATGCCGAATCGCAAATCCAGGGCGCCCTCAAATCGTGGTAGCACCAGGAAATATCATGGAAGCTCAAAGAAAACCGTTTCTGATTGAGCGCGTTATTGAGGCCAGCGCGCGCAACCCGTTTTTGGTCATTCTGCTTACGATTTTCGGAATTGGCGGCGGCATTTGGGCGCTGACCAGGACGCCGCTGGACGCAATTCCTGATTTGAGCGATGTGCAGGTCATCATTTCAACCGATTGGGAAGGACGCTCACCCGATTTGGTTGAAGACCAAATCACGTATCCGATTTCAACGAAATTCATCGCGGCGCCCGGAGTGAAATTCGTCCGCGGCGAATCCATGTTCGGCAAATCATTCGTGTATGTCATTTTTGAAGATGGCACGGACATTTATTGGGCGCGTTCGCGCGTGATTGAATACCTCAACGGCATTCAAGGCTCGCTGCCGGAGGGTGTCAGTCCGACGATTGGCCCCGATGCGACGGGGGTGGGTTGGGTTTATGAATACGCGCTGGTGGACACGAATGGGAATCAGAATCTCGCCCAACTGCGCTCGTTGCAGGATTGGCATTTGCGTTATGCGCTCGAATCGGTCAAAGGCGTGGCGGAAGTCGCCTCGGTGGGCGGGTTTGTGAAGGAATACCAGGTTGATCTCGACCCGAACAAACTCGCGGCTTACGACATTCCCATCTCGGATGTCGTTGACAAAATTCGCAGGTCGAACAGCGATGTTGGGGGAAAAACGTTTGAGATTGCGACAACGGAATATTATGTGCGCGGCCGCGGTTATATCCAAAGCGTCGCCGACCTTGAAGACGTTCCGCTCAAGGTTGAAAACGGCACGCCGGTTTATCTGAAAGACGTGGGAACAGTTCATCTTGGCCCGGACTTGCGGCGCGGCGTGGCGGAATTGGATGGCAAGGGCGAAGTGGTTGGCGGAATCGTGGTCATGCGTTACGGCGAAAACGCGCTGACGGTCATTGACGGCATTAAAAAGAAACTCGAGGAAATCAAACCGTCACTGCCGCCGGGCGTGAGGATTGTTCCGACGTATGACCGCAGTGAATTGATTAACAATTCCATCGCCACGCTGCGCGAAAAACTGATTGAAGAAAGCATCGTGGTCGCGCTCGTTTGCCTGGTATTTCTCTGGCATATCCGTTCGGCACTTGTGGCCATCGTGACCTTGCCGATTGCCATCATCCTTTCGTTTCTGCCGATGTTCGAGCTTCATCTAACTTCAAATATCATGTCGCTGGGCGGCATTGCCATCGCCATTGGCGCGATGGTGGATTCGGCGATTGTGATGATTGAAAACGCGCACAAATTTCTCGAACATTTCCGCGAAGAAAACGGCCGCGAGCCGACCAATGCCGAGCGCATTGAAGTCGTCATTGGCGCCGCCAAAACTGTCGGGCGTCCGCTCTTTTTCGCGTTACTCGTCATCACGGTGAGTTTTATGCCGGTGTTCACGCTGGAAGCGCAAACGGGGCGGCTGTTCAAACCGTTGGCTTTCACAAAAACATTTGCGATGGCGTTTGCAGCGTTGCTCGGCGTGACCCTTGTGCCGGTGTTGATGGCGTTATTGATTCGCGGTAAAATCACCCCGGAAGCCAAAAATCCTGTGAATCGTTTCCTCATTTGGGCATACCAGCCGGTGGTGCGATTCGTGTTGAGATTCCGTTGGTTGACAGTGTTAGTCGCACTGGCGGTCCTGGGAGCAACGTTTTTCCCCTTCCACAAACTCGGCACGGAGTTTATGCCGCCACTCAACGAAGGTTCGATTCTGTTCATGCCAACCGCCTTGCCCGGCATGTCCGTGACCGAGGCCACGCGCATTTTGCAGATTCAGGATCGCATCCTGCGAAGCATTCCCGAAGTGGACCGTGTGTTCGGCAAAGCTGGACAAGCTGAAACCGCGACCGACCCCGCGCCGCTTTCGATGTTTGAAACCATTGTGACGCTCAAACCGCACGAGCAATGGCGGCCTGGCATGACGTGGGACAAAATCATTGCCGAGATGAATGAGAAATTAAAAACGCCCGGCATGGCAAACATTTTCTGGATGCCGATTCAAACGCGAACGGAGATGCTCACGACCGGCTTCCGCAGCAAACTTGGCCTGAAAGTTTTCGGCCCTGATTTGGATTCCATTCAAAACGCCGCTCTACAAATCGAAAAAGCGCTGACAGCTTTGCCCGATACTCGCAGTGTTTTTGCCGAGCGCAACACAGGCGGTTATTTTCTCGATTTTAACGCCAATCGCCAGACGGCGGCGCGTTACGGACTCACCGTTGGCGACGTGAATGATATTGTTGAAACAGCCATCGGTGGAAACACGATTGCCCAGACCGTCGAAGGCCGCGAGCGTTACCCGATCAGTATTCGTTACGCTCGCGATTTTCGTGACAGTGTGGATAAACTTAAACGAGTCCTTGTGCCCACACCAACCGGCGCACAAGTGCCCATTGGCGAAATCGCTGATGTTTCATTTCGCACCGGCCCGCCGGACATTCGGGACGAAAATGGCCAGTTGGTTGGTTTTGTTTTCGTTGACCCCGCCACGGATGACATTGACGGTTACGTGAACGCCGCCAATGCGCGCATCGCGCAACAAGTAAAATTTCCGCCCGGCTGCTACCTTCAATGGGCGGGACAATTTGAATACCTTAAAAGCGTCGAACAACGGCTCAAAATGGTTATTCCGTTCACGCTGCTCATCATTTTCATGCTCATTTATCTGAACACCAAATCGGTCATGAAGACATCCATAATTTTGTTGTCCGTGCCGTTCTCGCTCGTGGGCGCGTTTTGGTTTTTGTATCTGCTCCACTACAATATGAGCGTCGCCGTTTGGGTTGGACTCATTGCCCTGGCCGGTTTGAGCGCGGAAACCGGGGTGGTGATGTTGCTGTATCTTGACCAGGCGTGGGAAAAATTTCGCGCTGAAGGCAGGATGAATACGATGGCCGATTTAAACGCCGCCGTCATCGAAGGCGCGGTCAAACGCATCCGTCCGCAAGTGATGACGGTTTGCGCGATTCTGTTCGGATTGATTCCCATCATGTGGTCGCCGGTCACGCAGAGCGGCGCGGACGTGATGAAACGCATCGCCGCGCCGATGATTGGCGGTGCCATCACCACGGGCATCATCGGACTGCTGCTGTATCCGGTCATTTTTGTTTTCTGGCGCGAGCGTTGCTTAAAAGCGTCACCTGCTTCTCCGGGCGCCGCGCCTTCGCCTGTCAAAATGCCATCGCCCACTGTGCCAACCGCGCAAACCACTTCTGAGATTGCGCCGGCTTCACAACCGCGCCGTTCCCGGCTGGGCATCGCGCTGCTTCTGGCCGTGGTGATAGGGGTTGGCGGCTTCCTCCTTTGGCAAAAAATCAGTCATGGCAGTTCGGGCGGGGCTATTTCCGGCGTTCCCTTTGCGACGCAGAAGGTGAACGATTTAACGATTACACTCGTTTCCCCTAAAGGCCAATTGGAGAATTCGATGAATGACTTTCTCATTGAATTTCGGGATTCAGCCGGCGGCCAACTCGTGGATGTTGGCACGGTGAAATTCGATTTGAATATGGATATGCCGGGCATGGTCATGCACTCCAGCGCCACTATTGAATCCACCGGCACGCCCGGCCAATACCACGCGAAAATTGAACCGGGCATGGGAGGGGATTGGGTTGCGACACTTCATTACGAAGGAAATCACGGCAGAGGGCAATCGAGCTTTACCGTAAATGTTAAACCGTGAGCGCAACGCCACCGGAATGAAAGATTCGAGAACCGCATCTTAAGGCGGGCCTGCTGCCGATCCTGTGGAGCAATCGCACAGGCGCGGAAGTGATGAAACCGTTGGCGACACCCGTGGTGGGCGGCATGGTCAGCAGCCTCACCTGCATATTGATAGTAACACCGGTGATCTTTGCGTGGCTGAGGGAAAGGGAATTGCTGTCACACACGCTCAATCAGGAAAATGAAAGCCAATCAATTTGAGGCTGCGTTTTTTCAAAATCCTCACGCCCTTGCTCTTTTTCGGGCCCCGGCCAAATCCGAAGCGTCACAAATCGTCGGGGCTGGTTTTAATTGGGGGAATGGCCGATTTGAATATTAGAGGCGCCGGTGAGGGCGGTTTGATTGTTGATGAGGGTGGAACCATCGTAGACACCACTGATGAAGTTCACGTCGCCAGGCGCAACCGAATTAAAGTGAGCGATTCCATTAAAGCTATCCAGCGTGACCAGCGAGGTTAAGGCAAAGGTCACATCCTGTAAAACGAGAGTATGTGAGCTCATGTTGACAGCGCCATAGCCAGTCAAATTCACGTCGTAAACCGAGATCAACCCGCCGCTTTGATTCACTGTCAGGTCGATGTTGCCTCCGCTGCTGTTCAGATTCAACGTCCCGGTGCTGCCATCCAGCAGGATGCCGTCACCGGAATTCAAAGTCAGTGTGCCCGCTTGAAGGGTCGTCGTCTGAGTGGATAAACTGTTTTCGACGGTAATCGTGCCAGTGGAGGATGAGCTGTTGATGTTGACGGTCCCATTGACCGGATCGGCGGTGATGGTCGAGTCGCTGATGGTGACGCCATTCACCCCGGAAAGACTCACCGCGGCACCGGCGGAATTGGCAGCGCTGATAGTCATATCATTAATATTCACCATCCCCACCGTCCCCACCGTCCCCCCGGCTGAGATATCCACATTGCCGGAAACTGCAGTCAAAATTGAATCCGACAGATTGACATTGCCGGCATTGGCCGTGAGATCGATGTCGCCAGAAGTCGCAGTCAAAGTGGCGGAGTCCTCCACATCCACATCGCCGGTGGGCGACGGCACGAGGAATGATGCCACGGGGGACGACACCAGGGAGATACCGCCGGCAGCATTTATAGATACATCATCGACATTCACCGTCCCCTCGGCCGAAACGCTCACACTGCCGGAAGTCGTGATCAGGGAGGTAGTATCATACAGGTCCACATCGCCGGCAGACGACGTCAGGGAAATATTATTGACGGCCGTAAATGTATCGGGTGTTTCGCTCAGACCCAGCAGAGCATCCACGGTCAGGGTGCCGACGCTGTTCACAGTGATGTCATCGCCGGCGGTGAAATCGGTGGTATAGATGCTGACCGCGCCTCCAGTGGAGGTGATATTCACATCATAACCGGAAAAGAGCTGTGAGGCGGCGTAGGAAGCAAGGTTATGGAAGACGCCCAATTCGAGCGCACCGTAGCTGGTGATAGCGATGTCACCGCTGGTACTAAGCCCGCAGTTTTCCACATCCAGTGTGCCACCGGTCGAATCGATCTCAATGCCATCGCCGCTGCTGTCAGTGATCGGCGTGCTATAATCGATGATGCCGCCAGCCGCCTCCAGGACGGTGCCGGCACCCGATTGGATGGAATCATTAATCACATCGCCCAACGTCAGCGCGCCGCCGCTATAGATATAAACCTCGCCGCCTGCGGTGAAGCTGCTACGTTCCAGATCAATGGGGCCGCCCGAAGCCTCCAAAGAGATTTCCCCGCCGGTAGTGACGGCATCACCAGCGGTGGCTCCCATGGTCAGCGCGCCGCCGCTGTAGACATAAAACTCGCCGCCCGCGCTGAAAGTGCTTTGTTCCAGATCAATGGGGCCGCCCGAAGCGTCCAAGGAGATTTCCCCGCCGGCAGTGACGGTATCACCAGCGGTGGCTCCCATGGTCAGCGCGCCGCCGCTGTAAACATAAAACTCGCCGCCCGCGCTGAAAGTGCTTTGTTCCAGATCAATGGGGCCGCCCGAAGCGTCCAAGGAGATTTCCCCGCCGGCAGTGACGGTATCACCAGCGGTGGCTCCCATGGTCAGCGCGCCGCCGTTGTAGACATAAAACTCGCCGCCCGCGCTGAAAGTGCTTCGTTCCAGATCAATGGGGCCGCCCGAAGCATCCAAAGAGATTTCCCCGCCGGCAGTGAGGGTGCTTTGATTGATATCCACCGAACTGTTATCTGAGGTGATGTCAATGTTGCCGGACGAAGACAGGGTTGGATCATCATTGATCGTCACCACATCCGCTCCTTCAACGTCCACATAGCTGGCATTGATGCTGCTCGAATCAATGTCCACCCCGCCATCGGAAGAATATAAATATGCCCCTGAGCCAGCAGTGATGGAGGCATTGTTTTCCAACGTGATGCCTGACGGAGCTTCGACCCTGATGTCACCCATGCTGTTGGCAAGGCCGACGTTATCCAGGACGATTGGCTGAAAAGCAGACAACTGAAGCAGGCCGATGTCTGCCGTCACCGTGGATCCTGGCGCCACAGTGAGCTGATTACCGGCGGACAGATAAAGTTCGTCAGATGACGACAAGCCGGTGACAGTGAGGGAACCGGTGATATCCATATCGTTCAAAGCAACGATATCGAACCATTGGTTGCCAGTAATAGAATTAGCATAGGCACTCAAATCGAGGGTCGGAGTATTGATCGTGATATCGTATGCCGGAAAACCGTAAAAGGGATTGCTCAATGCCGGACTGCCGAGAAAATTATTCGGATCGGTGGTGATATCAAAACCGGGATGCACATAAATGTTGTTGGGGTCCAAGGTGCTGCTGTTGATAACCGCGTCCAAATTTAGCAGCGATGGTTGTGCCGAGGGAGGTGGCGTGGAATTGGCCGCGAGCTGGCCAACAGCCAATGCAACACTGTTTGCGTCCACCACCTGCACTTGGTTGGCGCTGGCGACTTCTCCCACCAGAAAACTTGTATCGGCGGCCTGGCCGTTTCGGATCAATTTCAATTGATTGGCGATCTGACGATTGATCAACGGCAGGGAAGTCAGCGAAGTCTTAAACCCGCTCACTAATTTGCTGGTCTTTGTCTGCTGGTCGAGGCGAAAGAGGATAATGGGGGCGCGCTCCCGGCCACCCGGCAAAATAAAAGTCATTTGGCCTGGCTCAAGATGCTGCCTTAAGCCGTTTAAAAAGCGGATCTCAACCGAGCCCTCCAGATCCAGCACTTTCAGCCCTCCATTCGGCGTGGTTGAAGCAATCAGAGTCGTGCCCAAAACCGATGCCGTGGCCGTGGCCGTGCGGATGGTCCCGCCGCCTTTGCCATGCGGCGAATGGAACAGCAAGCTGCCCTGTTGCAAATCAATCGTGCGTTCCGCGGGATCGAAGGAAAAAATCGTGTTGGCGCCCACCCGCGTGATGGTATCGTCCGCCGCCACCAACTCCGCGCGCGAGCCCGGGCCGGTGCGAAGCACGTCCGGCATGTTGAAGACGCTGTTCACTTCCGCGGGCGAGATTTGGCTTCCGGAAATGATCTTAACGTCGTTGACGACCTGGGTGAATTTCGCCTGCTTCAAATCGATGGCAGAGACGACTCCTGGCGCCAGGATGGCCAGGATGGCAAAGGCACTAATTGTTTTCATCGCGATTAGCGGTTTGAATTTACTTCTGTCTTCCTGTCGAGAATTTATAGCACTTCTAATGAATTAAGTCAACGATATTAATGGAGGTAAGATGCTGCAGGGCGCATCTGGATGCGGTCTTAAATCCATTCAACAGTGGCAAACCGACGCGGGACTGGAAAGTCCCGTGAACCCGCAGGCTGGAAATTAGAAATCGCTTTGCCTGCCGGTCCGGTGCGTCCGGGAGTGGCTGGCGAATCAGCTTGCTCCGGCTGAAAATTCGTGAAAACTATGCGGTGCCTACATAAGCCGGAAGGGTGGCTGAGTGGTTAAAGGCACCTGACTCGAAATCAGGCGTAGTCGCAAGGCTACCGTGGGTTCGAATCCCACCCCTTCCGCCATTATAGTGCTGGCCATCAATTGTTTGCGTAGCAAGCGGAACACTCCTCTCGCTCTTCCGGTAGTCGTCATTAATTCGCCCATCACGCCACTACTTTCTCGACGCACGAGTCCGCATGAATGCGCAAGTGTTTCTTGTGTTTGTGTCATGATATTCACCTCTACATCAAAAGCTCTTTTGCCACCGCGACTAGGTGATCCGGCTCAAAACCGAATTTCTTCTGAAGTTCCTTGAGCGGGGCCGACGCGCCAAAGGTTTGCATCCCGATGACCCGGCCAGCAGCGCCGATGTAACGTTCCCATCCAAAAGTCGAAGCCTGCTCCACCGCGATGCGGGCCGTTATAGCGGGTGGCAGCACCGAATCCCGATATTCTTGAGATTGGTTTTCAAAGACATCCCACGACGGCATTGAGACCACACGCGAGCGGATTCCTTCGGCAATCAATTGTTCGTGAGCTTCGACGGCCAGGCTAACTTCGCTGCCCGATGTAATCAGTATGACTTCCGGATTCTTGCCGGGAGCGTCGGCTAAAACATAGGCGCCGCGTGAAACGCCGGCAGCAGAAGCATACTTGCTCCGGTCGATCGTTGGCAACGGTTGGCGGGACAGCACCATTATGGCCGGTTTGTGACGTAGTTGCGTGACATATCTGTAAGCTTCGACCACCTCGTTTGCGTCGCCGGGCCGGAACACCACCAATCCGGGGACGGCACGCAAGGAAGCAAGATGTTCAATGGGTTGATGTGTCGGGCCATCCTCGCCGTCGCCCATGGCGTCGTGCGTGAATATGATAAGTGATGGGATCTCCATCAAAGCAGAAAGGCGAATGGCTGGACGTGCGTAGTCGCTAAAAATGAAGAAGGTCGCACCGAACGGACGCAGCTTGGAAAGTGACATGCCATTGACAATTGCCGCCATCGCGTGTTCGCGGATGCCGTAGTGCAAATTCTTTCCGCCATAATTATCGGGCTGGAAATCTCCGGCGCCATCGTATTTCAACATCGTTTTATTTGAAGGCCCCAGATCGGCAGAACCGCCCAGGAGCCACGGGACATTTTGCGCCAGCACGTTCAGCACCTTGCCGGATGCCTCACGGCCGGCGATGCCTTTCGGGTCGGCGGGAAACACAGGCAAATCGCGATCCCAGCCCGCCGGAAGTTCCCGCGCCTGCATCTGGTCCACCTCGGTGCCCAGTTCCGGAAACTTCGTCCGGTAAGCGGTGAAAAGGTCCGTCCAGTTTTTTCGCGCAGCCGCCCCGCGTTGCCCGATTCCCGCCTTGAAATGGTCGTAAACTCCATCGGGCACAAAAAACTTGGCGTCCTCCGGCCAGCCATAGAAGCGTTTAACCAAACGGATTTCATCGTCACCCAGCGGTTCCCCATGCGCCTCGGCCTTGTCCTGCTTATGCGGCGAACCGTAACCGATGTGGCTGTCCAGAACGATGAATGCAGGCCGTTCTTTCGTCTGCCGGAATACCTCCAGCGCGTGTTCGATGCGCTCAATGTCGTTGGCGTCGCCGACGCGAAGGACATTCCAGCCGTAGGCGAGAAAGCGTGCAGCCACGTCCTCGGTGAAGGTGATGTTGGTATTGCCTTCGATGGTGATGTGGTTGTTGTCCCAAACCCAACAAAGGTTATCCAAACCGAGATGACCCGCGAGTGAGGCTGCTTCGGACGCGACACCTTCCATCAGGCAGCCATCGCCGCAGACGGCATAAATGTTGTAATCGAAAATTTCAAAGCCGGGTTTGTTGTAACGGTTGGCGAGCCACTTTTGAGCAATGGCCATTCCGACGCTGGTGGCTACGCCTTGCCCGAGCGGACCGGTGGTGCTTTCAACGCCAGAGGTCCAATGATATTCTGGATGGCCCGGCGCCTTGCTGCCCAATTGGCGAAACCTGCGTATGTCATCCAGTCTGACCGATGGTTGTCCAACAGTTTCATAATTGGCATTCACTGCTTGGACGCCGGTGAGGTGAAGAATGGACCAGAGCAACATCGAGGCGTGTCCGTTTGAAAGCACGAAGCGGTCGCGATTGGGCCAGATGGGATCTTGTGGATCAAAATTCATCACACGGTTCCAAATCGTGTAAACCAACGGCGCAAGGGCCATCGGCGTGCCAGGATGGCCGGACTTGGCCGCTTGAACAGCATCTATCGAGAGCGTGCGAATGGTGTTGATGGCCAGTTGTTCCATTTTTGGATCATTCATAAAAAAATCAGTAGGGTGTTTGGGTGTCTTGGGCGGATTTGACCTTGCCGGTATAATGGCGGTAGATGAACAGAAAATAACCAATAGAAAAAATGAACGCGATGGGCCACCAGACCAAGGCCACCGCCAATCCATAACTGGCGGAGGCCATTTGAAAAGCGGACAGGGAATTTTCGGGCGATAACGTGGAGCGTAACATCACGGGAAAGACACTGGCTGCACCGGCAATCATCAGTCCGGCAATGAATGTGCTGGAACCGATGAGTGCGAGCGTTTCGTGGTTGCCTCGCTGACCGGTGAAAACAGCAATGATTCCCCCCACAACACCAAGCAGTCCCAGCCAGCAGAACGGTTGGCCGAACATGCCGGAATACAATCCCGGACGCACCATCCACGTTTCAATCGTGACCGCCACGAGCAATCCCAAGACAATTTTCCAAAGCAGTCCGGCAATTCGCAGGCTGCGGTCATGGACGGAGCCTTCGGTTCTGCGCACCAGACCATTGGCGCCGTGCGCTGCAAAGGCGGCGAGAATGAACACGGCCACCGACACGGTATACCAATCGAGGATGCCGACGTTGCCATAGGGACTGAAGTTGGTAAAAAATGCGAGCGCAAATTGGCCATCGGCGCCCAGCGGAACACCGCGCATTACATTGCCCAACGCCGCACCGATAAGGATCGCGAGCAGCAGATTGGATGCGACAAACACAAAATGCCAGGCCGCCCGCCACATCGGATCGGCGATATGTCCGCTGACTTCGATGGAAATACCGCGCAGTATCAGGCACCAGAGCAGAAGGAAAAACGCCAGATAAAATCCCGCGAACGAGACGGCAAGAATTTTTGGAAACGCCAGCATCAATGTTCCGCCAAAGCCCACCAGCCAGACTTCGTGCCAGGACCATAACGGTCCGATGGCGGCAATGACCATCCGGCGTTCCGGTTCCGTCTTGCCAACGACGGGTTGCAACAACCCCGCGCCGATGTCGAAACCCTCCAGCACCACAAACATCACGAGCATGAAGGACAAAATAGCATACCAGATTTCAATCATGTGGCACCTCCACTTTTTGCCAATGCAATGGTTTGCGGACCGTGGCCAATTTCTCGCCCGACCATGAACAGAAACAAAACGCCAAGAACAAAATAGAGTCCGGTGAAGCCAATCAGCGTGAACAGGACGTCGCCTCCATTCAAGACTTCACTGACGCCCTGGCTGGTGCGGAATAAATTATAGATCAGCCAGGGCTGCCGGCCCAGTTCCGCCGTCAGCCATCCCGCAGTCGTGGCGATGTAGGGAAATGGAAACGCCAGCATCAAGGCCCAGAGCAGCCAGCGGGTCTTCTCCAGCCGCCCGCGCCAACGTTGGAAGTTTGCGATGGACATCAACAGGATGAATAATGTCCCCAAGCCCGCCATGATGTGAAAGGCGTAATAAAGCAGCGCAATATTTGTAGGCCAGACATCTTTGGGAAAGGCGTCCAAGCCTTGAACATTGGCGGTGCTGCTGCTGAAAGCAAGAATGCTCAACAAGCTGGGCATGAAAATCGGATTATCTATGCGCTGGCGTTCCACATCCGGCTGGCCGATGAAATTCAGTTCGGCATGACCGCCGCTGTGGAAACGCCCTTCCATTCCCGCCAGGCTGACGGGTTGATATTTGGCGACCATCTTGGCCTCCCGGTCGCCCGTGGGAAACGCCACCAAACAACAGGCAAACAAACCGACCAGCGTGCCCGTCTTGAGAAACTGCGAAGCCTGCTCCGCATGTTTGCCGCGCAACGCATAAAACGCACCCACCGCCGCCACGACAAACGAGCCGGTGACGACCGCCGCGCATTGGTTGTGCAGGAACATGATTAACGCCCAAGGGTTGAGCAGGAACGTCCAAAAGCTT
The DNA here is from genome assembly GCA_963797825.1 of uncultured Verrucomicrobiae bacterium. GTDB lineage: Bacteria > Verrucomicrobiota > Verrucomicrobiia > Limisphaerales > UBA11358 > UBA11358. The sequence goes on from CAWCRR010000044.1 coordinate 556,505, forward strand.
TCCAATCGTAAACTGCCATCCGCCGCCACGGCATAACCGACCGGGTGTTGCATGAACGCATTCGTCGCCAGGATGAAATAAGCTGAAAGCCAACTGCCCAGCGCGACGCCGACCGTGGCAAGAAAATGATTGCGTGGTCCCAGACGCTTTTCGCCCCAGATCATCGCGCCGACCATGGCGCTTTCGAGGAAGAAGGCGAACATGCCTTCCATGGCGAGCGTCTGGCCGATAACGTTGCCGGAGAATTTTGAGAAATCCGCCCAGTTGGTGCCGAACTGAAATTCCATCGGAATACCGGTCACGACGCCGATGGCAAAGTTGATGCCGAAGATGCGCGCCCAGAACCGCGCGGCATTCCCGAAATGCTCGTCGCCGGTTCGCAAATGCCGCCACTTGAAATAGACGATGATCCAGGCCAGCCCCATCGTCAGTTGCGGGAACAAATAGTGGTAGGTAATGGTGAAGGCGAACTGTAGCCGGCTCCAAAACAGGGTGTCTTCCATAACCTACCTCTTCAGGTCTTCCAGTGCGGCGACCTTGCGCAACCGGCGCACGTGCCGCGGAGCCTGGCTGAACCTGGCGGCGAGAAATGTCTGAATCAAATCCCACGCCAGTTCCGGCCCTTCAATGCGTCCGCCCAAACAAATCAGGTTGAGGTTATCATCCTCAACGCCTTGCCTCGCGGAGAAATGATCTTCGATCAGACAGGCGCGGACGCCTTTGATTTTGTTGGCGCAGACCGACGGCGCCGACGCCGCTGCCGCAAACCGCCACGCCGCGCTCCACTTTTCCCGCGGCCACCGCCTCGGCCGAGCGGAATGACGAAGTCGGGATAATCATCGTCCGGCGTCAATTGATGGGCGCCGAAATCCACGACTTCGTGGCCCGCCGCGCGAAGTTTGGCGGCCAGTTTTTCCTTCAGTTCAAAGCCGCCGTGATCGGTTGCGATTCCTATGCGCATGGAATTCCTTTCAGATAGTTGGGCAACCATTCAACACCGGGTTGTGCCAGCCACCCGGAGGCTTGACCGAATGTGTTTCATCCGGCCCCCAGGTTTTGGGTTCATATTCATGGACCGGTGTGCCGTTCTTGAGCACCGGATCAACGATCCGCCACGCCTCTTCAACGTAATCTTCGCGTGCAAACAGCGTGGCGTCGCCCATCATCGCGTCGGTGAGCACGCGTTCATAGGCCTCCATTTCCTTTGGGCTGGTCGGACGATCCACTTTCAATTCAGTCAACCGGCTCGATGGATTCGTCTTCCGGCGTAATGGTGTTCAAGCCAAATGCGGCCACGACGCTGGGACTGATGCGGAACCGGAAGTAATTCGATTTCAAATCGTAGTTGTTATACATCGTGGGCGGATGGCGCAGTTTGATCTGCAATTCCGTGCAGGTGACCGGCAGGTTTTTCCCGGCGCGAATGTAAAACGGCACGCCGCGCCAGCGCCAGGAATCCACCTCCAGTTTCAAGGCCGCGAACGTCTCGACGTTCGAATCCGGCGCCACGCCCGGCTCGCTGCGATAGCCTTTGAACTGGCCGCGCACGACGTTTTTCGCTTCGAGCGGCGGGATGGCCTTCAAAACTTTCACTTTTTCGTCGCGAATGGATTCGCTGTCGGTGCGGATGGGCGGTTCCATCGCCAGATTGGCCAGCACTTGAAACAGATGATTCTGAATCACGTCGCGGATGGTGCCGACCTGTTCGTAAAACGCGCCGCGGCCCTGCACGCCGAAATCCTCCGCCATCGTGATCTGCACGCTTTCGATGTGATGCCGGTTCCAGAACGGTTCGAGCATGGCGTTGCCGAAACGGAAGAACAGCATGTTATGCACGGGCGATTTCCCAAGGTAATGGTCAATGCGGAAAATCGCTCTTCTCATCGAAAGTTTTAAGCAGAATGGCGTTCAGTTCCCGCGCCGAGGCGAGGTCACGGCCGAACGGTTTTTCAATAATCATGCGGGCGTTCTCCGGTGCAGCCGGTCCGGGAAAGTTGCTCCACCACGATCTCGAACGCGGCAGGCGGGATGGCGAGGTAATAGGCCGGACGTTGCGCCTGGCCCATCTCGCCGTCGAAGCGCCTGGAATGTGGCGGTGTCGTTGTAATCACCATCCACGTAGCGCAGCAAGCCGGACAATTTTTCGAACGCCGCGGGATCAATTCCGCCGTGCTTTTCCAGACTGTCTTTTGCGCGGGCTTTGAGCTGGTCCAGATTCCAGCCCGCTTTGGCCACGCCGATGACAGGCACGTTCAAGTTTCCGCGCTTTACCATCGCTTGCAGCGCCGGGAAAATTTTCTTGTAGGCCAGGTCACCCGTGGCGCCGAAAAATACCAAGGTATCGGAATGGGAATTGTTCATGGCATCTCGCCTCCTTTTTTCTCCAGATGTCCGCCGAAACCAAAGCGCATCGCCGAAAGCAATTTATCCTGGTAATCCGCTTCGCCGCGCGAGGCGAACCGCTCGTAAAGCGCCGTCGTCAACACCGGCACCGGCACGCTTTCGTCAATCGCCGCCTTGATGGTCCAGCGGCCTTCGCCGGAATCGGAAACCCGGCCGGCGAACTGCGCCAGTTGCGGGTCCGCGGCCAGCGCGCTGGCCGTCAGGTCCAGCAGCCAGGAAGCAATGACGCTGCCGCGCCGCCAGACTTCGGCGACGTCGGCCAGATTGAGGTCGAATTGATAATGCTCCGGGTTGCGCAATGGCGTCGTTTCGGCATCGGCTTCGCTTTGTCGCTTCCCTGCGTTGGCGGATTTCAACACGCCCAAGCCTTCGGCGTAGGCGGCCATGATGCCGTATTCAATCCCGTTGTGAACCATCTTGACGAAATGCCCGGCGCCGTTCGGGACCGCAATGCAGATAACCTTGTTCGGCGGTGCCGCCAAGTTTTCTCGCGTCCCGGCGTGCGCGGAATGTTGCCGATGCCCGGTGCCAGCGTGGCGAAGATCGGATCGAGATGCTGCACCACTTCCTTTTCTCCGCCAATCATCATGCAATAGCCGCGTTCCAAACCCCAAACGCCGCCGCTGGTGCCTACGTCCACGTAATGAATTTTTTTTGCCGCCAGTTCTTTCGCCCGCCGGATGTCGTCCACGTAATACGAATTGCCGCCGTCAATGAGGATGTCTCCCCGCTTCAAGCAGCGGCACGAACTCGGCGATGGTCTGGTCCACCACTGCTGCCGGCACCATCAGCCAGACCGCGCGCGGCTTCGTCAATTGTCTTCACAAAGTCGGCCGCTGAAACGGCGCCCACCGCCTTCTCCTTGACCAAATCCTTCACCGCCTGCGGCGCGCGGTCATAAACCACGCATTGATGTCCGCCCTTGATCAGCCGCCGGACCATGTTGGCGCCCATCCGGCCCAGTCCCACCATTCCGAGTTGCATATTTTTACTCCTTTCGTGTTGATAATTTGATGTTCACCGAATCTTCGCGTCCGTCTTCGTCGTGGACGCCTCGTAAATGCTTTGAATGGCCGAATCGAGCAAGGCGTCGAAGTCCTGCGTCGGATTGCCGGGCCGACAAACCCTCGACCAGCGCCCGTGAAAAGCTAGCCACGACGCCGTGATTTCTGCGAAGCCGACCGTTGCCTTCCTCGCGTGAGTAGCCTCCCGACAGCGCGACCACTTTCAAAACTTTCGGGTGGGTGACAAACTCGGCGTAAAAATCGTCCAGCTCCGGCAGTGTAAGCTTGAGCATGACCAATCGGTCCGCTGGGAGCATGTCGAGCATTTCTTTGAGCGCCGCCTTGAGCAGCGCCTCGGCTCCTTTCTTATCCGGGCAATGAATGTCAACTTCAGGCTCAATGATCGGCACGAGGCCCGCCGCCAGAATCTGCGCTGCCACTTCGAATTGCTGCCGAACCACGGCCTTGATGCCAGCCGCGTTGGCCTGATTGATGACGGAGCGCATTTTGGTTCCGAAGATTTGCTTTGCGCTGGCCTTGTTCAGCAGCGCCGGTAAGCCCGGCATGGGTTTCATCAAATGGACGCCGTCGCTCTCGTCGGCCAGCCCCTTGTCCACTTTCAAAAACGGCACGACACGCTTTTTGTTCCAGAGATAATCGGCCGTGGGCTGACCTTCAATGTCCCGGTCCATCGTGCCTTCAAAAAGAATCGCGCCCAGAATCCGGTCGCCATTGAAACTGGGGCTGGTGATGATGCGCGCGCGCATCTGATGGACCAGCGCGAACATTTCTTCTTCGTTGGACCAGGCGCCTTCCTTGATGCCGTAGGCTTGCAACGCCTTGGGCGTGCTGCCGCCGCTTTGGTCCAGCGCGGCAAGGAAGCCGGGCTGCGTTTTGATTTTGCGCTGCTGTTGTTCTTTCAGGCTGTGGAATTCATAATCCCTTTTTCATTTTCCGGTAACGCCGGATCAGGTTGTTGGTTGAACTGTCATGTTTGAGCTTGGGCTCCGTCTCGCTTTCCAATTCGGGAATGATGCGTTGGGCCAGGGCCTTGCCCAGTTCCACGCCCCATTGGTCGAACGAATTGATGTTCCAGATGACGCCCTGCGTGAAGACGCTGTGCTCGTAAAGCGCCACCAGCGCGCCGAGAATTTCCGGTGTCAACCGCTCGGCAAGAATCGTGTTCGACGGACGATTGCCTTCAAATACCCGGTGCGGCACCAGCCAATCCGGCGTGCCTTCCGCTTTGACTTGCTCCGGTGTTTTGCCAAAAGCCAGCGCCTCCGCCTGGGCAAACACATTCGCCAGCAGCATATCATGATGCCGGCCCAACGGCGTAAGCGCGTGGCCGAACGCGATGAAGTCGCACGGAATCAGCCGCGTGCCCTGGTGAATCAACTGGTAGAACGAATGCTGGCCGTTGGTGCCCGGTTCGCCCCAGAAAATCGGGCCGGTGTCGTAGTTGACGTGCTTGCCTTCGAGCGTGACGTGCTTGCCGTTGCTCTCCATCGTCAACTGCTGCAGGTAGGCCGGAAAGCGTTTCAGGTATTGCTCGTAAGGCAAAACCGCCACGGTGTGGGCGTCGAAAAAGTCGTTGTTCCAAATCGCCAACAGGCCCATGAGCACCGGCAGGTTTTTCTCAAACGGCGCGGTGCGGAAATGTTCATCCATCTGCGTGAAAACCGTCGAGCATCGCGCGAAAATTTTCCGGCCCGATGGCCAGCATGGTCGAAAGCCCGATGGCCGAATCCATCGAATAGCGCCCGCCCACCCAGTCCCAGAAACCGAACATGTTCGCCGTATCAATGCCGAAGGCGGAAACTTTTTCGGCATTGGTGGAAACCGCCGCGAAATGTTTTGCCACGGCCTTTTTGTCGCCGCCGAGTCCATTGAGCAGCCAGGTCCGCGCGGTTTCCGCGTTGGTCATGGTTTCCAGCGTGGTGAAAGTTTTGGAGGAAACGATGAACAGCGTTTCCGCCGGATCGAGGTCATGAACTGCCTCCACAAAATCAATGCCGTCCACGTTCGACACGAAACGGAATGTCAGCTTCCGCTCGCTGTAATGGCGGAGCGCCTCATAAGCCATCACGGGTCCGAGATCGGAGCCGCCGATGCCGATGTTGACGACGTTCCGGATGCGGTTTGCCGGTGTGTCCCTTCCATTCGCCGCTGCGGACGCGGTTGGCGAAACCGCCATTTTGTCGAGCACGGCATGGACTTCAGGCACGACGTTTTTGCCGTCAACCAAGATGGTCGAGCCCTTGGGTGCACGCAACGCGATATGCAACACGGCACGATTTTCCGTGACGTTGATTTTTTCGCCGCCGAACATCGCGTCCATTTTGGCGCGCAAATTGGATTCCCTGGCCAGTTGCAGCAGCAACTTCAAGGTTTTTTCCGTGATGCGATTTTTGGAGTAATCCAGAAACAGGCCGGCGGCCTCGGCGGTGAACCGTTCGCCGCGTTTGGCGTCGTCCGCGAACAATTTCCGCAGATGAAGTTTTTTGATTTGTTTGCCGTGCGCGGCGAGTGATTTCCAGGCGGCGCGTTGTGTGAGTGGTTTGAGATTTGATTTCATGTTGATGATTCCTTTCAACGGTTTGTTTGAACGGGTGGATGCTTTGGCCGGGTTCCACAAACGAAATCCCCCCTCAAATGCGTTGTCATTATCGCCGGCGCGGCAACCGGGCGGCAACTTTTTCAATTTGTGGACATTGCCGCCGCCCAAAACCACCTCATCGGGTTCAATCGCGGCGACCAGGCGCTCGACGACGTCCGCGACATGGCGCCGCCACTTCTTCTTGCCGTATTTTTCCAGGCCGCGAAGTCCGACGTAGTCCTCGAAAGTTGCTTTTTTGTAAGGCAAGTGAGCCAGTTCCATCGGCTCGACAATGCCGTCAACAATCAAGGCGGAACCGAGGCCGGTGCCGAGCCCAGAAAGAGCATTTTGCCGCGGCGATAACTTCCCAACGCCTGCATCGCCGCGTCATTGATCACCTTGACCGGCCGCTTGAACGCCGCTCCGAATTTGAATCCGGTCCACCCCTTTCCCAGATTCCACGGTTCCGACATCGGACGATTGTGAACGACGGGGCCGGGAAAACCGATGGACACGACGTCATATTTCCAGTCCGCCACAAGCTGCCGGACTTTTGCAACCATCCGTTTCGGAGTAAGCCCCCGTCCGGAATCAAATTGCCGGTGATTTTTCTGACCGTTCATCAGAACTTTCACGTGCGTTCCGCCGATATCAATAACCAATATGTTCATAAGGCGATTCATTTCATCACGCAGCCTGTTTGAGCGCGCCGCACTTGGATTCAATCACGGTCATCAATTCATTCCACGATTTCACAAACGACTTGGCTCCTTCATCCTGCAACCGGGCTGCCAAAACGTCTGAGTCTATGCCAGCCTCGTTAAATTGCCCCAAAACTTTTTCACAGTCGCCACCGTCGGCGGCCATGATGGAATCGATTTCGCCATGGTCGGCAAGGGCTTTCAAAGTTTCTTCCGGCATCGTGTTCACCGTGTAAGGAGCTGCCAATGCTTTAACGTAAAGAACATCGGAAGCTTTTGGATCTTTCGTCCCGGTGCTGGCCCACAACAAACGCTGCGGCCGTGCGCCCGCGCTAAAGGCGCGTTGCCAGCGGGGCGAAGCGAGCAGTTCACGATACGCCTTGTAGGTCTGGCTGGCGACGGCAGTGCCCAATTGATTGTTTAATTCCGCCGGGACCTTTCCCGCCACGGCGGCGTCCCAACGGCTAATGAAGACTGAAGCCACGGAGCCGACGTGTGGATTCAAACCCGCCTCAATCCGGCGTTCGACCCCGCGCATAAACGCATCAGCGGCGGCCAGATAGTGTTCACGCGAAAACAGCAGGGTGACGTTGATCGGCACGCCGGCAAAAATCGCTTCTTCGATGGCCGGCAAACCTTCCTTGGTGCCGGGAATTTTTATGAACAGATTAGGTCGTCCGGCGTATTGGTGGAGGTCTTTTGCAGCCGCGAGCGTCGTGATTGTGTCGTAAGCGAGGAGTGGCGATACCTCCAGTGAAACCCAGCCGTCCACGCCATTTGTCCGATCATGGATTGGACGAAACAAATCGGCGGCCCTCACCAAATCCTCGATGGCTAAATTGAAGAAAAGTTCTTCGCCCGATTTGCCGCGGTTCTGACATACACGAATTCCGGCGTCGTAGGCCGTGCTGTTCTTGATGGCGTGATCGAAGATGGTCGGGTTCGAAGTCAGCCCCGTTACCGAGAAATCTTTAATGTAATGTTCGAGCGTGCCATTGTTCAGCAGGTCGCGGGTGATGTTGTCGAGCCAGAGGCTCTGGCCCAGGTTGTGCAGCAGTTGCGTTGCTTTCATATCTTTGACTCCTTGTTCGGTTCGTCGTCCAAATGGGACGTGTCGTTCCGCAACCGAATCGCCGGTTGCGACAGGTTGTTCTCATATCCGAGCGCACTCACGCTGGCGGTGTTCAAAATAAAATATTTTCCGGCGGCAGGCTCAAGCCCCCGCCAGCGAGCCGCGAGCACGCGCAGGAAGTGTCCACTCGAAAAAACGAGCACGTGGCCATTGACCGTACGCAGGCGGCTCACGACTCCATCAGCTCGCGCACTGATTTGCTCCGGCGATTCTCCGCCGGGGAAACCGTCGAGGAACTGTTGCCAGCAGGGACGTTTCGCGTGGATGTCCGGCGTCCGAAGACCTTCGTAATCGCCGTAATTCCATTCGACCAGATTGCGGTCCACTTCGGCTGCATTGCCGAAGCCAGCCAGTTCGCAAGTTCGCTGGGCACGCTGCAACGGACTGCTGAACACCTTTACGAAGACCATTCCATTCAAGCGGTCTCCCAACAGCCGGGCATTGCGTTTGCTTTGCTCTGTCAACGGCAGATCGGTGAGTCCGGTATGTTGGCCAGTAAGGCTCCAAGCCGTTTCGCCATGGCGCGCCAAATATATTGATGGAAGTGTCGTCATGGTGTTCCTGATATTTTTTGCGTCAAATTATCACTATTTCTCCTGTGTCCTTGTCCTTGCGTTCCGCGATTTCGGAAGTCTGATGTCGCATCAGCCAAAATGCCGATCAAAGCACGGTTCCAACCTTCCATTAGAGCGGCAGGAGTTGTCGAGCTTATGGGAATCCGGCGCGAATAATTTTGTTGAAGGATGACCTTCCCGGGCAGCGCGTTGGTTGCGGCGATGAATGTCACCTGCATTGCCATGACCGCCTGGGGACTCCGTGGTTTGCGAATATCTCCAAAGAGTTGGGAGATGTTAATCTCAACCAGCGTGTCCGGTGGAACCGCGCTGCCCGGCTGGACGGCCTCACTGAAGCCGCCGTCCCGGCGGAGCATCTCACTTATGGGGCCGGCCAATACTTTCGCTGGCAGACCCAAGAACTCGGCATAAGGATCGCGCTGGTAAGAAAACTCTCCCGTTCGATAAATCAGCGGGCGTCCGTCAAAGGGAGGCGCGATTTGCAGGGTCCTGATTTCGAGGGCACGGCCATTCGCAACGATGTTGGTGGCAGGCAACGCCGGTGTGCTGAAGGCGAAAGTCTGCTCGTTCAAAGCCGGCCTTGACACACAACCGCAGAACGTAGATGAAAACGTCAAAAGGATGGCAGAGGAAATCCACACGACCCATCGAGAGCCGAGGAAGGAAGATGTCCTGTCGCTGAAATGTTCGTGATGTTTCATCGTGTTCCGGAGGTTTCCACCCCTTTCATTGGCGCTGGCGGTTTTCCGAAAAGAAACCCGGATGGATATTGTTTCAGTTCGGCCAGAACGTCATCCATGTCACTGGATGGTTTGCCGGGCATTCGTGAGCGTCTGGTTCAACGCGTTAAAATCAATGTTGGTCACGCCCGGCTCCACTCTTGCGACAACGTCCTGCAATTGGCCAACGAGGCTGTCCAAATCGTGCGATCAGTCTCTCCAAGCTTCACCTTTTGAACCGTGCTGTCGGTGTCTTGGATGAAGGGACTTCAGTTTGGTATTGCTGCCCCGTAAATCGGTCAGCAGACGAATCGGCATTCGTGCTCAACTCACCAAAATCGAGTTGCCTCGCGTTATCCAGGACCTGGCCCGCCGATTTCAAGTCGCCCAGCAGAAGTTGGTTCATGGCGTTGAAATCGAGGCTCTCGACGTTGTGCAGCGTTTTCTCCACGGAGGCGAGCAACTCGCCGAATTCGCCGGGGGCGGACGGAATGTAAGTGTATCTCGGGGTCCAAGGCACCTGCACCGGCGGGTTTTCAGTCGGGTTGACATATTCGAGCGAGAGGACGCTGGTGCCGGTGATGCCTTTGGCTTTGACGCGCGCCCGGAGGCCCCGCTTGATGGCGGATTGGAGCAACTCATTTTGCGCGGCACCGGGCGAGCCGGGCGCAATGTCGTTGCGCATCTCGAAATCCACCACGATATAGCTGGGCTGGGTCGGCTGATATTCGGTCCAGGAAAAATCAATGCCGGTGACTTTCCCCACGCGCACGCCCCGCAGTTCCACGGCGGAGCCAACTTCCAATCCGGTCACGTCTCCTTGATGTAGGTTTCAAACTCACTCGTCGGTTGAAAATAACTCCTCGCGCCAAAGGCCAGAAGGCCCGCGACCAATAAACGCCACTCCGCCAAGGGTGAACAATCCGAGCTTGAAATTGTTGATGGGTTGGCTCATGGCTTTTAGAGGTGGAGTCCGGACGCGACCGCATCCGGTTGGCGGTTGAAAAAGCGGCGCACCCAGGGATCGGCAGAGTGATCACGCAGTTCAGCGGGCTGGCCCTCGGCGATGATCGTCCGGGTGTGGCTGTCGAGCATGATGACGCGGTCGGCAATCTCGTAGATGCTGGCCAGTTCATGCGTCACGATGACAAAGGTGATGCCGAAATGATGGGCCAGTTCCTTGATCAGAAGATCCAAGTCCGCCGACGTCACCGGATCCAATCCGGCCGATGGCTCATCCAGGAACAGAATTCGCGGGTCCAGCGCCATCGCCCGCGCAATGGCTGCCCGCTTCTGCATGCCGCCGCTCAACTCGGACGGCAACTTCTGGGCAGCCGCGGCAAGCCCGACCAGTTTCAACTTGGCGAGCGCCGCCAATTCTTTCAACGGTTCGGGGAGGCCTGATCAACTCATCCAGCGGCAGCCGCACGTTTTCCAGGACGCTCATCGAGCCGAACAAGGCGCCACTCTGATACGTGACCCCGAATTTTCGCAGCAGGTGCCGGCGCTCGTCGCCGCTGGCCGTGACGAGATTGCCTCCTTCAATCCATACCTCGCCTTCCAGCGGCGTATAAAGCCCGATCAGGTTCTTCAGCAGCGTGCTCTTGCCGCTGCCCGAACCGCCCAAAATCACAAACACTTCACCGTGCCGCACCTCAAAATTGATGTTCTGGAGAATGACATTTTCTCCATACCCAACTTTGAGGTTGCGCACGGTGATGATGATTTCATCTGGTGGCGTTCATCGTTTCAGGACAAAAAAAAGAATGGAAAATATGGCGTCGGCGATGACGATCAGCACGATGCTCGTCACCACCGCGCGCGTGGTCGAAACCCCGACCGCGCTCGGGCCTTGTTGCGTCTGCAATCCGCGCAAGCAGCCGACGGCGGAGACAATCGCTCCAAACACCACGCCCTTGGCCGCGCCCAAGGCGACATCGCTCAATCGGACGGCGGAGGTCAGTTGGTGAAAAATCAGCGACAAGGGGAAACCCCAGACAAAGCGCAACCAATACGCCGCCAACGACACCCAGAAAGCTTGCGTAAAAGGTCAGCAGCGGCGTCAGCAAAATTGCGGCCGTGATGCGCTGAATGACCAGAAAACGGATCGGATCCAGACCAAGGGTTTGCAGCGCATCCAGTTCCTCGTTGACTTTCATCGTGCCAATTTCCGCCGCAAACGCCGAACCGGAGCGCCCCGCCAGCAGGACCGCCGCAAGCAGAGGCCCGAGTTCGCGCACCATCACCAGCCCGATCATGTTCACCACAAAGATTTGCGCGCCGAACTGCGCCAACGGTTGGGCGGCTTCAAAGGCGATGATCATGCCGACCAGGATGCTGACCAGCGAAACGATGGGAACGGCGTTCGCGCCAGCAGATTCAAACACCCGGCGGACTTCCGGCCAGCGCATTCGCTTCCGATTCAGGAGAGTCGGCAACAAGTTGCCGGTGATGCTTCCAAGAAATTCGACCTGATCGCGCAAATCCGAGGCCGCCTGCCGGACAGCGCAACCCACTTCTTCGGGCAGAGGGTGGCATTTAACTCGCGTTGGCGGACGAAATGCTTCGTAGTCCTCCTGGGTGAATCCGCGAAAGATTTGTTCCAAACCTGTCTCCAACCCACTCACCGAAACGGTGGCTCCCGGCGTCATTCGCCCCATGTTCAAGTAACGAAGCAAAGCCAGCCCCGCGCCATCACAGACTCGCAGACCGCTCGCGTCCACTTCGAGTTTTTCAAGCTTCGCGCCCCGCAACCTCTGTTCCAGGCTGGTCCCAGCAAGTCACAGTTGTTTGCGCATTCAACCGGCCACGAAGCGTCACGCGAGCCGAGCCGGGAGGCCCGAATTGCAGGTCGGTGTCCAAGTCACTTTGTGCAGCTCGCGGCATTCATAGCACCTTCACTTGCCAGTTCCTGCCTTCCCATCGCTGCTCACGCTTCCAAAAGAATGTGAATTCAATCACGGAATTGGCCGGCCAGTGCGCAGTCGGAAAGTCCGCGAACCACAGGTTCAACACGCCCTCATGGCTGGTGTCGCTCTGTTGGTGCTTGCATCCAGCCATCCGTTGACCAGACGACGGTTGCGTCTTCTGGCAGGATGATTCGCAGAATTTTCCCGTGAGGGCATTCGTTGCAAGTGAGTGGCGAAGGCTCCAAATCTCGTGACGGCTCGGCACCGGGTTGGCCACGTAACGTTGAAACGCCGGTTCAACCCGGTCAAAGCAAACACCGTCATGCCGGCTGCGCACGAGTGAAATATATTCGGCGTGCGACCAGCAAAGCGGCATCGCCGCGCCGGTCGGCAAGCCGCGTTTCATGCAGCTGTCCTCCAGATCTTCCGCGTCCCAAAGTTGTTCGCTGAGCATTCCGCCTTCGTTGGCAAATTTTTCCATCGCCGCGATGAACGGCTTCGGATCACGACCTGCTGCCAGTTCGTAATGGCCGCGTTCCCCGGTTAAAATCGGCCAGCAACGGCCCACACCCGTTCCGTCAAACGCGCTGCCATCGTCCTTCTGTCCGTAGCCATCGTGATTGTAGCGGCGCCAGCCGGGGCCTTGCGGCAGGTCACGTTTAATCACGCGGTCAATGACTTTGATTGAATCGAGAATGATTGGATCATTCGGACCCCGGATGCCGAGCCGGACCAGATGAAGAAAATCGCCGCCCACCACATTCCGCGCCGGATGAAGGCCACCGCCGTTGGCCAGTTGAATCATCGTTGTGTTCGGATCCGCATGAGGATCGGGCGAATGAGAATCGGTGGGATTGATCCTGATGTAATGGCGTGGAAAATCCGCGACCAATTCGCCTTTCGTCGTGACCAGTCCATTCCTCGAGATGTGCCGCCAACCAGTCAGCATAGGCCAAAATGAAGTCAGCCGCTTTTTCCTGATGATGTTCCCTGGCAAGTTCTGCCGCGCAGACGAGCGCGGCGATGACCGTAGCCAGCGTTGAAGGCGAGTAACCGGCGTTTTCCTCCCATCTTTCCTGACAGGTGACCGGCCCTTGCAAGATAAGATAGGCCGCAGCCCGCACCATCATCACGCGGGGATTGAAAAGGTTCAGCGAAACTTCATGTTGGTAAAGACGCCAGGCCAGCAACAGCGGCGCGGCGATTTCATCGAGTTGCACACCCGACCAATAGGCGGTTCCATCAATCCAACTATTCTGCGGAAAACTGCCATCCTTATGCTGAATGGCTGCCAGCCAGATCAAGGCGCGCAGCGGCGTGCCGGTTTGGCCGGTCGCCAGGAGCGCTGTCGCGCTTTGCACCAGGTCACGGGTCCAGACCAGATGATACCCGCCCCGGTCGTTTTCCGATTTGGTTTCGCCCCAGGGAATGCTCATAGAGGCGACCATTGCGCCTTGGAAAAGCTTGTCTTCGTGCGCCAGCAAAACGCACCGGCTTAACCGATACATTCCGCCGCCGTCGCAAGTGTCATCGCTGAAATCGAATTTCGGATTCACCACCGCGCGCTGCCACTGGCGGACATACCCCTGGCGATGGGTTTCAAACGGGTCAGCCAGCGATTGCAGCAACTTGGCGACGGTGCTCTGGATAACTGCCGCCGCAGGCAATGGCGATGGTGAATTCACCGCTGGCGGGCAAGTTAATTTCTCCCGTCAAAGCGACGTTGCCTTTTTCAGCGGCGCGGAATTCCCAGTCCATTTTGAAGTTGTCCATCAAATCCTGCCAACCATCGCTGGCGCCAACATAGCCGACGGAGCGGCGGGTGAACCCAGGGCTGCAGGCCATCACCATATGAACCTCTTCCCGCTGGGCGTGGATCAATGCGCTGCCGCCGATTTCACAACACCGTGCGGAATTGTCTGCGCCTTGCGGCGCCAGCAAGGCGTAAAGACGCAGCTTTCCGCTGCAAAGATTCATCAAAAATTTCAACCTTGGTATGCACGAGCAAAACCGACCGATGCGGATCGGTCAGCACGTGCTTCACCAGCCGGTAGCGTCCCTCCGGGTCTGAATTCGTCAGCCGGTAAAAGAGACAGTCGTGCTCTGGGTATTCAACCTGATGGTCCAGGTCGCGCTTTTCCTCATGGCAAAAAGTTTCACCGTCGGTGATGAGGAATTGAAAATCGCGCGTGTTCGGCTGGTCAACGTGCGGGTAATAGATTTCATTGATGATGCCGTGGCTGATCGTGAACCAGAGCCGGCAACTGGTATGATACGCGGTGCCCACGCCTTCTTTGGCACTCGAAGTCCAGCGCGGTTCAATGCCTGGCTCGCCAAACGCGAAATGATTTTCGGAGTGGTTCATTTTCGGGGTCCTGATTTTGACTTGATGGGTGTTGGTCCCCCCAACCAACGGGCCGGGTGCCGCGGTTATCACCGTCGTTGCCCATTCTTCCACGGGGAAATTATTTTTCCGCCAGGCGTCAATTCCGCCCAACAATGGCCGGACCCGGGTAAAACCTTTGCGGTGTAATTGCAACGCCACTCGCGCGCTGGTCGCTTCGTTCGGGCAGGAACAATAGACAATAATGTCCCGGTCATGAGGAAACTCGTGATGGCGCCCGGTGAATTCTTCCAAGTCAAGATGAACTGCGCCGCTGATGACGGACGGATTTAATTCCAACTCGGTCCGGGAACGCAAATCAAGGATGACCGGGTTTTCGCCAGCTTCCAATTTCTGGCGCAATTCCTCCACGGTAATCCGCGCCATGCGCAACTCATGCAGCAGGCGCTGCCGCTGCCAGTATTTGTAGGCGATATAGAGCGCCGAGATGGCGAGCAGGAGGCTTAAAGCACTGCCCCCAATGTGGGCAATAGCCATGCCGATTTGAGCGATCTGATGGCTGAAGAAATAGCCCAACAGGAGGAATACGCCTCCGTAAAGCAGGGAGCCCAGCCCGTCAAAAAGCAGGAACCGCCCGGCGTTGATTCCCGACATTCCCGCCAGCGGCGGCGTGATTGTGCTCATGCCCGGCAGGAATTTTGCGACCACCACGCCCGGCATTCCGTAACGCGTGAACACGTTCAGCGTTCGGCGGACGCACGAGTCCGGCTCCAGCGATATCCGGCAGAGGAAGCCGAGCACCTGGTTGCCGCGAAGCCGCCCCAGATAAAACCAGAATGCATCTGCGACAAGGCAGGCAACGACGGCCGCTCCGATTCCCAGAGGCATATTAAATTGCTTCGTTGCGGAAAGTGCGCCGGCAGCCAGCAGCCAGGGGATTGCCGGAAGCGGCAGTCCCATCTGTTCCAAAAACACCGCGGCGAAAACGAGAGGCAGGCCGTGGTCTATGAGAAATTGGCTGGTTTCACTCATAGATTGGAATTGCTATTTCCGCCGCCTGCAGAAGGACGCCCTCCATCGAGAGATCGAGTTTGTTTGGTCCTGCCATCCACCACCCAAGGCCTTGTAAAGCTGCACCAGATCCAGAGAAACGGCTTGATCGCTTTGCACGAGCGCATCCTGCGCCGCGTAAAGCGAGCGTTCGGAATCCAACACATGCAGGAAATCCGCCAGGCCGTTGTTGTAAAGCTGGGTGGACAGTTCCAACGCCTGTTCATTCGCCTGCACCGATTGCGACAGCGATTCGCGCCGGGTTTGTTCCCTGGCATAGGCGGTGAGCGCGTTCTCGGCATCCTCCAGTGCGACCAGCACCGTTTGCTGGTAGGCATCCAGCGCCTGTTCCTGGCGGGCGTTCTGGACGCGGACGTTGGCCCGGATGCTGCCGGCCTGAAAGAGTTCCCATTGCACCGTCGGGCCGGCGGACCAATACCGGCTGGCGTAATCAAACAAATTATCTCGTCGAAGTGCTTTCCACGCCGGCAAACCCCGTCAGCGAAAATTTCGGAAACAAATCCGCCTTGGCGGCGCCGATGCGCGCCGTGGCGGCGGCCAGTTCGCGTTCGGAGCGTTGCACGTCGGGCCGGCGCTGCAGCAAATCCGACGGCAAACCCACCGGCACGGCCGGCGGCGTAAGCGGAATCGGTTTTTCGACGGACATTTCGTTCATCAACGCGCCCGGCGGCTGGCCCAGCAGCACGGCCAGATGATGGACGGATTGATCGAAAGCCTGTTTCCAGCGAAGGCACTTCCGCCTCGGTCGCGGTCAGCAACTGCCGTGGCCTGCTGAACGTCGAGATCGCTGCTCAGCCCGTTTTCAAAGCGGTTGCTGGTCAGGTCCAGGATTTCCTGCTGGACCTGGATGTTTTGAAGTGTGATGGCGAGGCGTTGCTGGTATCCGCGCGCGCCGATGTAATTCCGCGCGACTTCCGCCAGCAGCGAGACCAGCACGTCGCGCTGGCTGGATTCCGCAGCGCCGATTTCAGCATTGGCGGCTTCCACGGCCCGCCGGGTGCCGCCGAAAATGTCGAGTTCCCAGGCGGCGTCAAAACCGGCGTTGTAAAGATTGTAATCCAACGGGACGCCGAAGCGGCCAGCGGCGGAAAACTGTTTGCCCAAAACGATTCCGCGAATAGAGCCTGAAGCTTCCAACCGAAGGCCAGAAACTGCCGGCGACCACGTCCCGTTCGGCCCGGGCTTCGCGCACATGGGCTTCGGCAATGCGAAGCGTGAGATTGGATTCGACCGCCATCGTCATGAGCGAATCCAGATTGGTGTCGTTGAAATTCTTCCACCAGGCGGCAAGGTCGGCCGGGCCGTTTGTTTCGCCACCGGCCAGAGGCGAGGTCCATTGTGCCGATGCGCTCGTCTTCGGCTGCTGATAGTTCGGCCCCACGGCGCAACCGGCGAGGAGAGCCAGACACATTGCCGCCATGACCATTGCCGGTCTCATGTTTTGCCCGCCTCCTCGCTTCGATTGACGGCGTTCAGCAAATTCAGAATCGTCTCAATGGTGATGTCATCGCCGACGCCGGTGTTAAGCATGGCATGGAAGAGCTGGCGGTTCGGCCATTCATGGCCGAAGTAATGTTTCACGAACTTCCGGCGGTCTTCGTCCATGCTGTCCAGCAATTCGACGGCCTCCTTTTCATTGCCAACGCGTTTGAGAATCCGGCGAAATTTGATTTCGCGCGAGGCATACAGAAAACACGGAGAACGTGTCGGTGCGGTTGCGGAGAAAATACGGCGCGCCGCGGCCAACAATGACGCAGGGTTTTTTTCCGCCGCTTGTTCGATGACTCTTTGAACGATGGAAACCAGCCGGTCGAATCCAAAATGGCCAGATCCGGCGACGGCAGGTTCCGGTCAAAACGTCCCTTCCAAATCAGATTGATCAACCGTTGCAGCCACGGGTCGGTGCGTTCCTCACGCCGCTGGCAGACTTCGACCGGAATTTTCGCCAGCCGCGCGATTTCCTCGCTCAATCCTGTCGTCGAACAATTTCCAGTCCAGTCGCGCGGCGAGTTTTGCGCCGATGGCGCTGCCGCCCGCGCCGAATTCCCGGTCAATGAGAAGGATTTGTTTCATCATTACCATTCATTCCGCCAGCGCCACGGCGTGGATCTGCCTGGGCTTTTCAAAAACGAACACGCACAACACGCACAGCGCGCAGAGGCAGGCAACCACGAAGAACAGATTCACAAACGACCAGTAATCCGCCTGCCGGAGCAGCGATTGATAAAGAAAATCACGCGCCCGCTCCAGCGCGTCGGGCAGGCTGAAGCGCGCGGCGAACAGGCCCCGAACCGCGGCCAGCCGTTGCTGGTAGGCCGGGTTCAGCGGCGACAAATGTTCGACCATCAGCGCCTGATGCGCCTGCGAGGCGCGTACCAGCATGGT